>NZ_JACIGE010000025.1 GCF_014197755.1 Rhodocyclus tenuis | reverse complement strand
TGACCTGCCCGGGGATTTTCGGACCATCCGAAACTTGAGAGGATGGCTTCCTTGAAGAGAGGAAGTCATGAGGAAGAGTCGATTCAGCGAAGCGCAGATGGTGACGATCCTGCGCGAAGCGGACAAAGCGCCGGTCACGGAGGTGGCGAAGAAGCACGGCCTCAGCGAGCAGACGATCTACAGCTGGCGCAAGCATTACGGCGTTCTGGATGCCGACGAGGTGAAGAAGCTGCGCCAGATGGCGCAGGAGAACGCCCGGTTGAAGAAACTGCTGGCCGAGCGGGATCTTGAGATCGAGGTGATGAAGGAGATCGCCGCAAAAAAATGGTGAGCGCACCCGCCCGACGTCGGCAGGTCGAGTACGCCAAGCGGCGTGGCCTGTCGGAACGACGCGCGTGTGCGCTGCTGAGGCTTGCGCGCTCCGCGTTGCACTACGAATCGCGGCTGCGGAAGAAGGACGCACCGGCGCTGGCAGCAATGGCGATGCTGTCGGCGCAATACCCGCGCTATGGTTACCGGCGAATTCGGGTGTTCCTGGAAAGGCAAGGGCACCCGATGAGTGTCGACCGTACTTGGCGCTTGTGGCGTCAGGCGGGACTTCAGGTGCCGCGCAAACGTCCCCGCCGACGGATTGCCGCAGCCCGTCCCCGGCCGCGAGCACCGCTCGCCGCCGGGCAAGTGTGGGCCTACGACTTCGTCTTCGACAGTTGTGCCAACGGGCAGCCACTGAAATGCCTGACCGTCATCGATGAATACACCCGCGAGTGCCTGGCGATTGATGTGGCCGGCTCGATCCGTTCGGCGCGGGTTGTGGAGGTGCTTTCCCGATTGATCAGCATTCACGGCGCCCCACAGGTCTTGCGGTCGGACAACGGGCCTGAGTTCGTGTCCTGCGCGCTACTGCGTTGGGCGGCCAGCCAGAATCTCGACATGGCGCTGATCGATCCCGGCAAGCCTTGGCAAAACGGGACGACCGAGAGCTTCAACGGCAAGTTTCGGGATGAGTGCCTGTCGATGGAGTGGTTCCGCCATCGGCTTGAGGCCAAGGTCGTCATCGAGCAATGGCGTCAGCACTACAATGAGGTTCGCCCGCATTCGAGCCTGGGTAACCAGACGCCAGCGGCGTTCAAGAATGCCTGTTTATCAACCACCCAACCGGAGGCCGTTCTCCAGGAATAAGTGGTCCGGAGAATTCAGGCAGGTCA
>NZ_JACIGE010000024.1 GCF_014197755.1 Rhodocyclus tenuis | reverse complement strand
CGACGTCCCCCCCGAATTGAGTAGCGCGTGACTTTAGAGTCCAATCCACGACGACAAGGAGATTGGACATGAAGAAGCGCTTTACCGAAGAACAGATCATTGGCTTCCTGCGGGAAGCGGAGGCCGGGATGCCGGTCGCGGAGCTGTGCCGCAAGCACGCCTTCTCGGAGGCAAGCTACTACCTGTGGCGAAGCAAGTTTGGCGGGATGACTGTGTCGGACGCCAAGCGGCTCAAGGAGCTCGAAGCGGAAAACACGCGCTTGAAGAAGCTGCTGGCCGAAACGATGCTGGAAAACGAGATCGCCAAGGAAGCCCTGAGAAAAAAGTGGTGAGCGCACCGTCACGACGTGATCTGGTGCGCCATCTGATCAATCAAGGGCTGAGCGAGCGGAGGTCACTTCGCTTTGTTGGCATGAGCCCGAGCGCATTCCGTTACCGGCCGGTGACGGACCGCAATGCCGCTTTGCAGGCGAAGATCATCGCCCTGGCCCATCGCCACCGGCGCTACGGCGCCGGGATGATCTACCTGAAGTTGCTTCAGGCCGGAGAGGTCGTCAATCACAAGCGGGTCGATCGGCTCTATGCCGAGGCCGGTCTGCAAGTGCGGCGGCGCAAGCGGAAGAAGATTCCAGTCGCCGACCGCCACCCGCTGGCACGCCCACTGGCTGCCAACCAGGTGTGGTCGATGGATTTCGTCTTCGACCGAACAGCAGAAGGTCGCGTCATCAAGAATCTGACCATCGTCGATGACGCCACCCACGAAGCGGTCGCCATCGTTCCTGAGCGGGCGATGGGCGGTATGTACCTGACGCGAGTTCTTGATCAACTGGCCGGAACGCGTGGCTTGCCCAAAGCCATCCGAACCGACAACGGCAAGGAGTTCTGCAGCCGGGCGATGTTGAACTGGGCGCACGCGCGAGGAGTGCAGTTGTTCCTGATCGAGCCCGGCAAACCAAACCAGAACGCTTACATCGAGTCGTTCAACGGACGCTTCCGCGACGAGTGTCTCAACGAGCATTGGTTCACCAGCCTGCGCCATGCCCAGGTCGTCATCGAACGCTGGCGCCGCGAATACAACGAGGAACGACCGAAGAAATCTCTGGGCGGCTTGACGCCTGCCGCCTATGCCGAATCACTCATCCGGAAATCGGCTACATTAGCCTCGGACTCTAAAGCTCGCTGCTACTGAAAACGGGGGGACGTCG
>NZ_JACIGE010000023.1 GCF_014197755.1 Rhodocyclus tenuis | reverse complement strand
GGGGAGGGGATGTCAGTAGACGGCCGACGCCCTCGCCGCTGGATAGCGGGGAGGGCGTTGGGTTGGTATGGGGGAGCCTGGCGGTGACCTACTTTCGCACACGTTTAAGTGCACTATCATCGGCGTATCTTCGTTTCACGGTCCTGTTCGGGATGGGAAGGGGTGGGTCCGAAGAGCTATGGCCGCCAAGCGAAACTGGTGGCACGTCGTTTTAGACGACGTACTGGGATAGAAGAAGGTGGTTGTTGTGATTGCGTGCATGAGTTGCACAAGGTTATAGGATCAAGCCGCACGGGCAATTAGTACTGGTTAGCTTAACGCATTGCTGCGCTTCCACACCCAGCCTATCAACGTGGTGGTCTTCCACGACCCTTCAGGGGGCTCAAGGCCCCGGGGAAGTCTTATCTTAAGGCGAGTTTCACGCTTAGATGCTTTCAGCGTTTATCTCTTCCGAACTTAGCTACCCGGCGATACGACTGGCGTCATAACCGGTACACCAGAGGTTCGTCCACTCCGGTCCTCTCGTACTAGGAGCAGGTCCCTTCAAACTTCCAGCGCCCACGGCAGATAGGGACCAAACTGTCTCACGACGTTTTAAACCCAGCTCGCGTACCACTTTAAATGGCGAACAGCCATACCCTTGGGACCGGCTACAGCCCCAGGATGTGATGAGCCGACATCGAGGTGCCAAACACCGCCGTCGATATGAACTCTTGGGCGGTATCAGCCTGTTATCCCCAGAGTACCTTTTATCCGTTGAGCGATGGCCCTTCCATACAGAACCACCGGATCACTATGACCTACTTTCGTACCTGCTCGACTTGTGGGTCTCGCAGTCAAGCACGCTTATGCCATTGCACTATTAGCACGATGTCCGACCGTACCTAGCGTACCTTCGTACTCCTCCGTTACCTTTTGGGAGGAGACCGCCCCAGTCAAACTGCCTGCCATGCACGGTCCCAGACCCGGATTCACGGGCCATGGTTAGAACCTCAAACAAACCAGGGTGGTATTTCAAGGTTGGCTCCACCGAAACTAGCGTTCCGGCTTCACAGCCTCCCACCTATCCTACACAGATCGGTTCAAAGTCCAATGCAAAGCTACAGTAAAGGTTCATGGGGTCTTTCCGTCTTGCCGCGGGGAGATTGCATCTTCACAAACATTTCAACTTCGCTGAGTCTCAGGAGGAGACAGTGTGGCCATCGTTACGCCATTCGTGCAGGTCGGAACTTACCCGACAAGGAATTTCGCTACCTTAGGACCGTTATAGTTACGGCCGCCGTTTACCGGGGCTTCGATCAAGAGCTTGCACCCCATCACTTAACCTTCCGGCACCGGGCAGGCGTCACACCCTATACGTCCACTTTCGTGTTTGCAGAGTGCTGTGTTTTTATTAAACAGTCGCAGCCACCATTTCACTGCAACCCCTTCGGCCTTCGAGCGCGAGGCTCTACAACCTACTGGGGCGCACCTTATCCCGAAGTTACGGTGCTAATTTGCCGAGTTCCTTCTCCTGAGTTCTCTCAAGCGCCTTAGAATTTTCATCCTGCCCACCTGTGTCGGTTTGCGGTACGGTCTCTTTGTAACTGAAGCTTAGAGGCTTTTCTTGGAAGCATGGTATCAATCACTTCGGTCTCAATGAGACCTCGTTATCACGCCTCAGCTAAGCTCTCCGGATTTGCCAAGAGAGCACGCCTACACGCTTGAACCGGGACGTCCAACACCCGGCTGACCTAACCTTCTCCGTCCCCCCATCGCATTACAAAGAGGTACAGGAATATTAACCTGTTTCCCATCGACTACGCTTTTCAGCCTCGCCTTAGGGGCCGACTCACCCTGCGCCGATGAACGTTGCGCAGGAAACCTTGGGCTTTCGGCGAGGGAGCTTTTCACTCCCTTTATCGCTACTCATGTCAGCATTCGCACTTCCGATACCTCCAGCAGCCTTTACAAGCCACCTTCAACGGCCTACGGAACGCTCTCCTACCATATGCAATAAATTGCATATCCGCGATTTCGGTGCATAGTTTGAGCCCCGTTACATCTTCCGCGCAGGACGACTCGACCAGTGAGCTATTACGCTTTCTTTAAAGGATGGCTGCTTCTAAGCCAACCTCCTGGCTGTCTGAGCCTTCCCACCTCGTTTCCCACTTAACTATGTCTTTGGGACCTTAATCGGCGGTCTGGGTTGTTTCCCTCTTGACACCGGACGTTAGCACCCGATGTCTGTCTCCCAAGCTCGCACTCAACGGTATTCAGAGTTTGCAATGGTTTGGTAAGTCGCGATGACCCCCTAGCCATAACAGTGCTTTACCCCCGTCGGTGATACTTGAGGCACTACCTAAATAGTTTTCGGAGAGAACCAGCTATTTCCAAGTTTGTTTAGCCTTTCACCCCTATCCACAGCTCATCCCCTAATTTTTCAACATTAGTGGGTTCGGACCTCCAGTACCTGTTACGGCACCTTCATCCTGGCCATGGATAGATCACTTGGTTTCGGGTCTACGCCTTGCTACTTATCGCCCTTATCAGACTCGGTTTCCCTACGCCTCCCCTATTCGGTTAAGCTCGCAACAAAACGTAAGTCGCTGACCCATTATACAAAAGGTACGCAGTCACCCCACGAAGGGGCTCCCACTGTTTGTATGCATGCGGTTTCAGGATCTATTTCACTCCCCTCCCGGGGTTCTTTTCGCCTTTCCCTCACGGTACTGGTTCACTATCGGTCGATTACGAGTATTTAGCCTTGGAGGATGGTCCCCCCATGTTCAGACAGGGTTTCACGTGCCCCGCCCTACTTGTCGCAAGCTTAGTACCATCAGACTGTTTTCGCGTACGGGGCTTTCACCCACTATGGCGCCACTTTCCAGAGGCTTCCGCTAACAATCCAACTATCACTTGCAGGCTGGTCCCATTTCGCTCGCCACTACTTTGGGAATCTCGGTTGATTTCTTTTCCTCCGGCTACTTAGATGTTTCAGTTCGCCGGGTTCGCTTCCTCATCCCTATTTTATTCAGGATGGGATACTCCTTGCGGAGTGGGTTTCCCCATTCGGACATCTCTGGATCAAAGCTTCATTGCCAGCTCCCCAGAGCTTTTCGCAGGCTTGCACGTCCTTCTTCGCCTGTAATCGCCAAGGCATCCACCACATGCACTTATTCGCTTGATCCTATAACCTTGTGCTCTCTTTCGAGATCACCTGGCTACAGGCAACTCATTTGTGCGACCCCCCGTCGCTGTAACGGGAGATCGATGCAATCACAACCGTATCGCTGGCTATTTGCTTGTCGGCAACCAGCGATACAACCTTCTTCCATCTTGTTAAAGAGCGCTGACCAATGGTCAGAACAGAACACACGACGTCTCGTCATGTGCTGTGTTCTCGGCACTGGAACAACGGCGCAGAGGCAAGAACCAAGTTCTTGGTGGAGGATGACGGGATCGAACCGACGACCCCCTGCTTGCAAAGCAGGTGCTCTCCCAGCTGAGCTAATCCCCCATTGATAAGTCCCGCTTGAACTACCTTCGTTCAAACGTTGGTGGGTCTGGTTGGAATCGAACCAACGACCCCCGCCTTATCAAGACGGTGCTCTAACCGACTGAGCTACAGACCCTCCGTCTGCGCGGCTTGAGACAACTGATAGGTTGTGGATACTTGTTTCGGTTCTGCTCTAGAAAGGAGGTGATCCAGCCGCAGGTTCCCCTACGGCTACCTTGTTACGACTTCACCCCAGTCACGAACCCTGCCGTGGTAATCGCCCTCCTTGCGGTTAGGCTAACTACTTCTGGCAGAACCCGCTCCCATGGTGTGACGGGCGGTGTGTACAAGACCCGGGAACGTATTCACCGCGACATGCTGATCCGCGATTACTAGCGATTCCGACTTCATGCAGTCGAGTTGCAGACTGCAATCCGGACTACGATCGGCTTTGCGGGATTGGCTCCCCCTCGCGGGTTGGCAACCCTCTGGACCGACCATTGTATGACGTGTGAAGCCCTACCCATAAGGGCCATGAGGACTTGACGTCATCCCCACCTTCCTCCGGTTTGTCACCGGCAGTCTCATTAAAGTGCCCAACTGAATGATGGCAATTAATGACAAGGGTTGCGCTCGTTGCGGGACTTAACCCAACATCTCACGACACGAGCTGACGACAGCCATGCAGCACCTGTGTTCAGGTTCCCTTTCGGGCACTCCCTAATCTCTCAAGGATTCCTGACATGTCAAGGGTAGGTAAGGTTTTTCGCGTTGCATCGAATTAATCCACATCATCCACCGCTTGTGCGGGTCCCCGTCAATTCCTTTGAGTTTTAACCTTGCGGCCGTACTCCCCAGGCGGTCAACTTCACGCGTTAGCTACGGCACTAATGGGTTTAACCCCACCAACACCTAGTTGACATCGTTTAGGGCGTGGACTACCAGGGTATCTAATCCTGTTTGCTCCCCACGCTTTCGTGCATGAGCGTCAGTATTGGCCCAGGGGGCTGCCTTCGCCATCGGTGTTCCTCCACATCTCTACGCATTTCACTGCTACACGTGGAATTCCACCCCCCTCTGCCAAACTCTAGCTGTGCAGTCACAAACGCAGTTCCCAGGTTGAGCCCGGGGATTTCACGTCTGTCTTACACAACCGCCTGCGCACGCTTTACGCCCAGTAATTCCGATTAACGCTCGCACCCTACGTATTACCGCGGCTGCTGGCACGTAGTTAGCCGGTGCTTCTTCTTCGGGTACCGTCATCGACACCAGGTATTAGCCAGTGCCATTTCTTCCCCGCCGAAAGAGCTTTACAACCCGAAGGCCTTCTTCACTCACGCGGCATGGCTGGATCAGGGTTTCCCCCATTGTCCAAAATTCCCCACTGCTGCCTCCCGTAGGAGTCTGGGCCGTGTCTCAGTCCCAGTGTGGCGGATCATCCTCTCAGACCCGCTACGGATCGTCGCCTTGGTGAGCTTTTACCTCACCAACTAGCTAATCCGACATCGGCCGCTCCCAAAGCGCAAGGTCCTAAGATCCCCTGCTTTCCTGCTCACAGAATATGCGGTATTAGCGTAACTTTCGCTACGTTATCCCCCACTTCAGGGCACGTTCCGATGCATTACTCACCCGTTCGCCACTCGTCGCCAGGTTTCCCCGCGTTACCGTTCGACTTGCATGTGTAAGGCATGCCGCCAGCGTTCAATCTGAGCCAGGATCAAACTCTTCAGTTTAATTCCTGATAAAACTCTCGCTTGACGTCGCAATTCTGGGTCTCCCCAAAATCACAGTTTTACATCTAGTGCGAG
>NZ_JACIGE010000022.1 GCF_014197755.1 Rhodocyclus tenuis | reverse complement strand
CGCCTGCCGCCTATGCCGAATCACTCATCCGGAAATCGGCTACATTAGCCTCGGACTCTAAAGCTCGCTGCTACTGAAAACGGGGGGACGTCGGGAGCACGCGGTCGCCGGGGCCGGAAGCAGACACTCAATCATCGTTGGCTGACGCAGTCAGCAACCGGCCGCAATGCAGACCTAGCTCGGTAGGTGTGCCAACGTCCGCAAAGGCCGATGAACAGCCACCCAACATCGAGGCAATATCAGGCTCCGAGGGACTTTATCCCTCGCGTTCAAAGCGACGTCGCGTAAACGCAACCGGCGCCGGCGGCCACCTGAAAACAGGGGCACGGCGGCGCCAGTGGTCCGGCTGAAGGCGAAGCTCAGAGCAGGTTCATCTTGCGCGCCGTGGCTGACAGTTCCTCGCGGAAGCTCGGGTGGGCGACGGCGATCAGTTCCTGCGCGCGCTGCTTGGCTGACTTGCCGCGCAACTGGGCGACACCGTATTCGGTGACGACGTAATTGACGTCGTTCTTGCTGGTCGAGACGTGCGTTCCCGGTGTCAGCGTCGGCACGATGCGCGTCAGCGAATCCGACTTGGCGGTCGAGGGCAGCACGATGAACGACTTGCCGCCTTTCGAGCGGTTGGCCGCCCGTACGAAGTCGGCCTGACCGCCGGTGCCCGAGTACGACTGCCAGCCGATCGATTCCGAGCCGCACTGGCCGAGCAGGTCGATCTGCAATGTGCCGTTGATGCTGACCAGATTGTCGTTCTGCGAGATCAGGTAAGGATCGTTGGTGAAATCGACCGGGTGCATTTCGAGCATCGGGTTGCGGTGCATGAAGTCGTACAGCTTCTTCGAACCAAGCGCGAAGGTCGCCACCATCTTGCCCGGCAGGTAGTTCTTGCGCCGGTTGGTGACGGCGCCGCTTTCAAGCAGCGTCATGATGCCGTCGCCGATCATTTCGGTGTGGATGCCGAGGTCGTGCTTGTGCGTCAGCTGCATCACCACTGCGTCGGGAATGCCGCCGTAGCCGATCTGCAAGGTTGAGCCGTCGTCGATCATGTCGGCGACGTAGCGCGCGATTGCTTCCTGTACCGGGCCGATTTTCGGCAGGCCGACTTCGGGAATCGGCGTTTCGCTTTCGACCAGCGCGGCAACCTGCGAAATGTGGATGTGACAGTTGCCGTTGGCAAACGGAACGTTCGGATTGACTTCGAGGACGACGGCGCGCGCGCGTTGTACGGCGGCCATCGTGTAATCGGCGCCAAGGCTGAGCGAGAAGTAGCCGTGCGCGTCCATCGGCGAGGCCATCGAGAAGACGACGTCGGTTGCCAGCATGCCGCGCCGCATCAGCTCGGGCATCTCGGAGAAATAGCTGGGGATGAAATCGACCCAGCCGGCATTGCCGCCGGCGCGGCTGACACCGCTGTAGAAATAGGCAACGTGGCGCACGCAGTCGGCGGTTTCCGGGTCGAAATACGCGTATTTGCCGATCGGCAGGATCTGTCCGACTTTTACGTCGCGGAAGTCCCGGCGTTGCGCCGAGAGGGCGTGCAACAAGCTGGGCGCTTCGGCAACTCCGGTCGGTACGACGATGAAATCGCCGTTGCGCACATGGCGAATGGCTTCGTCCGCCGTTGTACGTTTCTGCAGATACAGTTCCTTCACCGACATTTACTGTTCTCCCCATGTTTTATCGATTGAAAGCGGCTTGTGTCGCCGCTGGCGCATGCAGCAAGTGCAAACGCAGCTTGCTGATCGATTCTACTTCATGGGCGAGCGCATCGGGCAGGCCGGCCGCGCAGGGCGCGATGTCAGCCGACGCCAGCAGAGAGGCGCGTGCAGACGAGCGAGAGGGAGTGCTGCGGCAGCGTCGGACGACGCTGCCGCTGCGGGCGCCGTTTCCGCTCGCTCAGCGAGCGGAAAGGCTTACCAGAGCTTCCACCAGGGTTCGGGACGGTCGAGGCCGCGCTCGTAGTAGGCGCTCTTCGGGAAGTTCTTACGCATAACGCGTTCGGCGTCGTCGCGCAGGTCGTTGATGCCGAGCAGGTCGTAGCCCTTGACCATGATGAACAGCGCTTCCTCGATCGCCGGTGCGTCGGGATAGTTCTTCACCGCGAACTGCGAGCGGTTCACTGCCGCCAGATAGGCGCCGCGCTTCATGTAGTAACGCGCCACGTGTACTTCGTGCGAAGCCATCGCGTTGACCAGGTACTTCATGCGCGCCACCGCGTCGGCCGTGTACTTGCTTTCCGGGAAACGGGTGGCGAGTTCGCGGAACGCATCGAAGGACTCATTAAGTCCTTTCGGATCGCGTTCGGTCAGGTCCTGATTGCTGATCGAGCCGAGGATGCCGAGGTCCTCGTTGAAAGTGACGAGGCCCTTCAGGTAATAAACGTAATCGACGTTGGGATGATTCGGGTGCAGCTTGATGAAGCGGTCGCAGGCGGCGATGGCCGATGCCGGCTCCATCGCTTTCCAGTAGGCGTAGGCGACTTCCATCTGCGCCTGCTGCGCGAAACGGCCGTAGGGGTAGCGCGATTCAAGCTTTTCGAAGTACTTGATCGACTTGTCGTAAGCGCCTTCGTTGAGCGCGTCCTTGGCTTCGGCGTAGAGCTTGTTGGCCGACCAGCCGCTGGTTTCGTCCTTCTGCTCGGGCAGCAGCCCGCAGCCGGCGAGGGTGGTGGCGAGGAAAAGCGCTGCGATAACCGCTAAACTACGCATGATGAGCATTCCGCACAAAAAAAGGACGCCGACAAATTCGGCGAAAGAGTCGCCCATGCCGATCAAGCCGGCAGCGGAGCGGACCGATTATAGCGCAGCAAATCCCCTGATCGCCCTGAGCGTTCCGGCCGATTGCGGCGGCGAGCGGCTCGACCGGATTCTCGCCCGCCTGTTGCCGCAGCACTCGCGCAACCGCTTGCAGACCTGGATTCGCGAGGGGCGCGTGCGTCTCGCCGGCGAGCCTCTGACCGAAACGAAGCGCAAGCTGTGGGGCGGCGAATCGCTCGAAATCGACGCGGCGGCTGACGAACATGCCGAGTCATCGACGCCCGAGGACATTCCGCTCGACATCGTCTATGAAGACGAGACGCTGCTGGTGATCAACAAGCCGGCCGGTCTGGTCGTTCATCCCGGCAACGGCAACTGGCACGGAACGCTGCTCAACGCGCTGCTGCATCACGCGCCGGCGCTGGCCGGAATTCCGCGCGCCGGCATCGTGCATCGTCTCGACAAGGACACCAGCGGCCTGCTTGTCGTCGCCAAGACCTTGGCGGCGCAGACCGATCTCGTACGGCAGTTGCAGGCGCGTACGGTCAAGCGCCGCTATCGCGCGCTGCTGCGTGGCGAACTGACGCGCGATGGCACCGTCGACGCGCCGATCGGCCGCCATCCGACGCTGCGCACGCGCATGGCGGTGGTCAGCAACGGCAAGCCGGCGCGCACGCACTACCACGTGCTCGAACGCTTCATCGGCTGCACGCTGGTCGATTGCGCGCTGGAAACCGGGCGCACGCACCAGATCCGCGTACACATGACGTCGATCGGCCACCCGCTGGTCGGTGACGCGGTCTATGGCGGCGGTGCCAGCCGCATCCCGGTCGGCGCGCTCTTTCACCGGCAGGCGCTGCACGCCTTCCGCCTTGGTCTGGTGCATCCGGAAAACGGGCGTTCGCTGCAATGGACGGCGCCCTTGCCCGACGACTTTGCCGAACTGCTCGAGGGCGTGCGCGAGGAAGCCGCTGCCGCTGCCGAAGCGCTGGCGCTGGCCAGTGGTGAGGAAGACGACTTCGACGACTGGGACGAGGCCGACGGCCCGCAGGTCTTCTACGTGCGCGGTGACGGCGATTTTGCCGACGCTGACGACGATCCGGACGCCGCCGCTTATGCCGGCGAAGATGGCGACGACGAACTCGACGACGAGTATCTCGATGAGGAGATGGTCGGCGATGATCCTGACGGCGACGCTGCGGACGCGCCGAACCCCATTGACGATGCTCCGGACGATCAGCCGAATCCGCCGGGTGGGGCGCGCAAATCCGCGCATGGCCGGCGCTGATGGCAGCGATGCCCGAAGCACTGCCTGATTCCTCCCCGGCAGACTCCTGTTTCGCTGCTGACTGGCCGGCGCCGGCGCGCGTGCGCAGTCTGCTGACGACGCGTAGCGGCGGTTTCAGTTGCGGGCCATGGGCCGGTTTCAACCTCGCCAGCCACGTCGGTGACGATCCTGCGGCCGTCGCCGCCAATCGGGAGCGACTCGCCGCGCTGCTGCCGTCGGCGCCTTGCTGGCTCGAGCAGGTGCATGGCGTCGAGGTCGTCGAGTGGTCTGCGGCGCCTGTGCCCGGCGCCGTGCCGCCGCGCGCCGATGCGGCGTTCACGCGTGTGCCGGGCGTTGTCTGCGCGGTGCTCACCGCCGACTGTCTGCCGCTCTTGCTCTGCGACGACGCCGGCAGTGTCGTCGCCGCCGTGCATGCCGGCTGGCGCGGACTGTGTGCCAGCGTGATCGAGCGCACGGTGGCGGCGATGGGCTGCGCGCCGGACGGTTTGCACGCCTATCTCGGTCCGGCGATCGGCGCCGCGTCGTTCGAAGTCGGCGACGAGGTGCGTGCGGCATTCCTGGCGGTCGATCCTGCAGCCAGCGCGGCCTTCGTGCCGCTGGTGCCGGGCAAATGGCTGGCCGACCTTGCTGCGCTGGCAAGGCAGCGGCTGGCCGCACTGGGCGTTTTGTCGATCAGTGGCGGCGAGCAGTGCACGCTGCGCGATGCGCAGCGCTTCTACTCCTACCGGCGCGATGGCGTATGCGGACGGATGGCCTCGCTGGTCTGGCTGGCCGCCGATTGATCCGGTTTCGGCAAAGGCTTCGGCGACTCCGCAGTGCTTTTCCCTTCGTTGCGAAGCATCCGGCAGGCGATACGTCGCCACGCCACCCCGAGCCGCTCCTTGCGCGCTTGATCGTCGCCGCTGCCGCGCAAGCAGTTTCTCCGTGCTGCCTTTGGCAAGCGGAGTCTTGATGGTTCGTGGATAATACTAAAGTTATAGGCGTCTTCTTCTCCGGCAGGTCCGGGCGCCGCGGCAAGTACGTCCGCGGGATTGCCGGTGGCCGCTTCGCCTGCGCAGCCTGAGGGCTGCGAACTTTGTTGCATTGCCCCGAATAAACCCCTTGAAAACATATCGTTGATTTGAATGTCTGCCTGCCTTAAACCGACCCGCGCGGCGGTATCCCGAGTTCGTAAGGGGCGTGAAGCGTGTCCGCTGCCATTGGCGGCGATCGACGGCATGCTTCTGCGCTGTACGCGCGACGACGGCGTTTTTCTTTTTGTCAGCGAGGGCTGTTGCGAGCTGAGCGCTTATTCGCGCACTGATCTGCTGGGCAAAGAAATTGGCGATATCGCAGGCGGTGGTGCGCCGCAGTCTGGCGTCAGCCGTCATCAACTGGTGCACCCTGATGACCGCGCGCGGCTGACGGGGGCGATTGCCGCCACCGGCGAAGGCGGCCGCTACCGGGTGCGCTACCGGTTGCTGCGCCGCGACGGCACTGCGCTGAACGTGCGCGAGAGCGGCGTCGTCGTCCGCGGCGAACACGGCGAGTGGCTGGTCGAGGCGCTGGTCGAGGACGACAGCACGCAGGTGGCGAGCGAGCGTGATCGGCTCGAAGCCGAGTTGCGCTACCGCAGCATGTTCGAGAATTTGGTCGTCGGCATGTTCCGGACGACGGCCGATGGTCGTTATCTCGCCGCCAACCGGGCCTTGGCGCGCTTGTACGCGTACCCGACGCCGGAAGCACTGGTCGGCAGCCTGTGCGACATTGCTGCACGGCTCTACGTCGAAACCGGTCGGCGTGACGAGTTCATGCGGCAGATCCGCGAGCACGGGCGGGTCGTCGACTTCGTCTCCGAGGTCTATCGCGCCGACGGCGTGCGCATCTGGATCGCCGAGAATGCGCATGCGGTGCATGGCTCGTCTGGCGAACTGCTTTACTACGAGGGTACGGTCGAGGATGTCACCGAGCGCCGCCAGTATCAGGCGCGCCTCGAGCACCAGGCAACGCATGATCCGCTTACCGGCCTGCCGAACCGGACCTTGCTCGAAGACCGCCTGCGCCAGGCGATGGTTGCCGCGCAACGCGGCGACGGCCGCGTTGCCTGCGCTTTCGTCGATCTGGATAATTTCAAGTACGTCAACGACAGCCTCGGCCACGCCGCCGGCGATACGCTGATCATCGAATCGGCACGGCGTTTGCGCGAGGCGCTGCGCGGTGTCGATACGGTGGCGCGTTACGGCGGCGACGAATTCGTTCTCGTGCTCGCCGACCACGGCAGTCTGAACCAGGCGATCGGCACGCTCGAACGCGTGCACCGTGCGATCAATGCGCCGTTCTTCATCGACGGACGCGAGTTGCGCATCGACTGCAGCATTGGCATCAGCCTCTACCCCGGCGATGGCGACGATATCGAAACCTTGCTGCGTCACGCCAACGCGGCGATGCATCACGCCAAGGAACTCGGCAAGGGACAGTTCCAGTTCTTTACCGGCGAACTGAACAGTGCAGCGCACCAGCGCCTGGCGCTCGAATCGGCGCTGCGTGGCGCGCTCGACGCCAGCGAGTTGTCGGTCGTCTACCAGCCGAAGGTCGACCCCTTCGGCAATTGCTGCGGCTTCGAGGCGCTGCTGCGCTGGCACAACGAGCAGTTGGGGGACATCTCGCCCGAGCGCTTCATTCCGCTGGCCGAAGAAATCGGACTGATCGAGCCGATGACCGATTTCGTGCTGCGCGCCGCCTGTTGCGAAGCCCTCGGCTGGCGATCCGCGCAGCCCGGGGCGGCGCCGCTGTCGGTTGCCGTCAACCTGTCGGCGCGCCTGTTCAGCGATGATTCGCTGGCGGCGCGCGTTGCCGCGATTCTGGCGGAAACCGGTCTGCCGGCTACGCGCCTGGAAGTCGAGATCACCGAAAGCGCGCTGCTCGGCGATTTCACGCGCACCGCGGCTAGCATCGAGTCGCTGCGCGTACTTGGCGTACGCATCGCGCTTGATGACTTCGGCACCGGCTACTCGTCGCTCTCCTACCTGCAGAAGCTGCCGCTCGACATCGTCAAGATCGACCGTTCCTTCGTCAGCCGCTGCGAGCATGGCGGCGAGGCGATGGCGATTCCGCGCGCGATCATTTCACTCGGTCGCAGCCTGCATCTGCGCATCGTCGCCGAGGGCGTCGAAAATGCGCGCCAGCTGGCAATGCTTGCCGCCTACGGCTGCGAGGAGTTTCAGGGATACCTGATCGCGCCGCCGCTCGCGCCGGCCGACGCGCTGGCTTTCCTCGCCGGCGATCTCGCCAGCCAGATTCGCTGAGCGCCGGCTCAGCCTTCGCAGTCGGCGAAGCCTTCGATCATCAGCTGCGTACTCTGTACGCCGTTGAAATCATTGATCGACAGGCGGAAGGCGGCGCGCAGGCGGTCGCCCGCCGGTGCGTCGGTGCCGTTGAAGCGGATCGCGTCAAAACGCAGATTGCCCTTGCGCAGGCGCAGCTTGAGATGCTTTTCCTTGAGCACGCGACGACTGTCGACGACGAACTCGTCGGCAAATACCGGTGCCGGAAAGCCCTGACCCCACACCTCGTCTTCGAGCAGGCGCACCGTGTCGAGCGAAAAATAGCCGGCTTCCAGCGTGCCGTCGGTCTCCAGCGTCTGCGTCAGATCGGCGGGTGACAGCAGTTCGCCGGCGACTTCGGCGAAGAGATCGCGAAAGCGCGCGAAATCGTCTTCGCGCAGCGTCGCGCCGGCGGCTGCGGCGTGGCCGCCGAAGCGCAGCAGTAGGCCCGGCGCGCGCTTGCTCATCAGATCGAGCGCGTCGCGCAGGTGCAGGCCGGGAATCGAACGCCCTGAGCCCTTGATTTCGCCGTTGTCGCCGCGGGCGAAGGCGAATACCGGCCGGTGCAGGCGTTCGCGGATGCGCGCGGCGAGGATGCCGACGACGCCCTGATGCCAGTCGGCGTTGAACAGTGCGATGCCGGCGGCGGCATCGCCGTCCGCTTCGCCCGGAGCCAGCGGCGCAGACGCCAGCGTCTGGTTCTGCTCCAGCCACGCCAGCGCCTGTTCCTGCATGCCGGCTTCGATTTCGCGGCGCTCGCGGTTGAGCGCGTCGAGTTGCTGCGCGATCGTCAGCGCGCGCGATTCGTCTTCGCTGAGCAGGCATTCGATGCCGAGTGACATGTCGGCCAGCCGGCCGGCGGCGTTGAGGCGCGGGCCGATCAGGAAGCCAAGGTCGAAAGCCGTCGCCTTCGCCGGCTCGCGGCCGGCGGCGACGAACAGCGCGCGCAGGCCGGGTGTCAGGCGGCCTGCGCGGATGCGCTGCAGTCCCTGACTGACGAGAATGCGGTTGTTGCGATCGAGGCGCACCACATCGGCGACGGTGCCGAGCGCGACGAGGTCGAGCAGCGCCGCCAGATTCGGCTCCTTGCGCCCGTCGGCGAAGGCGCCGCGGCTGCGCAACTCGGCGCGCAGCGCCAGCATCACGTAAAAGATGACGCCGACACCGGCCAGGTTCTTGCTGGCAAAAGTGCAGCCGGGCTGGTTCGGATTGACGATGCAGTCGGCCTCGGGCAGTTGCTCACCCGGCAGGTGGTGGTCGGTTACCAGCACGGCGATGCCGAGTTCCTGCGCGCGCGCGACGCCCTCGACGCTGGCGATGCCGTTATCGACGGTGACGATCAGGTCGGGCGGGCCGCCGTCGCAGGCGGTGGCGGCCAGATCGACGATCTGCGGCGACAGCCCGTAGCCGTAGGCGAAGCGGTTCGGTGCCAGGTAATCGACACGGCCACCGAAGGCACGCAGCGCACGGACGCCGACGGCACAGGCGGTGGCGCCGTCGCAGTCGTAGTCGGCGATGATCAGGATGCGTGCGTCGGCCTCGATGGCGTCGGCGAGCAGCACCGCCGCGGCGTCGGCCTGCGTCAGTTCGGCCGGTGGCAGCAAGGCCGAAAGTGCGTTGTCGAGTTCGGCACGCGAGCGGATGCCGCGCGCGGCATAAAGGCGCGCCAGCAGCGGATGCACGCCTTCCTGTTCGAGTTGCCATTGCGCGCGCGCCGGTACGCTGCGGGTGACGATACGGGTCATTACTGATTCCTTGCTTCGTTGGCGCCACCACTGGCGGCCAGTTCGCGGGCGAGGGCGGCGAGCGCTCGCGGCCGTCGCCAGAACTGCCAGTGGTCGCGCGGCGTGATCTGCCAGTGCAGCAATCCGAGCGCCGTCGGTGCTACGACGGTGAGTGACGACAGCGTACCGCCGCGCAGCGCCGCCGCGAGCGGCACGAACCACTGGCTTTCCAGATCGTTTACTGCCGCGCACCAAGCGGCTTCGTCGTCGAGCAGTGCCGGGCCGATCAGCGACTCGCAGACGACGAGCTGCTCGCCGCTGACCGCGCCGGCGGCAAGCAAGGCGCTGGCCGACGCCGGCAGGGCTTGCTCCGCGCTACCGCAGTGCCGGGCAAGACCGCGCGCCAGCGGCGAATCGGTCCACGCCTGGGTGAAAACAGGCGCTGCCGGTGGCGTCGCGGGATCGCCGGCGCCCCACAGCCACAGGCTGTTGAGCGGCAGTTCGCCACGTCCGGCGCGCGCGGCGTTGACCGGGTCGGCGGCGAGCAGCATCTGCGCTTCGAGCAGCAGCCGGCGCCACGGCGCGAGTGCTGCCGTTTCTGGCAGGTGCTTGCGCAGGCTGCGCCCGGCGACTTCAGACAGCGGCGGCAGGTCGGGGGCGGCAGTCCGGCCGGCGGTTTGATCACTGGCAGTGCCGGCGGAAGACTCGATGAGTCGGACGTACCAGCGATCGCGGGCGGCGGCAAAGAACTCGGCACCTGGGTCGACGTCGTGCGCGGCAAAGTGCTTGTTCAGCCGACCGACCAGCGCCTGCGCTTCGCTGTCGTCGATGGAAAAGGCGTGGCTGTCGGCGAGGACCATGCGATCGTGCAGCAGGCGCAGATGTACCGGGTCGGCACACAGCCAGCCGGCTTGGGTCGCCAGCGGCGCGGCGGCTGGCGCGTTTTCACCGCGCAGGCGCAGTGTGGCGAAGGGCAGGGCCGCAGCGGGTGCGGCCGGGCGCAAGCCAAACAGCGCAGCCAGGGCCGCCTCGGCAGAGGTGAGCGGCTGCCGCAACAAGCTGCCGCGCGCCAGCAGACCGGCCAGCGTCGGACAATCGGCTTCGCTGCCTGCGCCGAACGCGTCGGCGGGCGGCGGCGGGCGCAGCAGGTCCGGGACAAACAGGGTAAGGCGGAGGGATTGGCGAGGGGCGGGCATGCGGCCTGAATCAGAGGGCGCTACCGGAGCGGGCAGCGGGAAAAGTGTAACATGGCGCCTTTGCCGCGCCGGCCTGCCGGCTGGTCCCGCTGTCGCTTCGGCAGTTTTCGGTCCTGCCGCGGTTTCCACTACCGGTCGCGCGCGGCCCCGCCCCGGGCGGTTTTCACGGACTTTCCTGCCGATGGCTTCACCCTACGAACTTCTTGTCGGTCTGCGCTACACCCGCGCCAAGCGGCGCAACCACTTCATTTCCTTCATTTCGCTGATCTCGATGGGCGGCGTCGCGCTCGGCGTCGCCGCGCTGATCGTCGTGCTGTCGGTAATGAACGGCTTTCAGACCGAGTTGCGCGAACGCATCCTGGCGGTCGTCTCGCACGTGCAGATCAGCGGCGCCAACGGCGAGATGAGCGACTGGCCGCAGGTCGCCGCGCAGGCCAGCGAACATCCGCGCGTGCTCGCGGCGGCGCCGTTCATCCAGGCGCAGGGAATGCTCAGTTTCGGCACGACGGTGCGCGGCGTCATGGTGCGCGGCGTCCTGCCCGACTTCGAGGACAAGGTCGCCGAATTCCGCACGCACATGAAGAAGGGCAGCTTTGACGCGCTGACGCCGGATTCCTTCAACATCGTCCTTGGCGCCGAACTGGCGCGCGCGCTGTCGGTCACCGTCGGCGACCGCGTCACGCTGGTCGCGCCGCAGGGCGTGGTAACGCCGGCCGGCGTCGTGCCGCGCCTGAAGACCTTCACCGTCGCCGGCATCTTCGAAGTCGGCATGTTCGAATACGACAGCGGGTTGGCGCTGATCCGGCTTGAGGACGCGCAACGCCTGTACCGCATGGACGATCGTGTTTCCGGCGTGCGCCTGAAGATCGACGATCTGTTTGCGGCGCCGCGCGTGGTGCGCGAACTGGCCTCGCGGCTCGATACCGATGCCTATCTTTCCGACTGGACGCAGAGCCACGCCAATTTCTTTCGCGCCGTGCAGATCGAGAAGAACATGATGTTCATCATCCTCTCGCTGATCGTCGCCGTCGCCGCCTTCAACATCGTGTCGACGCTGGTCATGGCGGTGACCGACAAGCAGGCCGACATCGCCATCCTGCGCACGCTCGGCGCCAGTCCCGGCAGCATCATGGCGATCTTCATGGTGCAGGGCGCGCTGATCGGAACGATCGGGCTGGCGGCCGGCGTTGCCGGCGGCGTCGCGCTGGCGAGCAATATCGACGTCGTCGTTCCCTTCCTCGAGCGCGTGCTCGGCATGCAGTTCCTGTCGCGCGAGGTCTATTACATCTCCGAACTGCCGTCCGAACTGCAGTGGAGCGACGTCGGCACGATCACCGTCGTCGCCTTCGTGCTGTCGCTGCTGGCGACGATCTATCCGAGCTGGCGCGCGGCGCGCACCAATCCGGCGGAGGCGCTGCGCTATGAGTGAAATCATCGATCCGGGCGCCGGCCTTGCGGCCGCTGCGCAGTCTTCTGCTCCGCAGGTCCATGCAGCGCAGACCGCCGCGGCGCAAGGCGCAGTGCCACGAACCGTCGTTTCCTGTCGCGGACTGACGCGCGTCTTCCGCCAGGGCGAAGACGAGGTGCGCGTGCTCGCCGGCGTCGACCTCGACGTTGCCGCCGGCGAACGCGTCGCCATCGTCGGCAGCTCCGGTTCCGGCAAGAGCACGCTGCTGCATCTGCTCGGTGGGCTCGATACGCCGAGTGCCGGCAGCGTCGAGCTGATGGGCAGCCCGCTGGCCGGGCAGGGCGAGCGTGAGCGCGGCGTCATGCGCAACCGCCATCTCGGCTTTGTGTACCAGTTTCACCATCTGCTCGCCGAATTCACGGCGCTGGAAAACGTCGCCATGCCGCTGTTCATCCGCCGCGTGGCGCGCGAAGAGGCGCTGGCGCGGGCCAAGGCGGCGCTCGAGGACGTCGGCCTCGGCCACCGCCTGCGCCATACGCCGGGCGAACTGTCTGGCGGCGAGCGCCAGCGTGCGGCGATTGCGCGCGCGCTGGTCAGCGAGCCTGCCTGTGTACTCGCCGACGAGCCGACCGGCAACCTCGACCGGCAGACTGCCGGCGCCGTTTTCGACCTGACGCTGGAGCTGCAGCGATCGCGACAGACCAGCTTCGTCATCGTCACGCACGATCTGGCGCTCGCCGCGCGCGCCGACCGCGTGCTGAGCTTGCGCGACGGCGTTCTGCAAACGATCGAAGCGGCAGCGCTCGGCTAGCGAACGGCGACCGGGCGCTGCGCCGGAGCGCGGCTGTTCCTGGCGGCCGTCGCCGCTGTTCATGACGGCGGCAAAATCTGCTGTAATCGCACGATGGCTGCGTCTTCCGGCGTGCAAATCCGCGATCTCACGATCCCCGCGATCGTGGCTTTTGCGGCGGGCGTCTTCTGCCTGCAGCAGCAGGCAGCGCTGCCCGCCAGTGCGCCGCTTTTCGCAGTGGTGCTGGCGGCGTCGTGCGCCGCCTTTGCCGGTGCTGTCGTCCTGCTGCAGCGCGGCCGGCTGAGGGCGCAGCAGTCGCTGTGGCTGCGCGCTGCGCTGCTGGCTGGCGCCGCGCTCATCGGCTTTTCCTGGGCTGGCTGGCGCGCTGCCGAACGCCTCGCCGACTCGCTGCCGGCGGCGCTGGAAGGACGCGATATCGACGTTGTCGGCCTCGTTGCCTCACTGCCGCAGCGCTTCGAGCGCGGCGAGCGTTTCGAATTTCTCGTCGAATCGGCTGCCTTGCCGGCGGCTGAGGCTTCGCCCGGCGTGGCGGTGAAGTTGCCGCAGCGCTTGCTGCTCACGTGGTACCACGCCTGGGACGAGGAGGGTAGCGACGAGACGCCGGCGACCGACGGATCCGCGATCGCGTCGAACCTGCCGCCGCTGCATCCCGGCGAACGCTGGCGCGTGACGCTGCGTCTGAAACGACCGCACGGCAATGCCAACGCGCACGGCTTCGACTACGAAGGCTGGCTGTTCGAGCGCGACCTACGTGCTACCGGCTATGTGCGCAGCCGGCCGCCGCCGCAGCGCCTGGTCGCCTTCGTCGGTAACGCGGAAACGCTGATCGAGCGCGCGCGCGACCTGATCCGCGAGCGCTTTCTCGCGGCCTTGCCCGACGCGCCGTACGCCGGCGTGCTGATGGCGCTGGCGATCGGCGATCAGCGGGCGATTCCCAACAGCCAGTGGCGCATCTTCAACCGCACCGGCGTGACGCACCTGATGAGCATCTCCGGCCTGCACGTGACGATGGTCGCGGCCTTGTGCGCGGCAGTGGTCAATCAACTTTGGCGGCGCAGCGAACGGCTGATGCTGCGCCTGCCGGCGCAACGCGCGGCGATCGCCGCCGGCTGGCTGACGGCGCTGCTCTATTCGCTGCTCGCCGGCTTTGCCGTTCCGGCGCAGCGCACCGTGTACATGGTGAGTGTGCTCGCGCTGGCGCTGTGTACAAACAACTTTGCTATACGCGAATGAACAGCGTTAGATGCGAATTGACTAGGTTGCCTGCGAACGATCGGATCGTTCCGTCTGAAGGGCTGATCTAAAGACAAGCGCTAAATTCCGCTTATCGGCCTGAACAGCCATTCGACTGGCGGACTGATTCCGTCAGCAAATGATCAGTAAGCCAACGTCCAACTGCAAATTTCGCTGAACAGCAGTTATCGGCCTAGCGGATCGCGGTAAGCTTAACGACCGAGCAAGCGCGCAAGCAAATGCAGAGCGCCAAAGCCCGAGCTGGTGGCCACCGTGAAGGTGGGAGCAAGCCAGAGCCCAGCTAGACCACCATCAGGCCAAAGCCGAGTGCCACGTAGCAAAACCGCTCACGCACCGGTTCAGGAAGCAGCTTAAGTATCGCCACCAGCAGCGGGTCGCGCGGAGGGGGAGGCTTGGACGATGCCATGGCGAACCTCGTTCTAGAAAATCACCCGCGCGAACTCACATGTGCTCGACGCGGAAAGTTGACATGGCGATCGTAAGCGCGTCGGACTGCTGTGGAGTCAGTACGCAGGTATTGAGATTTAGCGTGATGTTGAGAACGTCGAATGCCTCGTTGTACATGGCCGTGACGCCCATCATCGCGAAGTAGCTTTCGTAGTCTTGAATGACCGAATTCTTCAGTCGGGTAAGGCACGCAGCATCCTTGATGCTGTTGGCGCTGATGGTGTAGCGGTAGACACTCTCTCCGCTGAAGGCGATGCGCTGGATCGCCACGTCAATGAACGAAGCCAGCGATTGTTGTGCGAATCGCAGATGGTCGGGGTGCATGTCAATGTCCTTGTTGTGCTCTGATATTTCGATCGTAACACTACTATAAGGATATTACAAGACGCCCCTAAGTAGTTTTTAATGAAGTTATTGATAGCGATGGGCGCACACCACTCGACGTCGCTCCTCTCACTCAGTTGGCGCGCCGGGCCTGCTCAATTCGCGGTCGCGACATCGGAAGTACGCGAGGATCTCACACAGCCGACACTTCGGCGATGAAGGGGCGGATGTCTAAAGTGCGACGAAAGGCGGCAGTAGGCCCAAGTAGCGGCTTTCGGTCCGCGGAGGCTAACGACCGTTCTGTCCGAACAACGGAATCCCCAAAAGCGCAAAGCCCGGCAGGAGCCGGGCTTTGGTAATCTACCGTCCGACAGACTCTATTCCTTCCTATCTGCCCCGCGCCGGCCATTATTGAATTCCTTGGAGAGCATCGTGCAGAACGACCGAGAGAATGACGCTGCAGAGATTGATTTGCTCACTAGGATGAAGCTGCCATCCTCCTTCGCTGGGCAATCGCTCTTTATTAAGGGCGAGGACTCGTACAACAACGCTATGCTAGGTTGGACCCACTTCCCCTGGGACATCTACGCTGCCGGCTACAAGGATGCAGCCGATGCCTTGGTTGGGGCGTTAGCCGAGCGGAAGGCGTCCATCGACAGCGTGGTCTACCCGCTGGTGTTCTTGTATCGCCAAGGATTGGAACTCCAACTGAAATTGATCCTGCCGTTGGCGCGTCGCTTGGCTGGCAAGGAAGCTGTCGCCGATCTCCAACACTCCCTGATGCCCCTGTGGAGCGAACTGCGCCAGCACATCGAACAGCTCGATCCTCGCGAGAACGACGAGGAGTTGCCAGCCATTGAGGATTTCATCCACCAACTCGATTCCGTTGATCCAGGCTCATTTGCCTTCCGCTACCCCATGACGAAGAAGGGTGAGGTGTCGCTCCCTGAACTCCAGCACATCAACGTAAGACACCTCTCCGAAGTCATGGACAGCGTGTTCATGTTGCTGGGCGGAATCTATTCTTGGCTGGGGGAGATAGAGCAGAGCGATAGCTACTATTGAGATGGCGCTACTTCAAACCGGCTCGTTTTCATGGTGCGTATCGCGGCATAGATGTTAGGGATCCGCTTCCAGTGACCTCCCCCAGCACTGAGTATAGCGAGACTTTAGAATCCAATCCTCGACGACAAGGAGATTGAACATGAAGAAGCGATTCAGCCAAGGAAATGTCATTTGCTTCTTGCGGCAAGCGGACGTTCAATCATCCTGTACCACCATCGTCAGCAACCGGCCGCATTGCTGAAGCAGCGCGGTAAGTGTTCCATTGCCCGCAATGGCCGATTTCCGGCTTCTAGCAGCTGAAAACGGTTAGCGGCTCGGCCGCTGCCGATGGCAGCGCGAGCCTTAACGTATCCACGTTAACATGAGCGACTACGTCTATCCCACCGTTGAGGCTTTCCCGGATGACGACCGAACGTGGCGTCTTGATTGGCTGGGCGACGTTGCGTTCCAACGATATCGGCGGTTCGAAACTCCGTTCATTTGCCTCGCGCTGTCGCCTTACCGCGAAGGCGCGTTCCCTTATCCCGCCGACGAACAGCGTCATGTGCATGTTCCCGTTGGTACGCTGCCGATACTCGGTGTTGGAAGCCTCTGGGTAAAAGGTCGCCAGGTGGGCTTTCAATCCTCCGTCGAAGAGATATTCACGGTTGAGGCAAACTCCGAGCGTACCCGACTGGCCAAGGCGGGCATTCCCGATGGCGAGGAAGGCTATCTCGTGCCATTTGAGCACCACCCGTTCCACCACCGGCACACACGCTCCTGGTGCCTGGTCGCCCAGTCCGACGAAGGCGCAACCGTCGTCATTCCGACGATGGAAGTCATCCGCTTCTATTTCGGGTCCTCGAGCGGACTCGCGACACGCCTTCTGAAGCCTCCTTTTGACGAGGATAAGCTGTGGGTTAAGGCGGAACGAGATGTCGTCACCAAAGAAGCCCGAATCGACCTCGCCAAAGGCATCTCAGGAGCATCTCGACGTCCCCCCGTTTTCAGTAGCAGCGAGCTTTAGAGTCCGAGGCTAATGTAGCCGATTTCCGGATGAGTGATTCGGCATAGGCGGCAGGC
>NZ_JACIGE010000021.1 GCF_014197755.1 Rhodocyclus tenuis | reverse complement strand
TAAGCGGGATCGAACCGCTGACCTCTTGCATGCCATGCAAGCGCTCTCCCAGCTGAGCTATACCCCCGTCCGAAAGAAGCGGCATTATAGGGAGGCACTCCCGGTGTGTAAAGGCTTTTGGCGGGCTTTCGCAGGCGGTTTTCGGGCCTGCCGCGGTACTGCGCTGCGGGCCGGCATGGGGTGGCTCAGTCAGCGGTGAGCCACAGGCATTTGCCCTTGCTTTCCTTGTTGATTCCGGCGAGTGTCCGCGCGTGCTCGGCGATTTCCTCGTCGCTGGCGCGCAGCACGCGCAGCGTTCGCCGTTCGTGGCTGGCGAGCGTCACCGCCTGCGACTCCTGTTGCGCCGGCTTGTCGCTGCCAAGGTCCATGAGCAGGCTTTCCTGACCACGCGTCATGGCGATGAAGACTTCGGCGAGGATTTCCGCGTCGAGCAGCGCGCCGTGCAGGGTGCGGTGCGAGTTGTCGACCTGATAGCGGTCGCACAGCGCGTTCAGGTTGTTCTTCTTGCCCGGATGCAGGTCCTTGGCCATGCGCAGCGTGTCGCAGACGCTGGCGCAGACGGTGGTGACCGGCGCCATGTCCAGCCGCGCCAGTTCGGCATTGAGGAAGCCGATGTCGAAGGGCGCGTTGTGGATGACCAGCTCGGCGCCACGAACGTAATCAAGGAATTCGGCAGCGATGTCGGCAAAGCGCGGCTTGTCCTGCAGGAACTCGCGGCTGATGCCGTGCACTGCTTGCGCGCCTTCGTCGATGTCGCGGTCGGGGTTGAGGTAGTAGTGGAAGTGGTGGTGCGTCAGCCGCCGGTTCTTCATTTCGACGCCGGCGATTTCGATGATGCGGTGGCCGTGCTTGTGTTCGAGACCGGTGGTTTCGGTATCGAGGAATATCTGGCGCATGGGACGGGTCTCGCGAAATGGTTGGGGCGCTTCAGGCGCGACGGGCGGCGATTTCGTCGATGCCGCGATTGGCCAGCGCGTCGGCGCGCTCGTTGCCGGGTTCGCCGGCGTGGCCCTTGACCCACGACCAGGTGATCTGATGCTGGCGGGCCAGCGCGTCAAGTTCCTGCCACAGATCGGCATTCTTCACCGGTTTCTTGTCCGACGTGCGCCAGCCGTTCTTCTTCCAGTTGAAGATCCATTCGCTGATGCCACGCTGCACATATTGCGAATCGGTGAGCACGCGCACCAGCGTCGGCCGCTTGAGCGCTTCCAGCGCGCGGATGACGGCGGTCAGTTCCATGCGGTTGTTTGTGGTGTGCGCTTCGCCGCCCCACAGCTCCTTTTCGTTTTCGCCGGCCAAGAGCAGGGCGCCCCAGCCGCCGGGGCCGGGATTGCCGCGGCAGCCGCCGTCGGCGTAGATGATCACTTCCGGATTACTGCTCACTGTGTTCAATTCCTTTTCTGGCGACGGCTGACAGCGCTTTGCGCGGCAAGCGTCGCGGGTTCCATTTGGGCATGATCAGGCGCATGCCGTGTACGCGTTTTACCGCCCGCAGCAGGTAGACGCCGCCGGCGAATCCCCACCAGCGGTCGCCGGCCGCTTCCATGAAGTGGTAACGGCGCAGCCAGGCGGCATCGGTGCAGGGCGGTGCGTAACAACCGAACACGCCGCGGTCGATCTCGAAGCCGAGCAGCTTGACCCAGTCCTTGATGCGCGGCACCGAGAGGTAGTCGCCGTTCCAGGGAAAGCCTTCCGGGTGCCCCGGCAGCCTGCGGCGCAGCCCCCACAGCGACAGCGGGTTGAAACCGGCGATCACCAGTTGCCCCTCGGGAATGAGCACGCGTTCAACCTCGCGCAGGATCTGGTGCGGGTCGTCGTTGAATTCGAGCACATGCGGTAAGACCACCAGATCGACGCTGGCCGCGGCGAAAGGCAGCTGGCGCAGGTCGCAGCGGACATCGACGGCACCCGATTCACCGACCTTCTGGCGTAGCGGGATGCGGTTATCGCCGAGCAGGTCAAACTGCGGCAGTCCCAGCTGCAGCGCGTTGTAGCCAAAGACGTCGCTGACGATACCCTCGATGCGGGGCCGCTCCCAGGACGTCACGTAGAGCCCTTGCGGCGTTTTCAGCCAGGTGTCGAGGCCCGGAATTGACATTTCCTGTCCATCTCCCAGAATTGCGCGATGCTCAAACCTTCTGCGTTTCCCGTCCAGTCGGTCTATCCGGTGCCGATCGCGATTCCGGCCTTCGCCGACAACTACATCTGGCTGCTGCGGCAGGGCAGCAGCGCGCTCGTCGTCGACCCCGGCGACGCGGCACCGGTTCTTGCCTTCCTCAGGCGCGAAGGCCTGCGACTGGCGGCAATCCTCGTGACGCACCACCACGCCGACCATCAGGGCGGCATCGCCGAGCTGCTTGCCGCAGCGCGCGCCGATGGCGTCGAGCCGGCCGTGTTCGGACCGGCGGCGGAGTCTATCACAGGGCTTTCCGAGCCGCTTTGCGGCGGCGAGACGATCCCGGTCGAGGCGCTGGCGCTGGCTTTTCGTGTCGTCGCCGTTCCCGGTCATACCCGCGGACATCTCGCCTATTATCGCGCGGGGCAGCTGTTTTGCGGCGACACGCTGTTTGGCGCCGGCTGCGGCCGGCTGTTTGAAGGCACGGCGAGCGAGATGGCGGCATCGCTGGCGAAACTCGCAGCGCTGCCCGGTGATACCGGCGTTTATTGCGCGCACGAGTACACCGTGGCCAACCTGCGTTTCGCATTGGCAGTCGAACCCGAAAACGTCTGCGTACAGCAGCGCGTGGCCGCGGTCGCCGCCTTGCGCGCCGCCGGGCAGGCGAGCGTGCCGTCGTCGCTGGCGCTGGAAAAGGCGAGTAACCCGTTCCTGCGCTGCGGCGAGCCCGAGGTGATCGACTCGGTGCTGCGCTGGTGCGCGCAATCGGCGACGCCCTTGCCCGAGCGTGATGATCCGGTCGCCGTTTTTGCCGCGCTAAGGGCGTGGAAGAACGTTTTCTGAACGGATCGGCCGGGTCGGGAACAGGCGGAGAGGAACAGGCTTACAGGAATCGGCGGCGCCGATGCGAATCACGCCGGTGCGACTCAGGGTGTGGCTGGCCGGCGCGTTGCCGCGAGCGCCTGTTGCAGCGCGCCGAGTACCTTGCCGGCGTTGAATGGCTTGACGATGAAACCGGCGGCGCCGTTCTGGATCGCTTCCTGCACATTGCCGACGCTTGGGTTGCCGGTGACCATGATCACCGCGGTTTCCGGGCGCATCGACTTGATCGCCTGCAGCGCTTCGAGACCGTCCATCTCAGGCATCATCACATCGAGAAAAACGACGTCGGGGTGCTTGATTTCGACCATGTCGAGCGCGATGGCGCCGTTTCTCGCCTCACCGCAGATCTCGCAATTTTCGGAGCGCAGGATGCCGCGCAATACCGTGCGCATCAGGTCGTTGTCGTCGACGAGCAGGATGCGGGTCGGCGGAGCTGCCTTCATGCTGTTTCCTCTTCGCTAATGAAGCAGTCGGGGTCGAGCGAGGTGGTGACGTGCACGCGGTTGCGTCCGTCGGCCTTGGCCTGATAGAGCGCGCGGTCAGCGGCGGCCAGAAGCGTCGCGGCGGCGGTTTCGGGCATGGCCACGCCGCAGGCGACGCCAAAGCTGGCGGTGACCTTGCCGTGCGGCGAGCCGGCGTGCGTCATCGCCAGCGCGGCGACGGCGTCGCGCATGCGTAAGGCGACGATGCTGGCGCCGCCCAGCGTCGTGCCGGGCAGGATGGCGGCAAATTCCTCACCGCCGTAACGCGCCAGCAAATCGCCGCCCCGATCAAGGTCGGCGGCCAAGGCAGCGGCAACGCGGCGGATGCATTCGTCGCCGGCGGGGTGACCGTAGTGGTCGTTGAACTGCTTGAACAGGTCGATATCGACCATCACCACCGACAGCGTCGATCCTTCTCGCATCGAGCGTCGCCATTCGCGTTCGAGTGTGGCGTCGAAATAGCGCCGGTTGGCGGCGCCGGTGAGGCTGTCGAGCGAGGCCAGACGTTGCAGTTGCTGGTTGGCGGTGTCGAGCTTGCGCGTCGTCGCCAGCAGCGATTGGCGCATCTGCAGCTGGCGCTGCATGGCGCGCAGCTTGACGTCGATGGCGACTTCGCTCACCGGCAGGCTCAGGAAATCGTCGCCACCGGCAGCAACGCTGCGTTGCAGCGCCGCATCGTCGCCGGCGGCGATGAGGAAAATGATCGGCGTCCACTCGCCCGGCGGTTCGACCTGGCGGATGTGCCGGCACACCGCGAATGCGTCGATCTCCGCCAGCCTGCTGGCGAGCAGCAGGACATCAGGTCGTTCGGCGAGAAAGAGCTCGACGCCGCTGCTGCCGCTGTCGGCCCCCCGCACGCTCATCCCGAGACGCCCGACATGCTCGCAGAGCGTTCTGCGATGGCTGGCGTTGTCTTCGATGACGAGGATTTTCATGAGGGATTTCAGCGGCGGACAATGCCGGATTTTAGCGCGAAAGGCGCCTCCGAAGCGGCAAGCCGGCGGCCGGCGCGAGCCCGCAGCGCTGGGGCGTTGCCTGGCATCTCGGGCACCGGGTCGAGGCGCCGGCCCCAGCCTGTACGACTCACGCGGCCTTCCCGCTTCATGATAAATTCAGGCCAAAATCTCGGGGGATGGCAGCAATGATCGATAGCTCAAGCTTCAAGGGGCTGCTGCACGAGCCGCGTACGAAGCGGCTCGGACTGGCGGTGGCATTGCTTTTCGTGCTCGTCGGCATCGTCGGGTTTTTCGTCCTGCCGCCCTTCGTCAAATCGGCGCTGCTCGAGCAGGCCGGCGCGGCGCTGCACCGTCAGGTGAGCGTTGCCGGTGTCAGCATCAATCCCTATGCGCTGTCGGTACGTATCGACGGGCTGGTCATCGAGGACGGCGAGGGCAGCGAGCCGCTGTTCGCTTTCGACAGCCTCTACGTCAACGTGTCGGTGTCTTCGCTGTTCCGCGGCGCGCCGGTGATCGAAGAACTGCGTCTGGAGCGGCCGGTGCTGCGCCTGCGCCGGCTGGCGGCGCAGCAATACAACATTTCCGACCTGCTCGACGAGTTCCTCTCCGGTCCTTCGTCGCCGACACCAGCCTTTTCGCTGAACAACATCCAGCTCACCGGCGGCCGGATCGAGTTCGACGACCGCGTGACCGACGAAAAGCACAGCGTCAGCGACATCGAACTGACGCTGCCTTTCATTTCGAGTCTGCCGCAGGTCGTCGACAGCTTCGTCGATCCCGCTTTCTCCGCGAAGCTTGATGGTTCGCCGCTTGCCTTGGGCGGGCGCAGCAAGCCCTTTGCCCAGTCGCGCGAGAGCGAACTGGTGCTCGATATCAAGGGCTTCGACCTGACGCGTTACCTTGATTACGTACCGGTCGCGCTGCCGGTGAAGCTGCAGTCGGCGGTGCTCGACAGCCAGATCAAGCTCACCTTTCATCAGTCCGCCGATGCCGGCGCTGCACTGACCGTCTCCGGTAACGCCGCACTGGCCGATCTGCGCATCGAGGCGACGAATGGCGAGCCGCTGTTTGCCGCGCAGCGTGTCGAGGCGGTGGTCGGCGATTTCGATCTGGCGCAACGGCAGCTGCGCATTGATCGCGTCGCACTGACGCAGCCACAGGTCTATGCGCGTGCGCGGGCCGACGGTACGCTCAACTGGCTGGCCGTGCTTGATGCTGTTGCTGCCACGGGCAAGACAGCAGTCGCGGCGCCTCCGAAAGAGGGTGCTTCACCGGTCGCGCCGCCCGCCAAAGCGGCCGCAAGCGTGAGTGTGCCTGCGGCTGCCGCCCCTGCCTTGGCCTGGTCGCTGGGCGAAGCCAGCGTGCATGATGGCAGCGTGCATTGGCTCGACGAGACGCGCGGACGTCCGCTGAAGGTGGAGCTGCTCGGTCTTGACGCACGGCTGGCCGGGCTGGCGAGCAAGGCCGGCCAGCCGGCGAGCTTTGCGCTCTCCGGCCGCATTGACGGCGAGGAGCGTCTCTCGGTCGGCTCGTTCGCGCTGAAAGACGGCGAACTCGATCTTGCTGGAAAGCGCATCGCGCTCGGTGAAATCAGCATCGACAAGCTGAGCGCGCTGGTCCGCCGCGCGGCTGACGGTTCGCTGGACACGATCCTGCCGCCGCTGCTGCGTGCTTCACCGGCGCCACGCGGTGTCGCTGCGCCTGCCGCCAGCGTCCCTGCCGGTGCAAAGACAGCTGTCGCTGAACACCATGTCCCGGCGCCCGCAGCCGGCAAAGGCGCGGCAGCCGCGCCATGGATAGTAGTCGCCCGGAAGGTGCAGGGCGACGAGATCAGCTTGCGTTTAGAGGACCGCGCCGTGCAGCCGGCGGCGACGCAGACGATCAGCGATTTCGGCTTCACCATCGAACACCTGACGACCGAGCCGGGCAAGAGCGCGCAGGTGAAAGCACATCTGCGTCTCAACCAGAAGGGCGAGGTGGAGGTCGCCGGCGATCTGGGTCTGGCGCCGCTCGCCGCGCGCCTGCAAGTTGACGTCAAGGGGCTTGAGTTGCTGCCGCTGCAGCCCTACTTTACTGACAAGCTCAATATTGCGGTGACGCGTGGTCAGCTCACCACCAAGGGCGTGCTGGATGTCCGTCAGCCCGCCGCCGGCCCGCTCGCGGGCGGCTTCAAGGGCCAGCTGACGGTTGGCGACTTCTTTGCCGTCGACAAGATCAATTCCGCCGATTTCCTGCGCTGGAAGTCTTTCTACGTCGGCGATATCGACTTCCGTCTCGGCCCCGATTCGCTGTCGGTCGGCGAGGTCGCGCTGACTGATTTCTTCGCCCGCGTCATCGTCAGCAAGGAAGGCAAGCTCAATCTGGCGCAGATCGTCCGTCGCGACGAGCCTGCCGCCGCTGCGCCGGCGACCAAGGATGGCAGCACCGCGACGACGACTGCCGCGGCACCGGCAAGCGCAGCGCCGCCAGCCGCACCGGCGGTGAGCCGCGGCGACGGCAAGGCGAGCGTCGCGCTGGCGACGCCGGCGAGCGAAGCAATGCCGATCCGCATCGGCAAAGTCACCCTGCAGGGCGGCAGCGTCAATTTCACCGACAACTTCGTCAAGCCGAACTATTCGGCGAACCTGCGCCAGATCGGCGGCCGCATCAGCGGCCTTTCCTCGGCACCCGACACCGTGGCGACGCTCGACTTGCGCGGCAGCTACGACCGCATCGCGCCGCTGAGCATCAAGGCGCGTCTCAACCCGCTGGCGAAAGAGACCTTCCTTGACCTCGATGCCGAGATCAAGGGCATCGAAATGACTTCGTTCTCGCCGTATTCGGGCAAGTACGCGGGCTACTCGATCGCCAAGGGCAAGCTGTCGCTGTTCGTCAAATACCGCATCGAGAAGCGCCTGCTCACCGCCGAGAACCGGATCTTCCTCGACCAGCTCACCTTTGGCGACCCTGTCGACAGCCCGCTGGCGACCAAGCTGCCGGTGACGCTGGCCGTCTCGCTGCTCAAGAACCGCAACGGCGAAATCGACATCAACCTGCCGATCTCGGGCTCGCTCGACGATCCGGAATTCAGCATCGGCGGGCTGGTGATCAAGGTCATCCTCAATCTCTTCGTCAAGGCGGTGACTTCGCCCTTCGCGCTGCTCGGCTCGCTGTTCGGTGGAGGGGAGGAGCTGTCCAACGTTGACTTCGCCTACGGTCTGTCCGCGCTCGACAGCACGGCGCAGCAACGCCTCGACAAGCTGGCGCTGGCGCTCAACGACCGTCCGGCACTCAAGCTCGAAATCGCCGGCAGCGTTGCCGTCGAGCGCGACCGCGAAGGCCTCAAGGTGGCGCGGCTGGAACGCGCCATGCGCCGGCTGAAGCGCGACGATCTGGTGAAGAAGGGCGTTGCTTCGGGTTCCAGCGAAGAAATCGTCGTCAGCGCCGCCGAACGCCCGGCACTGCTTGAGCGCGTTTACCGCGACGAGAAATTCCCCAAGCCGCGCAACCTCGTCGGCCTGGTCAAGTCGCTGCCTCCCGAAGAAATGGAGAAGCTGATCCTGACCAATACGGTCATCGACGACGAAGACCTGCGCGATCTCGGCGAGCGGCGGGCGGCGCGCGTACGCGACTGGCTGGTCGAAAAGTCGGGCGCGCCGGCCGACCGCATTTTCCTGCTGCCGCCAAAGCTGATCAGGGAAGAGGGCGCCAGCGACGCCGCCGCCGCAGCGAAGGCGGGCCGCGTCGATTTCTCGCTGCGTTGAGTGCGACAGGCACGGGCAAGCGCCACTGAATCAGGCGCTTGCCGCGCCGCCCCCGGCGGGTGACAGAATGCCGGCAGCGCGCAGCGGACCATCCCGGTCCGCCCTGCGCATCTTCGGCAAATCGAACCATGAGCAAATGCGATGAATGAGTGGCTGGGCGTCGGCCTCGCCGGTCTGGCCTGCCTGCTGCTGGCGGTCTGGGTGATGCTGCGCACGGCGCGGCTGGAGGCGCGTGCGGCCGAACTGCTCGCCGGGCAGGAACGTCTGGCGCGCGAACTGCGCGAGGAATTCGCGCGCGCGCGCCAGGAAGCGGCGCAGGCGGCGCACGACGGACGCGTCGAACAGGCGCAGTCGGTAACACGCCAGGGTCAGTCGTTGGGCAGCGAGCTGACGCGCTTTGGTGCAATGCAGGGGCAGCAGCTCGAGGCCTTCGGACAGCAGCTTGCGCGCCTCACCGGCAACATGGATGCACGTTTCGAGCAGTTGCGTCAGGCGGTCGAGGCACGCCTCGCCTCGCTGCAGGCCGACAACGCCGGCCGGCTTGAGGCGATGCGCCAGACCGTCGACGAGAAGCTGCACGCAACGCTTGAGCAGCGCCTCGGCGACTCGTTCCGGCTGGTCAGCGAACGGCTCGAGCAGGTGCAGCGCGGGCTTGGTGAAATGCAGACGCTCGCTGCCGGCGTCGGCGACCTGAAACGCGTGCTGAGCAACGTGAAGACGCGCGGCACTTGGGGCGAGGTGCAGCTCGAAGCCCTGCTCGATCAGGTGCTCACCGCCGACCAGTTCGCGCGCAACGTGGCGACGCGTCCGGGCAGCGGCGATCGCGTCGAATTCGCCATCCGCCTGCCCGGGCGAGAAGCGGGCCGCTCGGCCGGCGAGGGCGACACGACGCCGGTGTGGCTGCCGATCGACGCCAAGTTTCCGATCGAGGATTACCAGCGCCTGCTCGACGCGCAGGATCGTGCCGACCCGGTGGCGGTGGAAGTGGCGGCGAAGGCGCTCGAAATGCGCTTGCGCAGCGAGGCGAAGAGCATCCGCGAGAAGTACCTCGAACCGCCGTTCACCACCGATTTCGCCATCCTCTACCTGCCGATCGAGGGGCTCTACGCCGAGGCCTTGCGCCGGCCGGCGCTGGCCGAATCGCTGCAGCGCGATTTCCGCATCAGCCTCGCCGGGCCGACGACGCTCGCCGCGCTGCTCAACAGCCTGCAGATGGGCTTTCGCACGCTGGCCATCGAGCGCCGTTCGGCAGAGGTGTGGGCGGTGCTCGGTGCGGTGAAGACCGAGTTCGGCAAGTTCGGCGAGGCGCTCGAAGCAACGAAAAAGAAGCTCGAACTGGCGACGCGCTCAATCGATGCCGCCGGCGTGCGCACGCGGCAGATCGAACGCAAGCTGCGCAGCGTCGAGTCCTTGCCGCTCGCCGAGGCGCAGGCGCAACTCGGTCAGCTGCCCGAGATGGCGTCCGACGAGGAGACCTTGCCATGAGCGCAGAAGCGCCAAATGCACGCGCCGCCGGGAGTCTGCAGGACGCCTTGCTCGCACCTTTCCGGGCGACCCGCTATCGCGTGCTGGGCGAAGCGGCCGAGGTTTTCGATTTGCGTATCGATGTTGCACAGCCGCAGTTCGACGACTGGCTGCGCCGTCGCGGCTGCGCGTGCTGGGCGATCGTCAGCGCGCACAACCCGCAGGCAACGTTACTGTCCGCTGACGAAAACGCGCTGCGTCACGGCGCGCTGGCCGCGCGCTTGCAGGCGCTGGGCTGGCAGCATCTGCCGGCCGTCAGCATCGCCGACGCCGGCGACTGGCCACCCGAGGAGGCTTTCCTGGTGCTCGACGCCAGTGTCGAGCGCTTGAGCGGTCTGGCCGCCGAGTTCATGCAGGCGGCAGTCGTCTTCGCGCCGACTGGCGAACCGCCGCAGCTTGTCTGGCTGGCTGGCGGACGGTGAGAGCTGACAGGAAGTAATGGCGTCTGTCGGGCCGCAGATGACCAAAGCCCGGCACCTGCCGGGCTTTGCGTTTTCTGGATTTCCGTTGTTCGGCCTTTGCGGTCATCGGGCCTGCTGGCCGATTCAGTCAGCAATGCGCAGGTAAGCGGCCCTTCACCGGCCAGTCAGCCCGAACGTCAGCTTTCCTGTCCGGCTAATTCACACTCCCGACCCTAAGCGGAAGTAGCCTGACCGGAAAACCGGACATTCAACGTCTGAATTCACCGGCCTGCGCGGCTATTTGCGCAGGTCCGGTGGAATGATGGGTTGGGCAGCATTTCATTGTTCACCCTCAGTGTCGGCCGCCTGCGGCATGGCTGGCGGAAATGAAGAAGACGGCTTTGTACTCAACTCTAGGAGTCGCGCAAATATCATTTCCTCTGCGTTCAATGGTGCTCTCATATTCTGATGCCCAAAGAATGCAGCAAGGTAACCGCAACCAGCGTGCAGCACGCCGATGAATATCTCTTCCAGATGACTCACGGTTGCGGCTTGAAATGCCTCAGTAGTTCTTTCGCCCTTCAAATGCGCCGAATAGAAGTAGCTCGCACCGAAGGGAGATCCGTGAATGATCTCGGATGAAAGAGAGTAGATCAGACCATAAGCTGCAAGCAGGCGTAACCCAGATCGACGGCCAGCTAATTCGCCAACTCTCCTTATACGGCTAGGCACATCGAGGCTAGTCCACGAGCCGTTGCCCTTACCACTGAACTCGGGATACTCCTGCGTGAGCGTGGCCCGGGGATCAGGGTCGGAGCGAACTTCAATCGAGAACTCACCGCTCCCAAATTTCCTATTGTGGTGACGCCAAGCAGCAAAGTCGATGTACCGGATGGCTCGTGCAGCCACGTTGTCAGATTCGGCCAAGAGGTAACTGGCATTTACGAAGGATTCGATTGCCGATCTAGCGACCGGATACGCATCTCGAACCGGGATGCCGCGAAGTTTCGCCATATGCAGCAACGTTTCAAGTGACTGACCTGCAGCCATCGCCAGAAACGTGCTTGTGCGCCGCTGTCCGTCACCAAGCGTACAAGTTAACTCTTCCCCTTCGAAGGTTGCTGGGCCTTCGGACGCGACGAAAAGTGCGAGACGAAGAAATTCCTGCTGGAGCATTGCCAAGCCGCGCAGTGCATCAAGGAGCGGGAGTTCTTCGGTATCCATTACGAGCGACCAACTATTGATGCCCAACGTTCAAGGTCAGGGATGCTGACCGGCATTTTCGCGCAGCATCCCCTGCACCGCAGGGTTAGCACTCATTTGCCCCAAACCTTCGCGGTGGATGCGTCGAAATAGGTGACGCCAAGAGGAGCCTTCGCCCTGCGGCTATTTGACATTTGATTTGCCCTTGAAATAATTCGCTTGTTGGCTTCTGAATTGGGATCCCCATACAGTCCGATGTAGAGCTGAGATAGCTTTCCCCTCTCGATGCGTTTTAGATAGTGCTCATCGTTTTCAGCAAGAGAATGGCCATAAATGAATAAAGCGCCTTGTATTTCGGAAAAACTGCGATACGCCTTTGCGAGGTAATCGTTATGCCTGATGCGCTCAAGTTTTTCAGCGCTCGTGCCCTCTGAAACAAAGAGAGGGTAGTAATCCTTGCTTAGGGCGTGGCGGATTTGGTCAATCAACCGTACTCCCGTGTTGATCCAGGTGTACTTCTGAATCTCCGTGCCCGTGTCGAATACATGCAGCGCACCATGGAGGAAATACATGTTTTGCTCATGACTCTGACTTGGCTCCCACACCACATATCCAGCGTCATAGTCATCCTCAGATTTTCTGAAGCCATCGTCGGACGATGGGGCTACGCCATCGGGCGTGTGCATTTGCGCCCAATAGAGCAGCAGGTCGTAGTTGAACGTATAGATCGTGTTGAAGTGGGCGATGAATTCTCGACATGCTGCGTATTCTTCCTCCGTAATTTCACCGGGCCACGCGGGGTGGCTGCTTGCGATTGTTTGAACAAGAAGCTCTCGGAGTCCGTCAGCATCGCTTTGTAGCGTTTCAATTAGGTTAGACGGGGTGCCACCATAAACTTCGAGTATTCGTTTGGCGTCACGAAGGGCTTTGATCACTCGCTCGAAGTCTTGAGTTCCCAGTGCTTCGAAGGCAAATTTCGCCGTTGGTGAAAGCTTTGAGAAGTCCGCATTCTCGTAGAGCTTCCCGTAGAGAAATATGTCTGGCCGACACGCGATACTGAACCCGTTGCCAAGCAGTGCATGGCAACGGTTGAATCGCTTTGCCTCTGTCATTGCCTGTTGAAATGTAAGTAGCGACATGTCGATTGCTAACGTAAAACTGATATCAATTTTGCAGGGTTTCTCGGACTCGTAACAGAAAACTTGTCGGCCCTCATTGGAGTAGCCTTTTTGTTTTAATTGGATTTTCGGATGCTGTCAGTTTGCATCCAGTACTAAATATTCTGTCAAACCCTGCAAGCACCAAAATGCGCTGATGGCATTGCACGGCTGCTTTCGAGCAATTTGAACAATGACTGCTTCTGGCCGAGACATGCCGTTCATGCTAACCGAATGCCGCATCTTCCGGCAACTGGCAAATTTCAACTGGATCGATCGCGTGCTCCCGACCCATAGCGGTAGTTACTGACTCGAAAAAGCGGACGTACAACGTTTGAGTTCAGCGGCGGAGCATAAGCGTAGCTTTTACGGTGTCCGCTGGAACGATATGTTATTCATCCTGATCGCGCCACCAATCGGGCTCCAAGGAACCGAACTCGATATATCTGGGCGACGAAAGCAACTCGATTGAGTCCACATCGATTTCATCAATATCGCCTTCAAAATCTCCAGTGGCTGATAAAAGGAGTTCCGATTCAAAATCAAATTCAACATTCTTGGTTGCGGTCCCCATAGAAACGCTGTCTTTGTCTATTGAGTCGTGAACCGAAAGCGAAAAGTCGCACGAGGCTGTCCCACGTATTCTTACTGACAGTGCGATTGAAATCTCTTCGTCCTGAAATTGCACAGGGGATAGGCGTGGTCGTCCTTCTTCATCTTCTAGAAGCTCAAAATCGATGAACTCGATTTCAATAAAGTCGGCATCCCAGAAGAAAGCAGAATCGGCATCGGGGTATGCATCGATTTCAGAAACGGCTGTCGAGAGAAATGAATCGATAGACGAAGAGATGTTCGTGGCTTCGCCACGTAGCAACTTATCACCAAGCTTCTCGCAAAAATTGAAGGCTGCTTCTTGGGGTTGAAATTCGGCAATGCCCTCAGCAAGATCGCCAATAACGTCTATCCATTCGGATTGTTTTCCAAAATCAACCCAGTCACCATCGGCTGAGACTGCAAGAAGTTTGAACTTATTCTTCTCGGCAAAAGCCTCCAAAGATACCAATGCAATGGCGTCGGGAAACTCATTTTTCTTCTTTCCGGACTCTGCAAATGGCGGGATTGACTGAAAGTAGCGTTTGATGAGATTTGATATGTCAACATAATCATCTGCCTTTATGATCTGAGCCCCTGTTCCTTCGACAAACGATTCTATTTTTTCTCTTGAAATATCTTGATCGGAGTCACTTGGGATGATGTTAGATCGTGCCTCTTTAAGTTTTGCAGGAGCTATCGGCAGGTACTCAGCACTTTGATGGAAGGCGCGCTCAATCTGCGCACGCGTTTCGCCTACCTTCTTGCTTAAGTGCTTGTGAACCTCGCGGAGGACAACTTCTGACAAGACCAAACCGATTGGTTTTCCATTGAATTGCTCCAGAGTCTTTAGAAGACCGCGGTCAAGCTTGAGTCCCTGTTGATCAAAAATAGACGTATCCAGAGTAATTGCGCCGTATTTCATGTTTTTCCTGTTATGGACAGTGGCGGAAATTTAACAGATGCTTAACGTAAAGTGGGCAACAATATTGCAGGGATTCTCCCCTGATTAAGATCTATATCGGCAAGCAGCGTCTAGACAACCGCCATTGTCATATTGATTTCCGTTGCCATACTTTTTTATGGGCAGTATTAAATGTCCGATCAAACCCTGCAAGCTTAGGTGCGTGAGCGTATCCGGTACAAGCATTAAAGCATACGTACCGAGGATTCATATGGCTATTGAGTGCGCGGATTCATACGGATTCATTAGTTAAAACGCCCCAAAGCGAATGGCTGCTTTACGGACGCAACTTCGACAGGCCGCTTCTGGCCGGAAGCACGCATTTAGCATACTACCCGATAGCTGCCGTCGCCAACTAGGGTGAACAATCAGATTCCGATCAACAGCCAAGGAGTCTGATATGGAAGCCATCATCAAACACGAAGCATGGAACAAGGGGAAGCTGGTCGGCCAGAAGCCACCCCTAAAGCCGAAGGACATCTGGGCGATCCGAATTCACCTCCAGAATGCGAACGCGGTACGCGGCCTCGCCATGTTCAACCTCGCCATCGACAGCAAGCTTCGTGGTTGTGATCTCGTCAGCCTACGCGTCCGAGACATCGCGCATGGGAACCAGATTCTTCCCCGCGCGATCGTCATCCAAAGGAAAACCCAGCGACCGGTGCAGTTCGAACTGACAGAGCCCACCCGAGTCGCTGTTGCGGCCTGGCTTGAAAAGTCACAGTTGCGTGGTGACCAGTTTCTCTTCCCGAGCAGGGTGGCAAGCTCCCCTCATATCTCTACTCGCCAGTATGCGAGGATCGTCCGCCACTGAGCAGAAGCTGCCGGGCTTGACCCATCGGCCTACGGGACGCACTCGATGCGGAGAACTAAGGCGATGCTGATCTACAAGCGCACGAAGAACCTACGGGCCGTACAACTGCTGCTTGGGCATTCGAAGCTGGAAAGCACCGTCCGCTACTTGGGCATCGAGGTCGACGACGCGCTGGAGATTTCCGAGCAAACGGAAATTTAGCCAGCGACATGCGGCTGCAGGGGTGAATACCTTGCGGCCGCTTTCTGGCATCATGCTGTATGCGTGCTATCGGCCAGAAGCGGCCCTTGATGTATTCGCTCTGTAAGCGGACCTTCAAACCTATGACCTTGGTGTTCGTATATGCAGAAACCGATGGCATGACAAATGCCTCAGACCCTCGAAAAAAGAGAGTTGCAGGCGTCCAATTCCGGGCCTATGTCACCAGACGCCTAAATATATGGCGTTTATACCGTTCTACTGAACGGTGAGCATCTCCTGTTTAAGAGATCGGTGGAAAATTATGGATATCAATATTCTCGCTTCGTTGATTTTGCTGCTTCTTATCGCACTGGCTTGGATAGTTCTTCGCAAGGGCAAGGGTCTTTCTCCTAGGTCAGTAGCTTTGATTCCGGAGCAAGAATCTGATGCGCCAGAAATTCAGCCGCCCAAGCCAGCGTTGCTGGACCGAATTGTGATTGGCAGTAATCCGGCTTCACCCCTCGTGACGATTCAACCGCTTTCTGCAATCAGCGACTTCGAAAGATCCAATCTATTAGATCCCAAGCGGGATTACAGCATCAGCCGCTTAAGCGCCTTGTGTCAGGCGATCCCTTCCCTGCTAGTGACTGGCGAGGCGTCAGGAAAGAAGATAATGGAAGTCGTCATCAATGGCGATTTAGTTCGAGCAGCAGATGGGAATGGTTTGCGCGCATTCGCAATGAACGGCAAAGGCATCGCTGAACAAGCTCGTCTTTTCGAGATGAGCGATCTTCAAAACATGATCAACGCAGCTGCAATCTGGCAAATCGCATCTGTTGTTGTCGCGCAGAAGCACCTTGCTGACATCAGCAGAAAGCTTGACGAAATTAAAGCAGGGGTTCAGCAAATCTCCCAATTTCTTGCAAGCCAGAGGAAATCAAGAGTGCTGGCAACCTATGATTATCTCGGACAGGTCTACTTAGCCATAAAAGGGGGCGACCTTCCAGATTCATCAAGGATGAATCTGGAGAGCTGCGAGCGTGATTTGCTCGAAATTCAACACCATCTTGAAATTGAATATCGCCAGAAGGTCGACAAGAAGGTCGAACACACCGAAACTTTCGGCACGGAAAATCTTACAAATGACATTGGAAAGAAAATATCTGAACTTGAAGAGCTTACAGGAGATATTGCGCTCTGCCTGAAGACCAGAATTGCGGCCTGGCATGTCTTGTCGCTGTTCCCGGGCGACCCTCAGCTCAAGGTGGCTCGCCGCGCCAGTATTCAAAAATCCATTGATTCGTTTTCTGAACTCGTACCGTATCTTGAGGAGAGTCTGAATAGTGAGATTGCTGCTGTAAACGCATTTTGGAACAAAGGTAGCACCCTAGATGCTCGCAAGCGGAACCTCAAGAGCAAATGCATGACCGCAGCCGGGAGTTTGGAGAGCAAGGCAAAAAAATGCTCAGAGCATGTTACTGACAGTGAGCATATTCTGCTAGAACACGACCAGCCAATTCGCCTGTACCTTCAGTTTGAAAATGGCGAACTGATTGGCGCGAGACAAGCGGCTTAATGCAGTGGGAGCGGCGAGTCTAACCGGCCATTGCCAAACCCGCAGTCCAAACGGACGCTGCGCGATAAATCCGCGCAGGGCCGGTGACTTCTACGTTGAACGGCAGCTTTCCACAAGCGCCGATGGCCGCAAAGGGTCGGGAGCGACGTCCCCCCCGAATTGAGTAGCGCGTGACTTTAGAGTCCAATCCACGACGACAAGGAGATTGGACATGAAGAAGCGCTTTACCGAAGAA
>NZ_JACIGE010000020.1 GCF_014197755.1 Rhodocyclus tenuis | reverse complement strand
GACGCCTGCCGCCTATGCCGAATCACTCATCCGGAAATCGGCTACATTAGCCTCGGACTCTAAAGCTCGCTGCTACTGAAAACGGGGGGACGTCGCGAGATTGCGAAAGAGCCCCTGAAAAAAGCTGAGGGCGCCTTGTCGGCGCCCCCGTGGTTCAGTCCTGAATGCCCGGTGTGATGCACAAATAAAAGGCCGAAAAATTATAAAAATCATAGAAGTACGTCGGGACTCTAGACCTCGTTGGCTTTCTAAGGGGAGTTTCCGCTAAGCCTGAGTTTTCGTTAACCTACTGATCTGTAGGTGTTTGTCGAATTTTATTAATCCCGAGGCAGGCCTTAGCTGAGTTCCGTTCGTTTTTCTGAGAAAACGATAACTGTATCGTGAGGTTGTTGGCGTCTACTTTACATCCAGGCGAGCTCAATAGAGCTTGATGGCCGGACGGCAAGCTGCGCGTACTGATGACTTCCCTGCTCGATGGCGGCAATTTCCCGGCCGTATCCTGAACTTCTTCCGGACTATCGTTATCACTTTCTTACCAACAGCAAGCCAGCAACGCACCTCGCAGCCCTAACGCACATTAAGAAAAAAGACTTGAGGACGGGGATGCCTGCCGTGCTGGCAGAGCTTCTCACTCACATCGCCAAGTCCTTGCGGAGGGACTAGGCATGGCGGTGCTGTCGCGACGGGGCCGCCCCGTGGATTGGAGGCCAGTAGGCGTGAATGCGCTTGAAACGAATGCGTTAAAGGTCGTCCGCTCGGCTGACAATCGATCCGTCATCGCCGGCCCCGGCGCAGGCAAGACAGAATTGCTCGCGCAACGCGCCGCCTATCTACTTCAAACAGGGTTTGCACCTGCACCAAGGCGTATCCTCGCGATCAGTTTCAAGCGTGACGCAGCGACAAACCTCGCTGCGCGAGTTCGACAGCGCTGCCATCGCAATCATGCCGAGCGCTTTGACTCAATGACGTTCGACGCCTTTGCAAAAGGGTTGATCGACCGCTTTGGTCAAGCATTGCCTGAGCGCTGGCGACCACGGCCCGACTACGAAATCATGTTCCCCGGTGGTCGAGATTGCCGTGAGTTCCTGTCTCGACAGGTCGGGGCACCTCCAGCATCGATCGGCACCCATGCTGACATCGAGGCCATATCTGCGAAGGCTTTCGAGCGTCGGCACCTAGTTGGATCCCTTCAAGCTCTGGCCGACATCGATCGCCAAGCACTCGCTGGTGTAGTTATCGACAATCGGCAAGGTGCGAAGCCGACGGCCATCGAACAGTGCGTCAGCCACAAAGTCCATGCTCCATATCTCGTTGATGGCCGATGCGTGCCTCTTCGGCTGCCGCAGACGAGCCGCCTTGTTTCGCCGCGGCCGATGATGGCGTAACGACAGGCCCATCTCACGATAGAGTCGATAGACCCGCTTGTGGTTGTCCTTCCAGCCTTCTCGCCTGAGTAGCACATGTACCCGTCGGTAGCCGTAATGCACGCGCGTCGAGGTGATTTCCTTGATGCGCATGATCAGCGGTGTGGCATCCCGAGCCTGGGAGCGATAGCCATAGACCGAGCGTGAAATCTTCATCACGCCGCACGCTTGGCGCTGGCTCGCCCCGAACCGGCTGATCAGATGATCGACGAGATCTCTGCGGCGAGAAGGCTTCAGAGCTTTTTTGCGAGGACGTCCTGCAGCATGGCTTTGTCGAGCGAAAGATCGGCGACCAAGCGCTTGAGCTTGCTGTTCTCTTCTTCCAGTTGCTTCAGGCGCCGCAACTCCGAGGGGCCCAGCCCCCCGTACTTCTTGCGCCAGTTGTAGAAGGTCGCATCCGAGATGCCCATCTTCCTGCAGACCTCAGCCACCGGCGTGCCGATGTCCGCCTGCTTCAGGGCGAAGGCGATCTGTTCTTCCGTAAACTTCGATTTCTTCACAGCACAATCTCCTTTCAACATCACGAAAATTGTGCCGAAAATTTCAACTCAAAATGCTACGAAATTTCGGTGTGGCCTCAAAGTCGGTTGAATGGAACCGGCTGGAGGAACTGAAACCGGAAAAAGTCCAACAGTAATCTGGATGGGAGAGGCGATTTTGTGCAGGCTCAATTTCTATCGCGGGCCACGAGCAGGTGCGCGGCCATGGATCTGCCTCCCCATTTCCCACAATCAGATCTTCGCGGCGTGCGCCTCCCGCGCCTTGCGGGCGAACATTTCCGTAACGATCCCCTGGATTTGCGCTACCGAATACGGTTTCTTCAGTACTATGACGCCACGAGAAGCCAGCATCTGCTGATCGTCTTCATGTAACGGTGCTGACGGACACAGAATGATGCCCATCAAGCGAGTCTCCGGATAGTCCATGGCTCCCATCGCAATTGCGATGCCATCGATGTCTGAGAACTCCGGTGATAACACCCACAAATCCGTGTTCGATCGCAGTAACCGAACGACAGAATCCAGTCCCTTTTCGGAGGCGGCGACATCCAGTGGGAGAGCCAAAGCGTTCAGGGCGTTGACGAGCGCGGATCTGGTTTTGCTGACCGGATCGGAGACAAGGATCGAGAGGCGATCACCGCCATGTGCCCTCTTTCCGAGTAGGGCCTCCACCGAGGACATTCCGATCCTTCTGTGTCGCCCGTGCGTCTTCCAGGCCTGCAAAACGCCCTGATCCACATAGCGCTGGATCGATGTTACGCCGACCCCCAGCAATCTGGCGGCTTCTGCAGTCGTGCAGTAAGCCTCCACTGGAGAGTCTGGCGCAATGGCAGGAGGTTTCTTCGATGGCATTTCGACGTGATTCCTAAAGAAGGTCGAATTGTCCGCGCGAATGTGTATGTGCCAAAAGTAACTATTTCACGATTTTGGCAATAAAACCCATTGCTGGTTCGTGTCTCTGTCGAGTCATCAAGGTGGCGTTGCAATGCCGAAATACCCAAAACGCCCAAATCGTTGACTTATCCTTGTATGCCGTTTAGATTGACGAGTACCTGAACGGGATCGGCGAGAAGCATTTCCGATTTTCGGCCCGGCGCTTGTATTCGCGCCCTCTCTTCAGATTTCCAACGTCTTTCGGGGTATTCGTTATGAAGAGTCAAAGTCGGTATGCAGATGTGGCACCTCGGTGGTCCGTAGCGCAACAACTTAAGCGAGCTGTCGCCGGGGGGCTGGCATTCGCGTCGCTCGCTTTCGGGGGGGGCGCGCTGGCGCAGGAAGTCATTCCGGATTTTTATCGTGATCCAGGCCTGTACCCGAACCGTGCCTACGTGAATCAGAGCGCGAACGAGCATATCGACCCCTTCACCGGTGCCTTGCAGTGGCACTTCACCGACATTCACCTGCCGGGCAACGGTGGATTTGACCTGAAGGTCACCCGCTCCTACAACAGCGCGACCATCAATCCCGACAACCCGGCGGCAAGTTACGATTCAATAGCCGGCCTTGGCTGGACGATACATTTCGGGCGGGTTCTCAAGACCAAAGATGCCTATGTCTGCCTGAACAAGAATGCACTATCGGTGGTTGATAACCCTGCCCTTGAGCTTCCGGATGGAAGTCGCCAATTGCTGGCCTTCACGGGTTCTACGTCACCACTCTTGCTGAGCACACAACGCTGGCGCGCTGACTGTGCTCCGGCGGGCCAGACCGGTCTCATCGTCTATTCGCCGGACGGCGTTCGCTACGACATGACTCAAGTTGTCAATGTAGGGTCCGGCGTCAGTCCTGTCTATGCCTTCTACACGACAAAGATCACTGACCGTAACGGCAACTATGCAACGGTGAGCTATGCCAATGGCTCGTCTCCGGAGATTACTTCGGTGACGACCAGCGACGGGCGTTCGCTCTCATTTTCCTATGCTGACAGCGGCACCCTGACCCGTCGAATTGCCTCAATCACAGGCTCTGGCGGGCAAACCTATAGCTATGGCTACCAGGATGTTTCCGGAGTTGCCGGACTCTATTACCTGACGACCGTCACGAGACCCGGGGGGACGACCTGGAATTTCTCGTATAACGGCAATCTTGGTGGTCCGGCCGGCAGCTATCTGATGAACCGTGCGACCTATCCGGAAGGCGGCTACATCAACTACAGCTACGGCTATGTCTATTTTGATACACAGGCAAATCCCTCGTATCGTACCGATGTCGTAACCGCGAAAAGTCTCAGCATTGGAGGCAGCTGGAGTTTTGCTTATACCCCGGGCAGTCTGAATAACTACGACACCACCACGGTCACCTCTCCGGTTGGCACCACGACTTACAAGCACATCGGCCCTAACTACTCCTCTTCGGGAACGGTCTGGATGGTCGGCCTGCTGATGTCCAAGACCACAGGTTCGCTGCAGACCGAGACCTATACCTGGACAAAACAGAAGATCGGTAGCGAGAACTTCCTTCGTCCGGGGCAGTTCGTGCTGAAGGTCGATGCCGGAGAAACCAATGCTCCGTTGATGACGCAGCGCACGATCACCCGCGATGGCGCAACCTACACCACGTCCTACAGCAACTTCGATGCCTACGGAAATCCGCAGACGGTGAGCGAGTCCGGCCCCAATGGTGGTGCCCGCACAACCTCATTGAGCTACTACATCAATACAACGAAGTGGATCGTCAAGCAGGCGGAGAACGAGACATTCACCGGCAGTTCCATCACTCGTAGTTTTGACGCTAACGGCAATCTGACGGCAATGACTCGTGACGGTGTAACGACGACCTATGCCTACGATGGCGAAGGCAATGTCACCACCGCCACCCTGCCACGAAGCCTTGTGCATTCTTTTGGTAGCTACAAGCGCGGTATTCCGCAAACAGAGAGCCAACCAGAAGCGATTGCTCTGTCCCGCGTTGTTTCTGAGGCTGGCAACGTTACCTCGGAAAAAAACGGCGAAGCCAAGACTACGACCTTTGCGTACGATGCCCTGAACCGTATGACAGCAGTGGGCTATCCCGTTGGCAATGCGGTATCTATTGCATATGCGAAGAACTCCAAGACGGCTTCCCGTGGTTCGCTCATCGAATCGACCGTCATTGATGGCTTCGGTCGCCCGACCAGCATTACGCTCGGCGGTGTGGCCAGAACCTACACCTACGATGCACTGGGTCGTCGGACTTTTGCTTCAAATCCTGGCGCCAGCACTGGAACTAGCTACACCTACGACATTCTCAACCGCGTGACCCGTGAAACGAATGCCGATGGTACGTATCGTAGCTACACCTACGGCGCAGGCACCATTGCCGTTACTGACGAGCGCTCCAAGGTGACCACGCAGGCCTTCCGTGCCTACGGAAACCCGGATCAGCGGGTGCTGATGAGCATTACCGCGCCCGACACCACGGCGAACGTCACGATTGCCCGCAACACGAAGGATCTCGTAACTTCCGTGGTGCAGGGAGGCCTGACGCGCAAGTACGCCTACAACGCCAACTACTACCTGACCTCGGTCACCAACCCGGAAACCGGAACCACCACCTACGGTCGCGATGTCGCGGGCAACATGACCTCGCGTACGGTGGGCGCATCCGGAACGAGCAGCTACACCTACGACCGTCAGAATCGCCTGACGGCGGTGACCTACCCCGGCACTACACCCTCGGTGGCGCAGACCTACAGCAAGACGCACAAGCTGAAGAGTGTGGTTTCGTCGGTAGCAAGCCGCAGCTACACCTACGACGCCAACGACAACCTCACCGGCGAATCGATCGTGGTCGATGGCATCACGCTCACCACGGGCTATGCCTACAACGGTAAGGACCAGCTTTCCTCGATCACCTACCCGCAGTCGGCACGCGTTGTCACCTACAGCCCGGATGTACTGGGTCGTCCAACTGCGGTCTCCGGCTACGTGACCGGCGTCACCTACTGGCCCTCCGGCCAGGTGAGCCAGATCGCCTATGCCAATGGCACCGTCAGCAACTACGGCCAGAATTCGCGCCTGTGGCCGAGTAGCTTCGCGACCCAGAAGGCCGGCACCTATTACAACAACGCCGCCTACACCTATGACGGCGTGGGCAACCTGACGGCAATTGCCGACACGGCCGATACCAGCTTTAACCGCAGTGTGACTTACGATGCCCTCAATCGCCTCTCGACGATCACCGGGCCATGGGGCAGCGGCACCATCGCCTACAACGGCACCGGCAACATCACCAGCCAGGTGTTCGGTACGGCAGGCCTGTATTACACCTATGACGCCCAGAACCGCCTGTCCAGTGTCTCGGGAAGTCGCGCGGGCAGCTACACCTACGACGCCTACGGCGACATGCTGACCGCACCGGGAGCGACCTACACCTGGGACGGTGCGCCGAACTTGCTGTGTGTCAATTGTGCCGATACGGCAAACAAGGTTGAAAACAGCTATGACGGCCTCAATCAACGTGTCTCGGTCACCAAGGGGGGCGTCAAGACCTACGAGGTCTATGGCTCGCACGGCAACCTGCTCGTGGAATACACCCCGAGCCAGGCCGGCAAGCTCGTGGAATACCTCTACCTCGGCGGCAAGCGTGTTGCCCAACGTGAAACCACCCAGTGACCGGAATTGAGGACAGACAAATGATCAAGACATTGAAAACCTGGATTTCCTCGGCACTGCTGGTAGCAGGACTGACCGTGGTTATGAGTGGCCACGCGGCAACCGAGAAGGTCACCTACTTCCACAATGACATCTCCGGCACGCCGATGCTTGCGACGGACATCACGGGTGCCGCGGTGTGGAAGGAGAACTATCGGCCGTATGGCGAGAAGCTGAACAAGCCGGTTGCCGCAGACGACAACAAGGTTGGTTTTGCCGGCAAGCCGTTCGACAACAACACCGGGCTTTCGTACATGGGGGCGCGGTATTACGACCCCGTGCTCGGGCGCTTCACCGGCATTGACCCGAAGGAGGTCTCGCCGAGCGATCTACATAGCTTCAACCGCTATGCTTATGCGAACAACAATCCATACAAGTTCGTGGATCCGGATGGGCGGAGCGCGATTGATGTTGCATTCCTGTTGTACGATCTTGGCAAGCTTAGTCTGGCCATCTACTCTGGAAATCCTTCTGTAATTGGTGGCGCAGCGGCTGATGTAGGCTTGAGCGTAGTAGGTGTGGCAAGCCCAGTTCCAGGAACTGGGCAGGCTCTGAAGGCCGCTCGGGTTGCAGAGCATGGCGTTGAGGCCGCTAGAGCTGCGGATCGGGCCGTAGAAGCAGTAAAAGCGGAAAAAACTTACCAGACCTATACGAAAACCAATGCAAAAACGGGGGAGGTTTACTGTGGCCGAACTAGTGGTTGCGGAACCCCTATTGAGAACGTACTTAATAGGGATGCAAATCACCATATGAATGAAAGAGGTTTTGGTCCAGCTAGGCTGGATAAGTCATCCTCAAGCAGCGAGGCAATTCGTGGGCGCGAACAGCAAATGATTGATGTATTCGGTGGCGCCAAGTCGACGGGGGGGTCGTCAGGAAATGCAATCAATGGTATTTCCCCGAGCAACCCTAATGGACAAAGATATTTGGATGCCGCCAAGAAGGAGTTTGGAGGTCCATGAATAAGCAACGGGACAAGATTGGCGCTCTTTTTTCACTAGAGTTGTCAGCAGGACAGATCGCATTCGGTCGAAAAGTGAATAAAGAAGAGAGTGTTTTTTTCGATTTTGTGACGGACACGCTGTCGCCTGAGTCAATAGCAAAAGCGTACGAGTCCCGTGTGGCATTCAGAATACCTGTAATGAAATATGCAGTTACTTCTGGACGATGGAAAATCGTCGACTGTAGTCGTCCTGTTGGGCCGGAACTTGCCCAGCCAGGAAAATATTTCATGCAGGATAAATTAACAGGGGCGTTTTCTATTTATCAGCAAGGGGAGATATCTCCTTGCGATAGGATTGATGTTGAGGGGCTTGAATGTGCAGCTGTGTGGGAGCCGGAACATGTTGAGGATCGGCTGCGAGATTATTTCGCTCGGAAGCCAAATCTCTGGTTTGAGCAATTGAAGCCTGTATGACGCGTGGAAGATAATTGCTGATTCCGACCGACTGTTGAACGAATTTATTAAGGTGGAATAATGAAAGAAGCTCGAATCGCATTGCTTAAAGCCGTTGAGCAACGTTTTATTTATTTTGGATATAAATTAAAGTCGTCGGAGCGGGCTTGTGTACGCCATTTTTTGGGCGGGCGTACATTCTTGCACTAGCATTTGTTCAACACCCAACTGATTTCGATGTTATTCAGATGTCGCAGTTCGATTTGATGCACTAGAGGAACTTGTAAATGCTAACAACAAGCTCCTCGGCAAGCAGGAAATAAACCGAACTTATTCATTGGGTGCTGAACTCGGCAACATAGTGGGGAAGGGTCAGATTCGATGGGCGGTAAGCTCAATTGCCGATGCTGAAAGTAAAGTAGCAAAAAGTCGAATCTCTCTTTCAATCGGTTGGTCTTTCATACCTTGAACGAGGAGCCGCACTGGAACAGGCATATAAATATAAGCTTCTGACATGCTCGGACCGAAGTTCCTGGCCACATAAACCAGTACATGCGTCGCGAGCAAACGGATCGTCGGCTTGACAATGCTGTTGTCCAAAGGACATGAGATTTCGTCGCGAGTGACCGAAACTATCCATTTTGTTGAACCCATTAAAGATTCTGGGATAGACGATTTCAAACGATTTGTCGCCAGCCTCAACATCAAAATTTGACACGGGGCGCATACGCCACAGTTCATGAGCTCTGCACACACTACAAATAGTTTTGGTGCTTGCTATTTTTGACTAAGCCTAGTGAATGCATATCAATACCAAACGAGGGTTCACCCTCCTTGAGCTCCTCGTTGTCATCGTCATCATCGGTTTGCTCGCCGCTTACGTCGGACCGCGCTACTTCGCCCAGTTGGGCAAATCCGAACGCAGCACGGCAAAGGCGCAGATTGAAGGCTTTGCTCGGGCTCTTGATGCCTACCGCCTCGATCTCGGCCACTACCCGGCAACGGCACATGGGCTCAATGCCCTCGTGATTCGACCTGCCGGCGAAGTGAAATGGAACGGCCCCTACCTGCAGAAAGCGGTACCGTCCGATCCTTGGGGTAACGCCTACACCTATCGCTCTCCCGCTCAGGACGGCGGCGACTTCGACCTCCTGTCCTATGGCCGGGATGGCATTCCAGGAGGCCAGGGCGAGGCTGCAGATATCTCCTACCGTTGAGTGCCCGGAACAGAAATTCATGCAGTCCCAGCCCTCGCGGCCCCCGTCGCCGCCATCCCCCGGCTTGCCTGCCGCCGACCCGGCCCGGTCCGGCGTGCAGCTACGCTACCGCGATGCAATGGGCGTTGCGCATAGCCTAACCCTTTCCGACGTCACAGAACGCGATGCACTGCGACGCGCGGCAGAACAAGGCTGGGCCGTCCTTTCCATTTCCGCCCTGATCGAAAGTGGCCAGGAAGCATCGCTTCGCGGCGAGCGCTTCCCACTGCTCCTTTTTAGCCAGCAACTGCTGGCACTGCTTGAGTCCGGCCTGACGCTGACCGAAGCGATCACCACGCTGCTCGCCAAGGAAAAATCCCCCTCGACACGATCGGTCCAGCAGCGAATCACCGAACGCCTGGCACAGGGGGAGAACTTTTCCGACGTGCTCGCCCGCCTGCCGGACGCCTTCCCGCCGGTCTATATCGCCACCGTCCGGGCCTCCGAGCGTACCGGCGACCTGCCGCAGGCACTGGGGCGTTACATTGCTTACCAGCAGCAGTTCGACGAAATTCGCAAGAAACTCATTTCCGCCGCCATCTACCCGGCCATGCTGCTGGTCGTGGGCGGCTTCGTCACGCTCTTCCTGCTGGGTTACGTCGTTCCCCGCTTCAGTGCCGTCTATGAATCGGCGGGACGAACCGTGCCCTGGTTGTCCTCCTTGCTCCTGGGCGTCGGTAGCACCATCCGCAACCATTGGCTGATTGCCGCCGCCGCATTGCTCTCGGCAGTCGGCGGCATCGCAGTCGTCGCGTTCAGCCCGACGCTTCGTCGTGGCCTTCTCGAACGATTCCTCCGGCTGCCCTGGCTCGCCGGGCGTGTGTCCGAGTTCCGGCTGGGCCGCTTCTATCGCGCCTTGAGCCTGCTGCTCGCCTCGGGGATTCCGCTGGCCCAGGCGATGGGCATGGTGTCCGGACTGCTCGGGCCGCGGGAACAACGGGCGCTTCAGGATGCCCGTCGCGATGTCGAGGAAGGCCATACCCTGTCGCATGCCTTCGTTGCGCACGGCTTGGCGACCCCGGTCGCCGAACAACTGATCCGTGTTGGCGAGCGCTCCGGCCAGCTCTCGGCCATGCTCGAGCGCACCGCCCGTTTTCACGACGACGATTTCTCGCGCTGGGTCGACTGGGCCTCGCGCCTCCTTGAGCCGGTGCTCATGGTGGCGATTGGCGGCATCATCGGCACGGTCGTCGTGCTGCTCTATGTGCCGATCTTCGAACTGGCCGGGAGTCTGCAGTGATGGAGGCCCTCGCCATTCCCGTTCTCGACGAGAATCTGCTCACCCGGGCACGTTCGCGTTCGGCGGAAACCGGTGAGCGCCTGCCCCCCGCCCTGGCCGCCGTGAGCGGGGTGACACCGCTCGCACTGCTGGCGATGCTCGGCCAGGCCTTCGGCTATCCGGTGGTGACGCTCAGCATCCTGCGCACCTGGGCGCCCTGGTTCGACGCCATCAGCTTTCGCGAGGCGCAGGAGCGCAAGCTGCTTGCGCTTGCCGCAGTTGCCGAGGGCAAGCCGACGCTGCTGCTGACCGATCCCTTCGATGCCGCTGCCGAGGACTGGGCCTTGCGCCGCTTGCGTGCGGCCGGCTGCGAACGGTCGCGGATCGTACTGGCTGCCCCCGAGGATCTGGAGCTCTATCTTGCCGAGCAGGAAGCCGCCATCCAGGCCATCGATGGCTTCGAGGCCGGTGCGGACGATCTGGCCGATGCCGACGACGGCGTGCCGGTGATCACGCTGTCGTCGATCGATTCGGACGAAGCCCCCGCAGTCAAGCTCGTCAATTCCACGCTCTACGATGCGCTGAAGCTGAAGGCGAGCGACATCCACCTCGAATGCGAGAGCGACGGCTTGCAGGTGCAGTACCGCATCGACGGCGTGTTGGTGCCGGTGACCCGCGTCACGGGGCGCGCACTGGCCGAGCAGATCGTTTCTCGCGTCAAGGTCCTGGCAGAACTCGACATCGCCGAGCGGCGTGTGCCGCAGGACGGACGCTTCCGCGTGCGCGTCAATCGCCTCGACATCGATTTCAGGGCCTCGATCATGCCCACGATCTTTGGCGAGGATGCGGTACTGCGCCTGCTCGATCGTCAGGCGCTGGTCGACGCCGCACAGAACCTCCGGCTCGACCATCTCGGCCTCGACGCCGGCAGCATGGCGCGTATCCGGGAACTCGCCGAGCGCCCGCACGGCATGCTCCTGGTGACCGGACCGACGGGCTCCGGGAAGACCACGACACTCTATGCCACGATCAGCGAGATCCACACCGGGCGGGACAAGATCGTCACGATCGAGGACCCGGTGGAGTACAGGCTCTCGCGCGTCCGCCAGATCGCCGTCAATGAACGCAAGGGCCTGACGTTTGCGCGCGGCCTGCGCTCGCTGCTGCGCCACGACCCCGACAAGATCATGGTCGGCGAGATCCGCGACGAGGAAACCGCACAGATCGCCGTGCAGGCGGCGCTGACCGGCCATCTCGTGCTGACCTCGGTACATGCCAACAATGTCTTCGACGTCGTCGGGCGTTTCCTGCACATGGGCGTCGATCCGTCGAGCTTTGCGGTTGCGCTGAACGGCGTGGTGGCCCAGCGTCTGCTGCGGCTCAACTGCCTGCTGTGTGCCGAACCGGCGATACCCGATGAAGAGAGCTTGCGGCGTCTGGGAAACCCTTTGCCGGAAGGTGGCTGGGCCGCGTATCGCCAGGGCCGCGGTTGTGCCCATTGCCGTGGCACCGGCTATCGCAGCCGACGCGCCATTGCAGAAGTACTCTGCCTCGACGACCGTTTGCGCGAACTGATCGTCGGGCGAGCCCCAATCTCCGCCTTCAAAGCCGCCGCGGCCGAAGCCGGCCTGCGACCGATGCGCGCGGTCGCGATCGGCATCGCCGCCGCCGGTGAGACGACCCTTGAGGAGGTGCTGCGTGTGGCGGGCTGATGCAGCGCTCGAATGCTTCCTGGTGCTGGGGGCCGCGCATCTCGAATGGGGCGTCGGTCGCCGCCAAGGCGCGGCGATGGTCTGGCAATCGCGGCGCCGTCTGGCCTTTGCCGATGGGGAATCGTTTTTGTCGGTGCGCGTTGCGTTGCATGATCTGTCCGATACATTGCGTGAGTCGCCTAGCCAGACCAGCCCGGACGATCCGGGCCTTACTGAGGGGGCTGCACTGCGCGTGCTCGTATCGGAACGCTGGATGTCGCTGACCGATTTCCCCTGGCATCCACAACTGGCCGACACGCCAAACGCAGATTCTTACCTGCGACATGCCTTGGTCGATAGCGGCCATAGCCTTGCCCCCGGCGATCGGCTGACGTTCGATGCCCCGGACTGGGGCGAACGTGTGTCAGTTGCGATGTGGCCGGAAGGCCTTTGCCAGACGCTGGAAGAGTTCGCCGCGACGCTGCGCCTGCGCTTCGTTGGCTTATTGCCTTTGCCCCTTGCCGTCTGCGCGCCTCCATCCCGTGAAGCGGCCGGGCCTGTAGCTATAGCTATTGTCGAGCCCGGATGGATGCGCTGCTACGCCGCAATGAACGAGGTACCGGCTTGCCTGCGCCCATTGGGTGAGCGCATTCCCGTCGATGCAGAGGCGGATATCGCGGCACACTGTGCGCGCCTGCCCTTGCGCTGGCCTGGCCTGCAACTGCCGGTGCGCGCGGTTTTCCTCGGCACCGATCTACCATTCTCTTTTCACGAACGACTTGTCGGGGTCAATGCCCCCTCGGGCGAGTGGCCGCTGCTGAATCAGGCCGAGCATGCCTGGCCCGGTCTTGCCGGGCACGGACTCGATGCCGCGCCGGCGCTGCCCGCACCGACTCAACGCCAGTGGATGGTGCTGGGCGGCCTAGTGGGCCTGCTGTCGCTGGTAGTGACACTCCTGGTAATCGTCCTCGTGCGGGCACCGGCGGATCGATCATCGCGACCGGTGGCCGAGATCGCTCCCGTTGCATTGCAGACGGTCGATCCACGACGCCAGGCCGCCGTGGCTGGCGCGGTAGAAATGCTCAACCTTCCGCTCGATGCGCTGATGCGCCAGCTGGTACCGCCTCAGGACATCCGTGCACTGCCGATCGACCTCGAGATGGGGCGAGAGGCGAGCGTCCGCGACGGCCCAGCGGGCGTCACGATGAAGCTGCTTGTAGAGTCGCCCACCGCCGAAGAGATGTCGCGCTATGTCGCCTTCCTGGCCGACCGGCCGCAGATCGCCCGAATCCAGTTGCTGCGCCACGAAGTCGTCGAGGCCGAGGCTGCCCGGCCCTATCGCTACCACCTGGAGCTGCGATGGAAAGACTGACCGGGGGCGATGGACCGATGATGCTGATTCACAGCGGTCTTTGGCGGGGGCGACGTGACTTGCGCGTGGCGCTACGACGCCAAGGCATCGCGGGGGCTGCCATTGCCGGCCTGGGCGCTATGCTGCTCGTTGGCGTGATCGCGCTGGTCGCACAGGACTTGTCCAACCGCCGATCGATCTCGGCCTCGGTATTGCTTCAACCGACACCCGCCGCGAGTCCGAACGTCGCACAAGATCACATTGCGGCTTTCGAGGCGCGTCTCCTGCCAGCGGATGACGTGGCCGACGTGATGCGTGATCTGCTGACCACCGCACAGGCCAGCAACCTGGCGCTCTCCCGTGGCGAATACGCCCGGGAGGAGGATGCCGCTGGCGGCTTCGTGCGCGTGCGCATGAGCTTTCCACTGCGCGGCGAGGGCGAAGCGATTCATGCCTATCTGCTGTCTTCCCTGGCAGCCCATCCGGCGCTCGCCCTCGAGCGCCTGCAGATGCAGCGGGAGCGTAGCGATGCCCGCGACTTTGAGGCCAGGATTCACTGGGTGCTGTTCGTGCGCTCAGCCTCGTCGTCTGCGTCATTGAAGGGGCGGCAATGATCACCATGAATCGCCGGCAGCGCGTCATCGCTGCAGTCTTGCTCGCCACGCTGGTGGCGGCCTTGCTGTCCCCCGATGCGCCGGACGATGAGCTGGCGCTGCCGCCCCCGTCAGCGCAACGTGCCGGCTCCCCGATCGTACCGACGCCGGTGTCGCCCGTGGTGTCGAATTCGGCGCCAACGACCGTTCCCCCATTGCATGCCAGGACATTGGCCGATCAACCGCTGGGCCTTTTCGCGGCGCCCCCGCCACCGGCGCCGCCGGTTCCCGAGGTGCCTCCACCTGTGGCGGCGCCCGAGCCGCCGCAGGTTCCGCCCTTGCCATTCCGCTTTCTCGGGCGTTACCGGGATGGCGGGCGCGAGGTGGTGTTCGTGAGCTTCAACGACCGCAATCTCGTAGTCGGAGCAGGCGACATCGTTGAGGGCGTGTATCGCGTCCAGTCAATTGCCGGCAACGTGATGCAGCTGATTTACCTCCCGCTCCAGCAAACGCAGATTCTCGAGATCGGCCAGCCCTTATGAAGGACCTCGCCTCCATGCAGTTGACTACTTTTCCCGCTGCCGTCCGCCAGCGTTGCCTTTTGTTCCTTGTGATGTTCTCGGTCGCACTCCTGGCCGGCTGTGGCGGGATGTTTGCCTATCGGGAGGGCGTCAGCCTGATCGAGCAGAACCAGCCTGAGGCCGGGTTGCAGAAGCTGGAGGAGGCTGTTCGCAAGGAACCGCGCAACGCCGAATATCGTCTGGCGCTTACCAGGCAACGTGCCGTACAGGTGGCGAAGTGGGTGGCCGCTGGCGACATGGCACGCAAGGAAGGGCGTCTGGACGAAGCGGACGCGGCCTATGCCCGGGCGCTGATGCTCGATCCCGGCGCGGCGCAGGCGCGCCAGGGCTTGGGGGCGGGGGCGATGCTACGCCGTCATCGTGCGTCACTGCTCGATGCCGAATCGCGACTGCGCCAGGGGGGCGAGGCTGCCCAGGCGGATGCGCTCGCCAGGGTGCGTGCGGTCCTTGCCGAAAATCCATGGCACAAGGAAGCGCTGGAACTGAAGGCGCGCATCGAGGCGATCGCCCCGCCACAGCGAAGCAGCGATCTCCGGCTCACCGAAGCTTTCCGCAAGCCTGTCTCGCTGCAATTCCGAGATGCCCCGGTTCGTGCGGTGTTCGATGTCATCGCCATCGAGTCCGGTCTCAATTTCGTTTTCGATCCGGAGGTGCGTCCTGACCAGAAAGTTACGATCGTCGTGCGCAATACCTCCGTCGAGGAAGCGGTCCGGATGATCCTCACGACCAGCCAGCTCGAACAGAAAGTGCTTGGCGGCAATTCGGTGCTGATCTATCCGAATTCGCCACAGAAGCAGCGGGAGTACCAGACGCTCGTGGTGCGCACCTTCTACGTCGCCAATGCCGACGTCAAGATTATCGCCAATACCCTGAAGACGATCGCCCGGATTCGCGACATGGTGGTCGATGAGCGTCTCGGCCTGATCATCGCGCGAGATTCGCCGGACGCCATCCGCATGGCGGACCGCCTAGTGGCCTTGCAGGATCTCAGTGATCCGGAGGTGATGCTGGAAGTGGAGATCATGGAAGTGAAGCGCTCCCGCCTGATGGAGTTGGGGGTCCAGTGGCCGAACCAGCTTTCCCTATCTCCGCTCCAGACGCCCGGTGCGCCGCTGACGCTCGCCCAGCTGCGCGCCATCAACAGCAATACGACGCAGGTGACGGTCGGTAGCGTGGCCATCAATGCCTACCGGACCGACCAGGACGGCACCCTGCTGGCCAATCCGAGCATTCGCGTGCGCAACAAGGAAAAGGCGAAGGTGCTGATCGGCGACCGCGTGCCGGTGATTACGACGACTTCGACCTCGACGGGGTTCGTGGCGGAGTCCGTCAATTACCTCGACGTCGGCCTGAAGCTCGAGGTCGAGCCGAATGTGCATCTCGATGAGGAGGTGGCGATCAAGGTCGGGCTGGAGGTGTCGAGCCTGACCAAGGAGGTGACAAGCAAGGCCGGGACATTGGCGTATCAGGTTGGCACCCGGGGGGCGAATACCGTTCTGCGCCTGCGCGATGGCGAGACACAGGTCCTTGCCGGCCTCATCAGCGATGAAGAGCGTGCCACGGCAAACAAGCTTCCGGGCCTAGGCGACCTGCCGATCCTCGGGCGTCTGTTCGGCAGCCAGAAGGACGACGGCCAGCGCAGCGAACTCCTGCTGTCGATCACGCCGCGCATCCTGCGTTCGATTCGCCGGCAGGATCTGTCGGTGGCCGAATTCGAGTCGGGTACCGAAGCCAGCCTCGGGGCGCCCAGCCTGCAGATGACGACAACGACAGTCTCATCGGATGCGCAGGCCCCTGTACCGCTCCAGCCCCCGGCCGCACCAACAGGGGCAGAAAGTGCGCCGGCGAACCTCAACGCACCGCTGACGGAGATGCCTGTTCAATGAAGGCCCGCGGCTTTACCTTCGTGGAGCTGATGATGACCCTGGCCATCCTCGGAGTGCTCGCGCTGGTGGCCTTGCCTTTGGCGGAATACAGCATTCGCCGGGAGAAGGAGCGGGAGCTGCGCAATGCGCTTATCGAGATCCGGACGGCCATCGATACCTACAAGGGGGCTGCCGAGCAGGGGCGCATCAATGTGCCGCCGGGCGATTCCGGCTATCCGAGAGCCTTGGGCGAACTGGTGGAGGGGGTTGTCGATCAGCGGAGTCCGGTACGGCAGAAGCTCTATTTCCTGCGGCGTTTGCCGGCCGATCCGTTTGCTGCGCCCGGCGTGGATGCTTCGCTCACCTGGGGCTTGCGAGCCTATGCGTCTCCCCCGGACATGCCGGTACCGGGCCGGGACGTCTTCGATATCTATTCCCTGTCTCCGCTCGCCGGCTTGAACGGTGTTCCCTATCGGCAATGGTGAGCCGTCTCATGTTCATTCCGTTGCGCCTGCGGGGCTTTACGCTGATCGAGATGCTAGTGGTGATGGCCATCGTGGCGCTCCTGCTGTCGCTGGCGATGCCGCGCTATTTCGGGGCGCTGGATCGCTCCAAGGAAACGGTTTTGCGCGAGAACCTGAAGGTGGTGCGCATTACGATCGACAAGTTCTATTCGGATACCGGCCGCTATCCCGCGTCTCTCGATGAACTGGTAGAGAGGCAGTATCTGCGTAGCCTGCCGCTCGATCCGCTGACGGAATCGAGCGCTACCTGGATTCTGGTCGAGCCGCGTACGCGCGGCCTGACCGGCATTGGCGATATCCGAAGCGGCGCGCCGGGAGCCACCCGGGAGGGGATTCCCTATGCGACCTTCTAAACGGGGGCGTGACCAGCAAGGGTTCGCCTATGTCTGGATTCTCCTGACTGTGGCGCTCCTCGCCATTGGGCTCGGTGTGGTGCTGGAAGTCGATGCGACGGCCGAGCGGCGGGAGAAGGAGATGCAGTTGCTGGCGGTCGGTGAGGAATTTCGGGCGGCGATTGAAAGTTACTACCGGGCGCCATCGGTCGCTGGCGCGAGCGAATATCCCCCACGGCTTGAGGATCTGCTTGAAGACAGGCGGACAGGCGTCCTGCGGCGGCATCTGCGGAAGATCTACCCGGACCCGATGACGGGGAAGGCGGAGTGGGGGCTGGTGCGGGTCTCGGGAGGGATCGTGGCAGTGCATTCGTTGTCGGATCGAGCGCCACTCCGGAAGAGAGGTTTTTCAGATGGGGATCACCTGCGAGCAGCCAGCAAAAGCTATCGGGAGTGGCTGTTTGGACCGTCTGGCTAGGGTTTGTCGGCCAAGAAGCTGCTGGCCAGCGGCGCTCCTCCCAGGGAGGTGGCCAAGAACCTCGGCGTGTCCATTCCGACGCTCTACCGCTGGGTGCCGGCCTCATCGCACGCTTAGCGTGCTTTATTTTCCGTTTTCTGAAGCGACCCCATGATGACATGCTTGGCACCAACCAATAGGCAGTGCAGTTCTGGGAGGGAGAAAACCGAGGGCAGATCACGGCCGGTCAGTAAGAAAAACGAGGCACGCGTGAAAATGGTGGTTACTTTGGTTGCGTCTGGTAAACGTGATCAGCTTGGGCAAGATGAACTAGGCTGGCAAGCCAGCGACGTCCCCCCCGAATTGAGTAGCGCGTGACTTTAGAGTCCAATCCACGACGACAAGGAGATTGGACATGAAGAAGCGCTTTACCGAAGAAC
>NZ_JACIGE010000019.1 GCF_014197755.1 Rhodocyclus tenuis | reverse complement strand
TGCAAAGACCAGAGCCAGAGTTTGGCGCCGTTGAGGGGGACGACCATGAACCAGTGTTCGAGGATGGCGAGGACGAGGAGGGTGGAGACGAGGGCGAGGCCGGTGGCCTCGAAGGAGCCGGGGGTCGCATCGAAGGTAGCGGCGACGAGGAGGGTCGCGACGACGGAAGCGGCGGAGACCGATACCGGAAAAAGTAGGTTCATCGGTCGCCGCGTCAGGTACTGGCGCAGATGCGAGAGATGTTCGGGGAGGAGTTCGGCGGAGAGGTTGGGGACGCCGAGGAAGAGATTGAGTTTGGCGGAGAAGCGCATCAGCCAGAGGACGGCGAAGGTTTGCGTGCCGACGAGGTTGGGGGCTTCCCAGGTGAGGAAGACGACGATGGCGGCGGCGATGACGAGGGCGAACTCGTGATAGGCGATGGCCTCGGTGGCGTTGCGGAAGCGCTGGAAGCCTTCGGTGGGGGGATGTGAGAGTGAGCGGCGGGGGCCGATGATGAAGCCCATGAGGAAGCTCATTTCGAGCCAGCCCCAGACGATGACGGCGCAGAAGAAGGCCTGGTAGGCGGCGGTGACGGTGGTTTCGCGGGAGCTTGCGTCGAGGCCGACGAGGGCGAAGACGAGGAGGAGCGAGGCGCCGGCCATTGACCAGGGGAAGGTACGGCGTGGCAGGCCGTCGAGGAAGAGGATGGCGCCCGTGGACGACCACCAGACGAAGGCGGCGAACGCGGCCGGGATGCCGTAGGCGGCGAAGTCGGTCATGAAGGCGGGCGGAGTCTTGGAAGAGCCGTAACAAAAGGGGCGACGGGCCGGTGCAGCGTTCTCGGGAACAGCGACGGTGGCGAAGACGGTGGCGCCGTCTGGCGTCGATCAGGCGGCAGGGTAGTCGGTTTGCCGGCGGATGAACAGGGGCAAGGCTTGGGCAGGTGTAGCCGGGAAGAGTTCGCGGCGGCCGTGCTGCTGGCCCTGAAAATTCTCAGCGGGCGGCGGTGGCTGACGGCAGCAGGCGGGCGAAGACGGCGGCGTTGGAACCGCCGAAGGAGCCGAGATCGAAGCTGCGGCCGGTGGGCGTATCGACCAGCGAGAGATGGCCATCGCGATGGGCGATGAGCTGATAGGGAGCATCGTCGGGGATGCCCTGGCGTTTGCGTTCGCGGGCGATGCTGTGCAGGCTGGCGCGCAGGAAGCCGTCCTCGCCGGCGGGCAGGACGTAGACCTCCTGGCGGCTATCGGCATCGATGACGACGAGGGAGCCGTCGGCGCGCGGGGTAAACGAGAGCATGCGCGATTCGAGGCTGGGCGCGGGCGGGGCGACGCGCGGATCGAAGCCGGTATAGCGGGCGATGCCGACGCCGATGAGGGTAGCGGCGATGAGGATGGCGGCGGCGATGAGCGGTGCGCGCGGGAAAGGCTGCGAGCCGAATTCGGGTTCGTCGTGCACGAGGGAATCAGGCCGAAGGCGACGTGAGGGGATTGCTGGGCAGGGGCGCGGGTGCGGCGGAGGCGATGTTGGCTACCGGGCGGGCGGCATGGCAATCGGCGAGCGCGGAGGCGAGCAGTTCGGCGACGTGGGCGGCATTGGGGATGGCGCGCAGCATCGGTTCGGCGCGGGAAAAGCGCCAGGGGCGCGCATGCGGCCACAGATGCAGATAGGCGATGCGGTCATCGCTGCCGAGGCGGATCGGGATATTGCCGGTGCCGTTGGCGTAGGTTGACAGATCGGCGGCGGCGATGACGCGCAAGGGGAAATTCATGGTCACCGAGAGGGCGACGCCGATGCGCATGACGACGCGGCGATTGGTCAGCGTATAGACGGTGGTACGCGCGATCAGCCAGGCGAACAGCGCGATCAGGCCGAGGGTGATGAAGGCCAGCGGCAACGGCCAGAGGGCGCCGAGCAGCGCGTGGCTGGCGGGCACGTCATCGGTGGCGAGCGAGAGCAGACGCCAGGCCAGCAGGATGACGAAGTAGGCGGCTACTTTGTTGAGGTGAAGGGCGGTGCGGGCAAGGGTCGGCCAGTGAGGAGACCCTTGCCAGAGGATCCGCTCGCCTTCCGGGAGGAATCCCGGGAGGCCGCGGATCGGCTCGTTCTCATGGCTACCGCTCAAAACGCCGGGCCGAGACGCGAAGGTTCAGCGTAGAGCTTGCCGCCGGCGAAGTAGCCGACGATCTGGTCTTCCTCGCGCAGAGTGACCTGATCGGGGTTCTTTAGTGCCGGGATGTCGGCGAAGTGCTGCGCCAGGAGGGCGATGACGTTGACCTGACCGGCGGCCTTCTTGAAGCGGGTGAAGTTGATCGGCACGAGGACGGCGCGGACGCCGTTGGCGGTGTTGACGTCGACTTCGTAGTAGCGGGCGCAGACTTCGGAGCGGTCGACCCAGATCTCGCGGATGGTACCGGCGACGACGCCATCGGCGGCGACGACGGGCAGGCCACGCGGATCGACTTCGCCTTCAGGCAGCCAGAAGTCGGTGGCGACGCGGATCGGGACGATCTTCGGTGCGCCGTCGAGGGTGGTGTCGGGCACATCGGCGCGCAGGGCGTAGGAGGCGGGGCCGACGCCGTCGACCAGTGGGTTGCCGGTCGGGACGAGCGGCGAGCCGGGGTACGGGCTGTTCGGCGTCGCGAGGATTTCGCGTTCGGAGACCGGGCCGGGTTTGGCGACGGTTTCGCCGGAGCGCAGGAGGAAGGTCTTGGGATCGGGCGGGATCGGCAGGCCGTTGTAGCCGGCGCGTCCGCCGCGGCCGACGACGTCATGCTCGAGGGGATAGCCCTCGCGCTTGTCTTCGCGGCGCAGATAGATGATGAGACCGGCGAAGAAAATCCAGAATGCGTAGAGCGTCAGCTGCGCCACATCGACGTGGCTGGTGATCGCGGCGGTTGGCATATTTTTAACCTCCTTGACAAAATAACCTAGCCGGGCAAATCGGCGAGGCCGAACCTTGATGTCGACTGCGACGGCGGCCCGCCTCGGCGACGGACCAGAGGTCCGATCGCGATCAGCGTGACGCAGAGCAAGGCGACCTCGATGCAGTAGACCGCTTCAAAGCCCGTTGCCGGAGTATTGAGCGTCGGACCGAGCGCCCCCTGCGCTGCCAGTCCGGTTACCACATCGCGAATCGCACCGCCGAGGGCGATCGCACCACCTGCGCAGGAGGCTTGCACGGCTCCCCACGCACCGAGGGCGAGTCCGCTTCGGCCGCCCTGATCGAGCGACATCGCGGAGGTCAGGGTTCCGACGGAAAACAGCCCGCCGCCGAAACCGATCAACGCAGCGCCCCCGAAAAATAATACCGCAGATTCAGTGACTGCAGCAAAAATTACTGCCATAAAGGCGACCACGCCGACGGCCGATCCGATGGCAGCGAGGCGAATTGGATCGGCGCCGCGCGAGAGGCGGACGCCGGCGAGGGTAAAAGCGGCGAGCGCGCCGGCGGCGGCGGCGGCGGTGAGCGTGGTGGTAGCACCGACGGCCAGATGGAGGATCTGTCCACCGTAGGGTTCGAGCAGGATGTCCTGCATGGAAAACGCGGCGGAACCGAGGCCGACGACGGTGAGGAAGCGGGCGGCGTTGGGCTGGGCGATGAATTCGCGCCATGAGGCGCGGAAGTCGGGGGCGGGTTCGCCGGTGGCGTTATTGCGGGTTCTGGCTTCCTGCTTCCACAGGGCGACGACATTGAGGGCCAGGGTGAGTACGGCCGAGCCCTGGATCACCTGGATCAGGCGGATCTGGCTGAAATCGGCGAGCAGCACGCCGAAGACCAGCGCCGAGACGAGCATGCCGAGGAGCAAGGTGACGTAGAACAGGGCGACGACGCGTGGGCGGGTTTCGTCGTCGGCCAGATCGGTGGCGAGCGCGAGGCCGGCGGTCTGCGTCGTGTGCAGGCCGGCGCCGACGAGGAGGAAGGCGAGCGCGGCGCCGGCCTGGCCGTAGAGCGGCGAGACGGGAACGGTGGTGTCGCCGGAAAGCAACAGTAGCGCGAAGGGCATGATCGCCAGGCCGCCGAACTGCAGGAGCGTGCCCATCCAGATATAGGGAACGCGCTTCCAGCCGAGGGCCGAGCGATGGTGATCGGACTTGTGGCCGATCAGTGCGCGGAAGGGGGCGAAGACCAGCGGCAGCGAGACCATCAGCGCGACGAGCCAGGTCGGCACGCCGAGTTCGACGATCATCACCCGGTTGAGCGTGCCGGTGAGCAGCACGGTGGCCATGCCGACCGAGACCTGGAAGAGCGACAGGCGCAGCAGGCGCGAGAGCGGCAGTCCTTCGCTGGCGGCATCGGCGAAGGGCATGTAGCTGGCGCCCATGGCGACCCAGCTACGGACGATGAGATTGATCTTGCTCATGGTGCGGAAAACCCAGGGGCGAGCAGCTCAAGCGCTTGCGAGGTGTAGAAGCCGGAGACGATACGCTCGCTGCGGCCGATGCGCCAGTCGGGCAGCTCCTCGGCGATGAGGCGTCTGAGTTGCGTTTCGCCGACCGGAACGATCGCTGGCGAGCGGTCGCCGCGCGGGAAAAACTTGCCGACGGCGTGCATCAAGGCGAGCGGCCCGGTCTTCGGCGCGAAGGTAAACACGATCGAGCCGCGCGTGCGCGCGGCGAAGCCACGGACGACGCGGACGACGTCGCGGGCATCGTAGTGGATCAGCGAATCCATGGCGACGACGTGGTCGAACTCACCCAGGGCCGGATCGAACATGTCGCCGACGCGAAAATCGATGGCGGCGGTGACCGGATCGGCAGCGGCGCGCACCTGTGCCTGCGCGACCAGCGTGCCGGCGAGGTCGATGGCGACGATGGAAGCGCCGCGGCGGGCGACTTCCATCGACAGCATGCCGGTGCCGCAGCCGGCGTCGAACAGGCGACGGCCATTGAGCTCGGCGGGCAGGTAGGAGAGCAAGGTCGCGCGCATGCGCTCGCGGCCGGCGCGCACCGTCGCGCGGATGCGGTTGAGCGGCGTGTCCGAGGTCATCGCCACCCACTTGTCGCTGGCGGTGCGGTCGAAATAGGTCGCCAGTTCGCCGCGGCGTTCGCGGTAGGAGTGCGTGGTGTCGGCTGCCGGTGCGGCGGCCGCTGAGCTGCTCGGGGTGCTGGTCGCCGCCGTCATGGTGGCGGGCGTGTTGGGGTGCTCGTTGTTCACGGGTCGCTCCGCCGTTCAGTCGAAACCGAGCAGGTCGAAGATGTCGCGATCCTTGAGCGGCGAGGCGTCGAGCGCGGTGCTGCCGTCCCACAAGCGCTGCGCGAGCTGCAGGTACTCGGCCTGGACGGCGAGGACTTCGGGCGTCGGCTCCATCTCGAACAGCGTTGCCTTCTTCAGGCGGCTCTTGCGGATGACGTCGAGGTCGGGCAGGCGCGCCAGCGTCTGCATGCCGGTGGCGGCGTTGAACTTGTCGATCTGGTCGGTGGCGGCGCTGCGGTTGGCGACGAGACCGGCCAGACGCACCTGGTAGTCGCGTGACTTGGCCTCGATGGCGGCGACGATGCGGTTGGCGGCGAAGATCGAGTCGAAGTCGTTGGCGGTGACGATGAGCGCGCGCTCGGCGAACTGCAGCGGCGCGGCGAAGCCGCCGCAGACGACGTCGCCCAAGACGTCGAAGATCACCACGTCCGATTCCTCGAGCAGGTGGTGCTGCTTGAGGAGCTTGACCGTCTGGCCGACGACGTAGCCGCCGCAGCCGGTACCGGCCGGCGGGCCGCCGGCCTCGACGCACATGACGCCGTTGTAGCCCGGAAAAACGTAGTCTTCGGGGCGCAGCTCTTCCGGATGGAAGTTGACCGATTCGAGCACGTCGATGACGGTCGGGATCAGGCACTTGGTCAGCGTGAAGGTCGAGTCGTGCTTCGGATCGCAGCCGATCTGCAGGACGCGGTGACCGAGTTTGGAAAAGGCGACCGAGAGGTTCGACGAAGTCGTGCTCTTGCCGATGCCGCCCTTGCCGTAGACGGCGAAGACCTTGGCGGACCCGAGGCGGATCGCCTCGGCGGCGACCTGGACGCTGCCCTCGCCGTCGTCGTGTTCGTGGCCGGGGCGGCTGATGGCCGAGAAGGGCACGGTCTGCGTGTCGGTGAAGCTGTTGTTTCCTTGCGTCATGCGGCGATTCCCATGTCTACACCTTCGATGCGGTCTTCGAGCTCTTCACCGGCGCGACGCAGGGCGTCGAGCACGTCGTCGTCGGGCGACCAGTACTGGCGCGCCTGCGCTTCGAGCAGGCGGTTGGCGAGTTTGGCCGACGCGGTCGGATTGAGCTGCGCGAGGCGTTCGCGCATCTCCGGATCGAGCATGTAGGTTTGCGTGATCTGCTGATACACCCAGGGCGCGACTTCGCCGGTGGTTGCCGACCAGCCCATGGTGTTGGTGACGTGTTCCTCGATCTGGCGCACGCCCTCGTAGCCGTGTTTGAGCATGCCTTCGTACCACTTCGGGTTGAGCATGCGTGTGCGCGTTTCCAGCGCCACCTGTTCGCCGAGCGTGCGCACGACGCCGTCGCCGCGCGTCTGGTCGCCGATATAGACCGGTGCCGACTCGCCGCGGGCGCGTTTCACCGCGCGGCTGATACCGCCGAGCGTGTCGAAATAGACGTCCTGCGTGGTGACGCCGAGTTCGACCGATTCGAGGTTCTGGTAGGTGAGCGAAACGTCGGCGAGCGCACTGTTGAGCAGCGCCGCCTGTTGTACCGGTTTGCCGGTGCGACCGTGCGCGAAGCACTTGCGGCGGGTGTAGGTTTCGGCGAGTTCGTCCTCGTCTTCCCAGCGGCCGTTGTCGATCAGGCGATTGACGTTCGAGCCGTAGGCGCCGTCTGCGTTACTGAAGACTCTGAGGGCGGCGGTTTCGATGTCGCAGCCGTGCTGCGCCTGGTAGGCGAGTGTGTGCTTACGCACGAAGTTGAGTTCCGGCGGCTCGTCGGCGACGGCGGCGAGGTAGGCGGCTTCGGCCAAGAGCTTGGTCTGCAGCGGCAGCAGGTCGCGGAAGATGCCCGAGAGCGTCATCACCACGTCGATGCGCGGGCGGCCGAGGCGGTCGAGCGGAATCAGGTTGGCGCCGGCGAGACGGCCGAAGGAATCGAAGCGCGGTTCGGCGCCGAGCAGTGCCATCGCCTGCGCGATCGGGCCGCCTTCGCTCTTCAGGTTGTCGGAGCCCCAGAGGACGAGCGCGATCGATTCGGGCAACGGATTACCGTCGGCGAGGTGGCGTTCGAGCAGGCGCTGCGCCTGGCGTGCGCCATCCTGCAGCGCGAAGGCCGAGGGGATGCGGAAGGGGTCGAAGCCGTGCAGGTTGCGGCCGGTCGGCAGGATCGCCGGCGTATGCACGAGGTCGCCGCCGGGCGCCGGGCGCGTGAAGCGGCCGTCGAGCGCACGCAGGATGGCCTTGATCTCGTGTTCCTCGGCGAGCAGGCGGTCGGTGGCGGCGAGTTCGCGCAAGACCTGCAGCGTCTTCTGGTCGACCGGTTGGCCGGTGGCGGCGGCCATGGCCGCGGCGGCGCCTTCGGGCGTGTCGCCGTCGACCAGCGTGGCGATCGCCTCGACCGGCAGGATGGTGCCGTGCGAGGCTTCGCTCAAGGCGCGCAGGAAGTCGATGCGCTCGGCGCGCGAGGGCGCGACGCCGACGACGTGCAGGCCGTGCGGGATCAGCGTCTGTTCGAGTTCGACGATCGCTTCCTGCAGGCGGGCGAGCCGCGGCGTCAGCGATTCGAGGTCGGTCGGCCAGGCCGGTTCGGCGACATCGAGATCGACGGCGGCGGCCTGCAGCTGGATCAGCGCGGCGAGGTCGGGGATCTGCGCCGAGTGCGCGGCGTCTTCGGGCGAGAGGCCGCGCCAGCGTTCGAGCGAGGACTTCAGATCGGCGAGGCCGCGGTAGAGACCGGCCTGCGCGATCGGCGGCGTCAGGTAGCTGATCAGCGTCGCTGCCGAGCGGCGCTTGGCGATGGCGCCTTCGGACGGATTGTTGGCGGCGTAGAGATAGAGGTTGGGCAGGTCGCCGACCATGCGGTCGGGCCAGCACGCCGACGACAGCGCGGTCTGCTTGCCGGGCATGAATTCGAGCGCGCCGTGCGTGCCGAAGTGCAGCGCGGCGCTGGCGCCGAAGTCCTCGCGCAGGTAGCGATAGAAGGCCGAGAAGGCGTGCGTCGGCGAGAAGCCCTTCTCGAAGAGCAAGCGCATCGGGTCGCCTTCGTAGCCGAACGAGGGCTGGATGCCGACGAAGACGTTGCCGAACTGGCGGCCGAGCACGAAGATGCTGCTGCCGTCACTCTGCTGGCGGCCGGGCGCCGGGCCCCACTGCGCCTCGATCTCGGCGAGGTACTTCTCGCGGCGGACATGGTCGTCGGCCGGGATGCGGTGGTGCACGTTGGCATCGGCGCCATAGCGCGCGGCGTTGCCGACGATGATCGAATCGCGCAGTTCGTCGGCGCTGGCGGGGATATCCTCGACCTGATAGCCGGCGGCCTTCATGGCCGTCAGCGTGTTGTGCAAGGACGCGAACACCGAAAGGAAGGCGGCGGTGCCGATGTTGCCGGCGTTCGGCGGGAAATTGAAGATGACGATGGCGATCTTGCGTTCAGCCGGCGGCGTGCGGCGCAGCGTGACCTGGCGGGCGACGCGGGCGGCGAGCATCTCGATGCGTTCTTCGCAGCCGTTCATGTCGCGTTCGGCGTCGCCGGTCGGCAGGACGCATTCGCGCGTGCAGCCCGGGCAGCGGCCGGCGCCCTCGGCGATACGGCCGCCGAAGACCATCGAACCGGTGGCGCCGTCGAGTTCGGGGATGGCGATCATCATCGTCGACTCGACCGGCATCAGGCCGCGGTCGGATTCGCGCCACTGCTGCAGCGTCTGGAATTCGACCGGCGTCGCGGCAATGTAGGGCACATCGAGGCGGGCGAGGATGTCTTCGGCGGCGTGCGCGTCGTTGTAGGCCGGGCCGCCGACGAGCGAGAAGCCGGTCAGCGAGACGACGGCGTCGACGCTGCTCTTGCCGTCCTTGAGGAAGAAGGTCTCGATCGCCGGGCGTGCGTCGAGGCCGGAAGCGAAGGCCGGGACGACGGCGAGGCCCTGCCCTTCGAGCGCGTCGATCACCGCGTCGTAGTGGCGGGCGTTGCCGGCGAGCACGTAGGAACGCATGATCAAGAGGCCGACGGTGCCGCGGGCGTTCTTCGGCTTCGGCAGTGCCTCGCGCTGCTCGCCGATGCGCCCGGAAAGACGCGGATGGTAGAGGCCGACTTCCGGGTACTCGGTCGGCGGCGCCGCCTTGAGCGTGCCGCGCAGCGGCAGGCGCTCGCCGTCGGCGTAGCGGTCGACGAGCATGCGCACCAGGTTGGCGAGGTTGTCGTCGGAGCCGGCGAGCCAGTATTGCAGCGCGAGGAAATAGGCGCGCACGTCCTGCGCGGCGCCGGGGATGAAGCGCAAGAGCTGCGGGATGCGGCGCAGCATCTTCATCTGCTGCGCGCCGGCCGAGCCCTGCTTGTCCTGCTTCTCCTTGCCGCCGTCCTTGCCATCATCCTTGCCGCGCAGGCGCTTCAGGAGCGCCAGCGTGCCGCCGGAGGATCCGTCCATCTTGAAGCGGTGCAGGCGCGTCAGGCGGACGATCTCGCCGCCCGACATGCAGCCGACGACGGCGTCGCAGTGCGGCGCGCGCGCGGTGAGCGCCGGCAGTACGGCCTGGATGTGCTCCTCGAGGAAGAGCATGGTGGCGACGATGATGTCGGCACGGGCGATGTCGGCGAGGCAGCGTTCGCGCGCGGCACCGTCCTCGAGCCATTCGGTGGCGGCATGCAGCTTCAGTTCGAGGCCGGGCAGTTCGCGCGCCAGCGTCGCCTGCGCGCGCGCGGCGGCGCTCGCCAGGTGGTCATCGAGGGTGACGATGACGACGCGGATCGGGGTGGCGGCTGCGGCCTTGGCGGCTGCGGCAGCTTTCTTCTTAGCGGCCGAAGTGAGCTTTAGCATCGTAGAGATCCTCGACGGTAATCAACGTCACGCCGCGTTCGCTGGCGTAGCGTTCGGTATTGCGGCGCGCCTTGCCACGAACGAAGAAGGGGATCTTCTTCAGTTCCTGCTCGGCTTCGGCCGACCAGCGCAGGATATCGCTGGCGGTAGTTGGTGCGGCGGTCGGTGCGGTGGTCGATACAGTGGTCGTTGCGGCGGCGGGGGTGGCGCTCGTGGTCTCGTCGCGCCCCGCTGGCAGCGGCGAGGCCGTCGCCGTGGCGGCGGCCGGCGGCGCAGCGCTGGCCACCGGCGCCGACGCGGCGGATTCTGCGCCAGATGCCTGCATCGCGCCAGAGGCGGCGCCGAGGTGCGAGGGCGCGTCGTTGAATTCGAAGTCCTCGCGGAAGAGCTGCAGCAGGTGTTCCTCGAGGCCCATCATCAGCGGGTGGACCCAGGTATCGAAGAGCACATTGGCGCCTTCGAAGCCCATCTGCGGCGAGTAGCGCGCCGGGAAATCCTGCACGTGCGCCGGCGACGAGATGACCGCGCAGGGAATCGCCAGGCGCTTGGCGGTGTGCCGTTCCATCTGCGTGCCGAGCACCAGTTCCGGGTGCAGCTCGGCGATCTTCGCCTCGACCTCGAGGTAGTCGTCGGTGATGAGCGGCTCGACGCCGTAGAGCGCGGCGGCGGCGCGGACTTCGCGGGCAAACTCGCGGTTGTAGGCGCCCAGCCCGACGACGGTGAAGCCGAGTTCGCGCGCGGCGATGCGCGCGCAGGCGATGACGCGGTTGGCCTCGCCGAACAGGAAAACACGCTTGCCGGTGAGGTAGGTCGAGTCGACCGAGCGGCTGTACCAGGGCTGGCGCAGCGCCGGGTCATTCAACACCGGCGCCGGATCGACACCGGCGAGCGCGGCGACTTCGGCGATGAACTCGCGCGTCGCGCCGACGCCGACGGGAATCACCTTGGTCGCCGGCTGGGCGAAGCTGCGCGCGAGCCAGGAGGCGGTCTGGCCGGCGATCTCGGGATAGAGGACGACGTTGAAATCGGCGTCGGGCAGGCGCGCCAGATCGGCGGGCGTGGCACCGAGCGGCGCGACGACATTGATGCGGATGCCGAGCGCCTCGAGCAGGCGACGGATCTCGACGATGTCGTCGCGGTGGCGGAAACCGAGCGCCAGCGAGCCGAGGATGTTGCACGACGGCGCCACACCCGGCGCGCGCGGCGGCCGGGTCTGGCCGGGCTTCGGCAGCTTGGGCGCGAGGATGGCGCGCGTCAGCTGGTAGAAGGTCTCGGCGGCGCCCCAGTGTTCGCGGCGCTGGTAGGACGAGAGTTCGAGCGGCACCACCGGGATCGGCAGATTGAGCGCGCGCGCGAGGCCGCCCGGATCGTCCTGGATCAGTTCGCCGGTGCACGAGGCGCCGACGAGCAGCGCCTGCGGCGCGTAGCGGGCGACGGCATCGCGCGCGGCGCGCTTGAAGCACTCGGCGGTATCGCCGCCGAGATCGCGCGCGGCGAAGGTGGTGTAAGTCACCGGCGGGCGCGCAGCGCGGCGCTCGATCATGGTGAACAGGAGATCGGCGTAGGTATCGCCCTGCGGCGCATGCAGCACGTAATGCACGCCCTGCATGGCGGTGGCGACGCGCATCGCGCCGACGTGCGCGGGTCCTTCGTAGGTCCAGACGGTCAGTTGCATGGAAGAGGTGCCTAGGGTGGACTCGATGGACTAGAGGCCGGTGAGCCGTTGGCGGCGCTCGAGCGGGCGCACAAAAAGTTCGGCCAGATCGCCGGCCTGGTCAAAGCCGTGGATCGGCGAGAAGACGAGTTCGATCGACCACTTGGTGGCGATGCCTTCGGCCTCGAGCGGGTTGGCGAGACCCAGACCGCAGACGACGAGGTCGGGCGCGCTGGCGCGGCAGCGGTCGAGCTGCGCGTCGACGTCCTGGCCCTCGGTGATGAGCGTGCCCGCGGGCAGCAGCGCGAGTTCGGCCGCCAGATGCGCGCGGTGCAGGAAGGGCGTGCCGACCTCGATCAGCGTCATGCCCAGTTCGCGGGAGAGGAAGCGCGCCAGCACCGGTTCGAGCTGCGAGTCCGGGAACAGGAAAACGCGTTTGCCGGCGAGCGCCGGCCGGTAGCGCGCAAGCGCGCGTTCGGCGCGCTCGACGCCGGCGGCGGTCGCCGTGGCAAAGTCGGCATCGGACACTCTCCAGGCGTCGGCGGCGGCCTTGAGCCAGGCCAGCGTGCCTTCGGCGCCGAGCGGGAACGGCGCCGGCAGGTGCGTGGCGCCGCGCCCTTCGAGCGCGCGCGCGGTATCGCGCAGATAGGGCTGGGCGAGCAGGAAGCGGGTGTTCGCACCGACGGCCGGCAGCGCGGTCGAGCGGCGCGGCGGGAAGAAATCGACCGGGCCGATGCCAAGCGCCGCGAACTGGCGGCGGAACTGGTCCTCGACGACATCGGCGAGCGTGCCGACGACGAGCAGCGAGGGCGCACTGTCGGTCGCTGCCGGCAAGAGCGGCACCAGTGCCGCGAGGCAGGCGTCCTCGCCCTGCGTGAAGGTCGTTTCCAGGCCGCTGCCGCTGTAGTCGACGACGCGCACCGCTGGTGCGAAGGTCTGCGAGAGACGCTCGGCGGCGCGCGCCAGATCGAGCTTGATCACTTCCGACGGGCAGGAGCCAACGAGGAAGAGCATGCGGATGTCGGGCCGGCGCTCGAGGAGTCGCGTGACGACGCGGTCGAGCTCGGCGTGCGCGTTGGCGAGACCGGCGAGATCGCGGTCCTCGATGATCGCCGTGCCGAAGCGCGGTTCGGCGAAGATCATCACGCCGGCGGCCGACTGCATCAGGTGCGCGCAGGTGCGCGAACCGACGACGAGGAAGAAGGCATCCTGGATCTTGCGGTGCAGCCAGACGATGCCGGCCAGTCCGCAGAACACCTGCTGCTGGCCGCGCTCGTGCTGGAGGCTGATGTGCTGGCCGGCGACGGCCGGCGCACAGGGCAGCTCGGCAGCGCCGGAAGAAGCTGGGGGAGATGCAGGGGGAAGTGCGCTAGAAGCAGTGGCGGATGGATTCATGTCGTTCATTGGCCGGCCCCGGCGGTGGCGCGCGCGGACGCAGCGGCGGATGGTGCGGCGGCGGCAGCCTGCAGGCGTGCCGCGCGCAGTTTCAGCAGGAACTGGGCGGCGTTGATGACGTAGGTGGCGTAGGCGGCGAGCGCGACGAACATCTGTTCGTGCGGCGTCAGCTGGCCGGTGAGGAGGCCCCACAGATAGATCGTGTGCAGCGCGATGACGACGAAGCTGACCACGTCTTCCCAGAAGAAGGCCGGCGCGAACAGGTACTGGCCGAAGACGTCCTTCTCCCAGATGGCGCCGGTGACCATGATCGTGTACAGCACGAAGGTCTTGACCAGGATCGAGATCGTCGCCGCGTCGAAACCTTCACCGGTGAGGAGATAGCGCAGCACCAGCACGAGGCTGACGAGGAAGACCAGGAACTGCAGCGGAGCGAGAACACCCTGGACCAGGGTCCACTTGGACGCGTCCCGGCGCTGACGTTCTTCGTCGGTATAGAGGCCTGCGCGCCGTTCGCTTGCGGCCTTGACTTGATGCATCGCGCACTTCTCCGGTCGGTCGCCTACTTTGATCAGCCGGCAAATGTAGAGAGAGCGCCCTCTTCTGTCAAGGTAATAGCCCTCCCCCGATCCCGGAAAACCCAGATGGCACGGGCGTTTACGGGCGATCGGCCCAACCCGGCATGGCGCAAAAAAACACGCCCGCAGCAGGCCAAAAGCGCGCTACCGTAGCACCCGTCTTGACGTTAACTCTGCCGACCGCTATAAGCTCCGCCGATGAATCGCCCCCAGCCCTCCGCCGTCCTTGAACTGCTCAAACCGATCACCTGGTTTCCGCCGATGTGGGCCTTCGGTTGCGGGGTCGCCTCTTCCGGCGCGTCTCTGGCCGAACACTGGCTGCTGCTGGTGGTCGGCGTGGTCCTCGCCGGGCCGCTGATCTGCGCCACCAGCCAGGCGGTCAATGACTGGTTCGACCGTCACGTCGATGCGATCAACGAGCCGATGCGGCCGATCCCGTCGGGGCGCATCCCCGGTCGCTGGGGTCTGTACATCGCGATCATCTGGACGATCCTGTCGATGGCGGTCGCCACCCTGCTCGGTCCGTGGGGCTTCGCCGCCGCCGCGCTCGGCATGGCCTTCGCGTGGGCCTACTCGGCACCGCCCTTCCGCCTGAAGCGCAGCGGCTGGTGGGGCCCCGGCGCGGTCGCCATCTCCTACGAAGGCATTCCCTGGGTGACCGGCGCCGTGGTCATGGCCGGTGGCGCGCTGCCGCCGAACGAGACGCTGCTCGTTGCCGCGCTGTACAGCTTCGGCGCGCACGGGATCATGACGCTCAATGACTTCAAGGCGATCGAGGGCGATACGCAGATGGGCCTGAAATCGCTGCCGGTGGTCCTCGGCGTGCAGAACGCCGCGCGCTGGGCGTGTGCGTCGATGGTGGCACCGCAACTCGTCGTCATCGCGCTGCTCAGCCACTGGGAGCGGCCGCTGCAGGCCGGCATCGTCGCCGCGCTGCTCGCCGCCCAGCTCGTGCTCATGGCCCGCTTCCTCAAGGCCCCGGTCAAGAACGCCCTCTTCCTCTCGGCCTTCGGCGTCACCCTCTACGTCTCGGGGATGATGGCGACCGCGATCGGCATCCGCGCCATCGGGGCCACAGTGTAATGAGCCGCCACATCGGCTGGCTCGGCATCGTCCGCCTCGGCCTGGTGCAGACGGCGCTCGGCGCGATCATCGTGCTGACGACCTCGACGCTCAACCGTGTCATGGTCGTCGAACTGGCGCTGCCGGCAATGATTCCCGGTGCGCTGGTCGGCATCCATCACGTCGTCCAGCTGCTGCGCCCGCGCCTCGGTTACGGCTCCGACGTCGGCGGACGGCGCACGCCGTGGATCATCGGCGGCATGGCGGTGCTTGCCCTCGGCGGCTTCGGCGCCGCCGTCGCCACCGCGGTGATGGAAAGCAATGTCACGCTCGGCGTCATTCTCGGCGCCATCGCCTTCACCGCCATCGGTCTCGGTGCCGGTGCCGCCGGCACCTCGCTGCTGGTGCTGCTGGCCAAGCGCGTCGAGCCGAAGCGCCGCGGCGCGGCGGCGACGACGGCGTGGGTGATGATGATCGTCGGCTTCATCATCACCGCCGGCATCGGCGGCAAGCTGCTCGACCCGTTCTCGCTCGAGCGCCTGATGCTCGTCTCAGGCGTCGTCTCGCTGCTCGCCTTCACACTGGCGCTGGCCGCCGTGTGGGGCGTCGAAGGCGAGCATGCGGCAGCGATCGAGGAGGAGCAGCGCCCCTCCTTCCGCACCGCGCTGGCACAGGTCTGGGACGAACCGGTGGCGCGCGGCTTCACGCTCTTCGTGTTCATCTCGATGCTCTCGTACAGCCTGCAGGACCTGATCCTCGAGCCCTTTGCCGGTGCCATCTTCGGGCTGACGCCGGGACAGTCGACGATGCTCTCCGGTCTGCAGCACGGCGGTGTGCTCTGCGGCATGCTGCTGGTCGGCTTCTTGAGCGGCCGCTTCGGCACGCTGCGCCAATGGACGATCGGCGGTTGCCTCGCCTCGGCGCTGGCGCTCCTGGCACTCGCGAGCGGCGGCATCGTCGGTGCCGAGTGGCCGCTGCGCGCCAACGTCTTCCTGCTCGGTGCCGCCAACGGCGCCTTTGCCGTCTCGGCAATCGGCTCGATGATGAACCTCGCCGGCGCCGGCCGCGCCTCGCGTGAGGGCGTGCGCATGGGGCTGTGGGGCGCCGCGCAGGCGATCGCCTTCGCCATCGGCGGCTTCATGGGCACCGTTGCCGCCGACGCGGCGCGTGCCCTGCTCGATTCGCAGATCCACGCCTACGCCGTCGTCTTCGCCGGCGAGGCGCTGTTGTTCATTTACTCGGCACGGCTCGCGGCGCGCTTCATCGTCGCGGCGGAGGCTGGCGAAGCGGACAAGACGCCGACGACGGGCGAACTGCTCGCGCAGGCGGCCAACCAGGGATAGGCTCAAGGAATACAGGACAGGGGAAAAACAATGGACCAGTACGACGTAGTAGTGATCGGTGGCGGCCCGGCGGGGGCGACGGCAGCGAACGATCTGGCGAAAGCCGGACGCAAGGTTCTACTGCTCGAACGCGGTGGCCGCATCAAGCCCTGCGGCGGCGCCATTCCGCCGCAGGCGCTGAAGGAATTCGAGCTGCCCGAAGACGAGGTGCTGGTCGCGCGCGCCAGATCGGCGCGCATGATCGCGCCGTCGGGCCGCGCCGTCGACATGCCGATCCCGATCGGTTTCGTCGGTCTCGTCGACCGCAAGGACTTCGACGAATGGCTGCGCAATCGCGCCGCCAGCCACGGCGCCGTGCGCCGCCAGGGCAACTACCTGAAGATCACGCGTGATACCGACGGCAGCGCCATCGTGCACTACCGCGAGACCGTCGCCGCCACCGCGGCCGAAGGCGACGTCGCCGGTCAGGACGGACTCAACCCGGTCGACCTGCCAGCGAGCAGTGGCACGGTCGAACGCCAGGTGCGTGCCCGTGCCGTCATCGGCGCCGACGGCGCCAACTCGCAGGTCGCCAAACACTGCGTACCGGGTGCCGACAAGATGCGCTACGTCTTCGCCTACCACGAGATCGTGCGCACGCCCGAAGGCGGCAACACCGACCGCTGCGACGTCTATTACCAGGGCCGCGTCTCGCCCGACTTCTACGGCTGGGTGTTCCCGCACGGCGACACCATGAGCATCGGCGTCGGCAGCGAGATCAAGGGTTTCCCCCTCAGAAAAGCCACTGCCGACCTGCGCCGGATCGCCGGCCTCGATAGCGCCGAGCTGCTGCGCTGCGAAGGCGCGCCGCTGCCCTTGAAACCGCTGGCGAAGTGGGACAACGGCCGCGACGTAGTGCTCGCCGGCGACGCCGCCGGCTGCGTCGCGCCGGCGTCCGGCGAAGGCATCTACTACGCGCTGGCCGGCGGCCGTTACGCCGCCGAGGCGGTCGAGGCTTACCTTGCGAGCGGCAACGCCGCCTCGCTGGCGCTCGCGCGCAAACGCTTCATGAAGGCGCACGGCCGAGTCTTCTGGGCGCTCGGCCTCTTGCAACGCTTCTGGTACACCTCCGACTCGCGCCGCGAGAAGTTCGTCAAGCTGTGCGCCGACCCGGACATCCAGGACCTGACCTGGGAGTCCTACCTGCACAAGCGTCTGGTCAGGAAGAAGCCCTTCGCGCACGTTCGCGTCTTCTTCAAGGACGTGGCACAGCTGCTCGGCCTGTCGAAGGCGTGATGGCGGAGCGTCGGCGACGGGGAGCATGAGCGATGGACGCGCTCGCCGCCGTCGGCCCCCTCATCACTCCCCTCGCCCCCGTCATCGACTTCGTCGCCGGACTGATCCCTGACGGGCGCATCGCCGATCTGCTGCTCGTCCTCCTCGTCGCCGAGGGCTTGCTGCTCATCGTCTGGCGGCGGCTGACGCGTCGCGGCCCGGCTCTGGCCGACCTGCTCATCAACCTCGGCGCCGGCGCCAGCCTGATCCTCGCGCTGCGCGTTGCGCTGAGCGGCGCCGACCCGCTGCTGCTCGCCGGCTGCCTGTCGCTGGCGCTGCTCACGCATGTCGCCGACCTCGTCCGCCGCTGGCGGCGCGGCTGAGCGAAGACGCCCGCGGCCCCTGCGCTCTCTCGCCCCTTCCGGAGCCCCGCATGACTGACCCGCATCCTTCCGCGCACGCCGGCCGTATCGGCCCGAACGCGATCATCCGCATGGGCGAGGCGCTCGACGCCGCCTGCGGACGTGCCACCACTGAAACGCTGTTCGGCGAGGCCGGACTCGCCGAGTGCCTCGCCACGCTACCAACGGCGATGGTCGATGAGGCCTGGGTGACGCAGCTGCATACGACGCTGCGCGCGCATCTGGCACCCGACCTGCTCGCCAGGATCGGCCGCGATGCCGGCCGGCGCACCGGCGACTATCTGCTCGCGCACCGCATCCCGCGGCCGGCGCAGCGCGTGCTGCGCGTCACGCCGGCACCGCTCGCCGCGCGCATCCTGGTCAAGGCGATCGGCCAGCACGCCTGGACCTTCACCGGCAGCGGTGCCTTCTCGGCCGAGTTCGGCAGCGCAGAAGCGCCCTTGCTGCTGACCATCGCCGATGGCCCGGTGTGCCAGGGTGCACACACCGATCATCCGGTCTGCGACTTCTACGCCGGCACCTTCGCACGCATCTTCAGCGAGCTCGTCAGCGCGCGCACCAGCGTCGAGGAAATCCGCTGTCAGGCGCAGGGCGCCCCCGCCTGCGTCTTCGCGCTGCGCTGGTAGGTCCGCGCAGGCAACCGACGTAGCAGTGGCAAGCCCGGCAGCACCATCAACACCTTCGCGCACCCCTCACCGGCTCATCCGTCAGGCCGTGGGCCGGCGGCAACGATTTGTGAAACCATGAGGCGCCGCCGGCCCACGGCCTGACGGCGCTAAGCGGTGGACGCCTCCCTCGCAACGCCCACCGAACGCCCATGACAAAACGGCCAGCCTGTTGCCAGGCTGGCCGCTTCGCTTGTTGCGTCTTGCGTGTTACGTCGTGCGTCAGGTGCCCGATGCTGCCGGCGCCGCTTCCGCTTCGACCGGGGCCGCTGCGGGTGCTGCTGCCGCGGCCTTCGCCGGATTGTGCAGCGACGGGTACTCCTTGGCCAGGCTCACGCCGTACAGCGGCTTGAAGACGCCGTTGTGGCAAGTGGCGCAATTGACCTTCGGACCATCACCCTGCGGACCCAGACGGTTCTTCGGGAACACCGGCGTCAGCGGATCAAGGTAGGTGACGTTGAGGTCACGCACCAGACGGATACCGTGCCATGCGGTCTGCCGTTGCGGCGTACTGGCTTCCCATTCGGCGAACGAACGGGTGTTGTGGCAGTACGTGCAATTGACCCCGAGTGCCTTGGAGATGTGCATCATCAGGCCGTAGGTCGCTTCCGCCGTCTTCACGTCAGCCGGGTTCGCTCCCTTGACCGGCAGCGCAGTCTTCGAGATGACCGGGACCGCCGTCGACTTCTCCAGGAACATGCTGAAGGGGTCGAACGGCAGCGAGGTCAGACCGACGGCCGGGGCCGGGGCGTTCTGCCCTTGCCGCTTCGCCATCTGCCCACCCGACTTCGGTCCGGCATCGGCAAACCAGATGTTGCTCGGTACCGGCTTGCCCTGGTGGCAGGTGTAGCAGGTGACGCCCGTCTCGGCGACGTGGGCCTTCCAGTCGCTGTTGATGTGACGCGTCATTTCCAGCATGCGCCGCGACACGACCTTGGTGTAGACCGTGTCGGCAGCGAGGTCGCCGTCAGCGTGGCAGTACGAGCAGCCAACTTCCGGTGCCACCCACTGCGTGATCGAGACCATCAGGCGGTTGAATTCGCTGATGTCCAGATCCTTGAGCACCTGCACGTTCTGATAGACGCTGGCAGCCGGCACGCCGGCCGCCGCGACCGCCGGCGTTGCTGCCGGCGATTGCTGCGTGGCGGCGAGTGCCGCGGTCTTGGCCGGGTTGTACACCTCGACCATGCCGAGACCCCGGTAACCACGCTGCACCGTATCAACCGGCGGCCGTTCGCAGCCGGCGGTGAAGGCGATCAGGCCGAGGGCGCCAGCGGCCCAGGCAAGCTTCTGATTCCTGGCGTTCATTGCGTCACCCCCGTCGTCGTCAAGGTGGCCGGATCAACGACTCCCGGGAAGACTTGCGGGTACGGCGGCGCCACACCATGCTTGATCGCCCACAGATACCAGTTGTCGACCACGGTGCCGGAGAGCAGGATGCCGATGCCGCCAGTCAGCGTGACCAGCACGGCGCACCACCAGCCCCAGCGGTGAATCGATTCCATCGTCGCGTTGAAACCCATCGTCCAGCGCCAGAACAGCGCAGCACGTTCCGAGGCGGTGCCGCGGTCGGTGATCTGCTCGAGTTCGCGTTCGCCGCCGAGACGGGAGACCGCGAGAACCGTCGCACCGTGCATGGCGAAGAGCAGCGTCGCGCCATACATGAAAGCGATGGAGAGCATGTGGAAGGGATCGTAGTACAGGTTGCCGTAACGGATCGAGAACGCCGCCGTCCAGTCGAGGTGGGCGAAGATGCCGAACGGTACGGCTTCGGACCAGCTGCCCATCATCACCGGGCGGATGAAACCGAGCACCAGGTACAGCCAGATCGCCGAGGCAAACGCCCAGGCGACGTGCGTGCCCATGCCGAGCGCAACGGCGCGGCGATAGGTGCGCACCCAGAAGAGCAGGATCGACAGCGTCAGGAAGAAGCCCGCCATCAGCCACCAGCCACCTTCCGCCAGCGGCGGAAACGACAAGCCGTACTTCGCGGGCGGCGGCTCAAGCGCCAGCCACGGCAGTTGCCGCACGAATTCCATCGGGCTCCAGCCCACTTGCGCGGCCATGTTCAGCCCGATGATCTCGATGGCGATGAAACCACATACCAGTGATGCAACACCGGTGAAGCCCAGGTACAGCGGACCAATCTGCGCGTCGCCGATCTTGCCCAGCCAGTACATGAAGAACGGCTGCCCGATGCGGCCCGACTGGCCACGCGAGTGCGGCACGCCGTGGTGCGCCGGCGAGCGCACCTGTACCTGGTTGAAGATGTTTTGATATTCGGCCATTTGTGTCGCTCCCTGTTAGCGCCAGTTCGGCATTTGCAGCCACCAGCTCCACCATTCCGGCCAGCCATGCGTCCAGAAGGGACCACTGATGACGATACACACCGCACTCCAGAAGGCCGCCGACAGGGCCAGGAACAGACCGAGACGGTGAATCGCCAGTGCGCCGATCGAGTAGCCAACCACATCACGGAAGAACGTGTTCTCGTGTTCCGCCGTCTTCACGACCTGACCCTTGCCCGGGTTCGTCGCCGACAGGATCAGCGAACCGTGCAGCGCCAGTGCCAGCGTCGTCGTAAAGAAGAACGCGATCCCCAGCATGTGACCCGGGTTGTAGTGGAAGTGCAGGTACTGGTAGCCGGTATTCGACACCCAGTCCAGGTGACTCATGATGCCGTACGGGAAGCCGTGTCCCCACGCACCCATCAACACCGGGCGAATGACGACCAGCGTGATGTACGCCAGAATTGCAAAGCTGAATGCAAACGGAATGTGAAAGCCGATCCCCAGCTTGCGGCAGATCTCGACTTCACGCAGCGCCCACGAAACAAAAGCGCCAATGGCGCACACCGTGATCGCCTGCCACAGACCCCCTTCGCGCAGGGGTGCGACCCCCAGCCCGTACTTCAGATCCGGCGGCGCAATGCTGATCTGCCACAGGTTCCACGTCGGACCCCACGAAGCGCCCAGTACGATCAGCAGCGTCCCCATCAGGGCGCACATCACCGCCGTGATCCCGAAGAAGCCTACATAGAACGGACCGATCCAGAAGTCCAGCGACTCGCCTCCGATCAGCTGGCCCCCGCGAACGCGGTACTTCCTTTCAAAACTTAACATTGCCATCGTTCGATCCTCCGATCGGAAGGCATGCCCCTGGCTGCCTCCTTATAGCGCTCCCGGAAACGAACGGGCGCGAGCACCCTTCACCCGCCCCGCCCGATTCCTTCGGCAAACGACTCTT
>NZ_JACIGE010000018.1 GCF_014197755.1 Rhodocyclus tenuis | reverse complement strand
ACGCCTGCCGCCTATGCCGAATCACTCATCCGGAAATCGGCTACATTAGCCTCGGACTCTAAAGCTCGCTGCTACTGAAAACGGGGGGACGTCGACGCCGTTGCCTGATCCGCCATCGCCGATCGATACACCAGAGCAATTCAATGAAAAGGCGTTCTTTTTTTTCGCGGCGCTGGCGCAGTTTGGCGCCGAGGCGAGCGCTTTGGCGGCTTCGATCGACTTCGATTCGACTGATATCCAGCGGCAGGTGGCAGTACGCTTTGCTGCTACGGGGTCCGGCGACGCTATTGTCGGTGTACTGGCACCGGCAATTACGGCCTATACAACAGGTTTGCGTGTAACGACGATTCCTGCGGCGGCAAATAGCGGCGGCGTTGCTACGCTCGATGTCGGCGCCGGCGCGAAGAAGATCTATAAGCGGGCATCTCCCGCGGCGGTTGCGATCTCTGCCGGCGATTACAACGGCTCTGGCCCATTTTCCTTCGAGTACGTGTCGTCGTTGGATGGCGGCGCCGGCGGGTGGATTTTGCTGGACCCTATTGATTCTGTGCCGCCGGGAAAAATTGAGTTTTACGCCAGGGCGACCGCCCCAGTGGGGCGCCTGAAGGCCAATGGAGCTGCCGTGTCCAGGGCGGTGTACTCATCGTTGGATGCCGCGATATATGTTGGCGACGCCCTCAACGCTACCTCGTTGAGCGGCTACCGCTGCACAGATCCTGCCAATCCATCAACCAGCCGGTCTGTCACGGGGGCCTACATCGTGCTGCCTGATATTCGCGGCGAACACTTGCGCGGATGGGATGACGGGCGTGGCGTTGACGCTGGCCGCATGCTCTTGAGCTGGCAAGACAGCGAGAACAAAAGTCATGCGCACCAGCAAACGACGAACGCCTATGACTATGGTTCTGGCAACGACGGCACGTACACGTCCGGCAACTCGCGCGGCGGCAGCTACGCATCCGGCAACTACACCTTGTCCGCAGGCGGAACGGAAACTCGCGTTCGCACCGTCGCTTTTCTTGCTTGCATCACCTACTAGGGCTGGATCATCATGGAAAAAATTGTTTCGCAACTCGATGGAGACGGTTTCTTTGTCGGGGCGGCGATTGCAGATGAAAGCCCGCTGGAGCCGGGGAAATTCCTACTCCCTGGGGGGTGCATCGATGTTTCGCCACCCGACGTGCCGCCGGGAAAGGCGGCACGATGGAATGGTGAAGGATTTGTGCTCAGTGACATCATCAGCCAGGCAACCGATGATGCGTCAGTGCTCGATCCTCGCGCTGTAGCAAAAACAGCGCGCGCTGAGGCGGTCGCTGCCATCACCGTCGCTGTTGCTGACAAAGTATTTGATGGCGACGAGGTTGCCCAAGGGCGTATGGCGCGCGCGATTCTCGGGATGCGGATTGGAGGTGCCGCATCGATCCGATGGACACTGGCGGATAACACGTCTGTCGACGTGTCGCTTAATGAGCTGGAGCAAGCGCTCGTGCTCGCAGGCGCGCGGCAGGCGGAACTGTGGCCGATCTGATACCAGCGATGTTCCGCGACGCGCTTTGAGTGTAGTTACAAGGCGTGCAATTCGTTTGTATCTACTGATACATTGCAGGCCTGCTAAATATCTCAAAGAACCGCGTCAAATTTCGCGCGCCGCTTCATCATCCATGCGCGTTCGCTGGCACGCATGACCATCAGCCATGTCCAGCCCGGCGAAAGCGCGCAACAGGCAGTGCGCGTGCGGCGGCTGATCGCCTTCACGCATGCGCTGCGCCATTCGCTGCGCGGCACGCGGGATGATGACAGCGCGCGCTTTCTGCCGGCAGACGAGGCCAGGATCGTCGCTGCTGCCGCCAATCCGCCCGACCGCATCCTGCAGCTGCTCAGCGCCGATCTCGCCGATGCCGCCGCGCGCGGGCATGTGGCGCCGATGATCAGCGCCAGTATCGAGGACGAGCTCACCGCGCTGGCCGGCGTGCAGGCCGGCTGCGAACGGCTGCGAACGGCTGCACGGAACGCCGCTGCCCTTCTCCTACACGCTGCTGCTGCACCGCACGGCGCACCTCTACTGCCTGCTGCTGCCTTTCGGACTGGTCGACACCATCGGTTTTTCGACACCGCTGGTGGTCGGGCTGATCTCGTACACCTTCTTCGGCCTCGACACCATCGGCGACGAAATCGAGGACCCTTTTGCGCTGCTGCCGAACAGCCTGCCGCTCGACGCGATCAGCCGGCGCATCGAGATCGACCTGCGCGACGCACTTGGCGAAACCGATCTGCCCGAAATGCTGCAGCCGGTCGATTACTGCCTGCTGTAGCCCCGGCAAGCGCGTGCAGCAAGGCCTCAGCGGTCTTCGGGCGGCAGGCCGCCGTCACGCAGTTCCGGGCGAGGATTGGCAAGGGGAGCGCTTTCTCCTGACACAGCCTCGGCTGTCTCGGCGACGACCTCGGCCGCCGCAAGGTCCGTGCTGCCTGCACCGACGCCATTCGCCACCGCCGGGCGGCGCAGCGGCGCGGCCTTGCCAGTCACCGGCTGGCTGTGGGCAGACGGCGATGTACCGGCAGCATCATCGGCGTCGGCCGGTGCGACGTCGGTATACAGCACGACACCCTCAGCGTCGACCGAGACGAACAGCTTTACACCGCCGATCTGCCTGGGACTGCCCGCCAGGCAGGGCTGCACCAGCAAAGGCAGGAAGATGGCGAGACAGAGGCCGCGGAGCAATTTCAATCTGAGCACCATGAAAATGGCCGGCAGTCTGCAGGACTGCCGGCCATGTCGATCTGGACTGCGATCAGAAGCGACGACGACGGCTCATTGCACCGAGCAGGAGCAGACCGCTGCCGAGCAGCGCCCAGCTGCCCGGCTCGGGAACGGCAGCGACGGCCGTTAGCGACAGGTTGTCGTAATTCACGCCGGCCGGCAGGAAGATCGAGCTGACGTTGGCGAACGTTCCCGTGCTCTTCAACTCCAGGCCAGGATTACCGAACTGTGTGAAGAAGACCTGGCTGCCGGCGATCTCGTGCCCGCTGGCGTCGAGGAAGCTGAAGTAGCTGCCGTCGGTCTGCTCATTGCCGAAGCCAGACTTGTCCTGAAAGACCGAGAAGGCGGTGATCGTCACCGGCGAAGCGAAGCTCAGCAGGATATGTTGACCATCGTTGCTGAGCACGTTGCCGCCGGAAACCGCGAATTCGCTGGCGATCACCTTCACCTCGCCGTAGGTAGCGGTGGCGTCGACCCAGTGGAAAGTTCCGGTCTCGGAACCATACTCGTCGAGGTCGTCTTCCCGGTCGGGACTGACGAAGCGCAGCGCCGATCCCCTGGGCGCGAGGACCGAGTTGGCGTTACTGCCAGCAGCGACGTCGTCGAAGCTGAGGGTCGCGCTGATCACGGTTCCGGCGTGCGCGGCGACGCTGCTTGCCGCCAGCGCCGCGGCCAGAACGGCGCTACGCAGGCTGAACAGATTCTTGTTCATGTTGAGTTTCCTTTTCCGTCGCAATTACTTGGCGCCGCCGATGGCGATCTGGCCAAGCTTGAAGAAGACATCGGTGTTGTCAAAGACGCCGGTAAACAGCGAGGCGCCGCGACCGTAGGCCGACAGCGGAATGTCGGTCGCCGTGTGCACCGCCTGCTCGCCCGAAACCTGACCGCTGATCAGGAAACCGTCGCCGGTACGCGCCGCGGCGTTGGCCGGATAGGTATTCAGCGGCGCATCCTTGTAGAACGGCTGCTGCGAGTCCTGCGCCGGTTGCGGGAAGGTCTTCCAGGTTTCGTAGCGGTCGGCGTTGGCACCGTAGCCGATCAGCATCTTGCCGGCGACGTCGGTGTTCTCGGGATAGCCGTCGGCGTTGATCGTATACTTCGGAAACTTGGCGGCTTCGTAGGTGGCAACGTTGTTCTTCGCCGCGCCGCTGCCGGTGTAGGCACCGATGATCGACGCGCCGGCGCATTCGTGGTCGGCGGTGACGATGACGATGGTGTCAGGGTTGGCGGTGGCGAAGTCGCGGGCCTTCTGGATCGCACGGTCGAATTCGATCGTTTCGAGAATCCAGCGGTCGCTGTCCATCAGGTGCGCCTGCTTGTCGATCGACGCGCCCTCGACCATCAGCACGAAGCCGTTGGCGTTGTTCTTGTTCAGCACCTTCAAGGCCTTGTCGGTCATCTCGTCGAGCATCGGCTGGTCGGGGAAGCCATAATCATTGACCACCGTCGACACGCCGCGGCGCGCGTTGATCTTGTCGAGCGCGACGTTCATGTTGGAGAAGGTGAACAGGCCGAGCAGCTTGTCGGGAACGCCGGCGGCGTCGAGCGCAGTCTTGTCCGGGGCGTAGGCATAGCCGGCGGCCTGGAAGTCGGCGATCAGGTCGCGGTTGCTGTCGAGCTTGCCCTTGGCGGCGCCCCAGCCGGCGACGAGATCGTCGGGCAGCACGTAGTCGGTTGAGGTCTTGCGTTGCGAGCCGTTGATCGCCTGCGGGCTGGTCGAATTCGAGGCATTCGGCAGGAACCACTTGCGGCCACCGCCCATGAGTACGGTCAGGCCGGTCAGCTTGCGGTCGTCGAGGAACTGGTCGACGATGCCGGTACCGTTGCCGCGGTTCGAGGTATGCACGGCATTGGCAGCGGGCGTTGCGTCGAAGACATCGGCGGTGGTGACGATGCCGAGCGTGGTGCCCTTCTTGCGGTGCAGGTATTCGGACAGGTACTCGACGCGCGGGTTGTCGAAAGCGTCGGTGGTGTCGTCAGGATAGACGCCTTCCTGGTTGTTCTGCGCCTTGTTGCCGGTAACGTAGTTGGCCATGCCCGGTGCCGAGTCGGTGACGATCGAGTCGAGCGAGGCGGTCATCACCATGCCGGTGTAAGGGAAGGTATCCATCGCCAGACGGCCCTGCGCCTTGCCCTGCGCGTAGCCCTTGGCCATGATGCGCGCCGCCGTGCGGTGCGCGGCGCCCATGCCGTCGCCGAGCATGATGATCACGTTCTTGGCCGTACGACCGTTGTTGGCAACGATACCGACAACTTCGAAGTTGCCTTCGCGGCTCACTACCTGGCCGTCGCTCTGCGTCGCCGTGACGGCCAGCGTATGCACGCCGGGAGCCGAGTTGGCGTAGCCGCGCAGATAGGCGGACACCGCGTTCGGCACCGAACTCGTCAGCGAGCTTGCCGGCACCAGGCTCTTATTGCCGGCAACACCGCTGCCGCTGATGACGCCGACGCTGACACCGTCAACCTTGAACTCGACGGTAGTGATCATCGTCCCGGCGTCGGGCTTGACCGTCGCCTGCAGGTCGAAACGCTGGCCGGGCAGGAAGCGCGCCAGCGTGACGGCGTCGGCCGACAGCGTGTTCGACGGCGGCGTCAGCCGGCTGATGGTCGGCGCAGCTTCGGCGACGCTGGCGACGGTGCCAAGCGCACAGATCAGCGCCGGCAGGAGCTTGCGGACAAAGATGGGCTGCTGCATGGAGTTTCTCCTGAAGAGGAAGTGAGTCGTTGAAAGCGGAAGGAAAGTGCGAACTAGTGAGCAGCAGCGCGAACAATCGGCTTGGCGCGCAGGATGCGTCTGGAGAGCTGCGGATCAAGGATCAGGCGCACCGACGAAACACGACCATCGCCCTCGTCAAGGGCGCCGACTTCGAGCGTGCCGGTGAGCTGGATCAGCCCGTCGACCCAGGGAATGTTCTGCTTGCCAACGCCCTGCAGATGCACGGTGACGGCGGTCGGCGGCAAGTCGTCGGAAAGGCTTTCGTCCTCGTCGCCAAGCGAAACCGGCAGGGGCGAGAAGAGGAAATGGCCGGCCCCCTGAGTTTCATCGCGCACCATGTAGCCCACCAGGCGCACTGGCTTGCCGTTCAGCCCCAGCAGTTTTTCAGATGGCTCGAGACCGTGCGGGCCGATCGGCATGCGGAAGAACTCACCGAACTTGATGCTGGCGACGCCGGCTTTCGGCGGCGGCAACTCACCGCGCACCTCGATGGCTGCAAGCCGGTGCGGCACGACGCTGGCGCCATGCGCGTGGCTCGTCGCCGGCAGCAGCGCAGTGAAGAGCGCGAACAACAGGGCGCTGCCGGTGAGCGATTTGAGACAGGAGCCGCCCGTTTGCGGCACGGGCGTGGTTTTGACGAAGCGCATCGATTTCCTCACTGGCAATGGAACGACCCATGCCCGTCAGCTTAGAAAACGCTCGTGTCAAAAAGATGAAAACCCTGCCGCCCCGCTGGCCCGATCGGGCCATTGCATTCGCCGGCGGATGTTGGCGGAGAGACGTCAGTGCCCCTGCCTGGCTCGGGCACCCGGCTACCGGCCTAGCGCCACTTTTCGCGGAAGAACCAGAGCGCCAGCGCCGCCAGCGCGGCACCGGCGAGGTCGGCGGCAAGATCGTCCCAACCGGCCTGGCGTCCGGGATGAAAGAGCTGCAAACCCTCGTCGGCGATGCCGACCGACAGGGCCAGCGCCGTCGCCAGCCACGGACGTCCACCGCCGAAGCCGGCGGCGAGCAGTCCGCCGAGGACGGCGAAAGTCGCCAGGTGCGCGAGTTTGTCCCAGGGTTCATTGACCAGACCGACCGCAACCGGCGTCGCACCAATGCCAAGCAGGCCGATGACAAGCACACCGGCGGCGGCAAAGCACAAGCCAGCGAAGAGCGCGCGCAGACGTGGCGATGCAATCAGGGTGTCAATATGCATGCCGGTCACGGAAGACGACGCCGACGGTTTTCAGGATGATCGACAGATCCAGGCCAAGCGACCAGTTGCGCAGGTAGTCGAGGTCGTACTCGATACGCTTCTGCATCTTTTCGACGGTGTCGGTTTCACCGCGAAAGCCGTTGACCTGCGCCCAGCCCGTAATTCCGGGCTTGACCTTGTGCCGGATCATGTAGCCCTTGACCAGCTTGCGGTAGAGCTCGTTGTGCGCGACGGCGTGCGGGCGCGGGCCGACGATGCTCATGCGCCCCTGCAGCACATTGAAGAACTGCGGCAGTTCGTCGAGCGAGGTCTTGCGCAGGAAGGCACCGAGCCGGGTCACGCGCTGGTCGCCACGCCTTGCCTGAACGATATGGTCGCCGTCTTCGCACACCGTCATCGAGCGGAACTTGTAGACCAGGATTTCCTTGCCCTCGGCGCCGTAGCGACGCTGCTTGAACAACACCGGCCCCGGCGAACTGCGCTTGACGCCGATGGCGATCGCCAGCAGCAAGGGCGAAATCAGCAGCAGGATGAGTAGTGACAACACGATGTCACTGGCGCGCTTGATCACGCCGTCGATGCCGACGAAAGGCGTTTCGCAGACGGCAACTGCCGGAATGCCCTTGATGTTGAGCAGGCGTCCCTGGATCAGGTCGGTGACAAACAGGTCGGGAACAAAGTAGATCGACGCCGTCGTATCGCGCAGTTCGTCGAGCAGATCGAGGATGCGCGGCTGCGTAGCCATCGGCAGCGTGATGTAGATGAGGTCAATCCGGTTCTCCTTGACGAAGGCCGCCATCTCGCTGAGTTTTCCGAGGGCGGTCGTTCCCGTCGCCAGAGGCCCGAGACGTTCCCGGTCGCGGTCATCGAAAAAGCCGACGAGCCGGATGCCGAGAAAAGGGTCATCGCGAAACTGCCGCGCCAGACCGATCCCCTGCTCGGTGGTGCCGGCAATGACTGCGGTGCGCTGGTTGGACTGCATCGCCAGCACGCGCGGCACCAGCGCGCGCGCGACGAGATGCGCCGCCGCCAGCGCGAACGGCGTCGCAAGCAGCCAGGCGATGACGACGCTTTGCGGAAATATCTTCAGGTAGCCGGTGGCGTAACCAAAAAAAACCAGAATCGTGCCGAGAGCCAGCCAGGAGAGGAATACGTCGCGAATCAGCTTGCCGGGCGCGTCCTGGACGCGCGAAATACCCGGAAAAGTCAGGGAAAAGACGATCAATGCCAGAACGATGTAGGGCGCCTCGACGCTCGCATCGTGGGCCAGCACGCACGCCAGCAAGGTGGCGATGATGACCAGCGGATCGAGCACGACATCGAGCAGAGAAGCCAGACTGAGCCGTGTCTTGAGCAGGCGCTGCTGACGATCGAGTACAGCGAGCATGACAGATCAATCGGTGGATTCAGGAACGATTCACCATACACGGCCAATATGGCTGAATGATTACGGCAAAACGCCGGATCAGCGAAGGCCAATGACAGCGGCGCAAAAGGCAATAAAAACCCCGCACAAGCGGGGTGGATGGGGAGCGCACAGGTATTTGTTGACTCCGGCGGCAGCTGAGCGCCCCCCGTGTCCGTACAAGGATCAGGACGGCTGCCCGAGCCTGCGCCGGCGCGGGGCGACGCCAAGCATGCCCAGACCGCCGAGCAGCAGCAGGTAGGAGTCAAGCTCGGGAACCGGGGCGGCCTGCAGTTGCGCAGCATAAAAACCGCCGCGACCGGCAACGCCGCTGACCGAAAGAGAATAATTGCCGGCACCGAGCAAGCCGGTGTAGTCCAGACTCTGCACGGTGCTGCCAAACTGGGCGAAATTGAAGCTCTGGCTGAAACCGGCAGGACCACTCAGAACCCCCGCAAAACTGCTCAACAGCTGATTGGGCTTCGTCGCCAGCCGCGAAATGAAAGCGCCGAAATCGCTTTGGCTGCTCAGTGAAAAGTTGAAGACATCGTTGAACGAACCGGTCGCAAAAGCGATGCTGCCGACCCAGCCACCGTCTTCACCCGCCGTCAGGGCCGTCAGATCGCCGACCTCATAGGTCGCTGCCGCGGCCGAACCGGCGGTCGCGAGAAAAGCAGCGGACATCAAACCAATCATATAGTTACGCATCGTCATCACCCTCATGTGGACAGAACGTCCATTACCAGACTCGCCCGCACTATTGCCGCTTCCCGCCGCTTCGGCAATGGCCCGATCGGGCTAGAACAGACAGCGGCAGACTACCCATCAGTCTATGGCCAGAGCATTTTTACGTAACCCGAGGCCTCGCGCGGCAAGGAAAAAACCAGGCGATTCGCCCCGCGCTGCAGCGCCAGCGTAAGTGGCAGGGGCTTGAACGGCCCCATCGGTGAGGCCGCGAATGCCAGCCGCACCCTCCCGGCCGTCGCCGAGTACAGGCGTACTTCGTATTCACCCGGCGCAGTTTCGCGCCAGGACGGCGCAAACGGACGCGCCAGCGGTTCGCCGATGAAGACGCCCTCGCCCGGCCATGCGACGCTTTTCCAGTAGGCCTCGATCGCCGTGCTGCCGCCGGCGTAAAACAGCATCGCCAGCGCTGGCAGCGGGAACTTCTCGAGGTGGTTGCACGGTTCGCTCACCGTGCCGTAGCTGGCCGTTGCCCCGGCTTCGAGCCAGCGCAGGCTGCTCATCTGGCTCGAGTCGCTCAGGCGGCCGCCAAACGAGGTGAGATGATCCGCCAGCGCCCCGGGCTGGAACTGCAGCGTGTCGAGCTGCGGCACCTGTGCCACGCCGGTGAAGTAGAACAGCACGTCGTTTCGCTCCGCCAGTGCGTTGGCGTGCAGCACCTCGACCGGAAAGACCCCGGCCAAGGCCTGCGCGGTACGCGCGAAGCCCGCCGCACGCACGTTGCGCGCGCTGTCGGCCGTACTCAGCAGATACGCCGTTCCGGTCGGAAAACTGCCATCGGCGGCGACGCCGCGGTCGATCAGCGCCTTGACCTGCGCAAAGTCCTGACCGGCCAGCAGCATCGCCGGGCGCATGTGCAGCTCTGTTGCCGGATAGAGCGTTGGCGAATTGAAATACGGGCTCGCCGCGGTTTTGCCGCACTGCCGCGAACAGAAGCGCTCATCGAAGCCGAAGGCCAGCGCCGCCGTCAGCGACATGCAGCCCACCTGATAGGGCTGTGTCCACGCCACCGCATAGGCCTGGATATGTGGCGGCGTCGCCGCTTCGATCTCGCGGCGCAGGCGCATGAATTCGTCCGGGGATAGCGCACTCCGACCCGGCGCGAAATGCAGACGAACGACGTTCCGCTCAGGGATATTGCGCGCCTTCTGGTAATACGCGGCCACCTGTCGCGACAGGGAATCGTCCTCATTGACGATCAGCATCAGCTCATCGGGCGACAGTCCGCTGTGCGGCAGGAGCAGCTGCGGCGATGCCGACGCCGGCGCCGGCAGCAGGCAGCTGCAGAGTGAAGCCGCCAGCAGGACAAGGCGCAGAAGACTCACTGGCGCTCTGCTGAACCGGACAGCTTCCCGGCACGCCGGCTGACCCTGGGGGTGACTCCAGCGCAGGCCTCGCCCATTTCCGGGCCTGTCTGCGGCTCGCCTGAGTGCGGCCGGGCGGCGAAAACCCGGAATCCATCGACTCCCGACAGCACCCACCAGATTTCGTCGAAGCCCTCGCTGAAAGCGAGCGGCTCAAGTTTCCCTGCCGTCGCGAAGATCGCCTTGTCGGGCACGCGCGCCCTGCCACTACGCGCCGCATTGCGCAGGCGCGCAAGCTCGGTATCAATGCGGAACTCGACGCCGACGACGCGGAATCCGGCGCGTCGGCAAGGCTCGATATAGCGTGCCCGGTCCGCCGCTGTCGGGTTGGTGGCATCGACCACCAGCGCCTGCCGGGCATCAAGGCAGGCGCTCAGAAGCAGCCCTTCGCGATGACGCGTGCGCAACATGTCGTAGTTGATACGGATGTGGCTGTCCCAGTAATACTCACGGCAAAAGCTCCTTTTCCCGGCTCCCTGCACGCCGCAGAGGATGACCGCCTCCGGACGGGATGGCCGCTGTTGTTCTGTTTCAAGCACCGAAGACATGTCGCCTGCCTCACCAGATCCGCAATGAACTGTGCCGGAAACCACAGTCGGTACCGGCAGAATTCCTGCGAGATTGCCAGTCGCTGATGAAGCTCTTGTTACGCAAGAAGCGCGATTGCCCATCCTTCCCGCTTGTTACAGAACCTCTTCTCTCATTGATCCATTGGAGCTATCGCGAGCAAGCCGAAAGGATCAAGAGCGGCGTGCCGGGCGAAGCCATGTTTGTCACCACCTATTTCTAAAGTCATGCCCGTTCCCTTTTCCGGTCGCCAGCGGCGGATTTTTTGCCCGAGGGAAAGTGAATCTGCCTTCCCCGCTTGCGTCGGGGAAGGCAAGCCGGAACTTCATCAGGCAATACCTCAGGGAGATACCAATGGATAGACGTGACTTTTTGAAATCAGGCTCGCTCGGTTTCGGCGGCCTGATGCTGTCGGGCACCACGCTCTCGGCGCTGATCCAGGACGCCATCGCTGCCGATGCCGGCAGCGGCGCACCGTGGAAATTCGGCATCATGGCCGACACGCAGTGGAGCAACAAAACCGACCCGAACAACCCGGCGACCTGCGCCATCAACATCATCCAGACGCTGAACCAGCAGTTCATTGACCACGACGTCAAGTTCGTCGTCCAGGTCGGCGATCTGGTCGACTCGGAATCGTGGACCTGCCCGTCGTCCTTCACCAGCGATCCCTTCGGTAACGCCGGCAAGACCGCGCGCACCCTGCCCTACCGCGCCTGGGCCGCGCAGTCGCTCTACGATGCCGGCATCGGCTTCTTCCCCTTGCGTGGTAACCATGAGGCGTCCAAAACGGCGGCCGGCGAAATTCCGGTGCTGTTCCCGCAAACGACCGGGGGTGGCAGCAACCTCGGCGGTGCCAGCAATGTCATCGCCAGCGACAAGGCGGGGCTGCTCGGCCTCTCCTACGCGATCGATGTCGGCAATGTCCGTCTCGTCCTGCTCGACCAGTTCGTCCGCCGCGACGGCACCGGCAGCTCGGTCAACGACGCCATCGTCGACCAGCTCTCCTGGATCGACTCGACGCTTGCCAGCCGTCCGGCCGACGCGCACGCCTTCGTCCTCTCGCACAAGAACCTGATCGGTCAGAACCACGCCGACTGCCTGTTCGGTTCCAACGCCACCGGCAACTCCACTGCGCGTAACAGCTTCATCGCCAGCATGCAGGCGAACAAGGTCGGCTTCTGCCTCGGTGGCCACGACCACATGCACCACCGCTCGATCATCAGCAGCCCCGACAGCAGCGCCAAGGTCGAGCAGATCATCTGCGCCTCGAACAGCTACAAGTTCTACATTCCGAAATCGACGCCGAACGACACCACGGGCAAGGAAAAGGTCATCGCCCAGGAGCTGTTCACCATCGGCTATTACATCTTCACCGTCGACGGCCCCTGTCTCACGGTCGACTATTACTCGTCAAGCCATGGTGGCGATTTCGGCGATCTGGATCTGAGCCTGCCGCCGACGAGCTACACCTTCTATCGCCGCGAACGCTTCGGCTACAGCCTCAACGGCAAGTCTTTCACCGTCGCCAACAACGAGTCGTACAGCAGCGTGCAGGACGCCTTCCAGGGTACGACCGTGCGCATCCTCGACGGCATCAACGTCGATACGGCCAGCGACTCCGACTACAACGGCCGCGAAGAGGTGAAGACGGTGAAGACCGGCTGGCGTGCGATGCCTGCGGGTGCCGCCAGCGCCGTGCTCAAGCTGTGGGGCCTCGACAACAACCTCGACCTGTGGAACGCCAACCTCTCGGGTCAGCTGCCGAACAGCGACGCCGACTACGTCACCGACACCTACGTCCTCTCGCTCTCCTACGACGCGACGCTGGTTCGCCCGACGCAGCTCGGCACGGGCTTCTGCCTCGCCGCCAGGGATGCCAAGGGCAACTGGGTCAATGCCGTCGACCTCAACGAAGGCGGCAGCAAGAAGTTCGTTCTCGGTCGCTGGAAATCCGGTTACGCGCTCGGCACCTACGGCGTCGACCCGAGCACGCGTACCGTCTGGGCCGTTCTCAACCGCGACGGCGAGTTCGTCGCCCGCTCGATCTAAGGGAAACACGATCATGAAAAAGACACTTCTCGTCCTCGCGCTGGCATTTTCGGCGCAAGCCTATGCGGTACAGCCGGCCACCGCGAATACCGTCATCGACTTCGAATCGCTGGCTCATGACCAGGAAATCGCCTACCTCGACGCTGGCTACAGCCATATCGAGGATGGATTTTCCGTCAGCACTCTCGCCACCAACTTCGGTTTCAGCGTCTGGGGAAGCGCATCGCCATTCTTTACCGGCTCTACCTCGCTGATCAACGACAGCGACAGCGGCCTCACCCGCCTGAGCCAGATCGGCGGCGGGCTGTTCGCGCTGAAGTCGATCGATCTGGCGGCGATGTTTCCCGGCCTCGGAGAAGAAGCGACCACGGTCACCTTCACCGGCCTGAAGAGCGATTCCTCGCGGGTTACGCAGAGCTTCAGCGTCGCCGCCAGCGGCGTGCAAACCTTCAGCTTCGGCAGCGAGTTCACCCAGCTGTCGTCGGTCACCTGGAGCAATGACGCTTACTACACCCAGTTTGACAACATCAACGTTGCTGCCGTCCCGGAACCCGAAACCTACGCGCTGTTCCTCGCCGGTCTCGGCCTGCTGGCGCTGGCGCGTCGGCGTCGTTCGCTCTAGGCGGCGCTCAGGCTGCCGGCGCGGCATTCGCGCCGGTAGCTCCTACATCGGCAAGAAATATCCGGGGAAACGCACATGCACACGCAACTCAAGCTTCTCACCCTCGCTGCGCTGCTCGGCGCACTGGGCAGCGCCCAGGCGGCCAGTCTTGGCGCCAGCGGCTACAGCCAGAGCTTCGACTCGATGTCCACGACGAAGGCGCTGCCGACCGACTGGTCAGTATGGAAAGTCGGTGATTCACACTCTGCCTGGGAATCTGCGATCACCGCCAACGGCGGCAGCCATTCGGTCGCGGCGATGACGCTGGTCGGCAGCACGGCGCAAGCAGCCCTTCTCGATACCGCGATCACCACTTCGACGAAGAACGCCAACGCCTACAACATCGCGCATTCGACCAGCGCCAGCGACCGCGTCCTCGCCACCTCGCCGACCGGCATCGACGGCAACGCCCTGCAGTTGCTGCTGACCAACAACACCAACACGGCACTGTCGGGCATTGCCATCAGCTACGACATCGTCAAGTTCTACAACGGCAACAAGCAGTCAGGCATCGACAGCAGCATGCCGCTTGGCGAAGAACTGCCCGGCTACCAGCTCTTCTACAGCCTCAATGGCGGCAGCTGGAACAACGTCGCTGCGCTCAACCCGGTCAGTACCGCCGACGGCATCCATCCGCTGGTCGCGACGGGCAGTGTCAACGCGAATGGCAGCACCGGCCCGCTCGATTACGGCGTCACCTCGATCAGCAATGCGCGCGTCAGCTTCAGCTCGCTGTGGGCTGCCGGGCAGACGCTGCGCCTGCGCTGGGTTGACGACAATGCCGTCAACATCTCGCCGGATCAGATGATCGGTCTGAACAACGTGAGCATCACGCCGGTTCCCGAACCCGAGAGCTACGCCATGTTCCTCGCCGGTCTCGGACTGCTGGCATTGGCACGCCGTCGCCGCAGCTGAGCGTCAGGCGGCCGCGCAGAGCTGCTTCTGTGCGGCCGCCCTGATGAATTTCAGCGCGGCACTCGCAAACCTTTCTCGCCAAAGCCACTGCACTGCCCTCGCTTGCCGACGAATCAGCCGGCAAGCGTTCTCTCTCCCGCCATCGTGTAGCCCTGAGCGCCGACGATACCCATGCCGGCGAGCAGATCGAGCGCGCCCGGGCTTTCAAAGACCTGCGCCCAGACCGGAACTTCGAGACTGTGCGCCGCGCGCACCAGCGACTCGACGAGGAAACGGCGCTCAACGGCGTCGAGCCCGCGCGACAGACCGGCATCAAGCTTGACGTACTGCGGCAGCAGCCGGCGCAACGCGGCGATGCCGCCGGCCTGCGTGCCGAAGTGGTCGATGGCAATGCCGACAGCGTAATTGCGCAACGCGCCGGCAAAGCGCTCTGCCGCAGCGAGCGAAGCCGTCAGATCGGCCTCGCGCAGCTCGAAAACCAGCGGAAATGCGCGCGGCCAGTCGCTCAGCGTCGCCGCGAGCCAGTCCGGCAGCGTGCCGTCGGCAAAGCTCGCCGCCGACAGATTGGCTGCCAGCGGCCCTGGCGGCAGTTGCCCGGCGTCCACTGCCCGGCGCAGGCAGTCGAGCATGGCGCGGTCGAACACACTGCCATCGGCGTCGCGCTGCAGCAGCGGCAGGAAGTTTCGCGCCGGCCACAACTCGCCGTCCGGCGTGCGCAAGCGCAGGAAAACCTCGGTCTGCAAGAGCTGCTCGCCGCCAAGCGAATAGACCGGCTGACAGGAAAGCACGAAATCACGAGCGGTGATCGCTGCTTCGACACGGCGCAGCGTCGCCTGTGCGCCAAGTCCGCCTGATGAAGTCTCGCGGCGGATGAGCACGCGGCCAGCACCGGCGTTGCGCGCCTCGGCCAGGGCCAGATCGGCATCGCCGAGCAGGGTCGACAGCGACGCCGAGGCAGTGCCGGCAACCCAGGCCGCGCCGCAGCGAACGGCCAGGCCGGGAAAGAGCGCCGCGATGTCGGCCACGGCGACGAGCAGCTCCTGACTGCGCTGCTGCAGGGTGTCCTCGTCAAAGCTCGCCGTCGGGCCACCGTTCGTGGCATCTGCGTCGGCGCCGGGCAAGGCTTCGCCGAGCGCGATGGCAAAGCTCGCCGCGTGCAGGCGCGCCAGCCGCGCCTGCGGAAAGCTACGACGAACGCGCTCGCCGATGGCCCTGACGAACTCGTCGCCGGCCGCATAGCCGGCGCTGCGGTTCAGCACATCGACACCTTCCGCCTCGATCAAGCCCAGCCAGCGCGGGGCCGCCGCCCCGGCAAAGACGGCCTCGAGGCCATGCCGGTTGAGCAGGCCGGTCAGCGCATCGTTCAGCGTCGCCGCGCGAAAGCGCTCGGCGCGCGCCTCCTCCTCGGCCAGACGAGCGTTGAACATGCCGGCGATGCGGTTGAAGCCGGCGATGAAGTTCGCCAGTTCGCGCACCTTCGTCTGCAGGTCAATCGGCGCGATGCGCCTCCCGGCGGCAGCACTGGCGATGCGCTCGACCGCACCCATCGGCGCCAGCAGACGGCGCAGCCAGAGCAACATCAGCGCGAGCGCCAGCGCATAGACGGCGAACAACCAGGCAAGCGCGTGCACGGTGCCTCGCCACAACTGGCGCAAGGCAAAATCGGCGTCGCCGTCGACCTCGACGCGCCCGGACTGCTGCCAGCCCGAATTGACCAGCGCTTCGGCGTGCGGTGCCTCGAACTGCACCAGCGCCGAAAACCAGTCGGGAACGCCCGATTCGACAGGCGCCAGATCCTCGGCAGCGACGACGCGTCCGGCGAGATCGCGGACAGCGATCCGGCGGTAGTAGCCGCGGTCAAAGATCGGCAGCAGCTGGGTGCGCACCAGCACGGCATCGCCATCGCGCATTGCCGAGGTCAGCGCCAGTGCCAGCGAGGTCGCCGTCTCCTGCACATGTGCCGCCATCTGCTCGCGCACGAACTGCCGGCCCGCCTGCCATTGGCCGACGGCAATGCCGAGCAAGGCCAGGGCGAAGACCAATGCGCCCATGAGAACGAGCTGCCGGCGCAGTGTCATCGAATGCTCCAGCGAACGCGCGTCGCGCTCATAACTCGCGCTCGGCCAGCAGGCGCTGTTGCAGATCGCGCCAGCGCCGGACCATCGGCACGCCGGCGCGCCCGGAATCTTCGTCGTTGAAGCTGAACACCGGCACCAGATCGGCGCGTTGCGACACCGGCAGCACACGCGGATTGAGGTTGTCGAGAATCAACGGCTCGGCCGCCGGCGACGCATAGTAGGCCAGTACCATGTGGTTTTCGATGCGCTGGCCGGAAAGCGCCCGCACGTAAGTCAGGCGCAGCCGCTCGACCGGCACGCCGGCCGCGCGCAGCTCGAGATACTTGGCGATGGCGTAGTCCTCGCAATCGCCGCCGTTGCTGCCGACGAACTCCACCGGCGTCGCCCAGTACTCGGCCTGTTGCCAGTGCTCGGCGTCGGCCACCGCGGGAACCGAATTGGCCTGCGCATTCACCGCCTCCAGCAGCGCCTGGAGGCTGCCGGCCGGCGGATGCTGCTGCTGCCAGCGCAGGATGCGCGGCGGTGCCGGCGGACCGAAACGCGTCTCGGCGTAACGCAGCACGCCGGCACCTGCGTGATCAAGATAAGCGACGGCAGCCGAGGCCTGCGCCAGCAGGGCGAGCGCGAGCAGCGCGCCACGGCCCCTCGTCATGCAGCGCTGTGCAGCAGCGCCCTCGCCCGTCGCCGGCGCACTGTTGCCCGCCGGAAAGCCCTGCCCTGCGCCCCACGGATGCCCCGTGCGCTTGTCGCACTTGCCACTGGCAGCCTTACTTCCGGGCATTTCCCGCTTGTTTTCCGGCGAAGGTTGAAGCCTGTGTGCGATTGAAGACACCGAGTTTCTTGTAGATGCGCTGCAGGTGATTCTTGACCGTGAAAGCGCTGATGTCGAGGATCAGGCCGACTTCGTAGTTGGTCTTGCCCTTGCGCACCCATTCCATGATTTCCTGCTCGCGCGGACTGAGAAGCTTGTCGTCCTCGTTGGCCGCGTTATCGATCACCGTAGCCAGTGTGCCGATCGGGTTGATGGACCCCTCGCGCGCACCGATCACCGCCGGCCAGCAGCGCCGATCCTGCTGGTGCGGCAAGTGCGAAACCTGGCGCAGCGCGGCGTCGATGCTCGGCAGGAACAGGCTCATCGCCTTGCGGTGCGAATCCTGATGCGTGGTCGTGGCGCTGAACATCACGTAGAGGCAGTCGTGCCGCCCGCGTTCGTCCTTGATGCCGTGCACCAGCGATGAGCGCATCCTTTTCAGCGCGCCGCCGACGGCGCAATTGACCGTGGCAGCGTCAGCCACAAAAGCGCTGGCGCCGAGCTCGAGGATGCAGGGCAACTTGCCCGACTCGGACCAGTGCGCGAACAGTCTCTGCAACAGTGGCGACAGTGTTTCAGCATGTGCCTGAGCGGTGCGTACCTCGGAGATCGGCGAGGCGATGTCGAAATGCGTCAGGCCACGCTGAAAGTCCCCCCAGGCGGCGACCATGATGTCGTGCGGAACGAAGTTCTGCAGATCACCCTGCAACCACTGCAGCAGATCGACATGACGGCGGATGCCAGAAGCGGCGGCCATGACGCGCAACTGGCATTCGGATTCGTCGACGATGGACGGCGGGTTCAAGGACATTGGGCTCGGCTGATGCTTCCATGGCGGAGGGATTTCCGATTGCCGCATGCTGGCATGCGATTGTTATGATTTCGTGATCGTGCATGACTGATCCATTCGGACTATCTCCCGGCTGATATCGCGCGAACGGACTACAGATCGCTGCCGACGTGCACCATCGCCTGCAATGTAGCGACGGCATGATGGAGGCGAGCGCCAAGAGTGAACTGCCGGGAGGAGCACCGATGTCGCACGACGATCTGCATGTCAGCGAGGATCTGCTGGCGCTGCGTATGCAAATTGGTCGCCTGTCGATCGTTTGCGCTGTCGATGTCAGCCGCGACGAGAATATGGATCGGCTGCTCGCCGGCGATTTCAGCGCTTGCCGCAGCGATCGACGGACGGCAAGCCTGTTGCGCGCGCTGCTCATCCTGCACTGCCATCTGGAAGCACGGATCACTTCGGAAATCGGCGTCGACGGCCTGATCAGGCTCTGGCGCCGGCATAACGGCGTCTTGATCCGGCGCGGCCTGCCGAAGCGCCACCAGACCGGGCAAAGCCTGTCGCTGCAATGATCCTTGCGGACTGCTCGGCAGAACCCGAACTACGCCGCTCTGCATTCACCCGCCGGCTGATCCGTCTCGCCGCTCAGGCCATCCAGGCCTGCAGCAGAAACGGCAGTTTCCGGTCGAAAACCTTCTGTGGCGCGAGATTGAGCGTGCCGATATGCGCCAGCTTGCGGCGGCCGCCTTCGTCCAGCGGGTGGAACCTGACGCCGATCAGGTTCTTCCTGACATGCGCGACTTCGCCGTCGACGGCAAGCATCGATTCGTCGCCAAGCGTCAGGATTTTCAGCCGGCAGGCGTCACCCGGAGCGATGTTGAAGTGGAACAGTCCCGCTTCGAACAGCGCGCCGAACAGCGAAATATCGAGCAGTGCGCCACGATAGGCCATCAGGCCGAGACTCAACTCACCCTTCGAGTGGAAAGGGAAACGGGGTAGCCGGCGGCGTTCTTCTGCTGTCATGGCATCACTCTTTTCTATACTCGTATTGATGCCGCGCACTATACGAGCGGAATGTTGCGGTCTCTTGTCAGCGCGGCGGATTCCCCGAGCTGCCGCAACTGCAGCGGCAGCCGCTTTCGCCGATACGGCAGAGGAGCCTGAAAATGCAGGATCGCCTGCAGTCACCGGCGGAAGAACTCGCCAACAGCCTCAGCCACGGCCTCGGCCTGCTCGCCGCGCTGCTGTTCACCCCGCTGCTGATCGTCGGTGTGGCGCGACACGGCGACGCCGGCAGCATCGTCGGCGTCAGTGTCTTCGCGGCGACGCTGATCCTGGTCTACCTCAGCTCGGCGCTCTACCACGTGTTCCCGCCTGGACGGAAAAAGCGGCTGTTCGAGAAGCTCGACCAGGCAGCGATCTTTCTCTTCATCGCCGGCAGCTATACGCCGTTTGCGCTTTCCGCCATCGACGAGTCGACCGACTGGGCAGTGTTCGCCCTGGTCTGGGGCTGCGCCACGCTCGGGCTGCTTCTCAAGGCATTCGCCCGCCTGTCGCATCCGCTGATCTCGAGTGGCTGCTATCTGCTGCTCGGCTGGCTGGTCGTCGTCGCTGCGCTGCCGCTGCTGCCCGAGGCCTCGGCGGCAAGCGTCGCCTGGCTGCTTGCCGGCGCCATCGCCTATTCAGCGGGCGTGGCTTTCTATCTGACCGACACCCATGTCAGGTTCGGCCATTTCGTCTGGCACCTGTTCGTGCTCGGTGGCAGCAGCTGCCATTTCCTCGCCGTTTTGCTGCGGACGAGTTGAAGGCCGGCGTACTTGAACCTCAGTGTCCGGACGGCGCCGCTACACCCTTGCCCGGCCCGCTGAAGCCCTGTCCCGGGCCATTCGCATCGGGGAGCGGACGCGCTGCCATGCCGCTCGCGTCGCGTCGGCGCAGGCTCTCGGCCAGCGAGCGCGACGCATCGCGACGCGTTTGCGCGTACTGACGCAACGCGGCCAGGGTCGCTGCCGACGGCAGTGCCGGATCGTCCGGTGCCTGCGACAGCTGCTCGAAGCTCGCCGCGTAGCGGTCGCCGATCGCCGCGTCGATGCGACCCGCAAGCTCGTCGAAGGAGCTGTCGCCACGTTTGCTCTCCTTGACGATGCTCCGCCAGGATTCGCCGATCGCCGCGTCGTCCTTGAGGAATTCGCTGATCTCCTGGCGCGCCCGCAATTCGTCGTACCAGCGGTAGGCGGGTGGCGGGATCAGGCTGACGAGCACCGCGATCGTGCCGGCAAGTGCCAGCGCGGCGACGCCACGTGCCTGTCCGATCGGACGCAGATCCGCACGCAGCGTCCGCAGCAGAATCGTCCCGCTGAGCACGCCGGCAATGAAACCGCCGATGTGTGCAGCATTGTCGATACCTTCAACGAGCAGCCCGAAGACGATGGTCAGCGCGGCAAAACCGGCAGCGCCCCAGAACAGCCAGCGAAACTCGCTGGGCTGAAGGAACTGCCGTTCGTGCCACAGGCAGACGAGCAAGGCGCCGTAAACGCCGAAGATGGCGCCCGAGGCACCGCCCGATACCGCCTGGCCCTGATGGGCGACCAGCGACAGCAGGTTACCGCTGACGCCGCTGATGAAATAGATCGTCGCAAAGCGCGCATACCCGTAAAAACGCTCGACGAACTGACCGCTGTCCCACAGTGCCCACATGTTGAGCAGCAGGTGCAACACGCCAAAATGCAGGAACATGGCGCTGGCCAGCCGCCACCATTGGCCGTCCTGCGTCGCCGGGCCGAAGTTCGCCCCCCAGGACAGCTGAACGCCATTGGGTGAATGCCAGACACCGGCGCCGTTGGCGAGCATGGCCAGGAAGACCAGCACATTGATGCCGATCAGCAAGGGCGTCAGGCGCAGTACCGGCTGGCGCAGCCGCAGCTGATCGTGCAGCGACGGCGGCAGTGGTATTTCAGGCATCAGGGAAAGTCCGCAACGAAAGGGCGCACGACGACGCCCGGCCAGCCGATTTTCAGACAGCCTGCAAGGCCGCGGCAAGCGCTTCGTCGGCGGGTGCCGGCCTGCCAAAGCGGTAACCCTGCATTTCGACGCAACCGAGTTCGCGCAACATGCGTTCCTGATCGCCGGTTTCGACGCCCTCGGCGATCAGGTGCAGGCCAAAACCGCGGGCGATGCCGACGATGGCTTCGATGATCGATTCGGCGCCCTGGTCGCGACCGAGGTCGCGGACGAAAGACTGGTCGATCTTGACGCTGCTGACCGGGAAACGGCGCAGGTAGTTGAGCGAGGAATAACGCATGCCGAAATCGTCGATGGAAACGCGAACACCGGTCTTGCGCAGACGATGCACGGTCTCGATGACGCCTTCGACATCGTCGAGCAGCAGCGTTTCGGTGATTTCCACCTCGACGCAAGACGCGGGAATGCCGAAGGCGGCGGGTGCGCCGGCGATGCGCTCGACCAGATCCTTGCGCTCGAAATCGCGCGCCGAAAGATTGAGCGCCAGGCGCAGCTCCTTGTGACCGGCGGCATGCCACAGCGCCAGCTGACGGCAGCCCTCCTCGAGCACCCAGTCGCTGATGTGATGAATCAGGCCGACCTCTTCGGCCAGCTCGATGAAACGTGCCGGCGAAAGCAGACCCAGTTCCGGATGCTGCCAGCGCACCAAGCCCTCCATGCCGACCACGCGCTGGCTCTGCAGGCAGATCTGCGGCTGGTAATGCAGGACGAACTCGCGGTTTTCGATGGCCCGGCGCAGATCGATTTCGAGACTCAGACGCTCGCGGTGGTCCTCGCTCATCTCGGCTGAGTAATAGCTGAAACCGTTCTTGCCGCGGTTCTTCACTTCGTACATCGCCAGATCGGCATTGCTGATCAGCATTTCGACCGAGTCGCCATCGCGCGGGTAAACCGCGATGCCGATGCTGACCGTCGCGCGAAAATCCTGGCCGCCAAGCTTGAACGGCTCCTGCAGTGCCTCGATGATCTTCTCGGCAACACCCGCCGCGTCGTAGGCGTGCGCCAGATCGGGCAAGAGGATGGTGAATTCGTCGCCACCGAGTCGTGACAGCGTATCGCCGGCGCGCAGGCAGGCTTTCAGTCGCAGCGCGAAATTCTTCAGCAGGCGGTCGCCCTCGGCGTGGCCGTAGGTGTCGTTGACCAGCTTGAAGCGGTCAAGGTCGAGGAACATCACGCCGACCAGACCGTTGCGCCGCTGCGCCTGCGTTACGGCGAGATCGAGGCGGTCGCGGAAGAGCACGCGGTTGGGCAATTGCGTGAGCAGGTCATGGAAGGCCTGGAAGCTGATCTTTTCCTCGGCGCGCTTGCGTTCGGTGATGTCGCGAGCGACGCCATAGGTACCGACGAAGCGCTGCTCGCTGGCGGCCTCAAGCTTGTCGTAGATGCCGGAAGCGCTGAGCATGGCGACGACGAAACGGTTGTCGAAGTGGCGAAAGCCGTCGTTCTTGCAGCGCAGGCGGATCTCGATGTTCTCCGAAGCGCGGTAACCCGTGCGTCGCTCGGCAAAGGCGTAGCGCGCGCGCTCGCGGTCATCCTCATGCACCAGCAGCGTATAGGGCTGGCCGACCAGCTCGTCACGCGTGAAACCGAGCAGCGCTTCGAGGCGCGCGTTGATGAAGACGAAGCGCCCTTCCTCGTCGAGCGTGTAGATCAGATCCGGCGACTGTTCGACGAGAAAGCGGTGCAGCCGCTCCGATTGCTTCAGGCGTGCGCGCATCCGCGCGTAGCGGCGTTCGAGCCGGCTGCGATGCAGCGCATTGTTGACCGCGCGCAGGAACTGCTCGGGATCGCAGGGCTTGCGCACGAACTCGCAGGCGCCGCCGCGCAGCGCGCCGATCGCCGAATCGATGTGCGTATCGGCGCTGACGACGACGACCACTACCGACTGCCGGGCCTGGTTGGCCCATTTCAGGACGTCCAGTCCGGACATGTCGGGCAGCTTCAGGTCGAGCAGGACGACATCGAAATGATTGTTTTCGAGAGCGAGAATTGCTGAACGCCCGTCGGCGCATTCGACCACATCGCTGCACAGATCGCCCAGCAGCGCGCGGTAACTCTGGCGCAGACGCGGCTCGTCGTCGACCATCAGGATGCGCTGCACCGAATCTTTCTCTTGCGCGAAATCGCCTCGCGAACGCGGCAGGTTACCCATTCTCAAACCTCCGCAGCCGGCAGGTAGATGGCGAACAAGCTGCCTCGCCCCGGTGGTGTTGCACAGATGATTCGCCCGGACATGGCGGTGACGCGTTCAAGGACGATTCCCAGCCCGAGACCGCGGGGGCCATCGGCCGAAGCGGCACCCTGCCCGTCGGCGATGCGCGCCCATATCTCCGCCGGCAGTCCCGGTCCGCTGTCCTGCAAGCGCAGTTCGACCAGAGTCTGACGCCCCTCGCGAACGCCGGCGACCACCTCGATACGGTAGCTGCCACCGCCCGGCATGGCCTCGGCGGCGTTCTTCCAGAGATTGAGCAGGACCTGGATCAGCGGATCGCGGGCAGCGGCGACTCTGGCGCCCGTCGGCGGCAGATCGAGGCTGAGTTCGATCCCGTTGGCAGCAAACAACGTTTCGCCATAACCGGCAAGCAGCTCGCCGATCAGCTCGGCGACATCACAGTACGGCACCTCGGTGGAAGCACTGCCGACATCGCCGATGTCCTGCAGGATGCTGCCGACGCGCGCGATTTCCTCGTCGAGGAAGGACAGTTCGCGCGGCACCTGTTCTTCGCTGGCGAGCCTGCGTTCGAGCAGCTTCAGATAGTTGCGGATGATGGTCAGCGGATTGCCGGCTTCGTGCGCCACTTGCCGTGCGCGCAGCCGATAACGGCTGGCGACGGCCGCTTCGGTCGCCTGTTCGCGCGCCTTGGCCTCGCGCGCCGCCTCGATGCCAGCGGCGACGACGCGCGAGAAATGGCTCAGTCCATGCAGTCGCCGGGAAAGCCGCAACCACTGCGGAGCATTCAGGCCGAAGAGCATGACGCCGCTGCACTGCTGGCGCACGCACAGCGGAACACAGAGCAGGGCCTCGCCACCAAGCGCACGCAGGATCTGGATGTCGCCGACGCCGAGCGTGCCACATCCGTCTTCGAGACTGCACAGCGGCTTGCCTTCGAGCACTGCGCGCACCGTCAGCGACGGCACCGCCGCCAGAGGAATCTCGAGCCGGCGCAGCAACGCCGACTGGTTGCCGATACGCTCACCGCTGAGCACGCCGCGCTCGTGGTCGCACAGCAGGAGTCCGGTGCGCGCAAGGCCAAAGAGGATTCGCGCCGATTCGCGCACGGTGAGCAGGAGTTCATCGTCACCGCTCACCGCAAACAGGCTTTCCTGCACCGGCTGGGCATAGGCCATGCTCTGCGCCGCCTCGCCGAGCGGCGTTGCCGCTGGCAGCGCCGCCAGATTCCGGGGAACGGGTAGCGGTTCGGCGCTGACATCGGCGGTAATTCCCATCGCCAGCGCGATGCTCGCCGCGCGCTGGCGCGCTTCGGCACGCAGCGAGGCAAGACTGTCGGCGTCGAGATCAACCAGTTCGGCAACATCGTCCGGCAGATGCTCGCTCACCGTGCTCACCGCATGCGCCACCCACAGGACACGTGTCAGCTCGTCGCCAAAGGCGATCTGTGCCCGCGGCTGGTGATGAAAGAGGACCGCGTCGGCGAGAAACGAGTCGATTCCCCATTGATCGATCAGCCAGCTGCCGACAACGCCGTGGTGCGTCTCGAACACCTGCAACTCGAGCGCACAGAGTGTGGCTTCGTCGCCGGCGGTCTGCAGCAGGCCGCTGTAATTGGGCGCCCCGGTCAGCAACAGAAGCTCGCCGGTATCGTGCAACAAGCCGGCAAGATAGGCTTCTTCCGCTCCGCCCGGCGCACTGGCAAGCGCAATGGCGCGCGCCAGTTCGGCAACTTCGAGCGAATGCAGCCAGAAGCCTGACAGGTCGCACTCGACCTGACGCGCCGCGTCATCAAAAACCGCCTGTACGGCAAAGCAGGCGGCGATGGTACGCACGAAACGGGTGCCGAGGACGGCGATGCAGTCGTCGATGCGGCGCAACTCCCGCCCCCGGCGCAAGGCCGGTGAATTGGCCAGCGAAAGGATGCGGGCAGACAGCCCCGGATCGCGGCTGATGACCGTCGCCAGCTCGGCGAGCGCCGCCGCGTCCGATTCGCTCAGCGAAATGACGCGCAGCAACACCTCGGGTGGGCTAGGAATCCAGGCCGCCTCGAGCATTGCCGCGAGTTCGCCGGACAGGCTGCCCGACAAACCATGCGTGCTCGCTCCGGACGCCTGCGCCGAATGATGCTGCAGTGAAGACATGTAGACAGCCGGGCCAGTAGCGAAGGAAATGGAGCCGAGAGAAAGTGCTTTCTCTGCAGCATATTACTTCCGTGATATTTCATTTTTTATACGGAAAGATCATAAGCTGAGAATGGATCGCACGCGGAACTGCTATTGCGTCGCAGTGCGGCATTCAACGGGCCGGCCACGCGAGGCAGGCGGTGCTGGCCTGACGACACGACGCCGCACGAACTGACGCCTGCGGCTGGACAGCCTGCCGAGTCAGTCCAGAGACCAGAAAATCAGCCAGCCGTCGTCGAAGAAGCGGTCGATGATTTCCTGCAGGTCAAAGAATCGCTTGGCCATTTTCGCTCTCCCGAAAGCCCCGTTGGATCGGCGAAAAAAGCTTAACAAACAGAGATGAACGAAGCGTTGCAGCAGTGCTGCCGGCACATGACAGCGAGTGGAACCGTTCAGTCCCGCCAGCGGCACGAATGGCCGGCGGCACCGGCCGAAAGAAGCTGCGAGCGCTGGCCGTTCGTTAGCGGGGCACAGCCACCACAATCAGCTGAGCGTCTTCTTCGGCAGCAAGGGCAGCCGGCAGACATCAATGCCCTCGTCACGCAACGACTCGTAGTCGTCCTGCGAAGCTTCACCGCGAATCGGCCGGATCGGCGCTTCGGCGTAATGAATGCGCCGTACCTCTTCGGTGAACTGAGTGCCGACATCCTCGCAGCCAGCGAGCAAAGCTTCGAACACCTGGCGCATCCCGGCCGTTCCGGGCACCTTCGGCGCATTGCCCGGAGCAACCGGTGCTGACGCCGACACCGGCACCGACTTCGCAGCATCGCACTGCTCCACCTTCCCCAGATGCAAGGCCGACGGCAAGCGTCGCACGCTCGCCGAGTCGCAATGCGGACAAAGCACCAGCCCGCGCGAAAGCTGCCGCGTGAAATCATCGGCCGAATGGAACCAGCCTTCGAAACGGTGCTCTTCGGCACAGACCAAGTCAAAAATGATCATCGGAAACGCCCGGAATCAGGAGAAACAAGTCGGGGACCAAGGTGGCAAGGACGGGAAGACGACAAAACAATAGCCGAATTTGCCGGCGAGTAGCCGTTGCCGGCAATAAAAAACGGGAGCCGCAGCTCCCGTTTTTGCGCAATCGGACTTGATCAGGCGACTGACGCTTGCTGCTTCCTGCGCCGCGCGACAAACCCCAGCATCCCCAGACCGGCCAGCAACATGGCGTAGCTACCCGGCTCGGGAACCGAAGGCAAGGTGCCGCCGGAGCCGTATTCGCCGTACAGGCCGCCGACAAGGGTGCCGTACGTGTTGGCCGAGGCGCCCGAAAGGAAACGGATCGCCGACCCCTCGGGCAGATCAATACCGGTAATCACAGCCGAGTGCCTGACATCAACCCCCCCCACGTCCGACAGATAGGCCGACAACTCGGACTGCAGGTAGAGAGGATCGCCATACTTGAAGGTAAAGGTACCGACGAGATCGTTATTGAACGCGCCAACGTCCCCGTACTCACCCTTGCTGACGACGCTTGAGCCGTTGAAATAGCTGAGGTTGTAATAGCTGCTCGCCGTGTCGCCGCTCAGAGTGCCGTCATAGCGCACGTGAAACGTCAGACTGCCCGTCTGTCCGGTGCCGTATTTGGAAGTAATCAGGAACAGCTCCTCCCACGACGAGTACGCCTGAACATAGCGATAAGGCGTCGCGCTGACGCTCAACGTCGTTCCACTGCTCGGATCGACTCCGCTATAAACATTGCTGACCGTCGAAGCGGCGCCGCTGATCGACGCGGCAACATGGTTGCCGCCGTAGGTCGTTTGCGCATAGCCGCTCCAGTTGGCCGACGTCGTGCCCACAGGATCGCCATACTGCCGGAAGTCGCCGCTGAAGCTGGCCGCAGCGGTCGACTGCTCGTACGCGGAAGCGCTGTCAAACCACTGCGTTCCGCTGGAGTTGAGCAACTCGTGGCCCTGTGCATCCGTGACGACGGTCTGGGTATTGGCGTACGAGCCGCTGTAAGTCTGCGAATTGAGACGGAACTCGGCGGCCATCGCGCTGCTGCTGAGTGCCAGCACGCCCAGACCGGCGACCAACCCGAAAATCTTCGAAGTCCTGAATTTCATGACGCTCTCCTGAAGTGTGAGCAATACAGGGGTACGGGATTTCACTTGTACGCTACGCAGCCTATGACAAGCGGGGCTACAAGTCATTGGCTAATTGGGACTAACGTACTGACGAATCGAGGTATATCGGTAAAACAATTCAGTAACAGGGAGCGCTTTGCGGCACAGGGATTCCGCGAGCGACCGGCGCGCATTCGTGCCCGGACTCGGGAACGGACGGCAACAGTTCAATGAACCGGATGGCTGGCAATGGCCACTTTCCAGAAGTGCACGGGCGGCTCCGGAAAGAAAAACGGGAGCCGCAGCTCCCGTTTTTCGCGCATTTGGCCTCGATCAGGCTGGCGCTTGCTGCCTTCTGCGCCGGGCGACAAAACCGAGCATCCCGAGACCGGCCAGCAGCATGGCGTAGCTTTCCGGTTCGGGAACCGGCGCCGAAAGGACGATCAGCTGCGAACCGGCGGCGAGTCCGCTTGCGCCATCCTGCACCTGCTCGGCGACCAGATAGATCGTTCCCTTCTCGTCGATGGTGACGCCCTCGATGCCGTTGTGCGGCATGACGTTGGTCAGGTCGAAACTGGAGAGGATCTGGCCCGAGCGGTTCACCTCGACCAGCATTCTTGAACCGAGGCTCAGCAGCAGCAGATTGTCGGCCGCCGCGGTTCCGGCCAGTGCATCAACCGGCGAGAGCGTCTGCACATCCGACAGCGTCGCCAGCCCGAGCAGCGCAGGGTCGAACAAGGATGTCATCGTCGCCTTGCCGGCGCTGCCGGCGGCGAAACTGAGCGTACCGGAAAGAACGTTCTGCGGACTCTCCTGCTTGATCGTCACGAAACTGCCGTTGCGCGGATCGTAGCTGATGCCTTCCATACCGCTATTGCCGACGGTCTCGTTGCTGATCGAGACCGAGCTGCTCGCCAGCTTCGCGCTGCCGCCAGCCTGGTAGGTAAAGCGGTACGCATCCTGCAGGCGTTCCTCGCTGACCACCAGCACGCCATTGCCCTGATAGGTCAGACCTTCAGTGTCGTGCTTGGAACTGCCGGTTCCGCTCCAGTCGAAGTTCATGCTGCCGAGCGTCTGGCCAGTGCGCGAAATCTCGATGACGCCGGTACCTTCGTCGCCAACGTAGAACAGCGTTCCGCGATCGCGGGCGTAGGTGATCGCCGAGCCTTCCAGCCCCGAAATGCCGCCGCTGGTACCGTTGAGGATATCGAGCGAATAGGTGCCGCTGACCCGGTAATTGCCCAGGTTTATCGAGTCGGCCGCATGCGCGGCAACGCAACCGGTGGCGGCAAGCGCGAGAAACAGAGCTTTGAGTTTCATGATCGCTTCCCGCTCAAAGGCGACGCGTACGGCGACGCGCGATGGCGCCGATCAGGCCAAGGCCGGCGAGCAGCATGGCGTAGGACTCGGGCTCGGGAACCGCAGCGATACTTCCCGGCGAGCCAATCTCCTTGCCGCTGGCGATGGTGAACGCGCCATTGACGCCGGCGCTGCTCAGCGTCGAGATCTTCGTTCCATTCAGCCCGGCAGCGTTGTCAAAGGTCTGGAAGGGAGCGCTGCTGTCCGAGACGCCGAAACTGACGTTCGCCTGCAATACGCCGCTGGCGTTGTAGATGTTGAGCGCGTCGCCGTCGGCGCTCAGGCCGACGCCGCTACCACTGTAGAAACCGATGAGTAGTCCGGACGGCGCTTTGCCGCCAAACCGGTTGGAAATGAAAGTGCTTGCCTTGGCGCTGGAACTGCTTTCGATGAAGATCACCGACTGACCAGCAGCAATACTGCTGATGCCGCTGAGCGCCGCAGCGCTGGAAAACGAATTGGAATTGTCATCAACTTTCCAGCCACTGATGCTGAGCGCCGTCGCGCCGGTATTGGTCAGTTCGAACCAGTCAGCGCCGACAGCTGAATTGCCGCTGCTCCACGGCGCCACTTCGGTGATGCTGACGCCGGCATTCGCCGCGCCAGCACCCGCTGTGAGAAGAACGGCGGCAAGCGCCAACACGGATTTCCGGAATGCTTTCATGCCTTGCTCCAAGATGAACGGGAAAGGAATCGACGTCCCCCCCGAATTGAGTAGCGCGTGACTTTAGAGTCCAATCCACGACGACAAGGAGATTGGACATGAAGAAGCGCTTTACCGAAGAACA
>NZ_JACIGE010000017.1 GCF_014197755.1 Rhodocyclus tenuis | reverse complement strand
CGGGGCGGTGCGCGCCGCCCGGCAAGGTTTCACCAGCTCGGCGACTGACGCGGCAAGCACCGCGTCGAAGCCATTACGGAGTGAGCGCCTGCCAACGCTGCCCGGATTCCGGTCTGCAAGCCGAACGTACCGCCCGCAGGACTGGAGCCGCCTAATCCGCCTCCGGATTCCGCCGCCGCAGCAGATAGATGTCGAACAGCCAGCCCTTTTCGGCGCGCGCCTGCCGCGCCTTTTCGGCAAGTTCGGGCGCCAGTGTCTGCAGGTCGCCGGCGACGAGCGTCTCGTCCGGCGTGCCGAGGTAGGCGCCCCAGTAGATGTCGAGCGGCTCGCCGGCGTAGCGGGTGAAAGCGCAATTGGAATCGAGCATCACCACCGCGTTGTCCACCTCGGCCAGCGGCGCACGCTCAAGCGCGCGCGGCGTCGTCACGGTGAAGGCGCCGCCGACGCGGTTGAGCGGAATGCGGTGCTTCTCGGCCAGCGCCTGCACGCTGGTGATGCCGGGGATGACCGCGTAGTCGAACTGCGCCAGTCCGCGCGCGAGGATGTCCTGCACGATGCTCAGCGTGCCGTCGTAAAGCGCCGGATCGCCCCAGATGAGGAAGGCACCGGTCTGCCCGTCTGCCAGTTCGTCGTTGATCAGACCGGCGATGATCGCCGCCTTGTCGTCGTACCAGTCGCGCACGCCGGCTTCGTACCCCTGCTCGGCACTGCGCGCCGGGCTGCGCGCGACGACGCAGCGATAGCGGCCGGGCTCGGCGTATTCGGCGAGGATGTCGTTGCGCACGCGCAGCAACTCTTCCTTGCCGCGGCCTTCCTTTTCGAGAAAGAAGAAGACGTCGCTGCGGCGGATCGCCTTGATCGCCTGCATCGTCAGGTAGTCGGGGTGGCCGGGGCCGATCCCGATGAGGAGGAGCGTTTTCATCGTCAGCGAAGAAATGTGCGAGAAGGCGGTGAAGGGCAGACAGCCGGCGGTGATGGTCGCCGGAGCGCAACGAGCAAGCGCAGGCTTTGCTGCACGCGGACGGCGCATCCTGCACCGCCTGCGGCGTTCCAGGCAGGGCCGCCGGCAGCGGACGGTCGCGTATAATAGCCGGTTTTTTCGGGACGCTCCGATGATCGACTACAGCCGCGACGCGCACGATATCTATCGCCAGTCCTTCGCCATCATCCGCGCCGAAGCAAGGCTCGAGCGCATTCCCGACGACCTCGAAAAGCTCGCGGTCCGCGTCGCCCATTCCTGCGGCATGCCTGACGTGGTCGACGATCTGGTCTTCTCGCCCGGCGCCGGCGCCAGCGGCCGTGCCGCGCTCGCTGCCGGTGCGCCGATCCTGTGCGACGCCCAGATGGTCGCCAACGGCGTCACCCGCTCGCGCATCCCGGCCGGCAACGAAGTCATCTGTACGCTCAACGACCCGCAAGTGCCCGAACTTGCGCGCCAGCTCGGCACCACGCGCTCGGCTGCGGCGCTTGAGCTGTGGCGGCCGAAGCTCGCCGGCGCCGTGGTGGCGATCGGCAACGCGCCGACCGCACTGTTCCGCCTGCTTGAAATGATCGATGCCGGCGCACCAAAGCCGGCGCTGATCCTCGGCTTCCCGGTCGGCTTCGTCGGTGCCGCCGAGTCGAAGGACGAACTCGCTGCCAACCCGCGCGGCGTTCCTTTCGTCATCGTGCGCGGTCGTCGCGGCGGCAGCGCGATGGCGGCGGCGGCGCTCAACGCGCTCGGCACGGAGCACGAGTGATGTCCGACGCTGCTCCCGCTGGCCACAGCAAGACGGGCCGCCTGTTCGGCCTTGGCGTCGGCCCCGGTGATCCCGAACTGATCACGCTGAAGGCCTTGCGCCGCCTGCGCGAGGCGCCGGTGGTGGCGCACTTCGCTGCGCGCGGCAAGGCCGGCAACGCGCTCACCATCATCGAGGGCTACCTCGCGCCCGAGCAGTGCGTGCAGCCGCTGATCTACCCGGTGACCACCGAGAACCTGCCGCCGCCGTTCTGCTACGAGACGGCGCTGGCCAACTTCTACGACGAGTCGGCGGCGGTCGTCGCCGCACACCTCGACGCCGGCCGCGACGTGGCGGTGGTGTGCGAAGGTGATCCCTTCCTCTACGGCTCGTTCATGTACCTGCACGACCGCCTGGCCGAGCGTTACGAAACCGAGGTGACGCCAGGCGTCTGCGCCATGCTCGGCTGTGCCTCGGTGCTCGGCACGCCGCTGGTGTACCGCAACCAGACGCTGAGCGTGATCTCGGGCGTGCTGCCGGCCGACGAACTGAAGCGCCGTCTCGCCGACAGCGACGCGGCGGCGATCATGAAGCTCGGCAGCAACTTCGCCAAGGTGCGCGGCGTGCTCACCGAACTCGGCCTGCTCGAGCGTGCGCACTACGTCGAGCGCGCCACCATGGCTAATCAGCGTATCGCGCCGCTGGCCGGCATCGACCCGGCTACTGTCCCGTACTTCGCGATGATCCTCGTTCCCGGCGCGCGGTGGGCGGCGTGAGCGACGCTCGGCGCGGCCGCCTCTCGGTCGTCGGCCTCGGGCCGGGATCGGAAGGCTTGCTGGCGCCGGACGCGGCGGCGGCATTCCGCGACGCCGACGACCTGATCGGCTATTTCCCCTACGTCGACATGGCGGTCCGCCTCGCCGGGCCGCTCAAGGCGACGCTGCACGCTTCCGACAACCGCGTCGAGATGGATCGTGCGCGCCACGCCTTCGACCTCGCCGCCAGCGGGCGCAAGGTGGTCGTGGTGTCGTCGGGCGATCCCGGCATCTTCGCCATGGCGACGGCGGTGATCGAGGCGCTGCACGCGGAGTGCGAGGCTGCTGGCAACGCTGCCGACAACTCCAGCGGCGAATCCTGCGGCGATTTCTCCAGCAACGCCGCCGGCGAACGCGCCGCGACGTGGCGCGCGGTCGAGCTCGTCATCGTTCCCGGCATCTCGGCGGCGCAGGCCGCCGCCTCGCGCGTCGGCGCGCCGCTCGGCCACGATTTCTGCGTGCTGTCGCTGTCCGACAACCTCAAGCCCTGGGAGCTGATCGAGCGCCGGCTCGAACTTGCCGCCAGCGCCGATCTGGTGCTGGCGCTGTACAACCCGATCTCGAAGGCACGCCCGTGGCAGCTCGGCCGCGCTTTCGATCTGCTGCGCCGCCATCTGCCGGCGACGACGCCGGTCGTCCTCGGCCGCGACGTCGGCCGTCCGGCCGAGCGCCTCATCGTCACCACGCTCGGCGAGGTGACGCCGGCGCAGGTGGACATGCGCACTGTGGTCATCGTCGGCTCGTCGCAGACGCGCGCCTTCCCGCGCGGCGACGGTTCCCTCTGGGTCTATACGCCGCGCTGGTACGAAGCCGCGCCGGCGGGCGAAGCGGGTTCTCCGGAGGCTTCGGGCGACGGCGCCGCCGGCGCCTGAACGCCAGCGCCTGCGCTTCGGCGTATGAGCTGATACGTCTTTCTGCGGGTCCGTTTGCCGGCGTTCGCGTTTCGGCGCCGGCTTCCCGGCCGTGCGTCCGGCGGTTTCAGTCCTCCGGCCGGTGGCAGACGGCCTCGAGGTTGTGGCCGTCCGGGCCGATGACAAAAGCGCCGTAATAGTTCGGATGGTAGTGCGGGCGCAGCCCCGGCGCGCCGTTGTCGCGGCCGCCAGCGGCGAGCGCGGCGGCGTAGAAGGCATCCACCTGCGCGCGCGTCTCGGCGGCGAAAGCCAGATGCAGCGGTGCCGGCGGTACCGTCGCCGGTACCAGCCACAAGGACGGCTTGCCGTGGCGGCCCATGCCGATGCCGAACGGCCCCTGCATGGCGACCGCGACGCCAAGCGGCGCCAGCGCCTGCAGGAAGAAAGCCTCGCTGGCGGGCAGATCGCTGACGCCGAGTGAGAGGTGATCGAACATGGTCGTTTTCCTTTCGGGAAGTTTCGGGGCTAGTTGCCAGCGCGCGCGGCGATCCACTGCGCCGCGGCAGCGACCGTCGCTACCGTCGGCGAATCGGGTTGTGGCGGGCGCCGGCGCATCAGTACGCGGACGCCGAGTTCGCGCGCGGCGGCGAGCTTGGCGTCGGTGGCGTCGCCGCCGCTGTTCTTGCAGACGATCGTGTCGATGGCATGGCGGACGAGCAGTTCGCGCTCGTCGGCGAGCGTGAACGGTCCGCGCGCCAGCAGCAGCTCGGCGCTGGCGAAGGGCGGCATCGGGTCGGGCGGATCGACGCTGCGGATGAGGAAGTGCACGCCGTCGAGTGCGGCGAAGGGCGCCAGTTCCTGCCGGCCGAGCGCGAGCAGCACGCGCCGCGCCGGTGGCGCGGCAGCGAGCTGCGCCACCGCTGTCGGCCAGTCGTCCACCTCGCTCCAGCGGTCGCCCGGTCCCGCTTGCCAGGCCGGGCGTTCGAGCCGCAGCAGCGGCACGCCGGCGGCAGCGCAGGCGGTGGCGGCATGCCAGCGCATCTGCCCGGCGAAGGGGTGCGTCGCGTCGACCACGGCGTCGATGCTTTCGCGGTGCAGATAGGCGACGAGGCCGTCGCTGCCGCCGAAACCGCCGATGCGGTATTCGCCCGCCGGCAGCCGTGGCTGCGCGGTGCGCCCGGCGAGCGAGCTGATCACGCGCCGGCCGCAGCCGCCACTGTCGCCGCTGCCGTGCAGGGCTTCGGCCAGCTGGTAGGCCTCGCTGGTGCCGCCGAGGATGAGGACGGTGAACATGGCGCGTCGTTGCAATGGACAAGGCGCCGATTGTACTGCGGGCAGGTTCGCCCGCCGCGGGCTGCAGCTTGCCGGCACGACGGCCGCCGGGTGGACCATGGAGCGCGCTGGCGCACGCTCAGAACTTCTCCGGCCGGAGGACGACGACGTCCTGGACGAAGGCGACCATGGCGTAGTCGGCGAAATAGTGCTGCTGCAGGTGCTCGAGCAGCGCCTCGGCGCGCTCGCGCCGGCAGATGACTTCGATGCGTACGTTAGCCGCTTCGCCCCAGGCGGCGTCGCGCACGCCGCGTTGTCCGCGGCCGCGCGCGTCGGAGACGGTGCAGCCGGGGGCGCCCAGGCGCGCGAAGTCGCGCAGCAGCGTGTCCTCGAGCGCCGCTTCGGTGATGACGGTGAGCAGTCCGCGCGTTTCCCGGGGCGCTGTCATGGCGATTCTCCGATGAAATAGGTAGCCAGCTGGTGGTACAGCGGAATGCCGACCAGCAGGTTGAAGGGGAAGGTGATGCCGAGCGAGGCGGCGAGCGACAGCGCCGGGTTCGCCTCCGGAACGGCCAGACGCATCGCTGCTGGTACGGCGATGTACGAGGCGCTGGCGGCGAGCACGGTGAGCAGCGTCACGCCGCCCGGCGACAGACCGAGCGCGATGCCGGTGCCCAGCCCGAGCAGCGCCGAGAACAGTGGCATGGCGATGCCGAAGCCGGCGAGGAACAGCCCGCGCTGGCGCAGCGCGCCGAACTGGCGGCTGACGATCAGGCCCATTTCGAGCAGAAACAGCGCCAGCGCGCCCTTGAACAGGTCGTAGAAGACGCTCTTCACCGGCGCCAGACCGTCCGGGCCGGCGGCCCAGCCGATGGCCATGCCGCCGAGCAGCAGCGTCACGCCCTTGCCGAGGAAGGTCTCGTGCGCCAGCCGGCGCCAGTCGGTGTCGCGGCGGATGCCGCGCGCGAGCACGATGCCGACGAGGATCGCCGGCACCTCCATCACGGCGAGGAAGACCGCCAGCTGCGATTCGAAGGGAATGCTGCGCGTCGCCAGCCAGTTGAGGGCGACAGCGAAGGTGGCGACGCTGACCGAACCGTAGTGCGCCGCCGTCGCCGCCGCATTGGCGCGGTCGAAGCCGCCAGCGGCGCGCAGCAGGGCGAAGGCGATCAGCGTCTGTGCGATACCGAGCACGATCACTGCGCCGAGTTGCGGCAGCAGCGGCAGCAGCGCCTGCTTGGCCAGCCCTTCGCCGCCCTTGAGGCCGATCGCCAGCAGCAGGAAGACCGACAGCGTTTCGTACAAGGCCGCCGGCAGCTTCAGTTCGGAACGCGCCAGACCGGCGACAAGACCGAAGAGGAAGAAGAGGACGACGACGTCGCTCATGCCGCGATTCCGCGACTGTGCATCGATTTCTGCCGCCAATCCGTCGGCGCCGACGCGCCGGGCGGCATCAAGGGCAAAGCGGCTGGCCGCGCCGTGTCACGATCAGCACGCATGCGCTGCCGGCAGTGGATTCGCGGCGCCGGCTGGCAGCACTTGCCCGCTTCATCGCGACTCCGCGCGTGCAAGCCGGGTTTCACCCCCGCTGCCGATGGACTGATGCACCGCCAGCGCCGTTTCAACCGCAGTCGCAGCTTCGCTGCCGAGAACGGTGAAATGCCCCATTTTCCGGCCTGGTCTGGCGTCTGGTTTGCCATAGAGATGCAGCTTCAGGTTGGGTACCGCGAGCAGTTTCCGCCAGTCGGGTTCACGCGCGGCTTCCTCGCCGTCGCCGTACCAAAGATCGCCGAGCAGGTTGACCATCACCGCCGCCGAATGGCGACGCGGGTCGCCCAGCGGCAGGCCGCACAGCGCGCGCACCTGCTGCTCGAACTGGCTGGTGGCGCAGGCATCGAGCGTGTAATGGCCGGAGTTGTGCGGCCGCGGCGCCATTTCGTTGATGTAGATGCGCTTGCCGACGACGAAGAACTCGACCGCCAGCACGCCGACGTAGTCCATGCGCTGTGCCAGTTCGACGGCGAGTCGCTCGGCCGCTGCCGCCTCGCCGGCGCGGGCGTGGGGGACGAAGGAGACGTCGAGGATGCCCCGCCGATGCAGGTTCTCGGCCGCGGCAAAGCAGCGGACTTCGCCGTTCTCGTCGCGCGCCAGCACCACCGACAACTCGCGTTCCAGCTCCAGTTTCTTTTCCAGCACGCAGGGCTCGAAGCCGAAACGTACGAAGGCCTCGCGCGCCTGCGCGCGATTGTCGACGACGACCTGCCCCTTGCCGTCGTAGCCGAAGCGCGCCACCTTGAGGATGCCAGGGAACAGATCGGCATCGGCGAGCTGCACGTCTTCCGCGCAGCGAATCTCGGCATAGGGCGCAAGCGGCAGGCCGAAACGCCTGAGGAAGGCCTTTTCCGCACAGCGGTTCTGGCAAATGGAAACGGCCTCGGCGCCGGGCCTCACCGGCAGCGAGCGCGCGAGCCAGGCGAGTGAGCCAGCCGGAACGTTTTCAAACTCGGTGGAGATCGCAGCGCAAGTGGCTGCCATGTGGTCGAGCGCCGCCGGATCGTCGTAGGCGGCGGCCAGATGCTGGTCGGCGATGCGGCCGGCCGGGCTGTCGGGGTCGGGGTCGAGCACAACGACCCGATAGCCGAGTTCATGCGCCGCACTGACGAAGAAGCGGCCGAGTTGCCCGCCGCCGAGCAAGCCGAGGGTGGCTGGTGGCAGGATCATTGCGGCAAGGCCAGCTTCATCGCCAGCACCTTTTCGGTCTGGGTACGGCGGAAGGCGTCGAGGCGCGCCGCCAGTGCCGCGTCGCCGGCGGCGAGCAGGGCGACGGCGAACAGTGCCGCGTTGGCAGCGCCCGCTTCGCCGATGGCGAAGGTGGCGACCGGAATGCCGCGCGGCATCTGCACGATCGAGAGCAGCGAATCCTGCCCGGCGAGCGCCTTCGATTGCACCGGCACGCCGAGCACCGGCAGCGGCGTCTTCGCCGCCAGCATTCCCGGCAGGTGCGCCGCGCCGCCGGCGCCGGCGATGATCGCGCGCAGGCCGCGCTCGCGGGCCGTGGCCGCGTACTCGAACATCAGATCGGGCGTGCGGTGCGCCGAGACGACGCGCGCCTCGTAGGGAACGGCGAAGTCTCCGAGGATCCACGCCGCCGCCTGCAGCGTCGGCCAGTCCGAGTCCGAGCCCATGACGATGCCGATCAGTGGCGACGCCTTGGCGGCGCGCGTCATGCGGCGGCTCCTGCAGCAGCTTCCGGGCTGAACGGCGGTCCGCCGGGGTGGTCCTGGCGGCGATTGAGGCGGCGGTCGAGCGTGCGCCCGGCGCGTTCGGTGGCGCGATCGATGGCGACGAGGAGCTCGGCCTGCGTGTCCTCGATGACGATGGCGGGAGCACCCTTGAGGCGCACTTCGATGCTGCACTCCTTATCGACGCCGCCGCGCGGGCCATTGACGTCGGCGAGGCGGACGACGACGCGGCTGATCTTGTCCAGACCGTGATTCAGCGCGTAGGCAAGGCGCCGTGAAATGTGGTCCCTCACCTCGTTGCTGAGCGGGAACCCTTGCGCATGCATCTGTATGTTCATGGAAATCCTCTTTGTGCGGGTGGTGGAGCACCGATTATCGGCGCCTTGAAGAATCGAAAAAAACAGATAATATTTAGTGAAAAGATAAAAAAATACGAACAATTGGGGGCCGCGATGCTGAACTACAAACACCTGCATTACTTTCTCGCCGTCGCCCGCGCCGGCGGCGTCATCCGCGCCGCCGAACGCCTGCACCTGACGCCGCAGACGCTCTCCGGCCAGATCGCGCAGTTCGAGGAGCGGCTCGGCGTCGCGCTGTTCCAGCGCGCCGGGCGGCGGCTGGAGCTGACCGAGGCCGGGCGGCTGGCGCAGTCCTACGCCGAGGAAATCTTCCAGACCGGCGCCGAGCTCGAAGACCTGCTGCGCCACGGCGCCGAGGAGCGCTTCGTCACCTTCCGCGTCGGCATTTCCGACGTGCTGCCGAAGTTCACCGCGCACCGCCTGCTGGCACCGGTGCTGGCGCTGCCGGAAGCGGTGCGCCTCGTCTGTCAGGAAGACCGTCTCGACCGCCTGCTCGCCGATCTGGCGATCCACCGCCTCGACATGGTGCTGTCCGACCGACCGATGCCGCCGGGGACGGAAATCAAGGGCTACAGCCACCTGCTCGGCGAATCGGCGGTGGCTTTCATGGCGGCGCCGGCGCTCGCCGAACGTCTCGGTCCGGGCTTCCCGGCGTGCATGAACGGCGCACCGCTGCTCCTGCCCGGTGGTGACAGTGCGCTGCACGCCAGCCTGCCGCGCTGGCTCGAACGGCAGGGCTTGCACCTGCGCATCGTCGGCGAGTTCGCCGACAGCGCGCTGATGAAAGCCTTCGGCGAGGCCGGTGCCGGCGTCTTCCCGGTGCCGGCGGCGAGCGTCGCCGAGGTGCAGGCGCACTATCAGGTGCGCAAGCTCGGCGAGACGAACGAGTTGCGCGAACGCTTTTTCCTGATTTCGGCCGAGCGCCGGCTGACCCACCCAGCGGCGCGCGCCGTCAGCGAGCAGGCGCGCAGCGGCCTGTTCGCGCCGCTTGCCGCGGTGACCGGCGCAGCCGCTGCCTCCCTGGCGCCGGCTGGCGACGCGGCCAAGGACTAGCCTCGCCGGCGGCGGCCGGCTTTGCCGCCGCGGTCCACTGCTGTCAGGCTCGGCGTCGCGACGGGCTTCACCTCGCCAATCCGGCGTAGAGCAGCGGCAGGCGTTCGGGCAGGCGCTCGACGTGGTCGAGGACGAGGTAGTTGCGCTGGCCGAAAACGCGCGCGACGTACTGGTCGGCGCGCGGATCGAGCGTCAGGCAGAAAGGCTTGACTCCGCGGGCGCTGACTTCCTCGACGGCTTTTTTGGCGTCGAAGCGCAGGTAGTGCGGGTCGCGCACGTCGATGTCGGCCGGCTCGCCGTCGGTGACGACGAGCAGCAGCTTGCGCTTCGCGCGCACCCGCGCCAGCTCTTGCCCGGCGTGGCGGATCGCCGCACCCATGCGCGTCGACAGGCGGCCTTCCATGCCCGCCAGCCGCGCCTTGGCGAGGTCGCCCCAGGGCTGCGCGAAGTCCTTGTAGCGCTGGTAGAAAACGTTGTGTCGTCCGTCCGAACAGAAGCCGTGCAGCGCGAAGGCGTCGCCGACGGTGTCGATCGCCTCGCCGAGCAGCACGGTGGCGGCGCGCGTCAGCTCAAGCACGGTGTAGTCCTGGCCGGCGACGCGATCGTTGGTCGATTCCGAGAGGTCGAGCAGCACCAGCACGGCGATGTCGCGCGTCTTGCGCAGCGAACGCATCATCACGCGCGGGTCGGGCGTCTGCCCGAGGCGCCGGTCGACCTGCGCGCGGATTGCCGCCTCAAGGTCGAGCTCGTCACCGTCCTCGAGCTTGCGGATGCGTTGCACGCCCTGTGGCTGCAGCGCCTCCAGCAGATGCTTGAGGCGCTGCGTGAGCGGACGGTGCGCGTCGATGATCTGCTCGACGACGGCGAGCTCGCCGAGCTTCGGCCGCTTTTCCTGCACCGTCGTCCACAGCGGCCGTGTCAGCTGCAGCTGGTAGTCGAATTCGTCGTAATGGCAGGGTTCGGCAACCGGCTCGCGGCCTTCGCGGGCGTTGAACGAGACGCCGTCGTCGTCGAAGAACTCGCTGGCACAGACCCAGATTTCCTGTGCGTCGTCGCCGGCCGTTTCGACCTCGACTTCGTTGACCATCTCCGAGACGCTGACGTAGCGGCGCACCTGCGCTTCGCGCTGCGCCGCGGCAAAGGCGTCGTCGGCGCGCGCGCGGTCGTATTCCCACAGGTAGCGGTTGTCGTCGCGGTAGGGAACGGCCAGTCCGTCGCGGTGTGGCGACCAGGGCAGGCCGAGGCGGGCGATCTCGCCGGCCAGCGCGAGGCCGAGTTCGCGCGAAACGGCGTGGCTGGACAGATCGGCGGCGGCAAAGCGCGTGCGCGTCCAGGCTACGAGCGTGTCGTGATGGCCAGCGCCATCACCAGCACCAGCGTCCGCGCCGTCGGCGGCATCGGCGTCGAGCAGCGCGCGCGCAATGCGGCCAAAGCGGGCGCCGACGCTGTCGGCCTGCGTGTCGAGCTGAGTATCCGGGCGGTGGAACTGCAGCCACAGTTCCTTCAGGCGCGGGAAGCGGCGGATCGCCAGCGCCTCGACGCGTGCGTCCTCGATCAGGCCGACGCAGGCGCGTTGCAGTGTCGACAGCGGCGCGGGCTGGGATGACGCCTCGCCGTCGAGACGCGTCGTCGTCGCCACGATGTGCGCGGCGCAGTGCGCGGCTGCGGCGCGGTAGAGCTCGAGGCCGGGAAGTCTTTGCCAGTCGTCGCAGGCGTCGGGCAGATGTACGAAGAAGTCGGCGATGAACGGCCGGTTGCCCTCGGGTGAATCGAAATCGCCAGCGCTCGGGCGCAGGAAGAAGTCGCGTCCCCACAGCGCACGCAGGTACATGCCGATGCGCCGGTGGATGTCGACGAAAAGCGTGCCCTTGCGTTCCTGTTGCAGCACCGCCTTCGCTTCTTCGGAGGCGAGGCTGAAGTAGCGCAGCTGTTCGGCGAAATCGGTGCGGTGCGCCTGCGCGCCCCACAGCGCCCAGCGGCGCAGGCCGCCGAGGGTGAGCACGCCGAGCAGTTCGTCGAGGTGTTCGAGCAGCGGGCGCAGCCCGCGCGGCGCCTGGCCGAGCAGGACGTCGAGCAGGCGCAGGTAGTCACGGAACAGTTCGGCGTCGCCGAGGCGGCGGGCAGCGGTCGGCGCGCTGGCGACGATGCGCTCGATCACCGCGCCCGAGGTGCGCGAGGCGAACTGCAGGCAGTGCTGGGCGAAGTCGGGCAGGATCTCTTCGCCGAGTTCGCGCGCTACCGCCGGCACGTCGCCGATCCAGGCGGCGACGATGCCGTCGCCGCGCCCCATGCGCTGCAGCGCCAGCGCGCCCTTGAGCCAGTTGTCGAGGCCACGCGCACTGAGCGCGCGCACCGCCTCGGGCCAGGCGGCAGCCGCCAGCGCCTGCGCCGCTGCCGGCAGTTCGTCGAGCAGCGCCTGATGCTCGGCAAGGTGCGCGCTCATCGTCTTTTCCGGCGTCTAGAAGAAGGTGGCGACGGCGGCGTCGAGCGCGTCGCGCATGTCGGGGTCGTCGGTGATCGGCCGCACCAGCGCGACGCGACACGCGGCCAGCGGCGCCACGCCGCGCGCGATCAGCTCGCCGGCGTGGATCAGCATGCGCGTCGACAGCCCCTCGTCGAGCCCGTGGCCCTTCAGGTTGCGCGAGCGCTCGGCGATGGCGACGAGCTTGTCGGCCGTGGCGACATCGATCTTCGCCTCATCGGCGACGATTTCGCTTTCGACCGCGTGCGCCGGGTAGTGGAAGTCGAGCGCGCCGAAGCGCTGCTTGGTCGACTGCTTGAGGTCTTTCATCAGGCTCTGGTAACCCGGGTTGTACGAGATCACCAGATGGAAGTCGGGGTGCGCGCGCAGGAACTCGCCTTTCTTTTCCAGCGGCAGCGCGCGGCGCTTGTCGGTCAGCGGGTGGATCACCACCGTCGTGTCCTGGCGCGCCTCGACCACTTCGTCGAGGTAGCAGATCGCGCCGTGGCGCGCGGCGAAGGCGAGCGGGCCGTCCTGCCAGCGTGTTCCCGAGGCGTCGAGAAGGAAGCGCCCGACGAGGTCGGAGGCCGTCATGTCCTCGTTGCAGGCGACGGTGACCAGCGGCTTGCCGAGCCACCAGGCCATGTGTTCGACGAAACGCGTCTTGCCACAGCCGGTCGGCCCCTTGAGCATCAGCGGCATCTTCGCCGCGTAGGCGGCCTCGAACAGCGTGACCTCGTCAGCGACGGGGCGGTAGTAGGGTTCTGCGGGAATGCGGTACTGCGCGAGGATGTCGCTCATTGCACGCTCCTGTCGGGGAAGCCCCCGCCGCGCAGCAGGGGCGGCGCGGCGGGGGAGCTGAGGCGGGCCGGGATCAGACCGCCCGGCCGCGATGGATCACCATGCTGGCGCCCTGGCTCTGCTTGAAGTTGTCGTAGCCGATCAGGCGCACGTGGTTGTCCGGGTTGGCGCGGTGGCAGGCGTCGAGTTCGGCGAGGATCAGGTCGATGTCGGTCTCGCCGAACATCGGCAGCTTCCACATGTACCAGTAGCTGTCCATGGCGTGCTGTGGCTCGACGTGCTCGATCGCCGGGTTCCAGCCGTTGCTGACGATCCACTCGATCTGCTTGCGGATCTGTGCGGCGTCCATCGGCGGCAGGTAGGAAAAGGTGCCCATCTTGCGGCTGCCCGGATCGCTCAGGCGGGAGGCGTAGTCCTGTACGTTGCTCATGTGCTGTCCTTTCAGTCAATTAGGGGAGGTCGGCCGGTTCAGCGGTGCTGGACGTCGAGCTTGTCCACCACGTCGAACTCGAACTTGATCTCCTTCCAGGTTTCCATCGCCACCTTGAGTTCGGGGCTGGAGCGGGCGGCTTCGGTGAGGATGTCCTTGGCTTCCTTCTCGATCGCGCGACCTTCGTTGCGCGCCTGCACGCAGGCTTCGAGCGCGACGCGGTTGGCGCAGGCGCCGGCGGCGTTGCCCCAGGGGTGGCCGATGGTGCCGCCACCGAACTGCAGTACCGAGTCGTTGCCAAAAATGGCGACCAGCGCCGGCATGTGCCAGACGTGGATGCCACCGGAGGCGACCGGAAAGACGCCGGGCATCGGTCCCCAGTCCTGGTCGAAGAAGATGCCGCGTGCGCGGTCGGCCTTGATGTGGCGTTCGCGCATCAGGTCGACCCAGCCGAGCGTCGCCGCGCGGTCGCCTTCGAGCTTGCCGACGACGGTGCCCGAGTGCAGGTGGTCGCCGCCCATCAGACGCAGCAGCTTGGCCAGCACGCGGAAGTTGATGCCGTGGTTGGGGTTGCGGTCGATCACGCCGTGCAGCGCGCGGTGCACGTGCAGCAGCATGCCGTTCTTGCGGCACCACTTGGACAGGCTCTGGTGCGCCGCCCAGCCGGTGGTGAGGAAGTCGTTCATGATGATCGGCGAGCCGAGTTCCTTGGCGTAGGCCGCACGCTCCATCATTTCCTCGAAGGTGCCGGCGGTGACGTTGAGGTAGTGCCCCTTGCGCTCGCCGGTTTCCTGCTCGGCCTTGTCGATTGCTTCCTGCACGAAGGAGAAGCGGTCGCGCCAGCGCATGAACGGCTGCGAGTTCACGTTCTCGTCGTCCTTGGTGAAATCGAGGCCGCCGCGCAGGCATTCATAGACGGCGCGGCCGTAGTTCTTCGCCGACAGGCCGAGCTTGGGCTTGATCGTGCAGCCGAGCAGCGGCCGGCCGTACTTGTCCATCTTGTCGCGCTCGACCTGGATGCCGTGCGGCGGGCCGGGGCAGGTGGTGACGAACCACAGCGGGAAGCGCACGTCCTCCAGACGCAGCGAGCGCACCGCCTTGAAGCCGAAGACGTTGCCGCACAGCGAGGTGAACACGTTGACCACCGAGCTTTCCTCGAACAGGTCCATCGGGTAGGCGATGAAGGCGTAGAAGGCCTCGTCGTTGCCCGGCACGTCCTCGATCGCGTAGGCGCGGCCCTTGTAGTACTCGAGGTCGGTCAGCAGGTCGGTCCACACCGTCGTCCACGTGGCGGTCGACGACTCGGCGGCGACCGCGGCGGCGGCTTCCTCGCGCGACACGCCGGCCTGCGGAACGACCTTGAAGACGGCGAGAAAATCGGAATCCTTCACCGGATAATCCGGCTGCCAGTACATCGTTCGGTACTCCTTGACGCCGGCGTCGTATTTCTTTGCGGCCATGCCTCTCTCCTCAGTGTGCTCGTCGGTCGGACCCGATACGTTCGGGGTGGATGCACTATGCCGATGTCTCTGAATAAACAGAACTCGATAGTTTTTAGACTGAGAATAGAGTTTTGTGTATTCTTGAACGATGCGCTTCAGCCTCCGCCAGATGCAGATCTTTGCCGCCGTCGCCCGCCACCTGAGTTACACGCGCGCGGCGGAAGCGCTGCACCTGACGCAACCGGCGGTGTTCGCGCAGGTGCGCCAGCTCGAGGAGAGCGTTGGTTTGCCGCTGCTCGAACGCATCGGCCGGAAGCTGCATCTCACCGCCGCCGGCGAGGAAGTGCTGGCGACCAGTCGCGAAACGCTTGACGCGCTGGAGCGGCTGGAAATGCGCCTCGCCGATCTGCAGGGGCTCAAGCGCGGTCGCCTGCGCATTGCGATGGTGACCACCGCCAAGTACCTCATTCCGCGCCTGCTCGGCGAGTTCTGCGCGCGCCATCCGGGGATCGAGGCCGAGCTCACCGTCACCAACCGCGAGAAGCTGCTCGCGCGTCTGGCTGCCAACGAGGACGATCTGGTCATCCTCGGCAAGCCGCCGGGCGAGCTGGACGTCGTCGCCACGCCGATTGCCGACAATCCGCTGGTCGTCCTCGCCCGCCACGACCATCCGCTCGTCGGGCAGAAGGCGATTCCGCCCGCGCGCATCGCCGAGGAGCCGTTCATCCTGCGCGAACGCGGCTCCGGCACGCGCCGCGCCGCCGAGCGCTTCTTCGCGGCGCAGGGCTGCACGCTGAAGGTGCGCATGGAGCTCGGCAGCAACGAGGCGATCAAGCAGGCGATCGCCGGCGGCCTGGGCCTTTCCGTGCTGTCGCGGCACACGCTGGCGCTCGAAGGCGAAGCCGGTCTGATCCAGCCGCTCGACGTGGCGGGTTTTCCACTGCAGAGCCAGTGGTACGTCGCCTATCCGGCGGGCAAACATCTGTCGGCGGTGGCTGCGGCTTTCATCGATCACCTGCTCGCCAGTCAGCGAGACACGGCTCTCGATTTTCCGGAGTGAAGCGGCGTCGTGCGGGTGCCGGTGCGGTCGGCGCCTTGCCGGTTCCTGTCACGCGCCAAGGCAGGCCGGCGTCGACCGATCAGCCGTTGGCGGTGGCGGCGATTTTTCTGCGGGTTGCCTGGGGATGGCGGTCGCGTGGTCGCCGCGAGCTCAGCAAGTGGCCGGCAATTCAGCGACGTCTGCGCGCCGTGAGCTGCCGGTCTTCGCGCGCCTGCCGCAGCAGCGCCAGCCCGCGGTAAGCGCCGTGCACGAACTTGCCGTAGGGCATCGACAGCGCCAGCCCGAGCACGCTGCCCAAGTGCAGCGCCAGGCTCATGCCCATGGCCGGCGTGTCGCGCAGCGCGAGCAGCGCCAGACCGCTGGCGGCGGTGGCGGCGAGCGTGGCGAGCAGCAGGCGGTTAGCGGGTTCGGTTTCGCTGGCGGTTGGCGCCGGGTCGGCGCTGCGCTTGCGGCGAACGAGCCCGGCGATGCCGGCGAGCATGGCGACGCCGCCGAGACTGCCGAGAATAACCGGCGCGCTGAGCACCGGGTAGGGCGCCGGCTGGCCGAGGAAATGGTGCTGGAAGGCGCCGCTGGCGGTCGAGGCCAGGCAGAGCAGGAAGCCGTAGAACAGCGCGTGGTGCGCGTGGCGGCGACCGCGCGCCGATGCGTCCTCGCGTTCGTGGCAGCCGGTGCCGCCGCCGTCGAGATTGCGCAGCGTGGCGATGTCGGCGAGGGCGCGCGGTAGCGCCGCCAGCGTCGCCGCCGTTGTGTTGGTCGCCGGCGGCGCGCTGCCGGCGCTCTGTCGCCAGAAACGCAGTGCGCCGATGCCGATCAGCAGCGCCGCGCCGCCAAAGGCGAGCGCCGCCACACCGCTCATCTGCGGCCAGGGGACGACGGCGTAGAAGGCGCCGGGGCCGCGATGGACGGCGAACAGGGTGTCGGCCGGCACGCTCAGCAGCACCAGCAGCGGCACGCCGAGCAGGCAGGCGAGCACCAGCGCGCTGAGAGCCGCCACCGACGGTGCCGCCGGCCAGGCGCGCGCCCGGTAGTCGGCGGCGCGCAGCCGCGCCAGCGTCGCCGGCACGTTGATGGCGAAGGCGTGCGGCGGCGCGTATTGGCAGGCGTAATAGCACGAGCGGCAGTTGTGGCACAGGTGCGCCAGATGCGCGAGTTCGCCGGCGGTGAGCGCCGGGCGCCGCTCGGCAGCGGCAAAGACGTCGCAGTAGCCGGTGCAGTAGCCGCAGACGTTGCACAGCGCCAGCGTGCGCCGCGCTTCGTCGATCAGCGCGGCCAGCGTCTGCTCTCTCGGCGGCAGCGGTGTCGGCAGCGAAGATTCGCGCTTCATCGCGCCTCGCGCGCGATCAGCGCCGCCTCGCGCCCGGCGATACGGCCGAAGACGGCGCCAATGGTCAGCGCCGCGCCCGAGAGGTAGGCGCTGCCGAGCACCGCCGGCGCCATGATCATGCCGGCGGCGAACAGGCGCGGCCAGACGCCACCGCCGGCGCGACGCACGCGCGCCTGCGCGTCGGTGGCGACGCCGAAGCAGGTAAAGCTGACGCCCGGCTGCATCGGAATCGCGGCGAAGGGCGCGCGCAGCAGCGGACGCGTCGGTGGGCTGGCGTGCACGTGGCGCGCCGGCTGTCCGGGTGGCTGGGCGCAGGATTCGCCGGCGTCCAGCGCCGCCGCGACCGCTGCGTTGTAGTCGGCGAGCGTGGCGACGAGCGCGTCGTCGTCGATTCCTGCCAGCGCGGCGAGCGCGGGCAGCGTTGGCGCGCTGAGCGGCGGGTAGAGCAGCGGCGGCAGCGCGGCGACGCCGTCGGCGTCGAGGACGAGCCAGGCGCGCTGGCCGGGGAGGTGCGCCAGCCGCTGGCCCCAGTGCGAGAAGCGGATCGGGCCGATGTCTTCGCCTTCGTCGTGGAAGCGTCGGCCGTCGGCGCCGACAACGATGCCCAGCGGCATGCCGTCGACGCGGCTGACGATGCCGGCGTCGTCCTGCGGCGCGCGCGCATCGACGGCGACGAGGTGGCAGTCGCCGGCAGTGCCGGCCGGCTGTGCGTCAGCGTCGAGCAGCGCGCGCAGCAGTTCGCCGCGCTGGTAGGGCGTGCCGCGGTTGGCGAAACGCGCGGCGGCGTCGCCCCAGCGTTCGCCGAGCCAGTCGCGGTTGGCCGGGTAGCCGCCGCTGGCGAGGACGACGGCGCCAGCGGCGAAATGGCGCTCGCCGGCGGGCGTTTCGGCGACGATGTCACTGGCACCGGCACCGGCACCGGCACCGGCACCGGCACCGGCAGTGTCAAGCGTCAGCGTGGCGACGCGGCTGTCGTAGGCGATGGCGACGCCGGCCGCTTCGGCTGCGGCGTAAAGCGCGTTGACCATCGCCTTGCCGCCGCCGAGGAAGAACACGGTCTTGCGCGAGAACGGCAGCAGGCCGCCGGCGGTCGGCTGCAGCGCGACGCCGTGCGCCATCAGCCAGCCGTCGAGTCCGGTCGATCCGGCGACCAGCGTCGCGGCCAGAGCGGCGCTGCCGGTGCTGTTGTCCGTTCCACTGCCGGCTTCCCGGCCAGTTTCGCCGCCGCCGCCGACAGCGCCATGCGCCGTGACTCTGCCTAGCTCTTCGCCAAAGTCCTTTACCGCGTAACTGTCGCGCTGCCAGGGGGTTTCATGTGCGTTGGCCAGGCGCAGGTTGCGCGAATGCCGGCTGTTGCCACCACGCAGGGCGCGCGGCGCGGCTTCGAGCAGCTGCACGCGCGCGCCGGCTTCGGCGGCCTCGATCGCAGCACACAAAGCGGCGATGCCGCCGCCGACGACGAGCACGTCGACGTGCTCAAGTGCCACTCTGGCGCGGTCGTTTGCTGCCCCGGCGGCGGGCGCTGCGTCGATTGCCGGAGAAGCTTCGCAGCCCGTCGCAGCGGGCGTGTTTCGCTTCATGCAGCCCCGGGTGCCGGGTCCGGTTCGGCGGCTTCCGGGCGCGGTGCCGGCGGCCGCGTCTGTTCCTTGCCCGACCAGACTACGGGGTAGGCGACCCATTTCTGGATGAAATTCCACGATTGCCGGTAGCCGTCGTGCGGCAGCGTGCAGTCGGTGCAGTCCTTGCGCACGACGCCGTTCCGGCTGGTAAACACCTTGTACGGACCCGGACATTCGTAGGCGATCAGCGGGCAGTAGCAGAACAGGCAGTTGAATTCGCGCTTGACGCCGGGATGACAGGGATAGAACGGGCAGGCCGTGTTGGTGAACCCTTTGTAGGCTTCGTTGAGGGTGGCGTCTTTGGGTTCCATGCGGGCTCCACGGGGCTGCGGTCGGGAAGTTGTGGCGTGACGGCGATGCGCTGCCGGGGGCCGGAAGGGCAGCTTCATTAAACCGTTTGCTCTCCGGCCGGTCAAGGCGGCGTGGCGTTCCCATCCCGCCTGCAGCGCGGCTGCGGCGGCGTCACCGCGCATGCTATGTGCAAAAGTTCCTGCATCGGGTCGCGGCCGCGCGCTATGATGCCGGCCTACAAGAACGTCGGTGTGACGAGCGCCGGCGTTTCCCGCGGATTTTTGCCGCGGCTTTTTCCGGAGCCTCTCCTGCAGCTCGAATCGACAAGTTCCGCAGCGATCAGCGTGCGCAAGACGCTCTTGCCGTGGCCTGTGCTGGTGGCACTATTCCTGGTCTGGCCAGGCTTGTTGCTGTCGGCCGCGGCGATGGCACAGATCACCCTGAAGGACGATCGCGGCGTCAGCGTCAGCCTGCCGGCGCCACCGCAGCGCATCGTCAGTCTGGTGCCGGCGCTCAGTGAGTCGCTGTGCGTGCTGGGCGCCTGCGCGCGCATCGTCGCCACCGACCGCTATTCCAACTATCCGTCCGCGCTGCTGCGCACGCCGAAGGTCGGCGAAATCATCAGTCCGGATATCGACGCCATCGTCGCGCTCAAGCCCGATCTGGTGCTGATCGGCTATGTGCCGCGCGTCGCCGAAAGGCTGCAGGCGCGCGGGCTGAAAGTGCTCTTGCTGGAGCAGCGCAATCAGCGCGATGTGCAGCGTGCGCTCGGCATTCTCGGGCGCCTGCTCGGCCTGCGCGATCCCGACGCAGCCTGGCGCGAGATCGATGCGCGCATCGCGCGGGCGGCGCAGAGCGTGCCGGCGGCAGCGCGTGGTCTGAGCTTCTACTACGAGTTCGAGAGTTCGCTCTACGCGGCGAGCGAGGCTTCGTTCATCGGCGAATCGCTGGCGCGGCTCGGTGCGCGCAATGTAGTTCCGGCGCGCCTCGGCCTGTTTCCTCGCCTCTCGCCGGAATACGTGCCGCGTGCCGATCCGCAGGTGATCATGGTTGCTCGTCGTGACGCACTCAGTCTGCCGAAGCGGGCGGGCTGGGGGCAGATCCGCGCCGTACGCGAGCAGCGTATCTGCTGGTTGCAGGATGACGAGGCCGACGTGCTGGCGCGACCCGGTCCGCGTCTTGGCGAAGCGGCCGAGATTCTGGCGCGCTGTCTGCGCGCTGCCGCCAGCGGGCCGATTGCGCCGCCGCCGCGGCAGATGCCACTCGCTGCCGCCTGGCCCTGATTGCGCTGCCGATCCTGCCAGGCGAAGGCGTCACGCGCCGCTCAGCGCGCTGGCGCCAGCGGCAGCCTTTCGATGATTGCCAGTGGTCCGTCGAGCGAGCAGGCGCTGTAGCCGGCAAAGACGATTTCGCGCACCTCGAGGCGGATCGGCGGCAGCGTCGCCAGTACGGCCAGGCGGCGGCGCAGCTCGCTTTTGGCGAAGGCATCGCGATACAGACCAACGGTCAGGTGTGGCGTATAGCGGCCCGGACAGATCTCGGCCTGCCCGCGGCTGAGCGCGCGGCGGACGTTGCGCAGCGCCTGGCTGGCGCCATGAACTTCGAAAAATACCGCCGAATCGAAACTGTTGATGCCGCCGATCTCGAGAGTGAAGGCGGCTGGCCGGGCTGCCGCCAGCGCCTGCCGCTGGCGCGCGCGCATGGCGTCGTCGAAATCGTCGTCGAACGGGTCGATGCGCACCGCTTTGGCGACGAGGAAGCCGCAGACGAAGAGCGTGATGTGCGGGCTGCGCTGGTGTTCGGTGAGCAGGTCGCCAAGTTCGGCGCGTGCCAGCGCGATGCGTTCGCGCAGCGGCGGCGTGTCGGCGTCGATCATCCAGATGCCGTAGCGCTCGCGACCGCGCCGCCATTCGGGATAGTCGCGGTTTTCGAGCGGGACGCTACGCGGCGAGCGGGAGAAATGCGTACGCATGGATGATTCGGTAATGGGTTCCGGGGGCAGGGCGGTGTTGGCGGCGCGGCCGCCATGCTAACACCGGCCGCGAACGGACATTTTGCCCGGCGAGCGCGAATTGCGGATCGCGCTGGTGGACGATGCGGTGCTGCAAGCATCGTTTGTCGCGGGGTATGATTACGGCATGTTGGTGCGCCTGTCGCGATGGCTGCTTCCCGTACCCACGAGCCGGAGGGAAAAAATGTCAGCTCCTTTGCGCGAAACCGTTTCCGTCGTCGTGCTTGCCTCCGGCCTGTTCTGGCCACCGGCCTTGCTGGCGCTGAGCGCCGATGCGCCGCCTGTGGCGGGGGCGGCGGCGCCGATCGCCGCGTCAGTCAATCCGCCGCCCTTGCTGCTTGCCGCGAACTATCGCGACTCGGTTGATCCGTCGGCCTACTGGGTGAGCGAAAAGCTCGACGGCGTGCGCGCTTTCTGGGACGGCACGACGCTGCGCTTCCGCAGTGGCCGGGCGATTGCCGCACCGGCTTGGTTCACCGCCGCGCTGCCGCCGCATCCGCTCGACGGCGAATTGTGGCTCGGCCGCGGCCAGTTCGATGCGCTGTCGGCAATCGTCCGCCGTGAGCAGCCGCTTGAATCCGAATGGCGCCGCCTGCAGCTGCATGTGTTCGAGTTGCCGCCAGCAACGGCCGACGAAGCGGCGCTGACGTTCAGCGAACGCTGGCAGCGCCTGCGCCAGCTGGTCGCGGCGGCGGGCGTTCCCTGGCTCGAGGCAGTCGCGCAGTTTCGCGTGGCCGACTGTGGCGAACTGGCGCAGCAGCTTGCGGCGACCGTCGCCGCCGGTGGCGAGGGCCTGATGTTGCATCGCGCCGACGCGCCCTACCTGACCGGGCGCAACGATGCACTGCTCAAGCTCAAACCCTGGCACGACGCCGAGGCGACGGTGCTCGCGCATCTGCCGGGCAAGGGCCGTTTGCACGGCAGCGTTGGCGCCTTGCTGATGCAGACCGACGATGGCCGCCGCTTCCGTCTCGGCAGCGGGTTGTCGGACGCGCTGCGGCAGAATCCGCCGCCGCCCGGCACGCGTCTGAGCTACCGCTACACGGAATTGACGCCCGCCGGCCTGCCGCGCTTCCCGCGCTACTGGCGCGTCGCCGACGCTTTTTGAATATTCGCTACGCCGCAGCGCTACAACGTAAATTCGTCGTAAAGCCGTTTGAGTTTTCGCTTTCGGGCAAGCGGCATGCACTCAAAACGGCGCGGCGCTGGCGAACTCGAGCCATTGCCCATGCTGCGGGTGCGTGAAGGCGAGGCGCGCAGCATGCAGGCAAAGGCGCTGTGCCTTGGCGAAAGCCGTCGCATCGGCGTAGAGCGCGTCGCCGAGAATGGGATGGCCGAGCGCCTGCAGATGTACGCGCAACTGGTGAGAACGGCCGGTCTGCGGGCGCAGTTCGAGGCGGGCGACATCGCTCGCGCCGTCGTAGTTGGCGACGCGATAGCGCGTCAGTGAAGGCTTGCCGGCGACGAGGTCGACGCGTTGCCGTGGCCGGTTCTCCCAGTCGGCAGCGAGTGGCAGCGCGATCTCGCCGTGCGTTGCCGCCGGCTGGCCGCTGACCAGTGCGACGTATTCCTTGTCGATGCGCCGTTCGCGGAACATGCGGCTGAGGCGCCGGTGCATCTCGGCGCCGCGCGCGATGACGAGCAGTCCCGAGGTATCCATGTCGAGCCGGTGCACCATCAGCGCGTCGGCGAATTCGGCGGCGACGCGCAGGCCGAGACTGTCCTGCTTGTCGGGGCCGCGCCCCGGCACCGAGAGCAGCCCGCTCGCCTTGTCGGCGACGATGATCCATTCGTCGATGTAAAGCAGACGGAAGCCGTCGCGTGTACCGGGGATGCCGTGCGCCAGCGCGACAGGCGCTGCAGCGGTCGAAGCCATTGCCGGAAGCGGCGCGGCCGGCGCCAGGGGATTCAGGGGAGTGGCAGGCGTCATCGCGGGCGTCGCAGGAGGTTCGGGGCTATGTTGCGCGTTGCACGGGGCTGCAGCGGGGAGCCGCATCTTGCCGCATGCTCCGCCGCGCTTCAACACTGGCGTTTCGGCAAGGCCTTGCGCATGCTGGCGGGGCGTAAACGCTTGCTCAAAGGTATAATCGCGCACCCCGCTCAAACCTCGAAAGAAAGCACGCGAATGGCCCTGAATAACGTTCCTTCCGGCAAGGACCTGCCGAACGATTTTAACGTCATCATCGAAATCCCGATGCGTTCCGACCCGATCAAGTACGAGGTCGACAAGGAAAGCGGGGCGATCTTCGTCGACCGTTTCATGTCCACGGCGATGCATTACCCCTGCAACTACGGCTACATCCCGCACACCATTGCAGGCGATGGTGACCCGGTCGACGTGCTGGTGCTCTGCCAGTTCGCACTGCCGCCGGGTGTGGTCGTGCGCTGCCGCCCGATCGGCATGCTGGCGATGGAAGACGAAGCCGGCGCCGACGCCAAGGTCCTCGCCGTTCCGGTCGACAAGATTTCGCGCATGTTCCGCAGCATCACCAGCCCGCGCGAACTGCCGCAGATCCAGCTTGACCAGATCTCGCACTTCTTCGAGCACTACAAGGATCTCGAGCCGGGCAAGTTCGTCAAGGTCAATGGCTGGCGCGAGGTCGAGGACGCCAAGGCGGAAATCCTCGAAGGCGTTCGTCGTTACGAAGACGCGCAGGACAAGCCGAACTACTGAGCTGCCTGAAGGCGGTGCGGCGGTGCTGCGCCGGCCGCCGCGTTTGGCCTGCTTCCGCTTCACCCCCGGCTGATGCTTCGCCGGGGCGTTTCTCCCCGCACCCCAACTCTTTCGTCGCCACGCCGCCATGACGCTCTCCGTTGCCATTGCCCAGATCAACGCCGTCGTCGGCGATCTTGCCGGCAACGCCGAGCGCATCACCGGCTTTGCCGAGCGTGCGCACGCCGCCGGTGCTGCGCTGCTGCTTACACCCGAACTTGCGCTGTGCGGCTATCCGCCGGAAGACCTGCTGCTGCGCCCGGATTTCCTCGCCGCCTGCGACGACGAACTCGACGCGCTGGCGGCGCGTCTGGCTGCGCTGGGCGAGTTCGCGGTACTGGTTGGTCATCCGCTGCTGCGCGAAGGCCGCTGCTACAACGCGGCGACGCTGCTCGCCGCCGGCCGTCGTGTCGCCACTTACTGCAAGCAGAGCTTGCCGAACGCGCAGGTTTTCGACGAGCAGCGTTACTTCACGCCGGGCGACGCCGCCTGCGTTGTGACGATCGCCGGCGTGCGCTGCGGCATCAACATCTGCGAGGACGTCTGGGACGCCGGTACCGCCGAGCGCGCGCACGCGGCGGGCGCCGAGCTGCTGCTGGTGCTCAACGCCTCGCCCTATCACCTGAACAAGCCGGCACAGCGTGCCGACGTGCTGCGCGAGCGCGTCGCTGCCACCGGCATGCCGGTGCTTTACGCCAACCTCGTTGGCGGTCAGGACGAACTGGTTTTCGACGGTGCCTCGTTCGCGCTCGACGCCGATGGCACGCTGCGCTGCGCTGCGCCGCAGTTTGCCGAAGCGCTGTTGCTCGTCGTCATCCGCGACGGCCGCGTGCTGCCCGGCGAGATTGCACCGCCGTTGTCGCCCGAAGCCGAGGTCTATGCCGCGCTGGTGCTTGGCGTGCGTGACTACCTCGGCAAGAACGGTTTCCCCGGCGCGATCATCGGCCTCTCCGGCGGAATCGATTCGGCGCTGACGCTGGCCATCGCCGTCGACGCGCTCGGCGCGGAACGCGTGCGTGCGGTGATGATGCCGTCGCCCTACACCGCGCAAATCAGCCTCGACGACGCGCGCGCCATGGCACAGATACTTGGCGTGCGCTACGACGAGGTGCCGATCGCCGTGGCGATGCAGACCTTCGCCGGCCTGCTGGCGCCGGTGCTCGACGCCGCCGGCACCAATGATACCACCGAAGAAAACGTGCAGGCGCGCATCCGCGGCCTGCTGCTGATGGCCTTGTCGAACCGCAGCGGCGCGCTGGTGCTGACCACCGGCAACAAGTCGGAAATGGCGGTCGGCTATTGCACGCTCTACGGCGACATGGCCGGCGGCTTCGCCGTGATCAAGGACATCGCCAAGACGCTGGTCTATCGCCTGTCGCACTGGCGCAATGCGCAGTCGCCGGACAAGCCGCCAATTCCCGAACGGATCATCACGCGCCCGCCGTCAGCCGAGTTGAAGCCCGACCAGACCGACCAGGACAGCCTGCCGCCCTACGAGGTGCTCGACGCGATCGTCGAGGCCTACATGGAAAACGACCAGTCGCCGCGCGAAATCATCGCTCGCGGCTACGCCGAGGCCGATGTGCGCCGCGTCGTCCGGCTGCTGCGCATCAGCGAGTACAAGCGTCGCCAGTCGCCGGTCGGCATCCGCGTCACGCAGCGCGGTTTCGGCAAGGATTGGCGCTATCCGATCACCAACCGCTATCGCGACCCGTTTTGAGGCGGAACAAGCGCTGTGCGGCGTTTTCGGGGGCTCCGGTCAAGGTTTTCTGATACGATTGGCGCCCTGCGCAGGGTTGGCGAACGGCATAAATACAGGGAGATGGAACGATGAAAAAAATCGAAGCGGTCATCAAGCCTTTCAAACTCGACGAGGTGCGCGAGGCCTTGTCGGAAATCGGCGTCACCGGTCTCACCGTCACCGAGGTCAAGGGCTTCGGCCGGCAGAAGGGGCATACCGAGCTTTATCGCGGCGCCGAATACGTCGTCGACTTCCTGCCCAAGATCAAGATCGAAATCGTCGTTACCGAGAGCATCGTCGAGGCGGCCATCGAAGCGATCATCAAGGCTGCGCGCACCGGCAAGATCGGCGACGGCAAGATCTTCGTCAGCACCGTCGAGCAGGTCGTCCGCATCCGCACCGGCGAGACCGACGAAGCGGCAGTCTGAACCCCCCGCAGCTTTAACGGCATCCAAAAAGCAAGGCCCGCCATTGGCGGGCCTTGTGCTTTTCAGGGCGGGTTCGAAAACTGGCGTCAGGCCTTGCGGCGCCGTGAGAAGCCCAGGCCGGCGAGTCCGAGACCAAGCAAAGCAAGAGAGCCGGGTTCGGGAACGTTATTGGTCGTGACGTTGGTGAATACGAAAGACTCGTCGTTGTAGTCGTGGTCTCCGCCGTCGATGAAATCCTCGAAACCGATATAGGTACCTGCAGGAATAGATGAATCGCCGCTGTAGGGCGACGAGTAGATGTGGTTGATTCCGTCCGAGTTCAGGGTCGGATTGGAATACCACGGGCCGACGTTGTTCGGATCGATCATTTTCAATACGAAGACGAGAATGTCTCCGGCATTTACACTGCCGAAATTGATCGACTGCCCATAGGTGGATGTGTGGTTGTTCAAGCCGTAGATGCCAGTGTCGACGCCGTTGACCCACAAGCCGATCTGGTTCGTGTAGCCGGCGGAAGACCCGGCGAAATAGGAAATGACGTTGCCAGTCGAGGTCGCGGTAAAAGAGTAGGTGACGTTGTTGGGCGTTCCGGCTGCGGCATACTCGGTCGGAGTTGCTTGTGCCTGATTGCTCAGGGCCAGCAGAGCGACGACGGACAAGGCACTAAGGGTTTTTTTCATGGTGCTTTACTCCAGCGCTATGGATCACTCTGTAGATGAAAGCAATACTCGCGCCCACAGAAAAAATTCCTTTTAAGGCAATGTCCAATCCTCGGCTGGTGGGTGCTCGGCGCTGTCAGTGTAAGATTTTTCGACACCCGGAGATCGTCGCGTCGCTGTGCCAGATCTAGCCAGGCGAGCTTCTGGTTGAGCGCAGCAGCACCCACAGCGCACCTTCGCCGCCATCCCGCGTCGGTGCGTGGCAGAAGGCGAGTACCTCGCGGCGCCGGCCGAGCCAGCCTTTCACCAGCGTGCGCAGCACGCTTTCGCGGCCGGGCGAGCCGAGGCCGCGGCCATGCACGATGCGCACGCAGCGTTTGCCGCTGGCCAGCGCCGTGTCGACGAAGGCGCTGACTGCCTCGTGCGCCTCGTGCCGGTTGTAGCCGTGCAGGTCAAGGTGCGCCTGGATCGCCCAGCGACCGCGGCGCAGGTCGCGTAGCACCATGCGCGAAACGCCGTTGCGCAGAAAGGCTTCGGCCGAGCCGGCGTCGAACCAGTCGTCGGCGTCGAGCGGGCGTTGCATCGCCTCGCGGATCACCTCGCGCTCGTCGCGTTCGCGCTGGCGTGGCCGTGGCCGCGGTTTTGGTGGCTCGAAATGGATGTGCTCATCCGGTGGCAGCGGTGTGGCGCCGGCGATCGATGCGAGCAGCGCGGCGCGCTCGTCGTCAGCGTCGGCCGCACACTGCGCGGGCGTCGTCGCCGCCGCGAAGTCCGGCATACGGACAAGCACCGGCGGGCGGCGACGCCCGGCCTGGGCGGGGCGCTTCCTGTCGCTGCCGGCGCGAATGTCCTGCGGCCAGTCCATCGGGTCGCCCGTGCGTGCTGGCCGGCTTTATGCGGCCGGGTTCAGTGGCCGCTGTCGAGGTAGCGCTCGGCGTCGAGCGCGGCCATGCAGCCGGTTGCCGCCGAGGTGCAGGCCTGCCGGTAGATATGATCCTGCACGTCGCCGGCGGCGAAGACGCCGGCGATCGACGTTGCCGTCGCATTGCCCTCGCGCCCGGCCTGCGTGATCAGGTAGCCGCCGTCGTCCATCGCCAGCTGGCCGGCGAACAGTTCGGTATTCGGCTTGTGGCCGATGGCGATGAAGACGCCGGTCAGCGCGACGTCGTCGGTGACGCCGCTGTGCGTATCACGCAGGCGGACGCCGGTGACGCCGCTGGCGTCGCCCAACACCTCTTCGAGGACCGAGTTCCAGCGGATCGTCACCTTACCGGCGCGTTCTTTCTCGAACAGCTTGTCCTGCATGATCTTTTCGGCGCGGAAACGCTCGCGGCGGTGGATCACCGTCACATGGCTGGCGATGTTGGCGAGGTAGAGCGCTTCCTCGACCGCGGTATTGCCGCCGCCGACGACGGCGACCGGCTTGTTGCGGTAGAAGAAGCCGTCGCAGGTGGCGCAGGCGGAAACGCCGCGGCCCTGGAATTCGGTTTCCGACGGTAGTCCGAGGTATTGCGCCGAGGCACCGGTGGCGATGATCAGTGCGTCGCAGGTGTAGGTGCCGGCGTCGCCGATCAGCGTGAACGGCCGTTCGCCAAGGCGCGCGGTGTGGATGTGGTCGAAGACGATCTCGGTTTCGAAGCGGCGCGCGTGTTCCTCGAAGCGCTGCATCAGCTCCGGTCCCTGTACGCCATTGGCGTCGGCGGGCCAGTTATCGACTTCGGTGGTGGTCATCAGCTGGCCACCCTGGGCAATGCCGGTGATCAGCAAGGGTTTCAGGTTGGCGCGGGCGGCATATACGGCGGCGGTGTAGCCGGCGGGGCCGGAACCGAGGATCAGCAGGCGGCTGTGGCGGGCGGCATCGGACATTGGGTGGGCTCGGAATTAAAGGTGGACAGGCGAAAATTATAGCGCGGCAGGCGCTGTGCATTGCCTTGCCGACACCCTGTCGGCTGGCGTCAGCCAGAATCGCGGCCAACGCCGGGTGGATCGGTCGCGCCGCCCGTGCTCAGACGCGAAAACGGGCGACAAGTGCCTGCATGCCGCGCGCCGTTGCGGTCATCGAGTCGGCAGCCGTTGACGTCGCGTGGGCGATGGCACTCGATCCTTCGGCCTGCGAGGCGACGTCCTCGATCTTCTTTGCCACTTCGTTCGACGCTGCCGACTGTTCGTGCAAGGCGACATTGACGTCGCCAATCACCTGTGCGACACGTTGCGCCATCTCCTGCAGGCGCCCGATCGCTTCGCCCGCATCGCGCGCAATGGCGACGCTGCTGTCGACCAGATCGACACCGCGACCAACGCCGGCGACGACGCCCTCGGTCGATTGCTGAATGGCGACGACCATCTGCGAAATCTCGCCGGTCGAGCGCGTCGTGCGTTCCGAAAGACTGCGTACTTCGTCCGCCACCACGGCAAAGCCGCGGCCGTGCTCGCCGGCGCGTGCGGCCTCAATTGCCGCGTTGAGCGCCAGCAGATTGGTCTGGCCGGCAATGTCCTTGATCACTTCGACGATGCCGGAGATCTTTTTCGATTCGCTGTTGAGTTCGCTCATCTGCCCGGCGGCGGTTCTCACCACCGTCGCCACGTCGTTGATCTGGCTGATCAGCAGTTCGATCGCGCGGCGGCCATCGGCTGCCTGCGTGTCCGAAGTCGCCGCTAGCGAAGCGGCTTCGCCGGTACTCTCGGCGACGACATTGATCGAAACGGTCAGCTCTTCGACGTTTGCCGAGATCGCCGAGGCCGTCGCGCTCTGGATGTCGGCTGACTGGTTCATCTTGGCGGTGGTGGCGTTGAGTTGCTGCGAGCTGTCGAGGATGGCCTGGGCACTGCCGACCGTTTCGCGCATCGCGCCGCGCAGCGAAGCCTGCATCGTTCCCATGGCCTCGATCATGCGGCCGACTTCGTCGCGGCTCGCCGGCGGCAGGGCGCCGGTCAGGTCGCCGTCGGCGATTCGCCTCGTCGCATCGACGGTCAGCGACAGGCGTCCGGCGATGCGTCCGGAAATGAACACCGTGAAAAAGAACGCCAGCAGCGAGCCGAGTAGCAGCGCGCCGATGCCGGTGCGCTCGGCCAGTGTCCCGTTTTCCTGTGCGCTGATCGAAGACGCGTCGGCACCCTCGCGGTTGAGTTTCTGCAACAGATCGGTCTGGTCGCGCAGGAGGTTCGCCTGTTTGGTCCACGCACTTTTGCGCATTTGCTGCGCTTCATCTTCCTTGCCGGCTTTGACCAGCGCAATCGCTTCCTCGACCGTCGCCTTGTAGCCGGCGGCTGCACTGACCGCTGCCTGGTAAGCCTTCTTCTCTTCATCGCTGGAGATGAGTGGCTCATAGCGGGCGAGCGAGGCGGACAATTCCTTGTCGAGATCGGCAAGCGACTTCTCGATCTTTTCCTTGTCGGCGGCGCTGCCCGGCAGCATGTACTCAAGACTGCGGACCCGGTAACGGAGACGAAGCTGACTGATTTCGGCCGTATTCTCTATCGACGGCAGCCAGTTGCCGGCGATTTCTTCGGTGTCCTTGCCGATGAGGTGGATCTGGAACAGACAGAAGACAATCGCGACGATGAGCACGCCGCCGCTGACCAGAAAGTTGAGCAGCAACTTGCCGCGCAGGCTGAGGTTGTCGAAGCCGTTCATTGCTTGTCTCCCGCCTAGTTTCGGCAAGCTTTGGGCGCACAGGTTTGCAGTCAGAACATCGGCTTGCGAACGAAATCCTTGAGCCGTGCGCTGTTTCTTCCTCCGGCGAGGCTGGGTGGCCGCTGTTGCGAAAGCCAAAAGCTTTTTCGCCCGCCTCAGGCAGCTGCTTCAGGGTGTGCTTATGGCATTATGCGCCGCGAACTCGGGCAGGTCATCCACCGGCGGTGGAGACCGGCTCCGCGGAGCTGGGCGACTCGGCAGAGGCAGGTCCGGCTGGCTGAATTCGGCGGAAACGGCAGCCGCAGGATCGTGCTCCGGCCGCTGGCGCCAGTAGCCAGGCGCACCCTTGCCCGACGGGCGCACTTGCAAATCGCCGCTGTTGCCCCCATCATCCGGGCATGGTTGTAATTCCGGCAATCTGGAGGCGTTCTGGACGCGGGTTCGATTCCCGCCACCTCCACCCAAGCGTTTTGAAGGTCTGAGCAGCACGTTTGGGTGGGGGTGCATTGGTTTCGACAGGGCGGGCGAAGGTGAGCAGGCAACTCGTCAGGCGATCGACGTTAATGAAGCAAATCTACAAACGCCAACGATGAGCGTTTCGCACTGGCCGCTTAAGGTCTATGCCGAGGCTGCTTGAGCCTTGTTACCAAAGAAAAGCCGGCGGGGACTTCGGTCCCCGTCGTCACGTCTGGACTTTGGGTTTGCTGCCTGAACGTCCGCTGCCAAGGCTTTTCCGCGCCTCATGCCATCGTGCCGCGCATTGCAAATGCAGTTTTTCGGCACTTTTTTGCGCCAAGCTCGCTACGCTTTGTCCTTGATCAAATCACCGGTTTTGCGAAAGCTGCACGATGAGCGCCTCCGATCATCTCACTGTGCCGATATGTTGAAAGAACGCTGGAACGATGCTGCGGGTGGCTTCCACTCCGTCAGTGCCCCCGATTTTCTGCCCGAGGCGCAACTGCGCGAAGTCCAGTTGCGCCGTCTGCAGGCGATTGTCACGCGCGCCTGGAAGAACGTGCCGCTGTTCCGTCAGCGCCTTGACGAGCGTGGCCTGACGCCGGACGACATCCAGTCGCTGGCCGACATCGCCAAGCTGCCGTTTACGGTCAAGACCGACCTGCGCGATACCTATCCCTTCGGTCTGTTCGCCAGCCCGATGGAAGACGTCGTCCGCCTGCACGCGTCTTCCGGCACCACCGGCAAGCCGATCGTCGTCGCCTACACCGAAGAGGATGTGCAGGTGTGGACCGAGGTGATGGCGCGCACCTTTGCCGCCTGTACGCTGCATCGCGGCGACATCATGCAGAACTCGTTCGGCTACGGCCTGTTCACCGGCGGTCTCGGTACGCACTACGGCGCCGAGGCGCTCGGCGCGGCAGTGATCCCGGTGTCCGGTGGCAATACCGAGCGGCAGATCATGCTGCTGCGCGATTTCGGCGTCACCGCCATCTGTGCGACGCCGAGCTTCTTTGTGCATCTGGTCGACAAGGCGATCGAGATGGGCGTCGATCTGAAGACGCTGCCGCTGCGGGTCGGCGTTTTCGGCGCCGAGCCGTGGACCGACGGCATGCGCGAGCGCATCCAGATCGACGCCGGCATCGAGGCCTTCGACATCTACGGCCTGTCGGAAATCACCGGGCCCGGTGTCGCCAGCGAATGCAGCGAGCACGAAGGTCTGCACGTCTTCGAGGATCACTTCTATCCGGAAATCATCGATCCGGTCACTGGCCAGCCGCTGCCCGACGGCGAGGAGGGCGAGCTGGTGCTGACGACGTTGTCGAAGAAGGCGATGCCGATGATCCGCTACCGCACGCGTGACATCACCGCCATCATCACCGAGCGCTGCGGCTGTGGCCGCACGCTGCGCCGCATCCGCCGCATCAGCCGGCGGTCCGACGACATGTTCATCATCCGCGGCGTCAATGTCTTTCCGTCGCAGGTGGAAGCTGCGCTGCTGCAGGTCGAAGGCACGCTGCCGCACTACCAGATCATCCTCACGCGCACGCAGGGGCTCGACCAGATGACGGTCGAGGTCGAGGTGACGCCGGAGGTGTTCAGCGACAAGGTGCGCGCCATGGAAGAACTGCGCAGCCGCATTGCGCATGCCATCGAACATATCCTCGGCATCCGCGTCGGCCTGCGCCTGGTCGGCCCGCACAGCATCCCGCGCAGTGAAGGCAAGGCGCGCCGCGTGATCGACAAGCGTAACGACTGACAGCCGCTGTGCGGCGGCGCCGGGCGCTCCGGTGGTCGCTGTCAGTGCCTCACATTCCTGATGAGACTGCGATGAAAATTCCCCAACTTTCCGTCTTTCTCGAAAACCGCCCGAGCGCGCTGCTTGAGCCCCTGCAATCGCTGGCGGCGGCGAACATCAACATGGCCGGCATTTCGCTCGCCGACACCGAGGACTTCGGCATCCTGCGCATTCTGCTCAAGGATTCGGAACGAGCGCGCGCCCGGCTGCAAGGCGAGGGCTGGGCGGTCACGGTCAGCGAGATGGTCGCCGTTGACGTCGTCGATCATCCCGGCGGTCTGGTGCGCACGCTTGCAGTGCTCGCCGCCGCGGCGGTGAACATCGAGTACATGTACGCCTTCTACCTGCGTCACGGCGGTCGCGTCGTGCTCATGTTCCGCTTTGAGGATCCCGACGCGGCTGTTGCCGCGCTCGCTGCCGCCGGCATCACCATGGTGCCCGAGCAGGACCTCTACTGAGCTTCTTCCGCGTCAGGCGGTCGCAAGGACTGCCGCAGGCATAAGTGCGGGGAGCAGATTCCCGCACTTTTGCGTTTTCGCCCGGGCGCTTCCGCATCACGGCAGCAACCGCCATGGAGCGGTGTTTCCTCAGGCCTGGCGCAGCAGCCGCAGGATCGTTTTCGGCTGCGAATTGGCCTGCACCAGGATGGCGTTGCCGGCCTGACGCAGTATCCGGTTACGGCTGAGTTCGGCCGTTTCGCTGGCGTAGTCGGTATCGACGATGCGCGAGCGGCTGGCCTGCAGGTTGAGGCTGGTCGCTGTCAGATTGGCCGTGGCGAACTCCAGCCGCGACAGGCCGGCGCCGACCCGGCTGCGCGCGACGGCCACCGCCTGGATTGCCTCGTCAATGTGTACCAGCGCAAATTGCGGCAGCGTTGACACGTCGACGTCGGCGATGCCGAGCGCGTTGGCATTCACGGCGCCGATGGCGACCTCCAGCTTGGCGTTGTAGGCCGCCCCGGCCTGCAGCGAGACGTAGCGGCTGTTGGTTTCGGTCGGATAGTCGGGAACGTCAAGCTTGAAGCCGTCGAGCGCCTTTTCGCCGAAGCGCGTCCCGGTGTCGAGGTAGACGTCGGTGGCGCTCATCACCGCACCGCCGTCGGCATCGTAGCCGCCAATGGCGCCGGTATCGGCATTGCTCAGGTTGAGCCCGGCGACGAAGGTGCCCGCGTTGGCATTGAAGGCCGTGCCGAAGGCGGCGAGGCTGGCGAAGGCGCCGCGGCTGGCGTTGCTGATCGCCGCGTCAAGCGTGGCGGCCGGATTCGCCGCCAGATAGGTGGTGATGTCCTTGATCCCCTGTCCACCGTGCGCCTTGATCGACTGGTGCAGGTAGCGCACCGCCGCGTAGCCGGCCGAATAGCCGGCGCTGGCCGAGACGTCGTCGGCGTTGAAGGCGGTGAGGATCGTCGCCAGACCGGCACCGCCCGCGTAATCGCCAACGAGCCGCTCGTCGGCGCCGTGGATGAACTCGGCCATCCCCTCCTTGAACCAGCTCGGTAGCGCGGCGAAGTTCATCGAGCGCGACATTTCGGCGTGCACCATCTCGTGCGCGATGATGCGGTCGTTGTAGTACGGCGCACTGCCGCCGTTGGGCAGATTCGGCGGCGTGAAGTCGGCCATGTCGACGTTGAGCGTGATGTTCTGCCACTGCCCGTTGCCGCCGACCGAGGTGGTGCTTACCGAGGCCAGCGCACCGCCGACGCCATCGCTGGTACCGAGGTCTACGTTCATGGTCAGCTGGCCGTCGCCGATGATCCCGTAGAAGTTCTTGATCCGCCTTTCGGCTTCCTCCAGCCAGCCCAGTCGCAGTCCGTCGAGCACCGCGCGCCGGTTTGGATCGCCGCCGACGCCGGCGGTGTTCTGGTCGAACAGCGCCTCACCGTTGAAGCTTGTCTGCCGGCTGATCTGCTCGATGCGCTGGATGTGCTGATTGACCTCCTGCTGCAGCGTCTGCCGGTCGGCCGCGGAGAGCGTGCCGTTGGCCGCCTGGACAGCGAGTTCCCGCATGCGCTGCAGGCTGCCGACGACCGAATCGAGCGCACCGTCGGCGGTCTGCAACAGGGACACGCCGTCGTTGAGATTGCGCGCCGCCTGATCGCTGCCGCGCACCTGCGCGCGCATGCGTTCGGAAATCGCCAGCCCCGCCGCGTCGTCGACGGCGCTGTTGACGCGCCGTCCGGAAGCCAGCCGGGTCAACGACCGGTCCAGCCAGTTGTCCTGCGTGCGCAGCTGGCGCTGCGCGAACAGTGAGGGCAGATTGGTGTGAATGGACAGTGACATGTGCGCACGCGTCGGTCGGTTACGGATTGGTAACGACGTTTCGCGGTATGACTTTAGAGCGTTTTTGTCGGAAAATTCCGGCCAAAAACGACAAAAACGAACTTTAAGATGGACAGTTTTCTATTTTTTTCATATAGTGGCGATATCGAACGCGTCAGCAGCTTCTGTCACTAAAGCGCGCCCGAGCGTCAAGCCGCTGGCTGACGTGGCCTTATGTGGGTGTGTGAGGAGCATGCGATGCTGCTTTCCGGATTCGTTCGATTCAAGCCTGGTTCTGCTTTCAAGCTATTGAGTTATAAAGCGGAATTCGGTTTTTCCTGGCGCGTTCCGCTGCTCGCAAGCCCCCTCGTTCGTCGATTCGCCCGCAACTCGCCAGCCATGGCGACCGGTTGAGTGCCTCTGTTCGCCTGTCGCTTGCCGCGCATTTTTGTCATATTTTGACCTTGCGTCCATTCCAATCGCATTTACTCATTCAGGAGTCAGTACCATGGCACTCGTCAGGAAACCGGTGACCTCATCCCTTGCAGTTGCAGCCGAGGGCAAGAGCTCTGCTCTGGCCGCCCGTGAAGCCGAGGCGCAGCGCAAGCGCGCGCGCACGCTGGGCAAGCAGCAACAGGCTGCCGAACGCATCGCTGCTGCCACCGGGCAGTTGTCGTCGGGGATCAACGAGGCGGCGTCAGCGGCCGAAGAACTGAAGCGTGCGGCCGACCAGATCGCTACCGGCGCCGAAGAAGCCTCCGGTGCCGCGCAGGAATCGCTGGCGGCGTTCACCCAGGTCGGCACCTCGATTACGCGCCAGTTGCAGAACGCCGAACTCAGCCAGAGCAAGTCCGAGGCGACGCAGGCGCTGGTGACGAGAACGGCCGCTGACATCGGCGTGATGATCAACAACGTCGGCGCCGCCGCGCAGCGTCAGGCGACGTCGGTGGAAATGGTCGGCGAACTGGAAAAGCAGGCGGCGAGCATCGGTGACATCGTCAAGGCGGTCGCCCGCATCGCCGACCAGACCAATCTGCTGGCACTCAATGCCGCCATCGAAGCGGCGCGTGCCGGCAAGCACGGCAAGGGCTTCGCCGTCGTCGCCGATGAAGTGCGCACGCTCGCGGAAACCTCGGAAAAGAGCGCCAAGCAGATTTCCGATCTGGTCGCGCAGATCCAGCAGGAAGTGAAGCTCATCGCCGAGGGCATCGGTACCTCGGCCAAGAACATCGAACGCGAGGCCGATAACGGCAAGACGATCATCACGCAGCTCGATCAGATTCGCCTCGATGCCGTCGATATCGTCAAGGGTTTGCGCGAGATTGCCACCGGCGCCGCGCAGTCGGCAACGGCGGCACAAGAGGCGCTGAAGGGTTCGCAGGATATCGCCGCGGCCGCCGAGGAGCAGTCTGCGGCCGCCGAAGAAGCCGCCAAGACCGTTGCCGAACAGGCGCAGGCACTGGCGCAGAGCGAGGCGGCCGCGCAGAGCCTGTCGGAAATCGCCGAAGACCTGAAGAACTCGACCGACGTTGCCAAGAGTGCCGAGGAAGTGGCATCGGCCGCCGAGGAGCTGTCGTCGGCAGTGCAGGAAATCAACCGTTCGGGAACGCAGATCATGGCCGCCATCGAGCAGATCCGCAAAGGCGCCGAAGTGCAGTCGGCGGCCACCGAAGAGTCTGCCGCGGCGATCAGCCAGATCGAGAAGGGTGCCGAAGTGGCGCAGTCGCGGGCCACCGCCGGTAGCGAAAAAGTGCAGGCGATCAAGAATCTGCTGGCCCTCAACAAGGCCTCGATCGATGCGCTGAACGCCGGTATCGTCTCGTCGGCCGACGCTTCGCGTTCGAGCATCAAGCAGATCAAGGATCTCGAACTGGTCTCGCGGCGCATCGACAAGATCGTCGACGCGATCACTACCGTGTCGATCCAGACCAATATGCTTGCCGTCAATGGTTCGATCGAAGCGGCGCGCGCCGGTGAGTTCGGCAAGGGCTTCGTCGTTGTCGCCACCGACATCCGCAACCTCGCCCACGACTCGGCCGAAAACGCCGACCGCATCAAGGATCTGGTCAAGTCGGTACAGGATCAGATCGGCCTCGTCGGTCGCGACCTCGACGAAATCCTCGCCGGAGCGCTGGCCGAAGTGGAAAAAGCCAAGGCAAGTTCGGCCAATCTGCTGACGATCGAAACCGACATCGCCGAAGTGGAAAAAGCCTCGGGCGAAATCCTCGCCGCCTCGACCGAAATCGCCGCTGCCGTGGCGCAGGTGAAGAAGGGCGTCGAGCAGATTTCCGCCGCAGCGACCGAAGCCGACAAGGCAGCAACCGAAGCCGCAGCGGCAGCCAGGCAGCAGGCGCAAGGCGCCGAGGAACTGGCGGCAGCGATCGAGGAAATCGCTTCGCTGGCCGATGAGCTGCAAAGTGCCTGATCTTTCTGCGTCCTTTTCAAGGAGTTTGCCATGAGCAAAAAAAACCCGGAACAAAGGGTGACGCAGGCGGAGCGAGCGCCGCAGGTCGACGACGAATCTCTCGAAACGGGTGATTCGGAGACGCGCCAGTTCGTCACCTTTCTTGCCGGCGACGAAGTCTTTGCCGTCGATATGAGTCCGGTGCAGGAAATCATCCGTGTTCCCGATGTCGTGCGCGTGCCGCTGGCACCGGCGGCGCTCGACGGCCTCGCCAATCTGCGCGGCAAGGTGCTGCCGATCATTTCGCTGCGCCGCGTCTTCGGCTTTGACGAACGAGAACACGACGATGCGACGCGGGCGCTGGTCATCGACATCGGCCAACCGCTCGGTTTCGTCGTCGATCGCGTCGCCAGTGTGGTTGGCGTCGAAAGCTCACGCATCGAGGGCGTGGAAACGATTCGCGGCACCGTGAACAGCGACTTGCTGTCGGGCATCATCAAGGATGTCGGTGGCCACGCGATGATCATGGTCCTCGACTTCGCCAAGCTGATCGCGCAGGAGTTCACCGAGATTGCGGCGCTGGCCCGGCACAGCGGAATCGCTGCTGGTCTGTCAGCCTCCGTCGAAAGTCAGGACGAGGAAAACAGCGACGAACTGCAGCTGGTCAGTTTCGATGTCGCCGGTCAGGAGTACGCCATCGCCATCGAGGACGTGCAGGAGATCGTGCAGGTTCCCGAGCAGATCATCCATGTGCCGCACGCCGAAGAGCATGTGCTCGGCATCATGACCCTGCGCAGCCGCTTGCTGCCGCTGGTCAGCCTGCGGCGCATGTTCGCGCTGCCGGCGCAGGCGGCCGACGAGCACAGCCGGATCGTCGTCGTCGCCCTCGGTGCGTCGTCGGTCGGCGTCGTCATGGACAACGTCAACGAGGTATTGCGCGTCGCCAGGTCGGAAGTCGATGCCATGCCCGGTCTGCTCGTTCGCGAAGGCGATCTGGCCGACATTTCGGAAATCTGTCGCCTGGACGGTGGCAAGCGGCTGGTCTCGATCATTTCCGCCGCCAACCTGTTCAAGCATTCGTCGATCAAGGAGGCGGTGAAGAGCGTGGATAACATGCGTGCAGACGAGCAAACAACGACCGAGGCTGAAATTGACGACGAAGTCGCCGACGATGACGAACAGGTGGTGGTTTTCCGGCTCGACAAGGAAGAGTTCGGCGTGCCGATCGACAGCGTGCAGGAAATCGTTCGCGTTCCCGAGCAACTGACGCACGTGCCGAAGGCGCCGCCTTTCGTTGAAGGCGTCATCAACCTGCGCGGCGCCGTGCTGCCGGTGATCGACCTGCGCCGCCGCCTCGGCTTGCCGACCGTCGAGCGCAGCGACCGGCAACGCGTCATGGTCTTCCTGATCGGCGGTGTGCGCACCGGTTTCATCGTCGATTCGGTGGCCGAGGTGCTGAGGATCCAGAAGGCGGCGATCGAACCGGCGCCGTGTCTGTCGGCCGAACAGGCGAAGCTGCTGGCGCGCATGGCCAATCTCGAAAAGCAGAAGCGCATGGTGCAGCTGATCGATCCTGCGCAGCTGATCGAGGCGCCTGATCTCGATCAGCTGGCGAAGCTGGCGGCCTGAGCCGGTGGGGATTGCTTAGCATGATCAAACTGCTTGTTGTCGACGACTCGGCGCTGATGCGCCGGCAGTTGAGCACCCTGTTTCAGGCGGAAAGCGATTTCGAGGTGCGTCAGGCGCGCAATGGCCGCGAGGCTGTGGCAGAAAACCGCGACTTCCAGCCTGACGTGGTGACGCTGGACATCAACATGCCCGAAATGGACGGCATCACCGCACTGTCACTGATCATGGCCGAGCGGCCGGTGCCGGTGGTGATGGTCTCGTCGCTGACCGAGAAGGGCGCGCTGGCGACCTTCGAGGCGCTCAATCTCGGCGCCGTCGACTACATCGCCAAACCGGGCGGGACGATCTCGCTGTCGATCGGCGAAATCAAGGACGAACTGGTGAACAAGGTGCGCAGCGCGGCGCGTTCCCGGCCGAAGGTCCAGGGCCGGGCCAAGGGGCTGGCGCAGCGCTTGCGCGAGGAGCGTGAGCAGTCGGCGCCGCGCCCGGTCGCCGTACGTCGCGGCGTCGCCAGTGACGGCGTGGTCGTAATCGGCGTATCCACCGGTGGTCCGCGCACACTGGAGGAAATCCTGCCGCAACTGCCGCTCGATTTCCCGTGGCCGGTACTCGTTGCGCAGCACATGCCGGCGGCTTTTACGCGCTCCTTTGCCGAACGGCTGAACTCGATCTGTCAGCTTGAGGTGGTTGAAGTGGCCTCGCCGATGACTATCGAAAGCGGCCATGTCTATATCGCCAAGGGTGGCGCCGACATGCTGGTGGTGCAGCGCGCCGGCAAGCCGACGCTGATCGCCAAGCCGGAGAGCAAGGCGCATTTGTGGCACCCGTCGGTGGAACTGCTCGGCCGCTCGGTACTCGAGCATTACGACGCCGCGCGCGTCCTTGGCGTCATGCTTACCGGCATGGGCTATGACGGTGCCGACGCTTTTGCCGAGATCAAGAAGGGTGGCGGGCGTACGATTGCGGAGTCGGAAGAGACGGCGGTGGTCTTCGGCATGCCGGCCGAGCTGATCGAACGCGGTGGGGCCAGCGTGATATTGCCCCTGGAGAAGATCGCCAACCAGATCAACGTCTGGGCTGGCCGCTAGAGGACCACAATGGCTTTCATCAAGAAATCACCGGGCAGCGAAACGCTCGCGCACGAGGAGCGGCGATTCGCGCGCGACTGCGCCGGGCTGGCGCTCGAGCTTGAGAGCGCCGATGCCAGCGAGCGGCGCTGGGCAGCGCGTGATCTGGCCGACTGTCCCGATGCTTCGGCGCTGCTGCTCAGTCGCTTGCAGCGGGAAGATGACGCCTCGGTGCGCGAACTCATCCTGTCGACGCTGACCCGGCTGGGCGACGAGGTGGCGGTGCTCGGGCTGGTGAACTGCCTGCGCAGCGAGAACGCTGCCTTGCGCAACGAGGCCATCGAATGCATGAAGCAGTTGCCCGACGAGGTGGCGCCGATCATGCAGTGTCTGCTCGCGGATGCCGACGCCGATGTGCGCATCTTCGCCGTCAATGTGCTCGAATCCTTGTGCCATCCCGAGGTCGAGTCCTGGCTGATCCAGGTGATCGAGTCCGATGCGCAGGTCAATGTCTGCGCGACGGCGGTCGACCTGCTCGGAGAAGTCGGCTCCGCCGCCGCGCGCGACGCCTTGCTGCGACTCAAGGCGCGCTTCGCCGATGAGCCCTACATGCAGTTCGCCACCGATCTGGCCCTCAAGCGTCTCGCCGCGAACTGAGCCATTAATGGCCGATACCCCCATCAGCGAAGAAGAGTTCCAGAAGTTCCGGGAGTTCTTCTATCGCAAGACCGGCATCCAGTTCGAATCCTCGAAGCGTTACTTCGTGGACAAGCGCCTGGTCGAACGCATCGAAGCCACCGGCAACGACACCTTCCGCAGCTATTTCACGATGCTGCGCTTCCAGGCTTCCGGTGAGGAGTTGCAGCAACTGACCAACCTGATGACGGTCAATGAAACCTACTTCTTCCGCGAGGAGTACCAGTTCAAGTGTCTGGTTGACTCGATCCTGCCCGAGATCGTCGCGCGCAAGTCGAGCCGGAGCCCGATCCGCATCTGGGTGATTCCGTCGTCGTCCGGCGAGGAACCGTATTCGATCGCGCTCTACCTGCTGGAGCACTGGGCCGGCATCAACGACTGGGACATCGAGATCATTTCCTCGGACATCGATACCCGCATCCTCGCGCAGGCACGCCAGGGACTGTACTCGCAACGCGCGATCCAGCAATTGCCGGTACGCATGCTGCAGAAATACTTCTCGCGCGTCGGCGACGGCTATCAGCTGTGCGACGACATCCGCAGCGCCGTCGAATTCACCCGCGTCAATCTGTCGGAGCGCGCCGACACCCGTGCTTACCGCAACTTCGACATCGTTTTTTGTCGCAACCTGCTGATTTATTTCGACGATATTTCGCGAAAGACAGCGGCCGAGACCTTTTACGATGCCCTGAATCCCGGCGGCTTCATCCTGCTCGGCCACTCCGAGTCGATGAGTCGTATTTCCTCGCTGTACAAGGTACGCAAATTTCCCGAGGCCATTGTTTATCAGCGCTCGTTGGAGACACGATGAAACGCATCCTGATTGTTGATGATGCAGCGACCGTGCGCCTGTTCCATCGCGCCATTCTCGAGTCCGCCGGCTACGCGGTGGATGAGGCGGTGAATGGCATCGAGGCACTGGAAAAGGCGCTGCAGAGCACTTTCGATCTGTATCTGGTCGATGTGAACATGCCCAAGCTCGACGGCTATGGTTTCCTGCGCGAATTGCGCGGCAGCGAGCTGCCGCAGGCGCCGGCGATCATGATTTCGACCGAGGCCGGCGCGCGCGATGAACAACTGGCGTATGCCGCCGGCGCCAACGCCTATCTGGTCAAGCCGACGCGGCCGGAACGTCTGCTCTTGCTGGTGCGCATGCTGATCGGCGAGGTGCCGGCATGAGTCCACTGCTCGAGCAGTTTCTTTCAGAGGCACGCGATTTCCTGCAGGGTATCGGCGAGAAGCTGATGCAACTCGAGAACGCCCCCGACGATGTCGAGCTGATGACCGAGCTGTTCCGCTTCGTGCATACGCTCAAGGGCAACAGCGGCCTGTTCGACTTCCCGGAAATGACGCGCGTGCTGCACGCCGGCGAGGACCTGATGGACGCGGTGCGCAACGGCCGCGTCGCCTATTCGCAGCAACTCGCCGACCGCCTGCTCGATGCCATGGATTTTGTCGGCATGCTGTGCGACGAGATCGAGGCCGAGGGCAGCATCGGTGCCGCCTACGCTGCCGATTCGGCGCGGCTGGCCGAATCGCTGCGCCAGCTGATGGCCAGTGCCGAAAAGGCGGGCGCAGTGAGCGCGATCGAAGAAGCTGCGACGCCGCTTGTGCTTACTGCAGCAGCGGCCACTGCGCCGTTGCTGGCGCCGAAAGTCGAATTGCCGCTGGCTGAAATCCCGGAAACGGCGCGCATGGCGGCGTACCGCAGTGCGCGCGCCGGCAATCCCCTGCACTGGCTGAGCTATTCGCCGGCAGAAGAGTGCTTCTTCAATGGTGATGACCCGTTCTTCCAGGCGCGGCAAACGCCAGGCGTTGTCTGGGGCGGTATTGTCGCCCGCGCGCCCTGGCCGCCGCTCGCGGCAATGGACGCCTACCGCTGCCTGCTCGACTTCCGCCTGCTGACAACGGCGCCGCGGGCCGAGATCGACGAGTACTACCGCTACATGCCCGAGCAGATCAAGCTGCTGCCGGTGTCGCCTCTGGCGCTGGTACTGCCGCAGGGCGATCCTAACGGCGGCCCGGTTTACGAGGATCTTGTCGTCGATGCGCTGCGCAATTTGCGCGGTGGCGATGTCAGCGCAGTGGCGCGCGCCGCGCGCGCCATGCTCGAGCTGTCGAATCCGGATCTGTGGCTTTCTTCGGCACTGCGCTGGTTGCTGCTGCTGATCGAATGCGAACCTGACAATCATCCGGCGCTGGCGGCGCTGATCGAGTCGCTGCGCAGTCTGCAGCCGGTCGACTGGTACCTGCTCGAGCAGAGCGCGACGCCTGCCGTCGGCGCCGGCACTGCGGCGGGTGCGACTGAAGCGGCAGCCGGGACGGCCTCGCCGCTGGCCGCCGAGGAAGCGGCTGCGCTTGCCGCCATTGTCGCGGCGCAGCGCGCGATTCTCTCCTTGCCGCTCGGAGCGCCCTGGCAGCTTGGCCGTCTGCGCGCGGCTGGCGCCGCGCTGGCCGGCTGTCTGCGCGCGAGCGGGCGCGGCGAAGCCGTGCATGAAGTCGAAACTGCCACCGCGCAGTCGCTGGCCTGCGGCTCGGCGCAGCCCCTGAGCGACTGGCTTGCGCATCACTTTGCGCCTGCGGCCGAAAGCGCGGCGGCGGCGAATCATCCGTCAGCGTCAGCCGTGGCGACTGCAGCGGCGCGGCCCGTGGCCACGGCGAGCGGCGGCGCCAATACGGCTTCCGACGGCGACAGGGAAAGCAGCTCCGGTCGTCGTGCAGACGATGCCGAGAGCGACGTCAAGTTCGGCCGTCGCGCCGAAGACGCCGCTGCGGCGGGAGTGAAGAGCGTCAAGGTTGATCAGGCCAAGATCGACCGCCTGATGAACCTGATCGGCGAAATCGTCGTCGCCAAGAACGCCTTGCCCTACCTTGCCGGTCGCGCCGAAACGGTGTTCGGCGTGCGCGAACTCGCGCGCGAGATCAAGGCCCAGTACGCGGTGATCAACCGCATCGCCGAAGAAATGCAGGACGGCATCATGCAAATCCGCATGATGCCCGTCTCCTTCGTCTTCCAGCGCTTCCCGCGCCTGGTGCGCGACATCTCGCGCAAGCTCGGCAAGGAAGTGAACCTGGTGCTCGAAGGTGAGGACACCGAAGCCGACAAGAACATCATCGAAGCGCTCGGCGACCCGCTGGTGCACATCGTGCGCAACAGCCTCGACCACGGCTTCGAGTTGCCCGAGCTGCGCCGCGCCGCCGGCAAGCCGCCGGCGGGAACGCTGACCATCCGCGCCACGCAGGAATCCGACCGCGTCGTCATCGAGATCGTCGACGACGGCAAAGGCATCGACCCGGCGGTGATCAAGCGCAAGGCCTACGAGAAGGGGCTGATCGACGAGACTGCGCTCGAACGCATCTCCGATCAGGAAGCGGTCAATCTCGTCTTCGCCGCCGGCTTCTCGACCGCCGAAGTCGTCTCCGACCTGTCCGGCCGCGGCGTCGGCATGGATGTGGTGCGTACCGCCATCGAGAAAGTGAATGGTGCCATCTCGCTCGAGAGCCAGAAAGGCAAGGGCACCCGCCTGCGCCTGTCGCTGCCGCTGTCGATGGCCGTCACCAACGTGATGATCGTCGAATCGGACGCGCAGATCTTCGGCGTGCCGATGGATTGCGTCGTCGAAACCGTACGCGTGCCGCGTGCCGACATCCGTAGCATCAAGAAGTCGCTGACGACCGTCCTGCGCGGGCGCATCATCCCGCTCAAGTCGACCAATGCCCTGCTCGGACTCGCCGCGCCACCGCTGGCCAACGCAGAAGACGAACTCGCCGTCCTCGTCGTGCGCCTCGGCGACGAGTCGGTCGGTCTCTTGGTCGACGACTTCCGCGAAACCGTGGACATCATCCTCAAGCCGATGGCCGGCGTTCTCGCCGGCCTGCCCGCCTACTCGGGTTCGGCGCTGATGGGCGATGGTTCCGTACTGATGGTGTTGAACATCAAGGGGCTGTTCTGATGCCGATCGAATTCAGGAAGAATCAGGCGCTGTTCACCGAAGTGGTCAGCGTTGAAGACGCCGAAGGCCTGCTTGAATGGCTGCAGAAGAAGCCCGGCGCGAGGATCGACCTCTCTGCCTGCATGCATCTGCATCCGGCCAACCTGCAGGTGTTGATGGCTGCCAGCGTTGCCATCGTCGCCTGGCCGGCCGACGCCGCCTTCACCGGCTGGCTCAGATCGGCGCTGGCCGCACCCCCCTGATCCCCCGATCCTTGCAGCAGCGCATTGATATCACGCACGACGAACCTGGAAAGTGAACGAGAGAGAGAACGAATATGGCAAAGACCATCATGATTGTGGACGACTCGGCAACGATGCTGATGAGCGTCAAGGCGACTCTGGAAATGAACGGCTTCAAGGTTGAAACCGCCGCCGACGGCGAGGCGGCACTGAGCAAACTGAAGACCGGCTTCAAGCCGGACCTGATCATCACCGACATCAACATGCCGCGCATGGGCGGGCTTGAACTGATCAAGAACGTCAAGGCGTTGCCGGGTTTCCGCTTTGTACCGATCCTGACGCTGACCACCGAAAGCCAGGCCGCCAAGCGTGACGAAGGCAAGAGGCTCGGCGCTACCGGCTGGCTGGTGAAACCCGTTTCCGGCGCCGATCTGATCAAGGTGATCAAGCAAGTCGTCCCAGGAGCCTGAGCTTGAGCAAGCCCGCTTCCCCGGAGCCAAAACCGATCCGCGTCCCCGGTGCCGGCGTCGTCGTCCGTCTCGTGCTGGCGGCGTTGACGGCGATGCTTGTCAGCAGCCTCGTCGCCTGGTTCTGTTCGCCGTGGCTGCATGACACCCTGCTCGAGCCGGCCGGCGTCAGCCTGGCTGGTGACTTCACGATCACCACGCTGCTCAGCATGCTGAGCTTCGTCCCGCTGACGCTCCTCTTGTCCTGGACCTTCATCCGCAAGGAACTTGCCGTCGTCCGGCGCGCCTTGCGCGAGGGTACGGTGCGGCTGCAAGGTGACCGCGTCCGCGAGAACGCGGTGCATGGCGAACTGAACAACGTCGCGCCCTACCTCGAGATCATGAACCGGCAGCTGGAAGGCGCCATCGCCGAAACCGAAGGCGGTGTCGTCGCCGTGATCGGCGAGATCAACACCATCAATGCGCTGTCGCATGCGCAGATCGACGCGATCAAGCAATCGACGCACGACGGCGTCAAGCTGACCGAGGTTACCCGCCAGCAATCGAGCTACAACCGCGACGTCATCAAGGTGCTCGACGAGCACATGCATTCGCACCAGCACGAGCTGGCGCTCAACCTCGAACGCGTCGAGCGCCTGTCGCGCGAGGTCGGCGAACTGTCGCCGCTGGTCGGCGTCATTTCCGAAATCGCCAAGCAGACCAATCTGCTCGCGCTCAACGCCGCCATCGAAGCCGCCCGCGCCGGCGAATCGGGGCGCGGCTTTGCCGTCGTTGCCGACGAGGTCAGAAAGCTGTCGACACAGACCGCCGGCGCCGCCGCCGATATCGCGACGAAGATCAGTGCCGCGGCCAAAGGTGCCGAACAGGAACTGCTGATGGCCAAGGCAGCGATCAGCACCTACGAGACCTCGTCCGAGTTGCGTCGCATCATCGACGATCTCGGTTCGATGGACGCGCGCTTCAGCGAAGGCACGCAGGCGCTGATGGAGGTCATGGATCGCGTTGACGGCAACAACCGGCAGCTGGTCGAACGCCTTTCCGAAGCGCTCGGACAGTTGCAGTTCCAGGATGTCGTTCGCCAGCGCATCGAACAGATCCAGTGCGCGCTGCACGAACTCGACGAACACCTGCTCGGCCTGGCGCAGAACGTCAATGACCCGCTCTGGGATGGCCTGTTGCAGCAGACGCTCAAGGCGCGGCTCGACAGTCATCTCGATCGCTACGTGATGGACAGCCAGCGCGCTGCGCATGCGACGGTGACCGGCAGCGGCGCTGCCGGCGACAGCCGGCCGGCGATCGAGCTGTTCTAGCGCCCATGGCCCGCGTTCTGGTCATCACCAACCGCAAAGGCGGCACTGGCAAGACCAGTACTTCGGTCAACCTGGCTGCGGAGTTTGCCGCGCGCGGCGAGCGCGTGCTGCTGGTCGATCTCGACACGCAGGGGCACTGCGCGATCGGACTCGGGATCAGGGTCGGTAAGGGCGAGCCGACCGTCCATGACCTGTTTGCCAGCGGCCAGCCACTGCTGCCGGCGCTGCGCCAGTCGGCCTGGGAAAGGCTGCACCTGCTGCCGGCCGATCAGCTGTTCGAGCACGGTTCGGGCAGCCGCGACGAACTGCTGCTGCGCCGTGCGCTCGCCGACGCGGGGCTGCACGCGCGCTACGACCTGATCATCCTCGACACGCCGCCTTCGCTCGACATCCTGCTGCTGGCGGCGCTGCATGCCGCCGACCGGGTGCTGGTGCCGTTCCTGCCGCACTTCCTCGCCGGCGAGGGCGTACGCCAGCTGGCGCGCGTGCTCTTCCGGGTGGCCAGCGGCTCGGCCAATCCGCAGCTGCGTCTGCTCGGTTTCCTGCCGGTGATGTGCGATGCGCGCATCGGCCTGCACCGGCAGGTGACGGGCGGCGTGTCGCAGCAGTTCGGTGCCTCGCGCCTGCTCGGCTGCGTTCGTACCGACATCCGTCTGGCCGAGTCCTTTGCCGCCGGCAAGCCGTTGCGCTATTACGCACCGAAGAGTCGGGCTGCCGAGGATTATGCCGCCGTCGCCGAGACGATCGGCGGACGCTGGGGGTGATTGCTAGCGCTCAGCGATAGCGTGCCGGGTGGCGCTTCCTTCCGCCGGTCGCGGCTGCCATTCGTTTATCTGTCAGTCTGTTCCGGCGCGGAGGTCTTGCATGAAGAATCCGACCTTGAAGATCAGGACGCTGACGGCACTGACCATCGCCGTCAGCCTGCTCGTGATCTGGGTGGGCGCGCTCTATGAAATCGACCGCAGCCGGACCAGCTACCTGCAGGAGGCCGAGTCGCTGACCCGGCTGCAGGCGCAAGCCTTCGCCGAGAACTCGCTGGCGAAGATCAAGCGTCTCGACGAGGTTCTGGTCGACCTGCGCGCCTACTGGACGGGTAATGCCGAAGCTTTTTCGCTCCTGGTGAAACGCCGACAGCAATACATGGCCGACGTCACTTTCCAGGTGGCGGTGATCGACGAGGAGGGCTACCTCGCCTATTCGAATCTCGCGCCGGCGAGCAAGCGCACTTTCCTCGGCGAGCGCGAGCATTTCAGGATCCATCTCGGCAGCGGCAAGGACCACCTGTTCATCAGCAAACCGGTGAAAGGCAAGGTTTCGGGAAAGTGGTCGCTCCAGTTCACGCGGCCGATCATCGTCAATGGGCATTTCAAGGGCGTCCTTGTCCTGTCTGTCAGTCCGGATTCTTTCCAGGGCTTCAGCGACAAGGCCTTTGTCGAGGCTAACGGCAGCAGCACGATGGTCAGGGACAGCGGCGAAGTGATGGCACGCCAGCCGCTCAGCGCCGGCGCCATCGGCACCACGCTGGCCGAAGCCCCCTACCTCGCGCCGGCTGCGCCGATCAGCGGCAATTTCACCCGGGTTTCCCAGATCGACGGCGTTGAGCGTGTCTATGGCTACTTCCGCCTCCCCGAGTACGAGCTCAACTTTTCCATCGGCCGCTCGCTGGCTGGTGTACTGGCGCCCTTCGCCCAGCACCAGCGTGCCGTTCTCGGAACCGCGGCCACGGTGAGCGCGCTGTTCATTACGCTGGTTGTGCTGCTGTTTCGCGCCTTGGCCGCACGCATCGAAATTGAAAAGCGCTACAGCGAAAGCCAGGCGATGTTCCGTTCGGCGATTGACACGATCGGCGAGGCTTTCGTCATTTACGATCAGCACGACCGCCTGGCGTACTGCAACAAGGAGTATCGCGAGCGTTATCAGAAATCGGCCGATCTGCTGGTTCCCGGACGTTCCTTCGAGGAGATTATCCGCATCGGCGCCGAACGCGGTCAGTATGATGCGGCCGTTGGGCGTATCGATGAGTGGGTTGCCGAACGGCTCGAACACCACCGCAGTGGCGCGAGCGACCTGATACAGGAACTCGGCGACGGTCGCTGGCTGCGAATCCGCGAACGGGTGACACCGGAAGGCCACCGCGTCGGCTTCCGTTTCGACATCACCGAACTGGTCTTGGCAAAAAAGGCGGCTGAAGCCGGCAGCCTTGCCAAGAGCCAGTTTCTGGCCAAGATGAGCCACGAGATCCGCACGCCGATGAACGCGATCATCGGACTTTCGCATCTGACACTGCAAACGGATCTTGACCCGACGCAGCGCGACTATCTGGAAAAGATCCACCTCGCGGCTGGCGCCTTGCTCGGCGTCATCAATGACATTCTCGATTTTTCGAAGATTGAAGCCGGCAAGCTGACGGTCGAGCACATCCCCTTCGGGCTGGAAGCCGTGATCAGCAATCTTGATGCGCTGTTTTCGCTGAAGGTCCGTGAGAAGGGACTGCACTTCATCCTCGTGCTTGATCCTGACGTACCGATGGAGCTGGTCGGCGATCCGCTGCGCCTCAACCAGGTTCTCGCCAACCTGATCAGCAACAGCATCAAATTCACTTCCTCGGGAACGATTGCCTTGAGCATCACGGTGCTGCAAGCCAGCGATCGGCAGGTGCGACTGCGCATGGCCGTCACCGATACCGGCATCGGCCTTGACGCAGAGGATATCGACGGGCTGTTCAAACCCTTTGGTCAGCTGGATTCGACGGTGACACGAAAGTACGGCGGCACCGGACTTGGCCTGAGCATCTGCCAGCAACTGGTCAATATGATGGGTGGCAGCATCGTCGTCGACAGCAGGGGCAGGGGTTACGGGACGCGGTTTCAGGTCGATATCGGCTTTGATCGTGCGCCGCTTGATCAGGAAAATCCGACGTTCAGACGTAGCGGGCAGAATGGCGCGGTGCTTGTCGTGGTTGAAAGCCTGTTTACCCGAACGCTGCTCGCGCATCTGCTGTCCGATCTCGGCTTCACGGCGCAGTTGCTGAAGAGCGGCGAACAGGGCCTTGCGGCAGCACAGGTCGCTGCCGCTGGCGACTTCCGTTTGCTGCTGCTTGACTGGAGCCTTCCCGCAATCGACGGCGTCGATGTGCTTGCGCTACTTCGTCGGCAGCCGCAGTTCCTCGCCGTTCCGGCGATTCTCGTCGGCAGCGTCGATCCGCCCACGATGGACGCGCTGGAAGAGAAAGGCGCGCGCATCTTCCTGACCAAGCCGGTCAGTCGCGCCGCGCTGCTCTCTGCCATTCAGGAAGTCCTCGGCGCTCCCGGCGGGCTTCGCCCGGCGGAGCGTTTGCCGCTGCCTGCCGCCGACGAATCCTTGCGCGGCAAGCGCGTCCTGCTGGTCGAGGACAACGAGGTCAATCAGCTGGTCGGCAAGGGGCTTCTGGCAAAGATCGGCGTCGAGGTGCGCATCGCCGACAACGGCGAGCAGGCGCTGGCCTTGCTCGATGAAGAGCGCTTCGACGCCGTGCTCATGGATATACAGATGCCGGTCATGGACGGCATCGCAGCGACGCGTGCCATCCGCGCGCAGCCACGTTTCGCGACCTTGCCGATCATTGCCATGACGGCGAACGTCTTCGATGAAGAACGCGAGAACTGCATGGACGCCGGCATGAACGATCTGGTGAGCAAGCCGGTTGCACCGAAACTGCTCTACGCTGCCTTGCACCGTTATCTGCGGGATGTGGTGCCCGCAGCCGAAAGCGTCAGCCCGGCCGAAAGCGTACCCGAGGCGGTGCCGGCAAATGCGCCAGCGGGCGCACTCGACGTCGGCGCCGGCCTGTACTTCGTCGATGGCAACCGCGACGTCTATCTGAAAATGCTGCAGCGCTTTGCCGAAAAATTCTCCAATGCTGCCGAGGATATTCGCTGTGCGCTGGCGGCTGACGCGGGCGACGACGCCCGGCGGCTGGCGCATTCGCTCAGCGGTAGCGCCGGTTCGATTGGCGCCGCAGCGCTGCAGGGTCTGGCACGCGAGATCGAAAGCGAATTGAAGGTGGAAGCCCCCGGCAGTGTCGATGGGCTGCTCGGGAGTCTTGAGGCGGAGATGGCGGCGGTGCTGCAGGCGATCAAGCGGGAGCTCGCCTGAACGAGCCCGTACTCGCCGGCCAGCGGCCCGAGGCGCCTGCTGGTGATGCCGGGAATTGTTGCGTGACGACTTTTATGGAGGCCTGTTTTTCTCATGAAAAAATCAATCCTGATCATTGATGACGACGATCTGACGGCGATCCAGCTCGAAGGCGTCCTCGGCGCGTCCTTTACCATCACGCATGCCACCAATGGCGAGGAGGGGATCGCCCTGGCGGGCAAGTCCGCTTTCGATCTGCTCCTGCTCGACGTCGAAATGCCGCTTCTCAGCGGCTACGAGGTCTGTCGTCAGCTGAAATCGAAAGCGGCAACGAGCGCGCTGCCGGTGATTTTCATTTCGGCGCACACGGAAACGGAGGACCGTCTTGCCGGCTACGATGCCGGCGGCGATGACTACCTGACCAAGCCGCTGGTTCCGGCCGACTTGCGCAGCAAGGTCGCCGTGGTCCTGCGCAATCAGGAGAAGAACGCCGAACTGGCGGCGCAGGTGCAGGTTTCTTCAAATGCGGCGGTCGTCGCGATGACAACGGCCAACGACGCCGAGCGGATCGTCAGGTTCCTGCGCGAGATCGTCGGCTTTACCGGGTTCGGTTCGATCATCGACGCGACGCTGGCGCTGCTCACCGAGTACGGGCTGGACGCCAGTATCCAGTTGCGTGCGACCAATGGCACCTTGTCGCGTAACCGCAACGGCTTCTGCTCGCCATTGGAAGAGTCGGTGCTGACACGCATGGCCGGTGCTGAGCGCATCGTTGATTTCGGTCGGCGCTCGGCATTCAATTTTGCGCACGTTTCGATTGTCGTCAGCAACATGCCGCGCAGCGACGAGGAACATATCCGCATCAAGGACAACGTCGTCATGATCGCCGAAGCGGTCGACATCCACATGAGTTCGCTGGAACTGATGCTCGAGGCGATCAGCCGCGGCGATACCCTGCTCGGACTGCTGCATCAGAACTCGACCATGCTGCGCGAAGTCGAGAAGCGGCTGGGCGAACAGCGACAGAAAGGCGTCGTCATCCTCGACCAACTGGTGCGCGATATCGAAAAGTCCTTCTACACCATGGGTCTGACTGAAGAGCAGGAGTTGCACCTGCAGAGCCTGGCGCGCAATGCCATCGCCGAGCTTTATGGCGAAGCGGTGGAAACCGACGCGATCATGAAGTCGCTCGGCGAGGGGCTTGACGCGGCCCTGCAGCAGGAACTGCGCGGCGCCGCCGATGCCTCGCTCGAGGAAAACCGGATCGAGCTGTTCTGAGTTTGTCCCTGAAGGTGCCTTGCCCTGTTTACCGGGTAGCGGCGACGATCTGCCGCTGCAACTTGCCGCTCAGAGGTAGCGCCGCTGCCAGAACCGGTTCAGGACGAAGGGTCGGGAACCGGCTTCGCTTGAGTTGGCCGTTCGGAAACGATCAGCCCACCGCCAGCAGCGACTGGATCGACAGCGAGGCTTGTTCTTCGCTCGGCAAATGGCTTTCCCTGCCGAGCATGAATTCCCTGATCTTTTCGGCGATCGTGTTCTCGACCGCAGTGCGCTGCTCGGGTGACATTGCCGCCAGATCGGCCTCGGTCAGCCCCATCTGCTTGAGAATCGCCTCGCGCATATGTTCGGCCGGCGTTTTGCGCAGATATTCCTCCAGCTGTTCAAGTGCCGTCTTTTTGCCGCTTGCCGCTACCGAAGTCTCGCCCTGTGCCGGCGTCGCTGCCGTTGTCTTGCTGGACTGACTTTCCTGGGCGGCAGCCAGCGCCGCCTGAAAGCCGGTACTGCCGGTACTGCCGGCGGTCGTTGCCGGCACCGCTGCTGGCAGGGATTCATGCGTGGCATGGACTCGCATGGAGTGCTCCTTCGCTGTTGTCGATGCGACCAGCAGAGCAATACGCGTACCAGTGCCCAGGCGGCCTGGCGGGCGAAAAAGCGCCGCCGCTGCGGCAGACTTTGCCGTTTCCCGCGACTTTGCCGGCAATTTGCAGCGGCATGTGGCGCCCGCCGCCGGGACGGCCTGCGCTGCGTCACGGCGTTCGGCAGCCAGTGGCGAGCTGATGGCCTGGCTGGCGCGACGCTTGCTACCCGTTCGTGGTAATTCTCGGGAATAGAGTCGACATCCGCGAAAAACGGTGTAGCTTGGCGCCTGTGCATATCACCCTGTACTAATCGATTGTTCATCGAGAGCGGGTTTTTTCGGCTAGGGGTGATGCAGCTGCGATCAAATTGCGGGGCCTGCCCATCCTCCGGTGCAGGCCCCGTTTGATGTTCCGCTCGTCTTCTTCACCAAGCCTTGGCGGCCTGCACAGGCGACTGCCCGGGTGGCCGATGTTGACGGCGAACGATGAGAAATTACTGCTGCCCTGAACAACAATGTCTGATCTGATCACTCCCCCGCCCGCTGCCTCGCTGGCCACCGCCCTGGATGTTGAATCGTTTGCCGGCAACACGTCCGGGCAAACCGACTTGCCGGTCGTCGGTATCGGCTGCTCGGCGGGCGGTCTCGAAGCGCTGGAAAAATTCCTGACGCATGTGCCGCCCGACAGTGGCTGGGCGATTGTCGTCATCCAGCACCTCTCGCCGGATCATGTAAGTGCCTTGCCCGGCTTGCTGCAGCGTCTGACGCCGATGCGCGTCTTCGAGGCGCTTGACGGTGCGCTGATCGAGCCGAACTGTGTCTACGTCATTCCGCCGGACAAGGATCTCTCGCTGTTGCACGGAAAGCTGCGCCTGCTCGAGCAGATGTCGGTGAACGGCCTGCGTCTGCCGATCGACTTCTTTTTGCGTTCGCTCGCCAATGACCGCAAGGAAAAGGCCATTGGCGTCATCCTCTCCGGCATGGGCTCGGACGGCGCCTTCGGACTGCGCGCGATCAAGGAAAAAGGCGGTCTGACGCTGACGCAGGAACCCGCCAGCGCGCAAGCCGACAGCATGCCGCGCTCGGCGATCGATGCCGGTGTTGCCGATATCGTCGCCCTTCCCGAGTCCTTGCCGGCGCGCATTGCCGACTACTTGCAGCATCCGGTGCACGATGGCGGGAGCCCGCGCGGTCCGCGTCCCGATATCGTCAGCGGACTCGACAAGATCGTGATCCTGCTGCGCGACCGCAGCGGCAACGATTTTTCCCTGTACAAGAGCAATACCCTGAGCCGGCGCGTTGAACGGCGCATGGCAGTCAACCAGATCGCCAGCATTGACGCCTATGCGCGTTACCTGCGCAGCAACCCGCAGGAACTCGACCTGCTGTTCCGGGAGCTGCTGATCGGCGTCACCAGCTTCTTCCGCGACCCCGAGGTCTGGGAGTACTTGCGCACGCAAGCCATTCCCTACCTGTTTGCCCAGCATCCGGCCGGCAAGACGCTGCGCGCCTGGGTCAGCCCGTGTTCCACCGGCGAAGAGGCTTACTCGCTGGCGATGGTCTTCCAGGAGGCGCTGGCAGAGAGCAAACCCGAGGCAAGCTTCAAGCTGCAGATCTACGCCACCGACCTCGATGGCGAAGCGATTGGCCTGGCACGCCGCGGACATTATCCGGACAACATCTGCGCCGATGTCTCGGCGGAGCGCCTTGCCCGCCATTTCGTCGCCGACGATGCCGGCGGTTTCCGCATCAGCAAGAGCATCCGCGACATGGTGGTGTTCGCGCCGCAGAACATCATCGCCGACCCGCCATTCACCAAGCTCGATCTGCTCTGCTGCCGGAATCTGCTGATCTATTTCGGTGCGCAGTTGCAGGAAAGGCTGCTGCCGCTGTTCTACTACGCGCTCAATCCCGGTGGCCTGCTGCTGCTCGGCAGTGCCGAGAGTGTCGGCAACTTCGCCAACCTGTTTGCCCCGGCCAACGCCAAGGCGCGTGTCTTCCGGCGGCAGGAGCAGACGCTGCTGGTGGCTAATCTGGATTTTCCGCGCCGGGCGCCGGTCGAGGGAGACGCGCCCGGCAAGAAGCTGCCGCCCGATCGACAGGAAAATCTGGGTCAGCTGGCCGACCAGTTCATCCAGCAGAACTGGGCGCCGGCGGCGGTGCTGGTCAACGAGGACGGCGACATCGTCTACATCAGCGGGCGCACCGGCAAATATCTTGAGCCCGCCGCCGGCAAGACCAATATCAACATCTACGCCATGGCGCGCGAGGGCTTGCGTGAGGCGATCGCCGGTGTCGTCCTCAAGGCGCTGCGCGTTGGTCAGCCGATTCATCTCAACAAGCTGCGCATCAGCAGCGAGGGCGGCATCCAGATCGTCGACGTGATCGTCCAGGCCGTCGAAAAGCCGGAGGCGCTGCGCGGCCGGGTGCTCATCGTATTCAAGGACGTTCCGGCGCAGCCGGGCCAGCGCAAAGGGCGCGGCAAGGCGGCGCGCGACGACGGCTCCTGTGCCGAGCTGATGCTGGAACTGCAGCAGACGCGCGAGGCCTTGCAGGTTACGCACGAGGAGATGCAGACCACGGTCGAGGAACTGAAGTCCAGCAACGAGGAATTGCAGTCGACCAACGAGGAGCTGCAGTCGACCAACGAGGAGCTGACCACCTCGAAGGAGGAGCTGCAGTCGCTCAACGAGGAACTGCAGACGGTAAATGCCGAGTTGCAGGCCAAGGTGGACGACCTGACCTGGGTGCGCAACGACATGAGCAACCTGCTCAACAGCACCGAAATCGCAACCGTATTTCTCAACAACGAGATGAAGCTGCGCCGCTTCACCACGCACGCCACCAGGCTGTTCAAGCTGATCCCCGGCGATGTCGGCCGGCCGCTGTCGCACGTCGTCACCGATCTCGACTACCCGCAGCTGAAGGACGACGCCAACGAGGTGTTGCGTACCCTGGTGTTCCAGGAAAAGCCGGTGGTTACGCACGACGGCCGCTGGTTTCGCGTGCGCATCATGCCTTATCGAACGCAGGACAATGTAATCGACGGTGTGGTAATTACCTTTACCGACATCACCGAAATCAAACAACTGGAGGCTGAACTCCGCACCCGCGGGGATTAGCCGGGGACCTGTCCCGGAAGGCGATCATGGGTGAGCGCAAGACGGCTGCAGACGATTTGCGCCGGCGTGCCGAAAAACACCTGGCAGCGCAGGGTGGCGGCGAGTCGGGCAGTGAAATGAGCATTCAGCGCCTGCTGCACGAGCTGCAGGTCCATCAGATCGAACTTGAATCGCAGAACGAGCAGTTGCGCGAGTCGCAGGTGGCGCTTGAACTCGCGCGCGCGCGTTATTTCGATCTCTACGATCTGGCGCCGGTCGGCTATTGCACCGTCGACCAGCGCGGCGTCATCGAGGAGGGCAACCTGACGCTTGCCACCTTGCTCGGTTTTGCGCGCGGCGCGCTGATCATGCAGCGCTTTCAGCACTTCGTCGTACGCGACAGCCTCACTGCGTTCACGCTCTGCAGCAATCGTCTGTTCGAGAGCGGCGAGGCACAGTTGCTTGAACTGCGCATGGTCCGGGGCGATGGCACGCAGTTCTGGGGGCAACTGAGCATGACGGCGGCACCGGACGCCAGTGGCAAGCTGCATCTGCGCATTGCCCTCAACGATGTTTCCGAGCGCCGGCGCGCTGAAGATGCCCTGCGCGAGCAGAAGGAATTCTCGCATCTGATCGCCGAGAACATTGCCGACTTCATCGCCATCCTCGATCTCGAAGGCAGACGTCTATACAACAGTCCGTCTTACGCGAAGTTTGTCGGTAACCCACGGGCGCTGATCGGCAGCGATTCCTTTGCCGACGTGCATCCGGAAGACCGCGAGCGCGTCCGGCAGGCATTCCGGGAAACGGTAGCCAGCGGTATCGGTCAGTCGCTCGAATATCGTTTTGTGATGGCCGACGGCAGCTTTCGTTCGCTCGAATCGCGCGGCAGCGTCATCCGCGACAGCGACGGTCGTATCGCGCGCGTGCTCGTCGTTTCGCACGACATCACCGAGCGCCAGCGGCTGGAGGCCGAGATACGCCAGTTGGCCTTCCAGGACCCGCTGACCAAACTGCCGAACCGGCGCCTGCTCCAGGATCGTCTCACCCAGACCATGGCCGCCAGCAAGCGCAGCGGTTGTTATTCGGCGCTGATGTTCCTGGACCTCGACAACTTCAAGCAGCTGAACGACACCGGCGGCCACGAACTGGGCGATGCGCTGCTGATCGAGGCTGCCGCCCGGCTCAGCGCTTGCGTGCGCGAAACGGATACCGTGGCGCGCTTCGGCGGCGACGAGTTTCTGGTGATGATCAGCGAACTGGCGGAGGACAGGGACGAATCGGACCTGCAAGCCGGTCTCGTCGCCGAAAAAATACGTAGCGCGCTGGCCGAGCCCTATACGCTCACTTTCAGGCGCGCGGACGGCGCCGAGATCAGGATCGAGCATCGATGCACGGCGAGCATCGGCGTCGCCCTGTTCATCAATCATGAGTTGAGCGAAAGCCAGATCCTCAAGCGGGCCGACAGCGCGATGTACGACGCCAAATCCTCCGGACGCAATTCATTCCGCTTCTATCAGGAAAGGGTTTGAGCGGACAGGTGGCTGTGCCGCTACCTGAAGGCGCCCGCAAGCAGCCGCGCTCCGTCTGCGCGCGCCGGCAGCCAGCCTTGAAAAGCCATCGGGCAAGCGCGCGAGTGATGAGCGCGGAATAAAAACATGTCTGTAATCGGCGGCAACGGGTTTGCCCACGGGCTATTTCTTGCGCCGGATAGAAAAAGCCGGAAATCCATAATCAATTGATTATCATGGATATTCCGGCTTTTGAATTGCGTGGCGGAGAGAGGGTCCGCTAACCTGTAGTCTCATAGCATCTCGCGTCAATTCTCTAAGGCCTTGCAGCACAAGGGATAAAGACTTTGCCTTGTCTCTCGTCGTATCAAAATGCCTTGCAAAAGCGCATGCCGTCTTGTAGGCTGATTTGGTGGCTATTCCTTGTAGGCCGGGAAGACGAGGTGTGCGATGGCGGTAACCAACAAGCTGACGGATCGAAAGGCGGCGAGCCTCAATGCGCCAGGCAGGTTTGGCGACGGTGCAGGTCTCTGGCTTCAGGTTCGGTCACCGTCTGCCAAGTCGTGGGTGTTCCGGTTCATGCTCAACGGCAAGGCGCGATGGCTGGGGCTTGGGCCGTATCCCGACGTGACGCTTGCCGAGGCGCGCGAGCTCGCCGCTGAATGTCGGCGCAAACTCCGTGCTGGTATCGATCCGCTCGACGAGAAGCAAGCTGCAAAGCGCACGGCGCTGGCGCAGGCCGTCAAGGCTCTGACGTTCGACGAGTGCGCGACCTCCTACATCGAAGCGCAGCGCGCCGGCTGGAAGAACGCCAAGCACGCGGCGCAATGGCAATCGACGCTCGACACCTACGCCTCGCCGATCATCGGCAAACTCGCTGTGGGCGACGTCGATACCGCCTGTGTCATGCGCGTTCTTGAACCGATCTGGACGAGCAAGACGGAAACCGCCAGCCGGCTGCGCGGGCGGATCGAGGCCGTTCTCGCCTGGGCGACCGTCCGCGGCTATCGCTCTGGCGACAACCCGGCAACATGGCGCAACCACCTGGACAAACTGCTGCCCGCTCGCTCGAAAGTGCAGAAAGTGGAACATCACGCGGCGCTGCCGTGGCGGGAGGTCGGTGAGTTCATGGTCGCGCTTCGCAAGGAAGCCGGCATTGCTGCCCGCGCGCTGGAGTTGGCGATTCTCTGCGCCGCCCGATCGGGCGAAGTGCGCGGGGCAACCCATGAGGAATTCGACCTGAAAGCGAAGACGTGGATCATTCCCGCTGAACGCATGAAGGCCGGCAAGGAGCATCACATTCCGCTCAGTGACGCGGCCATCGCCGTCATCAAGGCGATGCCGAAAATCGAGGGCGGTGCAATCGTGTTTCCCGGCGTGAAGGGCAAGCCTCTCAGCGATGCCAGTCTTGGAGCGGTGCTCAAGCGCATGAAGCGCGCCGACCTGACGGCACATGGTTTTCGCTCGACCTTCCGCGATTGGGCGGGCGAATCGACCGCCTACCCGCGCGAAGTGATCGAGCATGCCCTCGCGCACCAACTCAAGGACAAGGCCGAAGCGGCGTATGCGCGCGGCACGTCGTTCGACAAGCGGCGCCGTCTGATGGCTGACTGGGCGAAGTTCTGCGGTACTGGTGCCACAACTGGCGCCACAGTGACACCGATCAAGGCCAGAGCAAGGAGCGGAAAATGACAGAGCTATCGAGAGCTGAAGTCGTTGCCATTGCCGCCGAGGCTGTCCGCCTCTACGCAGCCACAGAAACCCTGGTGGCCGAAACGCTCGGCGAAAATCAGCGCGCCGCGCGACAGTCGCTTACCACTCCCGAAATCCTCGACGTCCGGCAAGTGGCCGAGATCCTGCGCTGCGACGCCGACACGGCGGCGAAAAGACTGAACAACGGGGACTTGCCAGGGCTGAAGTTCAGCCATAGCTGGATCATCCCGGCCAGCGTGTTCTACGAGCGCTTGGCCGAGATGGCAAAGGAAGAAGCGGCGAAGCGGCGTCAGATCACGCTTGAGGAAGCCGAGGCACGCCGGCGCTTATCGACGGCGACCACCCTGCCGCCGCCGGTTGCAGCCGATGTCGCTCCCAAACGTCGGGGGCGACAACGATTCAGGCCGCCGGGCTTTTGAGGCATACGCACCGCGCCGCCAAAGCGGTCGACCGCGGGCGGGCGCGTCGTCGAATGAATAGCAACACCGTCGCCTGACGGACTCAGGCAAAGCGGGCCGACCCGGTGTTGCGAGCATCGAGTGCGGTGCTCGCACGAGAAAGGGCGCGGCAGTAACGCCGATCAAGGCGCCAAAGCAACGGGCGACGGCTGAATGACAGGAGATTGCGCAATGGATACGAACGGGCTTGACGACACCGACGACCTCCCCTCGATGCCGCCGCCAATGGTGGCCCCGAGCATGCTGCAGGTCACGACGCTGCGGCTTGAGCATGTGGCCAAGATTCTGCAGTGCGACCGGGAAACCGCCTGTCGGCGGCTGGCCGGCGGCGACCTTCCTGGCTTGAAGTTCGGGCGCAGCTGGATCGTGCCAGCGGCAGCGTTCTACCAGCGCATCAACGAACTGGCGATCGAACAGGCGGCAGAGCGGAAGGTAGCAGGCCGACCGGCGCCGATGCTCGGTTCGGCAAGTGATCCGCCGCCGCGGCGCCGGGGCCGGGAGCGTTTCAGGCCGACGGGCTTTTGAGGCATACGCGCTGCGCCGCCAAAGCGGTTGACCCCGGGCGGGCGCATCGGCGCATTAAGAGCAGCACCGCAGCCAGTCGGATACTGGCGGAGACGGGGTCGGATGCTGTAGCAGCAGCACCCGCCCCTACCACGCAGCAACCTTGATAGGAGATTGCAACATGGATTCAACGAAGTTTAACGGCACAAACCCGGTTTGTAACGGCATCGTAACGGCCGAGCGCCGGCGGCCGGTACTGCCTTTTATCGGCAACTTCCACTCACCCGAATCTTCGAGCGTTTCGTACTGGGATGTCCCGTCTTCGGGATCGTTCGACAGCGCGCACGCGGCTGGTCGGGCAATGGCCTTGCTGCTGCTCCGTCAGTGCTGCACAGGGGCATACCGTGGGAGCGTTTCGGCAAGCATGGCCCCCGCGGCAATGATCCACTCGTGGAGCGAGCGCTTGGCACGGGAAACGCCAGAGAGCCCGGAGCACGTCAGTTTGATGCGGCAGATGCACGGTTTCGCGGAGGTCATGACATCCTTCGCGCTCGTCGGAGCCGCAGTGTTCGGCCAGTGCCTCGATGCATTGAGCGAGGATGAGCTTGTAGCCGGCATGTACGCCGACCTTGCCATGGCTGACTGCAAGGTACTGCAGTAGCAGGCAGTGACGATGCCGGCCCCAACCCGGCACCCGGGGCGGGCAAGAGCAGCGGTCAAAGCGACCGGCGCTCCTTCCCGCTCCGGCCCCTGCGCATGAGCGAGCGCGGCAGACGCGCGCAATCGGTTCGACCCAGGGAAGCGGCGGCATGAACGCCGGCTTTGCCACGCGCGATAACAGCGAAGTGCAGTAGAGTTGATCCGCCCGCCGCCACCCTGGGGCGGGCGCTATATTCAACGACCATACGAAGGGCCGCAGGAATGACGAGCGAACTGATGACACTCCTACGGCTCCAAGATGCAGTTCGCCAGGACGTCGAGAAACAAGCAAAACGAAAGAAGCGCCTCAAATCGTCGTCGTTGAGAGCGAGCGTCGCGTCAAAAGAATCAGTTGTCCCCGGTATGCAACGCGAGACGGAGAAGTGGATTGAATCGCTTGCAACTTCTGCCGCCCTCCTGTTGGTGGATGAGTTGCCGGCCCTTCTTGCCGCCGATGGCGGCTACGGCCTCAATCCTGAAGGGGCCGCCGAAAGGCGCGCTGCCAGAATTATTGAAGTCGTGGCACGTTTTTCTTCGCGCGTTGCAGCGGATGCGCATAGGACGTTTTGGTTCAAATCGAAGCTACCCTCGCTACTTGCCGCGCAAGCCCGCAAGAGAGCGGGAGGGAAGGCCGCCAGCGTGCCGAGGGCTAGCAGGACTCCCCTGTACCGAAAAAAAATAGAAAGCATGTACGCCGGTGGCGCTTCGCCCTCGAAGGAAGAGGTCGTAGCGCAATTGGAAGCCGATGGGACCATAGAGGCCTCCGATGACGGCGAATGGCTCGCAAAAAAAAGTGATGATGGCCTGTGCAATGTGCCGCTGAAACGCACGACCCTAGAACAAGCGATATCGACGATCAAAAAAAAGTCGGAGAAGTTTTGACGTAGCTCGCTAGCGCAAAATTGCGGTTCCGCCGCAACGAGAACATGTAGCCATCAACGCGCCGATATGGGCAATCCCGCCCGGGCGCACCCCCATACAGGAGGGAAGATGGCTACCACCGCAGGAAACAATCGTCCGCTCGCACGCGCAGACCTGCCGGCAGTACTGCCGACCACGGAAGCAGCGCCGGTAATCAACCGCTCACCGCAAACCTTGCGCAAGTGGGCGTGCACACGGACAGGGCCGATCCGCCCCGTCCGAATCAACGGTCGCCTAGCATGGCGTGTCGCCGACCTGCTGGCGCTGCTCAACGGCGAGGTGTCGTCATGAGCGCCGCCAGCGAAGCAGTCCAATGGGTGCCGGCGAAATCTTTCAGGCCGAAAACAGCGGCTGAAATCCTGGGCGTCGGCGTCTCGACGCTTTGGCGATGGGCGAAGGAGCGCGCCGACTTCCCGAAACCCCGCCGCTTGTCGAGTCGCTGCACGATTTTCGATGGGGCTGAACTGCTGGCCTGGCGTGACGCGCAGGTGGCGCAATGAGCGCCCAGGTCACCTTTGAAGCCCGGCAGGCGCCTGCCGATAGTGCGTACCCGCGTTGCAGCAGCGTCAAGGGGCGGGTGCTTGCCGCCTTGCTCCGCGGCGAATCCATCACGCACCTCGACTGCTGGCGGCGCTTCAGTTCCAGTCGCCTGTCGCACCACATCTACATGCTGCGCGCCGTTGGTTGGCCGATCGATTGTACGGAAGAGCCGGTGCCGACCAGCGACGGCCGCACCGCCATCATCGGGCGCTACTCGTTGCCGCAGAGCGCCATCGGCGAGGCCGGCGAGGGCGGGCAACGGTACGCAGGGCTGCTGTTGTGATCGACCGAACGGAAGCCGCCCGCCGGGGCGGCAAATCCAAAGCCAGCAAACTGCAGCACCCGTTCTGCTTTATTGAGCATCGGGTGATCGACAGTCCTGCCTTCGCCGATCTGACCTTCTCGGCACGCTCGCTACTGTTCCATCTCGCCCGGCAATACGACGGAACGAATAACGGGCACATGCAGGCGGCATTCTCGTACCTCAGCCGCTATGGGTTCGACAGCGACCGCACGATAACCCGCGGCATCGCCGAGCTTGTCAGCCACGGCTTCGTCTTCAGAACTCGCTGCGGCGGATTCCACGCCGGCCCCTCGCGCTACGCTTTGACGTGGCTTCCGATCAAGAACCGCTCGGGGATATTTGCGGAAGGATTTCAGCAGTGCGCTTGGCGCGACTGGACCCCTACGAAAAGCGAAAAACCCCCGTCAAAAATGCGGACACGCAGCCGCAAAAATGGCGGATTACCCGACCTCACAGCCGCACAAAAGACGGCTACACCGCCCGCCAAATCTGCGGATATTGAATATCTACCATGTACCACAGACGAGCAACGCAGGAAGAACCGGCGGCGCGCCCCGCCGACGCCTCTTCTCGCGATCCGCCTCAAGACCACTACGGATCGTGGTCATCTTCGCCTTGCAGCGTGAAAGGAACCGCCATGAATTTGCAATTCTTCGACCTCGCCGCCGAGGAACTTGACGATGGACGTATTCGGCTGACGCAGCGCGATGCCGATGATGAATACTCGATCGATCTGCATCCAGAGCAGATCCGATTCCTCGCGCGCCGGCTGTTTGGGCGAGCGGCCGAGGAAGCTGCCGCCGTCGCCGATGTCGAGCGGCGCATCGGCCTGTTGCAGGCGAGGTTTGAGAGCATCCTCGCCAACCCCGACTTCCGCGGTGACTTGCTCACGCGCTGCGCCAATGGCCCCCTGTGGCTGGCGCGGCTCGACGCGATAGACGACCTCGCCCGTGCGTTCGCCGGCCGGCTGGAAGCGCAATGCTTAGGGGGCGACGAAACCCCGTCCGCTGGTAGCCAAGGCGGCGCCGCCCAAAGCGGCAGCGGTGGGTGGGACATCGTGCTGCCCGCCTTGACGCCCGCCACGACTGCACAGCCCGCGCTGGCGCTCTGACGGCGGCCGGCGACAACAGACAGGAAGGAAAAGCGAAATGCACAACAGCGAGTTTGAAGGGCGCGCGGCAGCGGCGAACACCCTGGCTGCGATTCTTTCGGCCCACTCATCTAGTGGCGAGGGGCTCGTCACCGGCCCAGGCACCGCGACCTCCGACGATGTTTCAGCCGAAGCACGACCCGGCATCTTCGTCCTGAACGCCGAAACAGTCCGCGTACTCGGAGCCGACCGCCTCAGCGCACTGGTTGAAAAGGTTCGCGCCTTGCGCACGCCGGTATGGTTGTCGGCCGGCGAGTACGTGCTGGCGCCGGATGTTGTCGCCGCGCTCGGCGCGGGCGTCCTGCACTCCTGGAACCGGGCGGGCCTCGACTTGCGCGAAGGGGGGGCCGACCCGCAGGCCATCGAGGCGCAAATGCTCGAGGCGCTGGCGTGCACCGAGCAAAGGGTAGCCAATTGGCAGCCCGAGGTGGTACGGCTGGCGCTGGGCGGGAACCTTGGCATTGCCTTGGGGGCCGGCGTGCAGGAGTTCAAGGCGCAGCAGCAGCTTGCCCGCCAAAACGAGCAGTTCGACATGGACAAGCAGCAGTTCGGCTGGCAAGCGCAGGACCGCCAGCGCGAGACCGACAAGCTCGACCACGTCAAAAAGTTCTGGCACGACGTTGGCCCGGTCTTCGGCGCCGACCTCAAGACGCAAGCCGAGTATCTGCGCCGCAAGTACGCTGCCAACGACAAGGTTGCCGGCTACGACGACGGCCACGACGTCGAGGTCGAGCACCTGCCCGATGGGAACGTCGCCTACACGCAGAAGCTCGCTGACGGCAAGGGCGGTTTCACCTACGGCGAGAAGACGATTGCCACGCCGCAACAAGTCGCTTCCGAGTTGCTGCGTTACGCACACGTCGGCCTTGCCGCCATTGATCCGAAGTACGGCGACAACTTCCTCGCTCACCTGCAGAAGATGCAGAGCGAAGACCGCGCCGCCGCGCTCAAGGAGCGCGAGCTGAAGATCCAAGCTGATCACTACCAGCGCTCCGACGACACCACGGCCAAGCACTACGCCGCCTGGGCCGACATCATGAGCGACAAGGCGGTAGCCGGGCGGGCGGGCGCGGCCGGCGGCAAGGCAACGACGGGAACCGGCATGCCTGCCGAGATTGCCGCGGTCTACAACCACTACGGCTACAAAGACCCGACCGACTTCACGAGCGACATCCGCAAGCGCGTCGCCGCCGACAACGCGAACGCGGGCATGGGCGGCGTCGACATCCAGGCGCTGGCCACGAAGACGCAGCAGAACACCGCAGCGCTGATGCAAGGGCAGATCGGGGCGGGCCATACCGTCGAAGAGCTTTACCCTGTGGCGCTGCGCATGGCGCAGGCCGAGTTGGGTGTGCAGCAGCTCGGACCGGATGGCAAACCGGTTCAGGACAAGAGCGGAGCCTACCTTCCCTACCCGGAACTGGCGAAGAACGGGCAGTGGTACACCTACGTCCGTGACGGACAGGGCAATCAGTTGGTGCTGGGCGCGCGCCCGGTCGATCCGACGCGCTTCGGCCTGGCGCCGGAGAAAGTGGCGAGCATCGAAGTGTCGAATCCGGCGATCCGCGGCGCGGTCAAGGAAGCCTTCGACCTGTCGGCCAAGGGCGACGAATCCGGAATTGCCGAGATGTCGCGCCGGATTGGCGAGCGGAAGACGGTTTCCCTGCTTAACGCGTACCAGCGCAGCCTGCAGAAGCCGGCCGCGCCCACGACCGCACCGGCCACCATCCCCGCGCTGCGCCCGGCCACGTCCAGTGCTGCGCAACCCGCCACACCCATCGAGGGCCACGTCCTGCGCAGTGTATCGGCAGGGAAGGATGGTCCAGAGTTCTCGGTAATTGATCCGGCGACCGGGCAAATCAAGAAGGTGACGCTCAACTCAGGAGGCCGCGGCCGCGGCCTCGGGCTGAATAGGGAGGCAATTCAGCGCTGGACGCAGCAGCAGTAACGCGCGCAGCACCGCCCCGGCAACTGTCCAGCGAGGATGGTTGCCGGAGCTTTTTTCGCCTTGTCGAGCGTCAGCGGGTGCATCGGGTGCCGAGAGCGTCGCGTTCATCTTGCAGGAATTCCCGCCGGCCAAAGCCGCCTCAGCGGCGTACCGGGAAGCATCCCGGCCAAGCACAGATAGGACCGGGCAGACTAGAGCGCTCGCCGGCTGCCCGGTGGCGCCGCTCGACCAGAGCGCCGGCCGCCGTCGCTGGCGACCGTCTGCCCTGCGGTGCACCGGTAGCGCTTCACTTGGGCGGGCCGGACTTGATCCGGTCGAGGGCTCGTTGCTGATGCTGGGCGCCATGAGGGGGCTGCTTTGGGGCGGGAGCGAACCCGCGCCTACCGTTGCCGGACAACAGCCCCTATACGCTGGCACTCCTGAAACAAGTTCCGGTCAGGGTGCCCCCATCGCTCAGGGCCAAAGCAGTGAAAACACTGTAGCGCCGGGAAATGCCGCTGGCAATGCCGCCCAGTTTGCCGAGGAAGGCGCAACCAGTCTCGCTGACCGCGACGAGCGCAGCGACGCATCGCTCGAGTCGGTCAAGCAGGGGCTGATCGGCGTCGGGGAGGGCGTCAGAGAAGCGGTGCGCGGCGCGCGATGATGTCGCGCAGGCCGCCGCGCGGCAGCCAGATGAAGCCGCACAACCAGAACAGCGCCGCCGAGGCCGGGAAGTTGGCGGCGCGCATCGTCTCGTGCTCCATGGCGGTGTGCCAGAGCGTGTAGGAGCCGTCGACGGCCAGCCAGCACATCACCATCACGCCGGCGACCACCTTCCAGCGCCGGTAGAAGACGGCGCGCGCGCACCACGGCGCAGCCAGATAGGTAATGCCGGCCATGAGCATGCTGACGCCGACATCCCAGTCGGCGAAACGGTAGCTCAGCGCACCGTGGATCAGCCAGGCCTCGCCGCCGGTAAGCGTGACCAGCTTCCACGGCTGCAGCAGATCCGCCCGAGTCGCCGGCCAGTCTGCCCGCAAGTCGCGGACGAACACCATCAGACCGTAGAGGATGAAGCTGACGGCGAAGGTTGCGCCGATCAGGGCGGGGAAGCCGAATTCGTCGCTCATGCTGCTGGCACTCCCTCTGGCGAACGGGCGGGGGCACGGCCGAGAACTCGCTGCGGCTGTGGTGCTGACTCAGCGCTTCCGCAGGAATTCCGGAATGTCGCTGACGTCGACGCTGCGCCGGGCGTCTTCCGGCATGCTGACGCGAACCTGGAAGAACTCGCCGTTGGCATCGACGCCCCAACGGCAGACGCTACGGCCCTGCGCATCCCCACCAACTTCAGGAGCGCGCCGCGCCTCTTCATTGCCCCGACCTTTGCCGACCTGCCCCCGACGATGCAGCAGGACGCCCGCAATCAGGACGCTGACGAGCGCAACCACTGCGATTTCAAGCATCGGCAATCCCCCAAAGATAGTGCCAACATCATAACGATGCCTGCCGGTTACGGCTATGCCAGGAGGCTCGCGCCGAGGTGACGCCAAGAATCGAACCAGAATCGAACCGGAATCGAACCGGCGGTTCGATTAGGTTTTGTGCCTATCGCGTAGATTGCAAAGCAACGAGGCGGAAGGTTATGCAAGCCCTTTTGATAGGCGCTTGTGCCTATTCCGCGATGTCGCAGAATCGATCGGCAGGGCGGGCAAGCGACTGTCTTTCCCGGAAGCACAGCTTCGTCGCGCGACAGCATCGCCGGGACGCTGTCGGACGTCCGCGTTCCCGGCCCTTCGACTTTGGCGGTGCCGCGGGAATAGTTGGCGGCTTTGGCAGTCTCAGCGTTCCGGCGCGCAATAGTTCCGAGTAGCAAGCTTCCGGGGGCGGGCTGTTCCTGCTGTGGTTTGGGCTGCGGCGCCGCCTGTGCCGATTGCGCGCTGCCAGTGCCTGAAACGACGTACTGCTTCGAGATGCGCGCAATCAGCTCATCAGCCGTCTCGCCGACATTGCCGGTGCCGCCGGCCAGCAGCAAAGCGCCAGCGGACCAGTCGCGCCCGGCCGGTTTCTGGTCGGTGAAGCTAAAAGGGTCCGGCGTCGGCGGCGTAACGCCCGGCGCCTGCTGGGCAACGCTGGCCGCCGGCAGTGTCGCCGCGGAAGGCTGGTCTGCCTGCAGACGTTCTGCCATGTTGTCGCGCAGCGAGGAAAGCACCTCGATCCGGCGGCCAAGGTCGGACGCTTCGGCAGCGGTTCCAGGCGTCGCGCCGAAGCGGCTCGGCTTGTAGGCCGCATTGGTCGGGTTCGCCAGGAAATAGCGATCGGCATTAGACAGGTCTTGCGTCGCGCCGGCCATCGCAATGCTTTGGTCGAGCGATTGCAGCGTCGGCGCCCGCGGCGCCATCCTGGCGCCTTGCCGGAAGACCGGCTTCTTGAATCCAGATACCAGTGGAGAGTCAGTGATGGCCATGTCGCACCTCCTTGAATAGTCTCAATGAGGCTACGACAACCCCTCGTAAGTGCCGCCGCGTTGGTGCCAGTGTGCTCTGCTGACTGGTTGCGCCCCTCTCGACGTCCCCCCGTTTTCAGTAGCAGCGAGCTTTAGAGTCCGAGGCTAATGTAGCCGATTTCCGGATGAGTGATTCGGCATAGGCGGCAGGCGT
>NZ_JACIGE010000016.1 GCF_014197755.1 Rhodocyclus tenuis | reverse complement strand
GCGCTTCGCTGAATCGACTCTTCCTCATGACTTCCTCTCTTCAAGGAAGCCATCCTCTCAAGTTTCGGATGGTCCGAAAATCCCCGGGCAGGTCATCGCCGCCCCCGCCGCTGCCGAGATCAACCAGTTCGCCACTGACGGCGGCGCAAAGCCAAACGCCGCCGCCGCGGGCGGAACAGTGGTGATCACCGCCACCGCCGCCAGCTTGCCGCACGCCGCACCCGTGGGCCAAACAAGCTACCGACCAAGGAGCAGGTCGCGGTGCGATACAGCCCGGAAGTGCTTGCCTATTTCCGTGCCACCGGAGCCGGCTGGCAAACGCGCATGGACGACGCCTTGCGCGAATACGTGTCGCAAAAAACGGCGGCGTAGCGCTCTGATACTCTGCGGTTCGGGGTGCCAGTGCGCCAGCTTCTGCGGTGGCGATGCCGCGTGCAAGCGCACCCTGATTTCCGCCTGACCATCCACCGGACAGCCAGGCGGAAACCGGTTTCGACTCAGGAACGACGGCGGCGAACGCCGATCAGCCCGGCCATGGCGAGGCCCATCAGGGCCAGTGAAGCAGGCTCCGGTACCTTGTTCGGGTCGGTCGAACCAAATGTGATGTTGTCGTAGCCTACCTGATTGACTGTGCCACCGAAGTTGATGGACTTGGCCGTTCCCGCAAAGGCCAGTGATCCGATAGCCCAGTTGCTGAAGGGATTGGCGGGAGAAGGTCCGTTGCCAAGTGCTGCCAGTTCAATGTTGCCAAGCAGGTTGCCCATTCCGTTCAAATCGTCGTAAACCTGAACCGAACCACTGTAACCGACCGTCGAATAGTAGAAGGAAAATCCGGTGTCGAATCCGGGAGCGTAGTTCAGGATGGCTGAACCGGTCAGGAAAAACATGGCCGTCTCGGACGACGGAGGCAACGCGAAGTTTGCGACCGGGTCGGACTCCTTCAAAGCGAGCGCGTTTGTGCCGAACTGGATGCCGTAGTTCGTACCCGAGTTACCCTGACTGTCGCTACCTCCGTTATAGAAGTTAAGTATTGCCGCCTGACTCCCGACCCCCTCGAAGTCAATGGAAATCACTGCCGCAGATGCGCCCCCTGCCGAGGCAAGCATCAGAGATGCCGCGATGGCATTGATTACTTTCTTTTTAAGCATGGTTATCGCCCCTTCGTCGCGAGATGGAAAGCAGACATCCAAAGCGCCGACCGGCTGTCCTTCTTGGTCTGCCACGCAGCAAAAAGCAAGCGACATGCCAAACGCACTTTCTCAGCGAAACCACTTATAAAACAACCAACTAAAGTTCCGGCGCGAGATCAAAAATACCGTACGAAAATATTTGTAAAGAATATTGACATCAAACCGGAGCAGGGATCGACGACCGTATCACCGCAACTGGCCAAAAGACGCCGAATTACCTCGTTTCGCGACCTCTGATATCAGCACCTTGGCCAGAATGAACAGCAGCAGCGTCGCCGCCCCAGCTGCTGCCGAGATCAACCAGTGCACGACTGACGGCGGCGCAAAGCCGAACGCCGCAGCCGCTGGCGGAACGGTGGTGATCACCGTCACCGCCGCCAGCGTGCCGACCAGCACCCACACCGCCAGCGGCGACAGGCCGGTGAACATGCCGTGCCAGCCGGGGCGCGGCGAGCGGCTGGCAAAGATGAGCACGGCGTTGGCCGTGACCAGCGCCAGGAAGGCCATGGCGCGCGCTTCTTCGCTGGCGACGCCGCGGGCGAGCGCGGCCCAGTAGAGGCCGGCGACGACCGCCGTCGTCAGCGCGCCCTGGACGAGGCTCAGGCCGATGTGGCGGGCGGCGACGAGCCGCTCGTCGCGCGAGCGCGGTGGGCGCTGCATCAGCGCCGGGTCTTCGCCTTCGGCTTCGAAGACTACCGAGCACGCCGGGTCGATCACCAGTTCAAGGAAGGCGATGTGGATCGGCGCCAGCACCAGCGGCAGGCCGAAGAGCAGCGGCAGGATCGACAGGCCGATGATCGGCAGGTGCACCGCCAGCGTGTAGATCAGCGCCTGACGCAGGTTGGCGAAGATGCGCCGGCCGAGGCGAACGGCGCCGACGATGGCGGCGAAATCGTCTTCGAGCAGCACCAGGGAGGCCGCCTCGCGCGCGACGTCGGTGCCGCGCTTGCCCATGGCGATGCCGATGTGCGCGGCTTTCAGCGCCGGGGCGTCGTTCACGCCGTCGCCGGTCATCGCCACTACCTCGCCGGCGGTTTTCAGCGCTTCAACGATGGCGAGCTTCTGCTGCGGCGAAACGCGCGCAAAGACGCAGGTGCTGCGTATCTGTTCGACCTGCTCGGCCGGCGACAGTGCAGCAAAGTCGGCGCCGCTCAACACATGCGCGTCGTCGATACCGGCCGACCTGGCGATGGCGGCGGCGGTGCGCGGATGGTCACCGGTGATCATCACCACGCGGATGCCGGCGCGCCGGCACTCGGCGACGGCGGCGGGCACTTCCGGGCGCAGCGGGTCGGCCAGACCAACCAGGCCGAGGAGCTCAAAGTCGAAATCGTGCTGGATTTCCGGCCAGTCGCCGGGTGGACGCTTGGCTTTGGCGACGCCAAGCACGCGCAGCCCCTGCTCGGCCATTTGCGCGGCCTGCTCGCCGATCTGCCGGCGCGCCTTGTCGTCGAGGTGGCACAGCTCGGCGATGGCTTCGGGCGCACCCTTGGCGGCAACGATGTCGCTGCTGCCGGCCTTGGCCTGCCACAGGTGCGACATCGCTGGCAGCTGCGGCGACAGTTCGTATTCGCGCGCGAGATCCCAGTCGGGGTGCAGGTGTTCGGTGTTGGCGAGGAATTCGCGCGCGAAGTGATGGAAAGCCTGTTCCATCGGGTCGTGCGGGTCGATCTCGCTGGCCAGCAGCACGTATTCGAGAATCTCGTGGTACTCGTCGGGCAGCGGCTCGCTGCGCCCGCGCACGTCGAGCAGTTGCCCGCCGACCGAGAGCGCTGCCATTGCCATGCGGTTCTGCGTCAGCGTGCCGGTCTTGTCGACGCATAACACCGTGGTTTCGCCGAGCGTTTCGACGCTGTTGAGCCGCCGCGTAAGCACGCCGAGCGTGCCGATGCGCCGCGCGCCGAGGGCGAGAAAAACGATCAGGATGACCGGAAATTCCTGCGGCAGGATGCCCATCGCCAGCGTAATGCCGGCGAGCATGCCTTCGAGCCAGCCGCCGCGCAGCAGCACGAAGAGCAGCGCCACCAGCACGCACAGGCCGATGGCGACGATCGCCAGCCACTTGGTGAGCAGGCCGACTTCGTCCTTGAGCGGCGACGATTCGAGCTCGATCGCCTGCAGCGATTTGCCGATTCGACCGAGTTCGGTGTGCTCGCCGATGGCGCTGACGCGCATCAAGCCCTGCCCGCGCACGATCAGTGTGCCGGCGAAGAGGCGCCCTACCCCTTCGTCCGCCGAAGTATTGGTCGCGGCGCCGCTGGCCGGCTCACCGGCAGCGAACTTGGAAAGCGCCTCGGATTCGCCGGTAAGCAGCGATTCGTCGGCGGCGAGTTCGTGCGCTTCGAGCACCACGCCGTCGGCTGGCACGCGGTCGCCTTCGGCGAGGATCAGGATATCGTCGCGCACCACTTCGCGGCCGGCGATGCGTAGCGGCTTGCCGTCGCGGATGACCAGCGCGCGCGGGCTGGAGAGGTCGCGCAGCGCCGAGAGAGCGTTTTCGGTGCGCCGCTCCTGGACGATGGTGACGCCCATGATGATGCCGACGAAGCCCAGCAGGATCAGCGCTTCGTGCACATCGCCCATGATCAGGTAGATGGCGCCGGCACCGATCAGCAACAGGAACATCGGCTCGCGGCAGACTTCGCCGACGATGTGCAGCAGGCTACGCCGCTGGTCGACGCCGAGTTCGTTGAAACCTTCCGCACGCTGCCGCTCGGCGACCGAGGTCGCGTCGAGGCCGGGCGGAATGCTGGGAGTCACCTGATCGGAAGCGGTGCGTCGTCGGCGCCGGGCCGGCTGTCGCGCTGCCCTGTTGCAGAAACTTCGGCCGGGTCGACGTGCGTCATCACGTAGAGCACCGGGTGGCGTCGGGTGACGTTCTTGCGTACTTGCGAAGCGATGGCATGCCCCTCGGCGACGGTGATCGTGCCGTCGATTTCAAGGTGGACGTCGACTAGGATCATGTCGCCGGTCTTGCGCGTGCGCAGTTCGTGCATGCCGAGCACACCCGGCGTGGCGAGGATTTCGGCAGAAATGGCGGTGAGCTGCTCTTCCGAGGCAGCGCGGTCGGTAAGGTCGTGCAGCGCGTTCCAGAGAAAGCCCCAACCCATCTTGCCGACGAGCAGGCCGACGACCAGCGCCGCCACCGGGTCGAGCAACGGAAAGCCGAGCAGGTTGCCGCCGATGCCGAGCGCGACGATCAGCGACGAGGCAGCGTCCGAGCGCGCATGCCAGGCGTTGGCGACGAGCAGGCTGGAACGCACGCGCTCGGCAACGGCGAGCATGTAGCGGAACAGCCCTTCCTTGACGGCAAGCGCGCCGAGCGCCACCCACAGCGCCAGCAGATGCACGGCCGGGATGCTCGCCGGCGCCTGCAGCTTGTGCACGGCGGCCCAGATCATGCCGATACCGACGGCAAGGAGCAGGCCGCCGATGACCATCGCGGCGACGTTCTCGTAGCGCTGGTGACCGTACTGGTGGTCGGCGTCCGGCCCCTTCTTGCTGTGATGCACGGCGAGCAGCACGACGAAGTCGGAAACCAGATCGGACAGCGAATGGATGCCGTCGGCGATCAGTGCCTGCGAACCGGCCCACAGGCCGGCGGCGATCTGCGCGCTGCTCAGGCAGACATTGACGGCAACGCTCACCCAGGTGCTGCGCCTGGTCGCCGCCTCGCGCTCGGGCGTCGGTTGTTCTTCAGGAAATTCGGGGAGTTCGCTCATCTGACTGCAGTCGTTGCGGCTGTTCGGCGGGCGCGGGGTTCAGCCGGCCGCCATGTGCCGGCCGGGTTGTCTGAAGCAACGCGCACGCCGGCCAAGCCTAGCGTCCGCGCCACTCGGGCTTGCGCTTGCTGGTGAAGGCGTCGATGCCTTCGGCGGCGTCCTCACTCATCATGTTGCAGGCCATGGTTTCGCTAGCGAGCTGGTAGGCGGCTTCGACACCCATTTCCAGCTGCTTGTAGAACATCGATTTGCCCATGGCCACGGCCACCGGCGACTTGTTGATGATCGACTGCGCCAGCCGCTCGACTTCGGCATCGAGATCGGCGAGCGGCACGACACGGTTGATCAGCCCCTGGCGCTGTGCCGTCGCCGCGTCGATGAATTCGCCGGTCAGCAGCATTTCCAGCGCCTGCTTGCGGCCGACGTTGCGCGAGAGACCAACCGCTGGCGTGGCGCAGAAGAGGCCGACGTTGATGCCCGAGGTGGCAAAGCGCGCGCCGTCGGCGGCGACGGCCAGATCGCACATCGACACCAGCTGGCAGCCGGCGGCGGTGGCGATGCCATGCACGCGCGCGATCACCGGTTGCGGTAGCTGCGTGATCGTCGTCATCAGCTTCGAGCACTGGCGGAACAAGGCGCGCATGAAGGCCTTGTCCCGGTTTGCCTGCATTTCCTTCAGATCGTGGCCGGCGCAGAAGGCGCGGCCGGCACCGGCGATGACGACGACGCGCACGGCCGGGTCGGCGGCAATGGCGTCGAAAGCCGCCTGCAGTTCGGCGAGCAGCGCCTGCGACAGCGAGTTGAACTGATCGGGGCGATTGAGCGTGAGCGTGCTCAGGCCATCGGCGCGGTCTTCGCGGGTCAGCAGAGTGTTTTCGGTCATGGCTTCGTCTCCTTTTTGCAAATTATTGTTTTTGTTTATTTTTTAAAACCGTTCAGCGCAGCACCGGCGTTGCCGCTGGCGGGACTTCGGCGGCGGGAGGGAGTCTGGCGGCGCTGTCGCCGGCGTTTGCGCCAAGGCTGCCGGCGCAGGCACGCGCTGTTGGTGCGCTGCTGTTCAGCCAGCCGGCGAGTTCGCCGCCAAGCGCGTCGCTGGCGGCGAGCAGCGCAGCGGCAGCACCGCGCGCGTCAGCGCTGCCAGCCGGCCGCTCGATGGCAAAACTCCGTCCGGCAATAAGGCGCCGGCGGGCGTCGAGCAGCACCGCCTGCGCTTGAATTACGCCGGCGCTTTGTTCTTCTTTCTCAAAGACTTGCGAGAACTCATGCAAGTCGACTCTCAAGATGCAGGCGGCTGCCACATTACTCGCAGCAGCGGTAGCGCCAAGCTGCTGGCGCAGGCGTTGCGCAAGCAGCTGCGCCGGCGGTGCCAGCCAGCGGCTGCCGGCGTACTCCTGCACGCGCTGTGCGTCGGCGTAGGCCAGCCGGTAGTCGATTCCCGGCGAATCGAGCCAGTGCGGCGCGCGCACCTCGACGGCGAGCGGTGTTGTCGCCGGCGCAGTGGTGAGACGCGCAGCGGGCGGTCCGAAATCGTACAAGGTCGGCGCCGGCCGGGCGCCGATGCTGCAGGCGGTAAGCAGCATGGCGGCAGCAAGGGCAGCGCTGCCAGCGAACGGAAGGCGCTTGCGGCTGGTCGGGTTCATGGCTTTGCTTCTCCTCTTTGGGCGCTGCGCGGCGGCACGAAGCCGGCTTCGCCAGGGCCGGGCGCCGCTGGCGACGGTCCGAAAACCAGGCTTTGCGGCGAGTCTTCGAGTTTTTTCAGCAGCCGTTGCAGCTGCCGGGAGGTCGTCGACAGTTCGGTGAGCAGTTCATTGACGCCGCCCGACGCGGGATTGCCGAGCGTCAGGTCAAGCCTTTCGCTGGTGGCGCGCAGGCTGGCCAGCGTCGCCCGCGCATCATGCAAGGTCGGCGCCAGCTCGCCCGAGGCGCTTTCGAGGCGGGCCAGCGTCGAGCCGAGCGCGCGCACGTTCTCGGGCGAAAGCAGCACGTGGATCTGCGCGGCGATTTCGGCGGCGTGCGTCGAGCCGGATTCGAGGTTGTCGAGCGTGTGCGCGATGCGCTTGCGGTTTTCCGCGTTCAGCAGCTGGTTGGTGGCGGCGAGAAAGTCGCGCGCTTCGCGCATCGTCTGGGTACCGACTTCGGACAGCTCTTCGATCAGCGAGGCCTGCATGGTGATGCGCGGCGGCGTTCCGTCGCTGCTCACCAGCGGCGTCGGGTCGCGGCCGGTTTCTTCGAGCAGCACATGCGCGATGCCGGTGACGCCCTGAAAGCCAAGCTTGGCCGTCGTGCCGCGCGTCACCGGCACCTGCTCGTTAACGCCGATGCGCACGAGGATGTTGCGCCCGTCCTGCGGGTCGAGTTCGATCGACTGCACCTTGCCGACGGCGATGCCACGGTAGCGCACCTGCCCTTGCGGGCCGAGGCCGGTGACGTTCTGCCGGGTGACGACAACGAAATCGTGCGTCGGCTCACGCTTGCCGCCGAACCACCAGACGGCGCTGAGCGACGCCAGCAGGAGCAGCAGGGTGAATAGCCCCGCGATCAGCGCGTGCGAACGGTTTTCCATTTTTTCCTCATCAGCGAAGCGCCTTATCGACAACGGCAGGAGCGTGCCGGGAAGCAAAACAATTGCGTACAAAGGGATGATCGACGGCCAGCACTTCGGCCATCGTGCCATCGGCGACGATACGCTGATCGGCAAGCGCCGCCACGCGCGTCGCCAGACCGAGCAGCGTATCCATGTCGTGCGTGACCATGACCACGGTAAAGCCGAGTTCTTTCTGCAGCGTGCAGATCAGTTTGACGAAGCCGGCGCTGCGGTCGGGGTCAAGGCCGGCCGTCGGCTCGTCGAGCACCAGCAGTTCAGGTTCGAGCGCCAGCGCCCGTGCCAGTGCCACGCGCTTGACCATGCCGCCGGACAGCTCGGCCGGCATCAGCTTGCCGTGCGCCGCGGTGAGTTCGGCCATCGCCAGCTTGACCTGAACGATGTCGTGGATCAGGTCTTCGTCGAGCAGGCGTAGTTCGCGCAGCGGAAAGGCGATGTTGTCATAGACCGACAAAGCCGAGAACAGCGCGCCCTGCTGAAAAAGCATGCCGAAGCGCTGGCGCACGGCGCGCCGCACCTCGGGGTCGGCAGCGAGGACCGACTGCCCGAACAGCCTGACCTCGCCCGCGCTCGGCGCCAGCAGGCCGACGATCTCGCGCAGCAGCGTCGTCTTGCCGCTGCCCGAACCACCGACCAGGCCGAGCATTTCGCCCGGTCCCACCTGCAGACTGATGTCACGGTGAATAACGGCCTTGCCGAAGCGCGTCGATACGCCGCGGATGTCGATCACCGGCGGCTGTTTGGCAACGCTGTCCTCTGCGACCTTGCCCGGCGCGCTCACAGCGGCAGCCCCATGTTGCGCGTGAGGACGGCGAAAACGGCATCGACGACGATCACCACGGTAATCGAGGTGACCACCGAGGTAGTCGTGCCGACCGACAGGCTTTCGGTGTTCGGCCGGATGCGCAGGCCGAAGTGGCAGGCGAAGATGCCGACCAGCAGGCCGAAGGCGCAGCCCTTGGCCATGCCGATGAGCAGGTTGGCGACCGGCACCACCTTCGGCAGCGTGTCGATGAAGTAACCGTAGGACAGATCCATCTGCAGATGCGCCGACATCATGCCGCCGATCAGTCCGGCCGCCGAGCACCACACCACCAGCAGCGGCGTCGCCACCGCCAGCGCCAGCACTTTCGGCAACACCAGACGCAGGCTGCGCGAGACGCCGATCGTCGCCAGCGCATCGATTTCCTCGGTGACGCGCATGACGCCGATCTGCGCCGTCATCGCCGAGCCGGAACGACCGGCGACAAGCACGGCGACAAGCACCGGCCCGAGTTCGCGGATGACGGCGATGCCGAGCAAGTTCACGATGAAGACGTCGGCGCCGTAGGCCTTGAGCTGCAGCGACGACAGGTAGGAGAGCACGATGCCGATGAGAAAGCCGATCAGCGCGATCACCGGCAGCGCCTGCGCGCCGCTTTTATACAAGGTTGCCGAAAACTCGCGCCAGGGAATCTCGCGCGGATGCACGCACAGATAGCCGATATCGAGCACCAGCTGGCCGACCAGCGTGACGATGCCGAGCAGGTTGTGCCAGGCCTTGAGCGCGATCTGGCCGAGAAAGAGGACGAGGCGCGCCGGGTCGGGCGCCGCGGGCGAGGCATCGGCTGGAACGATGCTGCCGACGCGCTCGAAAACGCGCCGGTGCGCCGCCGACAGTTGCACCTTTGCCGGCCACTGGCGCCCCCAGGCGCGCCACAATAGCAGCGCGCCGACGCTGTCGAGGCGGCCGATGGACAGCAGATTCCAGGCGACCTCGCTGCTGCCGAGCGTACTCAGGCGTGATTCGAGCGTTTTCAGCGTTGCCGACAGTTCGACAAGTGTCCAGTCGCCGGCCAGGCGCGCTTCGCCGACGGCGCTGCCGTCATCGATATCGAGCGTCGCGGTGGCCATCGAGCCTCAGCCGACGCTGGCGGCGGCTCGCCGCCGGATGCGTAGCCCGGAGCCAAGTCGCTCCCAGGTCGTCGCCTCGTCGGCCAATGCCGCTGCGGTGAGCGGGTTGGCGGCGAGCCAGTCGGCCGGCAGGTCGAGCTGAAAAGCGACCGGCGTGCGCTTGAGGACAAAATCGGGCAACTCGCGATCGTCGCGTGGCCGGTGCAGCAAGGCCGCCAGCCGCAGACAGCAGACCAGCTGCCAGGCACTGTCCTGCGCCGGCAGCGCGCCGAGCTTTTCCAGCTTGCCGCGCTGGCCGAGCACCAGCAGCGCCAGCCGTGCCTGATCCTTCTTCGAAAAACCGGGCATGTCGGCAAAGGTGATGATGTAGGCGCCATGCTTGTGGTAGCTGGTGTGCGCGATCGAAATGCCGATTTCGTGCAGTTGCGCCGCCCAGCGCAGAAAGCGCAGGTCGCCCTCGTGCTCCGGCGCGGTGGTGTCGATCAGCTGTCCGAGCAGACCAAGCGCCGTGCGCTCGACGCGTTCCGCCTGCAGGGTATCGACCTGATAACGGCTCATGAACTGCTCGACCGTCGCATCGCGCATGTCGTGCCGGTAGAAGCGGCCGAGCAGGTCGTAGAGAACGCCCAGGCGCAGCGCGCCGTCGGCGTAGGTCATGTGTTCGATGCCGAGTTCGGAGAAGATCGCGCACATGATCGCCAGTCCGCCGGGCAGCACCGGCTGCCGGTCGGAGCGCAGCCCTTCCAGCGACAGCGCCTCGGCCGAACCGGCGCGGATGAGCAGGCTGCGCAGACGCTCCAGCCCTTCGCGCGTGATGCCGCTGACACCGCCCGGATTGAAGCCGTTGAGTTCGAGGATTTCGGCCAGCGCGCGCGCCGTTCCCGACGAGCCGACCGCTTCGCGCCAGCCGAAACGGCGGTAAGCAGCGGCGATGCTCTGGATTTCGCGTGCGGCTGCCAGTTCGGCGTCGCGGAAGCGCTTCTTGTCGATGACGCCGCCAGGAAAGAAGCGCAGCGTGAAGCTGACGCAGCCCATGTACAGCGATTCGAGCAGCAGCGGCTCGACCTGGCGGCCGATGATGCACTCGGTCGAACCGCCGCCGATGTCGATCACCAGCCGTTTGTAATCGACTGCCGGCAGCGAATGCGCGGCGCCGAGATAGATCAGGCGCGCTTCCTCGCGGCCGCCGATGATTTCGATCGGAAAGCCCAGTGCCTGCTCGGCTGCCGGCAGGAAGTCCGGCGCATCCTTGGCGACGCGCAGGGTGTTGGTCGCGACGGCACGCACCGCGTCGGGCTGAAAGCCGCGCAGACGCTCGCCGAAACGGCGCAAGGCGAGCAAGGCGCGCTCGCGCGAGGCGGCGTCGAGGCGCTTGTCGGCGGTCAGGCCCGAGGCGAGACGCACCGGCTCTTTCAGCGAATCGAGGGGGTAAATCTGGTCGTCGACGACGCGGCCGACCTGCAAACGGAAGCTGTTGGAGCCAAGATCGACCGCGGCGATCAGTTCGTAAGCCATTTTTTCATTCGGACAGCGAAAGAACGGGCATTCTAGCACCCGACCATCAGCAGCCATGGGCCGTGCCGGCAGATGTCATGAAAGCGTCACAAGGCGGGCCGCGCGGCCTTGATCGGCCGGCGCGGCTTGCGGTTAAACTTGTTTCCGTCGCCCCCCGCTCCGAGGTCTTTCATGAACGCATCCGGCAGCTTCTCCGGCTCCTTCTCAGGCACCGATACCTACGTCGCCACGCGCGAGCTGTCGCTCGCCGTCAATGCCGCGATCACCCTGCAACGGCCGCTGCTGATCAAGGGCGAACCGGGCACCGGCAAGACGCTGCTCGCCGAGGAAGTCGCCGCCGCGCTCGGCCTGCCGCTCTATCAGTGGCACGTGAAATCGACGACGCGCGCGCAACAGGGGCTGTACGAATACGACGCCGTCGCCCGCCTGCGCGATTCGCAGCTCGGCGAGGCGCGCGCCAGTGACATCGGCCACTACATCGTCAAGGGCGTGCTGTGGCAGGCTTTCGAAGCCGAGACGCCATCGGTGGTGCTGATCGACGAGATCGACAAGGCCGACATCGAATTCCCCAACGATCTCTTGCGCGAACTCGACCGCATGGAGTTCTACGTGTACGAGACGCGCGAGCTGATCCGCGCCCGGCAGCGGCCGCTGGTGTTCATCACCTCGAACAACGAGAAGGAGCTGCCCGACGCCTTCCTGCGCCGCTGCTTCTTCCACTACATCCGCTTCCCCGACCGCGAAACGATGCAGCGCATCGTCGAGGTGCACTACCCCGGCATCAAGCAGGCGCTGCTGCGCGAGGCGCTCGAAGTCTTCTTCGAACTGCGCGAGCTGCCGGGTCTGAAGAAGAAACCCTCCACCTCGGAACTGCTCGACTGGCTGAAACTGCTGCTCGCCGAAGACATTCCGCCGGAAGCGCTGCGCAGCAGCGACCAGAAGCTCACCATCCCGCCGCTGCACGGCGCGCTGCTGAAAAACGAGCAGGACGTGCACCTGTTCGAGAAGCTGGTGTTCATGGCGCGGCGCGGGCGCTGAGTCTCGTGCCCAAGCACCGCCTGCTCCCCGTGGCAGCCTAGCCCGAGATGCTCGTCGATTTCTTCCTGCACCTGCGCGCGCGCGGCGTCAAGACCTCGCTGCAGGAGTTCCTCGTCCTGCTCGAGGCGCTGCGCCTCAATGTCGCCGGCTACAGCATCGACGACTTCTATCTGCTGGCGCGCACGACGCTGATCAAGGACGAAACACAGTTCGACCGCTTCGACCTGGCCTTTGGCGAGTATTTCAAGGGCATCGAAGCCCTGCCCGGCATGGAAACCGGCATCCCCGAGGAATGGCTGCGCCAGGCCGCCAAACGCCTGTTGAGCGACGAGGAACGCGCCGCGCTGGAAAAACTCGGCTGGGACAAGCTGATGGAAACGCTGCAACAGCGCCTCGCCGAGCAGAAGGAACGCCACGCCGGCGGCAACAAGTGGATCGGCACCGGCGGCAGTTCGCCCTTCGGCCACGGCGGCACGCACCCGGAAGGCGTGCGCATCGGCGGCCGGAGCGAGAACCGCTCGGCGGTGAAGGTGTGGGAGAAGCGCGAGTTCAAGAACCTCGACGACAGCGTCGAACTTGGCACGCGCAACATCCAGGTCGCGCTCAGACGCCTGCGCCGTTTCGCGCGCGAAGGCGCCGCCGAGGAACTCGACCTCGACGGCACCATCGATGGCACCGCGCGCAACGCCGGCTGGCTCGACCTCAAGCTGCGCCCGGAGCGGCACAACGCGGTGAAGGTGCTGCTCTTCCTCGACGTCGGCGGTTCGATGGACGACCATATCGCCACCTGCGCGACGCTGTTCTCCGCCTGCCGCAACGAGTTCAAGCACCTCGAGTACTACTACTTCCACAACTGCGTCTACGAGCATGTCTGGCGCGACAACGTCCGCCGCCGCACCGAGCGCACGCCGACCGTCGACGTGCTGCACCGCTACGGCCGCGACTACAAGCTGATCTTCGTTGGCGACGCGACGATGAGCCCCTACGAGATCGTCCATCCCGGCGGCAGTGTCGAGCACGACAACGCCGAGCCCGGTGCGGTCTGGCTGTCGCGCCTCTCCGACGCCTTCCCGCACGCCGTCTGGCTCAACCCCGAACCGGAAGCGCACTGGCCTTACCGCGAGTCGATTTCGCTGATCCGCCAACTGCTCGGCGGCCGCATGTTCCCGCTGAGCGTCGACGGCCTGACGCGCGGCATGCGCGAATTGAGCAAGGCCTGACAAGGCCTGCGCCGACCAGCGCCAGTGTTCAAGGCACCGGGCGCACCATCCCGCCCGACGACTTGCCCGGCGCCCGCTTAGGGCATAGTATTACAAGCGTAATTACACCGGAGTCCACCATGTTCAGCCTGAAACTCACCCAGATCGGCAATTCTGTTGGCGTGGTGCTGCCGAAAGAGGCCTTGGCGCTTCTTCGCGTGGAAAAAGGCGACACGGTCTATCTGACGGAATCGCCACAAGGCTTTGTTCTTTCGCCTTACGACCCGGCCATCGAAGAGCAGCTTGCTGAAGGACGCGAATTCATGCACGAATTCCGCGACACCTTTCGCGCACTGGCGAAATGAACTTCCTCTGGATCAATCGCCGCGCACTCCTGCTGCTACACGAGGAAAGTCTGGCCATCCACGGTGGCGCTTCGGGGCTGCGCGACGAAGGGCTGCTTGAATCAGCCTTGGGCCGCCCGGAAAACCTCGCCGCCTACGGCAATCCGGATGTATTCGACTGCGCGGCCGCTTACGCTTTCGGCTTGTCGCGAAACCATCCCTTTATCGACGGCAACAAGCGCGCCGGCTTTCTTGCCGCCGGTCTTTTCCTGCGAATGAACGGTTTTCGTCTGGCAGCAAGCCAGGCTGACGCCTTGAGCCAGATGCTCGCCCTGGCCGCCGGCGAACTTCCCGAAACCGACTTCGCCGCCTGGCTGCGTAGAACGAGCGCTGCCCGCTGATGGCGGCCGTCGTCGCAACGGCGCCAGCTGACCGAACCACTGCAGACTATGGCTTTCAGCAGGTACTATCTGCCCTTACCCACCCGAAAGAAGCCCGCCCCGCATGTCTGCCGAAGTCAAAGAAAAACCCGTATACGCCATCGCCGCCTCGGTGCAACTGCCCAACGTCAGCGATCTGGAGTTCGAAGCCTCGCTGACCGAGTTGCGCGAGCTGGCGAAGACGCTCGGCTATACCGTCGTCGAAACATTCACGCAGAAGCGCGCCGGCTTCGATACCACCGGCTATCTCGGCGTCGGCAAGCGCGAGGAAATCCGCTGCTTCGCCAACATCGACAGCGGCCACGAGGACGACGAAGACCCCGTTGCGCCACCCGCCGCCAGGGCGACGCAGAAAATCGAAGCACTCTTCGTCGACCACGAAATTTCGCCTTCGCAGGCACGCAATCTCGAAAAGGAGACCGGCTGCGAGGTGATGGACCGCACCATGGTCATCCTCGAGATCTTCCACCGCAACGCGCGCTCGCGTGCGGCCAAGGCGCAGGTCGAGATCGCGCGGCTCGGTTACATGGCGCCGCGCCTGCGCGAGGCGGCCAAGCTGGCCGGGCCGCAGGGTCGGCAGCGCAGCGGCGTCGGCGGCCGTGGTGCCGGTGAATCGCATACCGAACTCGACCGGCGCAAGATCCGCGACCGCATCGCCGAGTTGCAACTGGAAATCGTCGCCATGGAGGCCGAGCGCAAGACGCAGCGCGCGCGCCGCCAGGAGCGCCAGGGGCTGGCCAGCGTGGCGCTGGTCGGCTATACCAATGCCGGCAAATCGACGCTGATGCGCGCGCTGACCGGCAGCGAGGTGCTCGTCGCCAACAAGCTCTTTGCCACGCTCGACACCACCGTGCGCACGCTCTACCCGGAAAGCGTGCCGCGCGTGCTGGTCAGCGACACCGTCGGCTTCATCAAGAACCTGCCGCACGGCTTGGTGGCCTCGTTCAAATCGACGCTCGACGAGGCGCTCGACGCCGGCCTGTTGCTGCACGTGATCGACGCCAGCGATCCCGGCTTCCAGCGCCAGCTCGAAGTCACCGACACGGTGCTCGCCGAAATCGACGCCGACGCGCTGCCGCGCCTGCGCATCTTCAACAAGATCGACCACGTCGGCGACGCCGCGGCGCAGGCCGAACGTGAGGCTGCACTGCTCGAGCAGTACCCGGGCTGCGTGGTGATGAGCGCGCGCCGGCCGGACGATGTGGCGCGGCTGCACCAGCGCATCGTCACCTTCTTCCAGCAGGATCTGGTCGAGGCCGAACTGTTCCTGCCGTGGACCGCGCAGCAGCTGCGTGGCGCCATCTACGCCAGCTGCCAGGTGATCGACGAGCGCGCCGAGCCGGACGGCGCGCACTTTCACGTGCGCGGCGAAGCGGCAGCGGTGGACAGCCTGCGCGAACGCCTCGCGCAGTTGCCGTAAGCGCGGCGGAAGCTCGTCCCGGTCGTCAGCGTCTGCGATGAGTTACCGGGTCAAGCTCCTCGCGGCTGCCGGCGACCTGCCGGCCGAAGAATGGCAGCAACTCGCCACTGGCGGCGACCCGTTCAGCAGCCGCGAATTCCTCGCTGCCGCAGAAGAGAGCGGCGCCGCCTCACCGGAACTGGCCTGGCAGCCGCTGCATCTGGCGCTGCGCGAAAGCGACGGGCGCCTTGCCGGCCTGTTGCCGCTCTATCTGCGCCAGCATTCATTCGGCGATTTCTCGCGCGACTGGAACTGGCCGCCCACCTGGCAGCGCGCTGGCCTCGACTATTACCCGAAGCTGGTCAGTGGCATTCCGTTCACGCCGTCGCCGGGACCGCGCCTGCTGGCGCGTGGCGACGCCCCGGCCGCGCTGCGCCCGGCCTTGATCCGGGCGGCGATCGAAGTCGCTGCCGAATGCCACGCTTCTTCGTGGCAATGCCTGTTCGTGAACGAAGCCGAGCGCACGCTCCTCGCCGATGCCGGCCTGCTCTTGCGCCGCGGCGTGCAGTTCCACTGGATCAACCGTGGCTACAGCGACTTCGCTGACTTTCTGGCCAGCTTCTCTGCTGAAAAACGCAAGAAAATCAGGCGCGAACAACGTGCCGTGGCAGAAGCTGGACTGCGCATCGAAACGCGCCACGGCGACGAGATCGACGCGACGCTGTGGCAGGCGCTGCACCGCCACTATCGCGACACTTTCACGCGCTACGGCAACCATCCGGCCTTCCCGCTCGACTTCTTCCAACGCGTCGGTCGCGAACTCGGACGGCGCATGGTGGTGTTCATCGCCTGGCGCGACGAGCAGCCGGTCGCCTCGGCAATCTGCTACCGCAGCGACCGCGTCCTCTACGGTCGCCACTGGGGCAGCGACATCGACTGCCCCGGCCTGCATTTCGAGCTGAGCTACTACCAGGGAATCGACTACGCGATCGCCAAGGGCCTGAGCCGCTTCGAGGCCGGCGCACAAGGCGAACACAAGCTGGCGCGCGGCTTCGAACCGAGCGCAACGTGGTCAGCGTTCTGGATCGCTGATCCGCGCATGCGCAACGCACTCGCCGACTTCATTCGTCGCGAGGACGACACGGTGCAGGATTACGCGGCGGAAATGGCGCGGCACCTGCCTTATCATCGAGAATAGCCGCACGGCAGGGGCGCGGCGGCGTCGAGCCCGGTTGCACGGCGCTGATCTTTCAGCCATCAGATCAGCGGCACGCCAACCTTCTTCTCGCCGCGCTCGTACACCACGTTGGCGCGGCCGACGATCATCGGATCGAGCGGGCCGATACGGTCGGCGTCCTTGTTCCCGTAGGGCAGGCGGTGCAGGATGTAGCGCAAGGCATTGAGGCGCGCGCGCTTCTTGCAGTCGGACTTGATCACCGTCCACGGCGAATCGGCGGTATCGGTGGCGAAGAACATCGCCTCCTTGGCTTCGGTGTAGTCGTCCCACTTGTCGAGCGAAGCGAGGTCGATCGGCGACAGCTTCCACTGCTTGAGCGGATGCACCTCGCGCTCCTTGAAGCGCTGCCGCTGCGCGTCGCGGCTGACCGAGAACCAGAACTTGATCAGGTGGATGTTGTTGCGCACCATCATGCGTTCGAATTCGGGCGCCTGACGCATGAACTCGCGGTATTCCTGATCGGTGCAGAAGCCCATCACGCGCTCGACGCCGGCGCGGTTATACCAGGAGCGGTCGAACAACACGATTTCGCCCGCCGTCGGCAGGTGCTGCACATAGCGCTGGAAATACCACTGGCCGCGCTCGATCTCGCTCGGTTTTTCCAGCGCGACGACGCGCGCGCCACGCGGATTCAGGTGCTCCATGAAGCGCTTGATGGTGCCGCCCTTGCCCGCCGCGTCGCGGCCCTCGAAGAGGATCACCACCTTCTGCCCGGTTTCCTTCACCCAGGCCTGCAGCTTGAGCAGTTCGACCTGCAAGCGGTACTTCTCGCGCTCGTAGGCGCTGCGCGACATCAGGTTCTTGTACGGATAGCCGCCCTTGCGCCAGTCGGGCGACAGTTCGTCATCGGGCGCCTTGCGCGGTTTGAGCAGCGGCCGCTGCTGTTTCAGCAACTCCTTGAGCAAGCCACTGGCTTCTTCGGGCCCAACACCCGAAAGAACGTCCTTGATTGCATTGATTTTTTGCTGACGCGCGGCGGCAATGGACTCGTCCACCGCGAAATCCTCGACATGGCCGGCGCTGTCGATTGGTCCGATGTCGCCGCCGGCGCTCGCGCGCACTGGTTCTGGAATAGCGCCGGCCTCCGCACGTTGCACTTCTGCCACCGGAGGAGCCTCCGCCGGTGGCGCATTCTTCCCAAGCTTCGCTGCCATGAAATCCCCTCGTCAAAGGAACTGAAGCTGCTTCGCCAAGGGGCGATTCTGCGAGGAGAAGCCGGGAAGATCAATCGCTCAGATTGCCGCCGACGACCGAACCGATCACCGCGCCCAGCGCCGTGGCGACGACGCGACCGTTGCCGCTGCCCACCTGATTGCCGATGATGCCGCCGGCGACGGCGCCAATCGCCTGACCGGCGACGCGGTTGCCGTTCCCTTGCGGGTAGTAGCCGCGATTGCGCTCGTAGTAAGGCGGCGCAGCGCGATAGTCGTAGTACTGGCGTTCAGGGTAGACGTAACGCTCCTGATAGATCACGCGCGGCGGTGGCGGTGCGTGATAGACCACCGGCGGCGCCTGATAGACGACCACCGGCGCTTGATAAGCGTAGCCGCGCTGGTAGTGATGGTGGTGCGGCGGCGGTGCGTAGCGCGGCCCGTCGTAGGGCCCATACCAGCCGCCAGGATCGGCAAAGGCACTGGCACTGCACAGCGCGGCGGCACACAGGGCCGGAATACACATCTTCTTCATGATCACTCTCCTGACAAAACTCGTAAAAGCGCGCGTTCTGAGCCAATAACGCGCTTGCCGGGAGTGTGGCCTACCGCCTTGTGTAAGGACCTGTAACGGGGGGAGTCCTGCCAGTGTGGTGACGCCAGCGGACCGATCATCAATCAGGGCCGGGAGGCCGCCGGTGCCGGCGCTTCGTCGTGCACCGCCACGCCGAAGACCAGCGCTTTGATGCGGAAGAGTTCGTCGCGCGCGGCGGCGGCTTTCTCGAATTCGAGGTTCTTCGCCGCTTCCTGCATTTCCTTTTCCAGCCGTTTCAGCTCACGCGACAGCTGTTTTTCGCTCATCGCGGCGTAGTTTTCCTGCTGCTGTGCGGCCTTCAGCTCTCGCTGCGCGCCGTCGGCGTCGTACACGCCGTCGATGATGTCCTTGATGCGTTTGGTGACGCCCTTCGGCGTGATGCCGTGCTCGAGGTTGAAGGCGATCTGTTTCGTTCGCCGGCGCTCGGTTTCAGCCATTGCACGCCGCATCGAGTCGGTGATGCGGTCGGCGTAGAGGATTGCCGTGCCGTTGAGGTGGCGCGCGGCACGGCCGATGGTCTGGATCAGCGAGCGCTCGGAACGCAGGAAGCCTTCCTTGTCGGCGTCGAGGATCGCCACCAGCGACACTTCCGGAATATCGAGGCCTTCGCGTAGCAGGTTGATGCCGACGAGCACATCGAACTCGCCGAGGCGCAGGTCGCGGATGATCTCGACGCGCTCGACGGTATCGATGTCCGAGTGCAGGTAGCGCACCTTGATTCCCTGCTCGCCGAGGTAATCGGTCAGGTCTTCCGACATGCGCTTGGTCAGCGTCGTCACCAGCACGCGCTCGCCGACGGCGATGCGCTTGCGGATTTCCGAGAGCAGGTCGTCGACCTGCGTCGTCGCCGGGCGGACGATGATCACCGGGTCAATCAGGCCGGTCGGCCGCACCACCTGCTCGACCACCTGCCCCTGGTGCGTGCGCTCGTACTCGGCGGGCGTCGCCGAAACGAAGATCGTCTGCCGCGTCAGCTTCTCGTATTCCTCGAACTTGAGCGGCCGGTTGTCGAGCGCCGACGGCAGGCGGAAACCATAATTGACGAGGTTTTCCTTGCGCGAACGGTCGCCCTTGTACATGCCGCCGACCTGCGAAATGGCGACGTGCGACTCGTCGATGAACATCAGCGCGTCGGGCGCGAGGTAGTCGAGCAGCGTCGGCGGTGGCTCGCCGGCATTGCGCCCGGAGAGGTAGCGCGAATAGTTTTCGATGCCCTTGCAGAAACCGAGCTGGTCGAGCATTTCGAGGTCGAAACGCGTGCGCTGCTCGATGCGCTGCGCCTCAACCAGCTTCTGCTCGCGATGGTAGAAGGCGATGCGTTCGCGCAACTCCTCCTTGATCGCCTGGATCGCGCGCACGACCGTGCCGCGTGGCGTGACGTAGTGCGACGACGGGAAGACGGTGAAGCGCACCATCTTCGACTGCAGATGGCCGGTGAGCGGGTCGAACAGCTGCAGGCCCTCGATTTCGTCGTCAAAGAGCGAGATGCGGATCGCGTGTTCGGCGTGTTCGGCCGGAAAGACATCAATGACATCGCCGCGCACGCGGAAGGTGCCGCGATGGAAATCGAGTTCGTTGCGCTCGTACTGCATCTCGGCCAGACGCTTGATGATCTCGCGCTGGCCCATGCGGTCGCCGACGCGCATGGTCAGGATCATCTGGTGGTATTCGTCGCGGTCGCCGATACCGTAGATGCACGACACCGTCGCGACGATGATGCAGTCGCGCCGTTCGAGCAGGCTTTTCGTCGCCGACAGGCGCATCTGCTCAATGTGCTCGTTGATCGACGAATCCTTCTCGATGAACAGATCGCGCGCCGGCACGTAGGCCTCGGGCTGGTAGTAGTCGTAGTAGGAGACGAAGTACTCGACGGCGTTTTCCGGGAAGAACTCGCGGAACTCCGAATACAGCTGCGCCGCCAGCGTCTTGTTCGGCGCCAGGATCAGGGCCGGCCGGCCCATACGCGCGATGACGTTGGCCATGGTGAAGGTCTTGCCCGAACCGGTCACGCCAAGCAGCGTCTGGTAGAGCAGGCCGTCGTCGATCCCCTCGATCAGCAGACGGATCGCTTCCGGCTGGTCGCCGGCTGGCTGGAAAGGCAGGTGCAGGCGGAAAGGACTGCCGGGAAAAGTGACGACCGGATTCTCGCCGGCTGGCAAGACTGCGCCGGGTTCGGCCGGTGGCGGCAGTTTGGCGGCGCGGGCGGGCCGCGAGGACTTCAGAGGGGCAGACGGCGCAGGGTTCGATGTTTCGGGCATGGTAGAATTCGCGGGTTTTTCACGGCCGGCTGGCCGGATGGCAACCTCGCATTGGGCGCCAGGCGGCAGCCGGAGGTTCCGCATTATTTCGTAAATCGCGGCGCGAAGCACGGCGTCTTTTGGCCGTCGCCGGCGCGCTGCACTAACGGCGTGCACTTGCGCCAACAGGAGCGCTAATGACTTCCTCGATTTTCGCCGCCGTGGAGATGGCTCCGCGCGACCCGATCCTCGGCCTCAACGAATCCTTCAACGCCGATACGCGCACGACCAAGGTCAACCTCGGCGTCGGCGTCTATTTCGACGACAACGGCAAGATCCCGCTGCTCGGCGCCGTCCGCGCCGCCGAAAAGACGCGCCTCGAAGCTGCCCCGCCGCGCGGCTATCAGCCGATCGAAGGCACGCCGGCGTACAACCAGGGCGTGCAGAAGCTGATCTTCGGCGCCGACTCGGCGCTGCTCGCCGATGGCCGTGTAGTCACCGCGCAGGCGCTCGGCGGTACCGGCGCGCTGAAGATCGGCGCCGACTATCTGAAGCAGCTGCTGCCGAACGCCACCGTCTACATCAGCGACCCGAGCTGGGAAAACCACCGTGCGCTGTTCGAAGCCGCCGGTTTCCCGGTCGCCACCTACCCCTACTACGACGCTGCCACGCGCGGCGTCGATTTCGCGGCGATGAAGGCCTGTCTGGCTACGCTGACGCCCGGCTCGATCGTCCTGTTGCACGCCTGCTGTCACAACCCGACCGGCGCCGACCTCGACGCTGCGCAATGGGCGGAAGTGATCGCAGCGATCCGCGAACGCAATCTGGTCGCCTTCATCGACATGGCCTACCAGGGCTTCGCCGACGGCATTACCGAAGACAAGGTCGCACTCGACCTGTTCGCCGCGTCCGGCCTGCAGTTCTTCGTCTCCAGTTCGTTCTCGAAGTCGTTCTCGCTCTACGGCGAACGCGTCGGCGCACTGTCGATCGTCACCGCCACGCGCGACGAGTCCGCACGCGTGCTGTCGCAGTTGAAGCGCGTCATCCGCACCAACTACTCCAACCCGCCGACGCACGGCGGCGCCATCGTCGCCAGTGTTCTCGCCAGCACCGAACTGCGCCAGCAGTGGGAAGACGAACTCGCCGGCATGCGCCTGCGCATCCGCGCGATGCGCACGGGTCTGGTCGACAAGCTGGCCGCGCGCGGCGTCGCGCAGGACTTCTCCTTCGTCGTCCGCCAGCGCGGCATGTTCTCCTACACCGGCCTGTCGGCGGCGCAGGTCGAACGGCTGAAGGCGGAATACGGCATCTACGCCGTCAGCACCGGCCGTATCTGCCTGGCAGCGCTCAACACCAAGAACATCGACTACGTCGCCGACGCGATCGCCGCGGTGCTCTGAGCGAAGCCTTGCCAATCAGAACGCCGGCTGCGGGGAACGCCCTCGCAGCCGGCGTTTTCGTTTCAAGCTAGCGCAGATCGAGTTCAGGCGAACGCAGTGTGCCGGCAAAACTCATCGGCACGCGCAGGCGGTTCGTTCCCTTCATTTCAATATCGATCGCGCCCGAGAGGCGGAGCTGCCGGTCGACATCAAGGCGGCCGACCGACTGCATCAGCCCGGAACTGACCACCAAGGGATTGAAGCGCACCAGATCCGGCGTCAGACGAAGGTTGGCGGTGAGCAGCTCGAAACGCGTCGAGCCACCGACCACCGCTTTCTTCGATACCCGCCGCGCCGCCTCGGCGAGGTCGATGCCGATCACGCTGCCGCGCTTGACGGCGACGCTGCCGCTGCCCTCCAGCGCTGCCGGCAGATCGCTCCACTCAGCCGCCCGTGCGACAAACTGCAAGCGCCCGTCGATGTCTCCGGCGAGCAGTTCGCCAAGGCCGAGTGCCTGACCGAAGCGACGCGCGCTGATGCGCTCGAAGTCGATGCTGCCACTGAGCAAGGGCGTAGCCTCGCCGCCAACACGCGCCGTGCCATGCACAATGCCATCGAGCAGCCGCAACTCCATTTCACTGATGGCGAAAGCCCGCCCCTGGAGAACGCCCTTGACGACGAGCGAGTCGAAAAGCCAGGGCGAGGCGTTCGTCAGCCGCCAATTGCTGCCCTCAAGCGTCAGCGCGAATGCCGCATCGCGCGCTTGCGCCGTCAGTTGCAGACTGCGCCCGGGTGTTTGCAGATTTAACGTGGCGAAACTGCCGTCCGCCGCCCGCTGCACCTCTCCGTCCATCGCCGGCAGCGTCAGGCCGCCGAGATCGAGAGTAAGGCCTTCGAGTATCACCCGTTCGAAACGCAGATTGCTGCCACTGATGCCGCTGCCGAAAACAGAGGCCAGCACGCCAAGCATCTCCGCCGGCACGCTGGCGCCGGTGATGCGCAGCTCACGGAAGACCGGGTCGCCACCGGCCAGCGCGGAAAGCGTCGGCACGAGGCGCACGGCGCCAATGCGCAGTGCGTGGCCATCGGCGCCAACGCGCACGTTGTCGAGCTCCAGCGCGGGCCTTGGTGAAAAACTCACACGCAGCGCGCCGACCGTTGCCGGCTGTCCGGCCAGCCGCGACAAGCTCGCTTCAAGCTCGGGACGATAACGCTCGTAAGGGAACAGAAATACGAGCAAGCCGAGCAGTACGGCGAGAGCACCCGCAGCCAGGCCGATGCGCGCCGGCCAGCCGAGCGCTGGCTCGCGATTGCCGCGCCGGATCGGCTTGATGTGCACCTTATCCGGGGAGCCCTTGCCCGTCAGCAGCGCCGAGAGAAAACCGCCGCGCGGCTCTGCCGCTGCAGGCGCAACCGGTGGCGGATTGAAATCGGGTTCGAGACCGAAAATGGAAATATCCTCGACCGGCAGATCCGCCAAGCCCGGCTCCGCGCGCGCAGCGGCCGGTGGCCTGGCACTGTCATCAGCGCCGCTGGCAGCCGGCGATTCACTGCGCCTGGCCTTCAGCTCCGCCGGCTTCTGGCTGAAGGTCGAAAACTGCGACACCTGCTCCAGCGCCGCCGAGCCAATCTCTCGCACCGCCTGCCGGCGCTGCTCCCATGCCGAGCCGGTTTCTGCCCGTACCTGAATGAATCCGCCCTGTTCAAGCTCGGCCAGTGCCCGTTCGACCATTTCCATGTTGCCGGCGCGCGTGCACAGTTCGGCCACGCTGGACTTGCCGTCAACCAAGATAAGCACCATGCGCTGGTTGCGCTGAACGACGCGCGTGCGCTGGTGCATCGCCTCCTCGCCAGCCGCCGTTTTTTCGAAAATCAGAGACGAATCCATTTTTTCCCGGAATTGTTGACGAAACTGCAATCCATCTTTATCATGCGCGCTTCGTTGTTCCTCGATAGCTCAGTCGGTAGAGCGCCGGACTGTTAATCCGTAGGTCCCTGGTTCGAGCCCAGGTCGGGGAGCCAAAGATTCAAGCATTCAGCCAATCCTTCGGGGTTGGCTTTTTGCTTTTCAAAGTTCCATTTTTGCGTTTCATTGGCGTGCTCTGTATTGCCGGCGATTCCGGCACAGACCCGCCCCTCCCGGAAGACCTTCATGAGCACCCTGCCCCATTGCCCGCAGTGTAATTCCGAATTCACCTACGAAGACAAGGGCACCTACATTTGCCCCGAGTGCGCGCACGAATGGTCAAGTACCGCCAGCGAAAGCACCGATCAGCCACGCGTCGTATACGATGCCAACGGCAACGCCCTTCAGGAAGGTGACACGGTCACGGTGATCAAGGACCTGAAGGTTAAAGGATCTTCGTTGGTAGTCAAGGTCGGCACCAAAGTGAAAAACATCCGCCTGGTCGACGGCGACCACGACATCGACTGCAGGATCGACGGCATCGGGCAGATGAGCCTGAAGTCGGAATTCGTGAAAAAGGCGTAAGCGCCTGCGGCAGTCGGAATTGCCGATGCCTGCTGGGCGCGGCCGCGGCCGCAATGTCAGCCAAGCGAAAGCCATCCTGCGGGATGGTTTTTTGCTTTTCAGGGAGCGAGAGTTGAACAGGAAAGGCTGCAGAGGCGCTGTTTCAAACCGCTTGCCTGGCGAAAATATCGAATATTGGCCAGACGCGGGGGTTTTCCCGGCTTTTCCCCGGTTTTCCCTGGCTCGCCGCTAGCTGGCCTGGCCAGGCCAGATACCAGGAAAGGCCAGAAACGCGAAGAGGCGCCGAAGCGCCTCTCCACTGCAAACGAAGCAGAGCGAGGGCCGAAGACGCGGCCCCCCGTTGCCGCCTAGTCGCGTTGCGCGCGGCGGCGATCCTGTTCCTTCAGGTGACGCTTGCGGATGCGGATGCTCTTCGGCGTGATTTCGACCAGTTCGTCGTCGTCGATGAACTCGACGGCGCTTTCCAGCGACAGCGCCACCGGCGGCACCAGACGGACGGCTTCATCGGTACCCGAAGCGCGCACGTTGGTCAGCTGCTTGCCCTTGATCGGATTGACGACGAGATCATTCTCGCGGCTGTGGATGCCGATGATCATGCCTTCGTAGAGGCGATCGCCGGGAACGGCGAACATGCGGCCGCGGTCCTGCAGCTTCCACAAGGCGTAAGCGACGGCTTCGCCGTGTTCAGCCGAGATCAGCACGCCATTGCGCCGACCCGGAATCTCGCCCTTGACCGGCGAATAGTCGTCGAAGACGTGGCTCATCAGGCCGGTGCCGCGCGTCAGGTTGAGAAACTCGCCCTGGAAGCCGATCAGGCCACGCGCCGGAATGCTGTATTCGAGACGGACGCGACCGCGACCGTCGGAAACCATGTCCTGCAGTTCGCCGCGACGATAGCCGAGCGCTTCCATGACGCCGCCCTGGTGCGTTTCCTCGACGTCGAGGGTGAGCAGTTCCCACGGTTCCAGGCGCTCGCCATCGACTTCCTTGTAGATCACGCGCGGACGACCGACCGCCAGTTCATAACCTTCGCGACGCATCGATTCGAGCAGGATGGTCAGATGCAGCTCGCCGCGGCCGGAAACAATGAAGCTGTCGCTGTCGGGCGTATCTTCGACGCGCAGCGCCATATTGGTCAGCAATTCCTTGTGCAGGCGCTCGCGGATCTGCCGGCTGGTGACGAACTTGCCTTCGGTACCAGCGTAGGGCGAGGTGTTGACCATGAAGGTCATGTTCAGCGTCGGCTCGTCGACCTTGAGCATCGGCAGTGCTTCAGGCTTTTCGGTGTCGGCGATGGTGCAGCCGATGGAGAGCTCCTCGATGCCGGTGACCAGCACGATGTCGCCGGCCAGCGCCTCATCGAGCGCAACGCGCTCAAGGCCGCGGAAACCGAAGACCTGATTGACCTTGGCGTTTTTCGGCGAACCGTGTTCGAAGTTGCCGTTGGCGTCGGGCTGGCCGTAGAGCACGGTCACCTGCTGCGCCGACTTCAGCTTGCCGCGCTGGATGCGGCCGATGCCGATGCGGCCGACGTAGCTCGAATAGTCGAGTGCCGAAATCTGCAGTTGCAACGGCTCGTCGATTTCGCCGGCTTCGGGCGGCGGCACGTAGCTTAGGATGGTATCGAACAGCGGCCGCATGTCCGGCGACGGCTTGGCCAGATCGAGCGTCGCGAAACCGTTGAGCGCTGACGCATAAACGACCGGAAAATCGAGCTGTTCGTCACTGGCGCCGAGCTTGTCGAAGAGATCGAAAGTGTGATCGACCACCCATTCAGGCCGCGCCCCGTCGCGGTCGACCTTGTTGATCACGACGATCGGGCGCAGGCCAAGCGCCAGCGCCTTCTTGGTAACGAAGCGCGTCTGCGGCATCGGGCCTTCGACGGCATCGACCAGCAGCAGCACACCGTCGACCATCGACAGAACGCGCTCGACCTCGCCGCCGAAGTCGGCGTGTCCCGGCGTATCGACGATGTTGATGTGCACACCTTCGTAATCGACCGCGGTGTTCTTGGCGAGAATGGTGATGCCGCGTTCCTTTTCCAGATCGTTCGAGTCCATGACCCGTTCGACCAGATGCTGGTGCGCTGAAAAGGCGCCGGCCTGCCGCAGCAGCTTGTCGACCATGGTGGTCTTGCCGTGGTCAACGTGGGCGATGATGGCGATGTTGCGGACGGGACGGGACATGTAGGCAAGACCTTGAAAAAGGGCGCAGATTCTACCACAGACAGAGCACCGCCGTCGCGCACGAAGATCGGCTTGCCGCAGCTCCGGCCGTCCGCTTGCGCAGCCGCCCGCATCAAGCCCCTGCCTTGGCAAGGTGCGGCGCAGCCGGTAATCTGCACGCGCCTCGTGTTGCCGCGCGGCCTGCCTCGCGACAGCACGCTTTTACCGCCGCTTTGTGAAAGAAACATGACCAACATGAGCAATCCGATCCGCGCCGCGCTCGCCTGGCAGCCGCGCGCCAGCTACTCCGACATTACCTACGACTTCGCCGACGGCATCGCCCGTATCGCCATCAACCGGCCGCACAAGCGCAACGCCTTCCGCCCGGAGACGGTCAGCCAGCTGATCGACGCCATGCACCGCGCGCAATTCGACCGCGAGGTCGGCGTCATCGTCCTCACCGGCGCCGGCCACGAAGCCTTCTGCTCGGGCGGCGACCAGACGGTGCGCGGCGACGATGGCGGCTACCACGACGAGGACGGCACGCCGCATCTCAACGTGCTCGACCTGCAGATGCAGATCCGCCGCTGTCCGAAACCCGTGGTGGCGATGATTGCCGGCTACGCCATCGGCGGCGGCCACGTGCTGCACCTCGTCTGCGATCTGTCGATCGCCGCCGACAACGCGCGCTTCGGCCAGACCGGCCCGCGTGTCGGCAGCTTCGACGCCGGTCTCGGCGCCGGCCTGCTGGCGCGCACCATCGGCATGAAGAAAGCCAAGGAAATCTGGCTGCTCTGCCGCCAGTACGACGCCAAGCAGGCGCTCGACATGGGGCTGGTTAACACCGTCGTGCCGCTCGCCGAACTGGAAGAAGAAACCGTGCGCTGGTGTCAGGACATGCTGCGCCTGTCGCCGATGGCGCTGCGCATGATCAAGGCCGGTTTCAACGCCGACACCGACGGTCTGGCCGGCATCCAGGAACTTGCCGGCAACGCCACCGGGCTTTTCTACATGAGCGAGGAAGGGCTCGAAGGCCGTAACGCCTGGCTGGAAAAGCGCGCGCCCGACTTCGCCAAGTACCGCCGCCGGCCCTAGGCGTGCGCATCGCCGCCGTCCGCCTGCAGGCCTACCGGCTGCCGCTGGTCGCCGCGTGGACCAGCGCGCTCGGAGGTTTTACTGCGCGTGAAGGCTGGCTGCTGCGCATCGACAGCGAAGACGGGCGCAGCGGCTTCGGCGATTGCGCGCCGCTGCCGGGGCTGGTCGGCGAATCGAGTGCCGTCGCGGGACAGGCGCTTGAGCGCTGGCGCGAGCAGCTGCCCGCTCAATCGCTCGCAGACGCGCTTGCCGGCCTGCAGCAGACGCCACTCGCCGCGCAGGCGCCGGCAGCTTGCGCAGCCGTCGAGTGCGCATTGCTTGACCTGCTGGCGCAAGCCGCCGGCTTGTCGCTGCGCGGCTGGCTGGCGCGAAATTGTGCGAGTCGCCCCGCGCCCGAACTGACCGACAGCGTCGCCGTCAATGCCACGCTCGGCGCACTGGCGCACCTCTCCGACACGGCACTCGCCGCCGGCATCAGTGATGCCATCACTAAGGGTTATCGCGTATTCAAGCTGAAGGTCGGCGTCGCCGCCGCCACCGCGGAAGCCTCTCGCCTGCGCAGCCTTGCCGCCCTTCTGCCCGCAGATTGCCGGCTGCGTCTCGACGCCAACGGCGCGTGGGACGAGTGCTGCGCGGAACAATTCATCGAAGCCTGCGCCGGAATGCCGATCGACAGTCTGGAAGAGCCGCTGGCGGACTCTGCCGACCAAGCAGCCTTCCTCGCCACCTTGCGTCGCTTGCAGGACAGGGCGACATTTCCGCTGGCCATCGACGAGTCCTGGCCACGGCTTGCCGACGCGGCCGAGAGTTTTTTCTCCGCACCGCCGGTACATCGCTTGATCGTCAAGCCGCCACGCCACAGCGGCCTGCTGCCCGCGCTCGCGCTCGCGCGCAGCGCCGCCGCCAGCGGCATGGATGTCGTCGTCACCAGCAGCGTCGACAGCGCCTGCGGCGTCCTCGCCGTGGCCCAGCTGGCGGCCGTTATCGACGCCGAGCGCCGCACCCGTGGCAGCGCAGCGCTGACGCACGGCCTCGCCACCTCGCCCTGGCTGGCCAGTGACACCGGCGCGGCGCCAGTACTCGCCGAGGGCAGGCTGTTTCTACCCGCCGCGCATGGCCTCGGCTTTCAGCCGCTGGACACATTCTTCGCCTGAACAAGCAGCTGCGACCGGAGACCGTGGCGTCTGGCTGGTTATAATTCCGCTCTTTGCTTACGCTCGCGCGCTTCGCTCAGTCTTCCGTTCGCTGCGTCAATCCAGCGTACGGGCTTTTCCGCTTTTCATGTCATCCGCACGCCCACAGGTACAACTCGCACCGATGCACGCCCTCGCCGACATCCTCGCCGAACTCGCCCGCACGCAGCCCGACGCGGAGTTGCTGCGCAGCGCGCAAGGCACGCGTTCGTGCGCCGAAGTGGCGGCGCAGGCTGCCAGCGACGCGGCCTCACTGCGGGCGCAGGGTTTCGCCGCCGGCGACATCGCCGCCATCGCAGCTGGCACCGACGAGTTACTGCGCGCGACGCTGGCGTGCGCGCTGGCCGGCATCGCTCTGGCACCGCTCGACCCGGCCAGCGCGACAACGCGCTTGCCGGCCTTGCTGGCGCTTGGCGGAAAACGCTTGCGCCAGGCATCGCTGCCCGCCGGCGAGGGCGACTTCTCCGCCGCCGCCCTCGCCGACGGCGTCGCTGACGCCAGCGCCCACGCTGCCGCCTTGCGCGAGCACGCGGCGTCGGCCGAGCACGCGGCGTCGGCCGAGCACGAAAAACCCGCATTGGTGATCGCCACCAGCGGCAGCGAGGGAACACCGAAAGCGGTCATGCTCTCGGCCGCCAGTCTTGCCGCTGCCGCGCATGCGGCCAGGCAGCGGCTGCCACTCGGGCAAGGCGACGTCTGGCTCGCCTGCCTGCCGCTCAATCACATCGGCGGCATCTCGATCATTCACCGCTGCCTGCATGCCGGCGCGGCCATTTCGCTGCACGAACGCTTCGATGCCCTCGCCGTCTGGCACGAGATCGCCAGCGGCGATGTCAGCCACGTCTCGCTGACGCCGGCGATGCTGGCGCGCCTGCTCGACGTCGCCGACGCAGCGCCGCCAGCGCGCCTGCGCCATGCCCTGGTCGGCGGTGCCGCGCTGTCGCGGGCGCTGTTCGCGCGCGCGCGCGCTGCCGGCTGGCCGCTGCGGCCGAGCTGGGGAATGAGCGAATCGGCAGCGCAGGCGGCGACCCGTGTCGAGAACATCGATGACTGGCACGAAGGCGAAGCCGGAACCCTGCTCGACGGCCTCGAATGCCGCGTCGAGGCCGACGGCCGGCTGGCGCTGCGCGGGCCGCAGATCATGCTCGGCTACCTCAACCCCGAGCTCACGCCTGGACTCGGCCTGCATGACGGCTGGTTCGTCACTTCCGACCTTGGCCGGATCGAAACCAGCGCAAACGGCGCCAATATCGTCGTTCTCGGCCGCGCCGACGACATGCTGGTCAGCGGCGGCGTCAACGTGCATCCGGTCGAAGTCGAGGCGCGCCTCGCCGCCTGCCCCGGCGTAGACGATGTCGCCGTCACGGCGCTGCCCGATCCGGTGTGGGGCGACCTGCTCGTGGCGCTGTTCGTCGGCGCTGCCGAATCGGGTTTCGTCCACGATTTTTCGCGCCAGCATCTCGCCTCGGCACAACGTCCGCGCCGCGTGCTGCGCGTCGCCCGCCTGCCGCGCAACGCCATGGACAAGATCGACCGCAAGGCGCTGCGTGCCATGGCCGGAGAGGCCGCATGAGCCTGCCGCCCTTGCTTGAAGTTGCGCAACGCAGCGAACTGCGTCGTCGCCTCAACGCACGCCTGTCGCCGCTGCTCGCCGGGGTGCCGGCGCATGGTGCGATCAGCATCACGCTCGACCTCGGCTATGGCCGCTGCGACTGGCTCGATACCGATTTCACCTCGGCGCAGGCGTTCTGGTGGGCGCGCCCGGAAAGCGACGAATGGCGCCTTGCGCTCGGCCAGGCGCTGATCGTCGCCAGCGCCGGCCCCAATCGCTTCCCGGCCTTGCGCGCCGCCTACGCCGGACTCACCGCGGACTGGCTGCATTGCGACGCCGACGCCACCGGCCTGCAGCCGGCGGCGCATCTGGGCTTCGCTTTCGACGACGAGGAGCAGGAACAGCTGCCGAACGCGCGTCTGGTCGTTCCGGCCGTACTGCTCGTCAGTCGGCACGGCCGGCTCTCCGCCACCTTCAGTTGCAGCGGCCGTGACAGCGAAGCAGCGGTCGACGGCTGGGTGCACGAGCTGAGTGCGCTCGGTCGTTCGCGGCACGGCAAACGCGCCGAGCGCAGCGCCGGCCAGCAGCTGCTGCGGCAGGAAAACCCGCTCGCCGACCGCGCTTTCATCGCCCGGGTGCGCGCCGCGCTGGCTGGCATCGCCGCCGGCCGCCTGCAGAAACTGGTCATTTCGCGCAGCGTCCGCCTCGAAGCGCAACACGCCATCGCCATCGCGCCAGTGCTCGCGGCACTCGCCGCGCGCCATCCGGCATGTACGCTCTACGCCGTCAGCCGGCCGGGATTCGCTTTCGTCGGCGCCACACCGGAACGGCTGGTCGCGCTCTCCGCGGGGATCGCCCGCGCCGATGCGCTGGCCGGAACATCCTGGGCGGCGCGCCCGGCAGCGGAAAAGACAAGCGACGCGACCACCGCGCCAGCGGCTGCTGCAGCGCCCGCGTCCTTGCGCCTTGAGGACGACAAGAACAGCCGCGAACAGGGCCATGTTGTCGACGCGGTACGCACAGCATTGACGCCGCTGTGCCGCAGGCTGACGCAATCGCAGACGCCCGAGGTGCTGCGCCTGCGCGATCTGCAGCATCTGCGCACGGTGTTCACCGGCGAGCTGACCGACGATGTCGGACTGTTCGAGCTGATCGCCGCGCTGCATCCGACGCCCGCCGTCGGCGGTACGCCGACGCATGCCGCACGCGCCTGGCTGCGCGCCCGTCGCGAGCGACGCGCGGCGTGGTACAGCGGCGGCGTCGGCTGGATCGACGCTACCGGTGACGGCGAAGTCGTCGTTGCCCTGCGCTGCGCGCGCATCGCCGGCCGCCACGCCGCTTGCGATGCTGGCGCCGGCATCGTCGCCGGATCCGACCCGGCGCAGGAATTCGCCGAAACCGAAGTCAAGCTCGCTGCCGCCATCGACGCGCTCAGCCATGCCGAACCCGCGACGGCACTCGCGGCGGACGAAAGCGCAGCGCGCACTGGAACGCAATGAGCCTCAGCGCCACTCCCGCCACCGATCATGGCCTCGTCAATCTGCATTTTGCGCAGACGCTGGTCGATGCGCTGGCCGCCGCTGGCGTCCGCGACGCGGTGATCTCGCCCGGTTCGCGCTCGACGCCGCTGGCGCTGGCTTTCCTGCGGCAGCCGGCGATCAACTGCACGGTCGCCATCGACGAGCGCTGCGCCGCTTTCTTCGCGCTCGGCCGCGCCAAGGCGAGCGGCCGGCCGGTGGCGCTGCTGTGCACCTCGGGTTCGGCGCCGGCCAACTGGTATCCGGCGGTGATCGAAGCCGCCCAGGGCGGCACGCCGCTGCTGCTGCTCTCGGCCGACCGTCCCGCCGAATTGCACGGCTGGGGCGCCAACCAGACGATCGACCAGTTGCGCCTGTTCGGCAGTCATGTACGCGCCAGCCACGCGCTGGAAGCACCGCAGGCGGGTTTCGCCAGCGGCTGGCTGCAGCGACTGGCCGCGCGCGCCGTCGCCGAGAGCCTGGCGCCGCAGCCGGGGCCGGTGCACCTCAACCTGCCTTTCCGCGAGCCGCTGTTGCCCGCGGCGGATCCGCGCGAGTGGCCGCAGGCGGCGGAACTGCCCTTGCCCTCGCCGGCCGCCGCCTTCTCCGAAGCTTTTTCCGCCGACACCTACGCGCCCGGCTGGACCTGCCTGCCCGACCCGGCGGCAATCGCCGCCACCGCCGCCTCGCTGTCCGGACGGCGCGGCGTCATCGTCTGCGGCGGCGGTGCCTTCCCGCCGGCGTTCGCCGAGGCGTTGCTCGCCCTCGCCGCAGCACTCGACTGCCCGCTCTTCGCCGAGCCGCTGTCCGGATTGCGCTTCGCGGCGCTTGAGCGCAGTCAGCTTTGCGTCCGCCAGGAGTCCTTCCTGCGCGACAGCAGCTTCGTCGCCAGCGCACGCCCCGACTGGGTAATGCGCTGCGGCGATTTTCCGGTGACGCGACAGCTGCAGCAGTGGCTGAGCGGCTGCGCTGCCGCCGAGCAGATCGTCATCGCGCCGCCGGGCCGCTGGAACGATCCGCAGCACGTGGCGACACGCGTCCTGCACGGTGACGCGCTGCACATCATCGCAGCGCTGACGCAGGCCGTGAACGCACCGGCAGCGGCGGCATGGCGCCAATCCTTTGTCCGCGCCGAGGCTGCAGCCGAAGCGCTCGCCGCCAAACTGGCTGCTCCGGATTCTGCTGCAGCGCTCACCGACGAAGCAGATCGACTCCCCGGCAGCGACGCCGACTTCTGGGAAGGCGTACTGATTCCGGCGTTGCTCGCGCGCCTGCCGGCCGGCTTCCGCGTCTTTTGCGGCGCCTCGATGGCGATCCGCGACCTCGACAGTTTTTCCGGCGGCGGCAGCAAGCCGCTCGCGTTCTTTGCCAACCGCGGCGCCAGCGGCATCGACGGCAACATGTCGACCGCTGCCGGCATCGCCGCCGCCGGGCCGACGCTGGCGCTGGTCGGCGACCTCACGTGCACGCACGACATCGGCGGTCTGGCACTGGCGCGCGGCCGGCCGCTGCTGGTCGTGGTCATCAACAACGGCGGCGGCGGCATTTTCGAGTACCTGCCGGCTGCGGCCCTGCCCGAGTTCGCCCGCGGCTGGCTGACGCCGGCGGACGCCGATTTCGCGCATATGGCGGCCACCTGGGGAATCGGCTATCAGCGCGCGGCAACGCGCAGCGCTTTCGCAGCCGCCCTCGAACTGGGCCTTGCCGCGATCGAGCGCGGCGATCCCTGCCTGATCGAAGCGGTGATCGACCGCGAACACAGCGTTGCCCGGCATCGTGCATGGTGGGAACAGCACCAATGAAATCGGCCCCGCGGGGCCGATTTCATTGTTCAGGATACTTGCGCCGACCGCGATGAGCGGCCGGCGGCGTTGACTCAGACGCCGAGCGCCTGCTTCAGCTGCTCGAGCGCTGCCGGGTCTTCGATCGTCGTCAGATCGCCGGGATCGCGACCTTCGGCGAGCGCCTGGATAGAACGACGCAGCAGCTTGCCGGAACGCGTCTTCGGCAGTACGGTCACGAAGTGCACGCGACTCGGCCGGGCGATGGCGCCGAGGCTTTCGTCGACCTTCTTGAAGACTTCCTTCTCCAGCGCCAGACGCTGCTCGGCCGTGGCGACGCGGCTGGCGTCCTTGACCACCGCGAAAGCCATCGGCATCTGCCCCTTGAGCGGGTCGGCAACACCGACCACCGCCACTTCGGCGATCGCCGAGTGCCCCTGCACCGCCTCCTCGATCTCGCGCGTGCCAAGGCGATGGCCGGCAACGTTGATCACGTCGTCGGTACGGCCGAGGATGAAGTGATAGCCCTCATCGTCACGGATGCCCCAGTCGAAGGACGAATACACCAGCGGCTCGCGGAACAGCGAGAAGTAGGTCGATACGAAGCGATCATCGTCACCCCACACCGTCGACAGGCAACCTGGCGGCAGCGGCGGAACGATGCCGACGATGCCCTTTTCGTTGGCGTCGCACTCGGAGCCGTCCTCGCGGAAGATCTTCAGGTTGTAGCCATAGACCGGGAAGCTCGGCGTGCCGTACTTGATCTTGGTCTGCTCGACGCCGGGCATGGCAGCCAGGATCGGCCAGCCGGTTTCGGTCTGCCAGTAGTTGTCGATCACCGGTAGGTTCAGTTCGCCCATGATCCACTCGTGCGTCGGCTGGTCGAGCGGCTCGCCGGCGAGGAACAGGTGCTTGAGCGAGGACAGGTCGTACTTGTGCATGAACGCCGGGTCCTGCTTCTTCAGCACGCGCGCAGCAGTCGGCGCCGAGAACATGACGTTGACCTTGTAGTCCTCGACGATTTTCCACCAGATGCCGGCGTCCGGGCGCAGCGGCGTGCCTTCGTACATGATCGTCGTCATGCCGGCGATCAGCGGCGCGTAGATGATGTACGAGTGGCCGACGACCCAGCCGATGTCGGAGGTCGAGAACATCGTCTCGCCCTCGCCACCGCAGTAGATGTGCTTCATCGTCGACGCCAGTGCGACGCAGTAGCCGCCGGTGTCGCGCTGCACGCCCTTCGGCTTGCCGGTGGTACCCGAGGTGTACAGGATGTACGACGGCTCGGACGATTCGAGCCAGGTCACCGGCACTTCGGCGTCGAGGAACTGCTGACGCAGCGTCGCGTAGTCGACGTCGCGGCCCTCGACGCGATTGAACGCCGGATCGAGGCCACGGTTGACCATCAGCACGTGCGCCGGCCTGTGCCCGGCGAGATTGATCGCTTCGTCGAGCAGATGCTTGTAGGGAACCGCCTTGCCGCCGCGCATGCCGGCGTCGGACGAAACGATCAGCTTCGGCGTCGCATCGTCAATGCGGGTTGCCAGCGAACCGGAAGCGAAGCCACCGAACACCACCGAGTGGATCGCGCCGATACGCGCACAGGCGAGCATGGCGAACGCCGCTTCGGCGATCATCGGCATGTAGATGAGAACGCGGTCACCACGGCCAACGCCGAGACTCTGCATGATCGCCGCCGTGCGCTCGACTTCGCGCTTCAACTCGGCGTAGGAATAGCTCTTCTCTTCGTTGGTCTCGGTCGAGATATAGACCAGCGCGCGCGCGTCGGGACGCTTGGCAGCGTGCCGGTCAACCGCGTTGAAACAGAGATTGGTACGACCGCCGACAAACCACTTGGCGAAAGGCGGACGCGAGAAATCGAGCGTCTTTTCGTAGGGCGTCTCCCAGTCGATCAGCTTGGCCTGCTCGGCCCAGAAAACGTCGGGCTGATCGATGGACTGTCGGTGAAACTCCTTGATCGTGCTCATGAAACTCCTTTTGCAATGGATGATGTGCCTGCTCGTACAGGCTTATTCCGCCGGATGCGTGCGCACTCCGGTCGGGTTTTCATGGCTTTCCGCCGGCCGGCGGCCAGCAGAAGTTTCGTTCCCTTTCCAGCAGGCGCAGCAAGGGCGTGATCTGTTCGCCGAGCGTGTCGAGGTGCGGGATCACCGCCTGCTCGTGGCCTGCCTTGATGAGATCGATCGCGTGCGCCAGCTTGGGGACGACCAGGTCGGCCTCCGATCTAGCCTGACACGCAATGACGCGATTGCCGCCCGACTGCTGGGCAGCTTTCAGCCGGGCGCCCGCAAGTTCGAGCAAGGCGCCAGCCGAGGTAACCGTGTCGACGGGGCTGTTGGCCACGCCGACACTGATGGAAAGATTGAGCCGCTGTCCGTGCGCGGTGATGTTGGCGACCTCGATCGCCTCACGCAAACGGTTGGCGAAAGATTCGCAGGCGGGGTAAGGCGTACCCGGCGAAACCAGCGCGAACTGACTGCCGGCATAACGGCCCAAGCTGTCCTCCTTGCGCGTCTTGCCGGCGAGCATGCGGATGAAGCGCAGCTCAAGCTGGCGCACCATGTCCTCGCCTTGTTCCTCCAGCAAGGATGCGACGCGGTCAAAAGCGACGACCATCACACTCAGCCGGCTGTCGTGCCGCATCGCCAGCGACAGCGCCTGCGCCGCCTGCAACTCGATGTACTTGCGCGTAAACAGGCCGGTTTCTTCTTCCTGCACCTGCAGCGCGCGATTTTCCTTGAGCAGATGCTGCGCCTGCGACAAGCGCACCAGGGAGTCGATGCGTGCCAGCAGTTCAGCCCCGCCGACGCCCTTGCCGATGAAATCGGTGGCGCCGAGCGCCTTGGCATGTTCCAGCGCGTTTTCGTCTTCGTCGCCGGACAGCATCAGCACCGGCAGGTCGCGCAAGCGCGCCAGCTTCGATTCGCGAATGCGCTTGAGCAAACCATAGCCATCGAGCACCGGCATTGAAATATCGGTGATCAGCAGATGGATCGAATGGTCGAGAACGAGCGCCTGCCAGCCGGCTTCGCCGTTGGCCTCCTCGCGAAAATCGTAACGGTCGCGGATACGCTTGATCAAAGTCGCCCGGACGATGCGCGAGTCATCAACGATCAGCACGCGCGGCAGCGGCGTATCAATCTCCGGCAGACTCATCGCAACAATACCATCATGACTCGATCGTTCCTGGTCGCGACAAGCGCGCCTGTCGCGCCGATGGGTTTGCTGCGAAAATGCGTAACAGGCTGCCGGAAACGCTCGGCGAACCGACAGCAATGCGCCAAGCCCCCGCCCGCGAAGGCGGCACAGGACTGCAACTCCGTACGTCGACCTGACCATTCCTGAAGGGACTCATGCCCGCTCCTTGCAACCGCGACGCTGCCCCACTGCCGATGAAGGTCGTGATCGCGCCGAAATTCAGCAGCGTCAGACCTTTTTCATAATTACGTTTAAGTATAAATGAAAGCCTCACCAAATTGGCGCAAGGGGATGGCGAACTGCCCGGTTTGCCCGCGGCACGAGCTTGCGGCGATCTGCACCACCCGACCACAAAACACCGCACACTGTTTAATTCTCGTACTATCATTTATATTCAAGTTGTTAACTCATTTTTCTAAAGCGGTTTGTTGCTATAACCACGACAGCGGTGTTTACATGCATAGGGTTTTCAACTAAATTCCGGACCCATGTCTGTCCAACGCCTGCTCTCCGCCCTCCTGCTCGCCAGCCTGCTCGCCACCTCGGCGATCGCCGCGCCAACGGAACAACCAAAGGCGGCAGACGAAATGTCGCTGTTCGAGCGCTACACCAATAGCGCGCAAGATCTGATCCTCAAAGGCCTTGAACTCGTCGGCATCAACTATCGCCGCGGCGGCACCAATCCTGATACCGGTCTCGACTGCAGCGGCTTCGTCCAGCTGGTCTATCGCGAAGCCGTCGGCCTCGTGCTGCCGCGTACTGCGCGCGAGCAAAGCCAGGTCGGCGACGTCGTCGACAAGAACGAACTGAAGCCCGGCGACCTCGTCTTCTTCAACACCATGCGCCGCGCCTTCTCGCACGTCGGCATCTATCTCGGCGACAACCGCTTCCTGCACGCGCCGCGCACCGGCGCCGAAGTTCGCGTCGAGGACATGCGCCAGAGTTACTGGGTAAAGCGCTTTGACGGTGGCAGGCGCGTGGTCGAGCGCTGAGCCCGCTCAGCCCCCAGGAAAACGACGCCGCGGCGTCTTTTTTTTTCGCCTCTTGGCAAGGCGACGGCTGCCGGTTATGATGACTCTGAAACGCGACTCATTCTCATCACTAGGAGCCAATATGAGCCACTCCCTGCGCCCTCGCCTGTCCATGCTGATGCTGCTCGCCGCCATCTCGGGCGGAGCCGCTGCTGCCGGCGACCCTGCCACGCTCAATCTCTACTCAGCACGCCATTATCAGACTGACGAAGCGCTTTACTCCGAGTTCACCCGCCAAACGGGAATCCGCATCAACCGCATCGAGGGCAAGGAAGACGAACTGCTCGAACGCATCCGCAACGAAGGTCGCAACAGCCCCGCCGACGTGCTGATCACCGTCGATGCCGCGCGCCTGTCCACCGCCGACGAAATGGGACTCTTCCAGCCGATTGCCTCGAAGAAACTGGAAGCGAAGATTCCGGCACACTTGCGCACCGACGACTGGATCGCCTTCTCGACGCGCGCGCGCGTCATCGTCTATGCCAAGGATTCCGTCCAGGCCAGCGATGTCGCCAACTACGCCGATCTCGCGCAGCCAAAATTGAAGGGCAAGGTCTGTTCGCGCTCGGGATCGCATCCGTACAACCTGTCGCTGATGGCGTCGATCATTGCCCATGAAGGTGAAGCGAAGGCCGAATCCTGGGCGCGCGGCGTCGTCGCCAACTTCGCGCGGCCGCCGCGCGGCGGCGATACCGACCAGATCAAGGCCGTTGCCGCTGGCGAGTGCGGCGTCGCCGTCGCCAACACGTATTACCTGGCCCGCCTGATGCGCTCGGACAAAGCAGAGGACCGCGCCATCATGGAAAAGATCGGCGTCGTCTGGCCCGATCAGAAAGGAGCCGGCACGCACATCAACATTTCCGGTGCGGGCATCCTGAAATACGCCCCGCATCGTGAGTCGGCTGAACGCTTCCTTGAGTATCTTGCCAGCGACAGTGCCCAGCGCTATTTCGCCGACGGCAACAACGAATGGCCGGCCGTCACCGGCGCGCGCATCGACAATCCGGCACTCGCCGCGCTGGGGCCATTCAAGGCTGACACGCTGCCGGTCAAATCGCTGGCGATGTACCGCGCCAAGGCGCAGATGATCTTCGATCGCGTCGGTTATCGCTGAACGCTCCCGACGACCGCCTTCGGCGTTTTTCCCGACACGCCCGTCCCGCGCCCGCGGAGCGGGCGTTTTTGTTGTGCAGTGTCAGCGGCGCCCTTGCGCGATCTGCCGCGACAACACGAATAGCGGCAGCAGGCCGACACCGACGATCGCCAGCGCTGCCGTCGACGCCTCGGCCAGACGCTCGTCGGCAGCGAGCATGTAGGTCTGCGTCGCTAGCGTGTCGAAATTGAACGGACGCATCACCAGCGTTGCCGGCAGTTCCTTCATCACATCGACAAAGACCAGCAGGCCGGCGGTGAGCAGACTGCCACGCAGCAGTGGCAGGTGCACCCGGCGCAGCGTCGCGCCACGGCCAAGACCGAGACTGCGCGCCGCATCGTCCATGCTCGGACGGATGCGCGCCAGGCCGGCCCCGATCGTCTGCAAGGCAATGCCTAGGAAGCGCACGAGATACGCGTAGATCAGCGCGGCTACGCCACCGGTGAGCAAGAGCCCCGGATTGACGCCGGAAAAGGCCTCCCACTGCTCACCGAGCCAGTGATCGAGACGTGTCACCGGGATCAGCACGCCGACGGCAATCACCGCACCGGGAACCGCGTAGCCAAGACCGGCAATGCGCACGGCGGCGCGCGCCGCCCAGCCACCCCCGAGGCGCTCGCCATACGCCAGCAAGAGCGCAATGAAAACGCCGAGCAAGGCGGTAAGCCCGGACAGCATGAAACTGTTCTGCGCCAGCGTAAGAAAGCGCGTGCCAAACTGCGCATCGCCCTCAAGCAGCGCCAGGCGCAGCAGGAGCAGCGCCGGCAGCAGGAATCCGGCGAACAGCGGCAGACAGCAGGCGATGATCGCGGCGACCGCGCGCAGGCCCGTCAGTCGGCGGCCGACGGCCGCCGGCCGACGGGCCGCGGCCTCGGAAAATCGCGCCCGGCCGCGCGCCAAGCGTTCCAGCGCCAGCAGCAGGACAACAAAACCGAGCAGCGTCGCCGCCAGCTGTGCCGCCGCCAGACGGTCGCCGAGCGAAAACCAGGCGCGATAGATGCCGGTGGTGAAAGTCGGCACGCCGAAATAAGCGACCGTCCCGTAGTCGGCGAGCGTTTCCATCAGCGCCAGCGTTGCACCGGCGACAACTGCCGGCCGCGCCAGTGGCAACGACACGCGCACAAAAGCCCGCCATGGCCCCAACCCCAGCGTCCGTGCCGCCTCCAGCAGGGTACCGCCACGTTCGAGAAAGGCAGTTCGTGCCAGCAGATAGACGTAGGGATAAAGCACCGCGATGAACATCAGCGCCGCGCCGCCCAGGCTGCGCACCTCGGGAAACCAGTAGTCACCATAACGCCAGCCGAAGGCCTCGCGTAGCGCGCCCTGCAGCGGCCCGGCGAACTGCAGCACGTCGGTGTACACATAGGCCAGCACGTAAGCGGGCGCCGCCAGCGGCAGCACCAATGCCCATTCGAAGAAGCGGCGCCCGGGAAAATCGAGGACCGTCGTCAACCAGGCGGCGCCGACGCCGAGCAGGATGCAGCCGCCGCCGACATACAGGCAGAGCAGCAGCGTATTGACGACCGTTTCCGGCAGGATCGTCGCCGCCAGATGCGCAATCGTCGCGCCGCCGCCGCTGGCAAACAGATTGGCGAGCACACTCCCCACCGGCAAGGCGATGAGTGCGGCGACAAGGCCAAAGGCAAGCGAAAGGGGCGAAATATTCTTCATGAGAACGTTTTGCAATTATAGGTGAGCCTGCGGCTGCGCCGGAGACGTCGATCAGCGATAATTCACGAATTACTGCCAGCACCGCGAGCGCCGATGCCGCACCTCGAACTTGATCACGTCAGCCAGCGTTATGGCCGCAACACCGTCGTCAACGGCGTAAGCCTTGCCGTTGAAGCCGGCAGCATCGCCTGTCTGCTAGGCCCTTCCGGTTGCGGCAAGACCACGCTGCTGCGCTGCATCGCCGGCTTCGAACCGCTGCTCGGTGGCGAAATCCGCATCGCCGGCGCGGTGGTCAGCCGCCCCGGCTTCTCGCTGCCGCCGGAAAAGCGGCGCATCGGCATGGTCTTTCAGGATTACGCGCTGTTTCCGCACCTCACAGCCGTCGGCAACATCGCTTTCGGCCTCGATGCCTTGCCGCGCGGCGAACGCCAGGCGCGCGTCGAGGAGTTGCTCGCCATCGTCGGCCTTGCCGGCCAGGGCAGCCGCTATCCGCACGAACTCTCCGGCGGGCAGCAGCAACGCGTGGCGCTGGCACGCGCACTGGCGCCGCAACCGCAACTGCTGCTGCTCGACGAACCCTTCTCCAACCTCGACGTCGAACTGCGCGAACGCCTCTCGCTCGAAGTCCGCGACATCCTCAAGCGCCTTGCAATCACTGCCGTACTGGTCACCCACGACCAGAACGAGGCCTTCGCCATCGCCGACGAGATCGGTGTCGTGCACGGCGGCCAGCTGCAGCAGTGGGACACCCCGTACAAGCTGTACCATCGGCCGGCTGGGCGCTTCGTCGCCGATTTTGTCGGCAAGGGCGTTTTTCTGCCGGGCGTCGCGCTTGACGGGCGGCAGGTGCAGATCGAGCTCGGCATCCTCGAATCAGAACTGCCGCTGGGCTGCCGTTCCGGTTGCGCCGGCTGCGCGCAGAACTGCCATCTCGATGTCCTGCTGCGGCCAGACGACATCGTGCATGACGACGCCAGTGCGCTGCGCGCCGAGGTGACGAACAAGGCATTCCGCGGCGCCGACATCCTGTACACGCTGCGCCTGCCCAGTGGCGCCGAACTGCTGTCGCTGGTTCCTTCGCACCATAACCATGCGCTCGGCGAATTGATCGGCATCCGTCTCGATGTCGACCACGTCGTTGCTTTTCCAAGCGAGCAGACTGGCGCGACCGTTCCCGAGGCGGCCAGCCGCGTCAAAGCCGCATGATTCCCTGGCTGATCGGCGATACGGGTTTTCCAGCCCCCGATCGCGCGCTGCGTGAGCCAAACGGACTACTCTGTGCCGGTGGCGACCTCTCGCCGCAACGCCTGCTCGCCGCCTACCGCGAGGGGATATTTCCGTGGTTCTCGGCCGACGACCCGATCCTGTGGTGGAGTCCGGACCCGCGCATGGTGCTTTTTCCGGACGAATTCCGCATTTCGCGCTCGCTGCGCCGGACGCTGCGCAGCGGCCGCTTCGAGGTACGCCTCGACACGGCTTTCGCCGCAGTGATCGGCGCTTGCGCCGAAACGCCGCGTCGGGGCCAGCACGGCACCTGGATCACGCAAGCCATGCAGGATGCCTATCTGCGCCTGTTCGAACTCGGCTTCGCGCATTCGGTCGAAACGTGGAATGATGGACGGCTGGTCGGCGGTCTCTACGGCATTGCCATCGGCGGAATGTTCTATGGCGAATCGATGTTTTCGCGCGCAAGCGACGCTTCAAAAGTCGCGGCCGCCCATCTCGCCCGGCATCTTGTCGCAGAGGGTTTCGGCATGATCGACTGTCAGATGAACACACCACACCTTGCCTCGCTAGGGGCGCGCGAGATTTCGCGCACCGATTTTCTCGCCCGCCTGCACGCGCTCACGGCGAGCGGCCCCTCCCCTTGCCGCTGGCCTGCGCACGCCGCCGGCCTGCCCTGGAGCGCAGATGTCGCATCTTGACGACGGCGGACTGCCCTTCTCGCTGTTGCAGTTCTACGCGACGGCGCCTTACGCCTGCAGCTACCTGTCCGCCGAGAAGGCGCGCTCGCAAGTCGCGACGCCGACGCATCTGATCAACACCGAGGTCTATGGCGAACTGGTACGCGCCGGTTTTCGTCGCAGCGGTGTGTTCACCTACCGCCCACTGTGCGACGAGTGCCATGCCTGCGTCCCCGTACGCATCCCGACCGAACGCTTCCGGCCTGATCGCGCGCAACGGCGCAGTCTGAAGGCGCACGCCGGTCTGGTCGCGCGCGAAGTGCCGCTTGCCTTCGACCCGGCGCACTACGCTCTCTACCAGCGCTACCAGGCAGCGCGCCACGCCGGTGGCGGCATGGACCACGACAACCGCGAGCAGTACGCGCATTTCCTCCTGCAAAGCCGCGTCGACACGCGCCTCGTCACCTTCTCGGAAGGCGATGTGCTGCGCATGGTCAGCATCGTTGACGTGCTCAGTGACGGACTGTCGTCGGTCTATACCTTCTTCGACCCTGACGTCCGCGGCGCCAGTTTCGGCGTGTACAACGTTCTCTGGCAGATCGAACGCTGCGTGGCCAACAGTCTGCCGCACCTCTATCTCGGCTACTGGATAGGCGCCAGCCGCAAGATGTCGTACAAGTCGCGCTTCCGGCCGATCGAGGGCCTGTTTGACGGGCAGTGGCGCGAGCTTCCGGCTGACGACAGCGACTGCTGAGGCGCCATGTTTCACTTGGCGAGCTAGCAAGCAGAAGAAAAACGGCCATCCGCCAACAGGACCAGCGACGGTCGATGAGAAAGCCCTTGGCGGCTGCAGGCGGCGATACGGTAAAATCCGCCGATGCTCTATCCGCTCATTCGTCAGTTCTTTTTCTCGATCGACGCCGAGACTGCCCACGGCATCGGCATGTCCGGCCTCGATTTCGCGCACTCGGCGGGGATTTCCTGCCTGCTCTCGGGCAAGGTTCCCGGCTGCCCGGCCGAGGTCATGGGCCTGCGCTTTCCCAATCGGGTCGGCCTCGCCGCCGGGCTCGACAAGAACGGCGACCACATCGACGCGCTCGCCGCACTGGGCTTCGGCTTCATCGAAGTCGGCACGGTGACGCCGCGGCCGCAACCGGGTAATCCGAAGCCACGTCTGTTCCGCATTCCCGAGCGCCAGGCGATCGTCAACCGCATGGGGTTCAACAACGAAGGCGTCGACACCCTGCTCGCCAATGTTGCTGCGGCGCAGTTTTCGAGGCGCGGCGGCATTCTCGGCATCAATATCGGCAAGAATTTCGACACGCCGATCGACAAGGCCGCCGACGACTACCTGATCTGTCTCGACAAGGTGTACGACGCGGCCAGCTATATCGCCGTCAACATCTCCAGCCCGAACACCAAGAACCTGCGCGACCTGCAGCGCGACGACGCACTCGACGACCTGCTTGGCCGCCTGAAGGCGGCGCAGGCCGATCTCGCGCAGCGCCGTGGCCGCTACGTGCCGATGGCGCTGAAGATCGCCCCCGACCTCGACGACACACAGATCGCCGCCATCGCCGACCTGCTGCGCCGGCACCGCATGGACGGCGTCATCGCCACCAATACGACGCTGTCGCGCGCCGGCGTCGAAGGGCTGAACAATGCCGAGCAGGCCGGTGGCCTTTCCGGCGCGCCGCTGCTCGCCGCCTCGACCGCAGTCATCGGCAAGCTGGCGACGGCGCTCGCCGGCGAAGTGCCGATCATCGGTGTCGGCGGCATCATGAACGGTGCCGACGCCGCCGCAAAGATCGCCGCCGGCGCCAGCCTGGTGCAGTTCTATTCCGGTTTCATCTATCGCGGCCCGCAACTGATCGGCGAAGCGGCGCGCGCCATCGCTGCCGCGAATGCTGCAAAGGGCGATTGATCGCGGCAAATTGGCAGCAGATCGCGGCCAGCAGGAAATCAGTCAGAAAATCATATACATCTACTGGCAGCGTGGTTGAACCGGGGCTTCCCTTAGGGGATAATCGCGCCTCCCCGAAGCCGCCCCCACCATGACCCATTATCTTTTCATCCTCATCGGCGCCGTTCTCGTCAACAACGTCGTCCTGGTGAAGATCCTCGGCCTGTGCCCGTTCATGGGCGTGTCGAAGAAGCTGGAAACAGCCTTCGGCATGGGCGCGGCGACGACTTTCGTGCTCACCGTCGCCACTGGCGCCAGCTACGTCATCGATCACTACCTGCTGCTGCCGTTCGGGCTGGAGTATCTGCGCACGCTATCGTTCATCGTCACTATCGCGGCGATCGTCCAGCTCACCGAAATGGTCATCCAGAAGACCAGCCCGGTGCTGCACCAAGTGCTCGGCATCTACCTGCCGCTGATCACCACCAACTGCGCGGTGCTCGGCGTGCCGCTGCTCAACATCGCCAACAAGCACGATTTCGTCGATTCGCTGCTCTTCGGCGCCGGTAGCGCGCTCGGCTTCTCGCTGGTGCTGGTGCTCTTCGCCGGCATCCGCGAACGCATCGAGGGAGCCGACGTACCGCGCTATTTCAAGGGAACCGCCATCGCCATGGTCACCGCCGGGCTGATGAGCCTCGCGTTCATGGGCTTTGCCGGCCTCGACAAGTACCAGTAATGATTTCCGCAATCCTGATCATGGCGCTCGGCGCCGTCATTCTCGGCGCAGCGCTCGGCTTTGCTGCCGTCAAGTTCCGTGTCGAGGGCGATCCGCTGGTCGAGAAGATCGAGACCATCCTGCCGCAAACGCAGTGTGGACAATGCGGCTATCCGGGCTGCCGCCCTTACGCCGAAGCCATTGCCAAGGGCGAAGCGGACATCAACCGCTGCCCGCCGGGCGGCGCCGACGGCGTGCAGAAACTCGCCGAATTGCTCGGCCGCGAGGCCAAGCCGCTCGACGCCGAGGAAAAGCCCAAGCAGACCGCGCGCATCGACGAGCAGCGCTGCATCGGCTGCACGCTGTGCATCCAGGCCTGCCCGGTCGATGCCATCGTTGGCGCCGCCAAGCAGTTGCATACCGTGGTCGGCAGCCTGTGCACCGGCTGCGAGCTGTGCCTGAAGCCCTGCCCGGTCGAATGCATCAGCATGAAGACCCTCAATCCCGACATCGACACGTGGAAATGGCAGCGACCCGTGATCACCTTGCGGCAAGTGTCATGATCCAGCTGTTCAAGTTCCGCGGCGGCGTCAAGCCGGCATCGCACAAGACCGAATCGTCCTCGGCCGCAATCCGTCCGGCGCCGCTGCCGATGCACCTGTACCTCCCGCTGCGCCTGTCGGCGCGCACGCTGGCGCAGCCCTGTGTCGCCGTCGGCGACAGCGTGCTCAAGGGCCAGCGCATCGCCAGCGCCGACGGCATGATGGGAACGGCGATCCATGCGCCGACCTCGGGTGTCGTACGCGCCATCGACGACGGCCCCTATCCGCATCCTTCCGCGCTGCCGGTGCCACGCATCATCATCGAAACCGATGGCGCAGAGCGCTGGTGCGAACTGCGGCCGCTCGACCGCGCACAGGCGACGCCCGACCAGATTCGCCAGCATCTGCGCAATAGCGGCATCGTCGGCCTCGGCGGCGCCGGCTTCCCGAGCCACGTCAAGCTATCGCCGGGGGTGGCGAGAATCGAGACGCTGGTCATCAACGGCGCCGAATGCGAGCCGTGGATCACCTGCGACGACCGCCTGATGCGCGAGCGCGCGCCGGCCATCATCGCCGGCGCGCAGGTGCTGCGCGACGTCCTCGGCGCCAGCCGCGTGCTCGTCGGCATCGAGGACAACAAGCCGGAAGCCGTCGCCGCGATGCAGCAGGCGGCGAGCGACGCGGCCGACGCCAGCATCAGCGTTATCGCCGTGCCGACGCGCTACCCGGCCGGTGGCGAGAAGCAGCTGATCCGCGTGCTCACCGGTATCGAGATCCCCTTCGGCAAGCTCGGCTTCCATTTCGGCGTGCAGTGCTTCAACGTCGGCACTGCGTATGCCGTGCATCGCGCCGTCGCTTTCGGCGAGCCGATGATCTCGCGCGTCGTCACGCTCACCGGCAACGTCGAGCAGACCGGCAACTGGGAAACGCTGGTCGGCACGCCGATCGAGGAGTTCATCAAGCTCGGCCGGCCGAAGGCTGATACCGACCGCTACCTGATGGGCGGGCCGATGATGGGCATCACCCTGCCCAGTGTCGAAGCACCGCTGATCAAGACCTCGAACTGCATCATTGCCAGCTCGCCGGCGCTGTTCCCGCCGGTACCACCGGAAATGCCGTGCATCCGCTGCGGCTCCTGCGCGCGCGCCTGCCCGCATGAACTGCAGCCTTTCGAGCTGTACTGGCACGCACGTGCCAACGATTTCGGTAAGGCGCAGCAGTACCATCTGTTCGACTGCATCGAGTGCGGCTGCTGCAGCTTCGTCTGCCCCTCGCACATTCCGCTGGTGCAGTACTTCCGCTTCGCCAAGGGCGAAATCTGGTCGCGCGAACGCGACAAGAAAGCATCGGAAGCGGCCAAGGCGCGCTTCGAGTTCCGCAACGCGCGCGACGAACGCGAAAAGGCCGAAAAAGCCGAGCGTCTGGCGCGTGCCGCCGCGGCCAAGGCGGCCGAGGCCGCGGCAGCGCCGGCAAAACCGGCTGCCGCAACACCTGCGCCAGCTTCGACGCCGTCGACCGCGGCAGCGCCTGCCGCGACTGCCGGCACGCCGACAAGCACTGACGCCGATGCCGCCCGTCGTGCGACCATCGCCGCCGCCGTCGAGCGCGCCCGTCTGCAACGCGAGGTGGTGGCCGCCAAGGCGGCAGAAGGCGCTGCGGCCAGCGCTGCAACGCCCCCGGCCACCAACCCAGCCATTGACCCGGCCGCCGCCCCGGCAGCCGCGACTGGCGCTCACGAAACCGCTGCTGCGCCCGTGAGCACTGCCGCCAGCGTCGCTGAAACCACGCCGGCCGACGCTGCTCCGGAGTCCCGTTCATGATGCCCATGGCCCCCGCCACTTCGCCCTACCAGCTCGGCAACAACAGCGTCCGCCGCATCATGCTCATGGTGCTGGCCGGCCTGCTGCCGGGCATCGCCGCTTACGCCTGGGTGTTCGGCGCGATCATCCTCGTCCAGCTGGCGATCGCCAGCGTCTTCGCGCTGGCCGGCGAAGCGCTGATGCTCAAGGCGCGCGGCAAGCCGCTCGGCCTCTTCCTCGGCGACGGCAGCGCGCTGGTCACCGCCTGGCTGGTCGTGCTCGCCTTCCCGCCGCTGGCGCCGTGGTGGCTGACCGCGGTCGGCGCACTGTTCGCCATCGTCATCGCCAAGCAGCTTTATGGCGGACTCGGCCAGAACCCGTTCAATCCGGCGATGATCGCCTTCGCCGCGTGCATCGTCGCTTTCCCGGCGCTGATGTCGACATGGCCGCCGGTCGACCTGAAGGCCGGCTTCGGCGTGCAGTTGCAGGCGGTGTTCGGTCTGCTACCGCGCGTCGACGCGATGAACGGCGCGACGCCGCTCGACGCACTGAAGACCGCGCTCAAGCTCAACGAGGGCAACGCCAGCGTGCCGTCGCTGCTGGCCAACGCCGAGGTTTTCGGCCATTTCGCCGGTCGTGGCTGGGAATGGATCACTGCCGGCTATCTGCTCGGCGGCCTCTGGCTGTGGTGGCGCGGCATCATCCGCTGGCAAGCGCCGGCGGCCTTCCTCATCGGCCTGATCGCGATTTCCGGCGGCCTCTGGCTGTGGCAGCCTGACGCTTACGCCAGCCCGCTGTTCCATGTGTTTTCCGGCGGTTCGCTGCTGTGCGCCTTCTTCATCGTCACCGACCCGGTGAGCGGCTGCACGACGCCGCGCGGCCAGCTGATCTTCGGCTTTGCCGCCGGCATCCTCGCCTATCTGATTCGCGTTTTCGGCGGTTATCCTGACGGCGTCGCCTTCGCCGTGCTGTTGCTCAACATCTGCGCGCCGCTGATCGACCGCTATTCGCAACCGGCGATCTTCGGCTTGAAGGGGGCGAAATGAGCGATACGCCCAAGCCAACGAGCGCACCGCTGATGGCCGCGCGCACCGCGGTGATCCTGATCGTCTTCGTCGCCATCTTCACCGGCCTGCTCTCGGCCTCGTATCTCGCCACCAAACCTGCGCTCGAGGCGACGGCGCTGGCCGAGAAGATGAGGTTGATCGACGAGGTGCTGCCCAAGGACGCCTACGACAACGACCTGCTCAAGGATGCCCTGCAAGTGCCGGCGGCGGCCGCGCTCGGTCTCGACGAGCCGTCGACGATCTACCGAGCGCGCCGCGGCGGCGCGGCCACGGCGGCGGTGGTCGAGGCCGTCGCGCCCGACGGTTATTCGGGCAAGATCCGCCTCCTGCTGGCGGTCGGCGTCGACGGCAGCATCTACGGCGTGCGCGTCACCCAGCACCGCGAAACGCCGGGGCTCGGCGACTACATCGAGCCGAAGAAGGACAAGAACAAGGCGCGGCCGTGGATCACCCAGTTCAACGGCCTGTCGCCGACGACGTTCAGCGAGCGCGAGTGGCGGGTCAAGAAGGACGGCGGCCGCTTCGACGCCAACGCCGGGGCGACGGTAACGCCGCGCGCGGTGGTCAAGGCCGTCGGCAAGGCGGCGCGCTGGGTGGCGGAAAACCGCGAGCAGGTGTTCCAGTGACGCGCGCCGGCACCGACGCGTCGTCAGCGCCGCTGACAGGAGGATGCGCAGCATGAAACAGGGCGAATTCGGCCAGATCGCCGGCAACGGCATCTGGAAGCAGAACACCAGCCTGGTGCAGATTCTCGGCCTGTGCCCGCTGCTGGCGGTGACCACCAATCTGGTCAACGGCGTCATGCTGTCGCTGGCGACGATCCTGGTCATGGCCATTTCCGGCGGCGTCATCGCCAGCCTGCGCAACTTCATTCCACACGAGATCCGCATCCCGGTGTTCATCCTCATCGTCGCCGCACTGGTGACGATCGTCGACCTGCTGTTCAACGCCAACCTGCACGAGCTGTATCTGGTACTCGGCATTTTCATCCCGCTGATCGTCACCAACTGCATCGTGCTGGCGCGCGTCGAAGCCTTCGCCGCCAAGAATCCGCCACTGCAGTCGGCGCTCGACGGTGTGTTCATGGGCGTCGGCATGCTATGGACGCTCGCCCTGCTCGGTGGCCTGCGTGAATTCATCGCTGGCGGCACGCTCTTTTCCGGCATCGACATGGTGATCCCGGGTCTTGAAGCGCTGCAGTTGCTGCCGGCCGACTATCCGGGCTTCCTGCTCGCCGCGCTGCCGCCGGGCGCCTTCATCCTGCTCGGCTGCCTGATCGCGTGGAAGAACTGGGTCGAAGCGCGCGCCGCCGAACGCCGCCGTCAGGCGCCACCCGCCGCGCCGCCGCTGTCCGGGAACACCGCGGCCGAACGCGCTGCCGACGCCGGCCCGGCCGCATGAACGCCGCCGGGCGCAGCGAATTCTTCGCCCGCCTGCGCGCCGCCAACCCGGCGCCGAAAACCGAGCTCGCCTACGCCACGCCCTTCCAGCTGCTGATCGCCGTCATCCTCTCGGCGCAGGCGACCGACCGCAGCGTGAACCTCGCCACGCGCCGGCTCTTTGCCGACGCGCCCGACGCGGCGGCGATGGCCGCGCTCGGCGAGGAGCGCCTGATGGACTACATCAACCGCATCGGCCTCTACCGCAGCAAGGCGAAGAACGTCGTCGCCACCTGCTGCCTGCTGCTCGAACGCCACGGCGGCGAGGTGCCGGCGACGCGCGAGGCGCTCGAAGCGCTGCCCGGCGTCGGCCGCAAGACCGCCAACGTCGTCCTCAACGTCGTTTTCGGCGAACCGACCATCGCCGTCGACACGCACATCTTCCGTGTCGGCAACCGCACCGGCCTCGCCCCGGGCAAAACGCCGCTGGCCGTCGAAGAGAAACTGCTGCGCTGTGTTCCTGCAGAATTCCGTGAGCACGCGCACCACTGGCTGATCCTGCACGGGCGTTACATCTGCAAGGCGCGCCGGCCAGAGTGCTGGCGCTGTCCGGTCGCCGATCTCTGTAGCTACCGCGGCAAGACAGCGCCGCCCGGCGGGAGCGAAGCCTCGTGAGTATTGCCACGGCACTGATCAGCGGCGACGAAGCCTCGCCGCAGTTGGCCGAAGCGGCCGTGCGTGCGGCACTGGACAAAGCCGGGCTGGCCAGCGCCGAGAGCGTGCTGCTCTTCCTCACCCCCGATTTCGCGCGCCATGCGCAACTTGCCGTGACCGCCGCTGCCCGCGCCGCGTCGTCGCTGCAAGTCGGTGGCGGCATCGCTGCCGGTGTTTTTACCGAAGAAGGCTGGGTACTCGACCGACCGGCAGCGGCGGCCATGGTCTTCGGTGGCGGTATCGCCCTGAGCGCGGCGGACGATAGCGAAAACACTGCGGCTGACAACAGCACGAGAAGTCTTCTTTCCTACACCGCCAGCGCATTCGTTGCCGACTGGAAGGAACACCCGGCACGCTTCGGCGGCAGTTTCTGCGGCGCTGGTGGTGGTTTCGAGCCCGTCGTCTGGCAGGGCAGCCGGATCTGCGCAAGCCGGCGCTGCAGCCTCGCTTTTTCCGGCGCACGCGTCGATCTCGGTGTTTCTTCCGGGCTGCGTCTACTGGCACCGGCGCAAATCATCGATCTGGTCTGCGCCTACGACATCGAAGAAATCGGCGGCCGCAGCGCGCTGCTCAGCTTGCTGCGGGCCTTGCCCGACGCCCTGCAGAGCGCCTGGTACGCGTCCAGCAGCCCTGAACACTTGCCGCTACCGCTGCATCACCTGTGCGCCGTGCTCATTGACGACAGCGCTGGTGGCGATACGCAGGCCGCGCTCGCTGAAGGACGCTTCCGACCAGTGCCGATCGTTGCCGTCAATGCCGATGACTCGCTGACGCTGGCCGAACGCGCTCACCCCGGCCAGCGTATTGCCTGGGCGATGCGCGAGCCAGATACCGGCATTGCCGACATGCGGCGCACCCTGGCGCGACTCGCTGCGGCAGCCAGCGAACCGCTGGCTGCGCTGGCCTTCTCCTGCATCGGCCGCGGCCCTTACTTCTACGGCGGTGACGACGAGGATCGCGCGCTGCTGGTCAAGCGTTTTCCCGGAATGCCGCTGCTCGGTGTTTACGGCACCGGTCAGCTCGCCCCCGGTTGCGACGGCGACAACCGCTCCTTGCACAACTGCGTCGTCACCGCCACGCTCTCCCGAACGAAGGGTTCGACTGATGTTCAATCCCACGCGTGAACAGGTAAGACATTTCTTCTGTGCCGCCCGGCGCAAACAGCGCGAGCGCTTGCCTCTGGAAGCCGCCGAGGCCCTCGCTGCGGCGGTGATCGACATTCACCCCGAATATCACGCACTGCTCGACAGTCCCGAGCTGGCGCTGGCGGCAGGGACGACTGCCGATGGTGCCGCCCCGTTCCTGCATCTCTCGCTGCATCTGGCGATCGCCGAGCAACTGTCGATCGACCAGCCGCCAGGCATCCGTGCGGCACGCGCCACGCTATGCGCCCGACTTGACCCGCACACCGCCGAACATCGGCTGATGGACTGCCTCGCCGAGATCGTCTGGCAAGCCGGACAGGATGGAACAGCGCCCGATGGCGAACGCTACCTCGACGCTATCCGGCGCTGTGCGCGCGGCTGAGCACAAGGATTTGCAGCCTTGAGCGCGAAGCATGATGCCGGCCCGGGAGCAGCTTGCGAGCGCCCATCGGCTACGGGTAAGATGAGCAGCGAACTAATCGTCCCACCTGAAATCAAACTATTAGCGAACTTATCTAAGGCAGTCATTTAAGAGGCCGGCAATGATCGAACAAGCCTTGAAGGATATCGAATCCTGGGTCCTGTTCTACAGCGGCGCGGAAATGCCGATTCTGCGCCAGACTGCCCGCCGCCTCGAACAGGCCAGGGAGAGGATTGACGATGTTAACGGTCGCGACATCGCCGCCATCGTCCTGCAGGATCCGCTGATGGCGGTACGTGTACTCGCCTACATCCAGCCCTATCGCGGGCGCTACCTGCGCTCGGACATCACCACCATCGGCAGTGCCGTGATGATGCTCGGCGTCGAGCCCTTCTTCCGCAAGTTCGAAAACCCGCTGACCATCGAGAGCCTGCTGCACGACGAGCCGCATGCCCTGCTCGGCGTATTGCAGGTCATCCGCCGAGCGCAGCGCGCCTCGCACTATGCCCACGACTGGGCCTACGCCCGGCACGACATGAACATGGAGGAAGTGGCGCTGGCAGCGCTGCTGCACGATCTGGCCGAGGTATTGCTATGGTGCTTCGCGCCACGACTGGCGATGAAGATCCGTTCGCTGCAGCAAACCGACCACACCCTGCGCAGCGCCACGGCGCAGGAAATGGTGCTCAACCTGCGCCTGTCCGACGTTCAGTTGGCCCTGTGCAGCGAATGGCATCTGCCGGAACTACTCAAGACGCTGATGGACGATGCCAACAGCCATCTGCCGCGCGTGCAGAACGTGGCGCTGGCCGTCAATCTGGCACGCCATTCGGCCAATGGCTGGGACGATGCCGCGCTTCCCGACGACTTCACGGCGATCGAGAAACTGCTGCACATCAGCAAGGAAACACTGCTGAACCGCCTGCGGCTGCCGCCCGAAGAGATCGCACTGCTCGCCAGCAGCGAAGAAAGCATGCTCTCCGGCACGCCCGACGCAACTCCGGCACACTCCGCGGGCACTTCGCCGATCGCGGACAAATAGGCGCCTGTCCCGCAGCTGCCGCGGGTCGTGGCGTTACGCCATGACCATAAGCCTTTCTCCGAAATACGCAGATAGGCGCATCTCGCGCGACGCAGCTGCGCGAGCCTGACGCCGTTCATGCCGGACAACTGCAGCCGGCGCCTTCGGTTATCATCAGTGCACTGGCAAAAAGACATTCATCAGGGAGGATGACATGGCCATCGGCACGCTGCTTTTCCTGGGCGCCTTAGCAGTTGTCGCGCTCTACGCAGTGCTCATCTACAACGGCCTCGTCGGTCTCAAGCACAACGTCGCCAAGGCCTGGGCCAACATCGACGTGCTGCTCAAGCAGCGCCATGACGAGCTGCCGAAGCTGGTCGAAGCCTGCAGGCAGTACCGGCAGTTCGAACAGCAGACACTGCAGGCAGTGATCGAAGCACGTTCGCGCGTGCAGACGGCGCGTGAAGCGCAGGATGTCGGCGCGCTGGGCCGTGCCGAGAATTCGCTGCGCAGCGGTCTTGGCCAGCTGTTCGCCGTCGCCGAGGCCTACCCCGAGCTGAAGACGAACGACAACTTCATGCAGTTGCAGCAGCGCATCACCGGTCTGGAAAACGCCATCGCCGACCGCCGCGAGCTGTACAACGAAGCGGTCAACATCAACAACGTGCGCGTTGAACAGTTTCCCGACGCCATCGTGGCGCGCGCCTTCAGCTTCGAAGCCAAGCCTCTGCTCGAGTTTTCCACCGCCGAAAAAGCCGACGTCGATCTGAAACAACTGTTCAGTTAGACCCCGGGCGATGATGGTCCGCTGGCAGCGCGAGTACGGCCAGTTCGTCACCTCCGGCGCGCAACTCGTCATCCTCGTCTTCGGCATCGAGATCGAGTCGCGCGAGGGCTGGCTGATCTGCCTTGCCCTGCTGGCCTTGCTGAGCCTGTTCGCGTGGCTGTCGGCAGTACGTCGCCGACGGACGATCACTGATACGCCGACTTCACGCATCGCCTCCGCGGCGCAAGGCTATGTCGAACTGGGCGGCAGGGGCAAGGCGCTTGATGGGACACCGCTGTTTTCGCCGCTGACGGGATTTCCCTGTCTCTGGTACCGCTTCCAGATTGAAACGAAGGACCACGACGGCAAATGGCGCACGGTCGAACGCGGCGAAAGCAAATCGTCCTTCCTTCTTGATGATGACAGCGGCGAATGCGTCATCGACCCTGAGCGCGCCGAAATCATGTCGCGGCACAAGGAAGTGCGGACGATCGGCAGTCGGCGTCACAGCGAATGGACCTTGCAGATCGGCGACCCGATCTACGCCATCGGCGAATTCCGGACGATCGGCGGCGCTGCCCTTGAACTCGATGCCGCCAACGATACGCGCGCGCTTCTCGCCGATTGGAAAGAGGATCAGAAGACCCTGGTCAGCCGCTTTGATCTGGACGGCGACGGCGAACTGAGCATGCAGGAGTGGAAACTGGCGCGTCAGGCGGCGCGGCGAGAGGTGTCCAGGCGCCAAGTCGAACTGCGTGCGGCGGCCGACATCCACCTGCTCGGCCGACCGGCGGACGGAAAGCTTCATCTGGTTGCCAACCTTGATCCGAAAGGCATCGCCCGGCGCTACCTGTACTGGGCGATCTTCCATCTTCTGGTCTTTTTCGCCGCGCTTGCGGCTTTGCCGTGGGTCTGGCAGCGAGAGTTCTGAGTCCCCGCGCCAACGGCCAAGCGGCTGCCTGAAATCCCCGCAACCTGGGAAAGGAATGCTGCAGCGACGTCGGGCTGGCGCCAGCAACTGAAGGCGAGCCTTCGACTTATGCTGCCCTAGTCTGCATCGCCCCAGGCGGATAGATACTCACGCCAGTGCGCCTTGTCGAGACGCGCCAGTTCGCTGCGCACGAAAGCCACTTCGGCATCGTATTCCGCGCGCGACAGTTCGCCGCGCATCAGACGGAAGCGCGTCGACACGAGATAGGTATTGACAACGTCGGTTTCGCAGTAGTCGCGGATTTCGGCACTACGCCCTTCGCACCACGCTTCCCACACCTTGCTGCCGTCCATGCCGAGCTTGCCGGGGAAACCGATCAGCTTGGCCAGATCGTCGAGCGGTGCGCTGGCGCGCGGCTGGTACATCGCCAGCAGGTCCATCAGATCGAGATGGCGCGTGTGGTAGCGGCTGATGTAATTGTTGTACTTGAAGTCGCGGCTGTCGGCGTAATCGCCGTCGCCGAGATCCCAGTAACGCTGCGCGGCGACGCCGTGAATCAGCCCGCGGTAGTGCAGTACCGGCAGATCGAAGCCGCCGCCGTTCCAGGAAACGATCTGCGGCGTGAACTTCTCGATCCCGTCGAAAAAGCGCTGGATGATCTCGCCTTCGCCCTGCTCGGGCTCGGCCAGCGACCAGACGCGGAAATCGCGTCCGGCGCGTAGCACGCAGGAGATGACGACGATGCGCTGCAGATGCAAGGGCAGAAAATCGGTACCGTTCTGCACGCGGCGCTGCTGGAAGGCGAGTTCGGCGACCTCGATATCCGAGAGCGTTGCATCGAGCCCGTGCAGCCGCCGCAGACCGGCGACGTCGGGAATTGTTTCGATGTCGAAGACGAGAACTGGCTTCATGGCAACAAACGGCTCAGGCAGGGAATACACCGGTCGACAGGTAGCGGTCACCGCGGTCGCAGATGATGCTGACGATGGTCGCGTTTTCCAGCTCGGCAGCGAGTCGCAGCGCCACCGCCAGCGCGCCGCCCGACGAGACGCCGGCGAAGATGCCTTCCTCGCGCGCCAGACGCCGCGTTGTTTCTTCGGCATCGGCCTGACTCACCGACTCGATCCGGTCGATCCGCGAACGCTCGAAAATCTTCGGCAAATAAGCCTCCGGCCATTTGCGGATGCCAGGAATCTGCGAACCGTCTTCGGGCTGGCAGCCGACGATGCAGACGGCGGGATTCTGTTCCTTGAGATAGCGGGAAACGCCCATGATCGTTCCCGTCGTTCCCATGCTGCTGACGAAATGCGTGACGCGGCCTTCGCTCTGCTGCCAGATCTCGGGGCCCGTACCTTCGTAGTGCGCGAGCGGATTGTCCGGGTTGGCAAACTGGTCGAGGATCACGCCGTGCCGCTCCTCGCGCAGCCGCTGCGCTACGTCGCGAGCCAGTTCCATGCCGCCATCACGCGGCGTCAGCACCAGTTCGGCGCCATAGGCGCGCATCGTCTGCCGGCGCTCGACGCTCTGGTTTTCCGGCATCACCAGCACCATGCGGTAACCGCGAATGGCCGCCGCCATCGCCAGCGCGATGCCGGTGTTACCCGAAGTCGCCTCGATCAGCGTGTCGCCGGGGCGGATGTCGCCGCGCGCTTCGGCGCGCATGATCATCGACAGCGCCGGCCGGTCCTTTACCGAGCCGGCCGGGTTGTCGCCTTCGAGCTTGGCCAGCAGCACGTTGCCGCGCGCCGCAGCCAGCGCTCCGGGCAAGCGTTGCAGACGGACCAGCGGTGTGCCGCCGACGTATTCGGCGAGTGTCTTATACATGCTCATGCAGCCATTCGACGTACTTGCCGACGCCCTCCTCGACCGTCATGAAAGGCGCGTCGTAACCGGCCTCGCGCAAACGCGTCTGGTCGGCCTGCGTGAAGCTCTGGTACTTGCCCTTGAGCGCGTCGGGGAAGGCGATGTACTCGATCAGTCCGTGCCCGACCAGATCAGCCAGCGGCAAAGCCGCTTCGCCGGCACGCGCGCGCTGCGCATTGACGCCGGCGACGGCGACGTCGTTGAAGCTCTGCGCCCGGCCGGTGCCGAGGTTGAAGATTCCCGACTTGCGCGGATGGTCGAGGAACCACAGATTGACCGCGACGACGTCGTCGACGTGAATGAAGTCTCGCTGCTGCGCGCCATTGGCGTAACCGTCGCAGCCCTCGAACAGGCGCACGCGACCCTCGCTACGGAACTGGTTGAAATGGTGGAAAGCCACCGAGGCCATGCGCCCCTTGTGCGTTTCGCCCGGCCCGTAGACGTTGAAGTAGCGGAAGCCGACCACCTGCGAGGAAGCGTCCGGCAAACGCCGGCGAACGATCTGGTCGAACAGGAACTTCGAATAGCCATAGACGTTGAGCGGCGACTCGCAGGCGCGATCCTCGCGGAAAACGCCGCCACCGCCGTAGGTTGCCGCGCTCGACGCGTAGAGCAACTGCACTTCCTGATCGAGGCACCAGTCGAGCAGCTGCACCGAGTAGCGGTAGTTGTTTTCCATCATGTAGCGGCCGTCGCTCTCCATCGTATCGGAGCAGGCGCCTTCGTGCAGGATGGCCTCGACGTCGCCGTCAAAATCGCCGGCGAGCAGGCGCTCGATGAATTCCTGCTTGTCGATGTAGTCGGCGATTTCGCAATCGACCAGATTCTTGAACTTGTCGGCGCGCGTCAGGTTATCGACGGCGATGATGTTCTTCTCGCCACGCTTGTTGAGCGCGCGAACGATATTCGAGCCGATGAAGCCGGCGGCGCCGGTAACGATGGTGTACATGCAAATTCCTTAAATCGGTGCAGCTTCGAGTGCGCCAGCCAGTTCGGCGCGCGACACGGTGGCAGTGCCCAGCTTGCCGACAACCACACCGGCAGCCACGTTGGCGGCGTGAATCGCTTCGGCCCAGCCGGCGCCCTGTGCCAGCATCACCGACAGCGTTGCCACGACGGTGTCGCCGGCACCTGAAACATCATAAACCTCGCGCGCCACCGCCCCCTGGTGGATCACCCCACCGGCATGGAACAGCGTCATCCCCTCTTCACTGCGCGTCACCAGCAGCGCTTCGAGGCCAAGTTCGGCGCGCAGTGCCTCGGCACGCCGACGCAGATCGTCCTCGTCCTTCCAGCGTCCGACGACTTCGCGCAACTCGCCGCGATTCGGCGTGATCAGCGTTGCCCCGGCGTAGCGCGAATAGTCGTCGCCCTTCGGGTCGACCAGCACCTTCTTGCCGGCGGCGCGCGCCAGACGGATCATTTCCTCGATATGGACCAGACCGCCTTTGCCGTAGTCGGAGAGCGCAACGACGTCGCAGTCGGGCAGGCGCCGCGTGTATTCGGCAAGCTTGGCGCGCAGCGTCTCGTGCGACGGCGCCGTCTCGAAATCGATGCGCAGCAGTTGCTGCTGGCGCCCGATGACGCGCAGCTTGACCGTGGTGCTGATCTCGCGATCGATGTGCAGGCCGGCGTCGATGCCGCCCTCGCGCATCATGCGGCCAAGCGTCTGTCCGGGCTCGTCGTCGCCGACGACCGACAGCAGTCCGACGCGCGCGCCAAGTGCCGCCGCGTTGCGGGCAACGTTGGCGGCACCACCGGGACGTTCTTCGCTGCGCTCCACCTTGACCACCGGCACCGGCGCTTCCGGCGAAATTCGTGAAACCTCGCCAAACCAGTAACGATCGAGCATCACATCGCCGACGACGAGCAGTCGCGCGGCGGAAAAATCAGGCAACTGCATCAGAGACGTCCGATCGCGTGATACTCGATGCCGAAACTGCGCGGCAGTTTCGGTTCGTAGAGATTACGGCCGTCGAAGATCAGCGCCTGCTTCAGGCGCTCCTTGACCACCGCGAAATCCGGGCTGCGGAATTCCTTCCACTCGGTGACGATGATCAGCGCGTCGGCACCGTCGAGCGCATCGAGCGGGCTTTCCGTGAAGTTCAGGCGCGTTTCACCGGCGAAGATGCGCTGCGCTTCGTGCATGGCGACCGGATCGTAGGCGGAAACCACGGCACCGGCAGCGAACAGGTCGGCGATCAGCTGGCGGCTCGGCGCCTCGCGCATGTCGTCGGTGTTCGGCTTGAACGCCAGCCCCCAGATCGCGAAACGCCGACCGGAGAGGTCGTCGCCGAAACGTGCCTTGACCTTTCGCGTCAACACGCGCTTCTGCTCGTCGTTGGCTTCCTCGACGGCGTTCAGCACTTTCAGTTCGATGCCTGCGTCGAGACGCGCCGTGCGCTGCAGCGCCTGCACATCCTTGGGGAAGCAGGAGCCACCGTAGCCGCAGCCGGGATAGAGAAAGTGGTAGCCGATGCGCGGGTCGGAGCCGATTCCCTGGCGCACCATTTCGATATCGGCACCGAGCTTTTCGGCGAGGTTGGCGAGCTCGTTCATGAAGCTGATACGCGTCGCCAGCATGGCGTTGGCCGCGTACTTGGTCAGTTCGGCCGAGCGCACGTCCATGATGATCAGGCGTTCGTGGTTGCGCTGGAACGGCGCGTACAAGGCGCGCATCAGTTCGATCGCGCGCGCTTCGTCAGCGCCGACGACGATGCGGTCGGGGCGCATGAAGTCATCAACGGCAGCACCTTCCTTGAGGAACTCAGGATTGGAAACGACCGAGAAATCGCCGCGCAGGCCGCGCTTGGCCAGTTCGTCGACAACCGCCGCCCGCACCTTGTCGGCGGTACCGACCGGCACCGTCGACTTGTCGACGATGACCTTGTATTCGTCCATGTGCCGGCCGATCGCGCGCGCGGCGGCAGTCACGTACTGCAGATCGGCGGAACCATCCTCGTCCGGCGGCGTGCCGACGGCGATGAACTGGATCGTGCCATGCGCCACGGATTCGGCTACGTCGGTGGTGAAGCGCAGGCGCCCCGCCGCGACGTTGCGGCGGACCATTTCGAGCAGCCCCGGCTCGAAAATCGGAATGCCGCCTTCCTTGAGGATGCGGATTTTTGCCGGATCGACGTCGAGACAGAGGACATCGTTGCCAACTTCAGCGAGGCAGGCGCCGCTCACCAGACCAACATAGCCGGTGCCAACTACGGTGACTTTCAAGATTGCTCCTAGGGGGTCAGATCGAATTCTTCGGTGCGCTTCGGCGGGTAGGTTTCCCAGCCACCGCAAGCCGGACAGCGCCAATAGAACTGGCGCGCCTTGAAGCCGCAATTATCGCATTGATAGCGCGCCAGACGGCGCGTGTAGCCCTGCACGATGCCCTTGGCGAGATCGAGATCGGCGCGCGTTTCCGGCGGCGCGACCAGCAGTCGCGCTTCCAGCAGCTTGTCAAAACCGAGCAGCGTCGGATTGCGCTTGAGTTCGTCGCGCACCAGCCGGTACGCCGCGTCAGCGCCGTCGCTCTCCAGTACCAGTTGAAAGACGACATCGAGCAGATCGAGCGAGGGATAACGTTCGAGGTAGCCGCGCAGGAGCTGCAGACCCTCGTCGCGCCGGTCGAGCCGGCGATAGGCGTCGAGCAGGCGTTGCGCCACCAGCGCCAGATAGACGGGATCCTGCTGCTCGATGCGTTGCCACCAGTCGATGGCCAGCAGGTCATTGCCTGCCTGTGCTTCGAGGTCGCCCTGCAGCAGGCTGGCGCGAACGCATTTGCGATTGCGCTCCAAAGCCGTCTGCAGGTGCTGGCGCGCCAGATCGCGATGCGAGCGCATCATCTCGGCCGCCGCCAGCTCACAGTAGTACTCGGCGATTTCCTTCTGCGACGCGACGTCGGGCAATTCGGCGGCGATGGCGATCGCCTTTTCCCAGTCGCGCTCCAGCTGGTATATCTCGAGCAGGTTGCGCTTGGCGTCCTCGTCTTCGGCGGTGCCACGCAGCTTGTCGAAAATCGCCTCTGCGCGGTCGAGCAGACCGGCCTTGAGAAAGTCCTGGCCGAGTTCGGCGAGCGCTTTCAGTTTGAGATGCTGCGGCAGATCCTCGCGATCGACCAGATTCTGGTGCATGCGGATGGCACGTTCGGTCTCGCCACGGCGGCGGAACAGCCCACCCAGTGCGAAATGCAGTTCGACCGTCTGCGGATCAACCTTCACCGCATCGACAAAAGCTTCGATCGCCCGGTCGGGCTGTTCGTTGAGCAGGAAATTGAGTCCCTGGAAGTAGGAGCGCGGCAAGGAGCGCGATTCCTTGACCAGATGACGGATGTCTACTCGGGCGGCTGCCCAGCCAAGACCGAAAAACAGGGGAAAAAGCAGCAGCTGCCAGTATTCGAATTCGATCATTGCGCAATCAGAGAGGCGAGGATGGGATGTCCGCCGCGGCACGGCTGGACGCGTCGCGGCGCAAGCTCCCCAACTCGCGCCGCATGCGATAGACGATGCCAAGCAGGGAAAGAATGCCGAGCAGGGCGCCGCCGGCGAAGAAGGCGAGAACGACGATGATCATCGGCGCCTGCCAGTTCGTATCGAAAAAGAAACGAATGCTGACGGTATCGCTGTTCTTCAGCGCGAACGCCAACAGGAAGAGGAAGATGAACAGTCTCGTCGCCCACAGCAAGCCACGCATCATGGCGTTTTCGCTCATGAAAAAAAAGGGCGGTGACTCACGTCACCGCCCCTGAATCTACCACAGCTGGAACCCTTAGAGCGCGCTGTCGACGCGCTCGCGCAACTCCTTGCCGGCCTTGAAGTGAGGCACCCATTTTTCGGGAACGCTCACCTTGTCGCCGGACTTCGGGTTGCGGCCGACACGTGGCGGCCGGTAGTTCAACGCGAAGCTGCCGAATCCGCGGATCTCGATGCGATCACCGTTGGCCAGAGCCTCGGACATCGCATCAAGAATCATCTTGACCGCGAAATCAGCATCCTTCGCCACCAGCTGAGGAAAGCGCTCAGCCAGCCGCGCGATCAGCTCGGATTTGGTCATGCTGATCGCCTTATTGCGGGTTGTTCAGCTTGGCCTTGAGCAGCGCGCCGAGATTCGTCGTGCCCGAGTTCAGGTTGCTGTCCGAAGCGAACTTCTGCAGCGCTTCGTGCTGTTCAGCCTGATCCTTGGCCTTGATCGACAGATTGATCGAACGCGACTTGCGATCAACGTTGATGATCATCGCCTCGATCGTATCGCCTTCCTTGTACAGCGTACGCAGGTCGTCGATACGGTCGCGCGAGGCTTCGGACGCACGCAGGTAGCCGTCCATGTCGCCGTCGAGGTTGATCACGGCACCGCGCGCGTCGATCGACTTGATCGTGCCGCGAACGATGGTGTTCTTCTCGTGGGTGGCGATGAAGTTGGTGTAGGGATCGCCTTCGAGCTGCTTGATGCCCAGCGAGATGCGTTCCTTGTCGGTGTCGATCGCCAGAACGACGGCCTCGACTTCGTCACCCTTCTTGAAGTTGCGGATCGCTTCTTCGCCAGGGATAGACCACGACAGGTCGGACAGGTGCACCAGACCGTCGATGCCGCCGGGCAGGCCGATGAACACGCCGAAGTCGGTGATCGACTTGATCGCGCCGCGAACCTTGTCGCCCTTCTTGTGGTTCATCGAGAAGTCGTCCCACGGATTCGCCGCGCACTGCTTCATGCCGAGCGAGATACGGCGACGGTCTTCGTCGATTTCGAGGATCATCACTTCGACTTCGTCGCCGAGCTGGACGACCTTCGACGGATGGACGTTCTTGTTGGTCCAGTCCATTTCCGAGACGTGCACCAGACCTTCGATGCCCTGCTCGATTTCGACGAACGCGCCGTAGTCGGTCAGATTGGTGACCTTGCCGAACAGACGCGTGCCTTGCGGGTAACGACGCGAGATGCCGACCCACGGATCTTCGCCGAGCTGCTTCAAGCCGAGCGAAACGCGGTTCTTCTCTTGGTCGAACTTGAGAATCTTGGCTTGCACTTCGTCGCCGACGGCCAGAACTTCGGACGGGTGACGAACACGACGCCAGGCCAGATCGGTGATGTGCAGCAGACCATCGATGCCTCCGAGGTCGACGAACGCGCCGTAGTCGGTGATGTTCTTGACGATACCCTTGACGATGCTGCCTTCCTTGAGGTTGGCCAGCAGCGCTTCGCGCTCTTCACCGACGCTCGCTTCGAGAACGGCACGGCGGGAAACGACCACGTTGTTACGCTTGCGGTCGAGCTTGATAACCTTGAATTCGAAGGTCTTGCCTTCGTACGGCGTGGTGTCCTTGACCGGACGCATGTCGACCAGCGAACCGGGCAGGAAGGCGCGTACGCCGTGCGTCATGACGGTGAGACCGCCCTTGACCTTGCCGGTGATGGCGCCGGTAACCAGCGAACCATCGTTCAATGCCTGCTCAAGGGCATTCCAAGCAGCGACACGCTTGGCGCGATCGCGCGACAGGCGCGTTTCGCCAAAGCCGTTTTCGAGCTGCTCAATGGCGACCTGGACGAAATCGCCAGCGGCAACTTCGAGTTCGCCCTGATCGTTCAGGAATTCTTCGACATCGATGTAGCTTTCCGACTTCAGACCGGCATTGACCACGACAAAGTTCTGGTCAACACGGACGACTTCGGCGGTAATGACTTCGCCCTGGCGCATTTCCTGGCGGGTGAGGCTTTCTTCGAAAAGCGCGGCAAAGCTTTCTTGCATGATGGGATTGGCAGACATTTGGATTGAGGGACCTGACCGCACGTTGGCGGGTTGGATTGAACACGATCGACCGTCTTCGTCGGCAAGCTCGAAAAGACGGGCGCCGGACGATCAAAACCCCGCAAACAGCGGGATTCCGACAGCACGGCGCGTCAGACGGACGACACCTGAACGGACGACAGGCGCAAGCCGTCCGGTGTTGCCGCGGAGCTGCTCCGGAACGCGTTCCTTGCTATCGACAGGTCTGTGCCGGCAGTAGGGGACGCGCCCACGCCAGCACCTGCGCCACCGCCGCCTCGATGGAGAGTTCGGTAGTGTCAAGCAGACGGGCATCCGCGCTTTGCAGAAGCGGCGCGACGCTGCGACCACGGTCGCGTTCGTCACGTTCACGCATCTCCTGCAAAAGAGGCTGGAGTTTAGCAGCGATTCCTTTGCTGATCAACTGCTTATAGCGCCTTTCGGCGCGTGCCTCGACGCTTGCCGTGAGAAAGACCTTGCTGACGGCATCGGTAAAGACGACCGACGCCATGTCGCGGCCATCGGCGACCAAGCCGGGCGCCCGCCGGAAAGCACGCTGGCGGAAGAGCAAGGCGGTGCGCACCGCCGGCAAAGCAGCGACCTGCGAGGCGCCCGACGATATTTCCTCGCTGCGGATCGCTTCGCCGACCTCTTCGCCGGCGAGCAGGATCGAGTCAACACCGAAAACCACGTCCAGTCCGGCAGCAACGGCGGCGACGCGTGGCTCGTCGTTCCAGGCGACGCCGGCGCGTTGTGCAGCGAGCGCCGTCAGGCGATAGAGCGCGCCGGAATCCAGGTAATTCCAGCCGAGCGCCGCCGCCACGCGCGCAGCGACAGTGCCCTTGCCCGACGCCGACGGGCCGTCGATGTCGATTACCGGCACCGCCTGCGTCAGCGCCGCAAAGTGCAAAAAATAGTCGGGGAAGGTCTTGGCGACGCAGCCCGGATCATTGATACGCAGTGGTGCACCGAAGGCCGCCAGCGAGAAGCACATCGCCATGCGGTGGTCGTCGTAAGTGTCGATCGTCGCCGGACGCAGTGAGCCAGGCAAAACTGGCTTGATCTGCAGGTAGTCGACGCCCTCCTCGACCTCGGCGCCAAGCTTGCGCAGCTCGGTCGCCATTGCGGTGAGCCGGTCGGTTTCCTTGACGCGCCAGCTACCGATGTTGCGCAGCGTGGTCGGGCCGTCGGCGAAGAGCGCCAGTGGCGCCAGCGTCATCGCCGCGTCGGGGATGTGGTTGCAATCAAGCGTGATGCCGCGCAGTCGGCCAGCAGCGGGCGGCGCCGCTTCGATCCAGTTCTCACCCATGCTGATGCGCGCGCCCATCAGCGCCAGCGCATCGGCGAAACGCACGTCGCCCTGCACCGAATCGCTGCCGACGCCGTCGACGCGCACCGTGCCGCCGGCCAGCGCACCGAGCGCCAGGAAATACGAAGCCGCCGACGCGTCGCCCTCGACGTGAACGACACCGGGCGAGCGGTAGGTCGCTGCCGGCACCTCGAAACGCGACTTGCCCTCGCTGTGCGGGACGACGCCGAAGCGCCGCATCGTCGCCAGCGTGATGTCGATATACGGCTGTGAAATCAGTTCGCCGACCACCTCGATGCTGCCGCCGCCGGCCAGCGGCAGTGCCATCAGCAGGCCGCTGAGGAACTGGCTGGAGACATCGCCACGGACGCTGATCGTGCGGCTGGCATCAATCTTAGCCGGCCGGATGGCCAGCGGTGGATAGCCCTCGTTGCCGAGATACTCAATGTCGGCACCGGCCTGACGCAGCGCATCGACAAGATCGCCGATCGGCCGTTCGTGCATGCGCGGCGTTCCGCTCAGGCGGTAGTTGCCGCCAGCAAAAGCCAGCGCGGCGGTCAGCGGGCGGAAAGCGGTGCCGGCGTTGCCGAGATGGAGATCGGCTTCGCGCACCGGAAAGCTGCCGCCGACGCCACGGATGCGCAGCAGCTTGCCAGCACAGCCGGCAGCGCTGCCTGCGCCGATGCCGTCCGCTGGCATTCCGGCGTCCGCTGCGGATTCGACCTCGCCGATGTCGACGCCGAGCGTGCGCAAGGCGTCGAGCATGCGCGCGGTGTCGTCGGAGCTGAGCAGATCGCGCACCTCGGTCTCGCCGTCGGCGAGCGCGGCGAGCAGCAGCACGCGGTTGGAAATGCTCTTGGAACCCGGCAGACGGACGCTACCGTTCGCCCCCATGCATTGCGGAAGATCGATGAAATCCATCAGGAAAAATCCTAGGAAGCGATGTGCGGGGTGGCGGCCGGCGTGCTGGCGGCGACTTCGGCGCCGGCACCTTCAGCCCAGGCGCGCCGTGCCCTGCGCGCGACGTCGAAGACCGCCTGCAGACGATCACCGTCGCCTGCCTGCAGCGCTGCGCGCAAATCGTCGAGTTCGGCGCGGTAACGGTCGAGTTCGCCGAGCAGCGCCGCGCGGTTGGCGAGGCAGATGTCGCGCCACATTTCCGGGTGACTGGCGGCAATGCGCGTGAAATCGCGAAAACCGCTGGCCGCGTAGGTGAAAAACGTGTCGTGCTCGTCGCGCAGCGCGAGGTCATGCACCAAGGCGAACGAGAGCAGATGCGGCAGATGGCTGACGGCGGCAAAGACCTCGTCGTGCCTGGCCGGCGTCAGTTCGCGCAGATCGGCGCCGCAGGCTGCCCAGGCCGCGCGCACGCGCGCCAGCGCCGCCGCGCTGTTTTCAGCGAGCGGCGTGATCACGACCTTGCGTCCGCGGTAAAGCTCGGCGCGCGCCGCGGCGGCACCGCTGTTCTCGGCGCCGGCAATCGGATGCGCCGGAACGAACTGGCCGCTGCGCTCGCCGAGCACCGCGCGCGCGATGGCGACGACGTCGCTCTTGGTACTGCCGGCATCGGTGACCACCGTATTTGCGCCAAGCGTCGGCGCGATGCGCGCCAGCGCTTCGCCGATGGCACCGACCGGCGTCGCGATCAGGATCAGGTCAGCGTCCATCGCCTCCTGCGCGGCGTTGGCGCCGACGCGATCAATGATGCCGAGCGCCAGCGCCTCTTTCAGCGAACCGAGGCTGCGTCCGAAACCGACGATTTCCTCGACCTCGGCCGCTGCCTTCAAGGCCAGCGCGAACGAACCGCCGATCAGGCCGACGCCGAACACCAGGACCTTGCCGAAGGAAGGCCGCACGCCGCTCAAACCTGAATCCGATGCGGCAGCGGCGACAAGGGGTGGCTGGCTCACGATCGCCCCCTCGGCGATGCGACAGGGAAGCCGGCGCATCGGCCATGGTGCCTGATGCTCACAGCGGAGCGTGCCAAGCGGCCGCGCAAAGCGTCTGGCAGGCGGATCAAGGCAGCGCGGCGATCGGAAGGAGGCGACTCGCAGAGGGCCATGAATTTCGTCTTCGGTGCAGCCGCGTCAGAAGACGGCGGCGGGATAGGAACCGAGTGTCTTCAGATAGGCAGCGCGCCGGGAAAGCTCCTCAAGCGCTGCCTGCACCGCCGGTTCGTCGCGATGACCATCGATATCGACGAAGAAAACGTACTCCCACAGCGTGTGCCGGGCCGGACGCGATTCGAGACGCGTCATCGACACGCCGCTGTCGGTGAATGGCGCCAGCAGGTAGCTGAGCGCGCCGGTACGATTCGGTGCCGACATCACCAGCGAGGTCTTGTCGCGCCCCGAAATACCGGCTTCGTGCCGGCCCAGGACGACGAATCGGGTGGTGTTGTTCGGCTCGTCCTCGATGCTCGCGGCGAGTTTGGGCAGCGCGTAGCGTTCGGCCGCCGCGTCGCCGGCGATGGCGGCGGCGTCGGGTTCGGCCGCCGCCTGCTGTGCTGCCTGCGCGTTGCTGCCGACGGGAATGCGCTGCGCCCCCGGCAGCGAACGGTTCAGCCATTCGTGGCATTGCGCCAGCGACTGCGCGTGCGAGTAGACGCGGCGTACCTCGCCCAGCGACGGCGCATTGGAGAGCAGGTGCTGATGAATGCGCAGCACGACTTCGCCACAGATTTTCAGCGGCGTCGTCAGCAGCAGGTCAAGCGTACGGCCGATGGCGCCCTCGGTCGAGTTCTCGATCGGCACGACGGCAAAGTCGGCATGGTTGGCCTCGACTTCGCGGAAAACGTCGTCAATCGACACTTGCGGCAACAGTCGCGCGGCGTGGCCGAAATGGCGCACGGCGGCGCTTTCCGAGAAAGTGCCGAGCGGACCGAGAAAGGCGACCGACAGCGGCTGTTCGAGCGACAGGCAGAGCGACATCACCTGGCGGAACAGCCAGCTGACGTTATCGTTGCCGAGCGGGCCGGGATTCAGTTCCTGCAGACGGCGCAGGATCTGCGCCTCGCGTTCGGGACGATAGACGAAGCCGGCCTCGCCATGCTGCGCCTTGATTTCGCCGATGCGCTGCGCGCAACTGGCGCGCCGGTTGAGGAGCGCCAGCAGCTCGTTGTCAATCGCGTCGATTTCGTCGCGGACGCCGCCGATCGCCTTGCGCAACTCTTCGCTCATCGCTCGCTCACCCGTGCCGCTTGGCGAAATCGTTCATGAAGTCGACCAGCACACGCACGCCGTCGAGCGGCAGTGCGTTGTAGATCGACGCGCGCATGCCGCCGAAGGACTTGTGTCCCTTCAGGCCGATCAGACCGGCCGCCTGGCTGTCGGCAAGGAAAGCCGCATCAAGCGCCGGATCACTCAGGGTAAACGGCACATTCATGCGCGAGCGGCAGTCGGCAGCGATGTTGTTGCGGTAGAAACCGCCGCTGCCGTCGATGCAGGCGTAGAGCAACGCGGCCTTCTGCGCGTTGACCCCGGCAATGCCGGCGAGGCCTCCCTGCGCCTGCAGCCACTTGAAGACCAGACCGGCGGCGTAGATGGCGAAAGTCGGCGGCGTATTCAGCATCGAGCCGTTGGCCGCCATCACCGCGTAATCCATCACCGAGGGGATGTGTGCGGCGGCCTTGCCGAGCAGGTCGTCGCGAACGATCACCAGCGTCAGCCCGGCCGGGCCGACGTTCTTCTGCGCGCCACCGTAGATCAGGCCGAAACGGCTGACGTCAAAAGGGCGCGACAGCAGATGCGAGCTCATGTCGGCGACCAGCGGCGCCGGCGTCGCCATGGTCACTTCCGCCGGAAACTCGACGCCGTGAATCGTTTCGTTGGTGCAAAGATGCACGTAGGCGGCAGCCGGGTCGAAAGCGTATTCCGCCGCCGTCGGCAGGCGGGTAAACCTGTCCGCTTCGGTCGAGGCGGCGCAACGCACACGACCGAAACGCGCAGCCTCGCCGAAGGCCTTCTTCGACCATGAACCGGTGACGATGTAGTCGGCCGAGCCATCTCCTCCTGTTCCGAGCAGATTCAACGGGATCTGCGCAAACTGCTGCGTCGCGCCGCCCTGCAGGAAAAGCACGCGATAGTTGCCGGGGACGCCGAGCAAGCTGCGCAGGTCGGCCTCGGCGGCCTCGATGATGCCGGTAAAGGCCTTGCCGCGATGGCTCATTTCCATCACGCCCATGCCGGCGCCTTGCCAGTCGGTCAGCTCCTCGCGGATCTGCTCAAGCACCGGCAGCGGCAACACCGCCGGGCCGGCACTGAAGTTCCATACGCGTGACATCGTCTTTTACTCCCCTGCTTCGCCGTTTTCGACCGTGCCGTTGACGTCTCCGTCACCATTGTCAGCACTATCGCTGCCATCGTCGCTCTCGACGACCTTTTCCAGTCCGGCCAGCTTCTCGCCGGCGTCGAGCGCGATCAGCGTGACGCCCTGCGTCGCCCGGCCGAGTTCGCGGATTTCACTGACGCGCGTACGGATGAGCACGCCGCCGGTGGTGATCAGCATGATTTCGTCGCTGTCCTGCACCAGACGCGCGGCGACGACACGGCCGTTGCGCTCGCTCGCGGCAATGGCGATGACGCCCTGATTGCCGCGACCGGAATGGCGGAAGTCGGCGAGCACGGTGCGCTTGCCATAACCGTTTTCGGTGGCGACCAGCACCGTCTGCTGATCGTTTTCGGCGACCAGCAGCGACAGCACCTGCTGCCCCTCGGCCAGCCGCATGCCGCGTACGCCGCGTGCCGTGCGGCCCATCGGCCGGACATCTTCCTCGTCGAACCACACCGCCTTGCCGGCGTCGGAAACGAGCACGATGTCGTGGCTGCCGCTGGTGATCTCGGCACCGATCAGGAAGTCATCCTCATCGAGCGCGACGGCGATGATGCCGGCCTTGCGCGGGTTGGCAAAATCGGACAGCGGGCTCTTCTTGACCACGCCCTGCGCCGTTGCCATGAAGATGAAGCGGTCGTCGGTGAATTCCTTCACCGGCAGGATGGCGTTGATCTTCTCTCCCTCTTCGAGCGGGAAGAGATTGACGATCGGCTTGCCACGGCTGGTACGGCCACCCTGCGGCGCTTCGTAGACCTTGAGCCAGTAGACGCGGCCGCAGTTGGAGAAGCAGAGGATGAAATCGTGCGTATTGGCGACGAACAGGTGGTCGACGAAATCGTCTTCCTTCACCGACGCCGCCTGCTTGCCGCGGCCGCCACGACGCTGCGAACGGTAGTCGGCGAGCGGTTGCGACTTGATGTAGCCGGTATGCGAGAGCGTCACCACCATGTCCTGCGGCGTGATGAAGTCCTCGATGCCGAGATCCTGCGTATGCGTGACGATCTCCGAGCGGCGGCGGTCGCCGAACTGCGCGCGGATTGCCGTCAGCTCGTCGCTGATGATCTCGGTGATGCGTTCCGGCCGGGCAAGGATGTCCATCAGGTCGGCGATCTTCTCGAGCAGTTCGGCAAAGTCGCCGACGATCTTGTCGCGCTCGAGACCGGTCAGGCGTTGCAGACGCAGTTCGAGGATCGCCTGCGCCTGCGCTTCGGAGAGCAGGTAGCCGTTCTTCGACAGACCGTATTCAAGGCCCAGCCCTTCCGGACGCGTTGCGTCGAGTTGCGCACGCAGCAGCATCTGGCCAACCGTCGGCGAACTCCACAGCCGGCCCATCAGGCCACGGCGCGCATCGGCCGGCGTCGGCGACGCCTTGATCATGGCGATGATCTCGTCAACGTTGTCGAGCGCCACCGCCAGACCTTCCTGGATGTGCGCGCGCTCGCGCGCCTTCCTGAGTTCGAACACCGTGCGCCGCGTGATCACCTCGCGCCGGTGCGAGAGGAAGCAGTCGAGCATCTGCTTGAGGTTCAAGAGGCGCGGCTGGCCGTCGACCAGCGCCACCATGTTCATGCCGAAGGTGTCCTGCAGCTGCGTCTGCTTGTACAGGCAGTTGAGAACGACCTCGGGAACCTCGTTGCGCTTGAGTTCGATGACGACGCGCATGCCGGACTTGTCCGACTCGTCGCGCAAGTCGGAGATGCCATCGATCTTCTTGTCGTTGACCAGTTCGGCCAGCTTCTCGATCAGGCTCTTCTTGTTCACCTGATACGGCAACTCGTCGATGATGATCGCCTGCCGGTCGGCGCTGCCCTTGATCGGCTCGAAGTGCGTCTTGCCGCGCATGACGACGCGGCCGCGACCGGTCTGGTAGCCCTCGCGCACGCCGGCAAGCCCGTAGATGATGCCGGCCGTGGGAAAGTCCGGTGCCGGGATGATCTCGATCAGTTCGTCGATCGTCATTTCCGGATTGCGCAGCAGTGCCAGACAGCCGTCGACGACCTCGTTGAGGTTGTGCGGCGGGATGTTCGTCGCCATGCCGACGGCGATGCCTGACGAACCGTTGATCAGCAGGTTCGGAATCTTCGCCGGCAGGATCAGCGGTTCCTGTTCGGAGCCGTCGTAGTTCGGCCCGAAATCGACTGTTTCCTTGTCGATGTCGGCGAGCAGTTCGTGGCCGATGCGCGCCATGCGCACTTCGGTATAACGCATCGCGGCGGCGTTGTCGCCGTCGACCGAGCCGAAGTTGCCCTGACCGTCGACCAGCATGTAGCGCAGCGAGAAGTCCTGCGCCATGCGCACGATCGTGTCGTATACCGCGGTATCGCCGTGCGGGTGGTACTTACCGATGACGTCACCGACGATACGCGCCGACTTCTTGTAAGCCTTGTTCCAGTCGTTGGACAGCTCGTGCATCGCAAAAAGCACGCGACGATGCACCGGCTTCAGACCGTCGCGCGCGTCGGGCAGCGCACGGCCGACGATGACGCTCATCGCGTAGTCGAGATACGAACGCCGCATCTCTTCTTCGAGGCTGACGGGCAGTGTTTCCTTGGCGAATGATTCCATCTTCTATCCGGTAACAGCTGGGCCTGGGCGAATGCCGCAGAGCTCGCTAAAGGGCGGAATTCTACCATGCCGACCACCTCCGGCCATCGCCCGGCGACCGGCCAAGGCACGGCCCGCGCTCGCGGGCTGGCGACCAGCGCAATCCTGCCGGCAGCGTCGCTGAAACATTGCCGTAACATGTTCGCAACATAATGGCTCGTTGCCCTTTGCGGCATATACTGATCCAATCCTTCCATGCCTCCGCACACTCTTGCCGAACGCCACATGACACAGCACTTCCCTCCGGAGAACTATCTCAACCGCGAGCTGGGTCTGCTCGCGTTCAACCGGCGGGTGCTGGCGCAAGCGCAGAATCCGCGGCACCCCTTGCTCGAACGCTTGCGCTTTCTGTGCATCGTCAGCAGCAATCTCGACGAATTCTTTGAAATCCGCGTCGCCGGCCTGAAAGAGCAGCTCAAGCTCGGCTCGCTGGCGATCACCACCGACGGCTTGAGCGCGCAGGAAGTCTTCCGGCGCGTCAGCGACGAAGCGCGGGCATTGATCGACGCGCAATACGCGCTGTTCAACAACGAGATCCTGCCCGGCCTTGACGCCGAGGGCATCCGCTTCCTGCGCCGCTCGAACTGGACCGATGCGCAACGCGAGTGGATCCGCGGCTTCTTCTTCCGTGAGGTGATGCCGGTATTGACGCCGATCGGGCTTGACCCCTCGCACCCCTTCCCGCGCGTGCTCAACAAGAGCCTCAATTTCGCCATCGAACTCGAAGGCAAGGACGCCTTCGGCCGCAGTTCGGACGCGGCGATCGTGCAGGCGCCGCGCGTGCTGCCACGCGTCATCCGCCTGCCGCGCGAGCTGTGCGACTGCGAATACGCCTTCGTCTTCCTCTCGTCAGTGCTGCACGACTTCGTCGGCGAACTGTTCGCCGGCATGAACGTTCTCGGCTGCTACCAGTTCCGCGTCACGCGCAACAGCGACCTCTTCGTCGATGAAGAAGAGGTGAAGAACCTGCGCACCAAGATCCAGGGCGAACTGCCGCAGCGCCACTTCGGCGATGCCGTCCGCCTCGAGGTGGCCGACAACTGCTCGCCGGCGATGACCGAGTTCCTGCTCGGCCAGTTCAATCTCTCCGCGAGCGACCTCTACCGCGTTGCCGGCCCGGTCAATCTGGTCCGCCTGATGCAGGTTCCCGACTGGGTGCCGCGCGACGACCTGAAGTTCTCCACTTTCCACCCCGGCAAGCCGAAGGTGCTGCAGAAAACGCACAGCATCTTCGACAGCATGCGCGCTGGCGACATCCTGCTGCACCACCCGTACCAGAGCTTCACGCCGGTGATCAACCTGCTCGACCAGGCGGCCGACGACCCGCGCGTCGTCGCCATCAAGATGACCGTCTATCGCACCGGCACCGACTCGGTACTGATGCAGTCGCTGCTGCGCGCTGCGCAGAACGGCAAGGAAGTGACCGTCGTCGTCGAACTGATGGCGCGCTTCGACGAGGAAGCGAACATCGGCTGGGCGACCAAACTGGAAGAAGTCGGCGCGCACGTCGTCTACGGCGTCGTCGGCTACAAGACACACGCCAAGATGCTGATGGTCGTCCGTCGCGAGGAAACCGAGCAAGGCAGCACGCTGCGCCGCTACATCCACCTCGGCACCGGCAACTACCATCCGCGCACGGCGCGCATGTACACCGACTTCGGCCTGCTGACCTGCAACGAGGAGATCGGCGGCGACGTCAACGAGGTGTTCAAGCAGCTGACCGGCCTTGGCCGCGCGCAGACGCTGCACCACCTGTGGCAAGCGCCGTTCACGCTGCAGTCGAACATCATTGCCGCCATCCGCGCCGAAACGATCGCCGCGCGCGCCGGCCAGCGCGCGCGCATCATCGCCAAGATGAACTCGCTGCTCGAGCCGGAAACGATCGCCGCGCTCTATGAAGCCTCGCAGGCCGGTGTCAGGATCGACCTGATCGTGCGTGGTGTCTGCGCACTGCGTCCCGGCGTTGCCGGGCTGTCAGAGAACATCCGCGTGCGCTCGATCATCGGCCGTTTTCTCGAGCACCACCGCGTCTTCTACTTTCACGCCGGCGGCGAAGAGCAGGTCTATCTGTCTTCGGCCGACTGGATGGACCGCAACTTCTTCCGCCGCATCGAACTCGCCTTCCCTATCCTCGACCGCAAGCTGAAACGCCGCGTCATCTTCGAGGGGCTGCAGACTTACCTTGCCGACAACCAGCAGGCGTGGGAAATGGACGGCAACGGCGGCTACCACCCGCGGCGCAATTCGCGCGCCAAGCCGCGCTCGGCGCAGGGCGAACTGATCGAACTGCTGCAACCCTAGCCGCGGCAGATCGGAGCGCCGGTCTGCCGCAACAGACCGGCGAGCGGGAAGCGGCAAGCGATTCAGCTACAGGAGCGAGGAGCGGGAACCCCGTCAGCGCTCGCCCCCTCGCTCCCGAAGTTCGCCTACGACCCCGCGAAAACGACGACGGACAGGCAAAAGAACATCAGGCGCGACGCGCGCCGACGACGCCGGACACCTCGCGGATCAGCCCCAGCGTGCGCTTCAGGTGCGTGATGTCGCCGATCTCGACGGTAAAGCCCATGCGCGCCATTCCCGCGCGCGACAAGGTGTTCACCGCAGTGACGTTGATCTTTTCGCGCGAAAAAACCTCGGAAACGTCGCGCAGCAATCCCTGCCGGTCGTTGGCCTCGACCACGACATCGACGGCAAAGACGCCGCTGCCACTGCCCTTGCTGGCATTGCCCCAGGCCGTCTCGATCAGCCGCTCGGGGTGTCGCGCCGACATGTTGGCGACATTCGAGCAGTCGGCGCGGTGGATCGAGACGCCCTTGCCGCGCGTCACGAAGCCGACGATCGCGTCGGGCGGCGCCGGCTTGCAGCAACCGGCGAGCTGCGTCAGCAGCTTGTCGACGCCGACGATGAGGATTCCCGAATCGCCATCCTTGGCCTTCGGCTTGCGTATCGGCGACGCCAGCTCGGGCGTTGCCTCGACCGGCGCCTCGCCACGCGCCGCCACCTGCAGCGCGCGCGGCCCGACCTCGCCACGCGCGAAGGCGACCAGCATTTCGTCGCTGCCGGCCAGTCCGAGACGGCCAGCCACCTCGTCGAGATTGGCATTGGCCATGCCGATGCGCTGCAGTTCGCGCATCACCAGCGTGCGCCCTTCGGCCAGCGACTCTTCCTGCGCCAGACTGGCGAACCATTGCCGCGCCTTGGCGCGCGCACGCGGCGTCGTCAGGTAGCCCTGCGCCGGGTTGAGCCAGTCGCGCGAGGGGCCGCCCTGTTTGGCGGAAATGATCTCGACGCGCTGACCGTTTTCAAGTTGCGTATTGAGCGTCACCAGCGCGCCGTTGACGCGCGCACCACGGCAGCGGTGGCCGAGATCGGTATGCACGCGGTAGGCAAAATCGAGCGGCGTCGCGCCGCGCGGCAAGGGAACGACACGCCCTTGCGGCGTCAGCACGTAGATCGTCTCGTCGAGTTCAGCCTGCTTGTAGCGGCGCACCCAGTCGGCCGAATCGGCGACTTCGTCCTTCCACTGCAGCAACTGGCGCAGCAGCGCGATCTTCTCGTCGTAATCCTCGGCGTTCGGCGCCTTGCTGCCTTCCTTGTAGCGCCAGTGCGCGGCGACACCGAGTTCGGCGTGGCGGTGCATGTCGCGCGTGCGCACCTGCACTTCGAGGCTGCGCCCGTCGGGGCAGCGCACCGCCGTATGCAGCGAACGGTAGTAGTTGCCCTTCGGGTTCGAGATGTAGTCGTCGAACTCCTTCGGGATAGGCGTCCACAGGTTATGCACGATGCCGAGTACGGTGTAGCAGTCCTTCACCTCGTCGACGATGACGCGCAGCGCGCGCACGTCGTACACCTCCGAGAACTCGACGCACTTCTTGCGCATCTTGTTCCAGATGCTGTAGATGTGCTTGGGCCGGCCGTAGATCTCGGCGTCGGCAACGCCGACCGTCGCCAGCTCGGTACGCAGCCGGGCGATGGCATCGGTGATGAACTGCTCGCGCTCGATGCGTTTCTCGTCGAGCTGGACGGCGATCTTCTTGTACAGATCGGGATGCAGGAAACGGAAGGAAAGGTCTTCCAGCTCCCACTTCAGCTCCCAGACGCCGAGGCGGTTGGCCAGCGGCGAGTAAAGTTCGAGCGTCTCGCGCGCCACGGTAGCGCGCAGTTCGGCCGGATGCGCGGCGTAATAGCGCAGCGTCTGCGTACGCGACGCCAGGCGCAGCAGGACGACGCGGATGTCCTCGACCATCGCCAGCAACATCTTGCGCAGCACTTCGATCTGCGCTTTCGCCTCCTGCGGGTCTTCGCCAGGGTCGCTGAGAAAACCGCGCGCGATCGGCCGCAGCCGGTTGAGACGGGTGACGCCGGCGACCAGCTGCGCGACCGAACGACCGAAGTGCGCCTCGATCTGCTCTTGCGCCACCGCTTCGTCGCCTTTGGCGAGCAGGCCCGGCACGGCAAAGAGCAGCGCGGCGCAGCGCGAATCGACATCAAGGCGCAGGCCGGCAACGATCAGCGCCATGCCCAGCGCGTGTGGCCAGACTCCCTCGCCGGTGCCCAGCGCCTCGTCGCCGTAGCAGACACGGGCGAAGTCGGCGGCAGCGCGCAGGCGGACGCACTCTTCCGCAGACAGTCCTTCGCTCAGGGTGGCGATGGACACTTCGGGGTCGCTCTGTGCGGCGACCGAATGGACGACTGAAACCATGCCGCGGATTATCCCCGATCCGCGGCCGGGCGGGGAGACTTGCGGCGCTAGCGGCACTGCGCTATGCAAGCCTCGCGAGCGGACGAACGCGCAGGCGCTTGAGTGCAGGGCAAAACTAACGGCCAACTATTTCGTACCCGGCGGAACCGGCGGGCGAGCCGGGTTATCAGTGATAATGTCGCCCTACTTCCGGCCGCCCGCATGCTCGAACGCTTCGCTCATCCCTATCTGCTGCTCGTACTGACCACGCTGTTCTGGTCGGGAAACATGGTCGTCGGCCGCGCCATCCGCGACGACGTGCCGCCCATGTCGCTGGCTTTCTGGCGGTGGACGATCGCCTTCCTGCTGGTGCTGCCGCTGGCGCTGCCGCACCTGAAAACGCAGTGGCCGCAACTGCGTCGCGGCTGGAAAGCCGTGGTCATACTCGGCGTGATCGGCGTCGGCGGCTACAACACGCTCGCCTACATCGCGCTGCAATACACGGCGGCGACCAACGCCGTGCTGCTCAACTCGTTCATCCCGGTCGCCACCATCGCGCTGTCGTGGCTGTTCCTGCACAAGAAACTGCATCGCATCGAATGGCTGGGCGTGCTCATCTCGCTGATCGGCGTTGCCACCATCGTCTGCCGCGGCGATCCGGGAATGCTCGCCGGCCTCTCGCTCAACATCGGCGACGTCTGGATGCTCGTTGCCGTGCTCACCTGGGCGGTATACACCATCGGCCTGCAATGGCGTCCGGCCGGGGTGCATCCGATGCTGATGCTGGCGGCGATGACCGCCGTCGGCCTGCTCGTGCTGGCGCCAGCCTATCTCTGGGAAATCATGCAGGGCCGCGTGATCCACCTGCACACCACTTCGCTCGCTGGAATCGTCTACACCGGCGTGCTGCCGGGCTTTCTCGGCTATGTTTTCTACAACCGCGCCGTCGGCGAAGTCGGCGCCAGCAAGGCCAGCCTGTTCATCCACCTGATGCCGGTGTTCGGCACCCTGCTCTCGGCGATCTTCCTCAACGAGATTCCGCAGATCTACCACTACGTCGGTATCGGCCTCATCTTCACCGGCATCTATCTGACGACTGCGGCCTTGCCCGGCCTGAAAAAAACGTGATCGGCAAATTATTCGGCGACATGGTCGGCAGCACGCTCGGCCAGATTTTCGGACGGCGCGAAGCGGTGACCGTGCCCGAGGCGCTCTGGCACGAAACGCTCGCCACGCTGCCTTTTCTGGCGGCGCTCGCCGCCGACGAGCAGCAGCGGCTGCGCGGCCTGTGTGAAGCCTTCCTCGGCGAAAAGGAGTTCACTACCGCCGGCGGGCTCGAGCTTTCCGACGCGATCTGCGTCTCGATCGCCGCGCAGGGCTGCCTGCCGATCCTCAATCTCGGCCTCAGCGCCTACGCCGGCTGGGTCGGCATCGTCGTCTATCCTGACGAATTCGTCATCCCGCGACGCATCGAGGACGATTTCGGCGTGGTGCACGAATACGACGAAGTCGCCTCCGGCGAAGCCTGGGAAGGCGGCCCGCTGCTCATTTCCTGGCGCGATGCGCAGATGGCCGGCGACGGCTACAACGTCGTCATCCACGAATTCGCGCACAAGCTCGACATGCAGAACGGCCCGGCCGATGGCGTGCCGCCCTTGCCGCGCGGCATTTCGCATGCGGCGTGGGAAGAAACGCTGCTCGGCGCCTGGGAAGACTTCTGTGCCGAAGTCGATGCGGCCGAGGAAGACTACGAGCGGACGTCTTTCGCAAGCGACAACGAAGGCGATGACGACGCCAGCGACACCGCCGCTGATGAGTTCGCCCTGCCCTCTGGGCTCGACCCCTACGGCGCCGAGAGTCCGGCCGAGTTTTTCGCGGTGATGAGCGAGGCCTTTTTCGAGACACCGGCGCTGCTCAGCGAGCGCTTTCCCGGGCTCTATCGCCTGTTCACCGCCTTCTACCGCCAGAATCCGCTGACGCGCTGCTCCAGCGAGGCGTAGCCGCCGCACAGCCGGTGCGATAATCGCGCCTTTTGCGGAAGCGGCAATGGCACTCAAATCGACAGTCTTCAAGGCCCAGCTGCAGCTCGCCGACCTTGACCGCAACCACTTCGGCGACTACACGCTGACGCTGGCGCAGCATCCGTCGGAAACCAACGAACGCCTGATGGTACGGCTGCTGGCCTTTGCCCTCTACGCCAGCGAGGACCTGCGCTTCGGCAACGGACTGTCGTCAGTCGAGGACGCCGCACTGTGGGAGATCGACCCGGCCGGCGTCATCCGCCTGTGGATCGAGGTCGGCCTGCCCGACGAAGCGCGCCTGCGCAAAGCCAGCGGCCGCGCCGAGCGGCTGGTGCTGATCGTCTACGGCAGCCGCGCCGGCCTGTGGTGGAAGCAGAACGCCGACGCGCTGCAGCGCTACCGCAACCTGACGGTGATCCAGCTCGGCAGCGACGACGGCGAACAGCTGGCCCGGCTGGCCGAGCGCAACATGAAGCTCGCGTGGACGATCCAGGAAGGCACGGTTTACCTAGATGGCGCCGAAATCCGGCCGCAACGTCTGCTCGGCTGATAGCAGCACCGGTGTTTGCCGCTGCAAGCTAGACGCGGAACGCCGACACCGAGCGCACCAGCGACTGGCCGAGCGCGTTCAGATTTTCCGATGCCTCGGCCGTCGCCTTGATGGTGGCGCTATTTTCCTCGGTCGCCTGCGCGATCCGCTCCACCTGCCGCGCGATTTCCGTGCTGGCCTGGCTTTGTTCGTGCAGCGCCTCGGCGATCTCGTTTACTGCGCTGCCGAGCTCGCGGTCCAGCGTCTGGATCTGCCGGATCGCCTCGCCGGCATCACCGGACAGCCGCACACCGACGGCCACCTGCCCGACGCTCTGTTTCATGCTGGAGACCGAGTCGCTGGCAGAGGCGAGGATTTCGCCGATGACCGCGCTGATTTCCTGCGTCGACGTCGCAGTACGCTCGGCGAGTTTGCGCACTTCGTCGGCGACCACGGCGAAACCTCGACCCTGCTCGCCGGCACGCGCCGCCTCGATGGCGGCATTGAGCGCCAGCAGGTTGGTCTGATCGGCGATTTCACTGATTACCTTGACGATGCCGGACACCCGGTCGATCTTGTGACTGAGGTCATCGATCTGCGCCGACGCCAGATCGACGCTGCTGGCGATTCCCTCGACGCTGCCGGTGGCGCGTGCGGTAACCTGCGCGCCGTTCTCCGACAGTTCGCCGACCCGCTGCGACAGCTCGCGCGTATCGGCGGTACGGCCGTTGATGTGGCTGATGCTGACCGTCATCTCTTCGACCGAGGCGGCGATCGCCGCCGTCGCTTCGCTCTGCATGCCCGAGGCCATGGCCACTTCTGTCGACGAGGTCGCCAGCTGCTGTGCCGTCTCGGCAACGCGTGTCGCGTCCTGCGTGATGGCAGCGACGACGCCCTTGAGCGCCGACTGCATCTCGCCCATGGCGTCGAGCAGGCGCCCGAGTTCGGCGCCGGCGCCGGGCGGCACCGGCTGCGTCAGATCACCTTGGGCGATGCGCTGCGCCGAGGCGACGGCGGCGTCGAGCGGCTGCGTGATCGAGCGGATGATCACCCAGGCGATGCCGATACCGAGCAGCAATCCGCAAGCGATCAGCGCGCCTGCAGCCAGGCGGAGCTGTTGGTAATCGCCGATCGCCGCGTCGTATTCCTCGCGGGCGACGCGTGCCTGCAGTTCGACAAGTTTGTTCAGCTCCTCGCGTGCCGCGGTGAAGGTCTTGCGGAAGCCCGACGCGGCATCCGCCTCGGCGGTCCGCGCGCGGTCGCCGCCGGCGGCTACGGGGCCGAGTGTCGCCAGCGTGCGCTTGAATTCCTGGTAATGGGCATCGAAACTCGTCGCCAGAACCTTTTCCTCGGGCGTCAGGTAGGTCGCCTGATAGGCGCTCCACTGCCCGTCGCTCAGTTTCAGGAAGCCGGCGATTCCTTCGACTTCCCTGGCCGCCTTCTCGGGATCATCGACCAGCATCGCCGCCCAGATACGACCGCGGGAACGGTGCAGGTTGTCCATCACGATCGCCAACTGGAAAGCGGTAACGGTGCGGTCTTCGTAAACCGTCTGCAAGCGGTCCTTGATTGACGCGGCAGCGAACAGGCCAAGGCCGCCAACCGCGAGCATGAGCAACGAGAGAATCGACACCAGAACGGCGAGGCGCGCTTTCACGGAAAGTCGGTCAATCATGGTGAGCCCCTCACGGCAGAAATTTGGACGGCATCATGCCACAGCAGTCAAGACTGGCGATAGCAGCGATTCTTCGACGCTTGCCAGCGTTCTTGTAGCGACCATCCGGGATGCCTGAGCGTTCAGTGCCCGGCGAGAAACGCCCGCAGCAGCCCGATCTGCGCGTCGTCAAAGAACATCGGCGCATGGCCGACACCGGCGATCTCGGCGGTCTGCGCAAGCGGCCCGCGCAGCGCCATCTGCGCCAGCGTGTCGGCGCCGAGCAGATCGGAGCGCGCGCCGCGGATGACCAGCGTCGGGCAGCGGATGCGTTCGTAAATCGGCCACAGGTCGATGTCGCCACCCGCCGCCTGGGCGCGGAAGTTCTCGGCGATGCGCGGGTCGTAGCGCATGTTCCAGCGACCGTCGGCGACGGGTTTGATGCTCGTCTCGGTCAGCCGGCGCCAGCCAGCGTCGCCAAGATCGCCGAAGGGCGCGCAGACGAAGCGCAGGAAACGCTCGGCCTCGTCGACGCTGGCGAAGCTCGGCGCCTGGCCGACGTATTCGCCGATGCGGCGCAAGGCTTCGACCGGCACGAAAGGCCCGACGTCGTTGAGGATCAGGCGTTCGACCGGCGAATCGTCGAGGCTGGCGATGATCATGCCGATCAGCCCGCCCATCGAGGTACCGAGCCAGGACACCGAGTCGAGGTCGAGCCGCGCCAGCAGCAGCATCATGTCGGCGACGTACTGCGGGAATTCGTAGTGGCGCGGATCGGCCAGCCAGCTGCTGTGGCCGCGGCCGACGACGTCCGGACAGACGACCCGCCAGCCATCGGCGGCCAGCCGCTGCGCCAGCGGCTCGAAATCGTGGCCATTGCGCGTCAGCCCATGCACGCAGAGCAGCGTGCGCGCGGCGTCGCATGGCCCGTACTCGCGATAGGCCATGCGATGAATGCCGGCCGCCGAGACGCAGCGCACCTCATGCTCGCGCGCGGGAAAGCGGCCGGCGCCGTCTGCCTGACCCGACTGATCGCTGCCCATCGTCGTCTCCGGATTTGCCTGCGCACAGTCTAGCAGCGCATTGCCGGCACGCACACGCGAGCGAACGAAGCTGGCGCCACCGTCAGCTCATTGCTCGCGCCAGTGCCAGTAGCGCCGGTATTGCTGACGCCACGCGGCCGCGCTCACGCTTCCGGCGAGAACGAAGCTCAGCTCGCCGTCGCGGTCGCTACGCCACTGCCGCGCCGCGGCGTAGCGCGCCGCCACTTCGGGCACCGGGTGGCCGAAGCGGTCGCGGTAGCCGACGGTAAACACCACCTCGCTTGGCGCAACCGCAGCAACGAAGGGCAGCGAGGACGAAGTGCGGCTGCCGTGGTGCGGCGCGACCAGCACGTCGCTGTTGAGCGGCGAAGCTGTCCTTGGGCCAGCGGCAGCGGTCGCTGCTGCCGCGCGCGCCAGCAACGCCGCCTCGTCGGGTGTTTCAATGTCGCCGACCAGCAGCGCTGAACGCCCGCCAGCGCTGTCGATGCGCAGCACGCAGGAAAGATGGTTGCTCGCCGTCGACTTCTCATACGCCGCCGCCAACGGATGCAGCACGCGAAAACGCACGCCGTCCCAGTCCCACGCCTGCCCGGCGACGCAGCGCTCACCGGCCAGCCCGGCCACCGACGAAAGCACGCGCGCAACCGGAACCGCGCCAAGCACCGACTCGGTGCCGCCGGCGTGGTCGTTATCGCGGTGCGAAACGAGCAGCGTATCGAGTCGCTCGACACCGGCCGCGCGCAGGAAGGGAACGACGACACGCTGGCCGGCGTCGGCGTCGCCGCCGTAGCGCGGACCGGTGTCGTAAAGCAGCGCATGCGTCTGCGTGCGCACGACCACCGCCAGACCGTGGCCGACATCGAGCACATCAAGCCACACCTCGCCCGCCGGCGGACGCAGCGGCGGCGTCAGTAAGGCCGGCAGAAGCAGGACCGCACCGAGCCAGCGCGCCGGAAAACCGCGCGGCAGCAGCAGGCAGGCGACGCCAAGCACGGCCAGCAGAACCGCCGGCAAGGGTGGCGCTGCTTGCTGCCACTGCGGCCAGTCGCCGAGCGCTTCGAGCCAGCGCATCAGGAGCGCCAGCAACTCGTGGTCGAGAGCGATCAGCGGCGGCCACGGCAGCACGGCGTAGAGCAAGGCGAGCGGTGTGATGACGAAGCTCACCACCGGAATCGCCAGCGCGTTGGCCAGCGGCGACACCAGCGAAAACTGCTGGAAGAGCAGGAGCAGCAGCGGTACGCTGCCGACCGTCACCGCCCACTGTGTCAGCCCCCAGTGCATGATCCGCTCGCGCCAGCCCGAGACGACGCCGATGCGCGGCACGCCAATGTAGAGCAACACGCCGACGGCGCCGAATGACAGCCAGAAGCCTGCTGCCAGCACCGCCCACGGATCGAGCAGCAGAACGACCAGCAAGGCGAGCAGCAAGGTGCGCGCCGCACCGAAGTGACGCCCCGACCACAGTCCAAACAACATCGATATTTGCGAACTCAAATCATGATAACTGCGAACAGCCTGATCATCGTTCAGACTGCTACTTAGAGTTCTTCGCGCACAGCTTCCTAGCTCTCAGCCTCCTGTACGCAGCTAGGCACTATTTACGCATTTGTACTATGATCTTGCCGGGCACTAGGGCGCGACCATGGCTAGATATTTTAAATATCACTGGCTTGAATCCTTTGGCAGTTTGGCTGGCACCACCCCCACTCGGAAAATTGGTCCGAGTCCGGTCAAGAACACCGGCCGTGTCTCCACGCGCAAGGCCGCACAGTCGCAGGCGTTTGAATCGCTGCTTGAGCGCGATTTCCTCATTTTGCTGGACATCGCCCCAAGGGTGGTGCGAATCGGTGTTCAGCCAATCACCCTGCGCTGGACGACTTCTGAGGGAGGGAACGTCAAGGAATACACCCCCGATGTAGTCGTCCATTACGCCGCCGACGTCCCCCCCGAATTGAGTAGCGCGTGACTTTAGAGTCCAATCCACGACGACAAGGAGATTGGACATGAAGAAGCGCTTTACCGAAGAA
>NZ_JACIGE010000015.1 GCF_014197755.1 Rhodocyclus tenuis | reverse complement strand
AGACGCCAGCGGCGTTCAAGAATGCCTGTTTATCAACCACCCAACCGGAGGCCGTTCTCCAGGAATAAGTGGTCCGGAGAATTCAGGCAGGTCAGGTCGTTCCGCCCTCGGCCGCGTTACCGCCGGTAATGCCGGCGGCGGCGGCATCGGCTTCGACGATGGCGTCGACATCGAGGCCGGTTCCGGGAAACACTCCTTCGAGAACCGTGGCCGCAGCAGTGCTGGTGAGCGGCGTCACGGCGCCGGCGGAAGCATCGGCAGCGACGGCAAAAACCTGAGGATCAAGGGCGACCGTCTGCTGTTCGGCGACGGTGAGCAACTGGCCGTCAAACGGGGTGATTTCGGCAGAGCTGCCGGCGGCGGTGACGATGACGTCGCCTTCGAAGACCTGGTCGCCGAGAGCGAGACGACGCATCTTGCCATCGGCGCTACGGGCGAAGACTTCACCTTGGGCGGCGGAGACGACGCCGATTGCCTGGTTCGTTGCCATGATTTTTCCTTTAGGAAAACAGATCGGGATTGACTATGAGGCGCACTCTATCGATTCGGCGCCAGAAAACCATTGCCCTGAAGGGCATGCGGCTTGGCGACGGCGAAAGACAACGGGGGTGACTGGCAGCCAGCCGCAACGAAGCTACGGGCCGCGCCAGCGGGGCGACGCCCACAGGCTGGAGGAAGGTCGCTCAGCCTGCGCTGTTGAGGAGCAGCGCCAGCTGCAGGCGATCACGCACGCCGAGCTTCTCGAAAACGCTGGTGAGGTGCGCCTTGACCGTACGCTCGGCGATATCGAGGCGACGGGCGATGGTCTTGTTCGGTTCGCCGCGGGCAATGCACAGGGCCACCTCGCGTTCGCGTTCCGAGAGTGTCGTCAGCGCCGGATGGCTTTCGTGCTTGCCAGCCATCGGCGAACGAACGCTGATTCCGCCGAGCAGCCGGTTGAGCAGCGATTCGCCGACCCACAATCCCTGCTTGCGCACGACCTCGGCAATCGTCTGCAACAACTCGGGCGTGGCGTGCGCGTGGCAGTAGCCGGAGGCGCCTTGCGCCAGGGCCGTCAGGCCGGCGGCGTCGGACGGTTCGTCGTGCATGACGATGAAGCGTGCTCCCGCCGGGCGCTGGCCGCCGGGCAACTGCGCTGGCGTCAGGTTGTGCAGCCAGACGAGACTACCCTCGCCGACTCCGGCCGGCAGGCTGTCGACAATCTCGGCCCGGGGGAATGCCTGGCGCCAGCGGACGGGAGGAACGCGGCTGCTGGTAATGAAAATGATCCGTTCCATCGCGTCCGCCTCAGCGCTCGGTCAGCGAATACTGCTTGGCGCGCAGCACCGGCTTGAGCAGGTAGCTCAGGATCGACTTCTTGCCGGTGATGATGTCGACCTCGGCGGTCATGCCGGGGATGATCGGCAGGTCGGCGCCGAAATCGGGACGCGTCGTGCGCACGCGAACGATGTAGAAGGCGTTGCCTTTCTCGTCAAGCACCGAGTCAGCACTGATGTGTTCGAGCTTGCCTTCGAGGCCGCCGTAGATGGTGAAATCGTAGGCAGTGAGCTTGACGTTGGCGCGTTGCCCCGGACGCAGGAAGGCGATGTCCTTCGGCAGCACGCGCGCTTCGAGCAGTAAGGCCTCTTCGGCCGGCACCACCTCGATGATGTCCTTGCCCGGCTGCACGACGCCGCCGACGGTGTTGTACATGATGCGCTTGACCGTGCCGTTGACCGGCGACTTGATGTCGGCCTGCTTGACCTTGTCGGACAGCGCGACGCTGCCCTCGCCCAGGCTTTTCAGCTTGGCCTGCGTTTCCGAAAGCTCGTTGCGCGACTGGTTCTTGAACTCGAGTTCAACATCCTCGATCTTGTGTTTGGCCTCATTGATCGCTGCCTGCAGGCGGTTGATCTGCGAGGACGCCTGATTGCGTTCGCCGCCGTAACGCGAGACGTCGCGCTGCAGGCGCAACAGTTCGACGTCGGATACCGCGCCGGACTGGATCAGCGGCTTGGTCAGCGTCAGTTCCTTCGAGGTCAGCTCGTAGCCCTGCGCCGCCTGATCGTAGCGAGCACGCGATTCGGACAGTTCGTTGCTGCGCTGCGACAGCTGCTGGCGGGCCATGCCCAGCTGCGAGTCGAGTTCGGCCTTGCGGTTCACGTAGAGATTGCGTTCCTGTTCGACCAGCTTGGGGTCTTCGGCGAGCACCTCGGGCGGCGCGACGAAGTCGCTGCCCTCGGCCAGCGCGCGCAGGCGCGCCGACTTGGCGAGCAGCGCCAGATAGGTCGCCCGGCTTTCCTTGAAGCTCGACATGAAGCGCGTGCTGTCGATCTTCAGCAGCACCTGCCCTTCCTTCACTACATCGCCTTCCTTGGCGAGGATTTCGCTGACGATGCCGCCGTCGAGCGACTGCACCACCTGCAACTGGCGCGAGGGAATGACCTTGCCGTCGCCCTTGGTGATCTCGTCCACCTGCGCGATTGCCGCCCACAGGAAAGCGACGCCGAGCGCGATGCCCACCGTCTTGATTACCTTGCGCGCACGCAGCGGATCCTGAGCGACGACGGCGGCGTCGGCATCGACGACGAAATCGCGGGCAAGCACCTCGTCCTCCAGCCGATAGACGGCGTAGGGGTCGGCAGCATCCTTGCCGCGGGCGAAGGGATTGAGCTGGTCGAGCTTGAGGTTCTGCAGGAAGCCGCCCAGCCTGGCACCCGTCTTCTCAGCGCTCGCTTCCGTAGCTGCGTCTGTAACTCCGTCGGCAGCTCCGTTCTTTCCCGCCCGCGCCGCCTTCATCTTGTCCATGCCGGCCTGGATAGGGTTCTTCATGCTCCGGCCCTCCCCACCTTGCCGCTGGCGAGCGCTGCGACGACCTGCTGCTTCGGCCCATCGGCGACGATCACGCCACGGTCGATGACGATCAGCCGGTCGACCAGATCGAGCAGCGAGTTGCGATGCGTCACCAGCACCATGGTGCGGTCGCGGGCGTAGGCGGCGAGATTCTTCTTCAGCGTGTCTTCGGTCGAGTAGTCCATCGCGCTGCTCGGTTCGTCGAGCAGCAGCACACTCGGCTCATGTACCAGCGCGCGGGCGATGGCGACCGACTGGCGCTGCCCGCCGGACAAGGACTCGCCGCGTTCGCCGATGATCAGGTCGAAGCCCTTCGGATGGTTGCCGACCAGCTCCTGCAGACCGGCGAGTTCGGCCGCCTGCAGGATGCCGTGGTCTTCCACGTACGGCATGCCGATGGTGATGTTCTCGCGCAGCGTGCCGTAGAACAGCGTCACGTCCTGCGGCACGTAGCCGATTGCCTTCCTGAGTTCTGCCGGATCGAGCTGCTGGATATCGACGCCGTCGATCTTGATGCTGCCGGAGGTCGGCTGGTAGAGGCCGAGGATCAGCCGGTTGAGCGTCGACTTGCCCGAACCGACCTTGCCGATGATGCCGACATGCTCGCCCGGGGCGATGCGGAAACTGGCTTCGCGCAGCACCTCGACCGGGGTTTCGCCGGGATAGGAAAAGCTGACGCGGTCGAACTGGATGCCGCCGGCGATGCGCTCGCGGCGCACGAAGGAAGCGCACTCGGGGCGCTCGACCGGCTGGGCGACGACCTTGTCGAGCGAGGCCAGCGCCATCGCCGCGTTCTGGTATTGCGTGAGCAGGCCGGCGATCTGCGCGAACGGCGCCAGCGCGCGCGACGAGAGCATCACCGCGGCGATCAGCGCGCCCTGCGACAGCTGATGGTCGGCGATGAGATAGACGCCGATGATGACCATGAACACCGTCACCAGCTGCTGCACGGCGGCGCTGCCATTGACCACCGACGACGACAGGTAGCGCAGATCGGCGCCGACACGCGCGAGATAGGTGACCGACTGCTCCCACTTCCGCTGCATGACGCCTTCGGCGCACTGCGCCTTGATCGTCTCGATGCCGACCAGACTCTCGATCAGCGTCGAATTGCGCGTCGCCGTCGCGCGGTAAGTGGTTTCGGTCATTTCCTGCATTTTCGGCTGCAGCATCAGCGCGTAGAGCACCAACCCGCCCATGCCGAGCAGCAGCGGAATCGCCAGCAGCCAGCCAAGCCAGAAGATGAGCAGCAGGAAGATCAGCGCGAACGGCAGGTCGATGAAGGCGATCACCGTCGTCGAGGTGATGAAGTCGCGCACCGACTCGAAGGCGCGCAGGTTGGCAGCAAACGAGCCCGCCGACGCCGGCCGGTTGAGCATCTGCATGCCGAGAACGCGTTCCATGATCAGCGCCGACAGCTCGATGTCGACACGCTTGCCGGCAAGATCGAGCACATAGCCGCGCACCATGCGCAGGCCGAAGTCGGCACCGATTACCAGCAGCACACCAATCGCCAGTGTCCACAGGGTTTCCAGCGCGGCATTCGGCACTACCCGGTCGTACACGTTGAGCGTGAAGAACGGGATCACCGTCGCGAATACGTTGATCAGGAAGGCTGCCAGCAGCACGTCGCGGTAGAGCGGCAGGTTCTGGATCAGCGCGCCCCAGAACCAGTGCCGCTTGACGACGCTGCGGATCTCCGGCGCCCGCGTGTCGAAACGGAAACGCGGGCGGACGAAGATGCAGTGTCCGGCATAGCTTTCCGCCAGCGCTTCCGGCGCCACCTCGGCGACACCCTGCCCAGCCTCGGAGAAGAGCACGCGCAAGCGACTGCGCTCTTCGTTCCAGCCCATGCAGACACAGGCGTCGTTGTCCTTGAGCAGCAGGATCGCCGGCAGCAGTTCGTCGCGGATGGCGGCGAGCGGGCGCCGTGAGACACGTGTCGCCATGCCGGCACGCGCGGCGGCGCGGCGGAAGATCGACGGCGTCAGCTTGCCGTCCTGCAACGGCAGGCCGGCGAGGAAACCCTCAGGCGTCATGCCGCGCCCGTGAAAACGGGCAACTTCAATCAGGCACGAGAGCAGCGGATCATGCTGCCGCCGCGGCCCTGCACCCAGCGGCGAATCGTTGCCGCCAAGATCTTCTGCTGGTATCGGTGTGCTCATCGGTCTTCTTGGTTAGCGCCTGACGCTGCCGGACGACACATCAGACAAGCCGCTTGCCGGAGAGGACCGCCGGAGGCGGTGCTTCGCGATGCCGGCAGCGCTTGCCCTTCTGCGGATTATCCGCTCGTGGCGCAGGCAGGCAGCGTGCAATAGTGCCGGGAATTCGCCGCAATGCGGAAACGCTCCGCACTTGAAAAGAAAACCCCCGCCACCAAGGCGGGGGATACAAGGCAGGCTTGCGGACGTCTCCCGTGCCGTCAGCGCACGACGAATCAGGGCTTTGGCTGGGCCTTGGGCGGCACCGGCTCGGCAGCGGGCTGGGCCTGGGCCTGGCCACGCACCAGTTGATCCTTGGCCAGCGCGCGCTTGAAGACCGCCTCCTTGTCGACCAGCGGGATGTTAACGGGGTCATCCGGGCAGGTGGTGAGCGCCTCGTCATCCGGCGTCGTGTCCGGCGCTGGCGGATCCATGTCGAGATTCTTCAACTGCAGCGTGTTGAGCAGGTTGCCGCTCGCGGCCTGATAACGCGCGTGGGCGATGAGCAGATCCTGTTCGCCGTTCAGGTAGTTGCGGCGCGCCGTGTAGTACTCGTTTTCGGTATCAAGCACATCGAGCAGGGTGCGCTGACCGATGTCGAACTGCCGGCGGAAAGCCTCGCGTGCCTTGTCGGTGCTGAGCATGTGCTGGTCGAGGTATTTCAACTGCTCGCTCAGACGGAGCTTGTCGTTGAAGGCCATCGCCGCAGTCTGGCGGACATCGCGGCAAACCTTTTCGCGCAGGTCGCGCGCCGAGAACTTTTCTTCTTCAGCCTTGCGCTGGCGGGAATAATCCTGGAAGCCACGGAACAGGTTCCACGTCGCGGTGACGCCGACAGTAGTGGCATTAGTCGTTCCCGTTGTCAGCGCCGGCTGGTAGTTCTGCGTATAGCCGCCGGAATTGAGATCGCGGGTCTGTTCAGCATAGGCGTCGACGCGCGGGTAATAACCGGCTTTTTGCACAGCAACATTGCGCTGCGCCGAGAGGATGTTCTGGAACGCGGCCTTCAGCGCCGGTGAGGACTGCAGGCTGCGCTCGATGCCCTTGGCGCGATCCTGCGGAAAATCGCGGATCAGCGCCGTCGTGGTCGCCGGGGCGACGAGCTCTTCAGGCGGCAGGACGCCGACGATGCGCTGGAAGCGCGCGGTGACATCGTGCAGGTTGGCGGTTTCGGTCAGCAGATTGGATTCGGCCAGCGCCAGACGACCGGCAGCGGTCTCAAAGTCGACCTTGCGGCCAACGCCGGAATCGGCACGTTCCTTGATCTTGGAGTAGAGCAGGCGGTGGGTGGCGTAGTTTTCTTCAGCGAAGTCAACAAGTTGCCGGTAGCGCCAGACGTCAATGTAGGCCTTGCTCGCTTCCAGCGCGGCCGTCTCGGACAAGTCGAGCATTTCGTAGAAGCGCACCAGACTCGCGTGTTCGAGGCGCTTGCTGTCATTGAGCGTGGCGAAACCTTCGAACAGGTTCTGCCGCAGCTGCCACTTGCTGCCCTGGATGTTGTAGCTGCGCTCTCCGGGAGGAGTAAACAGCGGCGAATTGCGCGTCTCGCGGCCAACACCATAGACGACGTCAAGCGTCGGCAGGTAGCGCCCGAGCGTCACGTCGCGTTCGCGCAGGCTGGCACCGAACTGGTGCCATTTGTTGAGCACTTCCGGGTTGGTCTGGACGGCCTTCGCGGCGGCGTCCTCGAGGCGAAACTCGGCAGCGTGAACACTCGGAAAAGTTGCCGCCAGCAAAACGGCGATGGCGGTGGTATGGAACAGTCTGGGCATTAGCCGCTCCGTTCTATGCGGTTGAACTATCGACAAGGGAAGCCGGATTGATCCGTTCGCTCGCGCGACTCTCAAGGATATTGCAGGCTTCGACATAATTTGGTGGCGCTTTTGATTGTAGATGCGCTATATGCTGCGGTCTAGGCTAAATCCCTTCATTCGTGACCGATTCCCGGTATGTTGCATAAATTTGCCCGACAGACACTTCGCTCGCTGGCTTTGGCCGGCGGCCTGACGCTCGTCTGTCTGGTCACGGCGGAGGAAGGTTTCGTACTCGAGCGCGTGCTGCAAGCGGTACAGCAACGCCATGGCAGCAAGGGCGTGGCGGTGGTGCGTGACTGGAACCACGTGCTGGAAGTGTTCCGGTCAGGGTCGGAGCAGCAGAAACTGCGCGATATCAACGAGTACTTCAACCGCAAGCTGCGTTTCGAGGACGATCAGAAGCTGTGGAACCAGCCCGACTACTGGGCAACGCCGATCGAAGCCCTGCTGCGCGGTGCCGGCGACTGCGAGGATTTCGCGATCGCCAAGTACTTTTCGCTGAAGTTCGTCGGTGTGCCGGTGAGCAAACTGCGCATCACCTACGTCAGGGCGCGCATCGGCGGGCCGGACAGCAGTCTGCTGCAGGCGCACATGGTGCTGACCTATTATGCGACGCCCGATGCCGAGCCGCTGGTGCTCGACAACCTGGTCAGCGAAATCCGTCCGGCATCGCGACGACCCGATCTGTTGCCGATCTTCAGTTTCAACTCCGAAGGGGTATTCGTTCCCGGCAGCAGCCTGCCGCAGCAGGGCAACGGCAGCCGGCTGTCGCGCTGGAACGATCTGGTTCTGAAAATGCAGGCCGAAGGCATTGATTGAGAAGAGGTTCCCATGTCACTGATACGCCAATTATGGTTGGTGGTACTGATTTCGACGCTGCTGGCGTTTGCCGGCAGTCTGTTCATCGGCGTCTGGTCGGCACGCGAGTATCTGGCCCAGCAGCTCGAGCGAAAGAACGCCGACAACGCCAGTTCGCTGGCGCTGGCGATGACGCAACAGGAAAAGGACCCGGTCAACATCGAGCTGCAGGTCGCCGCGCTGTTCGATACCGGCTACTACCAGGAAATCTCGGTCACCGATCCGCTCGGCAAGCCGATCGTGCAGCGGCTACAGGACAGAAGCGAAACCGATGTTCCCGGCTGGTTCGTCAATCTGCTGCCGATTCCCTCCCGGCCCGGCCTGGCGCAAGTCAGCGACGGCTGGAAGCAGTACGCGACGGTGAAGGTGGTCAGCCACACGCACTTCGCCTACGCCGCACTGTGGGGGCAGCTTGAGCAGCTGCTGCTGTGGTTTGCGCTCGGCGGTGGCGCCGTCGGCATGATCGGCATGCTCGGCCTGCGCAGCATCGCGCGCTCGCTCGGTGATGTGGTCGGCCAGGCCGAAGCGATCGGCAACCGGCGCTTCGTCAGTATCGCCGAACCGCGCACGCCGGAGCTGCGTGCGCTGACCAGGGCGATGAATGCGATGGTCGAGCGCGTCCGCCTGATGTTCGCCGAAGCCACCGGCCGGCTAGAGGATCTGCAGCGTCGCCTCAACTACGACCCGCTCACCGGCCTGCAGAATCGTGAGCATTTCATGGTCAATCTGCGCGAGCAGCTGTCGGGCAACGAATCGGCGCAGCAGGGGGCATTGGCACTGCTGCGCCTGACCGATCTCGACGAGATCAACGCGCGCCTCGGGCGCAGCGCCACCGACGCACTGCTGCGCGATGTCGGAAACCTGCTTCGCGAGCTGGCCGGCAAGAGCGAGGGCGGTCTGGCCGGACGGGTCAAGGCCGGCGAGTTCGCCCTGCTCTTGCCGGGCGCCGCCAGCGCCGCCGACGTCGCCCGCCAGTTGGCCGACAGCGTCGACAAGGAGCTGGCCGTCCGCTGGGTGGCCCTGCCCGAGCTCTACCATCTGGGCGCCTTGCAGTACGAACGCGGCGACCGGATCAGCGGCGTGCTCTCCGAGCTTGATGCGGTACTGGCCGTCGCCGCCGAAAGCGGCAGCAACAGCTGGCACGCGGTCGACAGTGGCAGCCTCAACAAGATCATTCCCGGCGAGCAGTGGAAAACGCTGCTGACGCAGGCGGTCGATGGCGGCAAGCTGAGTCTGGTCTTCTATCCGGTCGTGCGCGATGGCGGCGCTTCGGTGCACCAGGAAGGGATGATCCGCCTGCAGGCAGACGTCGGCGTGCCGCCGATGAAAGCCGCCGATTTCATGCCGATCGCCGCCCATCTGAACCTGACCGCGCCGATCGACATGGCCGTCGTGCGGCTGGCGATCGGGCATCTCGAGCACATCAGCGAAGACATCGCCGTCAATCTGTCGTCGAGCACGCTCGGCAACTGGAGCTTCCATCACGATCTCTGCCGGCAGCTGCAGGCCTCGCCCGAGCTGTGCCGCCGCCTGTGGTTCGAAGTCCCCGAGTATGGTGCTTTCAAGCATTTCGACGCCTTCCGCGAACTCTGCCACTCGCTCAAGGAGCTGGGCTGCCGCATCGGCATCGAATCCTTCGGCCAGCGACTGGCGGAAAGCGACAAGCTGACCGAACTCGGTCTCGACTACGTCAAGCTGCATCCGGGGCTGGTCCAGGGTCTCGCCGACAGTCCCGGCAACCGCGAATTTCTGCAGCGCTTCTGCGGCGTCGCGCACAACCTCGGCATCATCGTCATTGCCACCGGCGTGCGCAGTGCCGACGATCTGGCACAGCTCAAAGCGCTGGGCGTCGACGGTGCAACCGGGCCCGGTGTCGCCAGAACCAGCGACTGATCGGCGCAAGCCGAAGACCGCTGGCGGACCGGCTGGGGAACCCGGCAGCCGTCCGGGCTGTCTTTCTGGGCTAAAATCCTGCCTTTGCCGTACCCCCCGGATCGGTCATGACCGCTCGCCTGCGCGAAATCCCGTACAACTACACGTCTTTCTCCGACCGCGAGATCGTCATCCGCCTGCTTGGCGCCGACAACTGGGCCATTCTTGACGAATTGCGCGCCGAGCGTGTTACCGGCCGCTCGGCGCGCATGCTCTACGAGGTGCTCGGCGACATCTGGGTTGTGCAGCGCAACCCCTATCTCGAAGACGACCTGCTCGCCAGCCCGTCGCGGCGCGCAGCGCTGATCGGCGCGTTGCGCCACCGTCTGGCCGAAATCGACAAGCGCCGCCAGGGCAACGAGCGCGTCGCCCGGCTGATCGTGGCGGCCAACGAGGCAGTCGACCGCTTCGCGCGCCATTTCGACGACACCGTCCGCCTGCGCGCACGCGCGCTGAAGCTGCTGGCCCGGCACACGCACCGCGACAACGTCGCTTTCGACGGACTGGCGCGCGTTTCGCATGTCACCGACGCCACCGACTGGCGCGTCGAATACCCCTTCGTCGTGCTCACGCCCGACACCGAAGAAGAGGTCGCGCCGCTCGTCCGCGGCTGCATCGAACTCGGCCTGACCATCATCCCGCGCGGCGGCGGTACCGGCTACACCGGCGGCGCCGTTCCGCTCACTGCCATGTCGGCGGTGATCAACACTGAAAAGCTGATCGACATCGGCGCCATCGAGGAAGTCGCGCTGCCAGGCGTCGACCAGCCGGTGACAACGATCCGCACCGGTGCCGGCGTCGTCACCCGGCGCGTCGCTGACGCCGCCGACGCGGCCGGACTGGTCTTCGCCGTCGACCCGACCTCGGCCGACGCCTCCTGCGTCGGCGGCAACGTCGCCATGAACGCCGGTGGCAAGAAGGCCGTGCTCTGGGGCACCGCGCTCGACAACCTGGCGTGGTGGAAGATGGTCACGCCCGACGGCGAGTGGCTCGAGGTCGACCGCCTTAACCACAACCTTGGCAAGATCCACGAGCAGGAAACCGTCTCCTTCCGCCTGCGCCGTTACGACGCGAGCGGGCGCTCACTGCTCGGCGAGGAACAGCTCGATATTCCCGGTGCGCGCTTCCGCAAGGAGGGCCTCGGCAAGGACGTCACCGACAAGTTCCTCGCCGGCGTTCCCGGCGTGCAGAAGGAAGGCTGCGACGGACTGATCGTCGCCGCACGCTGGGTGCTGCACAAGATGCCGCCGCACACGCGCACCGTCTGCCTCGAGTTCTTCGGCCAGGTGCGCGAAGCGGTACCGGCGATCGTCGAGATCACCGATTACTTCAAACCGGGCGGCGAAGGCCATGCTGCCGGCGTGCTGCTCGCCGGCCTCGAGCACCTCGACGAGCGCTACGTCAAGGCCGTCGGCTACGCGACCAAGGCCAAGCGCCACGGCCGGCCGAAGATGGTGCTGGTTGGCGACATCGTCGGCCACGACGAGGACGCGGTCGCCGCCGCCGCCTCGGCGGTGGTGCGCTTGTGCAACCTGCGCAGCGCCGAGGGTTTCATCGCCGTCGCACCCGAGACGCGCAAGAAATTCTGGCTCGACCGCGCGCGCACCGCTGCCATCTCGCGCCACACCAACGCCTTCAAGGTCAATGAGGACGTGGTGATTCCGCTGCCGCGCATGGGCGACTACTGCGACGGCATCGAGCGCATCAACATTGAACTGTCGATCAGCAACAAGCTCGCGCTGTGCGACGCGCTGCTCGCGCTACTGCAGGGCGATCTGCCGCTCAACCGCGGCGATACCGAACTCGACCCGGAAGTGCTGATCGGCGAACGCCGGCAGAATGCGCTCGACTTCGTCACCCGCGTGCGCACGCGCTGGCAGTGGCTGCTTGATCACCTTGACCTGCCGCTCGCCGAAGCCGAGCAGTCTTTCGCCGACTATGGCATCAAGTTTGGCGAACTGAACAATCGCGCCAGCAGCCCGCGCCTCTTCCACCGTTTCCAGGACTACTCGCTGCGCGTCTCGTGGAAGAGCGAACTGAAGCCGGTGCTGGAGACGATCTTCGACGGCAACATCTATCGGCCGGTACTCGAAAAGATCGAGGCGCTGCAGAAGCAGACGCTGCGCGGCCGCGTCTTCGTCGCGCTGCACATGCACGCCGGCGACGGCAACGTGCATACCAACATCCCGGTCAATTCCGACGACTACGAGATGCTGCAGACCGCCAACCAGGCGGTGGTGCGCATCATGGCGCTGGCGCGTTCGCTTGGCGGCGTCATTTCCGGCGAACACGGCATCGGCATCACCAAGCTCGAATTCCTCAGCGACGTGGAAATGCAGCCTTTCCGCGCCTACAAGGCGAAGGTCGACCCGGAAGGCCATTTCAACAAGGGCAAACTGCTGCCCGGCGGCGATCTGGCCAACGCCTACACGCCGTCGTTCTCGCTGCTCGGCGCCGAAAGCCTGATCATGGAGCTGTCGGAAGTCGGCAAGATTTCCGCGTCGATCAAGGACTGCCTGCGCTGCGGCAAGTGCAAGCCGGTGTGCTCGACGCACGTGCCGCGCGCCAACCTGCTCTACAGTCCGCGCAACAAGATTCTCGCCACCTCGCTGCTGATCGAGGCCTTCCTCTACGAGGAGCAGACGCGGCGCGGCGTCTCGCTCAAGCATTTCGACGAGTTCAACGACGTCGCCGACCACTGCACGGTCTGCCACAAGTGTCTGACGCCGTGCCCGGTCGACATCGATTTCGGCAACGTCTCGGTGGCGATGCGCAACTTCCTGCGCGAGCAGGGCAAGAAGAAGTTCCGCCCCGGCTCGGCCGCGGCGATGGCTTTCCTGACGATGAAGGACCCGGCGACGATCAAGCTGGTGCGCAAGGTCATGATCGACTGGGGCTACCGGGCGCAGCGTTTCGCGCATGGCCTCGGCAAGTCGCTCGGGCTGATCCAGCAGCAGGTCAAGCATCCGCCATCGACACTCGGCGCGCCGTCGATCAAGCAGCAGGTGATCCACTTCATCAACAAGCCGATGCCCGGCGGTCTGCCCAAGCGCACGGCGCGCGCGCTGCTCGACATCGAGGACAGCACGGTGATGCCGATCATCCGCGATCCGCGCCGCGCCGCCGAAGACAGCGAAGCCGTCTTCTACTTCCCCGGCTGCGGTTCGGAACGGCTGTTCTCGCAGGTGGGTCTCGCCACACAGGCGATGCTTTATCACGTCGGCGCGACGACCGTGCTGCCGCCCGGTTACCTGTGCTGCGGCTATCCGCAGAACGCCTCGGGCGACGCTGACGCGGCGAAAAAGATCATCACCGACAACCGCGTGCTCTTCCACCGCGTCGCCAACACGCTCAACTATCTCGACATCAAGACGGTGATCGTGTCCTGCGGCACCTGCATGGATCAGCTGCTGAAGTACGAATTCGAGAAGATCTTCCCCGGCTGCCGCCTGCTCGACATTCACGAATATCTGCTCGAGAAGGGCGTTCGCCTCGAAGGCATCGCCGGCACGCGCTACATGTACCACGAGCCCTGCCACACGCCGATGAAGACCATCGCCGGCGTCAAGGCGGCAAATCTGCTGCTCGGCCAGCGCGTCGACCTCTCCGACCGTTGCTGCGGCGAGTCGGGAACACTGGCGGTGACACGCCCCGACATCTCGACGCAGGTGCGCTTCCGCAAGCAGGGCGAAGTCGAGAGCGGTGCCGAAAAGCTGCGCACGGACCGCGACAGCGCGGGCAATGCGACGCGCTTCACCGGCGAGGTCAAGCTGCTTACCTCCTGCCCGTCGTGCCTGCAGGGCTTGTCGCGCTACGTTGACGATGCCGACGTGCAGGCTGATTACATCGTCGTCGAAATGGCACGGCGACTGCTCGGCGAGAACTGGATGGCCGAATACGTCGACAACGCCAACGGTGGCGGCATCGAGCGCGTGCTGCTTTAGTGAAGAAACACGCCGGCGATGCCATGCCCCGGGCGCTTCTCTCGCGGCAGGCGTAAGCATTGCGCGCAGCAAGACGCGCAGTGATTTATGATTTGCCGATCACCGCTGCCCGGCCCTCTGCGCCGACAGGCCACCTACCGATGAACGAAATGACGGCCACTCCGGCAATGCCCGCGCAATCCATGGCGGCCGACTGCCCACTCTGCGTGGCGCCGGCCGAGGCGCCCCTGTGGGATGACGGTTTTTGTCGCGTCATCGCCGTCGATGACGCCGATCATCCCGGCTTCTGCCGCGTCATCCTGAACCGGCATGTGCGCGAAATGAGTGATCTTGCCGAGGCTGAGCAGATGCGCCTGATGCGTGTCGTCTTCGCCGTCGAGAAAGTGCTGCGGCAGTGCACCGACGCCGACAAGATCAACCTCGCCAGCTTCGGCAATATGGTGGCGCACGTGCACTGGCACGTCATCCCGCGCTGGCGCGATGACCGGCGTTTCCCCGAAGCCGTCTGGGCCGCCGCCTTGCGCCCGACAGCGCCGGCGCGCAAGGCGCTGACCCGCGAGCGCCTGCGCGCCGCGATCATTAATGAACTCGGCGACGATCTGCGGGAGCCTCGACCATGAGCGCCATCCTGCCGCCGGGGTCTGCAGCTTTCGGCATCACCGACCTGCCCTCGGGCCTGAGTTTCCTCGCCCGTCTGCCGACCGCCAATCCACCGGTAGCGCTCGACGAACTGCAGCGCTTTCTCGACAGCCTGCTGCTGGCCGAAATCGACGGCGATGTGCTGCTCACTCTGCTCGAACAGGCCCGGGTTTCGCTCGGCTTTGTCGGCGATGAGCTGTCGCTGCAGTTCGTCAACCAGCCGCTGCCGCTGGCCGAAGGCGAGGAAAACACGTTCCGGCGTCTGAGCGATCTCTGGCTGAAGACCGCGCGCGCCTACGCGCGCTGTCCGCAGCTGGCCGGCGACGACGACGCGAGTGCCAGCGAGCAGCGCGAACGACTGGCGCTGATCCTGCATCGTTGCCTCTACTACACCGGGCTCTCGCTGTTCGAGCACCAGCGCGCGCGCCGCGAGCCGCCCGCCGGGCTGTGGCTCGACATCCACGGTTATTTCGCCAGCGCCGAGGAATGGGGCGTGGCGACGCTGGCCGTATCCGATACGCTCGATCCTTTCGGCCGCAGTTCGCACTGCACCGCCGCCTACGTCACCCTGTTGCTGCCGGAACTGGCCAGCCCCTACAGCTTGCCGGTCACCGACCAGGAGCTGGTGCGCCGGCTCGGTATCAGCTGGGCGCCACTGGTCGGCGTGCATGCCGTGCGCGGCAACGAAGGACTGCCGCAGTTCGTCGGCGACCTGATGTACGACGGTGGCCTGCGCCCGAGCCACGAATACGAACACGGCGGGCAATTGCGCCGGCTCGACACCGGCAGGCTGTCGCTGCAGATGAATCACGCGCGCGCGCAGCTCAAGCAGAAAATCCCGCCGGTACAACTCGGCTTTGGCAGCGACTGTTCGACAACGCAGTGCATGCGCCTGCTCGAGCTGCTGGCGCGTCCATGGGCGCAGGCGCGCGCGCCGCGCAAGTTCCGCCGCCATGCCAGTTCCGGGTTGGCGCGCGTGTGCACCGGCTTCGAGGGGATTCACTATGTTCTGTCGGGCCATGTTTTCAGCCAGCCCGAGAACGTGAGCACCTACTCACGGAAAGAGTTCGACGCGCTGTTCGCCTTCCGCCACATGGTCGATCCGACGCAGCAATTGCAGATACAGCAGGAACAGCTCGGCATCGGTGCCGACACCTGGGAGGTCGTCAATCAGTCGGCCAACGGCTTCCGCCTGACGCGCAGCATTGCCGGACGGCGGATGGCGCATGGTCAGCTGATCGCCGTCAGCCCGCCCGATGGCGATCGTTTCCTGCTGGCGCAAAGCAACTGGCTGATGCAGGAGCGCGGCGGCGGCTTGCTCGCCGGCGTTGCCGTGCTGCCCGGCATCCCGGTGGCGCTGGCGGCCCGCCCGCTGCCCGAGGCCGGACGGCGCGAACCCTATACGCGTGCCTTCCTGCTCAGTGCAGTGCCGGCGATCGGCGCCGAAGCCTCACTGGTGCTGCCGGCCGGCTGGTTCCACTATGGCCGCATCATCGAGGTCTTCAACGAAGGTGTCTGGCGCGTGCGCCTGTCCGGCTTGCTGCAGGAAGGCAGCGACTTCGCGCGCGTCTCCTTCGCCACCGCCGGTTAGCCGTTGCGGCTGAGGCGCCCGCCGCTTCAGGGATATTCGCTGCACTGCCTGTGCACGCTCTCTGGCGCGGGTGGCGGCGGGCGCTTGCGCTCAGACAAGCAACTGACCGGCCGGAAAGCGCGCCGAGAAGCGGCTGCCATGACCGGGTTCGCTGTCGATTTCGAGCGTGGCGTGATGTCGTGTCAGCACGTGCTTGACGATCGCCAGGCCAAGGCCCGTGCCGCCGGTTTCGCGTGAGCGGCTGCGGTCGACGCGGTAGAAGCGCTCGGTCAGGCGTGGCAGATGCTGCGGCGCGACGCCAATGCCGGTGTCGGCAACCGTAAAACGACCGCCACCGTCGGCTTCGCGCTGCCAGTGCAGGTCGATGCGGCCACCTTCAGGCGTGTAGCGCACAGCATTGCTGGCGAGGTTGCCGAAGGCGCTGCGCAGTTCGCTGGCGCAACCGCGCAGCGTCGCCGGCTCGTCAAGCAGCAGCGAAAACTGATGGCGGCCCGCCGACAGCGCCTGCGCCTCGCCGAGAATCGTCTGCAGCAAGGGCTCGACCTCGACGCGCTCTTCGACCGGCGTGTCACCACCCGTTTCCAGCGCCGACAGGGTCAGCAGATCCTCGATCAGCCGGCGCATGCGCAAGGACTGCTCGTTGATCAGCTGCAGGTAACGACTCAGTTCTTCCTGGCTGTAGCCGGCGTGATCTTCGGCGAGCATTTCGGCGAAACCGGCAACGACGGTCAGCGGTGACTTCAGCTCGTGCGACACGTTGGCGATGAAGTCGCTGCGCATGCGCTCAAGGCGCTCCAGATGACTGATGTCGCGTGACAGCAACAGGGTCTGTTCGCCGCCGTAGGGAATGACCTGCAGCAGCAGCGTCATGCGGCCGCTGCGCGCACCGCGGAAAACCAGCGGCTCGTCGTACTTGCCGGCGTCGAGGTAGGCGATGAACTCGGGATGGCGAATCAGGTTGGTCAACGCCTGGCCGCGGTCCGCTGCTCCGGACAGGGAAAAATGCGCCTCGGCGCGCGTGTTCATCCAGTCGATGCGGCGATGGCGGTCGAAGACGATGATCCCGTCAGGCAGCGCCTGCGCGGCGCGGGTGAAACGTTCGAGCGCATCGGCCAGCGACTGTTGCTGACCGGAGCGGATGCGCGCACGGCGGTGCAGGCCGGCAAAGGCGATTTCCCAGACGCCACCACCCTCGGGCAATGGAGAATCAAGGGGCCCGGCGAGCCAGCGCAACAGGCGGCTCAGCTGATAGAGGTGCCAGCAGAGGAGCAGCACGAGGCCGGCGATCGTCGCCAGCAGCGCCGGCTCGCGCCCGTAGAAGACAAAGACCGGTGCGACGCCGAGGACGAGCAGCGTGAGCAGCTGCCGTAGCAGCGTCAGCCACGCCCGGTTCACCGCAGGCGCTCCCCGCGCAGACTCATTCGCTCAGCGCCGAAAATCGGTAACCGGCACCGCGCACGGTCTGGATCAGACGGTCGTGACCACTGGCTTCGAGCGAACTGCGCAGGCGGCGGATATGCACATCGACGGTACGTTCCTCAACGAAAACGTGATCGCCCCAGACCTGATCGAGCAGTTGCGTGCGGCTGTGCACGCGCTCGGCGTGCGTCATGAAGAAGTGCAGCAGACGGAACTCGGTCGGACCGAGATCGACCGGCTTGCCGTCGGTGAACACGCGGTGCGTGGTCGGATCGAGGCGCAGTCCTTCGACCTCGACCGCGTCGTCGGTCATCTGCGGCGCGCGCCGGCGCAACACGGCATTGATGCGCGCGAGCAGCTCACGCGGCGAAAAAGGCTTGGTCAGGTAGTCGTCGGCACCGGCTTCAAGGCCGGCGATCTTGTCATGCTCTTCGCCGCGCGCCGTGATCATGATGATCGGCAGGTCGCGCGTGCGCTCGTCGGCGCGCAGGCGGCGCGCCAGCTGGATGCCGGGAACACCCGGCAGCATCCAGTCGAGCAGAACGACATCGGGCAGCGTTTCGCGCACCAGCCGCGTCGCCTCTTCGACATCGCTGGCGCGCAGGACATGGTGTCCGGCATGGTGCAGATTGACGGCGATCAGTTCCTGGATCGCGGGTTCGTCTTCGACGACAAGGATATTGGCTGGCATGACGACGGGCTCCGGACGGACAGTGGCGCCCACTTTATGAAACCGCGGTTACAGATTGATGACAAAACGCCGATCGGCGTGCTTTTCGCGCCGCCGTCAATTCAAGGAATTAGCACTGCTACGCCAGCGCGGCAGTCCAATATCGGCAGGGTCGCTTCTGTTATGATAGCGCCTCCTCTTTCGCCCCGGGGGTTGCATGGCCGGTCTGGATCGGGCTTCGGCAGTGCCGGTGCCGACTGAGATCACGCTACACCAGCAAACGCGTCGGCTGGAGCTCGCTTTCGACGACGGTCAACGCTTTGTCTTTTCCTGCGAGTTTCTGCGCGTGCTGACGCCTTCGGCTGAGGCGCGCGGGCATGGGCCGGGGCAGGAAACCCTGCAGGTCGGCAAGCGCGCGGTGAGCATCCTGCGCGTCGAGCCGGTCGGTCAGTACGCAGTCCGGCTGGTTTTTTCCGACGGACACGATAGCGGTATTTACTCCTGGGACCTGCTTTACAACTTTGGCCGGCACCAGGACACGTTGTGGCAGTCTTATCTTGACCTGCTGGCAGCCGCCGGTGCCAGCCGCGACGTAGCCTGAGCGCGCTGGGCAAACGAATTTTCGAGACTCTACCTATATCCGCACCATGAACGATAACAAGACCACCCACTTTGGCTACGAGAACGTTGCCGAGGCCGAAAAGGCCCGGCGCGTTGCCGACGTGTTCGACTCCGTCGCCAGCCGCTACGACCTGATGAACGACCTCATGTCCGGTGGCATGCATCGCCTCTGGAAAACCTTCGCCATCGCGCAGAGCGGCGTCACCACCGGCTCACGCGTACTCGACGTCGCTGGCGGCACCGGAGACCTGTCGCTGGCCTTCGCCAAGCGCGTTGGCCCGACCGGTCAGGTCTGGCTGACCGACATCAACAATTCGATGCTGACGCACGGGCGCGACCGCCTGGTCGACAAGGGCATCATGACGCCGGTGGCGCAGTGCGACGCCGAGAAGCTGCCCTTCCCCGACGAGTATTTCGACTGCGTCACCGTCGCCTTCGGCCTGCGCAACATGACGCACAAGGAACTAGCGCTGGCCGAGATGCAGCGCGTGCTGCGTCCGGGCGGCCGCCTGCTGGTGCTCGAGTTTTCGCAGGTGTGGAAGCCGCTGGCGCCGCTCTACGACTTCTACTCGTTCAAGATCATCCCGCGCATCGGTCAACTGGTGACGCAGGACGAGGCGAGCTATCGCTACCTCGCCGAATCGATCCGCGTGCACCCGGATCAGGAAACGCTGAAGTCGATGATGGAAGGCGCCGGGCTTGAGCGCGTCGAGTACTTCAATCTGATGCTCGGCGTCGTCGCCCTGCATCGTGGTTTCAAGTTCTAGGAGATTACCCATGCGCAAGTTCCTGCTCGTTCTCAGCGTCGTCACCCTGAGCCTCGGCCTGACGATCACCGACGCCGAAGCCAAGCGGCTCGGCGGCGGCAAGTCGCTCGGCATGCAGCGTGAATCGGCAACGCAGCGCGCGGCAACGCCGCCCGAAGCGCCGCGCAATGCCACGGCGCCAGCCGCGGCGCCCGCACCAGCTGCTGCTGGTGCCGCACCCAAGCGCAACTGGCTGGGCCCAGTGGCCGGCCTCGCCGCCGGCCTCGGTCTGGCCGCGCTGGCTTCGCACTTCGGCTTCGGCGAAGAACTCGCCAACTTCCTGATGATCGCGCTGCTGGCGATGGCAGCGATCTTCGTCGTTCGCCTGTTGATGCGGCGCAGCAAGCCGGCACCTGCCGCCGAGCCGCTGCGCTACGCCGGTGCCGGCAACGGCGGCAACAGCGTCGGTGGCATCCCGGCGGCCGAGCGCTTCGATGCGCCGCTGGGTGGTAGTTCAGCTGCGCCCGCGGCAAGTCTTGCGCCGGCGATTCCGGCTGACTTCGATGCCGAAGGTTTCCTGCGCATCGCCAAGCTCAACTTCGTTCGCCTGCAGGCAGCCAACGACACCGGCAACATCGCCGACCTGCGCGAATTCCTCAGCCCGGAGCTGTTCGCCGAGACCAAGCTGGAAATCGAAGAGCGCGGCGGCGCACAGCAACAGACCGACGTCGTCACGCTGGAAGCCCGCCTTCTGGAAGTCGTCACCGAGCGCGAGCAGCATGTCGCCAGCGTGCGGTTTACCGGCATGATCCGTGAGGAAGCCGATGGCGCGGCACAGCCTTTCGACGAGGTCTGGAACCTGAGCAAGCCGGTCAGCGGCGAACGCGGCTGGTCGGTCGCCGGTATCCAGCAACTGTCCTGAGTCGCGCAATGATCGCTGGCGCCGGACTGCGTCTGGTCAATCGCCTGCTCGCCGGAGAGCGCTGGGCCGGCGCCCGGCTGGCGCCTTTCGCCGGGCAGGTGGCACGCGTCGAGTATCGCGGCTGGTCAATCGCCGTGGTCGTCGACGCGGACGGCCAGCTCAGCGAAGGCGACCAGGACGCCGCCGCGCTGGTCACGCTGCGTCTGCCGGACGACGCGCCGGCACGGCTGCTCGCTGATCGCGAGTCGCTGTTCGGCGCGGCGCGCATCTCGGGCTCGGCCGAGTTTGCCGAGGCACTCGCCTTCGTCGTCCGTAACCTGCGCTGGGATATCGAGGATGATCTGGCGTTGCTGCTTGGCGCCTCGCCCATCGCCGACATCGCGGCGCGCCGTCTGCTCGGCCTTGGCCGTCGGTTCGGCAGCTGGCAGCTCGACGCAGCCCAGCGCGGCGCGCGCAATCTGAGCGAATACCTGCTTTTCGAACGGCCGACGATCAGCACGCGCGAGGATCTGCGCGCCTTCTGCAGCGACGTCGATCAGCTGCGCGACGACTGTGCCCGTCTCGAAAAACGCCTGCAGCGGATCGAGCTGACGCGCTCGCTGCGCCGCTGAGCGGCAAGCTGCAAGCTGCAAGCTGCAAGCTGCAAGCTGCAAGCTGCAAGCTGCAAGCTGCAAGCTGCAAGCTGCAAGCTGCAGAGGAGTCAACCGCGGCCGCTGGCTTGCTCGCCCCGTTATCTTCTCCACGGATACGCGTTCGCAGCTCCGGGCGCGAAAAAAGCCGGCACTTGCGTGACCGGCTTTTTCCTTGCCCAAGGCCGCCCGTGTTGGCAGCCTGGACACCAATGCTTAGTGACCGCGCGGATTGCGCAGCTTCTTGATCGCCTGCAGTTGCGCGATGGCCTGCGCCAGTTCGGCTTCGGCGGTGGCGTAGTCGATTTCGGCGCTGCGGTTCTTCAGCGCTTCCTCGGCCAGACGCTTGGCTTCGGCGGCTTTCGCCTCGTCCAGATCGGCCGCGCGGATCGCCGTATCGGCGAGAACGGTAATCAGGCTCGGCTGCACCTCGAGCAGGCCACCGGAAACATAGACCATTTCATAGTCATCGCTGCCGGGAACCTTGAGGCGGACAGTACCAGGCCGCAGACGCGTCAGCAGTTGCGAGTGCCGCGGATAGATACCGAGTTCGCCGGCTTCGCCGGGGAACACGCCGAACTCGGTTTCGCCCGAGAAGATCAGTTCTTCGGCGCTGACGACGTCAACATGAACTCTGAGTGACATGACATTCTCCGCCGCTCCGCCCCGCCTCCCGATTCCGGGAAGCCAAACGGAGCGCGTTGGAAATTAGCTGAAGCTGTTTGCAGCGAGCCGGCCGTGGGCTGTTGCACCCAGGGCCGGCACGTGGCGCTGTTCGCGCCGGCTTACTGCAGCGTCTTCGCCTTTTCGAAAGCTTCTTCGATGCTGCCGACCATGTAGAAGGCCTGCTCGGGCAGCGCGTCGCATTCGCCATTGACGATCATCTGGAAGCCCTTGATCGTATCCTTCAGCGAAACGTACTTGCCCGGTGCACCGGTGAACACTTCGGCGACGTGGAAAGGCTGCGACAGGAAGCGCTGGATCTTCCGCGCACGCGCAACGGCCAGCTTGTCTTCCGGCGACAGTTCGTCCATGCCGAGAATAGCGATGATGTCGCGCAGTTCCTTGTAGCGCTGCAGCGTGGCCTGAACGGCACGCGCGCAGTTGTAGTGCTCTTCGCCGACAACTTGCGGGTCGAGCTGGCGCGAGGTCGAGTCGAGCGGATCGACGGCCGGGTAGATACCCAGTGCGGCGATGTCACGCGAGAGAACGACGGTCGAGTCCAAGTGCAGGAAGGTCGTTGCCGGCGACGGGTCGGTCAAGTCATCCGCGGGAACGTAGACGGCCTGGATCGAGGTGATCGAGCCGACCTTGGTCGAGGTGATCCGCTCCTGCAGACGGCCCATTTCTTCGGCCAGCGTCGGCTGGTAGCCGACCGCGGACGGCATCCGGCCGAGCAGCGCCGAGACTTCTGTACCGGCCAGCGTGTAACGGTAGATGTTATCGACGAAGAAGAGGATGTCGCGGCCTTCGTCGCGGAAACGCTCGGCCATGGTCAGACCGGACAGCGCGACGCGCAGACGGTTACCCGGCGGCTCGTTCATCTGACCGAAGACCATCGCCACCTTCGATTCGGGCAGGTTGTCGAGCTTGATGACGCCAGCGTCCGACATTTCGTGATAGAAGTCGTTGCCTTCGCGGGTACGCTCGCCAACGCCGGCGAACACGGAAAGACCGGCGTGTTCCTTGGCGATGTTGTTGATCAGCTCGAGCATGTTGACGGTCTTGCCGACGCCGGCGCCGCCGAACAGGCCGACCTTGCCGCCCTTGGCGAACGGGCAGACGAGGTCGATAACCTTGATGCCCGTTTCGAGCAGGTCAACCGACGGTGACAGTTCGTCGAAACGCGGTGCCTTCTGGTGAATCTCGCGGCGCTCTTCGGTAGCGATCGGACCGGCTTCGTCGATCGGGCGGCCGAGCACGTCCATGATGCGACCGAGCGTAGCGGGGCCAACCGGTACCGAAATACCGGCGCCGGTGTTGTTAACCTTCATGCCGCGGCGCAGGCCGTCCGACGAACCCATGGCGATCGTACGCACGATGCCGTCGCCGAGCTGCTGCTGCACCTCGAAGGTCAATCCGCGCTCGGACATCTCCGATTCTTCGCTCAGATCGAGCAGCAGCGCGTCGTATACCTTGGGCATCGCGTCGCGCGGGAACTGGATGTCCACCACGGCGCCGATGCACTGAACAATTCTTCCTTGACTCATCGTCGTTTCCCCAATCAATAAACTTGTGTCCGCGCGGTCAGACCGCTGCGGCGCCGCCGACAATTTCCGAGAGTTCCTTGGTGATCGCTGCCTGGCGAGCCTTGTTGTACACCAGCTTGAGTTCGCCGATGACGTTCTTGGCATTGTCCGAGGCCGACTTCATCGCCACCATCCGCGCGCTCTGTTCCGACGCCATGTTCTCGGCAACGCCCTGATAGATCAGCGCTTCAACGTAGCGGACCAGCAGATCGTCAACCACCGCCTTGGCATCCGGCTCGTAGATGTAGTCCCACTTGTTGTCGCCCTGGCCGACGAGTTCACCGGACAGCGGCAGCAACTGCTCGATCACCGGCTCCTGCTTCATCGTGTTGATGAAGCGCGTGTAGGCGATGTAGAGGACGTCGATCTCGCCCTTGATGTAGGCGTCAAGCTGAACCTTGACCGGGCCGATCAGCTTTTCGAGCTGCGGACGGTCACCGAGACCGATCACGTGCGAAACCACCCTGGCACCGGCGCGCTGCATGAAGCCGAGCCCCTTGTTGCCGATGGCGGTCACTTGCAGGCCCTGACCCGCCTCGTCCCACTCCTTCATGCGGTGCAAAGCCAGCCGCAGGACGTTGGAGTTGAGGCCGCCGCAAAGACCCTTGTCGGAGGTGACGCAGATCAGGCCGAGGTTTTTCACCGTCGCGCGCGGCGCGAGGAAAGGATGGTGGTACTCGGACAAGGCATGTGACAGATGGCCGGCGACACGCCGGATCTTTTCGCCGTAGGGACGGGCAGCACGCATCCGGTCCTGCGCCTTGCGCATTTTGGATGCGGCCACCATCTCCATGGCCTTGGTGATCTTGCGCGTATTCTCTACGCTCTTGATCTTGTTACGAATTTCCTTGCCGCTAGGCATGGCGCTCTCCCGATCGATCAGGCCAGAGTGGCCGTGAACTCCTCGATCGCCTTGGTGAGCTTCTGCTCTGCGTCGGCGTCAAGATCCTTGGTCGTCTCGATCTTGGCGATCAGGTCGGCATGATTCTGTCTGACGTAGGCATGAATCTGACGTTCGACATCGAGCGCCTTCTTCACTTCGACCTTGTCGAAGAAGCCCTTGTTGACCGCCAGCAGCGTGATCGTCATTTCGGCGACCGACAGCGGCGCGTACTGTGCCTGCTTCATCAGTTCGGTCACCATGCGGCCGCGTTCGAGCTGCTTGCGCGTCGCTTCGTCGAGGTCGGAGGCGAACTGGGCGAAGGCCGCGAGTTCGCGGTACTGCGCCAGCGCCAGACGGACACCGCCACCGAGCTTCTTGATGACCTTGGTCTGCGCCGCACCACCGACGCGCGACACCGAGATACCGGCGTTGATGGCGGGGCGGATACCGGCGTTGAACAGGTCGGTTTCCAGGAAGATCTGGCCGTCGGTAATCGAGATGACGTTGGTCGGAACGAAGGCGGAAACGTCGCCGGCCTGCGTTTCGATGATCGGCAGCGCGGTCAGCGAGCCGGTCTTGCCCTTCACCTCACCGTTGGTGAAGCGCTCGACCCATTCTTCGGAAACGCGCGCAGCGCGCTCGAGCAGACGCGAGTGCAGGTAGAAGACGTCGCCCGGGTAGGCTTCGCGGCCCGGCGGACGGCGCAGCAGCAGCGAGACCTGACGGTAGGCCCAGGCCTGCTTGGTCAGATCATCATAAATGATCAGCGCGTCCTGGCCGCGGTCGCGGAAGTATTCGCCCATCGTGCAGCCGGAGTACGGCGCGATGTATTGCAGGGCAGCGGATTCGGAGGCCGAAGCGGCGACGACGATGGTGTATTCCATCGCGCCGTTCTCTTCGAGCTTGCGCACCACGTTGGCGATGGTCGAGGCTTTCTGACCGACGGCAACGTAGATACAGGTCATGTTCTGACCCTTCTGGTTGATGATCGTGTCGATCGCCACCGCGGTCTTGCCGGTCTGACGGTCGCCGATGATCAGTTCGCGCTGGCCGCGGCCAACCGGAACCATCGAGTCGACCGACTTCAGACCGGTCTGCACCGGCTGCGTCACCGACTTGCGCCAGATCACGCCCGGCGCAACCTTTTCGATCTTGTCGGTCAGCTTGTTGCCGAGCGGGCCCTTGCCATCGATCGGCTGGCCGAGCGAATTGACGACGCGGCCGATCAGTTCGGGGCCGACCGGCACTTCGAGAATGCGGCCGGTCGTCTTGACCGTGTCGCCTTCGGAAATGTGTTCGTACTCACCGAGAATGACGGCGCCGACGGAGTCGCGCTCGAGATTCAGCGCCATGCCGAAGGTGTTGCCCGGGAATTCGAGCATTTCACCCTGCATGACGTCGGTGAGGCCATGCACGCGGCAGATGCCGTCGGTCACGGAAACGACCGTGCCCTGCGTGCGCAGATCAGCGCCGACCTGAAGATTCTGGATCTTCGTCTTGATCAGTTCGCTGATTTCGGAAGGATTCAACTGCTGCATGGAGTTCTCCTAATTCTTGAGCGCAGACCCGAGGGCTTCGAGCTTGCCGCGCACGGAAGCATCGAGCACCTGGTCGCCAACGACGATCTTGACGCCGCCGATCAGGGACTGATCGACGACCACTTCGGCCTTGAGCCGGCTACTGAAACGCGCTTCAAGATCGCCCAGCAAAGTGGCGAGTTGCGCGTCGTCGAGCGGGAAGGCGCTGTGAATGGTCGCCTCCTTGACCCCCTCCTCAGCGCCTTTCAGCGCCGCGAACAGGGTGGCGATTTCGGGCAGCAGGACAAGACGGCCGTTCTCGGCGAGGACGCTGATCAGATTCGTCTCGTCGCCACCGGACGGTGCGCCGGCCAGCGAGGAAATCAGCGCCGCTTTCTGCGTCGCCGACAGTTCGGGATCGTCGAGGCGGCTGCGCACCTGCTCGTCGGCGCTGATCGCCGCGAGCAGGGACAAACGCTCGGACCACGCCGTCAGCGCCTTGCCTTCCCGCGCCAGGCGGAAAACCGCCTCGGCGTACGGGCGCGCGATGGTGACGAGTTCTGCCATGGCTTAGAGACCGCCCTTGAGCGAAGCCAGGATGTCGGCGTGTGCCTTGGCATCGACTTCGCGGCGCAGGATCTGCTCGGCACCGGCAACGGCCAGCTTGGCGACGTTCTCGCGCAGCTGCTCCTTGGCACGGCTGACTTCCTGCTCGATCTCGGCACGCGCACCGGTGATGATGCGATTGCCTTCGACCTTGGCCTGTTCCTTGGCCTCCTCGATCACCGCGATACCACGCTTTTCAGCCTGGGCGACGATTTCGGCGGCGCGCTGCTTGGCTTCGTGCAGCACTTCCGACGACCGCTTGGCCGCCAGCTCCAGCTCGTGCCGGCCGCGCTCACCCGAGGCGAGCCCGTCGGCAATCTGCTTCTGCCGCGCGGCGAGTGCCGCCGTGATCGGCGGCCAGACAAAGCGCATGCAGAACCAGACGAACAGGCCAAACATGATGGCCTGGGCAATCAGGGTTGCATTGATGTTCATGGACGAACCTTTCGTCTATAGCGGTTCCGCAACTAGACGGCTTAACCGGCGACGGCGAAGAGGACGTACAGAGCGAGACCGACAGCGATCATCGGCACCGCATCGACCAGACCCATCACGATGAAGAACTGCGTGCGCAGCATCGGGATCATTTCCGGTTGACGCGCAGCGCCTTCCAGGAAGCGACCGCCCAGAATGCCGATGCCGACCGAAGCGCCCAGCGCGCCCAGACCCATCATCAGAGCGGCGGCAATGAACATCAGGGGTTTGACGAGTTCCATCGAAAATCTCCAGTAAGGACCAAGTAAAGGTAAAACGAAAAGGGATTAGTGATGCTCTTGATGAGCCATGTCGAGATACACCACGGTCAGGGTCATGAAGATGAACGCCTGCAGCGTGATGATCAGGATGTGGAAGATGCCCCAGCCAAGCGACAGGAGTATCTGCGAACCGAACATGACGGCGCTGCCGATACTGGCCGAAGCCCAGGTGGCGCCCATCAGTGCGATCAGGATGAAGATCATTTCACCGGCGTACATGTTGCCGAACAACCGCAGCGCCAGCGAAACCGGCTTGGCGATCAGATTGACGCCTTCGAGCACCAGGTTGAACGGCATTGCCGCCTTTGGCAACGGCTGGAATGCCAGCTCGGCGAAGAAACCGCCAGCGCCCTTAACCTTCAGACTGTAGTAGAGGATCAAGCCGAAAACGACGATCGACATGCCGAAGGTGACATTCGGATCGGTGGTCGGCACAACCTTGAAGTAATGAACACCCATGGCCTGCGCGATCAGCGGGATGAAGTCGATGGGCAACAGGTCCATCAGGTTCATCAGGAAAATCCACGCAAACAAGGTCAGCGCAATCGGCGCGACCAGCGGATTACGCGCCGAGAAGGAACCACGCACGCTGGTGTCGATGAACTCAAGGATCCACTCGACAAAATTCTGCAGACCACTCGGCACACCGGTGGTGGCGCTGCGCGCGACGCGCGCAAAGACGAACAGAAACAGCGCACCGAGTACCAGCGCAACGAGGAAGCTATCGACGTTGAGCGCCCAGAAGCCCATTTCCTTGGCCTCTTCCGGCGTGTGCGCAAAACCGAGCGTACCGTCGTGAAGCCGACCGTACGTCAGGTTCTGCAGGTGGTGCTTGATGTATTCCGTAGAGGAAATCGCTTCGCTGGACATCGCTTTACTCGCGTTCGTGAATACCGATCGACGCGGCCAGGAATACCGCCTGACCTGCAACAAAACCTGCGATCACATGAAGGGGGGAAAATCCCAGACCTACCAGACCGACAACAAGCAGCGAAACCACCACTGCGAAACGCTCAAACGATGAGCGGAAAAAAAAGCGCAGGTGCCGACGCGCATCATCACCCTGCCGCCGCCAGTCGCTGCGCATCCTGACAAAGAGGAGGGCGGCGTTGGCCAAGGCGCAAACACATCCGTATGCCACCGCTACGGAAGCGGCCTTTCCGAGGAAAACCCAGACTGCACCGGCACCGGCCACGGCGACCAACAGCTGCGCTCCCAGAACCCGCTGGACGACATCCATTCTCAGGAGCGCCAGCAACCGCAAAAAACCCGCAGCATTGTAAGTCACTCATCTATAGGAATCAAGGCGAAAGCGCTCGCGCCACTCGTCAGCGAGGCGCACGGTAGCAGACTCATATATAAGAGTCAAACCATAACTGGCAGGATCTGGCTAGCGACGCAGGCGTTCGATGATGCCTTCGAGCTGGTCGAGGTCGCCGAAGTCGATCTGCACGCGGCCGGCCCCCTTGCGATTGGCGCGGATTTCGACGCGCGCGCCCAGTACATCGGCAAGTTCTTCCTGCAGCCGCAGCAGGTCGCGGTCGGGGCGCGCTTCGGCGGCCGATTTCACGGGTTTCAACGCACGCTGCGCCAGGCGCTCGACCTCGCGCACCGACAGGCCCTTGGCGGCAGTGCGCTGCGCGATCTGCACCTGCAGGGCGCCAGCCAGCGGCAGCAGCGCGCGCGCATGCCCCATGTCGATAGCGCCGTCCATCAGCAGTTCCTGCACCGGCGGCGCCAGTTGCAGCAGACGCAGCAGGTTCGATGCCGTCGGGCGCGAACGGCCAACTGCGTCCGCGGCCTGCTGGTGCGTCATGCCGAACTCGTCGACCAGACGCTGCAGGCCCTGCGCTTCTTCGAGCGGATTGAGATCCTCGCGCTGGATGTTCTCGATCAGCGCCATCGCCATCGCCGCTTCGTCGGGGATGTCGCGCACCAGCGTCGGCACCTCGGCCAGGCCGGCCATCTGCGCCGCACGCCAGCGGCGTTCGCCGGCGATGATCTCGAAGCGCTCCTCGCCCGGCTCGCCGAGCAGCGGCCGCACCAGAATCGGCTGCATCAGCCCCTGCGCGCGGATCGACGCGGCCAGCTCTTCGAGCGAGGCCGCGTCCATGCGCGTGCGCGGCTGGTAGCGACCCGGCGACAGGCGCGTCACCGGCAGACTGCGTTGTTCTTCGCGACGGTCGGCAGCGTCGCCGGCGAGCAAGGCATCGAGCCCGCGGCCAAGTCCCTTGAGTTTCATGCCTTCTTTTCCTTGTTGGCGGCGCGACGGTCGAGCATTTCCTGCGCCAGCGCCAGATAAGCCTGCGCACCACGCGAGTTGCGGTCGAAAGCGAACACCGGCTTGCCGTAGGACGGCGCTTCGGCCAGGCGCACGTTGCGCGGAATGATGCTGCGGTAGACCTTCTCGCCGAAATGACTTTCGAGCTCGCTTGATACCTGCTGCGTCAGCGTCGAGCGCGGATCGTACATGGTGCGCAGCAGGCCTTCGATCTCCAGCCGCGGATTGAGGTTGGCGCGCACTTTCTTGAGTGTGGCGACGAGGTCGGTGAGACCCTCCAGCGCGTAGTACTCGCACTGCATCGGGATCATCACCGCTTCGGCGGCGGCGAGCCCATTGACCGTCAGCAGGTTGAGCGCCGGCGGACAGTCCATCAGCACGTAGTCGTAATCGCCGGCGGCGGCGGCGAGCGCTTCGCGCAAGCGGTACTCGCGCCGCTCCATGTCAATCAGTTCGACCTCGGCACCGGCGAGTTCGCGGTTGGCGGGCAGGATGTCGAAGCCGAACTCGGTGCGGATGCGCGCCTCGGCCAGCGTCGAGCGACCGATCAGGATCTGGTAGACGGTCGGCAAGGCCTCGCGCTTGAAAACGCCGCAACCGGTGGTGGCGTTGCCCTGCGGGTCGAGGTCGATCATCAGCACGCGCTGCTCGAGCGCGGCGAGGCAGGCCGACAGATTGACCGCGGTCGTCGTCTTGCCGACGCCGCCTTTCTGGTTGGTGACGGCCAGGATCCGCGCTGGCGGCACCGCTTTCGTCGTGCTTGTCGTCACCTCAAACCCCTTCCGGTCGCGTCGCGCCGGTATCCTTGAGCAGCAGCAAATGGCGTTCGCCATCGACGCCCGGCACCGCCAGCGGCGTCACGCTGCTGACGACGACGCCTTCGGGCAGACGGGCAATCTCCTCGTGCGGAATCAGTCCCTTCATCGCCAGCCAGCCGCCGTCGGGCGCCAGCAGCGCGCGCGTCGGGCGCACGAAATCGGCAAGCTCGGCAAAGGCGCGCGAAACGATCGCCGCGAAGGGTTGCGCCGGGCGAAAGTCCTCGATGCGGCCGCAATGCACGCTGACATTGGCCAGCCCGAGTTCGATCGCTGCCTGACGCAGGAAAGCAGTTTTCTTCGAATTGCTGTCGAGCAGCGTCACCGCCAGTCCCGGACGCGCGATCGCCAGCGGGATACCGGGCAGGCCACCGCCGCTGCCGACGTCGAGCAGCGTAGCACCGAGCAGATGCGGCAGGATCGCCAGCGAGTCGAGCAGGTGATGGCTGACCGCCTTTTCCGGATCGCGCAGCGCGGTCAGGTTGAAAGCGCGGTTCCACTTGTCGAGCAGCGCCGCGTAGGCGAGCAGCGTCTGCTGCGCCGCGGGCGCAAGTTCGATGCCGAGCGCGACGAGGCCCTGGGCGAGCTGCTCGGCGGGAGTCTGTCTGGCTTTCGGCATGGTGCGGCTCAGGCGGCGGCAGCGCCGTGACGTTTGACATGCACCAGCAGCATGCTGATCGCCGCCGGCGTGATTCCCTGCAGGCGCGCCGCTTCGCCGAGGGTGCGCGGCTGCGCTGCGGCGAGGCGCTGGCAGACTTCGCGCGACAGGCCGGCGACGCTGGAAAAATCGAGTCCTTCGGGCAGGCGCAGCGCATCGTGCTGCGCGCGCTGGCCGACTTCCTCGCTTTGCCGGTCGATGTAGCCCCGATACTTGGCCTGGATGTCGACCTGCTCGATCACTTGCGCATCGCTCAGGCCGGCATCGACCTCAAGCCCTTCGACCGGCAGCTGCATCAGCCGGGCGTAATCGATGTCGGGACGGCGCAGCAGCTCGTAGAGGTTGTATTCGCGTTCAAGCGGCTTGCCGAACAGCGCCGTCGCCGCCGCGGCATCGACGCGCGCCGGCTGCACCCACGCCGCCTTCAGGCGCGCCGCCTCGCGCTCGATCGCCTCGCGCTTGGCGCAGAAAGCCGCCCAGCGCGCGTCATCGACCAGACCGAGACGCCGCCCGTGCTCGGTCAGGCGCAGGTCGGCGTTGTCCTCGCGCAGCGACAGGCGATACTCGGCACGGCTGGTGAACATGCGGTAAGGCTCGGAAACGCCGCGCGTGATCAGGTCGTCGACCAGCACGCCGAGGTAGGCCTCGTCGCGGCGCGGCGACCAACCCTCACGCCCGAGCGCCGCCAGCGCGGCGTTGGCGCCGGCGAGCAGGCCCTGCGCCGCGGCTTCCTCGTAGCCGGTGGTACCGTTGATCTGGCCGGCGAAATAGAGGCCGCCGAGCGCGCGCGTCTCGAGCGTGTCGCGCAGTCCGCGCGGATCGAAGAAGTCGTACTCGATAGCGTAGCCCGGACGCAGGATGTGGCAGTTCTCGAGGCCGCGGATCGAGCGCACGACCGCCAGCTGCACGTCGAAGGGCAGGCTGGTGGAAATCCCGTTCGGGTAGATTTCGTGCGTCTGCAGGCCTTCCGGCTCAAGGAAGACGTTGTGGCTGTCCTTGCCGGCAAAGCGGTGGATCTTGTCCTCGATCGACGGGCAGTAACGCGGTCCGATGCCCTCGATGATGCCGGCGTAGAGCGGCGAGCGGTCGAGGTTGGCGCGGATGATGTCGTGCGTCTGCGCGTTGGTTGCCGTCACCCAGCACGGCAGCTGGCGCGGATGCTGGCTGACATGGCCGAGGAAGGAGAACACCGGCTGCGGATCGTCCGAATGCTGCTCGAGCATCTGCGCGTAGTCGATGGTCTTGCCGTCGAGGCGCGGCGGCGTTCCGGTTTTCAGCCGCCCGGCCGGCAGCGCCAGTTCGCGCAGGCGCAGCGCCAGTGTCGTCGCCGGCGGATCGCCCATGCGGCCACCGGCCGCTTGCGACAGACCGACGTGGATGCGCCCGTTGAGGAAGGTGCCGGCGGTGAGCACCACCGTCTGCGCGACAAAGCGCAGACCGAGCGCGGTGACGACACCGCCGACGCGGCCGCCAGCGACGATCAGGTCGTCGGCGGCGTCGGCAAACAGCGTCAGGTTCGGCTGGTTTTCCAGGCGGCGGCGGATGGCGGCGCGGTAGAGCACGCGGTCGGCCTGCGCACGCGTCGCACGTACCGCCGGGCCCTTGCTCGAATTGAGCGTGCGGAACTGGATGCCGGCTTCGTCGGTGGCCGCGGCCATGGCGCCGCCGAGCGCATCGACCTCGCGCACCAGATGGCCCTTGCCGATGCCGCCGATCGACGGATTGCAGCTCATCGCGCCGAGCGTTTCCAGGTTGTGCGTGAGCAGCAGCGTGCGCGCACCGATGCGCGCGCTGGCCAGCGCCGCCTCGGTGCCGGCATGGCCGCCACCGACGACAATCACGTCAAAACGTTCGGGATACTGCATGGGAGAAAGGCGCGGGAGACCAGCGGAAAGGAGCGTGATTCTACGGCATGCGGCTGAAAAATAACAGGATTCATCCCGGCCCGACGGGCAGGGAAAAGCAGGCGTGGCAAGCCGGCGCTGGCGGTCGAGGCCGCCGCCGCCCGGCTAGTGGCGGCCGCCGAGACCGAGGTAGCTCTCGATCACGCGCGGATCGTTGGCCAGTTCGCCGCTCGGACCTTCCAGCGAGACCTCGCCGGTTTCAAGCACGTAGCCGTAATCGGCGACGGCCAGCGCGGCGCGCGCGTTCTGCTCGACGAGCAGGATCGAGACGCCGGTCTTCTTCAGCTCGGCGACGATGCGGAAGATTTCCTTGATGATCAGCGGTGCCAGCCCGAGGCTCGGTTCGTCGAGCATCAGCAGCTTCGGTCGCGCCATCAGCGCGCGGCCCATTGCCAGCATCTGCCGCTCACCGCCGGAAAGCGTTCCGGCCAGCTGCGTGCGCCGCTCGCGCAGACGCGGGAAGGTGTCGAACACCTGTGCCATGGTTTCGGCGTGGTCGCGCTGGCCGGCGCGGTAGCGGTCGAAAGCGCCGAGCAGCAGGTTGTCCTCGACGCTCATCTCGCCGAACAGCTCGCGTTTCTCGGGCACCAGCGTCATTCCCTGACGCACCAGCGATTCGACTTCGCGCTCGGCGCCCTGACGCTGGCCGAGATAGACGATGTCGCCGCGCGCCGGCAACAGCCCCATCAGCGCCGACAGCAACGTCGTCTTGCCGGCGCCGTTGGGGCCGATGACGGTGACGATCTCGCCGGCACGGATCTTCAGCGCGATGCCATGCAGCGCCTCGACCTTGCCGTAGCTGACGGAAAGATCGCTGACCTCGAGAATGGTGGGCTTGTCGCCTGCCTGCATGTCCGTCACTCCACACCGCCGAGATAGGCTTCGAGCACCTTCGGATCGCGCTGCACATCCTCGGGCAGGCCTTCGGCGAGCTTCTCGCCGAATTCCATGACCACCACGCGGTCGGCCAGCCCCATCACGAAGTCCATGTCGTGCTCGACCAGCAGGATGCCGATACCTTCGTCACGCAGCCGGCGCAGCAGTTCGGCGAGCGCCTGCTTCTCGAAGTAGCGCAGACCGGCGGCGGGCTCGTCGAGCAGCAGCAGGCAGGGATCGGCGGCCAGCGCACGGGCGATCTCGACGATGCGCTGCTTGCCGAGCGGCAGGCTGCCGGCGGTGTCGTTCAGGTGTTCGCCGAGGCCGCAGCGCTCGATCTGGCGTGCCGCCTCGGCGAGCAGACGCGCTTCCTCGTCGCGTTCGAGGTGCAGCGCCGCGTGCAGGTAGCCCTTTTCGCCGCGCAGGTGCGCGCCGATGGCGACGTTCTCGAGCACGCTCATCGTCGACAGCAGGCGTACGTGCTGGAAAGTGCGGCTCATGCCGCGGCGCGCGATCTCGCGCGAGGGCAGACGATCGACGCGCTCGCCGCGAAAAACGATCTCGCCGGAAGTGACCGGATCGACGCCGGAAATGCCGTTGAACAGCGTGCTCTTGCCGGCGCCGTTCGGGCCGATCAGCGCCATCACTTCGCCGGCACGCACATCGAGGTTCATGCAGTTGTTGGCGACGAGACCGCCGAAGCGCTTGGTCGCGTCGCGCACTTCCAGCAGCACGCTGCCGCTCTCGGCCAGCACACGCCGCGGCAAGGGCTCGCCGTCGGCGATGGTCGCCGGTGCCGAGGGCGGCGCCGGCGGCACGAAGCGCAGCACGATCGGCCACAGGCCGTCGCGCGAGCGGTGCAGGATGAAGATCATCATCAGCCCGAAGACGATGATCTCGAAGTTGCCGCTCTGGCCGAGCAGTTGCGGCAACCAGTCCTGCAGCCACTGCTTGAGGATGGTGATCAGCCCGGCGCCGAGCAGCGCGCCCCAGACGTGGGCGACCCCGCCGATGACCGCCATGAACAGGTATTCGATGCCCTGCGTCAGCGAGAACGGCGTCGGATTGACGAAGCGCTGCAAGTGCGCGTAAAGCCAGCCCGACATGCAGGCGTAGAGTGCGGCGATGGTGAAGATGACGATCTTGGCGCGCGGCGTGTCGACGCCCATCGCTTCGGCCATCAGCGCGCCACCCTTGAGCGCGCGGATCGACCGCCCGGAGCGCGAATCGAGCAGGTTGCGCGTCGCCAGCACCACCAGCAGCAGAACCAGCCAGATCAGGTAATAAAACTCGCGTCCGCTCTTCAGCTCCCAGCCGAACAGCGACAGGCTCGGAATGCCGGAAACGCCGGTATGGCCGCCGAGGAATTCGACGTTGCCGAACAGGTAGTAGAGGCTGATTCCCCAGGCGATGGTGCCGAGCGGCAGATAGTGTCCGGAGAGGCGCAGGGTGATGAAGCCGAGCCCCAGCGCCACCGCCGCGGTGATCGCCAGCCCCGCCGGCAGCGTCAGCCAGGGCGAGACGCCATGCACCGTCGTCAGGTAGGCGGTGGTGTAGGCGCCGAGACCGACGAATGCCGCCTGACCAAACGAGGTCAGGCCGCCGACGCCGGTGAGCAGCACCAGCCCGAGCGCGACGATGGCGTAGAGGCCGATGTAGTTGAGCAGGGTGACGGTGAATTCCGGCAGCGTCAGCGGTGCCACCAGCAGCGCGGCGAGCGCCAGCAAGGGCAGCGCGCGACGCTGTGCCGGTGACAGCCTGATCTGCAGCGAGCGCGGTTCGCTCATCGCTGGACTCCTTGCCGCATCACTCTTCTTCCTCAGTGTGACGCGTCGTCAGCGAACGCCAGACGAGCACCGGAATGATCAGCGTAAACACGATCACTTCCTTGTAGGCGCTGGCCCAGAAAGACGAATACGACTCGAGCAGGCCGACCAGGATGGCGCCGGCGGCGGCCAGCGGATAGCTCGCCATGCCGCCGAAGATGGCGCCGACGAAGCCCTTGAGGCCGATCAGGAAGCCCGAATCGTAGTAGATGGTGGTGATCGGCGAGATGAGCACGCCGGAAAAGGCGCCGATCAACGCCGCCAGCGAAAACGACAGCTTGCCGGCGGAGGTTGCCGAAATACCCATCAGGCGCGCGCCGGTGCGGTTCATCGCCGTCGCGCGCAAGGCCTTGCCCCACAGCGTGCGCTCGAAGAAGAAATAGAGCGCGGCGATCAGCGTGAAGCTGGCGCAGACGACGAGCAGCGTCTGCCCCTGGATCAGCGCGTCGCCGATCTCGAAAGTGGCGTCGGTGAAGGCCGGCGTGCGCGAGCCCTCGGCACCGAAGAAGTAGAGCGCGAGCCCCGAAAGCGTGACATGCACCGACACCGAGACGATCAGCAGCACCAGCACCGAAGCTTCGGCGATCGGCTGGAAGACTAGGCGATAGAGCAGCGGCCCGAGCGGTACGACCAGCGCCAGCGTCAGCACCACCTGCAGTGCCAGCGGCAGTGAGGCGGCGGGAACGATGCTGAGCAGAGCCGCCAGCGCCGCCGGCAGGGCACAGTTCACCGCCAGAACCTTCGGGATGCGCTGCGCCTGGCCGTCCCGCAACGCGCAGACGATATCGACGGCAGCAGCGGCAATCGCCAGTGCGATCAGCAACCACAGCGTACCGGGCAGTTTGCCGGCTTGCAGGCTGGCCAGCGTCAGCGCGCCAAAAGCGACGAACTCGCCCTGCGGGATGAAGATCACGCGCGTCACCGTGAACACCAGGACGAGCGCCAGCGACAGCAGTGCATAGATGGCACCGTTGGTGATCCCATCCTGGCCAAGCAGCAGGGCGATCTGCAGATCCATCAGCGCTGCCGCTCCGCGGTCGCGCTTGATGCCGGCTGGCGAAGCTTCGTTCTAGCGGACAAGTGCATCAGCGTAGAAGGTTCCTGAGCGGCGATTACTTGACGAGAATCCACTTGCCGCCCTCAACGCGCGCCATGACGCGCGCGCGCTGGTCGAAGCCCTGATGGTCCTGCGCGCTGAGGTTGAAGACGCCGTGCGCCGCCGGCAGGTTCTTCACGCCTTCGATCGCATCACGCAGGGCGACGCGGAATTCGCGGCTGCCCGGCTGGGCTTTCTTCAGCGCCTGCGGAATGGCGGCGCCGAGCAGCAGGCCGGCATCCCAGGCGTGACCGCCGAAGGAAGAGACGCTGCCCTTGCCGTTGGCCGCCTCGTATTTGGCGATGTAGTCGAGCGCCACTTTCTTCGACGGCGCCGAATCGGGCAGTTGCGCGGCGACGACCAGCGGCCCCACCGGCAGCAGCGCGCCCTCGACATCCTTGCCGCCGACGCGCAGGAATTCGTTGTTGGCAACGCCGTGCGTCTGGTAGATCGCGCCCTTGTAGCCCTTTTCCTTGAGCGTTTTCTGCGGCAGCGCGGCCGGTGTGCCGGCGGCGCCGATGAGCACCGCGTCGGGCCTGGCGGCGATCGTTTTCAGCACCTGACCGGTGACCGAGGTGTCGTTGCGCTGATAGCGCTCGCTGGCAACGACGCGGATCTTGCGTGCTTCGGCGATCCTGGCGAATTCCTTGAACCAGCCTTCGCCGTAGGCATCGGCGAAGCCGATGAAGGCGACCGTCTGCACCTTGCTGTCGAGCATGTGCTCGACAATGGCGGTGGCCATGTGCGCGTCGTTCTGCGCCGACTTGAACACCCAGCGGCGTTTGGCGTCGAGCGGTTCGACGACGATCGCCGAGCCGGCCATTGAAATCATCGGCGTTTCCGACTCGGCGGCGATGTCGATCATCGCCAGCGAGTTCGGTGCCGTCGTCGAGCCGATCACCACATCGACCTTGTTTTCGGCGACGAACTTGCGCATGTTCTTCACCGCCGCCGTGGTGTCGGTGGCGTCGTCGAGAACGATGTAATTGACCTTCTGCCGGCCGATCGTCGTCGGCAGCAAGGCGATGGTGTTCTTTTCCGGAATGCCGAGCGAAGCCGCCGGGCCGGTCGCCGACAGGGTGACGCCGACGTTGATGTCGGCCGCCGCTGCGCCAGCGGCGAGCGCTGCGCACAGCGCAAGAACGAGCTTCTTCGCCTGGATCTGCTTGCTCATCGTCATTCCCTCCGTCGGCCGGCAACTGCAAAACCGCGAATGATACCAAAAGCTGCCGGAGGGACCCGTGTTGCAATCAGCGCGCGGGAAAACAATGCAGCGGCAACGCTGGAACGTGGCAGCGCTGCAACAGGAGACAGGCTGGCGGCGAGCTCCCGCTGCCAGCCTGTCGCCGCGATGACCGCGGCGCCGGACGAACTAGCGTACGAGCTGCCAGGCGCCGTCGTGGATGCGCACCATGACGCGCGCGCGCTGATCGAAACCGAGGTGGTCCTGCGCGCTCATGCTGATCACGCCGTGCGAGACGGTCAGATTTTTCGTTCCTTCGAGCGCATCGCGCAAGGCGCGACGGAATTCGCGCGTTCCCGGTTGCGCTTTCTTCAGCGCCGCCGGTGCTGCAGCGATCAGCAACTGACCGGCGTCCCAGGCATGTCCGCCGAAGGTTGAAGCGTTGCCCTTGCCGTGGATCGTCTCGTAGCGAGTGATGTATTCGAGCGCCATTTTCTTGTTCTGCGCCGTGTCCGGCAGTTGCGCGGCGACGAGGATCGGGCCGGACGGCAACAGCGTTCCTTCACAGTCCTTGCCGCAGACGCGCAGGAAATCCATGTTGGCGACACCCGAGCTCTGGTAGATCAGTCCCTTGAAACCCTTTTCGCGCAGCGATTTCTGCGGCAAGGCTGCCGGCGTGCCGGCAGCGCCGATCAGGATCGCATCGGGCTTGGCGGCGAGCACCTTCAGCACCTGACCGGTGACCGAGGTGTCGGTACGGTTGTAGCGCTCGTTGCCGACGATGCGGATCTTGCGCACTTCGGCAATCTTCGAGAACTCGTTCCACCAGCCCTCGCCGTAGGCGTCGGCAAAACCGATATAGGCGACCGTATGGACGTTGGCGCTGCTCATGTTCTCGATGATCGCAGTGACCATCTGCGCGTCGTTCTGTGCCGTCTTGAAGACCCAGAAGCGCTTGTCGTCCATCGGTTCGACGATGCGCGCGGCGGCGGCCATGGCGATCATCGGTGTTTCGGTTTCGGCGGCAACGTCGATCATCGCCAGAGAATTCGGCGTCGTCGTCGAACCGATGATCAGGTCGACCTTGCTTTCGGCAACGAGCTTGCGTGCGTTCTTCACCGCCGTCGTCGTGTCGGAAGCATCGTCGAGAACGATGTAATTGACCTTCTGCCCGGCAATCGTCGGCGGCAGCAGGGCGATGGTGTTCTTTTCCGGAATGCCGAGCGAAGCCGCCGGGCCGGTCGCCGACACGGTGACGCCAACGGTGATGTCAGCACTGGCCGGAGCGGCGAAAGCGAGCGCAAAAGCGGCGGCGAGAACGGAAATTGAAGCGCCGAGCAGACTGCGGCGGCGGGGAAGCGAGGCTGAACGCAGCATGGGCGAACTCCCGGATTTTTGCGGATATCAGGCGACTAATGGGGGAAAAGGCGTGCGCCCGTGCCGGCGCACGCCATCGTGGTTCAGTGCACCAGTTTCCAGGTGCCGCCCTCGATGCGCACCATGACGCGCGAGCGCTGGTCGAAGCCGAGGTGATCCTGCGGACTCATGTTGAAAACGCCGTGCGAGGCAGCGACGTTCTTGCTGCCTTCGAGCGCATCGCGCAGCGCCCGGCGGAATTCGCGGCTGCCTGGTTGCGCTTTTTTCAGCGCCACCGGCGCGGCGGCGGCGAGCAACTGGCCGGCGTCCCAGGCGTAGCCACCGAAGGAGGAGACGCTGCCCTTGCCGTTGGCGGCTTCGTACTTCGCGACGTAATCGAGCGCCGACTTGCGCACGGGGTTGTCCACCGGCAACTGGTCAGCAACGAGAACCGGACCGGTTGGCAGCAGCGTGCCCTCACAGTCCTTGCCGCAGACGCGCAGGAAATCGGCGTTGGCGACGCCGTGCGTCTGGTAGATCAGTCCCTTGTAGCCCTTTTCACGCAGCGATTTCTGCGGCAAGGCCGCCGGCGTGCCGGCACCGCCGATGAGAACGGCGTCGGGTTTGGCAGCGAGCACCTTCAGTACCTGGCCGGTGACCGAAGTGTCGGTGCGATTGTAGCGCTCGTTGGCGACAAGACGCAGCTTGCGCGCTTCGGCAATCTTCGAGAACTCGGACCACCAGCCCTCGCCGTAGGCGTCGGCAAAACCGACATAGGCCACCGTTTGCACCTTGTTGCTGGTCATGCTCTCGACGATGGCAGTCGACATCTGCGCATCGTTCTGCGGCGTCTTGAACACCCAGAAACGCTTGTCGTCCATCGGTTCGACAATGCGCGCCGATGCCGCCATGGCGATCATCGGCGTCTCGGCCTCGGCAGCTACGTCGATCATCGCCAGCGAATTGGGCGAAGTGGTTGAACCGATGATCAGGTCAACCTTGTTTTCGGCAATCAGCTTGCGCGCGTTCTTCACCGCCGTCGTCGTGTCGGAAGCGTCGTCGAGGACGATGTAGTTCACCTTCTGCCCGCCGATCGTCGTCGGCAGCAGCGGAATCGTGTTCTTTTCGGGAATGCCGAGCGAGGCCGCCGGGCCGGTTGCCGACAGGGTGACGCCGACATTGATGTCGGCATGCGCGACCGATGCCAGCGCGCTGGCGACGAAGCCGGCGAGGGCGAGCTTGAACTTCATTGTCTCCTCCGATTTTTTTGCGTTTCTGTCAGATAGGGAACGCCCCGGCGTCGTCAAGGCGCCGGGGCGTGGACGTATTGTGCTTGCTGCATGACGAGCGAGCAAGGCGCGGTGCGCTTTGCTTGATGCGTGGCCAAGTTGGCGAGTAGAGGTTTTTGTTCTTGAAGTTGAATGAATTAAAAGAAGATAAAGACAATAGTCGACGCAAGTCTGTGGACAAGTTTAAAAAAAGTATTTTATACAATAGGTTGCAATACTATTTCGCAGCTGTAGAAGCCCTGTATGCGCTTGTGGACAGTTTTGGACAACTTATCCACAGCTTAGCATTCGCCGGCTTATCCACTTCCCGTGCACAGCATTTGCGGCCACTTGTCCACAGCTTTGCCGACCCTGGCCGCGGCTTCGGCAACTGCTCAGAAAACCACGTGCAGCCAGGTGTCGCGGCTGAATTTGACGATCAGCGCGCTGACGACGACGGCGTCGTTGAAACCGGCGCAGAAAGCTGACGGAGCGAGCGCAAGCAGCAGCGGAGAAGGCTCATTCCGTCGCCGCTGAGTTGCCGCTGGCGGAAAACAGGCTGCCCAGCGACAGGTCTTCGCGCGACCAGGTCGGATCAGGGCGGAAGTTCGCCATCCAGTCGGCAAGCGCGCTGGCCGGCATCGGTCGCGCGATGCCATAGCCCTGCGCGCAATCGCAGCCGAGATGCAGCAGGGCAAGCCCATGCTCGGGCGTTTCGACGCCTTCGGCAACGACCTTGCGGCGGAAGGCACGCGTCAGCGCGATGACGCCCTCGACGATGGCCAGATCCTCTTCATCAACGAGCATGTCGCGCACGAAGGAACGGTCGATCTTCAGCGTATCGACCGGCAGGCGACGGAAGTAGGTCAGCGAGGAATAACCGGTACCGAAATCGTCGAGCGCAATCCTGACGCCGAGCTTGTGGCAGCCCTCAATGACACGTGTCGCGTGGCCGACGTCGCCGAGTGCTGCGTTTTCAAGCACTTCGAGTTCCAGTGCAGCCGGGTCGATGGCGAAGTGGCGCTGCAGCGCTTCCTGCAGGCGGTCGAGAAAGCTGGCGTCGGCGAGCTCGCGTGCCGAAACATTGACGCTCACCGACAGATCGAGTCCGCTGCGGCGCCAGACCGCAAGCTGCGTCAGCGCTTCTTCGAGCACCCAGGCGCCGAGCGTGCTGGCGAAATCGCTGTTTTCGATATCCGGCAGGAATTCGATCGGCAGCAGCAGTCCGCGTTCTGGATGTTGCCAGCGGATCAACGCTTCGACGCCAAAGACGCGGCCGCGGCGCATGTCCACCTTCGGCTGGTAATAGAGGACGAACTCGCGCTCGCGCAGTGCCTCGTGGATGCGCGCGACTGCTTCGTTCCGCGCGCGGGCACGCCGGTCGAGTTCGCTGTCGTAAAGGTGATAGCGGCTGCGGCCGGCCTGCTTGGCCAGGTACATCGACTGGTCGGCGTGGCGCAGGAGCGTGTCGGGATCGGCATCGTCCTGCGGGAACAGCGTTACGCCGATACTGGCAGTGACGTTGAATTCCTCGTCGCCGATGCGGTAGGGCTGGGCGACAACCGCAAGCAGACGCTGCAGACTGAGGCGGCACTCGTCGGCCGAAGCGAGCTCGGAGAGCAAGAGCACGAATTCGTCGCCGCCAAGGCGGGCCACCGTATCGTCGCCGCGCAGACTGGCGCGCAGGCGATGCGCAATTTCGACCAGCAGGCGGTCGCCGGCCTCATGGCCGAAGCGGTCGTTGATTGGTTTGAAGCCGTCGAGATCGAGGTAGGCAAGCCCGAGCATGCGCCCGTAGCGGCGTGCATGGGCGAGCGCCTGCTGCAGGCGGTCGGCCAGCAGCACGCGGTTGGGTAGCTGCGTCAGCGCATCGTAGTGCGCCATCCGCTCAAGCTGGCTCTGGTGCTGTTTTGCCTGCGTGATGTCGGAAAAGATGGCGATGTAATGGCTGACGCTGCCATTGCCGGCAAAGACCGCAGAAACGGTGACGCGCTGCGCGTAGCGTTCGCCATTCTTGCGCCGGCTCCACAGCTCGCCGCGCCAGTGGCCGTCGCTGAGGATGGCTGCGCGCAATGCACTGACGACATGGCCCGGCAGTTCGCTGCCCTGCAGCGCAATCGCGTTGCGACCAATGACCTCGTCGCGTGCATAGCCGGAAAGCTCGATGAATGTGCGGTTGACGTCGATGACGATGCCGGCGTCGTCGCTGATCAGAATGCCTTCGTGCGCATGCTCGAAAACGCCGGCAGCCAGCCGCATGGCGTCGGCAGCGCGACGGTTCTCGCTGATATCCTGAACGTAACCGTTGTAGACGTAGCCGCCGTCGGGCAGCGACATCGGTTCTGAATGGACGTGCAGCCAGCGCTCGGATCGATCCGTCGCGATGACCCGCAGTTCCATGCTGAAAGGCACTTTCGCCCGCCACGCCGCCCGCTGACCATCGCGAAAAGGCAGCAAATCGTCGGCGTGGATGCGGGCGAGGACCAGCGCCGGGTCGGTTTTGGCCTGCTCGGGCGTGACGCCGCACAGATCGTGCAGCGTCCGGTTGCAGAACAGCAAGCGGTAGTGCTCGTTCTCGAAGCAGTAGCGATAGACTGCCACCGGCAACGCATCGGTGACTTCACGTACCAGTTCGCGCGCGGCCCAGGCTTCGGCCTGGGCACGCTGCCGCTCGGTCTGATCGTGCAGCATCGACAGTACGCAGGGCTCGCCGTCAATGTCGGCCAGCGTTGCCGAGATCAGCACCTCGCGCGAGCGGCCGTAGTGGTCGACGATCGACGATTCGTGTCCGTGGATGCCGCCCTCACTGAATAGTTTGGCGACAAAGAGCTTGCGTTCCGCGGCACTAGCCCAGATGCCGAGGTCAATCGAGTTGGAGGCGAGCATGTACTCGCGCGTCCAGCCAAACATCTGAGAGTAGGCCTCATTGACTTCGAGAAAGCGGCCGTCGGCGATCCGGCTCAGCGCGGTGGCCACCGGCGCAATGGCAAATACCTGCCGGAATCGTTGTTCCGAATGGCGCAGCGCCTCTTCGGCGAGCGTCCGTTCGCGGGTGTTGCGCGTAACGCCGATCAGTGCTGGCTGGCCGTTCCAGCGGCCGCGGACGACGCGCGTTTCGGCGTCGATGCGCTGCCCGTCGGCACTGAGCAAGGGCAGCGTGCTGAATTGCGTTTCACCGGCGATGGCACCGAGGAGGATGTGCCTGGCTTCGGTAAGCAGTTCCGGCGGATGTGCCGAGGCCAGGGGCTGACCGATCAGGCCGTTTGGCGGATAACCGAGAGTTCCGGCGACCGCGGCGTTGTGATGCAGGATCGTCCCGTCGAAGCTGGCAACGAAGACCATGTCCGGCAGCGCGTCGAACAGGTCTTCAATGTTTTTCTGTTGCTGCTGAAGATCAAGCACCACCTGCCGGGCTTGCCCGACATCCGGCCTGAAAGGCGAGCGCAGGTCCGCGCAGAGCGAGGGCTGCGCGCTGGGCAGGGCAGTGTTTTCCGGGAAGATCGTTTTCGACATTGGCGCTTTGCAACACGGTCGGTCGACAAAGGTTTGCCAATTATCACCGAAGGCCGTCGGTGTGACGCATGCTCTTTCGCTGCACAGTTATTTTTTCGTCATGACCACGCGCTGGGCAGGGCAGCGCGAATGGCTCATTTGCCGATGCAGAAGCGCCCGAAGATTTCGCCAAGCAGCTCGTCGGCGCTGACTTCGCCGGTGATGCTGCCGAGTGCGCGCTGGGCGAGGCGCAGTTCCTCGGCGAAGAGCTCTAGGCGTTGTGTTTCCGCCTGCGCCGCGTCGATGTGCGCGGCCGCTTCGCGCAAGGCGCCGAGATGACGCTCGCGGGCGATGAAGACATCGTCGCCGGACTGCCAGCCGGCGAGGCGCAGCAGTTCGGCGCGCAGCAGTTCGATGCCCTCGCCACTCTTCGCCGACAACTGCAGGCAGGTGCCAGCCGCGGCCAGATCGGCGCCAGGAACCGACGCGGGCAGCACCGCGCGGCCGGCGGGAAGTCCGGTCAGGTCGATCTTGTTGAAGACGAACAGACGCGGCAGCGATGCCGGCAGGCGTGCGAGGATCGCGCGCTCTGCTTCGCCGATGCCGTGCTGGGCGTCGACCAGAAGCACGGCCAGATCGGCGCGTTCGATTTCGCGCCAGCTGCGCTCGATACCGATGCGCTCGACTTCGTCGCTGGTTTCGCGCAGGCCGGCAGTGTCGATGACGTGTAGCGGCACGCCCTCGATCTGCAGGCTGCTTCTGACCGCGTCGCGCGTCGTGCCGGCGATCGGCGTGACAATGGCCAGATCATCGCCGGCCAGCCGGTTGAGCAGACTCGATTTGCCGACGTTGGGCTGGCCGATGAGGACGACGGCGATGCCGCCCTGCAGCAGTCGCCCCTGCTGCGCGCGCGCAAAAACGCTGGCGAGTCTTTGGCGCAGGCGATCGAGACGGCCGAAGGCGTCGGCCGCCTGCAGGAAGTCGATTTCCTCGTCGGGAAAGTCGAGCGTCGCTTCGGTGAGCGCGCGCAGTTCGGTGAGTTCATCGACCAGCCGATGTATTTCCTGAGAGAACTCGCCCTGCAGCGAGCGCATCGCGCTCTTCGCCGCGGAGGCGGTGGCGGCGTCGATCAGGTCGGCGACGGCTTCGGCCTGCGCCAGATCGATCTTGCCGTTTTCGAAGGCGCGGCGGGTGAATTCGCCGGGCTCGGCCAGACGCGCGCCGAGTTCAAGGCAGCGGCCGAGCACCAGTTGCAGCACGACCGGCCCGCCGTGGCCGTGGATCTCGATCACGTCATCGCCGGTGAATGACGCCGGCGCCGGGAAGTAGAGGACGAGCGCGCTGTCGATGGCGCTGCCGTCGGCGGCGCGGATGGTCGCGAGTGTCGCCCGGCGCGCGACGGGATCGCTACCGGCGAGCGCCAGTGCCAGGGAGCCGAGATTGCTGCCGGAGACGCGCACCACGCCGATGCCGCCGCGCCCCGGCGCGGTGGCGATGGCGGCGATGGTGTCGGCAGCGCGCTTCACCGGCGCCCCGTGCTCAGGCGACGCCGGCGTTGTGCTCATCAGGCCTTGGCGTCGTTGGCCGCCTTGCCGCCCGCTTCGATGTCACGGGTGATCTTCCATTGCTGGGCGATCGACAGGATGTTGTTCACCACCCAGTAGAGCACCAGGCCCGACGGGAAGAAGAAGAACATGCCGCCGAAGATGAAGGGCATGGCCATCATCACCTTGGCCTGCATCGGGTCCGGCGGCGTCGGGTTGAGCTTGGTCTGGATGAGCATGGTGACAACCATGATCACCGGCAGCACGTAGTAGGGGTCGACCGACGACAGATCGGTGATCCACAGCGCCCAGGGTGCGTCGCGCATCTCGACGGCGCCGAGCAATGCCCAGTACAGCGCGATGAACACCGGGATCTGCACCAGCACCGGCAGGCAGCCGCCGAGCGGATTGATCTTCTCGCGCTTGTAAAGCTCCATCATTTCCTTGTTCAGGCGCTGCTTGTCGTCGCCGCAGCGTTCCTTGATCGCCTGCAGGCGCGGGCCGACGGAGCGCATCTTGGCCATCGACTTGTAGCTGGCGGCGGAAAGCGGGAAGAACAGCGCCTTGATGGCGATGGTGAGCAGGATGATCGCCCAGCCCCAGTTGCCGACGAGGCCGTGGATTGCTTCCAGACACCAGAAGATCGGCGCGGCGAGGATCGTCAGCCAGCCGTAATCGACCACCAGCGGCAGGCCTTCGGCGCCGACACCGCCACTGGCGACGGGTTGCGCCAGCTGTTCGAGGGTTTTCTGGATTTGCGGGCCGGCGTAGAGCGGCGTCGAAATCTGCGTCTTGCTGCCCGGTGCTGCCGCAGCAACCGGCAGGATCAGGCCGCTGGCATAGACCGGCTCGCCAGTACCTTCGACCTTGCGCATGAAGTACTCGCGCGGCACGCCCGTGGTCGGCAGGTAGGCGGCGACGAAATAGTGCTGCACCATCGCCAGCCAGCCGTTGTCGGCGTTGGCGTTGAACTTGGCCTTGCTCTTGTCGATGTCGGAGAAAGCGACCTTCTGGAACTTCTCGGTCGCCGTATAGACCGCCGGACCGGTGAAGGTCGACACCATCGAGCTCTCGCCCTCGGGCACCGTGCCGTCGCGCTGCAACTGGTAATAGGCGTGCGGCGCCAGCGTCTTCGCGCTGCCGTTGTCGACTTCGAAAGCGACGTCGATCAGATAGCTGTTGCGGTGGAAGGTGTAGATACGCGCCACCTTGACGCCATCGACCGCCGGCGCTTCCAGGCGCAGTTGCAGCGTATCGGCACCGTCGGCGAGTTCGCGCGCACCGGCAGCGACCGCGTACAGCGACTTGTGCGTCGGCAGGCCGTCGCCGATCAGGCCGCTCTGCGCGGCGTAGTGGTGCTTGCTGCCGAACAGCGCGAAGGTCTGCGTCTTATCCTCGACCGACTTGTAGCGGTTGAGCTCGAGGCTGACGATGTCGCCACCGAGCGTGGAAATTTCGGCGGTGAACAGGTCGGTCTTGATGCTGACTGTCTCCGCCTTCACCGGCGCGACCTCTGGTGCAGTGGCGGCCTTGGCCGCTTCGGAGGCGGCACGCTGCAGGCTGGCCGACGGTTGCGGCGCGGCGGCGGCGACCGGATCGACAGGCGCGGAAACGCTGGCGGGCGGCTGCGGTTGATGTTGCTTCGTCCACGCATCCCACAGCATGACCAGCGAGAAGAAGAAGACGAAGAGCAGAATCAGGCGACGGTTGTCCATGAACGGCCCAGGCGAGAATGATCAGGAATGAGAATGAATGCGGCGATAAGGCGTGGCAGCGGCGGTCACGCGCTCAGGGGACCGGATCGTAGCCACCCGGATGCCAGGGGTGGCAATGCGAAAGTCGGCGCATGCCAAGCCAGCTGCCGCGCAGAACGCCGTGGCGCTGAATCGCTTCGACGGCGTATTCGGAACAGCTGGGAAAGAAACGGCAGCGCTGCCCGAGAAGCGGGCTGATCGCGAACTGATAGAAACGGATCAGGGCCAGCAGCAGCGATTTCATCGTCTCATCGTTCGGAAAGCAGTTTGCGTAGCAGGAGATCGATTTCCTGCGCCAACGCGCGCCGGTCGAGCGGTGCAGGCTTGCACGCCAGCCGCAGCACCAGATCGCGTGACGGAAGCCGGGAACGCAGCAGGCGGAAGTGCTCGCGGGCCAGCCGCCGGATCAGGTTGCGATCGACCGAACGTTTCAGGAAGCGCTTGGCGACCACCAGCCCGAGCCGCGCACCGCTGACTTCTTCGGTGCTGCGAAGGCGGTAATGTAGCAGGAAATGGCGGCTTTTCAGCGCCCTCCTGAAACCAAAAACGGATGAAAATTCATCCGTTTTGGTGAGTCGATAACGCTTCGGGAAGGCGCTTGCCGCGCTCTGGCGCGTCACCGGCAGTGGACCGGGCGCAGCCGGATCGGCGTTTGGGCCGATGGCGTTCAAACGGCCAGACGGTGACGACCCTTGGCGCGACGGGCGCGAATGACGGCGCGACCACCACGGGTGCGCATGCGGACGAGGAAGCCGTGCGTGCGCTTGCGACGGATAACGGAGGGCTGGTAGGTGCGTTTCATGATCAAGCCTTTTAGGGGTCAAAGCGAATTGAGCGCGCCATTAGACAGGCGCGTCTCGCTCCTTGTCAAGGAAATTCCGATAATTTCCAGCAGATTCCGATAGATACCTGTTGCATCGCGGGTACGCCCGGCGCTTGCGCGAAGGCGGCCGATTATTTGCCGGGTAGCGTCCGCGAGCTTTCCAGCGCCGCCGGCATTTCGTCCTGCCTGTGGATAACTTTCATGCGAAAGGTTAGAATCGGGCGCTTGCCGGTGCTTTGCCGTGCCGGCAAATCCCGTAGAAAACTTCAAAGCGTTCGCGAATCCCGACGGTCCCTGTGACGCGCGGGGCTTGGTGGGCGAAACCGGCTGCGCAGCGTGCCGGGTGATCGTCACCGGGCGCCTGTGCCCCAGCGGCGTACGCTTTTTCCGCATTTCCCGCCGCTCCTGCGGCCGCATGAAACTTGGTCGAGGCTGAATGAGCAGTTTCTGGAATTTTTGCCTGAGCCAGTTCGAAACCGAGCTGTCTTCACAGCAGTTCAACACGTGGATCAGGCCCTTGCGTGTCGAACTCGGCGAGGACGGCGCCGCCGCCCTGCGCCTGCTGGCGCCTAACGGCTTCATCCAGAAGTGGGTACGCGAACGTTACCTCGGCCGCATCGAGGACATGGCACAGTCGTTTTTCGGCAAGAGCGTCGCCGTCGAGCTGGGTATCGGCGCGGCCGTCGCGGCAGCACCAGCCGCCAGCACCCGGCCGAACGGCAACGAGCCGCGCCCGGCGCCAGCCCGCGAAACGGCGCGCGTGACCGACGAAACGCCGGCGCGGGCGGCACCCGAGCGCGCCGCCGCCGAACGCCCGAAAAGTCAGCGCGCAGCGACGGCCTACGAAAAATCCCGCCTGATCGCCGGCTTCACCTTCGACAACCTGATCGTCGGCAAGGCCAACGATCTGGCACGTGCTGCCGCCACCCGCGTCGCCACCGATCCGGGCGGCGCGCAATACAACCCGCTGTTCATCTACGGCGGCGCCGGCCTCGGCAAGACCCACTTGATTCACGCCATTGGCAACCAGATCGTCGCCAACGACCCGGACAAGGTCGTGCGCTACGTGCATGCCGAGGACTATTACTCCGACGTCGTGCGCGCCTACCAGCAGAAATCCTTCGACGTGTTCAAGCGCTATTACCGCTCGCTCGACGTGCTGCTGCTCGACGACGTGCAGTTCTTCAACAACAAGAACCGCACGCAGGAAGAATTCTTCTATGTATTCAATGCGTTGATCGAGGCGCGCAAGCAGATCGTGATCAGCTGCGACACCTACCCGAAGGATATCTCGGGCCTGGAAGACCGCCTGATCACGCGCTTCGACTGGGGTCTGACGGTGCAGATCGAGCCGCCCGAGATCGAGATGCGCGTCGCCATCCTGAAGAAGAAGGCCGAAAGCGAAGGCGTGCTACTCGACGACGAGGTGGCTTTCTTCATCGCCAAGCACCTGCGCTCGAACGTGCGCGAGCTCGAGGGCGCGCTGAAGAAGGTGCTTGCCTACGCCTCGTTCCACTGCCGGCCGATCGGACTCGAGCTGGCCAAGGAAGCGCTGAAGGACATGATCGGCGCCTTCAACCGGCAGATCACCGTCGAGAACATCCAGAAGACGGTTGCCGACTACTACAAGATCAAGGTTTCCGACCTGTTCTCGAAGAAGCGCACGCGCGTCATTGCCCGGCCGCGCCAGGTGGCGATGTGGCTGGCCAAGGACCTCACGGCGCAGAGTTACCCGTCGATCGGCGACGCCTTCGGCGGCCGCGATCACACCACCGTGCTGCATGCGGTGCGCACCATCGAAAGCCTGCGCGCCAAGGACAGCGAACTCAACCACGACCTGCACGTGTTGCAGCAGGTTCTCAAGGGTTGATAAGCCGGTGCGGATGCTGTGGATGAATTGTGGATAAACCCTGAAAACGAGCCCTGTGGATAAGTTGTCAGATTCTGCCCACAGCCCGATACAAGCTTTTTACAGTAGTGAAAATTAGTGCCAAGCCGCTGAATATTCGAAAGTGTTTTGAATCTTCCACAGACTTGTTATGGCTATTGTCTTTATAGGATTTTAATTTATGTTACTTATTAAAACCCAACGCGATGCACTGCTGAATCCCCTGCAATCGGTATCCGGCATCGTCGAACGGCGCCATACCCTGCCCATTCTGTCGAACGTTCTGCTGGAAAAGCGTGGCGACGCGCTGACACTGCTGGCCACCGACATCGAAATCCAGATCACCACGACCACCGTTGCCGGTCTGGGCGAAGGCGACGGCGCGGTTACCGTCGCCGCGCGCAAGCTGCAGGAAATCCTGCGCTCGTTGCCCGACAGCGCCGAAGTCAGCCTGCTGCTCGATGACCGTCGCCTGCAGGTGCGTGCCGGCAAGAGCCGCTTCAGCCTGCAGACGCTGCCGGCCGAAGACTTCCCGCGCATGGCGCTGGCCGAGGGCGAGACGAAGAGCTTCACCGTCACGCAACGCGCTTTCCGGCGCCTGCTGGCGCAGACGCAGTATTCGATGGCGGCGCAGGACGTTCGCTACTACCTGAACGGCCTGCTGCTGCTGGTCGACGGCAGCGAACTGCGCGCCGTCGCCACCGACGGTCACCGTCTGGCCTACGCCAGCCTGGCGCTCGAAGCCGAGCTGCCGCGTCAGGAACTGATCCTGCCGCGCAAGACCGTGCTCGAACTCAACCGCCTGCTCGCCGACAACGAAGAGCCGATGACGGTGGCGATGACCGCCAACCAGATCCGCTTCAGCTTCGGCTCGATCGTGCTGGTGTCGAAGCTGATCGACGGCAAGTTCCCCGATTTCGAGCGCGTCATCCCGGCGACGCTGCGCAATGTGGTGACGCTGAGCCGCACCGCGCTGCTGCAGTCGATGGTGCGCGCGGCGATTCTCACCAACGAGAAATTCCGTGGCGTGCGCCTCGTTCTCGCCGCCGGCACGCTGCGCATCATCGCCGCCAACGCCGAACAGGAAGAAGCGCAGGAAGAAATCGAAGTCGAATACACCGGCGACCCGCTCGATGTCGGCTTCAACGTCGGCTATCTCGTCGATGTGCTCAACAACACCTCGGCCGAGCAGGTGCAGTGGGGCTTCAACGACTCGAATTCGAGCGCACTGCTGAGCATTCCCGGTGACGACCGCTTCAAATACGTTGTGATGCCGATGCGCATCTAGCGCGCGGCAGCATCCGAGCGGCACCCGCGCGGTGCCGGCCGGCGTTTTTCGGCGTCGCCGCCAGGCGGCGTCTGGCACTGAAAGAATATTGGAACCCGCATGATTGAGCAGAACGAGCAGCCGGCGTACGACGAAACAAGCATTCAGCAACTGGAAGGACTCGAAGCCGTACGCAAACGGCCGGGCATGTACATCGGCGATACGTCCGACGGTACCGGCCTGCACCACATGGTTTTCGAAGTGGTCGATAACGCCATCGACGAAGCGCTGGCCGGCCACTGTGACGATATCGTCATCACCATCCACGCCGACAACTCGATCTCGGTCACCGACAACGGTCGCGGCATTCCCACCGGCGTCAAGTTCGACGACAAGCACGAGCCGAAGCGCTCGGCGGCTGAAATCGTCATGTGCGTGCTGCACGCCGGCGGCAAGTTCAACCAGAACTCGTACAAGGTTTCGGGCGGCCTGCACGGCGTCGGCGTTTCCTGCGTTAACGCACTCTCCAAGTGGCTGCGCCTGACAATCGCCCGCGAAGGCAAGAAGTACCAGCTCGACTTCGCCCGCGGCGCGGTGGTCGATCGTCTGGTCGAAGTGCAGCAGGGCGTCGAGGTTTCGCCGCTGCGCGTTGTCGGCGAAACCGACAAGCGCGGCACCAAGGTGCACTTCATGGTCGACGAGGAAATCTTCGAGCACATCGAGTGGCACTACGAAATCATCGCCAAGCGCCTGCGCGAACTGTCGTTCCTCAACAACGGCGTGAAGATCCGCCTGCTCGACCAGCGCACCGGCAAGGAAGAAGACTTCGCCTTCGCCGGCGGCGTGAAGGGCTTTGTCGAGTACGTCAATCGCAGCAAGTCGGTGCTGCATCCGAACGTCTTCCACTCCAGCGGCGAGTCGGCGCTGCCCGGCGGCGGCTCGATCGCCGTTGAAGTGGCGATGCAGTGGAACGACTCCTACGCCGAGCAGGTGCTGTGTTTCACCAACAACATCCCGCAGGCCGACGGCGGTACCCACTTGACCGGCCTGCGCACGGCAATGACGCGGGTGATCAACAAGTACATCGACGAACACGAGATCGCCAAGAAGGCCAAGGTGGACATCACCGGCGACGACATGCGCGAAGGCCTCGCCTGCGTGCTGTCGGTGAAGATGCCCGACCCGAAGTTCGCTTCGCAGACCAAGATGAAGCTGGTTTCGAGCGAGGCGCGACCGGCGGTCGAGGAAGTCGTCGCCGCCCGGCTGACCGAGTTCCTGGCCGAACGCCCGGCTGACGCCAAGGTGATCACCGGCAAGATCGTCGAAGCAGCGCGTGCGCGCGAAGCGGCGCGCAAGGCGCGTGAAATGACGCGGCGCAAGGGCGTGCTCGACGGCGTCGGCCTGCCCGGCAAGCTCGCCGACTGCCAGGAGAAAGACCCGGCGCAGTGCGAAATCTACCTCGTCGAGGGCGATTCCGCCGGCGGCTCGGCCAAGCAGGGTCGCGACCGCAAGTTCCAGGCGATCCTGCCGCTCAAGGGCAAGATCCTCAACGTCGAGAAGGCGCGCTTCGACAAGCTGATCTCCTCGCAGGAAATCGCCACGCTGATCACCGCGCTAGGCACCGGCATCGGCAAGGACGAATACAAGCCCGAGAAGCTGCGCTACCACCGCATCATCATCATGACCGATGCGGACGTCGACGGCGCGCACATCCGCACCCTGTTGCTCACCTTCTTCTACCGGCAGATGCCCGAGCTGGTCGAGCGCGGCCACATCTACATCGCCCAGCCGCCGCTGTACAAGGTCAAGCACGGCAAGACCGAGCGCTACATCAAGGACGACCACGAGCTGAACCAGTTCCTGCTGCGTCTGGCGCTGGAAGATTCAGTTCTGATTCCGCGCAGCGGCGCAACGCCGATCAGCGGCCCGGCGCTGGAAGCGCTGGCGCGCGAATACCTGCTCGCCGAAGCGGTGATCAACCGCCTGACGCATCTGGTCAATCCGGAAGTGCTGCACGCCATGGTCGAGGCCAACCTGAGCATCAAGCTCACCGACCAGGCCGCCGCCGAAGCCAGTGCCGCAGCGCTGATGGCGGCCGTCGGCACGCGGCTGGCGATCAACATCGTCGCGCGCTTTGACGAAGCCGAAGAACGCTGGCAGCTGCGCCTGGAAAAGATCCTGCACGGCAACCTCAAGGTCAGCGTCATCGACGACGACCTGCTGGTCAGCGGCGACTACGTGCAGCTGCGCAAGACCGCCGAACTGCTCGCCGGCCTGTTCGGCCCCGGCGGCCACGTCACGCGCGGCGAGAAGAAGCAGGGCGTAACGAGCTTTGCCGAAACGATGCGCTGGCTGCTCGCCGAAGTCGAACGCGGCATCAGCAAGCAGCGCTACAAAGGTCTTGGCGAAATGAACCCCGACCAGCTGTGGGAAACGACGATGGACCCGACCGTCCGCCGCCTGCTGCGCGTGCAGATCGAAGACGCCATCGCCGCCGACGAAGTGTTCACCACCCTGATGGGCGAACTGGTCGAACCGAGACGGCAGTTCATTGAATCGAATGCCTTGGCGGCGCGGAATATCGACGTTTGATGTTGTAGGATCTCATTGACTTCTAGATTTGTCTCAAAAGTCTAGATTTCGTGAGATTTGTTCGATCAAAAGGGCCGCTCGCATGGAGTGGCTTTTTTGTTTTTAGGCGTCAAGCTTGATTGGTGCTGATCGGCCTTATGTGCCGCGGCACATAAGGCCGAAGACCGGAAGTCGGCCAATCCGGCCATTCGAGTCCTTTCCAACTTCGGTCAGCAATGCGGCGGTTACCCGCCGTCCGGTCAGCAGAAGCGGTGATCGGCAGCTTTTCGATCCGTCGAACTCACACTACGCGCCCTCAAGAGACGTTCGTTTTTTTGCCGCCCACCGGCAGCAGTGTAGCGGTATTTGCCGTAGCCGTTTCAGGAATGGGCGACTCCTAGTCGGCCATAGCGGCCGGTCAGGGTACTGCTTACGTGCAGAAGCTTTTCAGATACGTGCGCGGCTGGCCAGAAGGAGCAGCGTGCGACTTGGCAAGTACGTCACGCAGCAGGCGACGTACATTTTTCTCGATACCGCCGATGAGGCGCCTAATTATGGCGCTTTGACCTGCGGAAAGCTGCCGTTGCGCTTCCAGTTGGCGATAAGGTCACGCTCTGCAATCGACAAGTCTTCGTCAAGAACCTCCCGAGGAATTAGAAACTCTTCGTCGTTGTGGACGATATAGATATCCATGCCTTCCCACTCCGGCATCTGGCGCTCCGCAATGGCGAATCGAAGCACCTCTCCGCTGGTTTCATAAGGAGGACGCAAGACGACTAGCCTTACGTGCGGTTTAATCCTGATGTCGCTCGAAGGTTGTTCGAGCGCATTGCCGAATTCGTCCTTGAAGTGTGTGGTGCCCGCTAGGATGTTCACGTAGATTGAGCGCATGATCCCCAGAAAATAGTTTCCTGTTCCCATGTCACCCTTGACGTACATCACGATTGCGGTATGGAAGTATTTGAACGCATCCATCGACATCTTTAGGGAAAAGTGGATCTTGCCGCGTTGGTAGTCCACGTTGACATAGCCGCCGGAAATCGCGAACGAGGACTGGTTGTGGACAAGAGCATTCCTAATGACTTTCGCCACCCTGAATAACTGACGTAGGATGAGATTGAAGTCTCCCTGGGCAGGGAGACTCTCGTACTTCTCACGATAGCCTTTCCCTTCCATGTCGGGATGCGTGGCGTCCACATGGAAATCCAGCAACGCGAACAACATCATGAACTTCAACTGCGGGTTCTGTTCGACACTCACCCGCTTGCCCTGCACAAGGGATGCGTACATGTGCGTCATGCCCCTCCCCTGTTCATCAGGAATGAACCAGCGAATTTCGGGGTATCGGATGGACATCCCTGCGTCCTCCAGCAGCATCAACGTGTGGTGAATAAACCAGCTCATCCGGCCTCGCAAGTTCGTTATGTTTTAAGAAAAACATCCTGAATGGCATATTGTCTAACCGACTTGCCATGGCCCAAATGCTGGGCGTCCATCGCCAAGAATATATGGCCGCTTGCACTTTCGTGCCAGTCGTCGATCCGCGCTGCGCGAGTCTAGCCCTAGTTGGGCTTCCATAGTTTCATCGCACTACTGGGCGACACCTCCGGCCCGGCCTCTAGATCAGGGCCTGCGCGCTTCGCTTGCCGCGCGGCCAGCTGGACGACGACGAGTCGGCCACTACAACTAAGCCTGTCTTGCTCTGCGACCCCAGGCGTCAGCACCTTGAATCGCCCAAAGCGACCTTTCAACATATCGATGGATAATGTCTGCTATACGAAAACTTCGTGCACATCTCAGGTTGTTCTACTCAGATATCATTAGGCAAGATATTGGGCGTACTCAGCACCGGCCCCCCGGAGATTGAGCAATGCCTTCGCAAAGCCAAACGAAAAACTTGGAGACAGCAGTGTACATTTCGGAAATCTACGCAAGCGAATTTCGGTGCTTTGGGCAGACTACTCCTCTGGAAATAAATCTGTCGCCAGGCCTCAATATTCTGGTAGGGCCAAATGACGCAGGAAAGAGTGCGATCATTGACGCTGCTCGCTACGTTCTCTGGACGCGTGGTGACGACTACGTTCGTCCGGATGAGCACGATTTTCATGTCAGTGCTGATGGTGTACGAGCTTCCGATTTTATCGTGCGCTGCACTTTCGACAATCTCAGTGCGGATGAAGAAGCCCGCTTCCTTGAATGGTGCACCAACGAAAATGGGACGCTCCGACTGCATGTCTGTATGCGGGCCGCCCGGCGAATTTCTCCTGGTGGTGGCAACATCATCTCCAGCCAGCATCGCGCTGGAGCAGCAGGCGAAGGACTACCGCTCGACGGAGAACTGCGAGAGTATTTGAAGGCCACTTATCTCAAGCCTTTGCGTGATGCTGAGCGTGAAATGCGGGCAGGACGCCGGTCGCGCCTCTCTCGCATTCTAGGTGCGATGCCTACGATGGGCCTGCAAAATAAGCCTGCCACACCAGGTGCTGATGCGACGCTTCATGACATCCTCATGTTGGCGGATATGGCCGTCCGCGAAAACCCTGCAGTTGTTGGTGTCGCCAACAGTGTGAACACCAATTTCCTCGACAAACTATCGTTCGTGGATGATCGACTAGTTGCGACCTTGGATCTCGGGGCGGGTGGGTCGTTCGACCAGATACTCGAACGGTTTGAGCTCTACCTCAACGCTAAGCCAGGCACCGGGCGAGTACAGCGTGGGTTAGGCTACAACAACTTGTTATTCATGGCGGCTGAGTTGCTATTGCTTCAATCGCATCCCGATCAGGTTCCATTCCTGCTGATCGAGGAGCCAGAGGCGCATCTGCACCCGCAGCACCAGACGCTCTTCATGGAAGTGCTTGCTGCCCGAGCTGCCAAGCCCGTCGACGCCAGGGGTGACTCCCATCAGCAGGTCCAGGTCCTACTCACCACCCATAGCCCGCAGCTTGCGGCCGGTGCTGACCTTGAAACCATGACAATGATCGTCAATCACCGGGCCTTCCCACTGGGCGCGAACCATACTCGACTCGACGAGGACGACTATGAGTTCCTTCGTCGGTTTCTCGACGCGACCAAAGCCAACTTATTCTTCGCACGTGCGCTGATTGTGGTCGAGGGGGACGGTGAGCACTTGTTGCTACCGGCAATCGCCGAGAAGCTTGGCCGTCCACTCAGTCGTCACGGCGTGTCGATCGTCAATGTCGGCCACCGTGGTTTGTTCCGCTACAGTCGAATTTTGCAGCGTAAGGTCGGGAGCGCGATCCCGGTACCAGTGGCGTTGATTCCCGACAGGGACATTCCGCCGGCCGAGGCGAAGGGCCTCGTCGGCGACCGAAAGACAGAAAATGAGTTGGACAAAGAAGAAACTGCAGCGAGGATGAAGACGCTGCGGCGCGATGTCGGCGACCCCGTCGACGCATTCATCGCCGATAGCTGGACACTCGAATTTGACCTCGCGCTCCAGCCCGACCTTGCCGAGAGTGTTCTCCAGGCAGTCCAGCTCGCTAAGACCAGCAGTCGCAGGCCCGCGTGGATCACGAAGATCAAGACGAAGGCCAGTGAAACCTACGCAGTCTGGAAAGCAGCAGGACTTTCTGATATCGAGATCGCCGTCAAGATCTACCAGCCCGTTCATGACAAAGAGGCCTCAAAAGCGGAGGTCGCCGAGCATCTTGCGGCCATACTGCGCAAGCGCACCGATACGCCGGAGCAGATGCGCGATCGGCTCCCGCCCTATCTGGTTCACGCGATCGACTACGTGACAGGTGGTTATGTCCCCGGTGCGCTGGCAATCACACCCGAGCCGGATGCTGAAGATGTAGGGGACGCTGGGATGGAGGACGCAGCAGAGGCGGAGGTGTCATGTTCAAGATTCTGCCTCTAACTCCCGAACTGCTTGCCGAACTTGGTGATGAACTGGGCGGCTGTGATTTCACCGACCCAAGCCAGATCGACTTTCTGGCGGGGACTGGCTCATGTGATGTTCAGGCCGCTCCCGGCAATGGCAAGACGACGCTCCTTGCGGCCAAGCTCGCGCTACTTTCACGGAACTGGGTGAGCCGCAGACGGGGCGTCTGCGTTATCTCGCACACCAATGCGGCGCGAACAGAGGTTGAAAATTTGATCGCCTGTCACCCGACTGCGGCGCGGCTGATGGCCTATCCGCATTTCACGGGCACAGTCACGGCTTTCATTAACCAGTATCTCGCGGTTCCGTATCTTCGAGGTTTGGGTTGGCAAGTGCGCCAGATTGACGACGACGCCTTCGAGGCGGAGGCGTTGCAGCTATATCCGTCGTTCTGGGCATTGAAGCAGCAAGCAGAGAGGGCAAGCGCAACTGTAGAGAAATGGGTTGGCAGACTCGCGCTTGATCCTGCCTTCGACGACATAAACCAGGAGCCCGAAAGCCTGAGGGTGCAGAGGCAAAAGGGGCAGCACGGTGCTGACACAAATTGCGGTAAGGCACTGGCAAAGCTTAAAGCTGCGATGGTCAGGAGGGGACTCTACAGGTACGCAGACATGACAGCGCTTGCGTGGCGTGCGCTTCTTGAAAACCCTGCTTTGGCCGAGCGACTTCGCGACCGCTTTCCGCTCGTCATCCTCGATGAAGCGCAGGACACCAATGGCGATCAGCTCCGGCTACTGGAGCATGTGTTCAAGCAAGGAGGGACGGCTTTCCAGTGCCTCGGGGACAGCAATCAAACGCTTTATGAGGACGGTGGAGCAGAACCGACTTATTGGACGCCTGGTTCAGGTTGCATTCCTCTCGATACAAGCCGCAGATTCGGCACTGAGATCGCCAGTTTTGCCAGCCGACTGACAGTACGCCAAGCCCAGGCCATTGTAGGTTTGGGGGTACGGCCTGCGTTGCGGGTGATGTTCCTGTTCGACGAAGCCACGATCGGCGGAGTTCTTGAGGCATTTGCCAAAGAAGCACATGCGCTGTGGGGCAGCTGCTGCAGCACGCGTGATGTCTGGACAGTTGCATCGCGCCACAAGCTGTCAGGAAAGAAGGGGGCATGGCAACCGAAGAGCCTCGTCGACTATCACCCCGCATATCGCAGCGAAGGCGGTGCTCGCAGGCAGGCCAACGTCCTTTGCCGGCAGCTTCAGAAAGCTGCTGTACACCACGCCGCAGCACGCCCTCCGGCCGAGGTAGGCGAGATGCTCGCGGTAGGCGTTTCCGGTTTGGCGCATGTCCATGGATGGAAAGCGGCTAATGGTCGTCCGATTAATGCGCACAATGTTTGGGCGACACTATCGCATCACGACCTTGAGTTACCGCGTGCCGTCCGTCGACTTCTGCGGGGCCATGTGCTCGCTGGTGATGCCGTTTGGGATCCGCGAGCATGGCAGTCTTTCATAGACCAGTTATTGCCACTTTTCGCACCGTGTCCTGCAGGCACCGAGGCAGAGATCGATGCATTCTGCCGCTTCGTTACGGAGCAAAAGGCCGATCTCTCCGATCCTGGGCGGCACTCTATGAAACATGTGCAGTTCGGCGAGCTCACTGTGCGGCTGGGATCAATCCACTCGGTTAAGGGCAAGAGTGTCGATGGAATTCTCGTCGTCGAGAGCGAGATATGGAAAGGCAGTAAGGCGGCCGAGCAGTGCATCGATCTGAGCACGGTCCTTCCTCATGCATTTGGTGTTACCGGCCAGCTATTGACGGGTGTGGGGCTCACCGCCGCGACAAATGTCTTCGTGGGGGTAACCCGAGCGCGGGAATTGCTTGGCCTAGCGCTGCGCAGATCTGAAGCAACCGCGCTGATACCGCCGGCCAAAGACCAAGGTTGGAAGGTAGTCGACCTTGTCGTCCTGGCTGCAGAGTCGAAGGAATGAACGAAGTCACTAAATCGCCCCGGATTTCATGGTCTCAGTGGGTCAGCTTAGCGTTCCAAACCAGCCGCTCAGGGTAGGTGTGCTGAACGGCGGCATTGGCCGAGGACCGGAAGTCGGCCTAAGCGGCCAAGCAGTTGCCAGCTGTAAACCCGCTATTTCCGGCTGGAAGTGGCCTCTGAGGTTAGTGAGCGATATGCCTTCGCACCGCCTGCTCTCGTCGGTACCGAGTTTCCAAATTACGCAGCTTCACCGGTTCCGTATCCAGGTGAATTCAAACGCTCTTCAACGTCGTAAGTGAAATCCAGGTCCTGCTGAATTGGCTCTTCGTCGGGGTGCTTACTGTTCCAGATCATCTCGTCAATCTTCAGGTGCACTGCATCCCCGACCATTTGCTGCCTGCGGTCGGCAAGGGACCACAGCATCTGCGGCCGAGTTGCATCTTCCATATCAACCCACAGAACCATTTGCCTGCCATCGCGCGCGCGCTTGCGCAGCGCATGATTGGCGCGATAAGACAAGCCCGTCTTGGGATCGACACGATACTCGGCACGTGCTGCATCCGCCAATTGGGCGGCGAATAGCTCACGCGCGGTCTTCGGCTTCGGAAGTATGGCTCCGTGGCGGATCGCCCAATCGGCGACCTTTTCCATATCGACGACCTTCTCCCCGGTTTCCTGCTTGTACCGATTAATCAGTGCTTGCAACTGCTGATTTTTGGTCATGTTGCTTCCTTAGCTTAAGCCCACGGGAGCGACGTCGCCCCATCCATCCACAACCGCGCTGGGCAATACGCGATCGCGAATCTTCGCCAGATGAGACCGGAACAGGTCATACCTTCCTGTCTTGAAATGAATCTGTCCGGCCACGAGGGCTGGGTGCACGCCGAGCACCTTCGCCAGTCCCAGAAAGTCACGCTCCGGAAAGATGGGCGCTTTGCGCTTGATGAAGCTATCGATACGCGCTTTAGGCGCACAAAACTCAGAAGCGGCCGCATTTGCCAACTTTTCTTCCTCGTCGATGACATCCCCATTGAGATCAACATCGAGCGACGGCTCCGCCTTGCCGTGACCCAGCAAAACGTGCTCCAGTTCGTGGCGAAGCACAAACCAAAAATTGTCCATGCGGTCGTACCGCATCGTCATGCCGATCACGGGTGAGTGCTCGTTGAGCCACAGACACACACCGTCTATCTTGGACGACTTGAGCGCTTCCACGACGACAAATCTGATGCCGCACTCCTGCAAGATGCGTGGCACGTGCCGCGCCTCTTCGGGTGCGCTGAGCAAGGCCCGGAGGCTGGGGAGGGCAGCGCGCGCAGCGGACTCCTGATACTTGGGCACTAGTAGTTCTTTAGCGATCTGTCGAACCCGGTACAGCCAAGCAAGCTGTGCCGCCGACGCCTGTTCACCTGTGGATGTTTTCTTAGCCGCATGCGGCGTGCGTATGATCTGGCTCGGGTTCTGACCCTCGAAAAATGCGCAGAGGGCCTGATCTACGGCATCCAAGTCACGGATGTTGTCGGCTTTGATCCATTGACGCTTGATCAACTCGGCCACGGGAATTTCGGCGAACACTTGGGCTCTTTCGGCCCGCACCGGATTGGGGATTGTGACGATGCGTGCCTTGGCCAAGTCAAGGTTACGCTGGAGCTCAAGAAACCTCTCTGCGGGTATGCCAAACACCTCCTCCAGAGAAATCGCCACTTCCGGTGTGACCGCCTTCTTGCTGGAGATCAGTTTGCTGATGCCCGTCTCTTCGGCTTCAAGTACTGCAGCAAGGATGCGGTTGTTCCACCCGCGCTCGGTGAGCAATGCCTCGATGAGCTGTCCGGGGGTGCGGTATTGGGTCTTGTCCATTTGTTTGCGATGGTACTAAAACTTGCACCAAATCGCAAACTATAAGTTTTGGAAGCAGATGCTTCCATTCTTCCTAGATGCGGCGGGCCGTTGCATGGGGCGCCGAAGTCGTTGAGTCAGGTTTTGCTGTTCAGATTTCGAAAACGAAGCCTACTAGGCTGCTCTGGATCAGGGGTGGCTCGTTTTTCGCGACGCGCTTTCTCCCCTAGCACTGTGCAGGACGGACACGAACGGAGAGTTCTGCCGAAGCTGCGCCGCGTACGGAGATGGGTCTTCGAGCATCTCCGCAGCCTTCTCGGGCTGCGCGAGCAGGGATTCCCAAGCGTCGATGTAGTCACGACTGCACAGGTTCTTTGCTCGCCACAAACGTACCTGCTCCATGGCGGATGCCACGACCGCCGGCGCCTGCTGCGGATCGCGGAGCGATTGAGCAACTACCAAGAGCTTCTGGCGCCTGCGCTCGTTTAATTCCAGCTGCGCTTTTCGCGCTTGCTGCTGGCGCTTGTGCAACTCGCTCATCATGATCATCTCCGCCTCCGGAACCCATCTTAGTTCAAGAGCGCGCCAGATCAATAGGCTGGGGTGAGCCGCGCGGTTCTTGCTGAATTACCGTTCACCGCCATAGACCGGAAGCGTCCCGTACTTGCTCCTGGCAGGCTCGAGATAACTTCCGTTGCTGGGCTTTGGAGGCGGTGCGCATTAAAAAATGCAATAAAAACAAGGAACTAAATTTGTTTTGCAGCAAAAGGCGTGCTATTTTTGACAGATCGAATATCCGCCAAAGATCGTCGTGAGCCCATTTGCCATCTACCTGAGAGCGTTACGCAAGCAGCGTGGATTACGGCAAAACGAGCTTGCTCGCCGGCTCGGATATGAGCCCAGCTATATCTCGGCGCTCGAACGCAGCGACAAGGGGCCGCCGAAGCAGGACTTCGTCGATCGCCTGATCCGGATCCTTGCTCTATCCGATGAGGAGCAGCTTGCTCTGTCGCAAGCGCTAAGGTTGTCTCGACGCCAAATCTCGCTGCCGTTCCGGGCGAGTGAGCGCGAATACGTCCTGCTCCACCAGCTGGAGCCGCAGTTGGGCCGCCTCACCCCTCTCCAGATCCATTTGATCGAACTGGCACTTCAGATCCCTGCGGCCCAGGATCGTCGCGCGCAGCTATCCACTTAGCCGAGAGGCGCTAACCATCCAAGGAGAATCCACCATGTAAAAAGGGCAAGCCCAAAGGCTTGCCCCCGTGGGCAGCTGACGCTACCGCTCTCGACAAGCCAAGTATCGTCTCCTCTCCTGCGGGGCGTCAAGCCTCATCCCATTGAATTCAAGAGATATCGGTCAGTTTTGTACTGGCCGAGGGTCTTCTTTTGTCTCAATTTTCACGACATGCGGCGGGCGCAGGACCTCCCTTCGCCCACCGTCAGGAGAAAACGATGCTGGCACGAACAGTCATTACCCGCCGTGGAAGGCGGTTTAGGGGCTATTTCCCCTCCCATAAAATGGGCCGAATGGTGGCGTGGGAGTCCCTGCTTGAGCGGGACGCCATCCTGCTGCTGGAGTGCTCCCGGGGAGTTGTGTTTTATCGCGAGCAACCGACGCTGATCGAGTACGCCGATGACGAGCGGCTTGGGATGTATTACCCCGATTTCGAGGTGACGCGGGAAGACGGGGGCTTGCTCCATCTGGAGATCAAGACGTCTGCCGAGCTCGCCAAGCCAGAGGTCGAGTCGAGGTTCCGAGCGATCGCGGCCCACTACCGGCGGCAACAGCGGGATTTCCGCATCGCGACCGAGCGGGAAATCCAGCGCGAGCCGTTGCTCACCAACGCACGCACGCTTGCTTACGTCGCCGGGAGGACGGGCAACTCACTGCCAAGTGCCCGAGTGCTGGCGAGCAAGATCGGCTACGACGCGCTGCCATTCGTCGATGCCGAGGCGCAGCTCGGGCGCGAGCTCGTCATCCGTCTAATTGCCGGGGGAACGCTGACCTGCGATCTGACCCTGCCACTGGCGGGCAATACGCCCGTCGCCATTGCCATGGGAGGGCACCATGCAGCGTATCTCTTATAGGGTGGGACTGGTTTTCGTGGAGGGTGAGCGGCGCTGGCAGATACGCCGGCGGCTCGCCACCGGCAAGATACAGCTGGAGTCGGACAATGGCGAGCTGCAAAACCTCTTCGACAGCGAGTTGCTCGCTCGTTGGTCGTCGCAGACGTGGATTGTCGACCAGGCATCACTGGGCGCCCTTGCTAACGCTTCCTATCTGGCGACGCCGCGGGATTTGGGGACCTACCCGCAAAATCAGCAAGGGGAAGCCCGGCGACGAAAACGCTATTTGGAGGCCATCGATCCAGAGAACACTCCCTACAACCCGGGGCGCTGGCGCACGGCCATTAATCAGGTTGCCGAGCAGTTGGGTGATCGCTATCCGCCGTGTCCGTCCACCGTCCAATCCTGGTGGCGACGCTATCGCCATTCAAAGAGTCTCGTCTGCCTGATCCCGCACAACAAGCCGGCACATGGCTGCCGTGCGAAGCGCGCCTATCCTTTGTTCGAGGAGGTGATCGCCACCGTCTATCTCACGAAGCAGCGGCTCCCCAAGCAAGTCGTCGTCGATGAGCTCCGACGCAACATCGTGGCGGTAAATGTCGGACGCGTGCGGGAGGAGCAAATCAAATGCCCATGCCGGGCGACGATCTACCGCTGGCTGGAGGGCCTGCAGCAGGACTTGGTGGATGCGTCGCGGGAGGGCGCAGAAGCCACTCGAATGAAATACCGGGCCGCCATCGGCAGCGTCAAGGTGAGCAGGGTCCTCGAGCGCCTGGAAATCGACCACACACCGCTCGACGTGATCGTCATCGACAGCCTGACGAAGCTGCCCTTGGGGCGGCCATGGCTGACGATGGTCATTGATCGCTATTCGCGGATGGTTATGGGGTTCTACATCAGTTTTAATGCGCCTTCCGGGCACGGCGTCTTGCAGTGCCTGCGGCGAGCGATCCTGCCAAAGGACGAATGGCTGGCACGCTTCCCGGATATTCGGGGGCCATGGCCTGCGTACGGTATTCCGGAGTTGCTGGCCGTGGATAACGGAACCGACCTCCACTCTGATGCGCTCGAAAGTGCGTGCCTCGAAATGGGGATTCAGATCCTTTTCTGCGGCTCGAAGACTCCGCAGCATAAGGGTGCTATCGAACGTTTTTTCCGCACCATGAACATGGGCCTCATCCACCGGCTACCGGGGACGGTGTTTTCGAACGTCGATCAGCGGGGCGATTACCCAGCCGAGGACAGCGCGGTCATCGACATGGAGGGACTGGTTCACCTCGTCACCAAGTGGGTGGTGGACGTCTACAACGTGACGCCTCATCGCGGCATCAACGCGCGACCCCTCGACATGTGGTCCGAATCGGCGGCACGCCGGATCATCGAGTTGCCGGCCTATCCGCAGCAACTGGAGATCATTGCCGGCATCCCTGCTAAGCGGACCCTTTTCCACTATGGTATTGAACTGGATGGTCTGCAATACAACTCGGAGTTGCTGCAGGCCATTCGGCGTCGCGCGGGGGCCAACATCCCCGTCGCCCTCAAGTACTACGAGGACACGGTCGCTCATATCCACGTCTTCGAGCCGGAAGCGCAAGAGTACATCCAGGTTCCCGCCAAGCTCGCGGAGTACGCGGAGCATTTACCCCGTGACATCCATCGGCTTGTGCGAGAAAACGCCCGCAAGCGTTTCGGTGACAGCTGCAGCAATACGCAGTTGCTTCAGGCGCGCGCGGAAATCGAGGCCTTGATCCAGGATGCCCTGAAGGCCAAAAAGATGGGGCACCGCAAGGCCGGGGCGGCGCACTTGATGCACGACAGCGAGGCCGTGCTGGTTAACAAAGACCCGCTGGCGGACGCTCGCAAGCCCCTGAAGGCGGCCAAGGCACGACCTCCCGAGGCATTACCTCCCGGGCTGGATGATGACCTTCCAGGCTTTCAGTCGCCACTGGAGGACGAGTAGACATGGATCCACTCTCCATCATGACGCAGTTCGCGTCCGGGGATCGGGTCCAGCCCGATTCCCCGGGTGTTGGCTTCAAGCTCGCGATCGACCCTCTGCCCCACCAGCGTTACCGGGAGGCGATGTCGCGCGTCGCCGAATTGCATCTGCGCCGCCGCATCCACGGCGCAGGAGGTGGCCTGCTGTTGACCGGTCCCTCCGGGGCCGGCAAAAGCACGATGGTGCGGACCTATCACGGGAGGTTTCCACGCGAGCATCTCGCGGACCGGACCGTCGTTCCGGTGTTGTTGGTGTCCGTTCCCGCCTCACCGACGGCGCGCAGTCTGGCCGGCGCCATCCTCGAGGCACTCGGCCAGCGGAAGGCCCATCGGGGCACCGCGCCCGAGAAGACGTCTTGGATCTACGAGCTCTTCGCCAAATGTGGCGTAGAGATGGTGATCCTGGACGAGTTCCAGCACCTCTTTTATGCGCCAACGCTCAACGCCTTCCGCGACATCACCGACTGGCTCAAGAATTTTCTGGAGGACACACGGGTCGGGATGGTGGCCTGTGGCCTGCCGGCGGCCGAGTGGGTGGTCAACAGCAACGAGCAACTGGCGAGACGGTTTTCCGAGCGCATCCGCATCAGTCCTTTTTCCTTGGAGGTTGGCGAGGATTTTCAGGAGTTTCGCGGAATCCTCAAGGCTTTCGAGGTGGGCTTGCCCTTGCCGACGGAGGTGCCGCTCTACGAATCGAATCTGGCCAGGCGCTTCCACGTGGGGAGTTATGGGCTCCTGGATTACGTCGTGAAGATTCTCGAAGGCGGCGTGTCGGCCGCCACCGCCGCCGGATTGGAGACTCTGGATCTGCCGGTTCTGGCGGCGGGATTTCGCAATCGCGTTTGGCGGGATGTGCCGGAACGGTTGAATCCTTTTCATCCGGAGTCGCTCCTGCGTCCTCTCGACCGACCGGGCGAGGTGTTCTATCTCCATACCCGACAGGATCCCGTGGGGTCGCCAGTTGCCCGGAAACTCGGGATGAACCTGACCCGGGGAGGTTCGTGAGATGGACGATCATTTTTTCATGTGCCGGGAGCAACCCGATCTGCTCGTCCGTCCGCCTCCCGGCCGCACCGAAGGTCCCGATGGGTATCTCTTTCGCCTGGCGGAGGCGAACTGCATGACGGTGAGCGATCTGACTCAACTGGGCGTTCGCTTTGACCGGGAGTGGCTGTCCCGGCATCGTTTGCTCCCCGAGCCGGCCCTGGACCCCGATTTGCACGCGCATGTGGCGCGGATTGCGCATCTGAAAGAGGTCACCGGGCGTATCTGGAATCAGCGCTTCGTGCGCTTTTGCCCGTTGTGCCTCGCGGAGGACCCGACCTGGCGGGCTGGCTGGGAACTGTATTTCCATGATGCGTGCCCGCGTCACGGGGTCTGGCTGATCGATCACTGCGGGTCGTGTGCCCAGCCGCTGAAGTGGCGCCGCGACTCCTTGCTACGCTGCCAATGTGGATCGGACCTGCGGGAGGATGTTCCGAGCGTCGCGCCTGCCGCACTGATAAGGCTCAGCGCCGTCCTGGAGCGCAAGCTCTTCAACGCGCCAACGGACGATGACGCGCCGCCTTTGGCCGGACTCGATGTCGACCAGACACAGCGATTGATCCGCTACCTCGGGACACACCTCGACCCGTTTACCCATGTGCGGCCGCTCAAGCTACGCAACGCCGGGTGCCTGGAAAACTCGTGGCCCGTCTCGACCTTGGCGGCGGAGATCATCTTCGGGTGGCCCGAGGCGTTCCATCGCGCGTGGAGTCGCCTGCAGGAATCGTCCGCCTCAGGCGAGAAGAAGGGGCTCACCGGCACTTTTCATTCAGCGTACCAGTATCTCTACAAGGGGCTCCGTGAGGCGGAGTTCGATCCGGTCAGGGATGCCTTCGAGCGCTGGATGGCCACCCACTGGAAGGGGGGCATTGCCGGACGGAATCGACGGCTCCCGCCGGATCTGCTTAAAAACGTTCAGTGGATTCCGGGCAAAGTCGCTGCCGACAAGCTCGGCATTTCTTCTGCTCGACTACGGCATCTCATTCGGGAGGGGAAGGTCGAGGGGGAGGAGTCCCTGAGTACTTCCGGGCGCTGCTTCCTCGTCGTTCGGCGTGACCAGCTGGATCGCATTGATGCCGAACTGGCCGGCGAGATCACGATGGCGGAAGCCATGGAGATGCTCGGTATCGGGAAGGTTCGTATGCAGCGCCTACTGCGACTCCTCTTCCCGACGGCCCGCCGGGTCTGGGAAGCGGAATATCTGCCCTGGAGAATTCCCCGGGGAGAGGTGGAGGCCCTGCTCGAAGCCGCGACGAACTTGCCGGTGGTCGGCATTCCGGAAGAACACCAGGTGTCCTTGGGCTACGTCCTCAAGTACTGGAACTGGACGGGAGAGGAGATTCTGGCGCTCGTTGAGGCGGTCAAAGCCGGCAACGTCCAGCCGCAGTCGTTTCTCGACAGCGCGCGCGGCATCAGTCGCTGGGTATTCGACGTCGCGCAGTTGAGGACTCTGCAACGGAGTTTGGGGCTCGATCGCTCGAACTGGGTGAGCATCCCGGAAATGGCCCGGATGCTGGGCGTAAAGCAACAGGTGGCCTACTGGCTTACCCACCACGGCTTCGTGCGCGCAGAGTTCCTTGGGCGCCTGAAAAATCTTGGCTCGCGGATACGCCGAGACGAGATTGAGCGGTTCCGGCAGAACCACATCTTCGGTCGGGAGATCGCGGCCATCGTCGGAAGGTCTCCGGGGAAGGTGATCCGGATGCTCGCCGAACAAGGCATCTACCCTTTGCGCGTGCCGACCGAGCCAAGCAGGATGGCGGTGTATGTGCGTGGTGAGGAGGTGCGTCGCTTCCTTGCGCAGATGAACAGCGCGTCACCTGGAGGTTTCCGGCTGGTATCCTCTGGGCTACCGAACCGGGACGATCCGTAGGATCATCGCGTCCGTTGAGACGATATGTTGGGCTCGTCTCATTCGTAAGCTCTAAGCCGTTGATTCATCCTGGTAGGAATCCATGGGCAAAGGAGATCCTACAGATGTTTTCGAGTGACACGGAAAGTGAAATCCGTGCCAAGCAGGTGAAAAAATTCAGCTTAAAAGAGACCTTTCGAGGTCTCTTTTGCTTTCTGGGCCTTTGAATGATCCAAAGTGAATCACTTGCCTCTATGGCCCACTAGTGACGCACTGATTTGACGGGCAAAATGACAAGGATAAAGAGGTAGTCGGCAAACAAACTTCACGGGTTTTTTTCAATGGACAAGTTGCAACTGAGCGAACGCGACATCTGCACCAAGTTCATTACCCCCGCAATTCAGCGAGCGGGGTGGGAACAGCATCAGTTTCTTGAAGAAGTGAAGCTCACAGATGGCCGGGTGATGGTGCGTGGCCCGGTCGCTGCTCGCATCCAGAACCCTAACGCAAAGGGTGGCCCGAAGCGTGCTGACTTCGTTCTCTACGCGCGGCCCAACGTTCCAATCGCTGTTATTGAAGCCAAGCAGGCCAAGTTCTCGGTTGGCCACGGCATGCAGCAGGCGCTGGCGTACGCCGAAATGCTCGATACGCCGTTTGCCATAAGCAGCAACGGCGAGGGGTTTCTGTTGCATGACCGAACAGGGCTGACACAGCCGGTGGAGCGCGAGCTGCAGCTCTGCGAGTTTCCATCTCTCGCTGACCTGTGGCCGATTTACCTGCACTGGAAGGGACTCGGCGAGCCTGCTGCCGTCAAGCTGATCGAGCAGCCGTACTACACCGATGGCAGTGGCCGGGAGCCGCGTTATTACCAGCGCGTCGCCATCAATCGCGCGCTTGAGGCGGTTGCGAAAGGCCAGCCACGGATCCTGCTGGTAATGGCCACCGGCACCGGCAAAACCTACACCGCATTCCAGATCATCTGGCGGCTGTGGAAAGCCAAGTCCAAGAAGCGCATTCTCTTTCTGGCGGATCGCAACATTCTTGTCGACCAGACCATGCAGCAAGACTTCGCGCCGTTTGGCGAAGTCATGCACAAGATCACTAACCGCGAGATCAAGAAGAACTACGAGATCTACCTTGCCCTTTATCAGGCGGTGACGGGCAAGGAAGAGTGGAAGCAAATCTACAAACAATTTCCGTCCGACTTTTTCGATCTTGTCGTCGTCGATGAATGCCACCGTGGCAGCGCAGCTGACGATTCCGCCTGGCGTGAAGTACTCGAGTACTTCAGTAGCGCTACGCACATCGGTTTGACCGCAACTCCGAAAGAAACCAAGGAAGTCAGTAACGCTACCTACTTCGGCGAAGCCATCTACACCTACTCGCTCAAGCAAGGGATCGATGACGGTTTCTTGGCGCCCTACAAAGTCATCCGCATTGCCACCGACGTGGACGCGCTGGGCTATACGCCCGAGAAGGGCAAGGCCGACAAGCATGGCCAGCTTGTCGAACAGCGCCAGTACAACACCAAGGATTTCGACCGCAACCTCGTGCTCGAACAGCGCACCCGCCTCGTTGCCAACCGCATCTGGGAATACCTAAAGGGCACCGACAAGATGGCCAAGACCATCGTGTTCTGCGACGACCAGGACCACGCCGAACGCATGCGGCAAGAGCTCGTCAAGATCATCCCCGCAGCTGCCAGGAACCGGCGCTACGTCATGCGCATCACGGGCGACGACAACGAAGGCAAGGCCCAGCTCTCCTATTTCATCGACAACGACGAGCCCTACCCCGTCATCGCCACCACCTCCAAGTTGCTGACGACTGGCGTGGACGCCAAGACCTGCAAGCTCATTGTGCTCGACCAGAACATCAACTCCATGACCGAGTTCAAGCAGATCATCGGTCGAGGCACCCGCCTGCGTGAGGACTACCAGAAGCTCTACTTCACCATCATGGATTTCAAGGGCGCCACGCGCCTCTTCGCCGACCCTGATTTCGATGGTGAACCGGTCGTGATCTACGAACCCAAGCCCGATGAGCCAGTCGTCCCGCCAGAAGACCCTAGCATCCCCGGTGAAGAGCCCGAGCCTCCGCCCTACCTGCCCCAACCCGGCGGCGGAAAAGACGAGCTTCCCGCTGGCGGCGGCGAAGGCCGTATCAAGTACTACGTCGATGACGTAAAGGTGCGCGTTGCGGTCGAACGCTCGCAGTACCTCGACGCCGACGGCAAGCTCATCACCGAGGACTACCGCGTCCTGCTCAAAGACGATATCCGCAAAACTTTGCAGGCCGAGTTCGGCAGCCTCACCGAGTTCTTGCGCCGCTGGAACACCGCTGACCGCAAACAAGCCGTGCTCGAAGAGCTGACAGAGCATGGCGTCCCGCTGGCGGTCCTGCAGCAAGCCGTGGCCAATGGCGACGAGCTTGACGCTTTCGACCTGGTGGCCCACGTCGCTTTCAACCAGAAGCCACTCACCCGTCGCGAGCGTGCCAACAACGTCAAGAAGCACGACGTCTTCGGCAAATACGGCGATCAGGCTCGCGCTGTGTTAGAAGCACTGCTCGACAAGTTTGCCGACCATGGTGTGCAAGACATTGAAGATGCCAAGGTGCTGGAACTACCGCCGTTTGATCAATTCGGCAGCAAAACGCAGATCCGGCGCGGTATCTTCGGCAGCATCGAGCAATACACCCAAGCGGTGCATGAACTGGAGCAAGCGCTCTACGACGCACCCGAACAAAAACAGGCCTGAGCACTCGGCTCTGCCCATACACCCAGAAAAGTAAGCAATGAATCTCAGCAGCACGATCAAATCCATTCAGGACATCATGCGCAAGGACGACGGCGTCGACGGCGATGCCCAGCGCCTCGGCCAGCTCACCTGGATGCTCTTCCTCAAGGTCTTCGATCAGCGCGAACGCGAATGGGAGGACGACGCCAAAGACCAGCGCAAGCAATACACATCGCCCTTGCCCGAAGAATTCCGTTGGCGAAACTGGGCAGAGTATATGCCCGGCAAAGACGGCAAGAAGCAGCCACAGATCGCTGGCAGCGAGATCATCAGCTTCGTCAACAACCGGCTTTTCCCCCAGCTCAAAGACTTGGACGCCACCAAAAGCGCCCAGCATGCGGTGATCCGCGGCGTTTTTGAGGACGCCAACAACTACATGAAGTCCGGCACCCAGCTCCTCGCAGTCATCGAGAAGCTCGAAGAAGCGATCCACTTCGACGATTTCAAGGAACGCGCCCAGCTTGGTGATGTGTACGAGCAACTGCTCAACGACTTGCGTGGTGCAGGCAACGCGGGTGAGTTTTACACCCCGCGCGCCATCACCCAGTTCATGGTCGAACGCGTCAACCCGCGACTCGACGCGAACGAAAAAGTGCTTGACCCGGCCTGCGGCACTGGCGGCTTCCTGACGGCAGCCATCGACCACTTCGCCAAACAGATCAACACCAAATCCAAAGCCAACGACAAGAAGAAAATCGAAACGCTGATTCGCGGCTTCGAGAAAAAACAGCTCCCCCACCTGCTGTGCACCACCAACATGCTGCTGCACGGCATTGATATCCCCAGCCAGATCGAGCACCGCAACACCCTCGGCCGCCCCTGGAACGACTGGGGCGCGCACGAAAAAGTGATGTGCCTCATCACCAACCCGCCTTTCGGCGGCTACGAAGATGACGGCGTAGGCAGCGACTACCCGGCGAACTTGCGCACACGCGAAACCGCCGACATGTTCATTGCCCTCATCATCAAGAAGCTCCTGCACGAGAACGGCCGCGCTGCAGTCGTGCTGCCTGATGGCTTCCTGTTTGGCGACGGCATCAAGGGCACACTCAAAGAGATGCTGCTGCGCGACTGCAATCTGCACACCATCATCCGCTTGCCCAAGGGCGTGTTCGCGCCCTACACCACCATCAAGACTAATCTGCTCTTCTTCACCAAGGGCGCAGTGGTCGATGATGACGGTGATCACTTCTACACCGACACCATCTGGTTTTACGAGCATCCCTACCCACCGGGCTACAAGAGCTATTCCAAGACCAAGCCCATCCAGCTCGAAGAGCTCGAGCCAATTCGTAACTGGTGGGGCAGCGAGGCCGATAACTTCGCAGCGCGCGAAGCCTATGATGCCGATCCCGAGATCACCGACAAGAAAGCCTGGAAGTACGAATTCGGCAAGGTCCGTGAGACAGCTGTCGCAGAAGCAAAGCCCTATTGGGACAAGGCAGAGCAGTTTCGAGCGCGCGCGGGTTTAAAGCGTCGCCAGGCCAGATATCTGTCCGATAGCCTGACCGGGCGACGTAATGATCCCGCGTTGGTCGAGCACTTGAAGACGCAATTGGCGGATTTGACGGACGGCCTCAAGAAAGCCGATGCAGAGGAGCAGGCGTATCTGTCGGTGCTCATCACGGAGTTGCAGTCAGCCATTGAGCGTCAAAGCGCTCAACAAGCCATCGCATTGCTGGAAATATCCGCAGCCCATCTGCGCGATGTTGCGGATGCTCTGGATCTGCAAGCCCGCGACGCCCAATCTGCCGCCGACCGCATCTACTGGCCCATCTACAACCTCGACCGCAAGAACCCCTACGCGCCAGAAGAAGAGACCCACGACCCCGACGTACTGCTGGAGAAATACAAAACCCTGCTCGGCCAGATCGAGGAAACCGAGAACCAGCTCAAGAGCGAACTGGCTGCAGCCCTGGCACATCACTTCACGGTGGAGGCCGCAGAAGAATGAGCCCAAGCCCCAAAGTGCCCAAAGCATCAAAAGTATCCAAGGCAGCCCCAACCCTCTCAGAGCGTGTGACTCACAACGAACTGCTGGGTGATATCCGCAGCCTCATCGAGCAAGGCCGCCAGCAGCTCGCCAGCGCCGTCAACAGCGCACTCACCGTGCTGTACTGGCACATCGGCCAACGCATCCGCTGCGAACTGCTCAAAGGCGAGCGTGCCGCCTACGGCGAGCAGATTGTCTCTGCAGTGTCGAGACAATTGGAGGCTGACTACGGCCGGGGTTTCTCCGAGAAAAACCTGCGCCACATGCTGCGCTTTGCCGAGGCCTTTCCCGACACGGTAATTGTCTCCGCAGCGCAGAGACAATTGAGCTGGACGCACTTCAAGGCGCTCATCTACATCGACGACCCGCTCAAGCGCGATTTCTACCTGCAGATGTGCCAGCAAGAAGGCTGGAGCACTCGCACCCTACAGGAACGACTCGATTCCCAGCTTTTCGAGCGCACCGCACTATCGCGCCAGCCCGAAGCCCTGCTCGCCCAGGAGCTAGCTTCCTTGCGCCACAGCGGCGACCTCAGCCCCGCACTGCTGCTCAAAGACCCCTACGTGCTCGACTTCCTCGGCCTGCAAGACCGCTACCTAGAACGTGACCTCGAAGACGCCATCCTGCGCGAGCTCGAACACTTCCTGCTCGAACTCGGCACCGGCTTCAGCTTTGTCGCACGGCAAAAGCGTATCCAGATCGATCAGGACGATTTCTACATCGACCTGCTCTTCTACAACCGCCGCCTCAAGCGTCTCGTCGCCATCGAACTAAAGCTCGGCGACTTCAAGCCCGAGCACAAAGGCCAGATGGAGCTCTACCTGCGCTGGCTCGCCAAGTACGAGCAAGAGCCCGGCGAGGCGCCGCCGCTGGGCATCATCCTGTGCAGCGGCAAAAAGCAGGAACAGATCGAACTGCTGGAGCTCGACGCCAGCGGCATCCACGTCGCCGAATACCTCACCGCCCTGCCGCCCAAAGACCTGCTGCAGGCCAAGCTGCACCAAGCCATTGCGCAATCGCGCGCCCGACTCGAAAACCGCAGTGGGGAAGACGCCTGATGGACGCGCAACAATTTCTGGCCGATTTCGGGCATATCGCGAATGCACCGGGGGGCGTCGAACGCCTGCGCGAGTTGATCTACCAGTTCGCCATCACGGGCCGATTGGTGCCTCAGCAAGCAGAAGAGGGCAACGCGGACACGGTGTTGGAAAATGTCACCCGTATTCGCCAGCAACTCCTTGCAGAGAAGCGCTGGAAGCGCGCTCCAAAACTTGAATCTGCGCCGCTGAATCTACCGGCTGTCGAGTTGCCACCGAGTTGGCGCTGGAGTCGCTTGCTGGATCTAGGCGAGATCAACCCACGCAATCTGGCGTCAGATGAAGCCAAAGCGGCTTTCGTCCCCATGGCGGCCGTATCCGAGAAGCACGGCATAGCAGTCGGTGGCAAAGAAACCGATTGGGCGAGCATCAGCAAGGGCTACACACACTTCGCCAATGGCGACGTGCTGCTTGCCAAGATCACGCCTTGCTTTGAGAACGGCAAGGCTGCTGTCGTCAGCGGCCTGAAACACGGCATCGGCTCGGGCTCCACCGAATTCCATGTATTTCGGTCGATGAGTGAAGACGTGCTTGCTGCCTACGTTTACCTGTTCCTGCGCTCGCCACTGTTTCGCGTCAAAGGGCAAAGCAGCATGACCGGTACAGCCGGACAGAAACGTTTGCCTACGGATTACTTCGCGCTCTGCGCAATGCCCTTGCCACCTAAGGCCGAACAAACTCGCATCGTTGCCAAAGTTGATGAGCTGATGTCGCTGTGCGACAAGCTGGAGGACGACCAACAAAAACGCCGCAAGCTGCAGAACGCCCTGCGCCAAGCCACCCTGCAAGCCGTCGCCAAAGCCCAAAGCCCGCACGAACTGCAAGCCAGCTGGGCACGGCTGGAAGCGAACTTCAGCCGCTTGTTCAGCGCGCCGGAGGATGTGGAAGCCTTGCATAAGGTTGCGATGGATTTAGCTGTTTCCGGATTGTTGAGCAAACCAAACGAAAGCGATGAACCGGCACAGGTATTGAAAGCAAGAATATTGAGTGCCAAGGAAAAGGGCATCAATCAAGGAGTGTTTGCTCGGAAGAAGCACGTTAAACCAGAACTGCTTGAGGAAACGACCCTCCCAGCTCACTGGGATGTCATCGCTCTCGATGACGCAATATCCACGATTGACGCAGGCTGGAGCCCCGCCTGCCTACCAAACTCTCGTTCAGACGAAAGTAAGTGGGGTGTATTGAAAACAACTTCAGTACAGGTGCTCAGGTTTCTTCCGATTGAGCATAAAGAGCTGCCAGCATCGTTTGAACCTCGTCCTCAGTATCAGGTTGAGCTTGGGGATATCTTGATTACACGGGCGGGGCCGAAAAATCGCGTGGGTATTTGTTGTGTTGTTGATTCCGCCCCTCCCCGATTGATGATTTCAGACAAGCTGATTCGCTTTCACATCGTCAACGACCTCATTGATCCACAGTTTGTTGCGTTGTGTCTTTCGGCAGGAGAGCCTGGCCGTATCGTTGAGCGGTTGAAATCTGGCATGGCAGATAGTCAGATGAACATTTCGCAAGACAAGCTTCGTTCCATAACCATCCCGTTGCCACCGATCGCTGAACAAAAGCGAGTCCTGAAAGAGCTGGAAGTCTTTATGCAGCTTATCGATAGTTACAGTGAGCGGATTGGGACGGCTATTCGAACAGGGCAGCAATTGGCCTCTGCTTCTGTTTCCGCTATGACAGGCATTGCCATCGAACAAGAGGAAGACAAACCCGTGAAAGTCCCGCAAACCGAATTGATTTCCAAGCTGCGCCTCGGCCAAGCGCCCAGTGTCAAAGTACAAGCGCCCTTGGCCGGCCTGCTGGCACGGCAGAACGGCGAGCTCTCAGCTCAGGATTTGTGGCAGCGCTATGGTGGCGAGATCGATGCTTTCTACGCGCAGCTGAAAACCGAGGTGGCACACGGCTGGATCGAGGAGCCGGTGCTACTCAAACTTCGTGATGAACTTGATCTCAAAAATATTCCAGAAAGCGACGCCGTTTTGTCCCTTTTGCTGAAGTCGAACAAAGAGGGGATGTATCAACGCGATCTCTTGAAAATGTACGGAGAAAACGAGAGTCAATTCATGGATCAGCTGAACAAAGAAATCAGCTTTGGATTTATTCGGATAGCCTCAGCATCCAATGTGCAATTGGTGGATGCCTAGTATGCAACTGCGCTATCTTGCCATTCCACACTTCCGCAATCTGCGTGATGCAAAGCTGAGCTTTGCGACGCAGCTGGAGGCCACGCCGGGCCGCTCGGATGAGGCGTCCCGGCCCATCCGCAGCCATGCGCTGATCGGCCAGAACGGCACCGGCAAGTCCAACCTGATCGAAGCGCTGATCACCATCTTCCGCAATATCGATCTGGATCTGGATAGCGAAACGCTGGACAAGCAGCGGCTCGATTACACGCTGGAATACGAGATTCGTGGTCGCGTGGTGAAACTGCAGGCTGACACGGCCAAGCAGAAGCGGCCCTATGTGTGGGTGGATGGCGAGAAGCAGTCACAGGGCTATCTGCTCAAGAACCGCGAGCTGCTGCCCTCGCACCTTTTCGCCTACTACTCCGGCCGCAACGAGCGCATTGAGACGCTGTTCCAGGAGCATCAGCGGCGCTTCAACCGCCGACAAGAGATTGTTGCCGAGGAAGTATTTCCCCCCGAGTTGTTGCGCAATTTCACTGGCAGCGAGGCGGACATCCGCGCCATTGAGGAAGCGAAACGCCGCGATGAGAGCCGCTTGCGCAGCCTTGGTGACGACCGTTTGCGCCGCCTTTTCTACTGTCGGGGTGGCCACAGCCAGCTGGTGCTGCTGGCCTGCCTGCTCTCTGATGATCCGGTGTTCAAGAAGGTACTGGAGACCCTGCACATCGAGTCGCTGGAATCCGCGCTCTTCGTGCTCAAGGAACCGCACAAGCTGCGCGAAAAACGACGCGGCAGCAAATTTGAAGAGAACGAACTCAATGAGGGCGACCCGCGCTTCTGGTATGCGCGCGGCAACGTGGTGAGTGAATTCCTCGACAAGCTGTGGCAAGTGGCGTGGGCGCCGATTGCTCAGGAGGTAGACAAGCAGATCGACTTCCGTGGCCGCACCGAGAAGCAACGCCAGCTCTACCTCTACGTGCCCAGCCAGGCCAAGCTCAAGCAACTGGGCGAGCTGGTGGGCGGCACCGACAGCTTCTTCCGTTACGCCGAAGGCGCCTACATCGGCGACCTGATCGAGGAAGTGCGCATCACGGTGAAGAAGCGTGAGTTGGGCGACGGGCACGACGGCAAGGTGAGCTTCACCCAGCTCTCCGAAGGCGAGCTACAGATGCTCACCGTGCTGGGCCTGATGCGCATCACCCGCGACGACCATTGCCTGTTCCTGCTCGATGAGCCGGATACGCACATGAACCCGATCTGGAAGTTACGTCTGTTTGATGAAATTAAGGACGCGATGGAAGACGAGCAGGGCCTGGGTGCGGCGGGTGAGTCGCAAGTGCTGCTGACCACGCACGACCCCATCCTGCTTGGTGGCCTCAAGCGAGAGCAGGTGCATGTGATTCACCAGCTGGAGTCACACACCGAAATCGAATCGCCCGCGATTCACCCGCAGGGCATGGGCGTTACAGGTTTGCTGAAGAGCGAGTTGTTCGGCTTGTCTTCAACGCTGGATATCGAAACCGAGCGCCGCCTGAAGCGCCGCAACGATCTGTTCGTCAAATCGCCCCGCACGGCGGATGAGGAAGCAGAGCTAACCTGCCTGTCGACCGAGCTGGCCGACCTCGGCTTTTCGAATGCGGACTTTCGTGACCCGGACTACGCGCTGTTCGTGCGCAAGCTAGCTGAGCACCGCAAGTTACGCCGCCCGAATCTGTCGGCGGAAGAGATTGCGGAGCAGGACAAGCTTGCCGAGCAGATCATCGACGAGATTTTGCGCGAGGAGGAAAAGGACTAATGATCTGGATCGACCTCGAAAGTCGACGGCCGACGGATACGGACATTCCGGGTTGGACAGCCTGGAGCAAGGATACGTGGGAGGCCTGGCAGAATCGCTCGCAGGAATTGGTGAGCGAGCTTGCCGAGCTCGAGGCAGCGGGCCAGCGCGAAGCTCGCAACGACTTGATCGACGAAAACAGCGGGCATTGGGCCGAGCTGAAGCCCTGGCTGCTGGCTTTGTCTTACGGCAAGTGCTGGTTCTCGGAAGCGCGTGAGCTCTATTCGCACTACGACGTGGAGCACTTCCGCCCGAAAAAACAGGCCAAGGGTATCGATAAGGATGAGCGGGATGGCTACTGGTGGTTGGCCTTCAACTACGTGAATTTTCGCGCCTGCGGCAACGTGGGCAACCGCAAGAAAGGTGGCTGGTTTCCGCTGCGGAAGGGTTCGATGTGTTCCACGTATGCGGCGCAATGCGAAGAGTCGGAAGTCGCTTACCTGATTGATCCCATCGAGGAAGACGATGTGAAACTCTTGGCGTTCAACGAAGAGGGCAATGCGATTCCGCGACCGGGCTGTTCTGATTGGGATCGCCAGCGCGTTGAAGAGACCGTGAGGCGCTTGAAGCTCAATGAGCACCCCGCCCTGTCAGATGAACGCCGCAAGGTGTGGCAGCAGGTTGACAACCTGATTGAGCAGTACAACAAAGCGAAGGCGCGCAATGACCTCGCAGCGAATCCGGCGGCCAAGGAGAAGCTCAAACATATTCGCCAGCAGATGCGCGCGCTCATCAGTCCCAAGGCCGAACTGTCATCGGTTGCGAAATGGTGTGTGAAGCTTCGCAACGACCAGCAGCTACTTCATCTGATTGCCTGAGGCTTATACCGAAAGAATTGCGATGCCCATCCACCACGCCATCGGGCGCGTCGGCGAGACGCCCACCCTGCTGAACTCCACGCCCCTGACCAGCGAGCAGCAGCTGGGGACATGATTGTGCGCGATCCGCGCATTCTCTCCAGTGAGTAGATGCTCATTGGCCGACAAGAGCGGGCCAACAATGGCGGGCGCATCGATCTCCTGGCGATAGCGCCGGATGTTTTGCCGGTGCTCATCTCGTCACGCATTTTCCATCATGCTAGTAGGGGCTGCAGTGACCTCTTGAAACCTCTGTGCTCCAGCGTACAGACCGCCCGGCCGTCGTAGCGCAAGCTCCCGGATCGTAAACCGGCACCCTCGCCGGGCACCGATCAACGTATTCCGGGAGACATCATGGCGACTGAACTTACTGTCGGCGAGCACAGCATTGACCGCAAGAAAGACAAGCTTCTCAACGACCTCGCGGTGGTTGTCAGCGATGCCGACGACCTGCTCAATCAGGTGGTCAGTTCCGGCGCCGACGAGCTGGCGGCGACGCGCACGCGCATTGAGGGCCGGCTGAAGAGTGCGCGCTCCTCGCTTGACGACGCGCGCCTGACGGTGACGGGCAAGGCGCGCTACGCCGCCGATGCGACGCAGCATTACGTGAAGGACAATCCGTGGGTGATCGTCGGTGTCGCCGCCGCGACCGGGCTGCTGCTGGGCGTCGTGCTTGCCCGCCGCTGATAGCGGCCTTGCCGGCAGTCGTGCGCTTGTCTTGATCTGCCGGCAAGGCACTGCTCGCCTCAGCGCGCCGGCCGGGCCTCGGCCGGCGATCAGCGGGGCGCTGCGCACATGATCCGCATCGACATCCAGATCGAGTTGAACTACGAGATCGCCGCCGCTGGCGCCGACTTCGTCTTCAACATCCACGCCGCGCATACGCCCAGCCAGAGCATCAGCGGCGAGCACCTGAGCCTGAGTCAGGCGGTGCCGCAGCGCCTGTGCACCGCACCGCAGACGGGCAACCGCTATCTGTATGTGCATGCCGGTCCCGGCGATCTGCGCGTGAGCTACCTGGCTACCGTCGACCTGCTGCACCGCTTTGCCGATCCGGCCGGGATTGGCGAGGTGCCGATCCGCGATCTGCCGCCGGAGGTGATCAGCTATATCTATCCCAGCCGCTACTGCCAGTCGGACCGGCTGCTCCGGCTGGCGGCGCACGAGTTCGGTGGGCTGCCGCGCGGTTATTGCCGGGTGCTGGCGATCCAGGACTGGGTGACGCGCTGGGTGAGCTTTACCTCCAACTGCTCGACCACCAACACTTCGGCGGTCGATACCTTGATCGAAAAGGTCGGCGTCTGCCGCGATTTCGCGCACCTGATGATTGCGCTCTGCCGCGCCGTCAATATTCCGGCGCGCTTTGCCACGGGCACCGACTATGGCGCCGATCCGGCGCTTGGTCCTCCCGATTTTCAGGCTTACGTCGAGGTCTATCTTGACGGTGGCTGGTACATCTTCGATCCTTCCGGCACCGGCATTCCGATGGGCTTCGTGCGCTTCGGCACCGGGCGCGATGCGGCCGACGTGTCGTTCGCCACGATGTTCGGTGGCGTGCGCGCGCACGCGCCGGTGATCAAGGCCGTGGCCGTGCCCGATGCGGCGGCCGGCATGGTGCTGCCGCACCATTGCGCAGAGGCGCTGTCCACCGACAGCGGCCCGGTGCCGGCTGACGCTGCGGTTTAGGCCGTTCGGGCCAGGCAGGTCTGGTCCGTGCTGTAAAAAATGTGCAATATACTCAGATACATACGGTGGTAGTCTTTAGCGAGCTTGTTGGCCGCCGGGGCTTTTGCTTCGGCGGCCATGCGGCGCAAGGTGCCGAACTAATCCGGCAACTTCGTCTGACGCTGCCATAATGCAATGGCAAACGGTCCAACCGGCCGTTTCAAGACTAGCTGCGGCCCTGCCCTATCCGGGCACCGCCATCGGGCGCCAACCGGGCGCCGCTACTGAGGAGCAGCCACATGAATACCATGACCAGGATCGGTCTTCGCGCGCACGCGTGGCAAGGCTTTGCCGATGGCAACTGGCAGCAGCGCGTCGATGTGCGTGATTTCATCCAGAAGAATTACACGCCCTACAGCGGCGACGCTTCCTTCCTCGCCGGTGCCAGTGAGCGCACGCTCGCCTTGTGGCACAAGCTGCAGGTGCTGCTCAAGGAAGAGCACGCCAAGGGCGTTCTCGATGTCTCGGCCGACCGCGCGTCGAGCATCACCGCGCACGACCCCGGCTACATCGACCGCGACAACGAGATCATCGTCGGCCTGCAGACCGACGCGCCGCTCAAGCGCGCGATCATGCCCAACGGCGGCCTGCGCATGGTGCAGAACGGGCTCACTTCGTACGGTTTCACCATCAATCCGCAGATCAGCGAGATCTGGAGCCGCTACCGCAAGAGCCACAACCACGGTGTTTTCGACGTCTATAGCCCGGACATCATGCGCGCGCGCAAGTCGGCGATCATCACCGGCCTGCCCGACGCCTACGGCCGCGGCCGCATCATCGGCGACTACCGGCGCGTTGCGCTGTACGGCATCGACTTCCTGCGCGAGGACAAGAAGCGCGAGTTCCACGAGCTCGACGAACGCGAGTTCTCGGAAGAGATCATCCGCCAGCGCGAAGAACTCACCGATCAATGGCACGCGCTCGACGATCTGAAGCAGATGGCCGCCAAGTACGGCTTCGACATCAGCCTGCCGGCGCAGAACGCGCGCGAGGCGGTGCAGTGGACCTACTTCGCCTATCTCGCCGCGATCAAGGAGCAGAACGGAGCGGCGATGTCGCTCGGCCGCGTGGCGACCTTCCTCGACATCTATATGCAGCGCGACCTCGACGCCGGGCTGATCGACGAGTCCGACGCCCAGGAGCTGATCGACGATCTGGTGATCAAGCTGCGCATCGTCCGCTTCCTGCGCACTCCCGAGTACGACCAGCTGTTCTCCGGCGACCCGACCTGGGTGACCGAAGCGATCGGCGGCATGGGCGAGGACGGCCGCACGCTGGTGACGAAGAACAGCTTCCGCTTCCTGCATACACTCTCCAACCTCGGCCCGGCGCCCGAGCCGAACATGACCGTGCTGTGGTCGCAGGATCTGCCCGAAGGCTTCAAGAAGTTCTGCGCCGATACCTCGATCAGGACGAGCTCGCTGCAATACGAGAGCGACGACCTGATGCGCCAGTTCTGGGGCGACGATTACGCCATTGCCTGCTGCGTGTCGGCGATGCGCGTCGGCAAGCAGATGCAGTTCTTCGGCGCGCGCGCCAATTTGGCGAAGACGCTGCTCTACGCGCTCAATGGCGGCCGCGACGAGTTGTCGGGCGATCAGGTCGGCCCGGCGCTGGCGCCGATCGGCGGCGAGGTGCTCGACTACGACGAGGTGATCGCGCGGCTGGAGCCGATGATGGCGTGGCTCGCCGGCGTTTACGTCAAGGCGCTGAACAGCATCCACTACATGCACGACAAGTACTGCTACGAGCGCATCGAGATGGCGCTGCACGATCGCGACGTGCTGCGCACCATGGCTTGCGGTATCGCCGGCCTGTCGGTGGTCGCTGATTCGCTGTCGGCAATCCGCTATGCGCGCGTGCAGCCGATCCGTGACGAGAGCGGCCTGATCCGCGATTTCGCCATCGAGGGCGACTACCCGGCCTTCGGCAACGACGACGACCGTGTCGATTCGATCGCCAGCTGGCTGGTCGAAACCTTCATGAACTACATCCGCCAGCAGAAGCCGTATCGCGGCGCGCTGCCGACGCAGTCGGTGCTGACCATCACCTCGAACGTGGTCTACGGCAAGAAAACCGGCAACACGCCCGACGGCCGCAAGAAGGGTGATCCTTTCGCGCCTGGCGCCAATCCGATGCACGGGCGCGACCACAAGGGTGCGCTGGCGTCGATGGCCTCGGTGGCCAAGCTGCCATACAAGGACGCGCTCGACGGTATTTCCTACACCTTCACCATCGTCCCGTCGGCGCTCGGCGGCACCGAGAGTGATCGCGTCGACAATCTGGCCGGGCTGCTCGACGGCTATTTCGACCAGGGCGGCCATCACATCAACGTCAATGTCTTCGACCGCGAGATGCTGCTGCACGCGATGGACCATCCCGAGCTGTACCCGCAGCTGACGGTGCGCGTTTCGGGCTACGCGGTGAATTTCGTCCGCCTGAGCCGCGAGCAGCAGCTCGACGTTGTCAATCGCACCTTCCACTCGGCGCAGTGAGGGGCTTTGCAGCGAATCGAGCTTGATCCGGACCTCGCCGCCGCCGCGGCGACGGTAGAGGGCTGGGTGCATTCAACCGAAACCGGCGGTGCCGCCGATGGGCCGGGAATCCGCTACGTCGTCTTTCTTTCCGGCTGCCCCTTGCGCTGCCAGTTCTGCCACAACCCGGACACCTGGCACCAGACCGACGGCCGGCTGACGACAGCCGCCGACGTGCTGCTCGACATCGCGCGCTACCAGGGCTTTCTGCACCATGGCCACGGCGGCGTCACGCTTTCGGGCGGCGAGCCGCTGGCGCAGCCGACCTTCACCGCGGCGCTGCTGCACGGCTGCAAGTCGCTCGGCCTGCACACGGCGCTCGATACCTCGGGCTTTGCCGGGCGCAAGGTGCATGCGGAGCTGCTCGCCGACGTCGATCTCGTGCTGCTCGACATCAAGGCTTTCTCCGAAGACAGCTATCACGCGCTGACCGGTGCGCCATTGCAGCCGACGCTCGACTTTGCCGAGTTGCTGGCCGAGCTGAAAAAGCCGGTGTGGCTGCGCTACGTGCTGGTCCCCGGTCTCACCGACCGTATCGACGAGATCGGCGCGCTGGCGGCTTTCGCCGCGCGTCTCGGCAATGTCGAGCGCGTCGACGTACTGCCTTTCCACAAGCTCGGCGAGCACAAGTGGGTCGGCAGCGAGCGCCCGTACCGGCTGGCCGAGGTGGCGCCACCCAGCGACGAGCTGCTTGCGCAGGTGCGCGCGATCTTCCGCACGCAGGGGCTGTTCACGACCTGAAGCGCCGGCTGGCGCTGCGCTCGCGGGCGGCCTGTCGGCCGCACCGCTCAGAAACGTCCGCCGCCGCCCATGCCTCCGCCACCCATGCCGCCACCGCGGTTGCCGCCGCCGGATGGCGGTTCGCCGCGGCCCTTGCCGCTGTCGTTGCGGCCGCTGTCGCCGACGAAGCCTGAATAGAGGCCGGGGACGGTTCCCGGCAGCATGCGGTCGGCGGTCGTCTTCTGCGGGGTATCAAGTGCCGCGTAGAGCCGGCGCGCCGCCTCGTCGATCTCTTCCATCGCGGTGAGACGGTTGCGCACCACGTCGACCTTGCGCGCGATCTGCTGCGGCGCAGAGAGGCGACTGATTCCGTAGGGCTGCACGCGTAGCTGATCGGCCATCAGCGCGCTCACCTTCTCCTGGTAGGCGTCCCAGAGGACCACCTGCTGCGGCGTCAGCTTCAGCGCTTCGGCCGTCTCCGCCAGCTGGGTCTGCAGCAGCGAGATCACCGTCGCGCCGCCACCGCCACCACCGCTGGGCCCCCCATTGTCACCGCCCGGCCCGCGGCGCCCTGGCCCGTCGTTATCATCGCGCCCGCCGAGCGGCGCGCAGGCGGCAACGCACAGCGCGGCTGCCAGCAGCAGCGGAATCAGGAAGTGCTTGTTCATTGCTAGGCTCCATGGAAAGGTGAGGAATTTTCCTTTCCGTACGCGTAAAGGCGCGCTAAGCCCCTGTAAGTGTTTATGTCGTGCGCTCTGTGATGCGCGGCGCGCCGCCGCAGGCGCCGCTGTTGCTGTAGGCGTGCGCCAGCCTGCCTGATCTCGGTTCGGTCAGCACCACGCTGCGCCGGCCGCGGCTTGCGGGCAATGGCCTGGTGACTGTCCGCAAAGACTATTTTCAGATGCCCGAATAAAAAGTTTGACACCCTCAAAAAGCTCTGTATAATTCGCCCCTCTGCTGCTGACGCGGCGGACGAAATTAATCCAAGGGGTTGATTTCAAAGCTCTTTAAAAACGAGACAATTGATAGGTGTGGGTACTTGTCGAGGTGAGCGATCTTTCGGGATTGCGCGCTAAAAGATGTAGTGCTCGCACTAGATGTAAAACTGTGATTTTGGGGAGACCCAGAATTGCGACGTCAAGCGAGAGTTTTATCAGGAATTAAACTGAAGAGTTTGATCCT
>NZ_JACIGE010000014.1 GCF_014197755.1 Rhodocyclus tenuis | reverse complement strand
AGGATCAAACTCTTCAGTTTAATTCCTGATAAAACTCTCGCTTGACGTCGCAATTCTGGGTCTCCCCAAAATCACAGTTTTACATCTAGTGCGAGTACTACATCTTTTAGCGCGCAATCCCGAAAGACCGCTCACCTCGACAAGTACCCACACCTATCAATTGTCTCGTTTTTAAAGAGCTTTGAAATCAACCCCTTGGATTAATTTCGTCTGCCGCGTCAGCAGCAGAGGGGCGAATTATACAGAGCTTTTTGAGGGTGTCAAACTTTATTTCGACGCCACCAAAAACTTTTCGCCCAACAAATTCAGAACCCCCAATGAAAACCGCTAACCCATTGATTTTTCTGCACTTGCCCCGCCAGAACCGCAACGGAGATGCGAATTATACCGACACAAATCTGGGCGTCAACGATATTCCTGTTAATTTCACCGAAAAGCGCAAGGAACCAGCGCAAGCACCTGATTTCAGAGGGAAACGAAACTGATGCGGGCAAACCTTCTCTTGCCAACCTGCAGGACGAAGGGGCCGCTGCCCGCCAGCACCAGTCCGCGATCGCTTATCTTTTCTCCGTCCACGCGCACGCCGCCCTGGTCGATCATGCGCAAGGCCTCGGAGGTACTGGCACTGAGGCCGGCCTGCTTGAGCACCTGCGCCAGCGGCCAAGGCCCGGCACCGGACAACGATACCTCGTCAATATCGTCGGGCACTCCGCCGTGCCGGAAGCGTGCTTCGAAATCGCTCAGGGCATCGTCAGCCGCCTGCTGTCCGTGGAAGCGAGCGACGATCTCCTGCGCGAGCGCGACCTTGGCGTCGCGAGGATTGCGGCCTTCACGCACTTCGCCCCGCAGCGCCGCGATTTCGGCGAGACTGCGGAAAGACAGAAGCTCGTAGTAGCGCCACATCAATTCGTCAGAGACGGACATCAGCTTGCCGAAGATCTCGCGCGGCGCCTCGCTGATGCCCACATAGTTGCCAAGCGACTTCGACATCTTGTTGACGCCATCGAGCCCGACCAGCAGCGGCATCATCAGTACACATTGGGGCGCCTGCCCGTAGTGTTTCTGCAATTCACGCCCGACCAGCAGATTGAATTTCTGGTCGGTACCGCCGAGCTCGACATCGGCACGCATCGCCACCGAGTCATAGCCCTGACATAGCGGGTAGAGAAACTCGTGAATGGCGATCGGCTGGCCACCAGCGTAGCGCTTGGCGAAATCGTCGCGCTCAAGCATGCGCGCGACGGTGTGCGTCGACGCCAAGCGCAGCATGCCGGCAGCGCCGAGCGGTTCGATCCAGGCCGAGTTGAAACAGATTTCCGTCAACTGCGGATCGAGAATCTTGAACACCTGCTCCTGATATGTCTTGGCGTTCTCAAGGATCTGCTCGCGCGTCAGCGGCGGCCGTGTCGTATTCTTGCCGCTCGGGTCACCGATCATGCCGGTGAAGTCGCCGATCAGGAACATGACGTGGTGCCCTAGCTCCTGAAAGTGCCGCAGCTTGTTGAGCAGAACCGTGTGCCCGAGGTGCAGATCCGGCGCCGTCGGGTCGAAACCTGCCTTGATGCGCAGCGGCCGGCCGCTCTTCAGCTTCTCCACCAACTCGGCCTCGACCAGCAACTCTTCAGCGCCGCGCTTGATCAGAGCCAGACTGCTCTCGACATCGATCATGAAAAACCCTTTCAATGGCCCGGCCGTGACTGACAGGGACGTTTTTTTGCTAGACTCCCGCGAGCGTTTTTGCACCCGTCACGGCAGACCATGAACAATCCAGAAAATAGCCGCGAACCGAGTCGCCGCGAAAGATTGTGGATTCTAGCGCATTCCCATCCGGGCATCGAACGCGTCGGCCGCCTGCGCTGGCCGCTCGCGGGAATCGGCGCCTTCTCTCTGCTGGGCATGATGGCCGCCTTCGCCACCGCCCCGGCCGACAACGCAAACAATGTCGCGCAGCAGACCATCGTGGAAACGCTCGATGCCCTGGCACCACAGCTGGTCGGCGTTTCTGCCGACAACGAGTACCTGCGCGAGGAGCGCGTCCAGCGCGGCGACACACTCTCTTCACTGCTCATCCGGCTTGGCGTCAACGACGCCGAGGCGTTCAACTTCATCCGCAACGATCCGCGCACGCAACAGATCGCGCGGCAACTGCGCCCGGGCAAGGCCGTTTCGGTACGCACCGGTGAAGGCGGCGATCTGCACACGCTTTATTTCCCGCTCAACGGCAAGGACGCGTCGCTGGTCGTCGAACGGCGCAACGGCCGCCTCGAGGCAAGCGAACAGGCGATGACGCTGGAGGCGCGTACTGTTTTCAAGTCCGGGGAAATTCGCTACTCGCTGTTCGGCGCGACCGACACCGCCGGCATTCCCGATGCGGTCGCCACACAACTGGCCGAGGTCTTCGGCGCCGACATTGACTTCCTGCGCGACCTGCGCAAGGGCGACCGTTTCTCGGTGGTCTACGAGATGTTGCAACATCGCGGCCAGTTCGTGCGCAGCGGCCGCATACTCGCCGCCGAATTCGTCAATAACCAGAAGACCTTCACGGCCTACTGGCACACTACGAGCGACGGCCACGGCGGCTATTACAGCCGCAACGGGGAGAGCCTGCGCAAGGCTTTCCTGCGCTCGCCGCTGGAGTTCTCGCGCGTCACCTCAGGTTTCACCAGCGCGCGCTTTCACCCCGTGCTGCAAACTTGGCGCGCACACAAGGGCGTCGACTATGGCGCGCCGATCGGCACCAGCGTGCGCACCGTCGCCGACGGCGTCGTCGAATTCGCGGGGCAGCAGAGCGGCTACGGAAATCTGCTGGTCATCCGCCACAGCGGCGCCTATTCGTCGGCCTACGGCCACCTCAAGGGCTTCGCCGCCGGCATCCGCAAGGGCACGTCGGTGCAACAGGGTGAAACCGTCGCTTATGTCGGGCAAACCGGACTGGCAACCGGCCCGCATCTGCACTACGAATTCCGGATCAACGGACAGCAGGTGAATCCGCTCGCGGTGAATCTGCCGCCGGCGACGCCGCTGGATCCGAAACAACTGGCCAGTTTCCGCAACTCGCTGCCCGCACAGGACGAACTGATGCAGCTTGCGCGTCAGGTTTCCGTGACCACCAGCGAATAGCGTCGTTTCGAGCGGACGACGCACGAAAGAGCCTTCAAGGCGTTTCGGATGCGGCGCGTACAGCGCATGAAAAAGGCGGCCGAAGCCGCCTTTTTCATTTCCTGCGCAGCGCGAACGGGAGATCAGGCCGAAAACGACGAGCCGCAGCCGCAGGTCGAGGTGGCGTTCGGATTGCGAATGACGAACTGCGAACCTTCCAAACCTTCGGAGTAGTCGATCTCGGCGCCGACGAGATACTGATAGCTCATCGGGTCGACCAACAGGGTGACACCGTTCTTCTCCATCGCAGTGTCGTCGTCGTTGGCGACTTCCTCGAAGGTAAATCCATACTGGAAGCCGGAGCAACCGCCGCCGGATACGAACACGCGAAGCTTGAGGTCGGCGTTGCCTTCCTCTTCGATCAACTCACGCACCTTGTTGGCGGCGCTGTCGGTGAAGATGAAGGGGGAAGGGATATCGGTTGCTGCGTTCATCGCATGACTCCTGGTTAGCCTGCCTATTCAGGCAATTGTGAATTGGACTGCCCGGGGCAATTCAGTTGCTGCTGGCCAGCTTGAGCTCGACGGTCTTCCCGCTCGTCTGATGCACCAACCTGCCCTGCACCACCGCCCCTTGCTGCATCTCCAGTTGGTGATACTCGACGTCACCTGTGACCCTGGCGTTGGGGTGAAGTTCCAGCGACTCAGCAGCACAGACCGGACCAATGACCGTGCCGTTGATGATGACGTGGCCGACCGTGATTTCACCTTCGACGCGGGCCTGCTCGCTGATGACCAGCGTCCCGGTCTGCTCTTTCTCGGCGCGCACGTTGCCGTGGATCTCGCCATCGACACGCAAGCCGCCCGAAAAGGTGACATGCCCCTCGATACGTGTTCCGGCGCCGATCAGGCTATCGATCTTGTTTTGTGGCTTGCTGCCGTTCTTGACACCGAACATGATGAGCCTCCAGCTAGAGCGTAACGGACTGGCGGGCACGCACTTCGCCATCCTGCATCAGGCGCGCCTCGACTGATTTGACGGCATTTCCAGCCGGCACCGAAAAACCCCCTTCAATGCGCTGGAAGTGCTTGATTTCAATTCTAAATTTCGCAACATCAGGCTCACCGCCCGAAGGGATGGTGATCATAGCATCTCCGGCGGGACGCTGCACCTTCACCAATAGCTGCAATGTTCCACGAAACTCCTTCTGCGGCTTGCCACCATTGTTCACCAGCAGCATGCGATAGCGATACTGCCCGGTGCTCGCATCCGGCTCGACGCGCAAACGATGGATGCGGACGCTCACATCGGCAGCGGACTCCGACGCAGGAATCAACCCCTCGAAGAAAGCCAGGTCGTCCCTGAGCGCGCTGTTTTCCGCCTCAAGCGCGCGCACCTGTTTGGTCAACTGCTGCTGTGCCACACGTTCGATCTGCAGACTGCTTTCGCCGGCCCCCGCCGCACTGCGCAGACGTGACGCCTCGTCCTCGAGTTCGCTGACTCGCTGCTGCAAGGCACGGACTTGGCCGACATTGTCGCCGGGCGCACCCGATGCTCGCTGTCCAAATTCGTAAGCCGCGGCGGAAAGACCCAGCGCCCCCAGCACGGCCGTAACGGCCGCAAGAAAGCGCCAGCGCCACTCGACGTGGGTGCCGATCGCCAGCTTCGGCGCACTGATGCCGAAGCGGCGCCGAAACCGGCGCAACTTCAGGGAAGTACGGGCAGTTGCCATAAACTATCGGTCTCCGGCAGACCGAACATGATGTTCATGTTCTGCACGGCCTGACCGGCTGCACCCTTGACGAGATTGTCAATGACGGAAAGCACAACCAGCGTGTCGCCCCCCTGTGGCCGATGCACGGCAATACGACAGAGATTGGCAGCCCGCACCGAGCGGGTCTCCGGGTGCGAACCGGGCGGCAGCACGTCGACAAAGGCTTCGCCGGCGTAGCGTTGCTCGAACAGCGCCTGGAAATCGGCCTCCCGGGCAACGCGCGCATAAAGCGTCGCGTGGATTCCGCGAATCAAGGGCGTCAAATGCGGAACAAAGGTCAGGCCGACCGGTTTTTGCGCCAGGCGGCTCAAGCCCTGGCGAATCTCGGGCAGATGCCGGTGACCGGCGACGCCATAGGCCTTGAAATTGTCGGACGCCTCGGCAAACAGGCTCGACACCTCCGCCTTCCGCCCGGCGCCCGAAACGCCCGACTTCGCGTCGGCAATGAGACTGCCTAGTTCGACGACGCCCGCCTCGACCAGCGGCGCCAGACCGAGTTGCACGGCGGTAGGATAACAGCCCGGATTGGCAACCAGACGCGCGCCGGCAATCGCCGCGCGATTGATTTCCGGCAAACCATAGACTGCGCGTTCGACGCATTCCGGCGACGCGTGCCGCATGCCGTACCACTTCTCCCACTCGGCGATGTCGGTAATGCGATAGTCGGCGGCGAGATCGATGACACGTACGCCAGCATCGAGCAGGGCCGGCGCCTGCTGCATCGCGATGCCGTTCGGCGTGGCGAAGAAAACGACATCACACTCATCAAGCCGCGCCGACGCCGGATCAGAAAAACACAGATCAACGCGCCGACGCAAACTGGGAAACATGTCGGCGACGCGCGTACCGGCCTCGGCACGTGACGTAATTGCCGCCAATTCAACCTGTGGATGCTGCGCCAGCAGGCGCAACAACTCGACTCCCGTATATCCGGTACCGCCAACTACACCAGCCTTGATCATCGCATCCTCCTGCATAGGCGGGACATCTTAATGCGCGCCCCCCGAAAACACAAAAGCCGCCCGAAGGCGGCTTTGCTTTGACCAGTGCGAGCTTAGCGCTTGGAGAACTGCTTGCGCCGGCGGGCCTTGTGCAAGCCGACCTTCTTACGCTCGACTTCGCGCGCATCACGCGTCACGAAACCAGCCTTCGACAGCGCGGGCTTCAGCGCTGCGTCGTATTCGATCAGCGCGCGCGTGATACCGTGGCGAACCGCGCCGGCCTGACCGGACTCACCGCCACCGGCGACATTGACTTGAATGTCGAAGGTGCCGGTGTGCTCGACCAGCTCCAGCGGCTGGCGAACGATCATGCGACCGGTGACGCGCGAGAAGAACTCATCAACCGGCTTGCCGTTCACGACGATGGCGCCAGTGCCGCGACGCAGGAAGACACGGGCGACCGCACTCTTGCGACGACCGGTGCCGTAATAGAAATTGTCAGCCATGGTCGATCCTTAGATTTCCAGAACTTTGGGCTGCTGGGCGGCGTGCGGGTGCGAATCGCCGACATAGCATTTCATTTTCTTGAGCATGGCGTAGCCAAGCGGGCCCTTGGGCAGCATGCCCTTGACAGCCTTCTCAAGCACGCGCGCCGGGAAGCGCTGCTGCATCTTCTCGAAACTCGTCTCGTAGATGCCGCCGGGGTAGCCGGTGTGGCGGTAGTACTTCTTGTCCAGCGCCTTGTTGCCGGTAACGCGCAGCTTTTCGACGTTGGTGACGACGATGAAATCGCCGGTATCAACGTGCGGGGTGAATTCGGGCTTGTGCTTGCCGCGCAGGCGACGAGCGATTTCGGTGGCGAGGCGGCCGAGCACCTTGTCGGTAGCATCAACTACCAGCCACTCGCGCTTCACCTCATGCGGTTTGGCGGAGAAAGTCTTCATTTGGAAACGCCGTCCTTTTATGCCTGATAACGGAAAGCCGCGTAGTCTATTTCAAGACACGGACGCGTGTCAATCAGGAAGCAACAACTCGTGCAATCGGCACAATGAGATCCGGCAAATGCGCGGGCGCGGACATCAGCCGGAACAAAAAAAACGCGACTCCGAAGAGTCGCGCTAAATCCACACCAAAGGAGGAGGGTGGAGGAGACAACCAGCGAGCGCCAAACAGCAAAACGCTCAAGTTGGACGCATTATGGCGCGAAGAGAAACAAAAATCAAGCGCCAATTTGTGCATCGCGACAATCGCTCAAGCAAGCCGAGCGACACCGTGACGGCACAATGCAATCGATTAAATATCAAATAGTTGAAGACATTCTCAGATATCAATTTACCAATAATAAACATCGACGGGCAGAGCGAAAAAACAATCGCAACGACGCCAATGCTGCAACGCAGCAGAAGCAGGCGACGGCAAGCACGGCGAAATCCACCGGCACAAGCGAAAAAGAACCGGGGCAGACGCTACAATCTCCGACCCAATTCGACAGGAAAACACCATGGAATGCAGGGTTCGCTGGAGCGGAGAAGGCATGTCCTTCATCGCCGAAACCGGCAGTAATCACGCCGTGATGATGGACGGCGCAGCGGAAGCGGGTGGCCGCAACCTCGCGCCGCGGCCGATGGAAATGTTGCTTGCCGGCACCGGCGGCTGCACGGCATTCGACGTTGTCCTGATCCTGCAGAAAGGGCGCCACGCGGTCAGTGGCTGCGAAGTCTCGCTGACCGCAGAACGCGCCGACACCGATCCGAAAGTGTTCACGCGCATCCACTTCCATTTCCGCGTGACCGGCAAAGACTTGCGCAAGGAAGTGGTGGCGCGCGCCATCGACCTGTCGCACAGCAAGTACTGCTCGGCATCAATCATGCTCGGCGCGACGGTTGTGATTACGCACGACTTCGAAATCATCGAGGACTGAGGCGCCCGGCACGGCGCGGGCCGAGGCAGCAACCGCCACTGCCCGCGCCGCCACTCGAGTCAGACGTAGCGCGCTCCACCCGTCACCAGGCGCGCAAACAGGCGCATCGCGCCCTTGACGGGCGCCGGCAACTCCCTGGCCCCCAGGCGCACCGCCATGCGTGCGTGACCTATCTCGTCCTGCTTCATCTGCTCGAGAATCGCCCGCGAGCGCTGGTCAGCGACCGGCCAAGCTGCGAGATGGCCGTCTAGATGCGCCTCGACCTGGCGTTCGGTTTCGGCGAGAAAGCCCAGATTCCAGTCGTCGCCCGCCGCCCCAGACAAGGCGCCAAGTGAAAGCGCACCGAGATAGCAAACGGGATTTAGCAGGCTCTTGTGCCCACCGAGTTCGGCGAGTCGGCGCTCGGTCCACGCCAGATGCTCAAGCTCCTCATGCGCCGCCTGCGCCAGCGCCTGGCGCAGCACCGGCTGGCGACAGGTAAGCGCTTGTCCCTGATACAGCGCCTGCGCACTGACTTCGCCGCAATGGTTGACGCGCATCAAGGCCGCCGCTGCCTGGCGCTCGGCATCTGACAACTCTGCCTCGGGAAGAGCAGCACCGGGCAAAGGACGCGACAAGGGCGCTGTCGCAAAAACGGTGCGCAGGGCACGGTCAAACCCGATGATCAATTGATCGGCGCTCATGCTGACTCCAGGAGAACATTGGCGGGAAACGTCACCACCGGCGGACGCGGCGGCGCACTGAAGATGAGTACCGGCACCGAACTGCGCGACGGTCGCCCGCAGAGCCTAGTTGCGACGTGGCAAGGACGGGTGCCCACCGGCGCGCAAGGCCATGCGCGCCTCTTCGGCATCATTGACGACGATGCCGATCGGACAGAAATATTCGTTGTACAGCGCCGCGTGCTGGCGATTGAGCGAGCTGTCCTTGATTCTCGCCCAAGCATTGCCGCGCGCTTTCGACCAGCTGCCATCATTACGGCCGAAGGCATAGAGCCGTCGCTCGCCGGACTCGCAGCGGACACCCTCGTAACTGACGTTGCGCACACCCGCTGCGCTGATCACCACCAGGGTATAGCGAACGACCCCGTCGCTACCGACACTGATCGAGTCGCCGTCGACGAAAAAGCGGTTGTCAGTGCTCGCACTGACGAAGAACGGCAGCAGAGCAGACGCCTTCGGCGCCGCCGGCAACTGCGGCTGGATTTCTTCCCAGACCAGCTCCTCGTAATCACTGTCGAAGCCTTCCGCCTGCGCTAGGCTGGCCGACAGACAACAGCCGAAGAGCGCCATGACAGCAGCGAAAACGCGAAATTCAGCCATTGCCGCCACCTTCCAGTTTTTCGGCCAGCATCGGCACTGCGGCCGGACGCCGCACACCGCGCTGGTCGGCATCCAGATAGCGCGCCAGTTCATTGAGCGCCTGCTCATAGACACCACGCTTGAACTCGATCACGGCGTCGAGCGGACCCCAGTAGTGGTTCCAGCGCCAAGCGTCGAATTCCGGGTGATCACAGGCACGCAGGGAGACGTCGCTGTCGCGGCCGAGCAGGCGCAGGAGAAACCAGATCTGCTTCTGCCCCTTGTAACTGCCGCGCCACTCCCGACGCACCCACTGGGTCGGCACATTGTAGCGAAGCCAGTCCCTGGTTCGGCCGAGAATGCGTACATGCTCGGGGAGCAAACCGACTTCCTCATGGAGCTCCCGAAGCATCGCCTGCTCGGGGGATTCCCCGCGCTTGATGCCGCCTTGTGGAAACTGCCAAGAATGTTCGCGGATTCGTTTGCCCCAGAAAACCTCGTTTCTGGCATTGCACAGAATGATGCCGACGTTCGGGCGGTAGCCTTCACGGTCGAGCATTTCGTAACCTGCAATTTATTGGATTGAAAGCATTCTTTCACAATTCACCGGGCTTGGAAAGCGCACCGGGCGGGCGTTTCCGGGCGGCGTAAGTCGCCGCCACCCACGCCGGGATGGCGGCACCACGCAGCAGCGCCAGCACTTTGCGCGCCTGCGGACCGAAAGACGAGCCCCCGTCGCCACCGGCGGCAGGACTCGCCCGCCTGTCGAAGACAAGCGGCGTCATCGCACCGACGCACGCCGTCGCGTAAAATATGCGCTCCTGCTCACCGAACGGAACACCATGCGCACCTCGCAATTCTTCATTTCCACGCTCAAGGAAGCGCCCTCCGACGCTGAAGTCGTCAGCCACCAGCTGATGCTGCGCGCCGGGCTGATCCGCCGGTTGGCCGGTGGCATTTACACCTGGATGCCGCTCGGGCTGCGCGTGCTGCGCAAGGTCGAAGGCATCGTGCGCGAGGAAATGAACCGCGCCGGCGCCATCGAGCTGTCGATGCCGGCGGTGCAGCCGGCCGAGCTGTGGCAGGAATCGGGCCGCTGGGAAAAGTACGGTCCCGAACTGCTGCGCTTCAAGGACCGCCATCAGCGCGACTTCGTCATCGGCCCGACGCACGAGGAAGTGATCACCGACGTCGTCCGCCGCGAGGTGAAGAGTTACCGCCAGCTGCCGCTGCACTTCTATCAAGTGCAGATGAAGTTCCGCGACGAGATCCGCCCGCGCTTCGGCGTCATGCGCGGCCGCGAATTCCTGATGAAGGACGGCTACTCGTTCCACACCAGCTTCGCCGACCTGCAGCGCGAGTACGACAACATGTACGCCACCTACACGCGCATCTTCACACGCCTGGGGCTGGCCTTCCGCGCCGTCGCCGCCGACACCGGCTCGATCGGCGGCACCGGCTCGCACGAATTCCATGTGCTCGCCGATTCGGGCGAAGACGCCCTCGCCTACTGTCCGGCTTCGGGCTACGCCGCCAACGTCGAACTCGCCGAGGCCGTCGTGCCGGCGACGCCGCGCCCGGCGCCCATTGCCGCGCTGACCAAAGTGGCAACGCCCGGCAAGGAGAAGTGCGAAGACGTCGCCGCCTTCCTCGGTCTGCCGCTGACGCAGACGGTCAAGGCCATCGCCGTCGTCCGCGCCGAGCCGCCGCAAGGCACGCCGGCATTCACCCTACTGCTCCTGCGCGGCGATCACGAACTCAATGAAATCAAGGCCCAGAAGCAGATCGGCGAATTCCGCTTCGCGCGCGAGGACGAGATCGTCGCCGCGCTCGGCAGCCAGCCCGGCTATCTCGGCCCGGTCGACGCCAGCGACGCAGTGTCGGTCGTTGTCGACCGCGCCGCCGCCGCGCTCGGCGACTTCGTCTGTGGCGCCAATGATGCCGGCTACCACCTCACCGGCGTCAACTGGGGCCGCGACCTGCCCGACCCCGGCACCGGCGTCGACCTGCGCAACGTCGTCGCTGGCGATATTTCCCCCGACGGCGCCGGCCCGCTCGAATTGTGCCGCGGCATCGAAGTCGGCCACATCTTCCAGCTGCGCACGCGCTACGCCGAGGCGCTCAAGTGCTGCTTCCTCGACGAAAACGGCAAGACGCAGGTGATGGAGATGGGCTGCTACGGCATCGGCGTCTCGCGCATCGTCGCCGCCGCCATCGAGCAGAACCACGACGCGCGCGGCATCATCTTCCCGGCGGCGATCGCACCTTTCGCAGTCAGCATCGTGCCGATGGGCATGGCGAAAAGCCCGGCGGTGCGCGAAGCCGCCGAGAAACTGCACGACGAACTCGCCGCCGCCGGCATCGACGTGCTGCTCGACGACCGCAACGAGCGTCCCGGCGTCATGTTCGCCGACATGGAACTGATCGGCGTGCCGCACCGCATCGTCGTCGGAGAGCGCGGGCTGGCCGAAGGCAGGCTTGAGTACAAGGGGCGGCGCGATGCCGAGGCGCAAATGATCGCCGCCGACGCCATGCTCGACTTCCTCAAGGCGAGGCTGTGCGCCGCCTGACGCAGGCACTGGCGGCGCCGCTGCTGGCGCTCGCCCTGCTCGCGCCGGCGGCGGCAATCGCCGGCGCACAACTGTACGAGCCGCTCTCCGCCAGTGTGCAGGCCGCGCTGTCGCGCTCGGTTGCCGATAACGCGCCGCCGCGCACCGCCTTCCGCAATTCGCTCGACGCGGTCGACTGGCAGCTTGAAATGTCGCGCCGGCTCGAACGGCGCATTCCCGACCGTGAAAGCCGGCTCGAATTCCTGCGCGCCGTACACTACGAAGCCACGCGCGCCGGTCTCGACCCGCAACTCGTTCTCGGGCTGATCCAGGTCGAGAGCGGCTTCAAGAAGTACGCGGTATCTTCCGCCGGCGCGCGCAGCTTCATGCAGGTGATGCCGTTCTGGGTGAAGCTGATCGGCCGCCCCGACGACAACCTCTTCCACCTGCGCACCAACCTGCGCTACGGCTGCACGATCCTGCGCCACTACCTCGACATCGAGCAGGGCGACCTCTACCGCGCGCTGGGACGTTACAACGGCAGTCTCGGCCAGCCCGAGTACCCGAACATGGTGCGCGCGGCCTGGCAGAACCAGTGGGCCTATTCGCGGCCCACGATCGCAACACGCTAAGCCCGGCCGCTCAAAAACCTTAGGCAACAGCCAGAACCTCGCCCAATCGGTCGCCGGCCTCAGTCGAAACGCGTATCGAGCCCCTGCTCGGCGAGTTCGGCGGCACGCAGCACGGCGCGCGCCTTGTTCTGCGTTTCCTGCCATTCGGCCGCCGGATCGGAATCGGCGACGATGCCAGCGCCGGCCTGCACGTGCATCTCGCCGTCCTTGACCAGCGCCGTACGGATGGCGATCGCCAGATCCATCTCGCCGTGGAAACCGAGATAGCCGACAGCGCCGGCGTAGATGCCGCGCTTGACCGGCTCAAGCTCGTCGATGATCTCCATTGCGCGCACCTTCGGCGCACCGGAGACGGTGCCGGCAGGGAACGAGGCCTTGAGCACGTCGAGCGCGTCGAGACCGGGCTTCAACTTGCCCTCGACGTTGGAAACGATGTGCATCACGTGTGAGTAGCGCTCGATAGTCATCGTTTCGGTAAGGCGGACCGAGCCGACCGCCGACACCCGACCGGCGTCGTTACGCCCGAGATCAAGCAGTTGCACATGCTCGGCGCGCTCCTTCTCGTCGGCCAGCAATTCGGCAGCGAGCGCCTGATCCTCTTCGAAGGAACTGCCGCGCCGACGCGTGCCGGCGATCGGCCGCAAGGTAACGGCATCGCCTTCCAGACGAACGAGGATTTCCGGCGACGCACCGACGACGTGGAAGTCCTCGAAGTCGAAGTAGAACATGTACGGCGAAGGATTCAACGAGCGCAAGGAACGGTACAGCGCCAGCGGACTCGCGCTGTAGGGTTTGCTCATGCGCTGCGACAGCACCACCTGCATGATGTCGCCTTCGGTGATGTAGCGCTTGGCCTTCTTTACCGCCTGCCGGAACTGCGCCTCGCCGAACACTGAAACGGCCGGCAGCGAGGACTTCGGGCTTTCGGCGGGAATCGGCACCGGCTCGCGCAACCGCGCAAGCAGCGCCTTCAAGCGTGCCTGTGCCTTCTGCAGCGCGCCGGGAACTCCCGGTTCGGCATAGACGACCAGAGTCAGCTTGCCCGAGAGATTGTCGACGACGGCGATCTCTTCGGAGAGCAGCAAGGTGATGTCGGGCGTGCCGAGGTCGCCGGGCTTCTGCGTTCGCGTCAGCCGCGTTTCGACGTAGCGCACCGTGTCGTAGCCGAAGCAGCCGACCAGACCGCCGCAAAAGCGCGGCAGGCCGGTCGACGGCGCGGCGCGGAAGCGCTTGAGGAAGCCGCCGATGAAGTCGAGCGGATTGGTGTCGTCCTCGCGCTCGGCGATGCGGTTGCCGGTGAGCACCAGTACCTGATGGCCGTGCACGACGATGCGCGTCGGGCTGGAGAGGCCGATGATCGAGTAGCGGCCGAAGCGCTCGCCACCCTGCACCGATTCGAGCAGGTAGGTGTAGGGGCCGTTGGCGAGCTTGAGGTAGATCGACAGCGGCGTGTCGAGGTCGGCGAAGGTCTCGAGCGTGACCGGAATGCGGTTGTAGCCCTGCGCGGCCAGCGCGTTGAATTCGATTTCGTTCATGCTTGTCTCACGAGTCGGTTGCTGCGGAAAGGAAGTGGGGCCGCCGTTCAGGCAATGCCCGGGGCAAGGTCTAATCCCGCCACGAACGCCAGCGCCGCCAGGAATCCCCAACGCACGCTGCAACGTTCTCCTTCAATTGCGCAACCCATTCGTTCGACATGATGACATTCAGGCCGGGAGAGCCGGCGACGCCTGCTGTGCAGACGCCGGCGGCGAAACAAACGAAGCCGCATAGGCAGCGGCTTCAACAAGACTTGATACTAGCGCATCGCATTCTGCGCTGTCCACCGGCCGCCCCTCGTTGTAACCGTAGGGAACACAGACCACCGGGCAACCCGCCGCGCGTGCCGCGGCGATGTCGTGCGCCGAATCGCCGACATGCAGATTGCTCGCCGGCACGGTCCCCATCACCGCACAGGCGTGCAGCAACGGCTCGGGACGCGGCTTCTTGAACGGCAGCGTATCGCCGCTGACCACCACCGAAAAGAAACCGGCCAGCCCCATGCGTTCAAGCAGCGGTTCGGTGAACATCGCCGGCTTGTTGGTCACACAACCCAGTGGCAGACCGAGCTTGCGCAAGGCGGCGATGCCGTCGAGCACGCCGGGATAGATGCGCGTCGAGCGGCCGTTGTTTTCTGCGTAATGCACGCGGAAGCGTTCGATGGCGTGCCGGAGCAAGTCGCCATCGGCAGCATCGGCGCCAAGACAGCGCTCGACCAGCACCGCCATCCCCTTGCCGACAAAGGCATTGATCTCAGCCTCGCTGCGCGGCGGACGCGACAGGTCGGCGAGCATGGCGTTGCAGGCGACGGCGAGGTCGCCGACGGTATCGAGCAGCGTACCGTCGAGGTCGATGGTGACCGAGCGGATTTCCATCGGCAGCTCAGGCGGCGGCAACGCCGGCAAGCTCGGCGCGCATGGCATCGATGGTCGCCTTGTAATCGGCCGTTCCGTAAATCGCCGAACCGGCAACGAAGGAATCGGCGCCGGCGCGGGCGATCTCGGCGATGTTGTCGATCTTGACGCCGCCGTCGATCTCGAGACGGATGTGGCGACCGCTTTCACGCTCGTAAGCGTCGAGACGCGCGCGCGCCGCGGCGAGCTTCGGCAGCGTCGCAGGAATGAACTTCTGCCCGCCGAAACCGGGGTTCACGCTCATCAGCAGGACGACATCGAGCTTGTCCATGACATGGTCGAGGTAGTTGAGCGGTGTCGCCGGGTTGAAGACGAGCCCGGCCTGACAGCCCTGCTCGCGGATCAGCGACAGCGTGCGATCGACATGCTCCGAACCTTCCGGGTGGAAGGTGATGATGTTGGCACCAGCGCGCGCGAAATCGGGAATGATGCGGTCGACCGGCTTGACCATCAGATGCACGTCGATCGGCGCCTTGGTGAGCGGACGGATTGCCTCGCACACCAGCGGGCCGATGGTCAGATTGGGGACGTAATGGTTGTCCATGACGTCGAAGTGGATCCAGTCGGCACCGGCGGCGACAACATTGACGACCTCTTCGCCGAGGCGGGCGAAGTTGGCGGAAAGGATGCTCGGCGCAATGACGTACATGACGGCCCCCGAAAACGGAAAAAAACGCATCTTACGCGAAGGAGCGGCCTGCGGCGATTGGCGGACGCCCTGCCGACAGGCCTGACGCGCCGGCAGAACCGCGGGCGCCTTCCCTTGTCAGAAGAATGGCTTTGGTGTGCAATGCCGCTCGCCAGTCGCCCCACCCGATCATCATCACGGAAGAATTCATGGCCGAAAGCAAAAAGTACGAGATGGCCGTCAGTGCAAATCCCCAGTACGTCGGCGCCCAGTCAGCTCCCGAGCAGGACCGTTACGTCTTCGCCTACACCATCACCATCGAGAATGTCGGTACGGTCACCGCGCAACTGATTTCGCGGCACTGGATCATCTGCGACGCCGCCGGTGACACGCAGGAAGTGCGCGGCTTGGGCGTCGTCGGCGTACAACCGCTGCTGCGGCCGGGCGAGAAGTTCGAGTACACCAGCGGCTGCCAGCTGGCGACGGCCGTCGGCACCATGCGCGGCACTTACCAGATGGTCGCCGAAGACGGCACCAGCTTCGCCGCCAGCATCAACGAATTCACACTCGCCGCACCAAGGGTTCTGCATTGAGCCTCAAGCACAGCTACGCGCTGATCGCGCCGTTCTACGACGCAGCGCTCGGCGACGGCATGAACGCGACGCGGCAGCGCAGCCTGTCGGCGCTACCGGAAGCTCCGGCGCGCGTGCTGATCAACGGTGTCGGTACCGGACTCGACCTGCCACATTTGCCACGGCAGCATCATTACGTTGGCGTTGACCTGACCTCCGCCATGCTCGCGCGCGCCTGCCGGCGCGCCGGCGGACTGGAGTTCCGCGCCGTTCAGGGCGACGTGCAGCGGCTGCCTTTCGCCGACGCGAGCTTCGATCATGCGGTACTGCACCTGATCCTCGCCGTCGTTCCCGACCCGGCCGCCTGCCTGCGCGAGGCCGCACGCGTCGTCGCTCCCGGCGGCAGCGTACTGATTTTCGACAAGTTCCTGCGTCCGGGACAGCGCGCGCCGCTGCGCCGCCTGATCAATCCACTGTTGCGCCGCGTGGCGACGCGCCTTGACGTGGTTTTCGAAGAGACGCTGGTGCAGGCGCCGCGACTCGTACTCGAGGCCGACGAGCCGGCGCTGGCCGGCGGCTGGTTCCGCCTGATCCGCCTGCGCCGCACGCACTGACCGCATCCCCGCCGCGACAAAAAGCCCCGCAAGGTCCTGCTTGGCGGGGCTTTTTCTTCGTACAGGCAGCGCCGTGGCGCGCTGATTCGGCGACCGGCTAGGAGCGGTAGTCGGCGTTGATCTTCACGTAATCGTAGGAAAAATCGCAGGTGTAAACGCGCGCCTGCGCGGCACCGCGGCCAAGATCGACGCGCACGATGATTTCCGCCTGCTGCATGACGCGCGCGCCGTCCTCCTCGACGTAACTCGAGGCACGGCCGCCATTCTCGGCGACGAGCACCTTGTCGGCGCCGGCTTCGAGCCAGACACGAATGCCGGCAACGTCGAGATCGTCGATACCGGCGTAGCCGATCGCCGCGAGAATGCGGCCGAGGTTGGGGTCGGAGGCGAAGAAAGCGGTCTTCACCAGCGGCGAGTGGCCGATAGCGTAGCCGACGCGCCGACATTCCTCGCGCTCGCGACCGTTTTCGACGACGACGCTGATGAACTTGGTGGCACCCTCGCCGTCGCGAATGATCGCCTGCGCCAGTTCGACGGCGACGCCGATCACCGCCGCGCGCAGTTGCGCGTAGCCGGGCGTGTCGGCCGAGTCGAATTCGGCACCGGACTGGCCGCTGGCAATCAGCACGAAGGAGTCGTTGGTCGAGGTGTCGCCGTCGACGGTGATGCAGTTGAACGATTCGTCGGCGGCCTCGCGCACCAGCCGGCGCAGCAGCGGCTGCGCGATGCCGGCGTCGGTGGCAATAAAGCCGAGCATGGTCGCCATGTTCGGCTTGATCATGCCGGCGCCCTTGCTGATGCCGGTGATCGTCACCGTCTTGCCGGCAATCTCGACTCGCCGGGAAGCGGCCTTCGCCACCGTGTCGGTGGTCATGATCGCGTGCGCGGCAGCGTGCCAGCGGTCGGCGGACAGATCGGCGACACAGGCCGGCAGACCGGCAACGAGGCGCTCGACCGGCAGCGGCTCGAGAATGACGCCGGTCGAGAACGGTAGCACCTGACGTTCCTCGATACCGAGCAGACGCGCGACCGCCGTACAGGTCTGCCACGCCGCCTGGATGCCGGGCTCGCCGGTACCGGCGTTGGCGACGCCGGTATTGATCACCAGCGCACGCATTTCGCCACCGATTTCAAGATGGCGGCGGCACAGTTGCACCGGCGCAGCACAGAATCGGTTCTGCGTGAACACACCGGCGACACGGCAACCGGGATCGAGCGCGATCACGGTCAGGTCGCGGCGACCGGGCTTGCGGATGCCGGCCTCGGCGATGCCGAGACGCACCCCGGCGACGGCGTGCAGTTGTTCGGGAGCGGGCGTTGCGTAGTTGACGGGCATAGTCGTTCCTTGCGCCCGCGGCACGCAGCCGCGGGCACGAACACCCGCGTCAGCGCATCCGGGCGACGTTCGATCTCAGTTCAGTTTTCCGTGGCAGTGCTTGTACTTCTTGCCGGAGCCGCAGGGGCAGGGATCGTTGCGGCCGGCTTTCGGCGCGGCATGGGCCGGCGCTGCCGCCGCTGCTGGCGCAGCCGCGGCAGCTGCCGCCTCGCCATCGACCTCGGCGAGCGCGGCTTCGTCCAGCTCGGCATGGCGGTACTCGACATTGCGCACGTCAGCCTGCGGTGCCGTCTCTTCGACGGTTTCGGCACGTACCTGCACGGTCACCAGCAGACGCGTCGTTTCGGCGCGAACACGGTCGAGCAATGCCTCGAACAGTTCGAAGGCCTCGCGCTTGTACTCCTGCTTCGGGTTCTTCTGCGCGTAGCCACGCAGGTGGATACCTTGGCGCAGATGGTCAAGCGCCGACAGGTGCTCGCGCCAGTGAGTGTCGAGGCTCTGCAGCATGATGTTGCGTTCGAACTGGTGGAAGCTCGCCTCGCCGACCTGGCCCACCTTGGCCGCGTAGCTCGCATCGGCGAGCTCGATGATGCGCTCAAGGATCGCTTCGTCGCCGAGATTCGGCTCGGCCGTCGCCCAGTCGACGATCGGCAGTTCGAGCTGCAGTTCGCCGGCGAGCGCCTTCTCCAGCCCCGGCAGGTCCCACTGCTCTTCGACGCTGTCTTCCGGAACGTAAACGCGGAAGCTGTCGGTGAGCACACCGTGACGCATCGCGGTGATCGTTGCGCTGATGTCGTCGGTTTCTAGCAGTTCGTTGCGCTGCTGGTAGATGACCTTGCGCTGGTCGTTGGCGACGTCGTCGTACTCGAGCAGTTGCTTGCGGATATCGAAGTTGCGCCCTTCAACCTTGCGCTGCGCCGATTCGAGCGAACGCGAAACGAGGGGATGCTCGATCGGCTCGCCTTCGGGCATCTTCAGCCGATCCATCACCGATTTCAGTCGTTCGCCGGCGAAGATGCGCAGCAGCTGGTCATCGAGCGAGAGATAGAAGCGCGAGGAGCCGGGGTCGCCCTGACGACCGGAACGACCGCGCAGCTGATTGTCGATGCGGCGCGACTCGTGGCGTTCGGAACCGATGATGTGCAGACCGCCTGCGGCGACCACCTGCTGGTGCAGGACATCCCACTCGGCACGCATGGCAGCGAGCTTTTGCGCCTTTTCTTCGGCCGGCAGCTGCTCGTCGTCGCGCACCGCGCCGAGGGCTTTTTCGACGCTGCCGCCGAGAACGATGTCGGTACCGCGGCCGGCCATGTTGGTGGCGATGGTGACGACGCCGGGGCGCCCGGCCTGCACGACGATCTCGGCTTCACGCGCGTGCTGTTTGGCGTTGAGCACCTGGTGCGGAATCTTCTGCGTGTCGAGCAGCGACGAGAGCAGTTCGGAGTTTTCGATCGAGGTCGTACCGACCAGCACTGGCTGCCCGCGCTCGCGGCAGGCGCGAATATCGGCGATGATCGCCGCGTACTTCTCGTCGGCCGTGCGGAAGATCTGGTCGTTGTGGTCGATGCGCTGCATCGGCCGGTTGGTCGGCACAATGACCGTTTCCAGACCATAAATCTGCTGGAATTCGTAGGCTTCGGTATCGGCCGTGCCGGTCATCCCGCCGAGCTTGCCGTACATGCGGAAGTAGTTCTGGAAGGTGATCGAGGCCAGTGTCTGGTTCTCGTTCTGGATGCGCACGCCTTCCTTGGCCTCGACCGCCTGATGCAGGCCGTCGGACCAGCGACGTCCCGGCATCATGCGGCCGGTGAATTCATCGACGATGATCACTTCATCGTTCTGCACGACATAGTGCTGGTCACGCAGATACAGCGTGTGCGCGCGCAAGGACGCGTACAGGTGATGGATGAGCAGGATGTTGGCGGCGTCGTAGAGACTGCTGCCTTCGGCGAGCAGACCGAGCTGCGCAAGAATTTCTTCGGCGCGCTCGTGGCCGCTCTCGGAGAGCAGAACCTGATGCGCCTTCTCGTCAACCCAGTAGTCGCCGGGCCCGTTTTCTTCAAGGCAGCGCGTCAGCATCGGCGCGACCTTGTTCATGCGCACGTAAAGTTCGGTGTGATCTTCGGCCTGACCGGAAATGATCAGCGGCGTGCGCGCCTCGTCGATGAGGATCGAATCGACTTCGTCGACGATGCCATAGGCCAGTTGCCGCTGCACGCGCTCCCCGGCCGAATAGACCATGTTGTCGCGCAGGTAGTCGAAGCCGAACTCGTTGTTGGTGCCATAGGTGATATCGGCGGCGTAAGCGACCTGCTTCTCGTCGTGCGCCATCTGCGAGAGATTGACGCCGACTGTCAGCCCGAGAAAGCGGTGCAGGCGCCCCATCCACTCGGCATCGCGGCTGGCGAGGTAGTCATTGACGGTAATGACATGGACGCCTTCGCCGGCCAGCGCATTCAGGTAAGCGGGCAAGGTGGCGACCAGCGTCTTGCCTTCGCCGGTGCGCATTTCAGCGATCTTGCCTTCGTGCAGGGCAATGCCGCCGATCATCTGCACGTCGAAGTGGCGCATGCCGAGCACACGCTTGCCGGCCTCGCGCACCACGGCAAAGGCTTCGGGCAGGATCGCGTCGAGTGACTCGCCGGCGGCGACGCGCGCCTTGAATTCATCGGTGCGGGCGCGCAGGGCTTCGTCGGAGAGCGCGGCGATTCCTGATTCCAGCGCGTTGATCTTGCGCACTGTCTGCGCGTACTGCTTCACCAGCCGGTCGTTGCGGCTGCCGAAAAACTTCTTGAGTAGGCCGGAAATCATTGTGTGGACTGAGGGTCGCCGAAAGGGAAGGATTCTATCACGCAGGCGCCATGCCAAATCGGCACGACGCGAGGCGGCGCCACGCGACTAGCGCGGAGCGCCGGCCTTGGCGGAATTGCCCGCGGCGGTTTGCGTCTGCGCCATCAGCAGATCCTGACGCAGGAAACGCACCGGATTCTGCGGCACTCCCTTGTAGCGAACCTCGAAATGCAGATGCGGCCCGGTCGAGCGGCCGGTATTGCCACTGGCGGCAATCTCCTGGCCTCGCTTGATCACCTGCCCCGAGCGCACCAGCGCACGCGACAGATGCGCGTACCGGCTGGAAAAGCCGTTGCCGTGATCGATCTCGATCAGATTGCCGTATTGCGGATGGAACTCGGCGGAAAGAACGACACCACCGGCGGCGGCGATGACCCGCGTACCCGTCTCGGCGATGAAGTCGATCCCTTCGTGCATCGCCTGCACACCGGCGATCGGGTCGGTTCGCCAGCCGAAGCCGGAACCGATCGTGTTGCTCTGAATCGGCAGGATGGTCGGCAGCATGATCGACTTGACGCGCTTGTCCATCAGTTGCGACTCAAGCGCCGCCAGACTGTCGCTGCGCTGATCAACGAGTTGCGCCAGACGGTCAACCTCCTGCTGCAGCTGCTCCGCCGACAGCGGCGCCGGCGATGCCGGCAGGATCAGCGGCCCGCCCTGCCCGGGCGGCGCTTTTCCGGCGGCTGGCGGCGGCATCTTGCCGGGCTCCAGGCGCGCCGGCGCATCGACACCTGAGAGCGCCGAAATACGCTCGCCCAGCGAGTCGAGACGCAGCAGCTGTGCCTGCAGCTGACCGAGCTTGACCGCCATCACGTTGACGTTGTCGCGGACAAACTCCTGCGACTTCTGCGCCTGCTGCTGCTGCACCGACAGCGCCAGACTCTCGGCAAACGGCAAGCGGAACTGCACGCCGACCCAGGACAGCAGCAGCGCTGCGGAAAACAGCAGCGCGGCAAAAAAAGCGGCGGCAAGCGCCATCATGCGCGAGGTAAGGACCATGCTCTTGGCGGTTGCCAGGCGGTCCGAGACGAGAATAATATGCAAGTTGACTCTCCTTGACGTTCCCGATGCACAACTCGATCGAAAACTACCTCGCTGCTGACGACGGTGCCGGCAAGCTGCTGGCCCACGCCAGGCTGCTGCAGAAGCTGGCGCGCATCTTCGCCGAGGTGTCACCGACACATCTGGCGCAGGCAAGTTGCCTGGCCAATTACCGCACGGGAATTATCTTTATCCACGCCGCAAACGGCGCGGTCGCCGCCAAACTGCGCCAGCTGGCGCCGCGTCTGGCGAACGAGTTTTCTCTAAGGGGCTTCGAGTGTAGCGGCGTTCATGTCAAAGTGCAAGCCACTGAAATCCCACGCCAATCAATGACTTCCGCGAAAAAACCCTTGAGTGACGAAGCCCGTCAGGCGGTCAGCGGACTGCGTGAGCGACTGCCGCAATCGCCGCTGCGCGAGGCGCTGGGAACGCTGCTCGAGCGCGCTGCTACAGCGGAATGACAGCGATGCGCTCAAGCGCCAGCAGCGCGAGAAAGATCAGCGCGGCGAGCAATGCAAAGATGAACAGACGCTTGGTCAGCCACAGATAGCGCGGCTCACGCGTCAGCAGCCAGGCCAGCGCCGAGCCGGCAATGAGGATCGCCGTGATGACTGCCAGCAGACGCAGCAGCCACATGTCGGCGCGTCAGGCCGGCTGGGCCAGCCAGCGGGTAACGCCAGCCGGTGCGGCGGCGGCATCATCGAAGCTGACAAACTCCCACGCCGGACGATTGGCAAGCAGCGCGCGCGCCAGCATGTTGTTCAGCGCGTGTCCCGATTTGTGCGCGGTGAACGACGCCAGCAGCGGATGACCGAGCAGATAGAGGTCGCCGATCGCGTCAAGCACCTTGTGCTTGACGAACTCGTCGCCGTAACGCAGTCCGTCGGCGTTGAGAACGCGGTATTCGTCGAGCACGACGGCGTTTTCCAGACCACCGCCCTGAGCCAGTCCGTTCTCGCGCAGCCACTCGACTTCCTGCATGAAGCCGAAGGTGCGCGCACGCGCCACTTCGCGGACGTAGGAGTTCTCGGCGAAGTCGATGGTCACGTTCTGGCCGCTGCGGTCGATGGCCGGGTGGTTGAAGACGATCGAGAACGCGAGGCGGTAGCCGTCGTACGGATCGAAGCGCGCCCACTTGTCACCGTCGCGAACTTCGATCGGCTCGCGCACGCGGATGAACTTCTTCGCCACCGGCTGCTCTTCGATTCCCGCCGACTGGACGAGGAAGACGAAGGGCGACGCCGAGCCGTCGAGAATCGGCACCTCGGGCGCGTCGAGATCGACCCAGGCGTTGTCGATGCCAAGGCCGGCAAAGGCCGACATCAGGTGTTCGATGGTGCCGACGCGCACCTTGCCTTGCGCGCTGTCGACTTCAAGACACGAGCACATGCGCGTATCGCCGACGAGCAGCGCCGACGCCGGCAGGTCGACCGGCTGCTCAAGGTCGATGCGACGGAAGACGATACCGGTATTCGGTGCCGCCGGGCGCAGGGTCATGGTGACCTTGACGCCGGAATGCAGGCCAACGCCGCAGGCGCGGATCAGCGATTTGAGCGTTCGTTGCTTGAGCATGTGCCTGAAAGAATGCGGGAAAACCGACGGATTCTAGCACGAACCGCGACAGCCCCGTTATGGACCCTGCCAATCGTGCACGGGCAACGCCCACCCGCCGGAGGCGACGGCGTGTGGGCAGCCGTGTCGTTCAGTCCGCCTGCTTGCGCAGGAAGGCCGGGATGTCGTAACGATCGACACCGCTGTTGGCCAGCGCCTCGACGGTGGCGCTGCGTCCTTTGCGGATGATCGCCGGCGTGTCGAGCTGGTTGTAATCGATCGCCGTCGCCGCCGACTGCAGGAAGGCGCCGTCGGTACCCGTGGCATTGAGGATCGGCGTATTGATCACCTCGAAAGTCTGCCGCTTGGCCTGCGCCTGACCGAGACCGGTGGCGACGACGGTGACGCGGATGTTCTCGCCCATCGATTCGTCGTACACCGCGCCGAAGATGACGCAAGCGTCTTCCGCGGCGAATTCGCGAACGGTCTTCATGACCTCGTTCACTTCCTTCATCTTCAGGCCGCGCGTGGCAGTGATGTTGACCAGCACGCCGCGCGCGCCCGAGAGGTTGATGCCTTCGAGCAACGGCGAAGCAACCGCCTGTTCGGCGGCGATGCGCGCACGATCAACGCCGGAAGCGACGGCCGAGCCCATCATCGCCATGCCCATCTCGCTCATCACCGTGCGCACGTCCTCGAAGTCGACGTTGACCAGACCCGGGAAGTTGATGATCTCGGCGATGCCGCCGACGGCATTGCGCAGCACGTTGTCGGCGGCACGGAAGGCTTCTTCCATGCTGACATCGTCGCCAAGCACTTCCATCAGCTTGTCGTTGAGGATGACGATCAGCGAATCGACGTGCTTCTGCAGCTCGGCGATGCCGGCTTCAGCAACACGCAGGCGCTTGCCTTCGAAGCCGAAAGGCTTGGTCACCACAGCAACGGTGAGGATACCCATTTCGCGCGCCACTTCGGCGACGACGGGAGCGGCGCCGGTGCCGGTACCGCCGCCCATGCCGGCGGTGATGAACACCATGTGCGCACCCTTGATCGATTCGGCGATGCGCTCGCGCTCCTCAAGCGCTGCGGTGCGGCCGGCTTCCGGCTTGGCGCCGGCACCGAGGCCGGTGCGCCCGAGTTGCACGCGCTGCATGGCGTTGCTGCGCTTCAAAGCCTGCGCGTCGGTGTTGGCGGCGACGAAATCGACGCCGTTGACCCCTTCGCGAATCATGTGATCGACGGCATTGCCGCCGGCACCGCCGACGCCGACCACTTTGATGATGGTGCCAACGTCGCCGTCGGCCGCCGCGTCTTCCTTGTCGATGATTTCGAACATTGTCGCCTCCTCTGCAAAAATCGGAAAATTACAAAAAATGAATCAGAAATTTTTCTCGAACCACGACCGCATCCGGCCGAGTACCTGCTTGAAATCGCCTGTTTCCCGCACCTTCAGTCCGCGCTTGCGCTGTGTCTGAGCTTCGAGCAGCAAGCCACAGGCCGTCGCGAAACGGGGGTTCTGCACCACATCGGCAAGCGCCCCCTTGTAGCGCGGCACGCCGAGGCGCACCGGCATGTGGAACACCTCTTCGCCAAGTTCGATCATTCCCGGCATCACCGCCGAACCGCCGGTCAGCACGACGCCGGAAGACAGCACTTCCTCGAAACCCGAGCGGCGCAGTTCGGCCTGCACCAGCTCGAACAACTCCTCGACGCGCGGCTGGATGACGTCGGCCAGCGCGCGCCGCGACAGCTTGCGCGACGGGCGGTCGTCGACGCCGGCGACGTCTAGCGTCTCCTCGGCATCGGCCAGCTGCGACAGCGCGCAGCCGTACTTGATCTTGATGTCCTCGGCTTCGCGCGTCGGCGTGCGCAGCGCCATGGCGATGTCGTTGGTGATCTGGTCGCCGGCGATCGGGATCACCGAGGTGTGGCGGATCGCGCCCTGCGTCCACACCGCCAGATCGGTGGTACCGCCGCCGATATCGACGAGGCAGATGCCGAGATCCTTTTCGTCCTCGGAAAGCACGGCGTACGAGGACGCCAGCGGCTGCAGCACCAGATCATTCACCTCCAGTCCGCAGCGGCGCACGCACTTGACGATGTTCTGCGCCGCCGAAACGGCGCCGGTGACGATGTGCACCTTCACTTCGAGGCGGAAGCCGCTCATGCCGATCGGCTCGCGGATGCCGTCCTGGTCGTCGATGATGAATTCCTGCGTCAGGATGTGCAGGATCTCCTGATCGGCCGGAATCGGCATCGCCTTCGCCGTCTCGATGACGCGCTCGACGTCCATCGGCGACACTTCCTTGTCCTTGATCGCGACCATGCCGTTCGAGTTGAAGCTCTTGATGTGGCTGCCTGCGATTCCGGTGTAGACGTCCTTCACCTTGCAGTCGGCCATCAGCTCGACTTCCTGGATGACGCGCGAGATCGTCGCCACCGTCTCCTCGATATTGACGACGACGCCCTTGCGCAGCCCGCGTGACTCCTGCGAACCCATGCCGATGACGTTGAGTCTGCCCTCCGGCGTGACCTCGGCAACCAGCGCGACGATTTTCGACGTGCCGATATCGAGTCCTACGATCAGATCCTTGCTATCCCTGCTCATTCCCGTCCCCTGCCTTCATTCCCCGCACTGCTCGCGTAACGCAGCGCAAAGCCGTTCGGATAGCGCATATCCACCGCGACCGGCCGTGACCGGCGCCCATCCGCCAGCACCGAGTAATTCTCCACAAAACGCGCCAGGCGCATGGCGATCGGCGCCTTTGCCTGTTCGCGACCGAGCTCGATCAGCATGCCGTCGTCCAGCTTGATCTGCCAGGCGAGACGCGCCGACAGCGCCACCGCCACCGGCCGGCGCCCGGTCGGCGCCAGCCCCTCGGCAAACTCGGCATAGCGGCGCAGCGCCTCGGCCGCCGCCCCCGGCGGGCCGGAGAGTTCGGGCAAGTCCTGCTCGTCGCCATACGACGCGGTGAACACTTCGCCGAAATCGTTGACCAGCTGTCCGCCGCCCTCGCCCCAGTACGCTGCCGGGCGATGTTCCTCGATCACGATTTCCAGCCGCGACGGCCACTGCCGACGCAGTTCCGCGTGTCGCACCCAGGGCAGCTTCTCCAACGACTGGCGCAGCGCGTCGAGATTGATGCTGAAGAAGTTGCCGCGCAGCAGCCCGGACATGGCGCGCTCGACGTCCTTGCGCTGCACTTCGTGCAGTTCGCTGACCACCACCGCCTCGCGCAACGGAAAGAGCGGTAGCCGTGTCGCCCACAGTGCGGCAGCGACGAGCAGCGCCGCGCCTGCTGCAACGAGCAGCAGATCGGCGACGACGGTCATCAGCTGGGGACGGTGCCACATCGATCATCCCGTGGTGGCGAGCGCGAGCACGCGCAGCACCAGTTCGTCGTAGGAGATGCCGGCAGCGCGCGCCGCCATCGGCACCAGCGAATGGTCGGTCATTCCCGGCGAGGTGTTGGCTTCGAGGAAGAAGACCGCGGCCGCGGCCGGATCGGCCGCCTGGTCGAGGAGAAAATCGACGCGCCCCCAGCCTCGACCGCCGAGCGTGCGGAACGCGACGAGCGCCTGCGCGCGCAACTCTGCCTCGCGTTCCGGCGGCAGGCCGCAGGGGCACAGGTAACGTGTATCGTCGCGGCGATACTTGGCCTCGTAATCGTAAAAGTCGGTCGCCGGCTCGATCTTGATGATTGGCAGCGCCTCGTCGCCGAGGATGGCGACGGTGTATTCGCCGCCGAAAATGCCGCGCTCGGCGATCACCAGACCGCCGCTGGCGACGGCAGCACGCGCCGCTTCGGCATACGCCGCTGGTAGTGCGCCGGGCTCGGACACCTTGACGACGCCGATCGACGAGCCCTCGCAGGCGGGTTTGACGAATAGCGGCAGACCGAGCTTCTTCTCGACGGCAGCAAAATCGCTGTCTGCATCGAGCAGCACGCACTCGGGTACCGGCAGTCCGGCGGCCTGCCAGACCAGCTTGCTGCGCCACTTGTCCATGCCCAGCGCCGAGGCGAGCACGCCGCTGCCGGTATAGGGCTTACCCATCAGTTCGAGCGCGCCCTGGATCGCGCCGTCCTCGCCATAGCGACCGTGTAACGCGACGAACACGCGGTCAAAAGCTTCGAGGTCTTCAATGCGGTGTTCGGCCGGATCGAAGGCTTCCGCCCTGACCCCCTGGCGCAGCAGTGCCGCCAGCACGCCGCCGCCGCTAGCCAGCGAGACGGCGCGCTCGGCCGAACGGCCGCCGAGCAAGACAGCGACGCGGCCGAAATCTTGGGGGGAAGTCATTACAGCGCTCATGCGGCCTCCAGCACGCGACCGGCGGTCAGGCCGATCGATCCTGCGCCCATGGTCATGACGACATCGCCGGGTCGCGCCGTATCGAGGATGGCGCGCGGCAGCGCCGCGACGTCCTCGACGAAGAAGGGTTCGACCTTGCCGGCGACGCGGACGGCGCGCGCCAGCGCGCGACCATCGGCAGCAACGACCGGCGCTTCGCCGGCGGCGTAGACTTCGGTCAGCAGCAAGGCGTCAACCGAGGAAAGCACGCCGACAAAATCCTCGAAGCAGTCGCGCGTACGCGTGTAGCGATGCGGCTGGAAGGCCAGCGTCAGCCGTCGACCGGGGAAGGCGCCGCGTGCGGCGGCAAGCGTTGCGCGCATCTCGACCGGATGATGACCATAGTCATCGATCAGCGTGAAGTGTCCGCCACCCGGCAGGGCGACTTCGCCGTAACGCTGGAAGCGGCGGCCGACGCCCTTGAACTCGGCCAGCGCGCGCACGATCGCCGCATCGTCGATGCCGACTTCGCTGGCCACCGCAATCGCCGCCAGCGCGTTGAGCACGTTGTGCCGGCCGGGCAGGTTGAGCGTCACCTCGAGCCGGCTTTCGCTGCCATTGACGCGCACGCAGGTGAAGCGCATCTGGCCGCCGTCGGCGACGACGTTCTCGGCGCGGATGTTGGCACCGGCGTCGAAACCGTAGGTGACGACCTGCTTGCCGATGTGCGGCAGGATCGAGCGCACGTTGGCGTCGTCGGCGCAGACGACGGCGACACCGTAGAAAGGCAGACGCTGCAGGAAATCGACGAAAGCCTGCTTCAAGCGACCGAAGTCGTGGCCGTAGGTCTCCATGTGGTCGGCGTCGATGTTGGTGACGATCGAAATCACCGGCGACAGGTAGAGGAAGGACGCGTCGGACTCGTCGGCTTCGGCGACGAGAAAATCGCCCGAACCGAGGCGCGCGTTGGCGCCGGCCGCGTTCAGGCGGCCGCCGATGACGAAGGTCGGGTCGAGCCCGCCCTGCGCGAGGATCGACGCGACCAGACTGGTCGTCGTCGTCTTGCCGTGCGTGCCGGCGACGGCGATCCCCTGCTTCAGGCGCATCAGTTCGGCGAGCATCTGCGCGCGCGGCACCACCGGAATGCGCGCAGCGCGCGCGGCGACGACTTCGGGATTCTCGGCAGCAACCGCCGTCGACACCACCAGCGCGTCGGCACCGACGACGTTCTCGGCGGCGTGTCCGCGCAGCACGCGCACGCCGAGCGCCGCCAGGCGCCGCGTCGCCGCGTTGTCGGCCAGATCGGAACCGCTGACGCTGTAGCCGAGATTGGCGAGCACTTCGGCGATGCCGCTCATTCCCGAGCCGCCGACGCCAACGAAATGGATGTTCTTGACCTTGTGCTTCATGCTGCGACTTCCTCACAAACGCGTGCGACGGCTGCTGCGGCGTCGGGCCGCGCCAGTTCGCGCGCTTTTTCGGCCATCTGCAGGAGCTGGCCACGACGGTAATTGCGCATCAGGCTGATCGCCTGCGGCGTCAGCTCTGTCTGCGGCAAGAGAACGGCGCCGCCGACGTGCGCCAGAAAGAGCGCGTTGCTCGTCTGGTGATCGTCGACAGCGAAAGGGAAAGGAACGAGAACGCTCGGCGTTCCCGCTGCGGCGAGTTCGGCGATGGTCAGCGCGCCAGCACGACAGAGCGCGAGGTCGGCCCAGGCGTAGGCCTGCGCCATGTCGTCAATGAAAGCGACGCACTGCGCCTCGACGCCTGCCTCGGCATAGGCGCGACGCAATTCTTCCAGATGCTTTTCGCCAGCCTGATGCAGCACTTGTGGGCGTTCGGTCGGCGGCAACAGCGCCAGCCCGGCCGGCGTTGCCGTATTCAGCGCCGCAGCACCAAGGCTGCCGCCGAGGACCAGCAGCCGCAGCGGGCCTTCGCGGCCGGCAAGCCGTTCGGCGGGTTCGGGTAGCGCGGCAATCTGCGGGCGCACCGGGTTGCCGACCCATTCGCCGCGTGGCAGCGCGTCGGGGAAACCGGTGACGACACGGCGAGATATCTTCGCCAGCCAGCGGTTGGCCATGCCGGCGATCGAATTCTGCTCATGTACCACCAGCGGAATGCCGGCGAGCCGTGCCGCGACACCACCCGGGAAGCTGACGTAGCCGCCCATGCCGAGAACGACCGTCGGCTTGATGCGCTCAATTTCGCGCTTCGCCTGAGTGACCGCCGAATACAGCGCGAACGGCAGCGCCAGCTTGCGCAGCAGGCCCTTGCCGCGCAGCGCGGCAAAGCGCACCGGCGCGAATTCGATGCCGCGCGGGGCGACCAGACGCGCCTCGATGCCGTCGGGATTGCCCATCCAGACGATCTTCCAGCCGCGTTCGCGCAGTACCTCGGCGACCGCCAGACCGGGGAAGACGTGGCCGCCGGTGCCGCCGGCCATGACGAGCAGGGTCCGGCTCATGGCTTGGCCCCTCTCATTAGTTGTCTGTTTTCCCAGTCCACACGCAAGAGGATGGCGAGCGCGGCGCAGTTGGCGACAATGCCAGAACCGCCGAAGCTCATCAACGGCAGCGTCAGGCCCTTGGTCGGCAGCAGGCCCATGTTCACGCCCATGTTGATGAAACCCTGCACGCCGATCCACAGACCGATGCCCTGCGCCACCAGCGCCGGGTAGAGACGGTCGAGCATCACCGCCTGCCGGCCGATGACGAAGGCGCGCTGCACGATCAGCGCGAACAGCGCGATCACCGCCACCACGCCGAAGAAGCCGAGTTCCTCGGCGATCACCGCGAGCAGGAAGTCGGTGTGCGCTTCCGGCAGGTAGAAGAGTTTCTCGACGCTGGCACCGAGGCCGACGCCGAACAGTTCGCCGCGACCAAAGGCGATCAGCGCGTGAGACAGCTGATAACCACGGCCGAAGGCGTCGGACCACGGATCCATGAAGCCGAAGATGCGGTCGCGCCGGTACGGCGAGACGACGATCATGATCGCGAAGGCGACCAGCAGCAGCACGATCAGCACGGCGAACAGGCGCGCGCGCATGCCGCCGAGGAAGAGGATGCCGATGGCGATGGCGATGATGACGACGAAGGCGCCGAAGTCGGGCTCCTTGAGCAGCAGCGTGCCGACCGCGACCATCGCCGCGGCCATCGGCAGGAAGGCCTTTTTCAGGTCGGCCATGTGCGGCATCTTGCGCACCGTGTAGTCGGCGGCGTAGAGCACGGCGAAGAGCTTCATCAGCTCCGACGGCTGCAGATTGGCGACGCCGAGCGGCAGCCAGCGGCGCGCGCCGTTGACGTCGCGGCCGACGCCGGGAATCAGCACCAGCGCGAGCAGCAAGAAACCGGCGACGAACAGCCAAGGCGCGACTTCCTGCCACGACTTCAGCGGCACCTGAAAGGCGGCGATGCCGGCGGTGAGGCCGATGACCAGGAAGACCGCGTGACGCACAAGGAAGTAGCTCTGCTGGTGCGCGGTGAAGCGGTTGCCCTCGGCGATGGCGATCGACGACGAATAGACCATCACCAGACCGGCGAGGAGCAGGATCAGCGCGCTCCACAACAGCGCCGGATCGACCTCGGCCGGCGCGCGCGACGGGGAATCCCAGGTGCGCAGCATCACAGCGCTCCCGCCGCCAGCGCATGCGCGGCGAGGATGAAGGCCTCGGCGCGGTGTGCGTAATTGCGGTACATGTCGAGGCTGGCGCAGGCCGGCGAGAGCAGCACGGCGTCGCCGGCGCGACTGTGCGCGGCGCAGAAGCGCACCGCTTCGGCCATGTCGACGCACGACTGGCGCGGCGCATTGACACCGGCGGCGTCGAGTTCGGCGGCGATCAGTTTGGCGTCGCGGCCGATCAGCGCGATGGCGCGCGTCGTCGACGGCGCACGTGCGTCGTCGCGCAGCGCCGCAGCGAGCGGCGCGAAATCCTGACCCTTCCCGTCGCCGCCGAGGATGATCGCCAGCGGCCGGTCGAGACCGGTGATCGCCGCCAGCGTCGCGCCGACGTTGGTGCCTTTGGAGTCGTCGTAGTAGATGACGCCGCCGATTTCGGCGACCGGCTGCACGCGGTGCGGCAGGCCGTCGAAGGCGGCGAGGCCGGCCAGCGCCGCCTGCGGCGCGATGCCGATCGCCTCGCACAGGGCGAGCGCTGCCATCGCGTTGGCGGCATTATGCCGGCCGGCGAGGCGCAGGTGATCAAGTCCGATCAAGACCTCGTTGCCGCGGGCGATGGCGTTGCCGATCAGGCCGTAGTCGCCCGCGCGCGCCGGCGCATCGAGACCGAAGCTGACGAAGCCCTCGCCGCAGCGCGCCGCCGACAGGCTGCGTGCGTCGTCGCGGTTCAACACCGGCAGCGGCCGGCGGCCGCCGCCTTCCTGGAAGATGCGTGTCTTCGCTGCGGTATAGCCGTCCATGCCATCGTGACGGTCGAGGTGGTCCTCGCTGACGTTGAGCAGCGTCGCCGCGTCGGCGCCGAGCGTATGCGTCGTTTCCAGCTGGAAGCTGGAGAGTTCGAGCACCCAGACGGCCGGCAGCGTGCCGGTATCGAGCGCGGTCATCAGCGCGTCGAGCGCCGACGGGCTGATGTTGCCGCAGGCCACCGCCGGGTAGCCGGCAGCGCTCGCCAGCGCGGCAGTCAGCGCCGTCGTTGTCGTCTTGCCGTTGCTGCCGGTGATCGCCAGCACTTTGGCCTGCGGATCGAGGCGACGCAGTGCGTCGACGAACAACTGGATTTCGGAGACGACCGGAATTCCCGCCGCCAGCGCCGTCTGCACCAGCGGCGTCGCCAGCGGCACGCCGGGCGAGAGCACGATGCGGCCGACACCCTGCAGCTGGGATTCGTTGAAGGGGCCGCAGACGATTTCAGCGGCCGGCGCCGCGGCGATGATCCCGTCCATATTCGGCGGCTGCGACCGGCTGTCCGCGATACGCAGGCGCGCGCCCTCACGCATCAGCCATTTGGCTGCCGCCAGCCCGCTTTCGCCGAGGCCGAGGATGAGAGTCAGGTCGCGCGCGGTGTTCATGTCAGCGCAGCTTGAGGGTCGACAGACCGAAGAGGACGAGCATCAGCGTGATGATCCAGAAACGCACGACAACCTGCGTCTCCTTCCAGCCGCCAAGCTCGAAGTGGTGGTGCAATGGCGCCATGCGGAAGATGCGTTTGCCCCCCGAATAGCGGAAGTAGAGCACCTGCGCCGCCACCGACAAGGTTTCGGCAACGAAGACACCGCCCATGATGGCGAGCACGATTTCCTGACGCACGACGACGGCGACGGTGCCGAGCGCCGCGCCGAGCGCCAGCGCGCCGACGTCGCCCATGAACACCTCAGCCGGGTAGGCGTTGAACCAGAGGAAGCCGAGTCCGGCGCCGACCATCGCGCCGAGGAAGACCGCCAGTTCGCCAGCGCCCGGAATGTAGGGCAGCAGCAGGTACTTGGCGTAGACGCTGTTGCCGGCGACATAAGCAAAGATCGCCAGCGCGGCGGCGATCATCACCGTCGGCATGATCGCCAGCCCGTCGAGGCCATCGGTGAGGTTCACCGCGTTGCTGGTGCCGACGATGACGAAGTAGGTCAGCGTGATGAAGCCGATGACGCCGAGCGGGTAGGCGACGCTCTTGAAGAAGGGAACGATCACTTCCATCTGCGCCGGCACCGTTGCCGTCAGGCCGAGATAGACGGCGACGATCAGGCCGATCACCGACTGCCAGAAGTACTTCCAGCGGCTGGCGAGTCCTTTCGGGTCGCGGTAGACGACCTTCTTCCAGTCGTCGACCCAGCCAATCGCGCCGAAACCGACGGTGACAATCAGCAGCACCCAAACGTAGCGGTTGGAGAGATCGGCCCAAAGCAGCGTGGTGACGGCGATGGCGATGAGGATCAGCACGCCGCCCATGGTCGGCGTTCCCGATTTTTTCAGGTGCGTCTGCGGGCCGTCGGTACGCACCGCCTGGCCGATCTTCTTCGCCGCCAGCCAGCGGATGACGCGCGGACCGGCGGCGAAGGAGATGATCAGCGCCGTCATCGCCGCCAGCACCGCGCGCAGCGTGATGTAGTTGAAGACGTTGAAGGCGCGGACATCCTGACCGAGCCACTGGAAGAGAAGCAGCAACATCAGTGGCTCTCCCCGGCCGGCGCGACTGAAGGCGCGTCTGCAGACTTGTCGGCGGCAATCGCGTCGGCAACGCGTTCCATGCGCATGAAGCGTGAGCCCTTGACCAGCACCGTCGTGCCGGCGCCCAGTTCCGGGCGCAAGGCAGCGAGCAAGGCTTCAGGGGTGCGGAAATGCTGGCCGCCAGCGCCGAAATTATGGGCGGCGATGGCGCTTGCTTCGCCAAGCGCGAACAGGCGGTCGACGCCCTGACTCTTGGCGTAACCGCCAATCTCGTCGTGGAACTGGCCGCTCATCTCGCCGATTTCGCCCATGTCGCCGAGCACCAGGATCTTGCGCCCGACGGTGGCGGCAAGCACCTCGATTGCCGCGCAGACCGAGTCCGGATTGGCGTTGTAGGTGTCGTCGAGCAGCGTTGTACCGTCGATGCCGGCGCGGCGCTGCAGCCGCCCGGGTGCGCCGCGGAAAGCGGCAAGGCCGTCGCGCACGGCCGACAGCGGCACGCCAGCGGCCAGCGTCGCCGCGGCGGCGGCGAGTGCATTGCAGGCATTGTGGCGACCGGGCAAGGCAAGTTCGACCTCGATACGTTCGCCGGCAAAATCGAGCGTCAGATGATTGTCCAGCCCGTGCAGGCGGCAGCCGCCGACGACGTCGGCCGGGCGCTCAAGCGCAAACGACAGGATGCGCCGGCCAGCATTGCGCGCCCGCCACAGTCCGGCCCAGGGCTCGTCAGTATTGACCACGGCGACACCCTCAGGCGCCAGTCCGTCGTAGATGCTCGCCTTTTCGGCAGCAATTGCTTCCAGCGAGCCCATTCCTGCCAGATGCGCGCGCTGCGCGTTGGTCACCAGCGCCACCGTCGGCCGGGCGATCGCCGACAGCGCGGCAATCTCGCCCGGATGGTTCATGCCCATTTCGACCACTGCGGCGCGGTGCGTGGCGCGCAGGCCGAGCAATGTCAGCGGCAGACCGATATCGTTGTTGAGGTTGCCGGCCGTTGCCAGCACGGCGTCGCCGAAGGCGGCGCGCAGGATGGCGGCGATCATTTCCTTGGTCGTCGTCTTGCCGTTACTGCCGGTGACGGCGATCAGCGGCAACGTGAAGCGACGACGCCAGTCGGCGGCGAGTGCGCCGAGCGCCAGCCGCGTATCGGCGGCGACGATCAGCGGCAGAGGCAGCGGCGATTCCTGACCCGCCCACTGCCCGGCGGCGGCTTCGTCGACCAGCGCTGCGACGGCGCCCTGCGCGGCGGCGCGGGCAAGGAAGTCGTGCCCGTCGAACTTATCGCCGCGCAGGGCCACGAACAGCGCACCGGGGGCGATGCGCCGGCTGTCGGTGGAAACCGCACTGAAGCTGACGTTGGCGCCGAGCAGGCGGCCGGCAACGGCACGGGCGGCGGCGGAGGTATCCATCATTGGGGGAAAAGCTCCTGACGGGCGGCAAGCGCGCCACGCGCCTCGGCAACATCCGAGAACGGGCGGCGCACGCCGCAGATTTCCTGGTAGGGCTCGTGTCCCTTGCCGGCAAGCAGCACGACATCGGCCGGGTGCGCGGCGAGGACAACCTGACGGATGGCGCTGGCGCGATCAGCGATGACTGCCGCCGTCGGCGCGGCGACGCGGATCTGTTCGATGATCGCCTGCGGATCTTCGCTGCGCGGATTGTCCGAAGTCAGCGTCACCGAGTCAGCCAGTCGCGTGGCGATTTCGCCCATCAGCGGCCGCTTGCCGTTGTCGCGATCGCCGCCGCAGCCGAAGATCACGCGCAGTGCGGCGCCGCGGGCACCGGCGACTGCGCGCAACGCACGCAGGGCGTTCTCCAGCGCGTCAGGCGTGTGCGCGTAGTCGACAACGATCAGCGGTTCGTTGCGGCCGCCGACCGTTTCCAGGCGTCCCGGCGGCGGCGCCAGCGTGGCAAAGCGCTCGGCGACCTGGCGCGGCGTCAGCCCGGCGTCGATCAGCACCGCTGCAACGGCGAGCAGATTGGAAATGTTGAAACCACCGATCAGCGTCGTATCGACGGTGGCGCGTCCGTTCGGCGCGATCAGGCGGAACTGCAGGCCTTCCGGCGTGGTGACGACATCCTCGGCGCGCAGCAGCGCCGGCGTGCCGAGCGGCGCTTGCGCCGCAGGCAGCTGCGAGTAGCCGATCAGCCGCTTGGCGGTAGTGCGCGCGGCCAGCTCGCGACCGAAGGGATCGTCCATGTTGACCACCGCCAGACGCAGGCGCGGCCAGGTGAACAGGCGTTCCTTGGCGGCGGCGTAGGCTGCCATCGAGCCGTGGTAATCAAGATGATCGCGCGTCAGGTTGGTGAACACAGCGACATCGATGTGCGCGCCGTTCAGACGCCCTTCCTCGATGCCGATCGAGCTGGCCTCAAGCGCGCAGGCCCCCGAGCCGGCAGCTTCCAGATCGGCCAGCGTGCGCGCCAGCGTTGCCGCTTCCGGCGTGGTGAAACCGGTATCGACGAGCGCGCCCGGACGACCGATGCCGAGCGTGCCGATGACGCCGCAGTTGCGCGGGTGCAGCTGCGCGATCCACTGGCTGATGCTGGTCTTGCCGTTGGTGCCGGTGATGGCGATCAGCGACATGCGTTCGCTGCTGCGGCCGCAGGCGGCATGACCGAGCGGCCCGGCCAGCGCGCGCAGTCCGTGCACCGGCAGGTTGGGCACGCGCACATCGGCCGGCCAGACGAAACCGTCGCCGGCTTCCCAGACGACGGCGACGGCGCCGCGCGCCAGCGCGTCGCCGATGTAGGCGCGGCCGTCGGCAAAGTCACCGGGATAGGCGAGAAAGATGTCGCCGGTGCGCACACGGCGGCTGTCTTCGACGGCGCCGCGCGCGATGACGCCCTGCGCGGCGAGGAAGGCCAGCGCTGCGTTGGCATCGCCGGAAAACACGGGGGACAGGGAGCGGGTAGTTTCGCTCACAGCGACTCCTTGGCAACAGGGGCATTGGCGACGACCTGCAAGGGCGAGTCGGGCGGAACGCCGAGCGTACGCAGCGCGCCGGCCATCACCGAGGCGAACACCGGACCGGCGACATCACCACCGAAATGTCTGCCGGCGCTGGGTTCGTCGATCATCACCGCGACGATCAGGCGCGGCGCCGACGCCGGCGCCAATCCGACAAAGGAAGCGACGTAGCGCTTGGCGTAAACGCCGTCTTCGAGCTTGTGCGCGGTGCCGGTCTTGCCGGCGACGCGATAACCGGGGATTTGTGCTTTCGGTGCGGTGCCGCCCGGCCGCACCGCCATCTCGAGCATGGCAACGACCTCGCGCACGGTCTGCGGACTGTAGATCATCGCGCCTTTCGGCGGCGGCGCTTCAAGGCGGGTCAAGGACAGCGGGATCAGCTCGCCTTCGCGCGCGAACACCGTGTAGGCATGGATCAGCTGGATCAGCGACACGGAAATGCCGTGGCCGTAGGACATCGTCGCCTGCTCGATCGGACGCCAGTGCTTCCACGGGCGAAGGCGTCCGCTGACTTCGCCGGGGAAGCCGAGTTCGGGCACCTGGCCGAAACCGACCGCATCGAACATTTCCCACATCTCCTGCGGCGCCAGCATCGCAGCAATCTTGGCGGCGCCGACGTTCGACGATTTCTGGATCACCTCGGCGACGGTCAGCGGACCGTGCGAGTGCGCGTCGTTGATCGTCGCCGTGCCGATGGTCATGCGTCCCGGTGCGCAATCGATCACCGTGTCGAAACGCACCTTGCCTTTTTCCAGCGCCAGCGCGACGGTGAAAGGTTTCAAGGTCGATCCCGGCTCGAAGGCATCGGTGACGGCACGATTGCGCAGCTGAGCGCCCGACAGCGATTCGCGATTGTTCGGGTTGTAGGTCGGCCAGTTGGCCAGCGCCAGCACTTCGCCGGTACGCGCATCGACCACGGCAACACCGCCGGCTTTCGCCTGGCTTTCGGCGACGGCCTGCTTGAGCTGGCTGTAAGCGAGATACTGGATCTTCGAATCGAGCGAGAGGCGGATGTCCTGGCCGTCCTGCGGCGGCCGGATCGAGCCGACGTCCTCGACGATCTGGCCGCGCCGGTCCTTGATCACGCTACGACTGCCCGGCCGGCCGAGCAACTGCTTCTGGAACGCCAGTTCGACGCCTTCGAGGCCCTTGTCGTCGATGCCGGTGAAGCCGACGAGGTGCGCGGTCATCTCGCCGGTCGGGTAGTAGCGGCGGTATTCCGTGTTCTGGCCGACGCCCGGAAGCTTCAGCGCCGCGATCTTCTCGGCCACCTCGGGCGGGATCTGCCGATGCAGATAGACGAAGGATTTTTCGCTCGCAAGCTTGCGCGACAGATCCTTGGGATTGGCTTCGAGCAGGCGCGCCAGCTGCTGCGTCTGCTCCGGCGTCAGTTTGGCGTCGGCAGGGATCGCCCACACCGACTTCATCGGCGTCGACACGGCAAGCACGTCGCCGTTGCGGTCGGCGATGCGGCCGCGCGAGGCCGAAATCTCGAGGTCACGGCGATAACGCGAGTCGCCCTTCTCCTGCAGGAAGTCGTTGTTCAGCACCTGCAGGTAAAAAGCCCGCCCGATGAGCAGGGCAAAGGCGCCGAGAATGAGCAAGGCCAGCAGGCGCGAACGCCAGGCCGGCAGGCGCAGCAGCAGCAGCGGGCTTTCGGCGAACTTGTGCGCGAGGCGCCCCTTCAGCCGCATCATCGCTGCCCCAACGCCGCGCTGAGCGTGCGCGGCGCTTCCGGCACGTTCATCTTCAGTTTCTCGCGCGCGATCTTCTCGATGCGTGGTGCCGTCGCCCAGGTTGACAGCTCAAGCTGCAACTGGCCGAACTCGACCTCAAGCTGGCGTGCACGCTCCTGCTCGGCTTCGAGCGACTGAAAGAGCTTGCGCGCACTGTGCTGCGCCGTCACGGTTGCCAGCGCGCAGGCGGCGGCAATCAGCAGCAGCAGCAGATTGAGGCGGACCATTTCAGGCGACCTCGCGCGCCGGCGCCAGCGCGGGTTTTTCGGCGACGCGCATCACCGCACTGCGCGCCCGCGGATTGACGGCGACTTCCGCCGCAGCGGCGCGAACCGGCTTGCCGAGCAGGCGCAGGCGCGCCGGTGGCAACTGATCGGCGCGCAGCGGCAAGTCTTTCGGCAATGCATCGGGTGCCGACTGCTCGCGCATGAAGCGCTTGACGATCCGGTCTTCGAGCGAGTGAAAGCTGATCACGACCAGCCGCCCTTCTGCTTTCAGTATCTCGACCGCCTGCGGCAAGGCTAGCGCAAGCTGCTCGAGTTCCTGATTGATACGAATCCGTAGAGCTTGAAAGGTGCGCGTCGCCGGGTCCTGGCCGAGTTCGCGGGTCCGCACGCTCTCGCGTACGAGCGCGGCGAGTTCGCCTGTGGTTGCAACAGGCCGCTCGCTCCGAGCAGCCACAATCTTCTTTGCAATCTGGAAAGCAAACCGTTCTTCGCCATAGTTTCTGATGACCTCCGTGATGTCCCTGATATCGGCTCGCGCCAGCCACTCCGCTGCCGTCTCGCCCTGCGTTGTATCCATGCGCATGTCGAGCGGCGCATCAAAGCGAAAGCTGAAGCCCCGCTCCCCCTCGTCCAACTGCGGCGACGACACTCCGATATCAAGGAGAACGCCATCAACCGCCCCTACTCCTGCCTCGGCCAGCGCCGCCGCCAGATCGCCGAAGCGGCGGTGCAGCAGCGTAAAACGCGAATCCCCGATGGCCCGCGCTGCCGCCACTGCCTGCGGGTCACGATCGAAAGCGAGCAGCCGCCCCTGCGGCCCGAGGCGCTCGAGAATCGCCCGGCTGTGTCCGCCACGACCGAAGGTGCCATCGACGTAACACCCGTCCGGCCTGATCGCCAGCGCTGCGACCGCTTCGGCGAGCAGAACCGTCTGGTGCCCTGAGGCCAGACTCACAACGCGAGATCCTCAAGCCCCGGCGGCAGCAGCTGGTCGCCCAACGCGAAGATGGCTTCCTGCTGCTTGCGCCAGCCGGCGTCCGACCAGATTTCGAAGTGATCGCCCTGGCCGACCAGCCAGACCTGCTTGTCGAAGCCGGCAAACTCGCGCAGCTCGGGCGCGACCATCAGGCGGCCGGCGGAGTCAAGCGTTTCCTCGCGCGCAAAACCGACGAGCAGGCGTTTGATCAGCGCCGACTGCTGCTGCAGGCTCGGCGCCGCCAGCACTTTCTCGCGGATCGGCGCCCAGGCGGGTTCCGGATAGAGCAGCAGGCAGCGATGCGGGTGCGCGGTCAGCACCATCTGACCATCGGCAGCCGCCGCGAGCGCGCCCCGGTGACGCGCCGGAATGGCGAGCCGACCTTTGGCGTCGATACTCAGCGCTGCCGCCCCCTGGAACATTCAAGCCACTCCTCACCCTGCTCTGCCGACGGGGAGGATACATCCCTCCCCACTTTTCCCCACTTCCTCCCACTTTAAGACAAACAATTCGGCAAAGCAAGGACGAATCTGCGTTTTTTTCAATCGCGACAAGGACTTATGCGCGATTTTGAAGGCGAGACAGCAGGTAATTTCTCGTTAAAAAACAAGACAAAAAACAGGCCTGTTAAAGTGCTTTATAACGAGATGCGCCGACCTGACGACGCGGGCCGCGGACTGATGGGAAGGACGAGGGGGGGCGCGGGCAAGGGCGAGCGAACGCCGCCGGACGCGCGCCTGGAGAGACCGCCGCAGACGCCCCGACCGCGGCTGCCTGACCGACGGCTGCGCGCAGGCAGCCCAAGCGCACACGGCCGACACGCCGGACGTAGCAGCAGCACCACGAACCGGGAAATCACGCGCGCCTCGACGCTGCCGGCCGTTGGCTGCGCACGGCGGCAAGCTGGACAGACAGGAATATGAGGTGGGGAAGCCCGTCGATAAGCCGGGTTCTGTCGTGGACAGCCATTCCTCTAGGCGTACCGTTGCCGGCACGCTCAAGCAGCCTACCCGGAAGCGACGCGAGCAACGTCATTGCTTCCCTATTCGGCCTTGCTCCGGATGGGGTTTACCGTGCCGTCCGCGTTGCCGCGTCCGCGGTGAGCTCTTACCTCGCCGTTTCACCCTTACCTGATCCCGCCCGTTTCCGGGAGGGCCATCGGCGGTCTGTTCTCTGTTGCACTTTCCGTCGCCTTCGCCTTGCGGCTTATAGCGCCCGGCCGTTAGCCGGCATCCTGCTCTGCGGAGCCCGGACTTTCCTCCCGGCGCATGAAGCGCCCGGCGGCTGTCTGACTGACTTCCCCGGCGCGGATTATACGCGGCCGCCAGCCGCCTCCCGCACTTTCTCGCCGGGCACTGACGAGTCGTCATCCACAAAGGGGGAACGCCGTGAAGCGAAGGAAAGAAACGCCCGCAGCGGGCGCGCAGCTACTTGGCCGCTGGCGGCGCCTCTTCAGGAACGAAACTGAACTCGCCATCGACACTGCGGAAAGTACCGACCAGCCGGCCGAAACCGCCCTCGGGTTCGCCCTCAAGCCGGGCAAAGCCTTCGCAGCTGCGCGTCTCGACCACGTACATGCGGCGCCCCTGACGCAATATCCAGGCATTGTTGCCCGGCGCAAAAACCTCGATCGGCGTTTCCAGTCCAGCGGTTTCCATCTTGTGCCGGCGCATGCAGTCGGGCATGCGCATCGCCACCAGAACGTAGTCGCCCTTGCGTGCCCACGGCGTCTGCTGCTGGCGAATCACCGTCAGCGCGTGCTGGGTGTTGCCATCGATCGGGAAAGTGGCGCGCTCGTCCGAGCACGCCACCAGCAGCGGCAGTGCCAGCAGCGGAAGCAGTTTGAACGGCGACACGATCATTCTCCTCGAACGTGATCTGTTGCAGGTCGGTCAGGCGAGCACGATGCGGCTCAATCGAGCAGGCGCCAGTGCAGCGTTTCGCCGGCACGCAGCGGAACGATGCTGTCACCGCCAGCGTAGGGATAGCTGGCCGGCGGCGTCCACGTTTCCTGAAGCAGCGTGACCTGGCCGGAATTGCGCGGCAGACGATAGAAATCAGGGCCATTGAAGCTGGCGAAAGCTTCCAGCCGGTCGTGCGCCCCGGCCGCGGCGAAGGCCTCGGCGTACAACTCGAGCGCGGCGTGCGCCGTGTAACAGCCGGCACAGCCGCAAGCCGCTTCCTTGGCGCCGCGCGCGTGCGGTGCCGAATCGGTACCGAGGAAGAAGCGCGCATCACCCGACGTCGCCGCGCGCAGCAGCGCCGCACGATGCCGCTCGCGCTTGAGCACCGGCAGGCAGTAATAGTGTGGGCGCACGCCACCGGTGAAGATGGCGTTGCGGTTGTAGAGCAGGTGATGCGCGGTGATCGTCGCGGCGACGTTGGCGCCGGCGCCGGCGACAAATTCGGCCGCCTCCTGCGTCGTGATGTGCTCGAAGACGACGCGCAAGCCTGGATGCCGTGCCAGCAGCGGCTGCAGCACGCGTTCGATGAACACCTGTTCGCGGTCGAAGATGTCGATCGCCGGATCGGTCACTTCGCCATGCACCAGCAGCGGCAGGCCCAGTCGCTCCATCTCGGCGAGCGCCGCGTCGCAGTTCGCCAGATCGCTGACGCCGGCGTCGGAGTTGGTCGTCGCGCCGGCGGGATAGAGTTTGACCGCATGCACGAAACCGCTGTCGGCGGCACGACGGATTTCGTCGGCTGAAGTGCGGTCGGTCAGGTAGAGCGTCATCAGCGGCGTGAAATCGAGACCCGCCGGCAAGGCAGCGAGGATGCGCGCGCGATACGCCGCCGCGTCGGCAACGCTGACGACCGGCGGCTTCAGGTTGGGCATGACGATGGCGCGCGCAAACTGGCGCGCGGTGTGCGGCAGCACGGCGGCGAGCGCATCGCCGTCGCGCAGGTGTAAATGCCAGTCGTCGGGGCGCGTGAGAGTGATCTGCATGGAATGAAGCCTGATGATGTTTCGATCCGGAATTCTAGAGGATTTCGCGCCAGACGGCGGCGGGGACCGGTTTGGCGGGCGAAAAGATGCAGTACCGGGAGGCAGCCTTGCGCTTCCGGGAAAGGCTTCACTCTCGACATTGTCCTGAAGTCGGCTATTGGCCAGCTCTGGTATTAGCCGTTCCGGGTTGCCGACGCGTTCGCGCGCTGTGCGTTCGGCAGACCGGGCGCCGGGCGCTCCTCATGGCTGCACAAATCGTCGCACCCGGCACCCGGCCCGCCTCGCCAAGCGTTGGGGCACACTGAAAATGCGCGATTGAACCGCTTTTGCAATCGGGTAGATACGCCTGCCCTGTCAGCCACGCGGGGGTGGGGCCGGGGCAACGATTTGTGCAGCCATGAGGCGCCCCGGCCCCACCCCCGCGTGCGCACCGAAGCTCAGACAGAAACGAGACTTGTGTTTTGGCCCAAATCGAAACACGCCCACGTTCGGGCGCACGACCTGGCCCGCAGCGGCCGAAGACTTCTCTGAACGCAGGCCCGCAGGTGCTGCGGCACCAGTAAGCATCCTCGGGGAAAGCCAGGAAGCATCCTTCGCCGGCTGGCTAATCGGCAGCCGAAGAATCCGCGCGTAGTTCCAGCGCCCGCGCGTACAGCGCATTCTTCGCCGCGCCGGTGATGGCGTGCGCCAGCTTCGCCGCCTGCTTCACCGGCAGGCCCTCGGCGAGCAGCAGGCGCAGGACGCGCTCGCTGTCGCCGTCGTCGGCCACTGCTGCGGCGCCGGCGACGACCAGAACGAACTCGCCGCGCTGGCGGTCGCTGTCGGCGGTCAGCCAGGCGACGGCCTCGGCCAGCGGACAGCTGTGGATCTGCTCGAACAGTTTGGTCAGTTCGCGCGCCAGCAACAGCCTGCGCTCGCCGCCGAAGGCCTCGGCCAGCGCGGCGACGGTATCGACGATGCGGTGCGGTGCCTCATAGAAAACCAGCGCGTAAGGTAGCGCCGCCAAGCCACGCAAAGCCTCCTGCCGTTGGCCGGCTTTCGCCGGCAGGAATCCGTAGAAAAGAAAGTGCGCGTCGGCGAGCCCGGCAGCGGAAAAGGCCGTCACCGCGGCGCAGGGACCGGGCAGCGGCACGACGCGGTAGCCGGCGTCGCGCACGCGCGCGACCAGTCTTGCGCCGGGGTCGGAAATCGCCGGCGTGCCGGCATCGGACACTAGCGCCACCGATTCGCCGTCGGCCAATCGGCCGATCACCTGCGCGGCGGCGGCTTCCTCGTTGTGTTCGTGGCAGGCGATCATTTTTGCAGCGCAGCCGAAGCGCGCCAGCAGTGGCGCGCTATGCCGCGTGTCCTCGGCAGCCACCCAGCGGACGGCGCGCAGCACTTCCAGCGTACGTACGGTGATGTCGCCAAGATTACCGATCGGCGTCGGCGCCAGATACAATGCCGGAGATTCTTCTGTCATGACGGAGGGGTTCCCAGTGAGCGGCAAAGATACCACGCAGCGGCCAGCGGGCGCCGCGCCAGGCAGCGCACCCGACCCGCGCCATGCCAGCGGCCGGCAGGCCGAGGAACTGGCGGCCCGCTATCTCGTGGCGCGAGGCCTGCAGCTGCTTGAGCGCAACTTCCGCTGCCGTGGCGGAGAAATCGACCTCGTCTGCCGCGACGGCGCGTGCACGGTTTTCGTCGAAGTTCGCCTGCGCCGTCATCCGGGTTTTGGCGGCGCCGCGGCCAGCATCGGCCACGGCAAGCAGCGCCGCGTCATCCTCGCCGCACGTCACTGGCTGGCACGCCACGGCTCCTTCGATGCCGACTGTCGCTTCGACTGCATCCTGCTCGACGGACTCGATACGACGCATATCGAGTGGCTACGCAATGCGTTCAGCAGCGATTGACGCCAGGCGCGCCGGCGCTGGCTGGCTGACCCGCCTGCTGGTGTTCTGCTGGCTGCTCTGGAGCACATATGCCGACGCCGAGAGCGTGCAGATCCTGGTGCAGGATTCGCCACTGGCCGGCAGCCAGTACCACGCTGTCGCCGAAGTCTGGCCGCAACTCAAGGTCGGCGACCGGCTGACGCTGGTGCGCGAGGCCGACAACCGGCACGACCGCAGGGCCGTTCGCGTCGACTGGAACGGTCACACCCTTGGTTATGTTCCGCGCGCCGAGAATCGCGCCGTCGCCGCCGCGCTTGACCGCGGCGAGCGCCTCGAAGCGCGGATTACGGCGCTGCGCGACGAGCGCGACCCGTGGCGGCGGATCGCCTTCGCCGTCTATCTGACGCTGTGATGGTAGAATCGCCGGCACTTTCCACTCTCGCCGCAGCCACTCATGGACCTGATCAGCCGCATCGGCCAGCACTTCGAGGATAGTGCCCGGACCAAACTCGACGCGCTTGAACTGCTCGCCGCCCCGATCGCCGGTGCCGTCGAAACGATGGTCGGCAGCCTGGTCAATAACGGGCGCATACTGGCCTGCGGCAACGGCGGGTCGGCCGGCGATGCACAACACTTCGCTGCCGAACTGGTCGGCCGCTTCGAAGCCGAACGGCAGGGGCTGGCGGCGATCGCGCTGACTACCGACACCTCGATCATCACCGCCGTCGGCAACGACTACAGCTTCGAGCAGGTATTCGCCCGCCAGGTACGCGCGCTCGGCCAGCCCGGCGACGTGCTGCTGGCGATTTCAACTTCCGGCAATTCCGGCAACGTCATCGCTGCCATTCATGCCGCGCACGAACACGACATGCGCGTCGTCGCCCTCACCGGCCGCGACGGCGGACGCATCGGCGAGTTGCTGCGCGACGACGACATCCATATCTGCGTCCCTTCCGAGCGGACAGCGCGCATCCAGGAAACCCACCTGCTCGCGATCCACTGTCTGTGCGACGGAATCGACTGCCTGCTTCTGGGAGTAGAAGAATGATCCCGCACAAGAACACCGCGAACCTGAAAGCCCGTATCAACAAGCGCCTGCTCATCGGCCTGCTGCTCGGCGGCGCGCTGCTGCCGAACCTGCAAGGCTGCTTCCCGATCGTCGCCGCCGGCGTCGGCACCGGCGTTCTCGCCACGCTCGACCGGCGCACTTTCGGCGCGCAGACCGAGGACGAGACGATCGAGTGGAAAGCCAGTTCGCGCGTCTCCGAAAAGATCGGCGACAAGGCGCACGTCAACTTCACCAGCTACAACCGCAAGGTACTGCTCTCGGGTGAAGCGGCTTCGCCGGAAATCCGCGCCGAAATCGAGCGCATCGTCAGTGCCGTGCCGAATGTTGCCGGCGTCTATAACGAACTGGCGATTGCCGCTGCCAGCGCGTTCACGGCGCGCAGCAACGACGCCTTCATCACCTCGAAGGTGAAGGCTCGCTTCGTCGACATCCACCAATTCAACGCCAATCACGTCAAGGTGGTCAGCGAAGCCGGCACGGTATTCCTGCTCGGCTTGCTGACGCAGCGCGAAGCCGATTCGGCGGTGGAAATCACACGTACCACGGCCGGCGTGATGAAAGTGGTCAACCTGATGGAAATCATCAGCGACGCGAAGGCCAAGGAACTCGACCTGCCGCCGCCGGACAAGAGCAAGCAGCCGGACTCGCGCCCGGCCTCCTGACCCCCATCATGGGAAGCGCGCAGCGCGGCGCCCGTGAAGATCAGGATGACTGGCCGCTCAAGCGGCCAGTTTCTTTTGCAGGCCGCGCACCAGAGACCCGATCAGCGGCAGCTTGGCGTACAGCTCCTCGGCGGCATCCCAGTAGTCGCGGTGCCAGCAGACCTTGCCCTCGCCGTCGAACTTCAGGTGCGAAACGCCACGGATCAGCTGCGTCTCGGCCGCCTTCCAACTGCGCATGCGGAAGGTGAACTCCCACACCAGCACGGCACCGCCGGCGTCGACGATGCGATCGACGATGCCGAAGCGCGGCGCATCGAGCTGCTGGAACATGTGCAGGAAGATGCGCTGCAGCGCAGCAAGGCCGCGCACTTCGTTGAACGGATCCTTGAAGTAAGCATCGGCACTGTAGAACTCGCCGAAACGCTCGACGCTCGCCGGCGAGAAGTCCTCGTAGAAGGCAACAAGACGTTCGAGCGATGGCGGCACGGCAGACATGGAATTCCCTCAAAGACCGGTAAAGCGGCTGACCAGCGGAAAGAACAGGCGATACGGCAGATGCGCGAGCAGTTTCATCACGCGCGTGAAACGCTTGGGAAAATCGATCGCGAAATCACCCGTGGCAAAGCCGGCGACAATCGCCGCCGCCGCCTGCTCGGGCGTCTGCAGCGCCGGCATGCTGAAATCGTTCTGCGCGGTCAGCGGCGTGGCGACAAAACCGGGATTGATCACGCGCACGCCGACACCGGACGGCGACAGGTCGAGATAGAGCGTCTCGGTGAAATTGATCAATGCCGCCTTGCTGGCGCCGTAAATCAGCGATTTCGGCAGGCCGCAATAGCCGGCAACGCTCGCCGTCAGCGCAATCTGACCGGAACGCTGGCTTTTCAGCTGCGGCGCGACGAGCGCGGTGAAGGCGATGGCGCCGATCAGGTTCACGTCGATCAGACGCCGGGCGACGGCCATGTCGATGGCGTCGGCGTGCATCGGCGTGTAATCGCCGGCGAGGTAGATCGCCACATCGACGCCGCCCCAGGCATCGAGCAACTGCGCCCACGCCCGCGCCAGGCTGTCGCCATTGACTGCATCGCAAGGCAGGAGCAGGGGCGCCGGCGCACCGACGCCGCCCGCCGCAGCGATTTCACCGGCGAGCACCGCCAGCTTGTCGGCACTGCGTGCCGACAGTGCCAGGCGGGCACCGCGCCGCGCCAGATCGCGCGCCAGCGCCGCACCGATGCCGGTCGAGGCACCGAACAGCCAGACGCGCTGGCCACGCCAGTCGCTGATCGCCGGATTGAGTCCGCTCATCGCACGCCTTCGCCGCTCAACGCTTGCTGAAGCTGAGCGTCACTTCACCAAGACGGATGCCGAACTTGCGCATTTCCGAGCGATTGAGCATCACCTTGTCGTCCATCTGGTACATCCAGTCGTCGAAATCGACGTTCCACACCTTGCCGTCGACCGGTAGCGCCAGCACGTAGCGCCAGCGCAGCGCGTTGCCTGCCGCCTCGCCGTCGGCAGCGCCGACGACGTCACCGGCGCTGCCGCTGTAGCGTCCGTCGGCCTGCCGGGTGATCGTCCACACGCGCTGCGAGGTCGTTCCGTCCGACCAGGTGAAATGTTCGTCGAGCGTACCGACATCGACGCCGTCCTTCTTCTCCCACTTGGCGTCGATGACGACATGGAAGCGCTTCTTCACCTCGCCGCCACGATCCTGGAACATGCCCCAGCCGTCGATGGTGCCGTTGAAGTACTGGCGCAGGTCGAGCGTCGGCTGCTGCGCGCGGTACTGATCGACCGTGGTACCGGCACAACCGGCCAGCCCGCCAAGGAGCAGCGGAACCAGCACACCGGCAGCAATCATTGAACGAAGTGATTTCATTACGCTTTCTCCAGCGAATTCCGCCAGCGCCAGGCGAGCGCGGCAGCGAGGGTCTTGAAAAGAATGGGTAGACCGCAATAGACGACGACCAGACCGGACAACGCCGCCGCATCGCTGACGCCCGGCCGGTAGCCGGCAAGCTCAAGCAGCGGCAAGGCGACGCCTGCAGCAAGCGCGAGGTTGAGCTTGCCGACGAGGTTCCACCAGCCGAAGTAACCGCCGGCCTGCGGCGTCGCGCTGGCGACAGGCAGGGTTTCGGCGCCGGCGCCTGCCGCGTTTTCGCCGTCGGCTCCCTGGGCCCGCCCGCCCGCAGCGCCTGCTGTTTCTTCGCGAGCGACGCCGGGGCCGCGCGCGATATCGGCAAGCAGCGCGGCGGGCAGCGCCAGATCGGCGCCGAAAGCCGCACCGGAGAGCACGCAGACGACAGCGAAAGGCCAGACGTCGCCAGCGCCCAGCCCGGCCGCCCAGACAAAAGCCGCGCAGGCGGTGGCCATCGCCAGCGACCACGCCGCCACCCGGCCGATGCGCCGCGCCAGCGCCACCCACAGCGGCAGGAAGACGACGCCGCTGACGAAATACAATCCGAGGAAAGCGCCGCTCCACGCCGCCGCCTGCAGGATGTCGGCGACGAAGAACAGGACCAGCGTCGCCGGCAGCGCGGCGGCGACGCCATTGACGACAAATACCGCGAGCAAGCGGCGGAAGCGCGCATCAGCCAGCGGCCGGCGCAGGCTGGCGAGTACCGACTCGTGCGCGGTCACGGCGAGCGGCACCGCAGCAGCAGCTACCGTACTCGCCGTGTCGGCAGGCGCGGCTTCGTCGACCGCGGTTCCGGCAGACTTACCGTCGGCGATGGCTGACGGTGCCGCCGTCAAGGTCAGCGCCGCCAGCAACAGCAGCAAGGGCGGGAACAGCCAGGCGAGTTGCGCCAGACCGTCGGCCAGCGCCAGCCCGTCGCCACCGGCGAGAATGCCGGGCAAGGCTGCCGCCAGTACCACGCCGACGAGACCGAAACCCTCGCGGCAGGCGACCAGACGCGTACGCTCGGCGCTGTCGGCGCCGATCTCGGCGCCCCAGGCTTGGTAGGCGATGCTCGCCAGCGAAAAACCGAAGTACGTGGTCAGCAGCGCGGCGAGCAGCCAGAGCACAGCGTTGCCGTCCGCCGGCGGATGAAGCAAGGCGACGAAACCGGCAGCGAGAAAAGGCAGCGCCAGCACGATCAGCCGCCGCCGGCTGCCGACACGATCGGCCCAGGCGCCCAATAGCGGATCAATGACCGCATCGAGCAGGCGCGTGGCGAGCAACAATCCGCCGAGCAGGCCGAGACTCATGCCGGTGCTTTCCGCCCACAGGCGCGGCGCATGCACGTAAATCGGCAGCGCCGCCATCGCCAATGGCAGACCGAGCGCGCCGTAGGCCAGCCGCCGCAACCACGCGGCCAGCGGCGCTTGACGTGGCGCAGAGACGGGCGCCGACGTCTGCGGTCTCACGGAGAGCTTCGGCGCGGCAATACCGGCGGCAGCCATGATCAGCCTTGCGGCCGACGCAGCAGCGCTGAGCGCACTTCGGGCGCACGCGTCGCCGGATCGAGCCAGATGGCAAAGAAGGCCGGACCGAACTCGCCGTCGGCGATCTCGCCGGTCTGCCGGCCGGCGTGATAGAAGGTGACGACCGAGCCGGCAACGGCGTTGATTGCCGTGCCCGGGCGGAAGACGGCGACGACGCGATCGCCTTTCTTCACATCCGGCAACACGCGCGCCAGCTCGGACTGCCAGCGCTGCAGCTGCTCTTCGCGACTGCCCAGCCGCCGCATTTCGTCGATGCTGCTGGCGACCAGCGTCGCCGAGTCGATGTCGCGACGATAGTCGAGCTGCAGCGCGGTCGGCGACCGCTCGAGGCGCTCGCCGGCAACCCACAGGGTGGCGCGATAGAGACGGAAACCGAAACGGCTCATCTCGGCGCTGCCCCACTGCTGCCAGGCAGGCTGCTCCGGCTGCCGCGACAGCTCGGGCAGCGCCGTCGCCAGTGCGGCGAAGGCGAGCAGCGGCAGGCAGAGCAGCAGCCGGATCATGCCGGCACCAGCTCGAACTGATAGACGTCGGTGCTGCCACTGGCGAAACCGGCCTCGCAGTAGGCGAGGTAGAAGCGCCACAGGCGCGAGAAGCGCTCATCGAAGCCCTGCGCGGCGATCGCCGGCTGTTCGCGTTCGAAGGTGCTCGCCCACTCGGCCAGCGTGCGCGCGTAGTCGGCGCCGAAAGCGAAAGCGTCGCGCACCACCAGCCCGGCATCGCCAGCGCGCTGCGTGAACACCGCGGGCGAAGGCAGCATGCCACCGGGGAAGACATGTTGCTGGATGAAGTCGGTACCACGCCGGTAGCGCGCAAACAGATCGTCGCGGATGGTGATCGTCTGTACCATCGCCCGCCCGCCGGGCGCCAGCAGGCGGCGCAGGGACTTGAAGTAGGCCGGCCACCAGCGCTCGCCGACGGCTTCGAACATCTCGATCGAGACGATGTGGTCGAAGCGCTCGCCCTTGAGATCGCGGTAATCGCGCAGCTCGAAGCTGACCTGATCGGACAGCCCGGCACGCGCGATGCGTTCGCGCGCGAATTCGAGTTGCGCCGGCGACAGCGTCAGTCCATGCACGCAGGCGCCCGCTTCGCGCGCCGCGGTTTCGGCGAAACCGCCCCAGCCGCAGCCGATCTCGAGCACGCGCTGGCCGGGCTGCACGTTCAGGCGGCGAAGGATGCGACGGTACTTGGCCAGTTGCGCGTCGGCCAGCGAATGATCGGGGCTGGCATAGAGCGCGCTCGAGTAGGTCATCGTCGGATCGAGCCATTGGCGATAGAAAGCGTTGCCAAGGTCGTAGTGCGCCATGATGTTCTTGCGCGAACCGCGCCGGGTGTTGGCGCGAAACAGGTGGCGCAGGCGTTCCCAGATCAGGCTGCGCCAGTTGCCATAGACGGCGCGCTCGATCGCCAGCCGGTTGGTGGCGAGCAGGGTGAGCAGCGCCGCCAGATCGGGCGTCTGCCAGCGGCCGTCGATGTAGGCCTCGGCGAAGCCGACGTCACCACGCGCCAGCGCTTCGTCGAAGACGCCCCAGTCGGCGACGGCCAGCGCTGCCTGCACACCTTCGCCGTCGGCGTCAGGACTACCGAAACGATGGTGCGTACCATCGGGCAAATGCACGTCAAGCCTGCCGCTGGCGAGCCCGGCAAACAGGCGCAGCGCCAGAACCGCGCCGCGCGGCAGGTTTTCCGCCGGCACGCCGAGGCCATCGCCGGCCGGCGCAACAGCGGGGGGAAAAGCGAGTGAGCGGGTTGCGGCGTTCATCGCGTGGTCTCCTCGAGCGGGGGTGCGGGTTTGCTGAAGAAGGGAACGTGTTTGCGCCACAGCTGCAGCGCCTGCCAGTGAATGCGCGCGAGCACGCCAAGCGGCTGCCACGGATAGGAAAAGAACGCGCGCTTCAGCGCCGCGGCGTCGAGCGGCGCGACACGGCCGGTAATCGAGGTATAGAGCAGGTCGCCGCTGGCATCGGAATAGTCGATGCGCGCCAAGCGCAGTTCGCCGCTATCGGGCGTCGCGCCAGCGGGCGCGCCACCGGCGGCGGGCTGCCGGTGAAAGCGGAAACTGTAGCCACCGACCACTTCGTTGAACGGCGACACGTGGAAGACCTTGCGCCGCTCAAGCGTTTCGCCATTGCCGACCGGCCGACCGTCGGCATGCGCCAGCAGGTAGTTGTGGCGTTCGCCGAAGGTGTTGCTCACCTCGGCGAGCACGGCGCGCAACACGCCGTCGCGGTCGTGGCAGTACCACAGGCTGACCGGGTTGAAGTTGATGCCAAGCACGCGCGGAAAGGTGTGCAGCCAGACCTCGCCGTCGGCGTCGACGCCGGCTTCGGCCAGCTGCCCGCGCACCCAGGGCAGCGGATGCGAACCATCGCGCGCGCCGTAATCGGCAAAGCGGAAGGAAAACAGGTTGAAGCGGTTGATCGAAAACAGTCGCCCGCCCGCCTGCTCGAGTCGCGTCAGCGGCAGCAGGAAAAAATACGCCGGGTAGACGAAGCGGTGCTCCGCCGGCCGCAGCCGGTGGTGCATCACCTGTCCGAAACCGATACGGGCGACCGCTTCGCTCACGCCGGCGCTCCCGCGGTGTAGCCGGCATAGACCAGCGGCGGCAATTCCTGCGGACGTTCGGCGCCCTGCCAGGGCGCCAGACAGCCGAGGCTGTTGGCGACGGCGAGGCCGGCTTTCAGACCATCTTCGTGGAAACCGTTGCCCGCCCAGGCACCGCAGAACCAGACGCGCTCGCGACCGGAAACCGCTTTCAGCCGCTGCTGCGCCGCCACTGCGGGCGCGTCGAAAATCGGGTGCGCGTAGTTGAACTCGGCGATCACCTTGTCGGCGGCCGGTTCGCGCGGCGGGTTGAGCGTGACCATCACCGGCTGCTTGAACGGCAGCGGCTGCAGGCGGTTGATCAGGTAGGAGACGGCAACCGGACACTGGTCGAGCGCACCGCGTGCCGACAGGTAATTCCATGCCGACCACAGCGAACGGTCGCGCGGCAGCAGCGAATCGTCGGTGTGCAGAACGGCGCGGTTCGGTTGGTAGCGGATGGCACCAAGCAGTTCGCGTTCGGCGTCGCTGGCACTGTCGCCGAGGATGGCCAGCGCCTGATCGCTGTGACAGGCGAGAACGACCTCGTCGAAGTGCTCGACGCCGCGCGGCGAGACGACTTCGACGCCACCGGGAACGCGGCGCAGCGAACTCACCGGCGAGCTGACGCGCACGTCGTCGATCAGCGTTGCCAGACGGCGCACGTACTCGCGCGCGCCACCGCGCACGGTGCGCCACATCGGCCGGTCGAGGATCTGCAGCAGGCCGTGGTTGCGGCAGAAGCGGACGAAGGTGACGAGCGGGTAATCGAGCATCTGCCCGGCCGGACACGACCAGATCGCCGCCGCCATCGGCAGTAGATACCACTCCTGGAAGCCGCGCGAGAAGCCCTTGTCGGCGAGGTAATCGCGCAGCGTGCGCTCGTCGTTGGGATGCGCCTCAACCCAGGCGACGGCGTCGCGGTTGAAGCGCAGGATGTCGGAGATCATGCGCAGGAAATCCGGCCGCAGCAGATTGCGCTTCTGCCCGAACACCGTCGCCAGGCTGCTGCCCGACCATTCAAGCTTCGGCTCTTCGAGGCTGACGGCGAAGGACATCTCGGTCTCGACGCTGGCGACGCCCAGTTGCGCGAACATCGCCGTCAGGTTCGGGTAGGTCGTCGTGTTGTAGACCAGAAAACCCGTGTCGACCGGATGGCTGACGCCGTCGAGCGTGACGTCGACGGTATTGGTGTGGCCGCCGAGGTAGTCGCCGGCCTCGAACAGCGTCACCTCATACTTCTGTCCGAGCAGCCAGGCGGCCGACAGTCCCGAGATGCCGGCCCCGATGACGGCAATGCGATTCGCTCCCTGCATGATCTTCTCCCCTTGTTTTTTGCAATTCAGGCGGCGTTCCGCGCCGCGCGGGCCTGGGCTGCCGCCTCAGGCATTGACGCCACTGATCTCGGCATAGGCCGAGTGGTTGTGGATCGACTCGAAGTTCTCCGACTTCACCGTCCATTCGGCGACCGCCGGTTCGCGCATCAGGCGCAGCGCGATGTCACGCACCAGGTCTTCGACGAACTTCGGATTGTCGTAGGCGCGCTCGGTCACCCACTTCTCGTCCGGGCGCTTCAACAGACCGAAAACCTCGCACGACGCTTCTTCCTCGGCCAGACGGACCAGCGCTTCGGGCGTCATCGGCGCACGCAGGCGGGCGGCGATGGTGATGTGCGAACGCTGGTTGTGCGCGCCGTATTCGCTGATCTCCTTCGAGCACGGGCACAGGCTGGTCACCGGCGCGACGATCTCGATCGACAGTTCGGCACGCTGGCCTTCGCGGCGCTCGGCGACGAGACGGACGTCGTAGTCGAGCAGACTCTCGACACCAGAAACCGGTGCGGTCTTGGTGATGAAGTAAGGGAAGTCGAGTTCGATGCAACCGCTCTGCGCATCAAGGCGCAGCAACATCTCTTCGAGCATGGCAAGCAGGCCGGCGCTGTCGAGCGGCGCGCGCGGACGCTCGAGAATCTCGACAAAGCGCGACATGTGCGTGCCCTTGACCTCGGGCGGCAGGCCGACCGACATGGCCACCTGCGCAATGGTGTTCTGCACGCGGCCATCGGCACCGGCCAAGGCCAGCGGGTAGCGCAGGCCCTTGACGCCGACCTTGTGGATGGCGAGCTGGCGCGTGTCGATGGTGGCCTGCACATCGGGGAGGAAGAAATTGTCGGGAGCATTCATGGAGCAGTCTCCTGTTGAGTCGGCCGCAAATAGGCGCCTTGGGTCGGAAAGTGTCTGCCGGAGGGGGTGCTGGCGCGTCGATCCGGGCGTGACGGGTTGAGCGGGAGTCAGGTCTGGGTGTCAGAGCGCCTGATTCTGTCGAGGACTTGTCGATCCCATCCCGCCAGAAGCGCCTGTCGCAAGTTCGACAGAGCGCGCCGCCGAGAGTTCGCCACGTGACACATTGGCCGTCACCGCATGTGGCTTGGCCTGCACAAGCGGAGCTTTGGTGCCAAGCGCTGGGGCAGCGTTGAGGACCGGCAGCGCCAGACAGCCGGCGGCGACCAGCAACGAGGGAAATAGCGGCCACTTTGTCCAGGACAAGAGAACAGAATTCGGCGACACTGGCGGAAAGGCGCTGGCGGAAGCGCCTGAACGGACAGAAGCAGGAGCAGGAACCTTGGTTTTCAACGTATTTTGTCCTGGACAAAAATGCACTTGGCGCTACAATAACGCCCAAGAAACCCTTCGTCAACGTCTTATCGACACTTTGTCCAGGACAAAATGAGCATATCCCGCCCGCCCATGAATATCGGCGCCGTCGAGCGCGATACCGGTCTTGGCAAGGACACGCTGCGCGTCTGGGAGCGCCGCTACGGCTTCCCGACGCCTGCGCGCGACGCTCACGGCGAGCGTCTCTATTCAGCCGAACAAGTCGAACGACTGCGCCTGATCAAGCGCCTGATCGATCAGGGACACCGTCCGGGACGGCTGATCGGTGCCGGCAGCGAGGAACTGACGCTGCTGAGCGCGCAAAGCGCAACAACGACGGCAATGCCGACACCTCCTGGCGACATCGCCGTGACGACGGACGACACTCCGGCTTCAGCACCATCGACGGCAAGCGCGGCGGTATCGCCGCTGATCGACCGCGTACTGGCGCAGGTGCGCGGGCACGATCTGCCGCTGCTGCGGCAGACGCTCAATCAGGCGATGCTGCGCCAGGGGCTGCACCGTTTTGTCGTCGAAACGGTCGGACCGCTCAATGTCGCCATCGGCGAAGCGTGGATGCGCGGCGAGATCGAGGTCTTCGAGGAACACCTGTACACCGAACAGATCACGACGCTGCTGCGCCAGGCGATGGCCAGCCTGCCGCCAGCGGCCAGCGCACCACGCATCGTTCTCACCACCGTACCCGACGAACTGCATACGCTTGGCCTGCTGATGGCGCAGGCACTGCTCGCGCTCGACGGCGCCAGTTGTATCCCGCTCGGCACGCAAACGCCGCTGTTCGACATTGCCATGGCAGCGAAGGCGCATCAGGCGCACATCGTCGCCCTCTCCTTCTCGGCGTCTTTCCCGACGCGCCAAGTGGCGCCGCTGGTCGCGCAACTGCGCGACATGCTGCCGGCGCAAACCGAACTGTGGATTGGCGGCGGCGGCAGCGAACGCGCCCGTGCCGTCAGCGGTGTCCGCGTCCTCTCCTCGCTCGACGCCGCGCTGGTCGCGCTCGACGACTGGCGCAGGAACGCAGTGCTAGAATCGGCGACACTCGCGGCCTAGCAGCCGTCGGCACAGCCACTCTGCGGGCTGCCGCCGGAACCAAATCTTCCGAGCAAGGTGCAGCAGCGGCAAAGGCGGCAACGCCAAGCCGCTCACCTGACTCGGCCAACCCTGCCGATCCCGTCCGCCATGAATCTGCCACCGCCCGCTTTCGAGAACAAGATCGTTGCCCCCGCTGAACTCGCGCAACGCGTTGCAACGCTGCCGCGGCCGCTCGTCTTCACCAACGGCTGCTTCGACATCCTGCACCGCGGCCACGTCACCTATCTGGCGCAGGCGGCCGCACTTGGCGCCGCAATGGTCGTTGCGCTGAACAGTGACGCCTCGGTTCGCCGCCTGGGCAAGGGCGAGGATCGACCGGTCAATGCGCTTGCCGATCGCCTGGCAGTGATGGCGGCGCTGGGCAGCGTCGCGCTGGTGACCTGGTTCGAGGAAGACACGCCATTGGCGCGCATCCTCGACTGCCGGCCGGACGTGCTGGTCAAGGGCGGCGACTGGCCGGTGGACAAGATCGTCGGTGCTGCCGAAGTCAGCGCCGGCGGCGGCCGCGTCGTCTCGATCCCTTTCCGGCACCAGACCTCGACGACGGCGCTGCTGGAGAAGGTGCGCCGGCTGTAAGCGCGCGCAGGACCAGGGAGCACCCGGCGCAAGCGCAAGAGCGCCGAGCCGGAAAGAGAGAGTCTCAGCGCAGCGCGGTCGCGCCTTCGCCTTGGCGCGCCTGCCGCCTCAGAGAACGACCTGCGACCCCAGTTCGACGACGCGGTTGCTCGGAATCTTGAAGAAGTTGGTGGCGCTGCTGGCGTTGCGGAACATGGCAATGAACAGCTTTTCGCGCCACAGCGCCATCTCCGAATCCAGGCGCGGAATCAGCGTTTCGCGGCCGAGGAAAAACGAGGTTTCCATCATGTCGAGCGGCAAGCCCTGCTCGGCACACAGCGTCAGCGCGTAAGGCAGATTCGGATCGTCCTTGAAACCGTAACGGACGACGACACGGTAGAAATTGGCCTTCAACGCGCGCAATTCGATCCGCTCGGCCGCGGCAACGTAGGGCTGATCGAGAACGCGCACCGAAGCGACGACGACGCGCTCGTGCAGCACCTTGTTGTGCATCAGGTTGTGCATCAGCGCGTGCGGCACGGCATCCGGGTCGGAATAGAGAAAGACTGCGGTGCCGGGAACGCGCGGCGGCATCGCCACCAGCAGCGCGTCGATGAACGGCTCGAGCGCGATGGCATCGACGGAAAGGCGCTCGTTGAGCAGTTGCCGGCCGCGTTTCCAGGTGGTCATCAAGACGAAGATGACGACACCAACCGCCAGCGGGAACCAGCCACCGTCGGGAATCTTCATCACGTTGGCGACGAGGAAGGTCAGTTCGACCGACAGGAAAGCAGCGAAGAGGAACAGCGCGCGGCCCCATCCCCAGCCCCAGACGCGCGCCGCGACGATGGTCGCCAGCAGCGAGGTGATGACCATGTCGCCGGTCACCGCCAGCCCGTAGGCCGCCGCCAGATTGTTCGACGAACGGAAACCGAGCACGAGCACGACCACCGCCGCGAACAGCCCCCAGTTCACCGCCGGCAGATAGACCTGCCCCTGTTCGCGGTCGGAGGTGTGCTGCACCTCGACGCGGGCAACGAAACCCAGCTGCATCGCCTGGCGCGTCACCGAGAAGGCACCGGAAATCACTGCCTGCGAGGCAATCACCGTGGCTGCCGTCGATAACAGGATCAGCGGATAGATCGCCCAATCAGGCGCCGAGTGGAAGAACGGATTCTCGGCGGTCGAGGGATCAAGCAACAGCAGCGCGCCCTGGCCGAAGTAGTTGAGGATCAATGCTGGCAGAACGAAACAGAACCAGGCGATGCGGATCGGCTGGCGGCCGAAGTGGCCCATGTCGGCATAGAGCGCTTCGGCGCCGGTGACGGCAAGCACCACGGCACCCATGGCGACGATGGCGATGCCGCGGTTCTCGATCAGGAAGCGCACGCCATAAGCCGGATTGAGTGCACGCAACACCTCCGGATCGGCGAGCAGATTGTAGATGCCGAGCGACGCCAGCGTCGTGAACCAGACGACCATGATCGGCCCGAACAGCGCGCCGACCGATGCCGAGCCCCGGCGCTGGAAGAAGAACAGGAGGAAGAGCACGATCAGCGTCAGCGGGATGATGAAATGCTCAAGTCCCGGCGCCGCGACTTCGAGCCCCTCCATCGCCGACAGCACCGAAATGGCCGGCGTCACCATGCCGTCGCCGTAGAACATGGCGGCACCGAGAATGCCGAGCAGCATGATTGCCTTCTCGCGCCGCGGATTGCCCTTGGCGTCGCTCAAGGCCAGCGCGATCAGCGCCATGATGCCGCCCTCGCCGCGGTTGTCGGCGCGCAGAATGAAGAAGACGTACTTGACCGAGACGATGATGATCAGCGACCAGACGATCAGCGACAGGATGCCGAGCACATTGTCCGGCGTCAGCGGAATCGGGTGATTGCCGGCAAACACCTCTTTCATCGTGTACAGCGGACTGGTACCGATGTCGCCGTAAACGACGCCCAGCGCCGCCAGCGCCAGAGCAGGCAGGCGCGTTTTTGCAGTGGCCGGGGATACGTGCATCGATCTGCTCTTTCAGTTCATTTCAAGGAAAAAACACCCGCGCCGCCGAGTGCCTCACCGCCCCGCTGACAAGCCGTCCCGGGCTGCTTTGCCTAGCCGCCCAGCCCCGCCTTCAGGGAGAGGATTTCCTGTTCTGCTTCGGCGAGCAACATCGCCAGCGCGTCGCCCTCGATCACACCGCTCAGTGCCTCACCATCCAGTTGCCCACGACCGCCATCACCCGACCAGCTGCAGCGCGTATCGGCAAGGCGGTTGGCGAGATAGACCACGTCGGCCAGCGTCCGCACTGTCGACAAGGCTCGCGGCTGTTCGTGCTCCAGCACCGCCTGCAGCACCTCGTCGGGCTGACCAAGCGCGGAGAGCAGCGCGTGGCCGATATTGTCGTGCCACTGTCGTAGCAGAGCGATCACTTCCTCGTGGTCGGCCAGCAGCTCCGGAAAATTGACCGCGTGCGACAGCAGGTAGAAGGCGCCGATGTCATGGACCAAGCCGGCAAACATCGCCTCGTCAGGATTCACCGGCGACAGCCGCCGCGCCAGCACCCGACACAGCGCGGCGACGAGAACCGTGTGATCCCACAGGCGATGTGACAAGGCCTCGAAGGGCGCCATTTTCTTCGAGCGCAGCAACTGCTCCATGGCAACGGCAAACGACACCGTCCGCACGGCCTTGATACCGACCCGCGTCACCGCCGACTTGACGTCGGCGATCGGCCGGCCTGATGAATTGAGCGCCGCCGAATTGGCCATGCGCATGATGCGTACGCTCATCAACGGCTCGGCGCCGACCAGACTGGCGAGCTGCTCGATCGCCAGATCCGGATTTTTCAGCGCCGTGCGAATGCGGAAGGTGAGGTCGAGAAAGGTCGGAAAAGTGACCTCATCACCCGACAAGTCGCGAGCGATGTCTTCAAGGATTCGGTAACAGACAGGATTGACCATGGCGCCCAGTATCACCCGCAGGAAGCGCGGCGCGTGGATTTTGCCCGAAAAACGGCTTCACACCAAAGCTCGCCGGCGCTGGAGCCGTATTGTTGATTCACCCCTACCGGAGAATGTGCAATAGTTTCTCATCTCGCCGAAGCCTCGCAGTCAAGCTTTGCCGGCGTTCACACAACAAATTCCAAGAGCGATCATCCGATATCGCCACAGCGCTGCCGCCCTTTGGGCAAACCTGCAGGCTAGCCGGGAATACACCGGCGGCCCTGTAAAAGGAGGAGGAGATATGGACGGTAGCGACTCTGCACGGAGTGGCGCCAGCATTGGCGCACAACTCGCCGGCAGCGGATTTCGTCCGGCAGAAGCGCCGGGTAGCGTGCCCATCGACTGGGAAGCCTTGGGCGAGGTGGGACTGGCACGCAGTGACGAAGCGGTGTTCACCGTGCAACTGGAAGACCGGGCGGACGAGCCGCGCTGCATCGTTCTCTTCCAGATGGCCGGCAGTTCGCTGTTGCAACTGGGCAGACGACGCTCGCGCCTGGCGACCGGTGACTTTTGCCTGATGCCGCCCGCCCGCAGTCCCGACATCGAAGCGATAGGCGAAGAAGGCCAGCAAGCGGCCATGAGTCTGTCGCTCGCACGTCTCGCGCACTACTGCCCCAACTGGCGACGCATTGCCGGCACGCCCTTACCCGCCGACCGCGCAGCCGTCGTGTTGCTGACCCTGCTGCGCCATCTGCTTGCGCGCAAACGCCCGCTCGCCAGCGAAGGACGACGCGCCATGGGCGAGGCAGTAATCCACCTGCTGGCGACGACACTCAACGAGCACCTTGAGGAACAGGCAGCGGCGCCGCAAACGGCAGGCCGGCCAGCGGCGCCTAACTCGCGGCTGGAGTCCTACCACCGCGAACGCATCCGCAACTATGTGCGTACACATCTGTGCGAGCCGACGCTCGACATTGCCGCCATCGCGCGCGGTGTCGATCTGTCATCGCGCTACATCCACAAGCTGTTTGAAGGCGAATCGATGCCGCTGATGCAGTGGGTCTGGGAACTGCGGCTAACCTCCTGCTACCGCCAGCTGGCGCAACACAAAGGGGGCCGGCGCAACATCGGCGCTCTGGCCTTTTCCTACGGTTTCAACGACCAGGCGCACTTCAGCCGCGCCTTCAAGCAACGCTTCGGCTGCCCGCCACGCGAGGTCGTCGCCGTCGCCCCCCAGGGCAAACCGCGCTAGCCAGAGCGTCCCGGCGCGCGCAAAACCCTGCGCGCGACAAGGGCACTCCTGAGCAAAAGCTCTTTCACTTTGAGGCAAGAATCGCTGTCGCCAAGCCGCTAGTCTTGTCCTCGTGTGAAAGAACGTAAAAAAAGTAAAAAAGATTGTCGACGCCGGGCTGCCCTGCCCGGTCTTGCGACAACGCCAGACCAAAGGAAAAGGCTGTTCCGGCGGCAAGCCCTGCGCGCTCGCTGACCGCAACGCCCCTCCCCTGTCGAGAACCTTCGTGCTGCGAGCTTCGACGCCCTGAGCGCAGGAATTCGTGCGGCCGTCTGCCGCCCGCATATCCGGCAAAGGACGTTGCAGATCAGGCCGGACCATAAGGAGCGACCGCGAATGAGCATCGCCAGACTCGGAAGACTGTTGCGTACCGGAGCCTTTACGGTCGCCCTGAGCATCGGATTGTGCTGCGCGCTATCAGGCAAGGCGCTCGCAGCGGCGCCGGCCAGTGACGGCGGTTATATCGGCGAGAAGAAGTGCATCGAATGCCACGGGCAGGAGGCCACGCACTTCACCGAAACCCTGCACGCCAAGGTATTTCGACAGAACCCGCGCACGCAGCAGGAAGCCCGCGTCTGCGAGGCCTGCCATGGCCCCGGCGCTGCGCACGCCAAGGACACCAAGAACAAGGACCTCCTGATCGGTTACACCAAGGGCTGGGGAACGCCGGTTGAGAAGCAGACGGCGCAGTGTCTCGGCTGCCACCAGGGCGGCAACCGCATGCATTGGCCGGGGTCCGAGCACGCCAAGAACAAGCTCTCCTGTTCCGACTGCCACAACCCGATGGAGAAGATCTCGGGCAACGCGCTGCTCACCCGGCACACCATCAACGAAACCTGCATGAACTGCCACCAGCAGCAGCGCGCCGAGTTCCGCAAGCGCTCGCACATGCCGCTGCCGGAAGGCAAGATGAGCTGTGTCGACTGCCATAACCCGCATGGCTCGATCACCAAGCCGCTGCTCAAGGCCGACAGCATCAACAACGTCTGCTACACCTGCCACGCCGAAAAACGCGGCCCCTTCATCTGGGAGCACGCGCCGGTCCGAGAAAACTGCGCCAACTGCCATCTGCCGCATGGCTCGAACCAGGACAAGCTGCTCGCTTCGCCTCGTCCCTACCTCTGCTCGCAGTGCCACAACCCTGCAGTCGGCCATCCGGGACAGTTCTTCCGTGCCGACCAGTCGGCCGCCGCGCAACTCGGCGGCGGCACACCAAGCCAGCGCGTAATTGGCCGGGCTTGCCAGAACTGCCACTCGCAAATTCATGGCAGCAATCACCCCTCCGGCGCCCGCTTCCAGCGCTGACGTGACGAGGAGATCGGCATGAAAAATCTTGGTTCTTTCGCGGCCCAGCGGGATCGGCTATCAGCCTCGCGCGCGCGCCGGATCAACGGCCTGAATCTGCTGACCATCGCCGTGGCCGGCGCGGCGGCTCAGATGTCCAGCAATATCGCCAGCGCCGACTCCGGCAACGGCGTCGACACGGTGCTCGGCAACGCGATGAATCCTGCCGGATTCAGCACATTTCGGGAAAAGGATCCCGACGGCCTCGGCGAATCGCCCGACTCGCGCTCGCCGACCGGCCTGCGCACGCGCGAGCCCTTCCTCGTCAAGGAACCGAACACCAACGCCAACGGCTGGCTGTACAACGCCAATGCCGAAGTGGGCGTGATCGGCGGCAACGCGACCACGGCACGTGCCGCCAAACTGATCGAATACCGCGACCTCGACGACGGGCTGCTGCTCAACACCTTCGGCCTGCAACTGGCCAAGCCGGCGGATGCCGCCTTCTTCGACGTCAATGGCGGTGGCGTCGGGCGCAAGGACCAGTTCTACAGTCTCAGCTTTGGTCACTACAACGACTGGAAGGTGAAAGCCTTCTACAACGAAACGCCACATGTATTCACGACGACCTACCGCTCGTTGTGGAGCGGCGTCGGCAGCGACACGCAGACGCTCAACGGCCTGCCCGCCGGTGGTGGCGCCAGCGCTGCCGCCGCACAGACAGCCATCCGCAACACGCTGGCGACGACGCCGTACGGCGAACTGTCGCTGGTGCGCAAGAAAGGCGGCGCCCGCTTCGATCTGAACCTGCCCGACAACTGGAAATTCTTCGCCAGCTACAGCAACGAACGCCGACAGGGCGCGCGCCCCTTCGGCACTGTCTTCGGCGGCGGCGGCGGCGGCGGCAACATCGAGACCGCCGAGTCGATCGATTACACGACGCACGACCTGCTCGCCGGACTGCAGTTCGCCGACAGCCTGCAGAGTTTCAACCTGCAGCTCGCCGCCTCGCTGTTTCGCAACAACATCGACACGCTGACGATCGAGAATCCACTCTTCGTCACCATCAACGGCGCCGTATCAACGTCGGGCAACATCACCCGCGCCCGCTACGACCTCTATCCGGACAACAACTTCATCAACCTGAAGAGCGAGTACGCGCGCCGTCTGCCCGACTTCTACGACGGCCGCTTCACCGCTGCTGTCTCGCTGGCGAAGCTGTCGCAAAACGACAATCTGATCGCGCCCTCGGTCAACGACCTGTCCGCCAGCGGCGCCACCATCGGTGGTGCGCCCATCGCCGCCGGGCAATGGAACACCACCAACTCCTTGTCACAGCAGACCGCCAACGCCGAAATCGACACGCGTCTGGTCGATCTCGGCCTGCGCCTGACGCCGCTGAACGATCTCGACGTGCAGGGCAAGCTGCGCTACTACGAAACACAGAACAAGACCGTGTACTGGGCGTGCAACCCGCTGACCGGCCAGTGGGGCCGCATCATCAACGACGGCAGCGGTTCGGCGCTGCTCAATACCAACTACACCGCTACTGGCTGCAATGTTGCGGCGACGCAGGCGCTGGGCATCGTCCCGGTCGCCGGCAACATCAACATCCGCAACATGCCTTTCGAATACAAGCAGTTCAACTACACGCTCGGCGCCGACTACCGCCTCAATCGCACCAACAGTTTCAACGCGGCGTGGGAGCGCGAAAGCTACGATCGCAAGCACCGCGAGCGCGACAACACCTGGGAAGACAAACTCAAGCTCGGCTACATCAACCGCGGCTTCGAGGAGGGGAGCCTGCGCCTTTCGTTTGAACACGGACGCCGCCGCGGCAGCGAGTACCGAGCCGACCCTTACGACGAGTTTTACAGCGCTTCACTTGGTCCCTTACCGACAGCGAACGGCACCAACGTGGCCAGCTGGGTGCACAACATCGAACAATTCCGCAAGTTCGACCTTGCCGATCGCGACCAGAACATCCTTAACGGCCGGCTGAACTACGCGCTGGCCGAGGGTTGGGATGCCGGCGTATCCGCGCAGTTCAAGGACATCAACTATCCGTCCTCGGCCTACGGCCGTAACAGCAAGCAGAGGCAGAACTCGCTCAATTTCGACCTCACGTGGACGCCGAACGAACAGATGAGCGTCTTTGCCTACTACTCGTTCCAGCAGGCAAGAATGAAGCAGGCGAGCATCTGGCCGAATGCCTGCGTCATCGGCTCAACTTACTATTTCTTCAGCGACGGCACGATCAACACCACTGGTGTGGTGCCCGTCGGCACCTCGCTCCAGGGCAGCACCGCCGTCACCGCCGGCAACTTCCTCTCGGTGTGCGGAACGGCGGGGGCCTTCAGCCCCTTGTATCCGACCAGCCGCATGTGGGACGTCACCCAGGACGACCGCAACAATGTGCTCGGTCTGGGTCTCAACTACAACTTCGGCAAGGTGCGACTGGACATGAACTACACCTTCTCGCAGGGGCGCACCAAGATCCATTACGGCTACAACCCGACCGCCCTCGGCATGACGGCACTGCAGACCGGGCTTGCAGGCGATGGCTGGTCGGACATGACCTTCTCGGTCAACACCCTCGAAAGCAACCTGATGATTCCGATCGACAAACAGATGAACGTGCGCCTGATGCACCGCTACGAAGTCGGCAAGGTCAGCGACTGGCATTACGACGGCGTCGCCGCCAATCCGATGCCGACCAACAACACCGCCTACCTTGACGCCGGTCCGCAACGCTATCGGGCGACGCTGTTCGGTGCCATGTTGATGATCGATCTATGAACTGCGGACGTCGCCCCCATCTTGGCCCGCGTCGCGAATTCGCATTCGCCACCGCCTTTCTTGGCGCTGTCATGGCATTGCCAGCCATGGCGAGCGACGTATCAACAATCGCTACGACCGTGTGTTTCGCCTGCCACGGCGAAAACGGCAACAGCATCACGCCGATATTCCCGAAGATTGCCGGTCAGCAACGCGTCTATATCACCAAGCAATTGAAGGAGTTCGCTTCGGGCAAACGCGCCAACGACATCATGGTGCCGATCATCCAGGGACTGAGCGATACCGACATGGCGGGGCTTGGCGCCTGGTTCAGCGAGCAGAAGGCAGCACCCGGCAAGGTCGAGGACGGCGAACTGGCGATGGTCGGCAAACGACTTTTCCACGAAGGCAACGTGAGTACCGGTGTTCCGGCCTGCGAAGGTTGCCACCAAGCCGACGGCGAGGGCAATGAGCGCTACCCGCGCCTGGCCGGACAGCATCAAGCCTACTCGGTTTCGCAACTGAACAACTTCAAGAACGGCACCCGCGCCAATGACCGGGGCAAGGTCATGCGCGCGGTGGCCGAACGTCTGAGCGAAGATGAAATGAAGGCCGTCGCCGAGTACATCGCCGGCCTTTGATCGTGACGCCCCGCAACGGAGCGGACGAAAAGCCGTGGAGAAAATGAAATGAACAGGTATTTGTTAGCACTGCTCGCGCTGTGCAGCAGTGGTTTGGTGCTGGCCGCGACCGCCGAGGTGCAACCGCACGCCCCCGGCATTGAGTCAGCCGATTACATCTGGAACGAGATGGACAGCGAAAAACTGCTGGCGCTGCGTGCCAAGGTCAACCTCGGCAACGGCAAAGTCGCCTTCGAGGTCTGCCAGGGCTGTCACCGCGCCAACGCGCTCGGGCGCGAGGACGGAAGTTACCCGCGCCTTGCGGCTCAGCACGACACGGTGCTGATCAAGCAGATGAGCGACATCCGCGCCGGCCGCCGCGACAACCCGAAGATGTACCCCTTCGTAAACGAACATGTCATCGAAGCGCAGGAAATCGCCGACATCGCCGGCTACCTGCAATCGCTGCCTTCACCCGCCAGCAACGGCAAGGGGCCGGGTGCGGACCTTGAGACCGGCAAGACGATTTACGAGAAACGCTGCGTAAGCTGCCACGAGAAGAACGGTTCAGGCAGTGCCGAAAAGCTCTATCCACGCGTCAATGGCCAGCATTTCGCCTACCTGCTGCGACAAAATATCGACATACGTGATGGTGTGCGGCGCAACTCCAACCCGAAGATGGTACGTGTCATCCGCCAGTATTCGGACGAAGAGCTGAAGGCTGTCGCCGACTACATGTCCCGCCTGCCGCCGCCAACGGTCGCCACGGCACCAGCCGCCACGAAGATGCAGAAAGCACCGGCTGGCGCGCGCTGAAAAACTTGTCTCCGGAGACCGTTGCAGCTGCTCAGATGTAGCGTGACAGCCAGGCCACAGCTGCCGCCCAGACCAGGAGCACCAGCGCCGCGGGCAGGTGGCTGCGCGTGATCGCGTCTTCGCGTCGTCCCAGCTTGCGGCCGGTCAACATCGCACGAACCAGATTCTCGTCGTGTAACAGACCGCCGACCACAACGCCGACAATGTGCAGTCCGACCAGCAGCAACAGGGCATTCGCCGTCAGTTCGTGCAGTTCCTCGGCCGCCTCGCCGCCAAGTCCGCTATAGACACACCAGCCCGAAGCAGCGGCAGCCAGTGACAGGGACAGCAGCAGATAGATTGCCCAGGCGCCCGCCGGATTGTGCCCGGTAAAATGCGCGGCGCGCCGACGCAGAAGATCGCCGAGATAGGCAAATGCCGCCAGCGGCCCGGCGGCAAAATCGGCAAAGCGTGCATGCCGGCTGCCGATGAATCCCCACAACAGGCGAAAGACGACGACCGCACACATCAGTGCGCCAGCGGCGACATGCACGGCACGCCAGTTCTCGCTCTCGCCGGTCAGCCAAGCAACGGCAAACGCAGCGGCCAGCAGCCAGTGGCCGATGCGTACGGGTAAATCCCAGACCAGTATCTTTTCCAGCATCATCGTCTCGGGCAGGATACGTTGCGCACATGCGCGGGTGCGGCTACCAGAGCTGCTCATCGCTGGCCTTGTGACAGGCTGGACAGTTGGAAGGCTTGTTCTCGCCAGTCCGCCGCCAGAGCGGAACACTCGACCCCTTGTGTCGCCGCTGGAAGTACGCAGTGTCGGTGATGCGCAGGCTGCTCGCCGAATGGCGGCCATAGCTGTCGGGCGCACCGTTGCGCTGCAGATAAGCGGCGATTTCCTGACGGCTGGCTTCGTCAAGGCTGGCATCTTCGCCGAAATGCTGCTCAAGTTCGCGCATCATCGCCTGCCAATTGCCGACCGTCAGCATCATCGGCGGGAATGCCTGATGGCAGGCACCGCATTCGCTGCGCCACAACGCGTTCTTCTCGGCGGGAAGCGACACTCTTTCGCGGTGCTGCGTGGCGCAAGCGGCAACGCCGAGCGCGGCGACGAGCGAGACAAGGGCTGTCGTTCTCATCGAGCCGCCTCGGCCAGCAGGAAGTGCAACAGGTCGGCCTTCTCACCGGCGCTACACTCGCGACCAATCACCTCCTTGCAGTTGCGGCGGAACCACTTCTCGCTCTTCGCCGCACGCGTGAAACGCTCCGAACCGGCAACGGGCGCCAGTGGCTCGATGCTCTTGCTGGTCGTCACATGCTGGCCGGGAGCCAGCGGATTATCGGTATGGCAGCTGAAGCATCCCTGCTGCCTGTCGGTCACGGCATGACGCTGCAGATAGAACTGGCGGCCGCGCTCAGCTGAAGGCGAAAAACCCGGCGTTGCTTGCGCGGCCTCGGCGACGTAGCCGGCGAGAAGCTGCTGCGGTGTTTCAGCGAACGCCGGCAGGCTACTCATCGCCAGCACACTCATTCCGCTCACGAATTTCCAGATATTCATTGGCGCTGTCTCCTCCGGAGCCCATCCGGTCACTGACAAGAGGCTGGTCCACACGGGCCGGACCATGCTGCACGATCAAGTCTAGCGAGACTCGCTTAAGCGTCGCTTAACGATGTCCGACGAAGCAAAAAATGTGCGTACACACTTGATGCGCGCTGCATCTGATGGCAAATAGCGCCCTCGCCGAGGCAGATATCCGGCATATGCAAATAAGCGCGGGCTGCCCACGCCGCCGCCACGATGCCGCATAATCGCCGCCGATACTGCCATCAAGGCAGCAAGGAGAAGCACATGTACGTAAGCAGCGAACAAGCAGGGGATGTCGGCATCCTCACCCTGACACACCCGGAAAAGCGCAACGCCCTGTCGCGAGCGCTGATTGCAGAGTTGATGGAGCAGATGGAAGTCCTCGCGGCAGCGCGCTGCCGGGCCTTGATTCTTACCGCCGGCGTGGGCGCCAGGGTGTGGTCGGCCGGGCATGACATCAACGAACTGCCGCACGGCGAAGACCCGCTGCTCTACTCCGACCCGCTCGAACAGCTGCTGCGCGCCGTACGCCATTTCCCGGCGCCGGTCATCGCCATGGTCAGCGGTTCGGTCTGGGGCGGCGCCACCGACCTGGTGCTTTCCTGCGACATCATCGTTGGCGACGACAGCTGTTCGTTCGCGCTGACGCCGGTGAACCTCGGCCTGCCCTACAACACCGCGGGAACGCTCAACTTCATCCGCCGGCTGCCGCTCAACGTCGCCAAGGAAATGATCTTCACCGCGCGTCCGATCGACGCTGCCGAAGCCGAAAGCTGGCACATCCTCAACCACCGTGTGCCGACCGCCGAACTGCAGTCCTTCACGCTGGCGCTGGCCAACCGCATCGCCACCAAGGCGCCGCTGGCGGTGGCTGCGATCAAGGAGCAGTTCCGTATGCTCGGCGACTCGGCGCCGCTGCAGCCGGGAATCTTCGAGCGTATCCAGGAGTTGCGGCACAAGGTGTACAAGAGCCGCGACTACGTCGAGGGCATCAGCGCTTTCAAGGAGAAGCGCCCGCCCCGTTTCCGCGGCGAATAGCGCACCTCGCTCCCTTTTCATGGCAATCCCGCTCACCCAACCCTCCAGCCGCCGTTTCGGCCTGAACACGCTGATCCTGCTCGGCGCTCTTGCCGGCGCCGTCGGCGGTTTTGCGCTCGCGGCACACGGCACGGCGACACCGCTCGGCGAAGGCACGCTCTATGCCGCCAAGCTCGCCGGCACGCTGTTCCTCGACCTGCTGCGCATGGTGCTGGTGCCGCTGGTCTTCGCCTCGATCGTCTGCGGCGTCGCCAGCCTCGGCGCGCATCACAGCATGCAGCGCGTATGGTGGTACACGCTCGGTTTCTTCGTGCTGTCGATGCTCATCGCCATCGGCATCGGGCTGGCCGCGGCGAACATCTTCCGCCCAGGCGAAGGCATGCATCTCGACATGTTCGCCGACGCCACGCGCAACTTTCAGGCGCGGCAGATGCCCTTCACCGACTACTTTGCGCAGTTCCTGCACGGCATTTTCCAGAACCCTTTCGCCGCGCTGGCGCAGGGCGACATCCTGGCGGTGGTGGTGGTGGCGCTGGTCTTCGGCATCGCGCTTGCCGTCGGCGGCGAACGCTACGCCAACCTGCGCCGCACCATGCAGGAACTGCAGGAACTCGCGCTCGTTCTGGTGCGCTGGATCATGTGGCTGGCGCCGCTCGGCGTCGGCGCCCTGCTGCTGCGACTGGTGGCGACGCAGGACGTCAGCCTGCTTGGCAGCCTCGGCTATTTCATCGTCGTCGTCATCGGCGCGACGCTGCTGCACGGCGTCGTCGTCCTGCCGGCGATCCTCTACGCGGTGACCGGCACGACGCCGCTGCGCTTCTGGCGCGGCGCGCGCGACGCCATGGTGCTGGCTTTCGGCACCAGCTCGAGCGCGGCAACGATGCCGGTGGCGCTGCGCTGCGTCACCGAAAACCTGGGTGGGCGCCGTGAAGTCGCCGGCTTTGTCATCCCGCTCGGCGCGACGCTCAACTCGGACGGAACGGCGCTCTACGAGGGCGCCGCAGCGCTCTTCGTCGCCCGCCTTGCAGGCATTGAACTCGACATCGCACAACAACTGATCATCGTTTTTGTCGCCATTCTCGGCGCCGTCGGCGCACCGGGGATTCCCAGCGTCGGCATGTTGAGCATGGTGCTGGTGCTGCAATCGGTCGGCCTGCCGACCGAGGCAATCGCGCTGCTGCTGCCGATCGACCGCATCCTCGACACCGTGCGCACCGCAGTCAACGTTGAAGGTGACATGGTCGGCAGCCTGATCGTCGACAAGCTCGCGCTTGGCGCCAACGACGAAAATCAAGGCGGGTAAAACGCTGCGGGCTGACAAGGCCGGAAATACCGGCGCCCGTCAGCCCATCACCTGGGTTTCAGGCTGCCTACTTCTTGGCGACGAAACCGCTGCAGTAACCGGTCGGCAGGATTTCGGTATCGTTGCCGATGATCTTGCAGCCGCCGGCGTCGGTCGGCGCTGGCCCCGGTTTGAAATTGAGGCAGCCGGCACAGACCTTCGCCGGGTCGGCCGACTGATCGACGTACTTGAGCGCGTTGCGCATTGTCGCGTTGGTCACGGCAGCAGCGTTGCCGCTCAGTGACATCAGCGGAACGGCGACGAGCGCCGCGCAGCCGATCTTCAGCAGCCGGCGCCGCGGCAGCTGGCATTGCCCGATACTGTCTTTGCAGTGTTCATCCATGTTTCTGTCTCCGGGTGTAATTGTCATGGAAACCCGATCAGGTTTCGCCACCATGATGCGATAGCGCTCGCCTGCTTTCAAGCCTGCCAGCCACCAAACAAAAACGGCATCCTGAAGACGCCGTTTCCTGGTTTGCGATGAATGCGCGCGGGTCTAAAATGGTTGTACGACCCCAAGGGTGGAAAGATTTACCCTTGAGCTCATGAAAGCCTCATGGTTTCTTGCATTCACCATTCCTGCACTACCAATAATTGCATACCCCGATATGTTTCAGAATGATCTAACAGAATTTTGTGACGAATCTTTCCTGCAACGTCTTCTCAATCTTTACTAGCATAGCGTCAGCCCCCCCTTCGGTCGCTGAACGCTGCGCGTTATAACCGCGCAGTCCCGGTAACACCTCTACGCGCACCGTCTGCTTCCCAGTTCCAATACTTCCGTTCAGGTTCGGGCCGCTCCGACGATGAATCGCCGTTCGGTACAGTGCTGCACTCGCAGCCGACCGAGGACCGTATGGCGGTAATGGCCCAGAACGAGACGGACGGATGTGTCCGCAACTCGGCCAAAACGGAAATTCGGTTGCTGGTCAAGCTAAGGCGACAATACGCCTGTTACCTGCTGTTCGGCGACAGACGGAAGCCGACAACGAAGCGCGTTGCCAACAAAGCCCCTAAAAAATCAAATTTCGCTTTTCTGTGACCATCACAAAAAGAAACTGGCATCTCCTTTAACCAACCGACTGGAGAACCAGCCATGAACCGCACTAACGCCAATCACAAATCCAACCAAAGCAACCCGAATAGTCCTGCATACCAGCAGGTTAACAACAATCGGTCGAACCAAGGAAACCCGAACAATCCGGCTTATCACAGTAGTCGTGGCACGACCGCTGGCCAGAAAAAGTAAGATTGCATAAACGAGGTCGGGCAAGCCCGACCTCGTTCAGGAGATTTTTATGGGTCGTACAAAATCATCATCCGGAGTACAAGCCGTCGTCGAAAGGCTAACTGGGCAGAAACCATGCCCCGCGTATCTCCGTCACGCTGCTAACAAATATCTGGACTCAAGCCTTTTTCCGAACAGCCGTCGCTCAGAAGCCGGCCGTGCTGAGAAACTCGCCAACAAAGAGGCCGAGCTGATATTACTCAACGCTCTGAAGCTGGACGAAGCATTTCGTGGCGAAACGGAAACAGTCGCGAAAATTATCCAGAATGAACTGGACCCGACTGAACTATCCAGAACGATTGACGACACTCAACGAGAAATCAATCGGCGATTTGAGATATATTCCTACTGGAGGGAGCATTTCGGTACGCTCAAGGCGATACTCACAGACCGACAGGTAGACTTTAAGAAGCAACGCCTTGACGAGAAGCTTCGCCAGTCTCAAGGTCAGAGCCCGACCACTCCACCCTTACCCTTTGCGCTGCGGGCTATCCAGAACCTGGAAACCATAGAAGAGCGCGGGCGGCGAGGCCGCTGGTCAGCAGCTGAATATGCAGAACAGGCTGAGGCTTATTTCGCACTGAAGGACTATGCGAAGGCTAGCCAGAAAGCTCGCGATGCAATCACGGTTGAGCCCAATCACGCCCGCGCCTGGTTCATCCGCGTAATGGTTGCTCTACACCAAAGAAACCGTGCAATTCACGAGATGCAACGACAGCAAATGATTTCCGAGGAAGTAGCTGAACCAATGTCAGCGCACGAAACCATGGCTCGCGAGCTTGCCGACGAACAGGCTTCTATCGCCGCCTCATTTCATGATGACCTTAATTCAATATTGCCGAAAGCGCTGTCAAACTGGCCCCGAGCCACTCGCTGGCAATTTGAACATGCCGACGAATATCGGATTGTCCGGGACATTTTCATCGACCAAGCCTTCTTAACCGCCATGAACGGAAAGCGGAATGCGCCCAGCCGTGAGGTTCGTACTCTGAATGGCCTTGGTCCAATTTGGCCTAGCAAGCACTTCCCGCTATTCGCATCCGAAACATCGGACATTAAGCCAGAGCTCCCGCAACATCCGTTCTCAGAAGATGAGGTCACCTTACTTAGGAACCTCATCACTGAACGTGACAAGTACCGGCATACATTTTTCAACGTTTTGGGAGATGGCCTGCTCGCCCGAAACTTTAAGCTTCTCCATCTACGTTGGATTCTTCAGCTTGATGGCTACGAAAAACATTGGCAGGAATGGTCAGAGGAAGCGGAAGGATACGCGCCGAAACGCTTTGAAGTAGAAATCTTGCATAACAGATTTTTATCCCGGCTATGGCAATCCCACAAAGTAAGAAACACAGGAAGCTATGCTGTTCATCAAACATTGAACAATTGGTATCACTCGATCAACGAGCGGAACAACTCGCACAGCGTTGATGTGCTACTGGATCAATACACTCAACTTTTCCATAACAGCTTCGCAAGCCATGACTACAAAACTTGCTTTGAAACGGCAGTCCTAGCGGAAAAATATTTGAAACCAAGCAAGCTGGCACGATCTCGCACACATCACCCTGATCTCGAACTGATCAGTTACACGGCATACAGCGACACATATTGGCTATATCTACAAGCAATTTCTGTTGTCTCGGCAGGGCTTGCAGAAGAAGCAGTGAACGGCCAAATGTTGGACTGTCTGCTGACCGCATCAACGCTTCACGAGCAATTCCGGAAGGATGACACCTGGCAATGGATTGAAGCTGAATTCTATGAAGAAGGAGGAGGCGATGAGTATCCAGTAGTGCCTTATGAAATTGATCTTCGTGAAAAACGCCTTTGGATCGATGCTCTCACCAATCAAATCGCCTTCAGTACGGTCGATCAGCAAGAGAAAATTCTGATCGAATTGAGAAGCCTTGAAGGCTCTGAATCATGAGGTACAGTGCAAACAAAGACATTTGTACGGAAGTACGGGCTTTGATACGCAAGGGTTGGCACTTCAGTTGGGGTGGTAAGCACGGCAAACTAATCTCCCCATCAGGACGAAAAATTACCGTCCCGACATCACCAAGCGATAATCGGAGCCTACTGAACTTTCGTCGCGATGTTCGCGTTAGCCTAGCAAATTTCTGAAGACAGCCGAAAAGGTGGGGAAAATTCCCCTCCTGATTAGCCACCTCTTTTTACCGGCAGGATTTCTGACTTTGCGGCCATTCGATGGAATAGCTCTTGCGCTCAGCACAACAACTGCGCACTTAGCGGACGAAGAAGAATACCCGTCAAGCAACGGCCAAAGTGACCTTTGACGCGCCGTCCGCGGAAAGGGGGGCGTCTGCTCGGTTCCTCTACGCAAGAACTTTACGCATCAATGCAATCTGAAGCGTTACACCCCGTCGGATAGGAAATCGTCGCTTGACCACCTGAAATTCGTGGTGTATCGCCCCGTCCCCCGTAAACACTCCGAAGCCTTGTCAACAACAACATAGAACTGACCCACATGGGTTGGTTGCCGCATCTTTCTGGTTGGGTGGTTTTGACCTTCCTTCTGTTGCCGGCCAAGAGCGACTGTTTAGCCCTGTCTCCAGAAGCGGACAATCGGCTGTGCTACGTGTATGCTATTGGCGTTATTTTGTCTGGGGCTCGGTAAAAATCCAGCCTAGTCCCGTTGATTCACCATTGCCTTCGAAGGAGCCAATGAAACTAGGGTGCTTCGCATGTGTTGCTTTATTGATCGCCGTTTCAACCTGTCATGCCAATCCCGTTGATGCAGTCTTAGAGGCGCGAGGCCCGTCCGGTCCGCTCAATGGAACGATGCTCTCCGCTTCAACCTATAGTGGCTCCGTGGTTTTAATCATTTCCGGCTCCGGGCCGATAGATCGAGATGGGAACAGCCCCTCAGGTATAAAAGCATCGACTTACAGGCTACTGGCTGAGAGCTTGGCGGATCAAGGCATAAGCACGGTCCGAGTTGATAAGCGTGGGATGTTTGCCAGCGCTGCAGCAGCGGCAGACCCTAATGCAGTGACCATTTCCGACTACGCGGCAGACGTCCATTCCTGGGTGGAATCGATTCGCTCCCGCACCGGCACATCGTGTGTATGGCTGCTCGGTCACAGCGAAGGTGCACTAGTTACATTGGTTGCGGCGAAGAACCCATCCAGACTTTGTGGCTTGGTATTGATTGCCGCACCAGGGCGACCAATAGGAGAGGTGCTCCGCGAACAACTCAAGTCAAATCCGGCGAATGCCTCCCTGCTAGATCAGGCCTTTGCCGCGATTGAAGCTTTGGAAGCCGGCAAGCACGTAGATACGCGGACCATGTCGCCAGCCCTTCTACCCTTGTTCCGACCGCAAGTGCAGGACTTTCTGATTGACGAGTTTGCTTACGATCCGGCGGAGCTTCTGGCGAATACTACTCTTCCCGTTCTTATTATTCATGGGAAACGTGATCTTCAGGTTGGAGAACATGATGCCTTTCGCCTGAAAGGGGCGAATGCCAAGGCAGAACTTTCGCTGCTTAATAATACCAATCACGTCTTGAAGGTGGTGACCAGTGACGACCGCCGCATCAATATTTCTACTTACACTGACCCGAATTTGCCCTTGGCTCCAAGTGTTGCCGATACGATTGTTCGGTTCATCAAGGCCGTGCCGAGTGACCGTTGATTATTCTGAGCGTCAGCATTCCAAAGTGGCTTCGGCAGCAATGGACACGTTACGGTCGTAGGACGTCTTGCCTGAGCCGCCCTTCACAGAACGGCTCAGGGGGTTGCCGAGTCAGTTGTTTGTGGCCCCTTGTGTGCCAACAAACCCCGTCTTTTTCTTGTCCTTCAGTCTATAGCTATCGCCCTTGATCTGGATGATGTGGGCGTGATGCAGGAGCCGATCCAGCAGGGCAGCGGTCAGGGTGTCATTGACCTGCCTGGGGATTTTCGGGCCATCTGAAACTTGAGAGGATGGCTTCCTTGAAGAGAGGAAGTCATGAGGAAGAGTCGATTCAGCGAAGCCCAGATGGTGACGATCCTGCGCGAAGCGGACAAAGCGCCGGTCGCGGAGATTGCGAAGAAGCACGGCATCATCGGGCGTCGGAATAAATCTAGCTTATGCCAAACTGCCATCATTAAAGCAGCCCATCGTCGGGCATTTCCCCCCCTCGAAGTTGCTTTTTGTGCGTTGAAGGCCGTTTGGACAGACGTGCTGTCGGAGCGCGATCACCAAACCGGCGACGGTGTGTTGTTAATTTTCCAACATCCGCCACCCCGTTTCGCGCCCATATTTCCGCGCCGCCTCAACAACTTACCGCTTGTTTTGCAGCGGCTTGACATAAGCTCGCGGGCGGTCTCGCAGAAGCTCCGTGGCGTTTCTGAATGACCAAGGTGGCGGTTTCGCATAGGGGGGGGCGTAAGGTGGCAGTTTCGCATAAAGGCCCCAGCGCAACGCGCTCTGGATGGTCTCCTGAGGTTTCGGTCGATGTTGCCCTCGCCGCTGTCACAGCCCATCTATCGGCCGCGCTTGGACGAAGGAGCAGTTAGCCCGGTGAGCATGGACACCAGTGAGGGATTGGGCTGCTCAAGGAGGTCAAGCTCAGCGCGGTAGCTACAACCGGGTGTGCGCCTTCATCAAGCGCTGGCGGCAGGACGAGTCCGGCAAGCCCGGCTCCACATACGTGCCGCTCAGCTTCGCGCTCGGAGAAGCCTTCCAGTTCCACTGGAGCACCGAGTACGCCTTCATCGGCGGCCTGCCCCTCCTCACCTGCCAGCGATTCGGCACCACAGCGGCTTCGTACCCTTCAGCGAGGCAGGGCTGACCAGAATTCCACCGCGGCGTCCAGCACCGCCAGATCGCGGGCCCGGCCAAGCGCGTTGGTCGTGAGCGCGATCAGGGACTCCGCCATTTCCGGCGTCATCCAGCGAATGGACTACGTTTCCGGGCAATCCGGGGTTTCGACGCTGGGACCGGCGGGGGCCTGCATGAGGAAATAGCGATTGATCGTCGTGCCGCCGACGAACTCGCCGGGAATCGGGCAGACGATGGTCGCTTCCACCCCGGTCTCCTCCCTTGTTTCCCGAAGCGCCGTCTGTTCCGGCGTCTCTCCGGGATCCGGCCGTCCCTTGGCGAAGCTCCAGACATAGCCAATGCGCATCAAACGCTCCTAATCTGTACGTTGATAACTGTACGCGATTACTTTACACGAATGATGCTGTTTGGATGTATTTTGGAGGGGTGATAAGCTGCGTATAGAAAACGGTGGTTTGCTTCCCCACCTTGAAGCACTTCAGTAAATGCCGCAGTGCTGCCTGTTGCTGCATGGGTGAGGCTGGTTCTAGGCCAAAGTTAGAGGTGCATCCGGGTGGTTGCTATCAGCTGGGGTCTCGCCGGCTTTCGCATCGGGCGCTCTCCGACTGGATCGCTTTGGGTTTCCTTCATCATTCCGGGCACCGGAATCAGCATCCTTAAATACCTCGGCTCGCAATCCCAGCCGGCCTCTTCGCAATAGCAGCAGATTCCCGCTTCAGGTTCCGTCGCGGCCATCCCACGGCCCCCTTCGGCCGCCATGACTCCGAACCAGCGGATACTCGACGAGATACACCGCTCGAAGCCCTGATGGGCGGCGGCTATTTGAAAAGCCAGTCGATGAGTCTTCCGAACAGTCCCTTTTCCTGAGGCTGTTGCGGATAGGTCGGTCGGCCGTAAGGAGCTTGGGGCTGAGGTGGCGACGATGTCTGCGCCGGGCGCGCCTGTGATGCGCCCTGAGCCTTGTGGATGTTGTCCAAGACGCTCTTGTTCGGGGACGCCGGCGGAGATTGCCCCGGAGCCGGCTGCTTCGGCGACGTTTTTCCCTTGATCCGGTCGAGCGCCTCCCGGTTGGACGATGGCGCGGAGGATATCTTTTGCGCCGACGCCAGCCTGAACTTGGCCTCCACCTCCGTGATGATGCTCATCTGCCCGTTGGCGGTCACATTGATGGACAGGTGCGAGTATTTGTATTTGCGGCTCACATACGGCGGCTCCATCAGGCCGACCACGCTGACCCACTTGCTGACCCACGAGGCGTCGGGCTTGTTGGCGATGGCTGCCAGACCCTCCGACCAAATCGATATCTTGAATATCTGCCCTTGCCACGGACCGAAGTTGATGAAGATGTAGGGCTTGCCGTTGCGGGCCTTGTCGACCTTGACCTCCGAGATGCGGCCGATGACCTCGACCTTGTCGCCGACCCGGCGCAGGCAGAGCGCGTAATTGGTGGCGGCCAAGACGTCGTAGACGCCCATGTAGCCAGGCTTGGGACGTCCCTCCTGGGGCTTGGCGGTGATCTGGACGACGCCGGCGGGAATGTTCTTTCCCGCGAGGAAATCCTCCAGGTTTGGAACCTTCTCAATCGGGGCGCGGCAGATTGCAGCGAAGTGCTGCGCATGCGCCACCAGTGCGGGCCTGCGCATGAGCTCGGAAAAGACCGATGAGGATGCCGGATCAGCAAAGTCGTTTGCCCTGAAAACAATCGAGTCCATGTCGGATCCCGTCTTGTCCCACAGCGCGGGCTCCTCGTGCAGCGCTTTCAGGGCGAGGGACAAGGTAATGAGCGAGAAGCGGTCCATCGTCGGGCCGAAGGGGTTCTTGGCCTTCCGCTCTGGATGCTGGAAATTGACATGCCCCAGTTCCGAGCTTCCCAAGTCTTTGATGTCCTCGACGAACATGCCGTCGTAGTCGATGAGCTGGACGGCGCTGCCGCCCGACACCATCATGTTGCCGGTCTGGATGTCGCCGTGCGCGACGCGCTCCGACTCGAGGTATTTGGAGAGGGCGAGCAGCGAGGCGGGCAGACTTGCCAGCGCTCCCTTCTTGCCGTGGTTGTCCTCCAGAAACTCCCCGAGCGTAACGCCCTGCGCCCACGCCATCTTGACGATGGGATAGGCGCCACCGTCAACGCTGATGCCCTGCGGCTGGAACTCAAAGTCGAGGAAGTAAGGCGAGCGCAGCTGGGCGAGGCGGCGGGCGATGGCCTGGTAGCGCCTCTCAAGGGCCTTGGACTCGCGGTGGAAGCAGCGGACGGCGTATTTCTTCGATCCGGCCTTGACCGTGTAGGTGAGTGCGAAGCCTCCGCTGATGACGTGCGGAGTGCCCAGGCCGCTCTTGGAGACCACCCCCTTCTTCAGCTCCGGATCGGCTAGCAGCCGGTCATGGGCCTGGAAGGCGTTGTTGTATTGCTCAAACGAGGGGTAGGCCATCCAGCGCTTCCTCCCCGTCGAACGCGGCGACGATTAGGGTCGAGTCGTCGACGCGCATGCGCCCGGCATGCCGCTCCCGGACCACCAGCTCTATGAGATCGTTCTCGTCAGCCAGCGCCAGCAGCCTTGCGAGGCCGTCCTCCCCCGACAGAACCTGGCGGAGGAGCCATTCGCCCAAGGCGTCCGTGACGCAAACCAAGCGCGGGGACTCCAAGGTGCCGAGGTCGAAGTGCGTCCCGCGTTCCGTCCAAAAGCCCGGGGTGGAGACAAAGTCGTTGTGCTCGGGCAGCGTGGCGAACAGCGTCGGCCGGTCCTTGAAGCGCTCCGGGTCGGCGTAGGGCCAGCCGGAGACGAAGCGGCTCCCGTCGACCAGGACGGCGAGGCTGTCCCCGACGGCGAGAACCTCAACCGTTTTGTTTCCGGGGATGTGCTGGGCTCCGAGCAGCGTCGAGAAGCTGCCGCGCTCGTAGGATGCCTGCCTCGACCACGACATTGCTGCGAAGTCGTGCCGCGCCACATATTCGGCAATCGCGTCGGAGAGCCATCCCGGCGTCACAGCTGGATCGAGGACGAACTTGTCGGCGAGTATCTGGGCCCACACCGACGAGTCAAAGGACTCGCTGGCGCCGTCGCACAGCGCTAAGGTCCCTCTGGATCCCGAGAACGCGAGTTTGTCCTCGTTGATGTCGTCGCCGAGCGGATCCTTGGGGCAGCTTCCGGAGAAGAGAAGCCTCACGAGGGCCTCAGCGCAGCTGGGAGGCCCTCGTGCCGATGTCGAAGAAGTCCACGATCTCCGCCGCCTCGGCGTTGAACATGAACCCACGCGACTCAACGCCGACCGTGTGGACCTTTTCCTTCGCGAAGCGGATGAGATGCTCGGGCAGCTGGCTAGACATGCGGAAGAGCAGCTTGGCGTAGTCGTCGGGGAGGCCGGAAGCGCTTGCGGGGAAGCGGATGGCGTCGGCCCCGAGGGAACTGACGTGGATGTTGAGCATCAGCGCCGCGCCGTCGTTGGTTTGGATTTGCGTCAGGTGCCCGGCGATCTCCTCGGGGTCCCCGTCCGTAGATTCGCCGTCGGTAACGTGCAGGACCGTTGGCGGATAGCAGTCGGGATGGGCGTCGCACCAAGCGACGAGTTCCTCGGCGGCGCGGGTGAGGGCCTCGCGCATCGGCGTGCCGCCGCTGGCCTTGGGCTCAAACCAAACCGGGAATTTGACGGAGGTTTCCAAAATGCCTCCGGCGCCGTCGTCCATTTTCCTTTTGCGATCCTCAACGCGCACCGGGTTCTGTTCGATGGCGGAGATGGGGTTGAGCACCGCTGCCCCCAGCGCGCCGGAGAATCCGTTGCCGACCCCGTTGCCGCCGTATCCTAGCACGCCCACGTCAAAGTAGTCCCGCACGCCCTCGGCTTTCGTGCAGCGGGTGACGAGGTTCATCAGGGTCCTGTTGAGGGCGTCGGCGACGAACTCCGCTTTGCTCTTGCCCGACGACATTTTGTCGGACATAGACCCCGACTGGTCGACGACAAAAAGAAATGCGGTCGGATTGCTGCGGCTGATTTGGGCTTCGTAGGTCATCGTTGTAACTCCCCTTAAATACTGCCGCTCCGGTCCCGGGGCCGGCTCGGACATCAAATGCACTGGCTCTTGGCGGCGCCCAGGATGCATGCGGCGGTGTTATTTTTGTTGGCGCAACAACTTAAGACTTTACCAGAAGCCGACAGCCAAGTGCCTTCTGCCGCAGGGCATGCAACGAAAGTGATAGCAAAATGGAATGTCCGCGGATCGCCTCCGGTGAGACATTTCGTGAAGGCCAATGTAGGATTTCTGCATGCTCGCATCCTTACGCTACGGGGTCATTCAGAGCGCGATCGATCATTTGTTCGACATGTAATTCGAAGGCCGGCCGTATCGTCGCGTCATTCAGGTTGATTTCGCTACCATCGCCAAATCGGGAAAACTCTCGCAGGAGGTCGAAAGGCTTGCTCACAACTTCACCTTTTGGGGGTTCAACCAGCTTAGGACCTCCCGGCAAATGGCGGGGTCGCCTAGGTCGGCAATCAAGTCGTCCTTAGCGCATTCGTTTGGCCCGGCGTTCACCCATGCAAGTGACAAGTGATTTTCTGGAAGGAGCTGCTCGATGGTCGTCTTGGATGCCTCGCATGGGCCCACCGCTGGCCAGAGCATCAGTAGCACAAGGGCTCTGCGCTTCGGGTTCGCCGATATTCCGCGCGCGAGGTCAAGACGTTGTTGAATCGACGCCCTACAGGCGACGATAAGGGTGAGTATGACGGCGATTGATGGTTCTTGGGTCGCGAGAAGACCTGTGGTGATCTTGCAAACCACTGCCGAGTCCAGAGTATGTGTTTCCATCAACATGGCTCGGGCCGCCGCGCGTCTGACGCGGATGCGGCCTGGCGTGACAGCAAGCTCGAACAAGCGGACCTGAAATGCGCAACCACCTTGCGCGGAAATGATTTTGAACAAGCCGACACAGACCACCCAGTCGGATGTCTCGAACGCGATCTCCTGCAGTCGCTCAAGGATTGCTGAACCACGAGGCGACAGATCGGCGATTGCATCGACCGCTGAGCGCGCGATCGGAAAGATATCGTCTTCACCATAGTGGTGCGACGAAGAAGCCCAATGATCTTGTGCGAGGCGCAACAGCACGGAAAGATGTTCCGGATGAGGTTTGGCGGCAAGCAGACGAACCAGCGCTTTTCGCACCGGACTACCCTTGGCGTCCGCAAAGGCAAGCAAGTCCGCCGGCAGGGGGGGCAAAACGCGATCTCCGACTGCGGCGAGCGCCTTTGCTACGACATGGGCGAGCCTATGGTCCAACGCGCCAACGATGACATCCTCGATGCCCAGCGCGATGGCGGCGTCAACTGCCTCTACGCAAGCGTCGCGGTCATCGCTGTGGGCGAGCGTCCACTCGATATCGGTCCGCACGGAGCCGGAGATATCTTGATGCCGACGAATACGCAGGGCACGCACGCTCTCGCTCGATCGGGCCGGCTTGCTCAGCAGGGCGACCGCGGTCAAACATAAAGGCTGCGGTTCATCATCTCCGCTGTTGCCGGCCGCTTCACACAGTTCTCTAAGCGCTGGCTCGAGGAGATTCATAGCGGCGGCAGCAGTAACTTTGAGCTTATTTCCGTCGTCTGTTCGTCGGTCCTTAAGATGAGCGAGGTCGATCATGATCTCGACAATCCGCTCATCCTTTCCGGCCTGCCGAAGCTCATCGACAATCGGCGCCAGCAAATCAGGCGCTCGTTCGACGATGCACGCCAGCGCGGCATGCCGCGTAGCACTTAGCGGCGACCCCTCGCGAATGCGGGAAAGGAGGCGCTCCCGGTACTGCTCGTCCCAATGCTGCATGAGGACAAACCATAGGGCGTACTCCTCTTCGCTACCGAATGCGGCGGCGTATGCGCCGGCCACTTCATCGTCTGATGGCGGCCCTGATTTTGCGCTGTTTACGAGTGATCGCATCCAGTACGAAAGCAGAGGTATGGCGTGGCGATGCTGCGCGAGGCTCCTCCACCCCTTCACCTCACGAATGCGATCTGCGTAAGCTCGCAAAAACTCGGTTGCCGTATGGCCATCATCATTGTCCGCCAGATACTCTGCATAGTCGTCGTTGTGGACCTCATTCGTGATGGCGAGGCTGGTCTCGCGCGACCTTGCCCGTTCTTCGCTGGTCGGCGTGAGTTCCTTGACCGCGCTATCCACGATCGGCTCGAAGCTATCAAGATCGCGCAAGGCGCCGGCAGCGACGACATCGGAAGAATGGATGACGCCATAGCGGACGATTATTGCAGCCGTTTCGAGATAAGCCGGGGTCAGGCTGGGTGCGAGGCGATCGAGGTCGTCGACGAGAGACACGCTGTAGTGGTCGCGATCATCCAACAGCATCTCCCGGACGAAGCGCCCGGCAATCGCTGCAATCGCTGGATCTGCGCGTAAGCGGTCATACCACGCATCGGGATTGCCAGGACGTTGCCAGATGTGAAACCAGCCGAATCTTTGGTCCGGTCGGTGCAGAAGGTAGCGGGCGAATTCCGCGGCGTTGGACGCAGGCGATCCTGCCGCAGCTGCAAGGCTCACATGCTCGCTCAATTTGCTAGAAGGGTCGGCGAGGCGATCGGATAGCCAAGAATCGATCCTGATTGCCGTTTTTGGCCTCGGAACGAGCGTTAGCTCCGGAATGCGCTTGGCGGCGGCGACGATTCGCGCTGCGAACCCAGCGCCCCAATCTTCCCCTGCTCCATCAGGATCCGTCAGTAAGTCAAGGAGCGTGCGCAGTGCGAGGCATACGGGCACCGCATTGCGCTTGAGCGCACCCTCCACCCCGGCTTCGACCCGGGGATGATAGTAGGTCACATCGCCAGCGCCGGAACGCAGGTTGCGCGCAGCGACGAAGAAATCTACTAACGGCGTGACGCCCTTCTCGCAGGCGGGGAGGCGTACGGCGAGCTCCAGCTCGAGGTTCCGAAGCACCCGGAGCGATAGACGATCGCTTGCCTTCAGGAACCCCCAGATGACGGCGGCCGCGCGAACATCGTCTCGTTCCTCGATCTGATTGATGACGGTCAACTCGATCGAATGCTCATGCGCTTTGGCGATCGCGTCTGTTATGAAAACACCCTCTCGGCTTTGCTGAGGGCGCCCCATGGTGCGCAGCGCGTCGAAGAATTTTTCGATTTCAAGAGGGGTCGCCAAGTTGTCGAGCACCTGCCGCTCGGCGTCGGCCGCCAGCAGGCGCACGTCACGCGGGAGCGTGTCGATCCTCGTCCGATAGAGTCGCTGTCGTTCAGGATTGCCGTAATGTTCCGCCTCAAGCGGAACCACCCACGGCTCGACCGATTTCAGAGCGCCTGACGACATGGCGACGTCCCGTCGGCTCGTGGCGATGATCATGCTGTCGGCGCGTGCCCGTCCCAGCGATCGAGCAAGTTCGTCGTTCCAAGGCCGGCTCGCAGGATCGAAGTCGTAGCGCCCCCAAGGGTCCTCAATATCATAGAGAACCGGCGGCGGAGTCCGATCATCACGCAATTGCTGTGGACCGTGTCGGATCGGCACGCGCGTTAACCCCGGGTTCTCGAGGCGAAGCTCCTCGTAGAGTTTGCTCGTCGCGAGCGTCTTTCCAGTTCCGGATTGGCCGACGATTATGGCGGCGTAATTTGGCGCCCCCATGGCGTCCCAAAGCTCCTGCCAGTTTCGGGGGGGCACATAGTGGTCGAGTTGCGGAGAGCTTGCGAGATAACCGTCATGGCTACGGATAATGTGTGCAAGCTCTTCCCTGTGCCATCGCCCCTCGCCGACGTGCCGGACGCGCATACGCGCCTCCTCGCGGAGTGCACGAAGACACTCTATCCAGCGCGAATTCGGAATGCCAAATCGTTCGATCAGAAGCCGTTTGATTTCGTCGACTAGTCGGTCTTCGTCCAAGCTTCCGATGATGGCGACGCGTCCTGGGGCGTCGGCCGGGAGCACCTTCGCCATCGATTTAGGCATTCCGCTCTTCTTCGGCCAACTTCCGGCGCGCGTCACCCTCAGACCTTGAGTACCTCCGTTCAGCGCCGCGCTTGTAACGAGAAGGTATCGGATCGTTGAGGTGGCCAGCCGCTTTGCCGCCGACGGCCGGCTGGCGCTTCCATGTTTCAGTAGGCGGTGGATTCCTCTGACGGTCCAGGCGTCTCCGCCGCGCAGCTTCACCTGCACAACGAGCGTGTAGCCATCCAAGCCAACGCGCGTCGTCACGCGACTCGGCTCGTCGTCAGCCAATTGAGCTTCAATATCCTCCTCGCTTCCGGGTTCAAGCTCAACCATTCGAGTCAGACCGGAACCGAGCATCAGATCGAGGGCCAGCCAGATGGATACGTCGACTTGATAGTCGTAGCCAGCGAGCGAATAGGCGCCTGAACCTGAGTCTTGGCCATCGGGGCCGTCCGCAGGGAGCGCCGGTTCGTTAGTTTCCTCTGTCATCACGTAATCCTGAATAGAACGCCTGGGTTATCGCAGCACAGACGAATTTATGTGCGTTAATAGACCAAGTAATGAACGCTCTGTCGCACCTTAACTACAGGCCTGACGAATCTGAACCGTTGCTTTTTTGCAAGCTACGGCGCGGCGCGCCGCAGCAAAATTAGGCTCGCCATTTCTTTCGATGGTTAAGAATTAGGGATAGGCAGCGAAATCCAACGACTCGAAGAGCTGATCGTCAATGATCGCGTGGCTCGTGAGATCGCGACATAGAACAGCTTGGCTTGGGCTTTGCTCTCTTTCGCGAAATGGGTAGCGTCCGGCACGACGACGTGATCGAACTCCAAGCCTTTGAGTAGCAACGGCGTCGAGACGGTTCTCTTCGGCAGCTTGCGGCCCAAATTGCTGACGCGCTGACGAATGCTTCCCGCCGCGTCGACCATCGTTTCTTTCCTGCCAGCAGCGAGTTCGCTCACAGCACGCTCTGCATCGCGCCATAACTCGCTTCGGTAGAGTTTCCAGCGGGGACGCTTTCGAAATAGCCCGAGAAACTGAGCTGCAGCATCGGCGCCGTTGCCCACCCCGAGGCCAACCCTAATTTCACTCAAGGCCATGTTCATCTCGGCCTCGTCTGGATCAACGGTCTCGCCTTCGGCGAGATCCTTCTGCTGGTAACAGTCGGCCAGCAGGCCCGTGATGGCACGAAGACGCAAATCGGCAGTTGACGCACGGTCCCACGCTTTTGCGAATTCATTGAGCCTGCCTGCCGCGATTTCCTCAATAGCTTGGTAGCCGCCGCTTGCTGCCTTAGCTAGCCCATAGCAAATGCGTTTGTTGCAGTGGATCGCGGCGAAGCTGCCTTCCTTGCCGTCTAAGCCTTCGAACAACGTAGCCATGTCGAATGCATCATTGGATTCCCGGTAGGTAATGCGAGGATCCGCCAGATCGATGGCTTCGCCCGTCATGAGTTTGATCCGAGTCTCGGCAATCCACTCCCCAAGTGCCGGACTCTTGCCGTTCCAGCGATGGGGTGTGTCGAGCGTTCCCGCCAGCGGAAAGCTTGGATGAATTTCACTGTCCCATTTGAGAGTCGCACCAGCAAACTCAAAGATGCCCTGCATAGGATCGCCAAAGATCAACGTCGGCACTATTCCGGAGAGGGCAATGGCCAACGCATGCTGGCTCCCTCCACAGTCTTGGTATTCGTCGATCAGGATGCGGTCGTACGAGGCGGAGATTACCTCCCGCACGGCTGTGACCTGCAGTGCCAACGCCGCTCCTTGGTAGAGTTGTTCCCACTCCGCTGCTGTCTTAGGCATATCGGGCGGCGGCTTGGCAACTCCAGGAAATGCATGGGCGTACCGCATGCACCATCCGGCGATTGTGTCCACTGCCACTGCTGAATGAAGGACGCCCAGTCGCTTCATGCGCGACCGGATAGCGTGAACGCCGGCATGGGTGTGCGTCAGGACGAGCGCACGCCGCCCCAAGGCTGCAACGTTGGCGATGATCTCGGTCTTGCCGTGCCCGGCTGGGGCCACGATCGCAGCGTTGCTCAGAGCGATGAGGTCCGCGGCCTCAGGCATACAGCCAAGCCTCGGCGGCGGCTAACGCCACTGCCAACGGGGAGGCAGGCGCCTCGGCTGCGATGCTCCAAACGAATGGAGCGAGGCCGCGTCCAAGGCGTTGGTCCTTGAACCAGGGCTTCTTGTTCTTCTTCTCCTTGCCTTTCGATGCGGCGACCTCGGAAATGGCTACTCGGAGTTCTTCGCCGTTCTTGGAAGACAGTAGCTCCCACGAGTCGAACCCAAGGCGGACGCAGTCGACGTTAAGATCGTCGATCTTCGCGGCGAGGTTGTTGTCGATGAAATCGTCGCCTCTCTCTTCGCGAGCATGTTGAAGAAGCTCTTGGACACGGGCGTCGGTCGCGGCGCTGAATATTGCAAGTTCCGTATAGAGTCCCCCACCGTATTCGAAGACTGGAATCCCTGCCGAAGCCAGCTTGGCTTGCTGTTCAGCGGATAGCGGATCGTCGCTGTCGCGGTAGAGCGCCGTTAGGTATCCAAGCTTGTCCAGCGCCAAAGCCATCGCGCAGGCCTCGCCGCCATTGCCATCGGCGATGGCGGCACCGAGTTGCTCGATCGGCTTGTTGTCATGTCGCGTCGGCCAATACTCCCTCAACCCCAATAGGAGACCCACTTCCGTATAGCCTTCGCAGACTAGGATACGCCGGGCGAATAGGGCTCTGGGCGTGAAACGAAGCAGCGAGCGGATGGATTGTGGCGTCGCAGGAGTCGTGATGCTGGTAAGGCGGTCGGGCCGGGTGATCTCGACCACGTGCAGGCTTTTTTCACCGGCCTCACCTAAGGCTACATCCGAGTGTGTGGTCATTAGCACATGGCCTACGGGCTTCTTGTCTGTTACCGCCCTAGTCTGGTCCCCTTTGAGCTGGGCGATAGCTCCTATGATGCGATGTGGCTCCAAGCCATGCTCGATTTCATCGACCAAGATAATGGCGCCCTCGGAGATAGCGGATTTCTGGATGGCGAGTGTTGCCAAGCGGCGCGATCCCAAGCCCGCCAGCCTCAGCGGCACACCGCCGTCGTGCAAGGCGATTGAGCCAGACGACAAACCCGAACGCCCGAGCTCGAGGCCTGGCTCGTAGGAGTCCTCGACGTAGGCGCCAAGTCCCTTGGCGAAACCCTCAGCGGCTTCTGCCGCATTAGCCAGCGACTCGATCTCGTCAAGTTTGGCGCTAGCTCGGGCTGTGCGATAGGCGTCGGCCAGCCGCGCGGCTGCGTCCTCGGTGTCGCCAGTCAGGCGCGACAAGACCGATCCTTGGCCCCAAGCGAGGTGGCGGGCATCCTCGCCAGCCAGCCGGACCAAGCCGAACAACGCCCGGTCCCGGTTGGACAGGGTTCGTGGATCATCCATGCGGTCGCAAATTAGCTCCCAAACCGGCTCCATGGTTGCATCCACCGTCAGCCTTAGGGTCAGCACGGGCTCGTCGTCGTCCTCCGGCTCGTCGCGAATGGCTCCGGCGCTGGTCCAACCTCGGATGTGGAGGCCGAATCGTTCATCGGACTTCAAGGCGCGCGACAGCTCGCCAATGGTTCCCTCGATGACGATCGACGTCGAAGTGTCGCAGCCAAGGAAATCGGGTTCGGTGAACGAGAACCAACGGGAGGACAGCAGCGCCTCGACGGCGTCCAACACCGTTGATTTTCCCGAGTCTCCTGGTCCAATCAGGCAGCAGAACGAATGGGATGGCCTCCAGTCCAGGGCGGCGATGCCGCGAAAATGGCTGACCTTGATTTGGCGTAATTGCATGCGGCTCCCCGGTGTGTAGGCGCCTAGGGCTTAACTTATGTTCTGCCCCATTGACCATACTGCGATTCTAATGCGAATGGTCTGAATCGCCCCTGCCCTTGTAGACGGTTCCGAAGGGCCGTTATGAAACGGCAACCGGACGAGCCTTTCCGATTAGGCGAATGCCCGGAAAGGCTGATGAACAGCCGGATACCACGGCTCGTTCATCAAGCATTTGCAGCCGTTGGCGCGCCATCGAGGCTACAGTCCTGAAGAATGTCTTTGGTCAATCATGGCGATCACCCATAAAACGACGTTCCTTGCCCGACCACCCATACACCTGTTCCGCCCGCATTCCATGCCACAATCCCCCCATGTGCGGCAGATACGCCCTCTCCGGCCCGAGCAGCCGGTACCAGACCCACTTCGGCCTCCATCGACTTCGCCCCGCGCTTCAACGCCGCCCCTTCGCAGTCCCTGCCCGTCGTCCGCCTGCTACCTGATGGCAGCCGTGCCTGCTCTCTCGCCCAATGGGGCCTGATCCCCTCGTGGGTCCGAAACCCCGCCGACATCGGCCACCCGATCAACGCCAAGGCTGAAACGGTCGCCATCAAGCCGATGTTTCGCCATGCCTTCCGCAAGAGCCGTGTTTTGGTGCCAGCCGATGCCTTCTACGAATGGAAACCGGTCGCCGGCGGCAAGCAGCCCTTCGCCATCCACCTGCGCGACGGCTCGCCGATGGGCCTCGCTGGTCTTCTCGAACACTGGAACGCTCCGAGCGGCGAAACCCTGCTGACCTTTACCGTGCTCACCACCACGGCCAACCCGCTGATGCGCCCCATCCATGACCGGATGCCAGCCATCATTCCCCCGGAGGACTACGCTCTCTGGCTCGATCCGGACTTCGGCGATGTCGGTCGTCTGCAGGCACTGCTTGGCCCATACCCTGAGCGCTTCATGGAAGCCCATCCGGTTAGCAAACGCGTGAACGGCCCGGCCAACGACGACCCGGACCTGCTCGCAGCAGTACCATTGCCGTGATGCGCCACCTCGCTCTGCTTGCCCTCGGCATCAGCCTGATCGGACTCGCCTCGGCGACCAGCGCCGACACCATTACCGGGCGAGTCGTCGGCGTCAGCGATGGCGACACCATCACCGTGCTCGATGGGAGCAACCAGCCGCACAAGGTTCGCCTGGCAGGAATCGATGCGCCGGAGAAAGCCCAGGCCTTCGGACAGGCATCGAAGCAGCACCTCGCCAATCACGTCTTCGGCCGTCAGGTCACCCTGGAATGCAGCAAGCGCGACAAGTACCGGCGCGAGATTTGTACCGTCTATGTCTATGGTCAGGACCAGAACCTTGCCCAGATCGAGGCCGGTCTAGCCTGGTGGTACCGGCAATACGCGCATGAGCAGGAACCCTCACTGCGCATGCAGTACGAACTGGCCGAACACGAGGCGCAGATCGCCCAGCGCGGCCTCTGGCGCGACCCGAATCCGACGCCGCCATGGGAGTGGCGGTACGAACGCAAGACACGGCGCATTGGAGGGACTCCCTTCTAGCCTTATACTGGACATCCATCCAGTATTCGCTACAAGGTCATGCTCCTCCCCTTTGAACATCCCGATTCCTCCCTTGCGCGTGCGCACTTCCACCTGCGTTTCCTCTCGCCGGCAGAAGTGGCCGAGCGCGTCAGCTTCCCCGTCTTCGCCACCGGCATCCGCGCCGGCTTTCCCTCGCCGGCGGCGGATTTTGTTGAAGGTCGGCTCGATCTCAATGACTTGATCCAGCACCACGAAGCGACCTTTTTCGCTTGGTGTGAAGGTGATTCGATGACCGGCCTTGGGCTGCGTGATGGCGACCTGCTGGTCATCGACAAGGCGGTCGAGCCAGAGATGGGTGACATCGTCGTTGCCGAGATCAATGCCGAGTTCACCGTCAAACGCCTCGGCCGCCAAGAAGGCAAGCCGCATCTTCTACCGGCCAACCCGGCCTATCCGCCGATTCCGGTGCCGCCCGAAGGGATTCAGGTCTGGGGCGTGGTCATCCGCGTCATCCACGACCCGCGGCCCCGCGCCAAGCGCCGGCAGCCATGAGCTTTGCGCTCGTCGACTGCAACAACTTCTACGCCAGCTGCGAACGCGTCTTCAATCCCAAGCTTGCCGGCAAGCCGGTGGTCGTCCTGTCGAACAACGATGGCTGCGTTGTTGCGCGCAATGCCGAGTCGAAGGCCATGGGCATTCCGATGGGAGTGCCCTGGTTCAAGATAGAGAAGGAGTTCAGACGGGAAGGCGGCATCGCTCTATCGTCGAACTATGCGCTCTACGCCGACATGAGCCACCGGGTGATGACACTGCTCGCCGCCTTCAGTCCCGACCAGGAAATCTACTCCATCGACGAGTGCTTCCTCGGAATGGCGGGATTCCGAGAACTCAGCTCAATTGGTCAGGACATCCGGGAGAAGGTGAAGCGTTGGACGGGGCTGCCGGTATGCGTCGGCTTCGGCGCAACGAAGACACTGGCCAAGCTCGCCAATCATGTCGCCAAGAAGCGTCCGGCGTGGAACGGGGTCTGCGACCTGACGGCACTCTCGGCGGAGGCTCAGGCATGTCTTATCGGTGATATCGAGGTAGACGAGGTCTGGGGCGTCGGCCGCCGAACCGCGCCAAGGCTGGCAGAGATGGGCATTACCACGGTCGGACAGTTGCGCGATGCCGACCCAACCCGCATCCGGCAGGCGTTCTCGGTGGTGCTTGAAAGGACGGTGCGCGAACTGCGCGGTGAATCGTGTCTGGCGCTGGAAGATGCGGCTCCGCCGAAGCAGCAGATCATGGTCTCGCGCTCTTTCGGCAATTCGGTTCATGAACTGGCCGACCTGCAGCAGGCGGTGGCGCATTTTGTCGGGCGTGCGGCGGAGAAGCTGCGCAGCCAGGGTTCATGTGCCGGCTGCCTGACGGTGTTCATCCGTACGAGTCCGTTCCGGAGGGATGACCCGCAGTACAGCCAGAGTCTGACCCTGCCACTGGCCGTTGCGAGTGACGACACGCTTGAACTGACCACGGTGGCAACAGAGGGAGTACGGGCGATCTATCGACCGGGATTCCCCTATGCGAAGGCCGGGGTGTTGCTCGGCGAACTGCTCGGGAAGGACAAAGTGCCTCGCGACCTGTTTGCGGATGAGCACGGGTCCGGCCGGTTGGCGGCGCTGATGGCGGCCGTGGACCGGGTGAATGGAAAGTTCGGGCGAGGCACCTTGAAGACGGGGGCTTCAACGGGAAGCCGGGGTGCCTGGCAGATGCGGCAGGGGCGGAAGTCGCCGTGCTATTCGACCCGATGGGAGGATCTCGTGAGGGTGCGCGGATGAGCGTGGTTCGTTCCGGCATCGGCCCTGGCTTTCGTGGCAAGTCCACTGAGTGGACTCCAACGTCTGCCGCTACTCGATTCTGGGGGCGTCGTCGGGGGCTCAGCGTTTTCGGCCCAGTGCGGCCTTAAAGGCTTCGGCATCGAGAATCGACTCCGCCAGCAAACGCTTGAGCCTGGCGTTCTCATCCTCAAGCGCCTTCAAGCGTTTGGCGTCGGAAACCGTCATTCCCCCAAACTTCGCCCGCCAGTTGTAGAACGAGGCGTCACTGAATCCATGCTGCCAGCACAACTCTTTGGCCGGCACGCCAGCTTCCGCCTGTTGCAGGAAGCCGATGATCTGTTCTTCGGTAAAGCGCTTCTTCATGCCCAATCTCCGTGTCGTCGTCGATTGGTCTCTAAAGGCAGCCGCTACTCAATTCGGGGGCGAACGTCGGGCCCTTACCATAATTGAGTCGGTAAATCTAATTTTAATTTTTCATTGCCCATCGTCCGTAACGGACACCCACCAAGACGATAAACGCTTAATTCATTATTAATCATGGCGTTATCGCGTCTTGCCGCCATCTCTATTCGGCGAAGATTTTCAGGAAATCCCCAATCTCGATCTGTAACTTTCTAACCATGCAGCTTGGATTGTGATCGACACAGTCCTTGCTCGCAGGGTGGCACTCCCTCGGGAAGAGTCAAAGTTGGATCAGCCGATCGAGCGTATATGAAGCACTACAAAGTAGTAACTGCCGTCCATGCTGGCGGCGAGCGGATGTCGATGGTCATCGATCTCCAAACAGCCAGGCCTGATGAGCATGCCCTGACCTTCCTCATCAACAACTATCGAGGGTACGCCCCCAATACCATTCTCCGAGTTGCTGAAAGCATTGCGCTCACACTGGAATGGGGGGCATCCATCCTCCAAGACCATCGTGGTTTGGTCGGACGATTGCTGGCGGGGGAAATTTTTTCCGCTGCTGAAATATTTAGCCTTTCAGAATTTCTCAGAACTTCTCGTCAAAGGAGCGGCGGGAAGTCGTCGTCAGTCGTCTGCGCCGAAACCCATTTAACCAGACTCCTTCGAGCCAGTGAATTTTGTTCCTTCGTGATGAAGGAAGCTTCCGTTCGCATCCCGCTCTCCGATCCACGGAGCAAGGTTTTCATCGAACGAATCCACCAGCTCGAAACTGCTTTTTCGGACATGAGGCCCACTAAGCCTGTCGCGATTTATAGCGTCAAGTCTCTAACGCCTCGCCAAGCCGATAGAATTCTTGAGTTGCTAGACCCCGAAAATCCCGCGAACCCATTTTCAGAATTATCTACACGAATCAGAAATCAGTCGATATTTGAGCTGATGTACTACACCGGCATCCGACTTGGGGAGCTACTAAATCTTCGGGTCCAAGATGTCGAATTTGGGAATCCAACGAGTTTGTATATCGTCCGTCGCCCCCACGCAGCTGACGATCCGAGGCCCAACCCCGCCCAAGTAAAACGCAAGTCCAGAGTTTTGCCGCTCAGCCATCAGGGCGCCGCGAAGCATCTCAAGGAATATCTCGACGATATTCGGCCGGAACTAGAGAAGCGCTACCACGAGCCCACTTCATTGATGTTTTTAAGCATTGACCGTGGAACACCATTGTCGGCCCGTGCAGTACAGAAAATATTCAAAGAATTGCGCGCTGCAGTTTGTGACGATGGCGATATTGACGGATTCCCAATGAGCGGCCTCACGCCAATGAGCATGCGCCACACGTTTTCTAATGACACAGAGGAAAGCCTCGTTAGTGAGGGGCTTACCGAAGAAGAGCGCCGCCCAATTTTGATGCAGCTACGCGGTGACTCATCGCCTAGAAGTGTAGAACCATATATTCAGAGAACAAGGGAGAAGCGCTCGAGAAAACACCTCATCACGAGACAGCGAGCCATGTTCGCAAAAAAAACAACTGGAGGATGAAGATGTCCCTCACTAACGCAACAACATTTCAGACATCAGCCGAATGGCAAGCCGCTTATCTCGACTCGCTTGTGCAGTCCGGAGCCATCCTTCCAATTCCTCAATCAATCATCGACCGTGACGGAAACAAGATTGTCACATCGGATAACCGTTGGATTTTCCCAACAGGCGCAAACACGCAATATACCAATTTCAAAATCGACTGCCCCATTTTGAGATACTCGCTGTTGTCATTCTCGATGACTAGAGCCATCCGCGTTTCTTCATCTGCCGGGAAAAATGCATTGGTCGAAGTGCCTAACCTGCTCAAGAAGGCTCCTTCTTATGAGCACCTAACCGCTGCACCAGACTTGGAAAGCTATCGCTCTACTCTTGTCTTGGTAATGCAGGAATTGGCTGACCAACTGCAACGTGCCAAAACCTACTCGCGTTATTGGTTTCCCGTCGCGTGGTACAAATGGGGGGCGACACGCACCGCCGACCTCGGTTTTGACAAACGATTTGCTCAGCGCGTCAACACAATGCGCATCCCAGGCGGACCCAAAGGGGTTGCAGTAAGAAGTAACGATCCACTGCGTGGGCCTTTAGATCACGAACTTGAACGGCCACTACTCCAACTCTCGCTGCTTAATGATGAGTCCACTAAGCACCGCCATCTCCAGCAAAAACTAGCTATCGCATTGACCTTAGCGTTTGGTCGAAATTCACTCAGCCTCCGTACCTTGTTCGAAGAAGATTTCAAACCTTCTTCTCATCCGTTATCGGACCCGAACGGCTCTCTATCTATTCCACTTATAAAGAAAAGAAATTGTCCTCGCACTTCATTTCAGACGGTTATCACTACCCCGTATCTATCAAATCTGATCAGGCAAGTGATCAAGTCTAATGAAGAAATTTTCCCTGCCAAGGACAATGCTCAATATGGTCGCCCATTATTCATGCTGCGTCATCCACGTCGGCAGGTACTTGAAACCAACAACCAACAATTCGCACTATGCTTTAGAAGCGGGGATTTTAATGAACTCCTCGTTGAATTTGTCCGTCGTCACAAGATTACCAGCCCGATAACAGGTGAACTGCTACACATCAACCCCAGGAGAATGCGCTACACATTCGCAACCGACATGGTTGACATGGGCATTTCCAAGGCTGAACTAGCCGTCGCGCTTGGCCACAGTGACACCCAATCCGTCAGGGTCTATTACGACATCGGGTCACGCATAGTTCCTCACCTCAAGAATGCATCTGCTGGAGGCATTGAGCCAATCCTAGAAATGTTCGGAGCTTGTGGAAAGTCCTACGGTCAGCAAGACATTAGCCATAACAAGAGCCCCAAACCGCTACCGGTGCCACTGAGTTGCTATTTGTGCCCTGCCTTCAAGCCTTATGCAGAAGTCGATCATGCCCGAATTCTCCGTGCTCTAGAGGCTGCGTTCCCTGAAACAACGACTGTAGCAAATGACTCCAATCAAGCCACGACCTTAGTTAAAGAGTCGATTAAACGTTTGATCGCTTCTACGACACGGCGGGGGTGTGGAAATGAATAACGCAGGCAAGGCCCCACGCAAGGTTTCTGTCCTAATCTCGAAGATTGAGGACGACTGCAGAACCAACATTTCGACGCTTATCCGCGATGGTCGAGAGGCAGCCGCGCAGTGGGAAGTCAATTGGGATTCTCCGGTCTGGGACGTGACTCATATTTTTTCTCAAACCATTCGCAGCCACAGAAGCGAGCGCAAAGCTCTGAACTTTTGGTTCACTGAACGAGGTGAATCTCCCAAGATCCCTGGTCATGCCTTCGAAAGGACTTTTGGAGAAGTTGTCCGCAGTCTCGTGGTGCTCCGGCACCAAGTTGGAAATCAGTGCTTCGTCGACCAACAGCAGGTCATCATCGCGGCGCAATTCATTTCACAACAGCTTGCTCCGCGCAATCATGACCTGACGACACTCACTACAGGAGACCTTGAAGCTGCATGCGATCAGATCGCCGCCACGCAAGCTGAAACCACTACCTACAAGCTTCAACGATTTGTCGAAGTCATCGCAGCTGCAATCGACCAGAACCGCCTCTGTGCGCGACGACTCAATTTTAGATATTCGAAGAAGGTCCGCCCTGCTTCAACAGGTGGACTTGATTACGTCAGATTGGACGACCCAATCTTGCACAGGGGGCATCAGCCAAGCTCATCTCCGATGACGTTATGAAGGCGCTTGGGTGTTTGTATCAGACCATTCCTGAGAATCACACCTGGGATCGACTCCTGATCAATGCTGTAGTAATCGCAGTATGCACGGGACGACGTATCGGGGAAATCCTGACATTCCCCGTCCAGACAATCGCTCACGACAGGAAGGGGTACGCCTACATCTTGTACTACAAGGAAAAGCGGAGTGAGGGTTGCCAAGTTGTCCATCTTGAGAAGCTGTATCTGATCCCACAAACCATTCCCCTCATTGAGGCGGCGCTTGGTGAGGCAATCGAACTGACACATGAATGTCGGGCAGCCGCCAAACACATTTCGATTACCGGAGCAGCTGACACCAGAGGGCTCACCGATACGCCTCATATAACACTTCAGGACCTCCAATCCTTTCTTGGATTACCCAAAGGAAGGATTAGGGCGTGGCTGAAAACCAGAAATATTTTTCCATCCCGTGGCATGAAGAAAACTAGCACTTACCTGCGGACTGACATAGTGTCTGCTTTGCAAAAGGAAATATTTTCAGGACCTGCCGTTCATGTGACTCCGCCAGGCAAAGATCTGGCGCTGGAAGACATGATATTCATCGCGTTCAAGCACGCTTTTCACTCTCAGAAGATCACCTTCCGCTATGCCGTCTGGCCAGTGAACGTTCGCAACTTAGGTGATTTTCTTGGAGCAAGAGGACTCGGCGTTTTCAAGCGATACTTTTCTGGGCAAGAAGAGGCTAACTTTCGAATTAATTCGCATCGCTTCCGCCACACCCTGAATACGATCCTGCAGCGGGGTGGGATGAGCGATGCTCTCCAGACCGAATGGTTCGCCCGAAAGAATCCAAGCGACACCAAGGCATATCAGCACATGACGGCGGCGGAGAAAGCCCATTCCGCGCACCGAGCAACGGCAAAGCGGTTCGATACCCAACCCCCTCCCCTCAAAGTCTCTCCGAGGCAGGATGCAATCGCTGCTGCCGCACAGAGGGCTGTACTCGATCTTGGGCTGGGGTACTGCCAGCATGACTGGCGCAACCGGCCTTGTGCTCGTTATGCGGAAATCTCACTGGGCCCAGACGCTTTGCTATGGGATGGCCTCCCTCCCCCACAGCGTGCATCCGAACTTGATCGCATGAGGCAGTTCATCCAACTCATACTGAATAACGCTCGGCATCGAGCAGAGTGCGGCTATGAAGAAGCCAGCAAATGGGTGAATCTGTACCAGCAAAAGGCGGCAGAAGTTGAGCTCTTAATGAAATCGTTCAAAAACGGACCTAGCGACACCTGACCTGATTTCCACCTCAAACCACTACCCTACGATGACTTCAATCGCCCCCATCCATCGACCACCCAATCAGCCCTTCAATGGCGTGAATGATGCGTCTTTAAAGGAACAGGGTTTGGAGAGAAAAAAGCCGGGATTGAAGACGGGCCAGAAAATACGGGCGGCCCGAAAACTCAAGCCACCGCAGATCGAGGCGATCGTTCGTTGCATCAAGGCGCATGCACTGGACAATCCAGAAATGCCGATGACGTATGCCGAACTTGCCGAGAAATTTCAAACATCCGTCGTTACCTTACGTAGCAAGGCTCAAATCAAGGCCGCGATGGATGACGCCCGGAAAACCGCGTCGGACTTGCGCAACGCGAGGCAATTGGAACAGGCAGATTCCGGCGAATCGGGAATTAAGGCAGAGACGACGCTTCAGGCGCTGAAAGAGGAACTTCGGCAACTCAAGCGGGAAGTTGACAACTATCGCAAGGATCACCAGCTGTTGACGCTGTACTTCCAAATGCGTGGCCAATCACTGTCCCAGGTCCTCGTACAGGCAAATGCATGCATAGCCGGAGAATCACCCAAACGGAAATCTGTCGAGGGGATGGAGGCCAGCAAGATCAATCCGATCTCGCGCCGCTAGGTGGTGAGAATCTTTCCTTCCCCCTGAGTTCGCGATAAGAATCTTTCCACCAAAATTGAGTTCGTGTTTCTTCAAATAAAAATGTGCGAATCTTTCCATCCAGAAAACCCGGTCTGGAAGGAAAAGGGGCGACCTCAATCGCTTAACGCATTGAACGAGCAAAGAAAAACAGCCCCACAAGGGGGCTGCATTAATCTTTCTCCTACATGAGTTCGGGTTAAAACGGGATGTCGTCATCCATGTCGTCAAAGCTCGGCGCCTTCTTGGCCGGTGCACTGCGCGGTGCCGACGGTGCCGCCGAAGGCATGCTGCCGCCGTATTCGTTGTCGCCGCCGCTGGACGGACCGCCCATTCCCTGGCGGCCACCGAGCATCTGCATTTCGGTCGCTTCGATCTCGGTCGTGTAGCGCTCCTGGCCTTCCTTGTCCTGCCACTTGCGCGTGCGGATGCGGCCTTCGATATAGACCGACGAGCCCTTCTTCAGGTACTGGCCGGCGATTTCGGCCAGACGGCGGAAGAAGACGATGCGGTGCCACTCGGTGATTTCCTTCTTCTCACCGCTGGCCTTGTCCTTCCACGATTCGGAGGTGGCGACGGTAACGTTGCAGACGGCGTCGCCGTTCGGGAGATAGCGGGTTTCCGGGTCTTTGCCGAGATTGCCGACGATGATTACTTTATTGACTGAAGCCATGCGAGCCTCCCTGATTGTTCAGGGACAAATTATTTTGTCCAAGAGACAAATTATTTGTCCAAAAACCTATAAAAGGATAAAAATTTTGTCCAAATCGGATGTCATAGTAGTAAATTGCAGACCATGAGGTTGCGGAACCTGACTGTCTACGACATCCCTCGTAGCGTCTCAGTTTACCGCAAGGCTCCTCATCAGACTAATCTTCTCAACAACACTGCAGGGCAGTTTGTAAGATGACCGATCTGCATGACTTGACGCCCAAGGTGCCTCACAGCTTCCCCTCCACTCATGGCCGGGACCAAGGCGCGTAACCCCTCGCCAGAAGTTGTCGAACGCTGGATCAACGCCGGCTTTGGCCAGGGAAGCGGGCTGGCGTACAAGCCATTCATGTTCGTCCGCGATGTCCCTTCGATGGGGGCTTCCAGTACCGTCAAAAGTTGGGCCACGGGACGAAATCATCACTACCTTTCGAGACAGGAATTCAAGGTCCATCTCGTCGCTGAATACAGCCCCTCCATTCTTGACATCCGGGAGCAATTTGCACTCCTGCCGTGGAACGAAACACAGGAGATCGCTCGCAAGCTGGGGATCAAACACCCGCGGTATCCGGGTACCGCAACGCCAACCGTCATCACAACCGACTTGCTGCTGACGATGAAGCGTCCCGACGGACTGGAGTTGATCGCCGTCAGCGTCAAGCTCACCAAGGACCTAGAGCCCCGTGCTCTGGAAAAACTGCTCATCGAACGCCTCTACTGGAACCGTCGCGGAATACGCTGGATCCTTGCCACCGAAAAGAACATCCCAAATGTGCGAGCAGAGAATCTCCAGTTTTTTGAGATGGCACTCAATGACGACCGGGCGCAGAAATCCGGCGTTGATCCGGCCCATTTCAGCCGGCAATTCGAAGCGAACCATACCCCAAACCGTTGCTTCAACGAAGTCCTAGGCAAAACAAGCCGTGACCTCAGTCTCGATATCCAGACAGGCCATGCCTTGCTAGGCACTGCGGTCTGGAAGCGAACCAGCCGTATCGACATCGATACCGCGCTGCTGGACCATCGTTCACCTGTCGTGCTTAGTTCAAGGTAGGGATCATGTTTGCCATCAACGACGTTTTCCAACCGACAACGCCTTTGCCGAAGATCAACGGCCCGGTACGCGTCATCGAAACGGTAGGGCTCGAAAAAATCATCCTCATCGAGGTCGGAGACGGAGCCAACTCGCTCCCCTTCACGATCGGCTACCGGGACTGGCTTGAGCACCTCAAATCCGACGCGCTGCAAAAAATCACCGACCCTTACCTGATGATTCCTTCCACCCCGGGGAAGCTGCCCAAAGGCGCGACAGAACGCTACAAAAACGTCCTGAAAGCCACGGGGATAGTCGCACAAGCCCCCGCCTCGCTGCACACACGCAAGGCGCTGGCCGCCGCCAATGCCGAAATCGCCAAGGCCATGGGACTCAACGGCAGAACGATCAAGCGCTGGCTCTGTGAATGGCTGCGCTCCGGGCGGAACCCGGTAGCAGTGCTACGGGTATTCCTTGAAGGAGATGCCGACCGGTCCGTGAAACCCCAAGAGCGGGGAAACAAGCGCGGCGTAACCGGGAGGGTTTCGGAGTCGACTTCCGACACGCCGGCCCATGAAGTCATGGACAGCATCGCCAAGGCCTGGAATCTGTACGTCGTAAAGCAGAAGAAGAAATGGAGGGACGCTTACCACGACATGCTCATCGATATCTACAAGATACCCGCCGGAGCCTTCTCGCCAGACGACGGTGGGTACTTCCTGGACCCCGCCCTGATCGACAAATACCGCGCACCAACCTGGCCACAGACTCGGTATCGTTTCCGCCAGCTCAAAAAGGCAGCCTTCCAGCGAGATGCCGAACTGCCCCGCGGCAATCGAGGCAAGGCCACCGATGACGCCTTCGGTCCGGGATTCTTCGAGATTGATGCCACCTACTTCCAGATCCAACTCGTTTCCCGACTGACGAAGGGCAAGCTCGTTGGCAGACCCGCTGTATATCTCATCGTGGACATCTATTCCGGGGCCATCGTCGGCTACGCCGTTACCCTGGAAAACCCAAGCTGGGCGACCGCCGCTCTGGCGCTATATAACTGCTTCAGCGACAAAGGGGCGGTCTTCGAGCGGCTAGGCCTCCCCTACGCAGCTAAGGACTGGCCGTGTCGGGAATTGCCCACTATGCTGCGGGCCGACCGTGCCGAACTCGTCTCGAACATGGGCCAGGAGTTTCCCGCTTCCGGCATTCGGGTCGAGACGCCGCCTCCCATGACACCTGAAGCGAAAGGGACGGTGGAAGGCAAGCATGCCGAAATCAAGAAACCACAGAAAGGCCGCTTCGACCTACCCGGCCGTTTTGCCAAGATTCGCAAGCGTCGCGACCCCGATGGCAAGAAAGCTGCGGCCCTAGACATCCTCGAATTCGAGCGCATTCTGGTCGAAATCATCATGGACATCAATCGCGAACCCGTCGAAGCAAAGCGCATTCCGCCGGATGCGCTGCCGGAAGGGGCGAAAGTGGCAAGTCGCATCGGCTTCTATGAATGGGGTTTGACGCATCGCGCCGGATTCACTCGCGAAATGGGGCCCAACTTCGTCTACGAACATCTCCTCACCACGATGAAGGCAACGGTCACATCCCGGGGCATCCACGCCAAGGGCGAAATCTTCAATTGCGATCGCCTGCGCGAACTCGGCTATCTGGCTGCGGCCATTGACGACAAGGTCAAACTGGCTGTCGCCTACAATCCGCTACTGGCGTCCGAAGTCTACTTCTACGACCGGAAACGCAGCACCTGGACCCCAGCCTTTAATACCGACCCCGAAATTTACCGTCTCAAGGCTTCATTTGCTGAAGCGGAGAATTATCGCGGCTGGCAGGAGGTGCTGACTCGACAGGCGGCCTTCAATGCCCATGGCAAGCGTCGCGAACGCCAGACGTACATTCGTCAGACAATCAAGGATGCGGTCAAGGGAAAGAAGAAAACCCTGATCAAAACCAGTGCGGCCCAAGCCGGAATTCGGGAGAACCGAGCCCAAGAACGGGCCAACGAGCGCTCCCCCGGGTTGAATGGAGCGCTGCCGACGACGGTGCCACCCGAAACCGGCGCCCCTACTGCGGCCAGCACCGTTGTCGACTCGTCAGCCAAACCGAACAAGGCTGACAAATTCAAACAACTGTGGAGCGCAGTCGATGCAATCAGCAAGAACTGAAATCGGCCCAATCTACCGTAGCATCGGCGTACCCGATATAGACGACAACCCGCTGCTCGCGCATTTGCGGCTTCCTCCCGAAAACGACTCCGAAGCATTCCTTGCTCTCGGGCTGCAGGCCAAATTCAACCCCGAAGAGCGCGAATTGCCCACCTCTATACGCCGTCTAAGGGTCAATCGACTGCGGCGCTTTTTCGTCCCGAGCCTGCCAGCCCATCGCCGGGCGCTGATCGGCATTACGTCCCAGATGTTCGACAGCTACATGGCCCGCAATCCGATGACTCCCGAGGGACAAGCCATTCTGTATGGTGGACCGACCAGCGAGCCATTTCGCTCGACCATATCTTTCGTGGCCGGGCATTCGGGAATGGGCAAATCAACCCTGTTGGACCGTATTCTTTCCTACGCCGGCAATCAGGTCTGCCGCCACACCACATTTCGCGAGACAGAATTCCCGGAGACGCAAATCCTCTGGCTGCGACGCAATCTCCCCGAACACTGCACACTCGGCACACTGTGCTCCACCTTTGGCGACCACACCGACAACGTCCTGCGCACCACGCTGTACGGAGGCATATTCAGCAAGCTGAAAGGCGACCGGAGCCTATACCTCAAAGAAATCCGAAAAATTGTCACAAACCACCACGTTGGAATGCTGGTGCTCGACGAATTCCAGAATCTCTCGCTGATGGGCGTGGGAGCAGCAAAGATCATCGCCCTGCTCGTCAATCTGAGAGACGAACTCGGCCTTCCGATCGTGGTGATCGGCACGTACAAGGCGCTGAAGCTCCTTGAGGGAACCATGAGTTCGGCACGTCGGCTTTGCGAAGGTGGCTTTTTCGATCTTGAGCGGCCGATGTCGCACGAGGACGATGCTTGGGATCTGCTCTGCAGCGCCGCCTGGAAATACCAATGGGTACGCAAGCCCGTCGAATACTCCAACGAGGTCGCTGAAGCCCTCTACGACGTCAGCCAAGGCATTAGCGGCATCATGCTTTCGGTCTTGGCCGCCGCTCAACTCGCGGCGATGGAGGACGATGGTGTCGAAACCGTTGATGCCGACTTGATCCGCAAGGTGTATCTGGAACGAATGAGCCCCCTACACCCGGCAATCCGCATTCTCCAGTCGGGAGACCCTCGCCTAATGGATCAGTTCGACGATCTTTACCGGAACGCCTACCCAACCATCGACCGCAGCGAGGACGAGATGGGCGCCTGCGAACATCCCAGTGAAGTGGAAGCTTCGGCCGACTCCGAAGCTCCACCCGACTCCCAGACGCCGAATGCCAAAACCAAGGCAAAACCCGGGCAACGCCCCCTGCAAGGGCCTGAGGCCACATCGGCACTAACCGAAGAGCAGATCAGAAAACTCGTCATGGCCGACTCGATCAACGATCTTCTCCCCCTCCTCGACAGGTGATGAGGCTGCCGGGTTTCCCCATCGCACAACCTGGGGAGACGTTCGCCTCGGTGGCCGCACGCCATCTGGCACGCAGTTCCACTCCTAAGATTCGCCACCTCAAATTGCTCGGGCTGCGTATCGCCTCTGCAAGTTCGCTGATTCCCCACGACCTCCGACATTTCGTGTCGATTCTGCCGCCGGGACATCCATGGGAGGGCGCGCCCAAACGAATTGCCCTAGATCACACGCTCGTTCCGCTCTTTCTGCACTTTTGCCATCCCAAACGCGCTGCAGAAACTCTGACCACTATAGTCACAGGCGAAAGCACAAACCCCGCAGCAACGCTCGGGATCACAGTCAGTCAGGGGCAGAGCATGCTAAATGCCGGCAAGTTCTGCCCGGAATGTCTCGCACATGATCTCAAGACATTGGGCTATCCCGTGCTCTACCGTCAACACCAACCGTCGTTCGTGCGAATGTGTGCGACCCACGCTCGGCCTTTGCATTCAAGCTGCGTGCGCTGCCGAAGCACGCGCAACGCTGTCAGCATGTGGCAGGTCGCAGGCCGTTGTGGATGTAGCGATCCGCTCACCCCCCCTTTGTTCGGAATGGGGCACGATGCCCTAACGGAAGCCAGCTGGCTTTGGTTGTCGAAACAGGTCAGCGCCATCTTAGCCGCACCGATTCCAAGTGAGCCCATTGCTGCCCATCTTTTCTCGGCATTGAGAAACGGTGGTTTTGCGGCGGTGCGTGGCGGCCTTGATTCTGCCGCCATGATCGACGCCCTAATCGACCGCTTCGGCGAACCACTTCTTCGTGAGCTTGGCACTGGCAGCTGGTTCGACTCCCAACCCCACAAACACCGTCCATCACGAACGCTGACACGTAGCGCACTAGATGGCCGGAGGATTCCAAACGTCCTGCACATGTTGCTGCTCACTAGGCTGATAACGCACGACATTGCGACACTCTCGAAACCGATAGCCGCTGAACCAAAGCAAAGGATTAACCGACAACCATCTGGTTACGGGCAACTACGCAGCAACGAACGAACGCGTTTAGACGCCAGAGCCATGTTATCGGCAATCGACTCCGCAGAAGGGAAGATTACCGTCGCCGCCCAGCGCTTAGGTGTTCATTCCTATACACTGGCATCTGTCATGCGACGTCAGGGCATCCGTCTGCCTTTGCCGCCGGCCACTGCGCGGAGGCTTGGCGTTGAGCGCCTCGCCGCCGTTCGCAGTGCATTAAGACAAGGATTGCCGAAATACGAAATTGCGCAGCAGTTCGATGTTTCCGAGTGGTCAATTCTCCTGATTGAACTCGACCAACCGGAGCTTCGAAACGCCCACCGAGATGCCACTATCGCACGACAGCGAGAGAAGCATCGGGAAGCGCTCCACACTTTTCTCCGCAGCAACCCACGCGAGACACGCGATGATTTTGCCAAGAACCATGCCGGCGCATACGACTGGCTAAGGGAATACGACCGGGATTGGCTTGAGGCAAAGCTCCCCGCCCCCGTAAGGAATGCCCACCGAAATACCCGGATAGCGCGCAAGAACTGGCTCAAAATGGACCAAGATGCCGTTGCAAGTATTCGGCGCACTGTGCACGAGGAAATGTGCAAGCCCGATCGCCCGACCCGACTGACGCAGACACGGTTGTTGTCAGCCGCTGGCGCCTTGAGTGTCATGAACCGAAACGCTCAACATCGCTATCCATCTGCGAAGGCTGAAGCTGAGCATTCAGCCGAAACCGAAGAGCAGTTCCGCAACCGAGCGATTCGCTGGGCACTGGACAAGTATGCGGAGCAACGCATCCCAATCTCGATTAATAAGCTACGCCGAGTCGCGCGCTTACCTGCACGACAACTCATTGAACAACGCGACTATGTTGTTGAAGTAGCTGCAGAATTAGGATTGACTTTCGATGCTCGCTGCTCACTTGCCCCTTGGAATCAATAATCAGTGGCCAGCGCATGCAACGCGCTGATGTCGACACACAGACTGGTTTCCGTCCCCATCTGACCTAACCTCAAGGTTAGGGCTCGCTGATGCGAGATATCCTAGAGGCTGATCCAGCACTAGAGGATAAGTCACAGCCATTGACGTAAGTGCCGGAACAGACACCGCCTTCCCAGAGCAGCGAAGAACTGCTTCTATCAGGCAGCAGACTGTTTCCTCGTTCATCTCGATAATGAGCTGAAATCGCATCAAGCGTTTTCCCTTCTCGACGCGCTCAATGGCGCTTATGGGCGGGAAGTGGCAGCAATATGACCCGGCGCGGTGTCCGAAATCAGTCGAACCGGCTCAAAAATTCCTGTAAAAGGTGGGTCAGGCCATATGAGTCGCCATGCCTCTCCCGAATCAATATGAAAAAACCATTTTTCATTCAGCGACGTAGAACTAGCGTATGGCGATCTGACTGCAATCTCTCTCGCGACATTCGCGTTTACTTGCTCATTCATCCACTGTACAAAGCGATTGAATTCCAAGAGACTACGAAAGTCGTTGATTATTTCCCAAGGGCATTTGGTCATTTGATTATCCACGCTGGATTGACGTTCTGAATAAAGATCTGATTGCCACCGCCGACAAGGCCGCCCTGAGGAGCAGCAATGCCTTCGAATATGCGCGTCCCTACTGGAACGTTAATTCTGGCAACGTTCAAAGCATTGTTCCCCCAAGCTGGATTAAGAGCGCTGTCAATAATCGACTGCACAGGCCCTGTTGGCGCGGTACGCGTCCAGTACGCGCCCAACTCTCCTGCCGATCCGCCGTAAACTCGATAGAGGGTAGTAGCTTCCGAAGTTACCGCTTCGGTATATGTTGAACTTCTGAACGTGCTGGCAATTTTCGCTCCCAACGGACCAGGCCCAGTCAACGGATTCCAGCTAAGCCTCTCTGCCGCCCCAACAACAGTTCCCAGCCCTCCCGTCGCAAGTAGTGCTGCTATCGATTCTAATGGATAGGCAGTTGCAATCGCGTCCGCCTTGCCCAACAGCGAGTTGATCTGATTGATGCTGGAGCGCGCATCGGCAGAGCAAGCTCGTGGCGGACTGCAAGAAGCCGAGAGTTCGGTCAACACTTCTTTCAGCATTTTCGAGTCGATCATGACGCTGGCGCAGTTGCCACCGCCAAGCAAGCAGTCTTCCGCTTCTTTCTGTTGGCGTTTATCGATCTCAGCGTAGTCTTTCTTGATCTGCAGCCGCTTTTCGTCCGTGTCGGCCTCGTTCAGCTTTTTTTCTTTGTCTTGGATCTGCTTGAGCGACAGGTAATTGTTCAACGTCTCGTTCTGCGCCGCATTGGCTGCTGTGACTGCGTCATGGCCGGCAGCCTGACTGAAGGCACCAGCAGCCAGCATGCTGGCTGCCTGCAGCGTGACGCTCTGGTTCTGCTGCGCACTCTTCGTGTCACTCCCCCAGCCCGAGCCGTCCTCGCCGCCGATGGCTTTGTCGATCACTGGGTTAAGCAAGGACGCACCGGCCGCGCCGATGGCGCCGGCCACCGCATCCCTACCAGTGGCTTTAGCAGCTAGCGCTCCGACCCCGGCATGGGCCAGCGCACGGGTCGTCGGATCGATATCTTTCAACCCCCCAACGGCATTCGCACCTACCGCCGCCAGATCGCCGACGAAGCTGTTACGAAATGCGTTACCGAAGCTCCCGGCCTGCTCACCATAAACGAGGCGGTTCACGCCGGCATTCACCACCCCCCGCGCAGCCATGCCACCGAGGTTTGCCCCGAAGTTGTCGAAATTGAAGTTAGCCAGTTTTGCGCCGGTTCCCGATACATCCTGCACGCCAGCGATCTGGTTCAGACTTTGGGCCCCCTTGGCGGTGTCGAATACCTTAGCGTTCAGCAAACCGGCAGTCAGTGCTCCGGTGACGCCGCTCTTGAACAACTGCCCACCATTGATGCGTCCCGTCGACAGAATCTGCGAGGTGGCGCTTCCTGCCATACTCGCCAAGGCCCCAGTAGCGGCAGCGTTGGCCGCGCCTCCCACGGCCCAGGCAGAGCCGGAAGACGCCAATGCTTGCACGCTAATACCAGCCGATTGCGCTGCACTACTTGCAATCATTCCCGAAGCCGCGCCAGCGGTGAAGTAGGCGGCGACCATTGCCACCACCATGATCGCGACCTGTTTCAGCCCGCCGTTATTGCTGACGTGCGCCTTCGTGTGGGTGTGATCGTCATTCAGACTCTGGCTGAAATTACTGCCGAGAAGTGCTTGTAGCTTTGCACTCGCATCGTGCCCACCTTCAAAGAACTCGCCGCTGATCGAGTCGACGCGGTTGGCATTGAGGGTGAGCGCTGCCGCACCAACGAAGCCTCCAGGCTGAACGCGATCGCCCCAGACTTCCAAGTAGCCGCCCTTGATATCGGTGGTATAGCGCCCCCACTCCGCACTGCGCTTCTCGTTGACCAGTCGCTCCGTCGTGATACTTAGGTTATTCGCTTGAATGGAGCCCGTGTTACGAATATCGGAGGCGAAGGTCAACGTAGCCTGACCGGCCTCAATTGTTCCGACGCTGGACGTTGCGAGTTCTTGTCGACTGCTCTCCGGCAGGTACACGCGCGGAACCAATGCCGTGTAACGATTTCCGTCTGGCCCCGTAAACGATTGCTCGACGTACCAGAGGATGGGTTCGGTCAGCGCTCGACGTTGTGCATCACTCAGTGCCACGCCGAGATGGATACCTTGCGCACTTGCGAACCGTGCCGCCGCATCCAGAAGTTGTGCACGCTCCGCGTCAACATCTCCGCTCGCCAGAAAACTCGCTTTTCCTGCTTCGGCAAAAGCCGCTTGTCGCAAAGCTTCGCGTTCGAGATAGGCATCCAACAAGAACGAAGTCTGGGTATTGCGCAGCTCGGCAGGCAACAGACTATTGATGCTGCCTGCAGGCAATGGAGTCAGAAGAGCAAGGCGGGACGCACTCGAAAACAGACTCCCTCCAGTGGGCGTAAAGCTCACGCCCGGAGGCAGCGCTGCGGGTGTTGCCAGGTTGGGCAGCCCGAGTTGCCCTACGGTCAACGCAATGTCGGAATGAGGCAGGGTCTGCGGCGGCGTCTGATAGTGGTAATCCGTCAGCCCGTTGGTGAGGTGACTACCCGCCAAAGTGACCGTATTTGAGGCAATCGTGCCGCTATTGACCTGCGTTGGCGCAGTTACAGTGACGCTGTTCCCTGCTTTGACGACCGTGGGCGTGTAAACATTGGCTTGGAGTTTGTGTCCGCCGCCGCCGGCGAATACATTCGCGTAGAAGACATCGTTCTGACTCGCGGCGTTCGAGAAGCTGTTTGCCGTGATCGCGACATCTTGGACGGCAGAGACGAGGCCCGCGTCGTTCGTAAAACTACCGCTCACTTGAGCCGTCAAGTCGCGGCCAGCCGACATAGTGGCTTTCGCACCGTGGCTGGAGACCGTCAACGTGAAGGTCGGATTCCGCAAATCGCTATCACGGAAATAGCGATAACGATTAATTAGGTAGAAGCGACTGTTGTGCCATTGCCAGTCGGGAGTTATTTCATTGAAAAGCTTGCCCTGGACCACTTCGTCGTCGGTCGAAGCAAGCACACGTGCACGGTAGTCATCCATCGAATAGTCGACGGTGACCGTGGATGTGAACGCGCTTTGATTGAGTACGCTCCCAGCGGAAACCGACAGGTCTCGGGTCGCTTCAATCGAGCCGGCGGTGTTCTTCAGCACATCGGCTGCCGCAGTAATGTCTCGCCCAGCTAACAGCAGACCGCTATTAGTCAGCGTGCCGCTTACGCTCAGGTGCAGATCGCGCCATGCCTCCAGAATGTCCTTATTGACGAAATCTGCTGCGTTAACCGTTAGATCCTGCCCCGCTAGAAAGACGGTTTCTGAAGGATTGTGGGTGTAGCTGCCAAAGTTCAGGACAAGGTCTCGGTTGGCAGCAACCGTGCCCCCAAGAGCGCTCGACTGTTGGGTGAATAAGCTCAGGTCACGGCCAGCCAGCAGGTTCCCGCCGGCGTTACTCCCCCCTGCGCCGAAATTGAAGTAGGCATCGTTGGCTGCCTGGATGCGACCACTGTTGCTGAAGCTTCCAGAACGGAACCTCAAGTCAGCGTGACTGGTGATAGACCCAAGGTTGTTTGCCGCGCCAGCAACGGCAAGATCAAGGTTGCCCAAAGTTTCGAGGGTGCCCGCCTGCCGAAAGCTGCCGGCGGTGATCGACAGCGAGCCGGAGCCCCCGGCAGTACCATCATTGGCAAACTCTCCAGCAATAGCGAACTGACTTCCGGCGCTGGCAATCAGAAGGCCATTTGACGCATTGCTGAGGTTGCCGGCGTTCAGCGACAGCAGGCCTGTTGTTGTGAGCGTTCCGTCGTTGTAGAGATTACCGCTCACGTCGATCGTCGAGTTCGCACCACTCTGCAGCGAACCTGTATTTCCCAACGCGGAAGAGTGGATCGCAAGGTCTCCCAAAGCCCCCAGCGTGCCGGTATTCAGAATCAGACCCGCGATTCCGGTTTCCAATGTCAGCGTGCTGCCCGACAGCAAAACCCCCGAGTTGATCAGACTCGAATCGGCCACCAGTGTGGTGGGGCCACTGGGCGTAAACCGGCCCGTGTTGGTGAGAACGTCCGCATAGAGACGAAGAGAAGCCCCCGCCAGTAATTCGCCAGCCGAAAGGTCAAATACTCCCCCCGGGGATCGCACCAGAAGCTCCGTACCCGCCTGAACACGGCCGGATCGATTATTGAAAACCGGCGCAATTAAAGTTGCGGCCCCCTGCGCGACGATTTGTTGATTGCTGTTGTCGAGAACCCCGGCACTCACCGCGACATCTCGTCCCGCACTCATACCTGCATGCGTCAAGGTATCGGCAGCTGCCAGCACGATATCTCGGGCAGCGTCGGCACGCTTGAGAATGAGATCCCCGTTACTGGTGATTCGCAGATCCCCGCTGCTCGCAGCGAGGTTGCTAGCCACCTTGACGCCCATTCCGGCTGAAGTTGCCACCATACGCACGACGCCCGCATTCATTGCGCCGAGCAGGCTGGCGTCGATCGCGAGCTGCGCTCCGATCCCGGCCTGCGTATTGGCACTTCCTTGAGCGAGGATGGCCAGCGATGCGCCATCGACGGTGTTCCGTCCGGCGATGAGATTGAGTGCCCCACTGCCCAGACTGACCTGCCCATCAAGCATTAACGTTTGGGCGATCAAGTCGAGGCGATCGAGCGGCGACGACAGGCCAGCTCCTGAAACGACGACTTGGCCGCCAGCGACCGTGAAAGCTAGCGCAGCTGCAGTATCAAAGGCTGTTGCAGAACCACCCGGGCTTGCGAGGAACTGCGGAGTACCCGTTGTAAGGGTGACGTGCGAGGTGTTGATAAACCCGCAGCCGTTGCATGTCACACCATTCGGGTTGGCGATTACGATCGCGGCCCGGTCCCCGAAAATTGCGATGGGTCCGTTCAACTGACTCGGAATCGCAGTCACCACCTCATTGAGAATGAGACTTGCGCTCCGACCCGACAGATTGGCATTGGCGTCGATCTGGACGCCGAGCGCGTTGGTTGCTGTCACCCGGCTGTTGTTGAGAACAACACCAATGGGATCGACATCGAAGCGGTCGTAACGATTGTGCGAAATGCCCGCGGCGTTGGGCGTCGTGATGTTGACAAGAGGAACGCCCGAGGAAGTCGTCGTGACTTCAGGACGCGTCGATGCAGCGCCAATCGCCGCAGAAATCGGCCCGGCCATGACAAGCCCCGTCGGCGAGCAGACCAACCATGCCGTCAGCAAAGCTGCCGCCAACCTGCGCCAGCGAGGAACGCCCTCGTGGGCGCCATGGAGGTCTGCGTCGGTGAGGAGCCTTTGATCAGGCGCAGGGAAGCGCGCCGCCGGAGCAGTGTTCTCCGAGCTTCTCGGCACTGGGCGCGTAAATATGCGGGCAGACTGACGCAGCATCGAAAAATCCTTGGCTGGGCCGTTCGTGGGGAAGTTCACCACGCGGCTTGATTGAAATGGATCTGGGCGATATCCCGCGGGCTGTCTATTCAATCCGGGCGTTATTCATCAAACGCCCCATGAGGACCGCCGTCGCACGCTCAAGCGCTTGCGCCTCCAGTGCTCGGCGGATCCCTGTCGCGGCGTCCTCGTAGCGAGGCACGGTCGTTGGGCGACGTTCGTCGAGTTGCAGCAGGTAATAGCGCCCATCAATCCCGATCGGTTCGGACGCAATCCCTTTTGGAGGAAGCGCTGCCAGCGCGTTCGCAATCGGCAAAGGAATTCCTTGTGTCAGTCCTTCGACTGCAGGTACGCGAAAGGACACCCAATCGAGTTCTCCGCCGCTAGCCCCGGATGGCAGTGCACTGACCTGACGAGCGATGTCGGCAAAAGACGCCTCGTTTCTTCGGATTTTTGCCAAGGCGCCTTGTGCGTCCTCAAGCGAATTGAGGGCAATGATTCGGGGCTTGTACTCAAACTCTCCCAAGGTCGCGACGATGGCATCGAAGCGTGCTCGAACCGCCGTTTCAGTAACCGGTTCCGGCTTCAAAGCCAATTGCAGGTAGCGCTGAATCATGGCTTGGCGCACGGCTTCGTCTCTCGCAGTTTGAACTTGCGGATCGTTCTGGAGATTCTTCTTGGCAGCCTCTTGTCGCAGGAGCTCTTGAACGATCAATTCGCCGCGAATGACTTGACGTAACTGAGGCCCATCGACGCCTCCGTTCGCAAGGTAAGAGGCAAGGAGACTGTCGAACCGGGGCTGATAGATTGGCTTGCCGTTGACCTTAGCCACGACCGCTACATTGGCGGGTATGTGCGAAGAAGTGGGTGGGGCGCTCTGAGCCCACACGGGGAATGCTACGGAACCGATCACCAGCCCGACGAGAACTGCATTCAAGACCGTCCGTTGGTGCCCCAGTCTGAGGGGATTAAGTATTTCGCCCGATTTGAAACTTCTGTTCATGACTCGCCCCGAAATAACAGAAAAGAACCCGCGCATCGCCCACGTCAGAATTGCGCGGAAAGAAGAAGGTGTAACCGTGCTTCCCGACTGACCCATTCAGGTGCTGTCAGAGGTTTCGCCCACGCCAGATCGGCGTTCAGCCCTTTCCAGTTCATTCGCAAGCCGACGCCGGCAGACGCCAAGTGCCGGTCAACTGGATCGGATAGCAGCCGCGAGACGGATGCATCGAACAACAGGAAGGGATCGACATACACGTTGGATCGCGCTGCTTCACGGATCAACTCGTGACTGAAGGAGAATTCGTTGCGCATATAGGCGCCCCGGTCACCCGACAAAGAACCTTCCTTGAAACCGCGTACTGAACCGGCGCCTCCAAGAAATAGCTGCTCTTGTCCAGGAAGCCCCATTCGCGCGGCCTGTCCGGCGATAACGCTCCTTATGGTCAACCCATCGATTGGTTGCCACGAGAGGTTGGCGTTGGCATCCCATTTTTCGAAATCGTTGTGGGGGGAGGTGCGGGGCAGGTTCGCGATGTCGACGTCGCTGCCAAACATCGCCAGTCCTCTGCTGTAGCCAATTTCAGCACTCAAGACTGTTCGGCTGCCTCGGTAGAGGACGTTGCTGGCGAGGCGCCCCGTAGATTGTTGCTGGGGCTTCAGTTCGATGGTATCGAGGCGCCGCTTGCTCTCTCTCAACGCGACGGTCGAGTCCAAGGCAATGCGGAAGCGGGAATCACGATATATGACCTGATTCCAGCCAACGGTCTGGCTTGATGATTCGCTTCTGAGTTTCGAGACGCTCGGGATCAACCACGTCTCAGACGATGAGCGGGAGTAGGCGTAGCTGAAAGTACCGAAGCCAATAGGCACCGATGTCGAAAGAAGGTCGGAATGACTGTTGCTGGACTCAAGCGTTGTAAACGACCAGGTATCCCAAAGACCGAGGAGATTGTCGAATTCGGCAAGGATCCGCTGGCGGCGCTCCCCTGTTGCGGACTGACCGTAGTTGTCGACACCCGCGCCAACTCGCCAAGACTTTTCAGCGCGAGTATCAATGGCGATGGTTGAGCCACCAGGGGTTTGTCCAGGAAGTATCTGGGCCTCCGCCCGTCTTGAACGCAGGCGATTGATCTGATCGACACCTTGCTCAAGGTCAGCAAGCCGCAGTGAGCCCCCTGACGAAAACGGCAAAGCCACTGTTGAAAGCCATGGAGCAGGTTTCCCATCCACAGCGATCGACTCTATGACACCGGGAATGATGGTGATTTCGAGGCGCCCGGAATGAAGATTCTGCGGGCTCAGATACGCTCTGGTAGTGATGTACCCCCGATCAAGATAGGCCGCGGTAATCCTTTGCAGAAGAAGGTCGATCCGTTTCGCGCCAAGCGGGCGCCCCAAGAATGGCGCAACAAGTTGCTGCTGTTCGTCTTGCGTTAATAACTGGTCGCCGGCAAGGACGATCTCCTTCACGATTACGGTAGGGCCGTCTTCGTCGATCGCATTGACGTTAACGTCCCCGCTGGCGTTCGCAGACTCAACTCGTGTGTTCTCCGTGACTTCTGCCGGAGGCCGCGCCATCAACTCCGCTTTCTCACGGAGCCTTTGTTCGTCCAGCAAACGCAAGCCTTCGTCCCGAACCTGTTGGGCCTGGGCTGTGCCTGAGATGAGCGCGGCGATAGTCAGCGCGCCGAATCGCATAACCGCGAGCCGGTCGGACGAACGGATGTTCGGCGATCGAGGCAAAGCCACCGAGTCGCTTCTGAACATTAGGAATTGACGGACAGGATCGCAGGCCATTTCTGATTGCTTGGTCGAAATGACAAAATCGCGCATTCGACACAAAAATTCAAAAGCGCGATGCTAATGTGGCAAATCCTGAGGCGCAATATCACCTTAGATATAACGGTTTGGGACGACTTTTTGCCTAGCGCTCCAGCCGTTTATCGAGATCTTTTCTGTATGCTGACGCGCGCAACCCACAAAAAAGCCCACCTGAATCAGGTGGGCTTTTGATCTTCCGAACTGCTCTCAGATCGCGAAATCTTCCTTGTTCTTTCCCTCGAGCCAGGTCGGCGCCCGTCCGCGCCCACTCCAGGTCTTTCCGGTTACAGGGTCCCGATACTTCGCCGCAACGGCAGACTTGCCGCCCTTCGGCTTGCCGAACAACTCGTCAGGTGTCACCTCGAAAGATTCGATGACCGTGCGAACGTAGGCGATCGCCTCTTTGCGCTCTTTCTGCTTGATGGCTTCAATTTGCTTTTCCAACTCTTCTTTTTGGGCGATCAGTTCAGCGAGCGAACTCATATATACCTTTCTGCATAGAGGGGTGAAAAATCCATAAAAGGCTGCCGAAGGGACAGCCTCTGTAAAGCTGCGATCTTCGGCGAAGAGGATACCGAGTTGACCTGCCTGAATTCTCCGGACCACTTATTCCTGGAGAACGGCCTCCGGTTGGGTGGTTGATAAACAGGCATTCTTGAACGCCGCTGGCGTCTG
>NZ_JACIGE010000013.1 GCF_014197755.1 Rhodocyclus tenuis | reverse complement strand
ACGCCTGCCGCCTATGCCGAATCACTCATCCGGAAATCGGCTACATTAGCCTCGGACTCTAAAGCTCGCTGCTACTGAAAACGGGGGGACGTCGGGGACGTCGGACGTAAAACATATAGTTCGACCAAGGTTGACTGCTCTCAATTGCATCGCTGCAAATTATCGTTGGACATGCTCACAAAGGCGCATGCAGCTGTACTGATGATTTCCCCCTCATCAAGTCACTCTTTCCATACCTCTGCAGCCAACGGTAACTCATTGAGCTCAGCGCGGGCCTCTCGCCAGCTGGGGTAATGCTCTTCAAGGATTGCGATGAAGCAATCACTGTGCGTGGGCTCGATCAAATGAGCCATTTCATGCACGACGACGTACTCCAGCAAGTCCTTAGGCTTTTTCACCAGTTCCGTATTGAGGCGGATGTTTCCCTCAGCGTGATTGCAACTACCCCACTTGGTTTTCATCCGTTGCAGGAAATAGCCTGAGACTCTCACCTTGAGCTTTTGCTCCCACTTTTGGATCAGTGGCGGTACAGCCTCATGCAGCAACGACTTGTGCCACTCATGCATCACCTCCGCGCGCTTTTCTGAGCTGCTGCCTGGACGAACAATCAGGGTGATCCGCTTGTTGCTGAGGACAACGGTGGGCTTTACATCCTGGTAGTCCACCGTCATCAGGTAGCGCCGCCCCCAAACGTGGTGGCTCTCACGCTCAACGAACTGGCGTGGTGTTTCCCGCGCCTGACATTCAAGCTGTCTCTGCTGGTCACGAATCCAGACCAACTTGGAGATCGCGTAGGCCCGCGCTACTTCTAGGCGTGTGTTGGTTGGAGCAGCGAGAGTCACACGTCCATCAGGCGGGTGAACGGTGAGGTGGACATTCTTGATGTCCTTCCTGGTCACCGCTATTGAAATCTCGCCCAGTTGGATCGTCTCGTTCATCAGTACCCCGATTGGTTCTTGATGATTTCAAAAATAGCCTGCGTCGCCACCCGATCCCGCGACATGATGGGAAACAGCGCATTGAGCACCTGCTTCTCACGGGTGTCATCTCCTTTCCAGCCTGCCGGCGCCTGCTCTCGCATCGCCTGATCGAGTTCGAGCGCGAGCGTTGCCTTGCCATCGTCGTCAGTCGGGCAAACGAAAGTTGCGGCCGGAATGCTGGCCAGATTGTTGAAGAGAGCGATCGCTTCCGGGTGACCGTTGAGCACGTGCGGATGGCTGCCCGTACTCTTTGCCACCATCTTTTTCACCAACTCTTCGGCCTTCTGGAGGAATTTCTCGTAGGCAGCGGTGTCGTCGCGCTTTTGCTTGATCAGGTCTTCGAGTAGCTTGGATATCTCGTCGTAAAACTTCGGATCAGTCAGTTGATCCCGAATGATCGTCTTGCGGACGTTGTTGATGATGCCCTCAGCAATAGCGTTCCTCGACAGCTTGCCCTTCTGGTTGAGCTTCTTGGCAATGGCGTCGTGAATGCCGGTTTCGATGATCAGCTCGGTCAGTGAGAGCGAGCTAAGATTTCCCAAATCTTCAGCTGGGTCTGCTTGGATGTAGGTGTTGATGAGGTGGCGCATGTCCGCCTCATAAGGCTTGATGTCCAGCTCTTCGCCTGAATGCTTCTTGATCGCCGTGCGAGTGTCGCTGTAGAACTCGATCTCTTTTTCGAGTGCAGCAATATCAGCCGCTGAATACCCTGCGTCTTCGAGGTTCTGGGCAATTGCAGCATATGCTCGCAGGAACGCGGCTGCCGACTTGTAGAACGAGATGCGCAGCGGCTCGGTGTTCAGCAGTGCTTCCGGATCGGTGGCATCACCGCAGAAATAGTGCAGGTACTGCTCCATCTCGCGTGGCATTGCCACCGGCTCGCACAGATAGCGCAGCGCCTCGCGGGCCGCATCGAGTTGCGCCTTGCCTTCCTTGAGCCAGTTCTTCACGGTGACGTTGCCGTCGTCGCCACCCCCGTCGATGTCCAGCTCGTCCGAGGTGTATACGGCGATGGAGTCCTGCACCTTCTCGAACAGCTCTTTGTAGTCGACGATGTGGCCATAGTCCTTGTCGTCGCCGTCTAGCCGGTTTGTGCGGCAGATAGCCTGGAACAGGTTGTGATCGCGCAGCTCGTTGTCGAGGTAGATGTAGGTGCAAGAAGGCGCATCGAAACCGGTCAGCAGTTTGCTCACCACGATCAGCAGCTTCAGATTGGCAGGCTCGTCGATGAAGCGCTGCTTGGTCTTGTCCTCGTAGTCCTTGGTGGTCTGATCTTTTTGCAGGACGTGCTGGGTGTAGGTGTCGAACTTGTAGCGCTCGTCGCTGTCCTTGGGCTCGCGCGAAATCGCGTTGTGGTTGGGCTCGTAGGACGTAATGATTCCGCAGTACTTGCCGAACGACGTGTTCTGGAACAAACGGAAATAGTGGCATGCGTCGTAAATGGAGGCAGCAACCAGGATGGCCGTACCTCTGTCATTGTTGAGGCGCGGCTGGACACCGAAGTCGTGGATGATGTCGGCAATGATGCGCTGTTTGCGCTCACCGGCACTCATCAGCTCTTCCATAGTCGCCCAACGTTTACGCAGAACCGACCGCTGAAAGTTGTTCAGCCCCTTGGTTTTCTGATCAAACCACGCATCGATAGCTTTCTTTGACGTTAGGCGCTGAGGCACATCGCGCGCTTCGTACTTCAGGTCAAGCACAACCTTGTCGGCCACAGCTTCATCGAACTTGTAGGTGTGGATGTAGGTGCCGAAAACCTCGCGGGTGGTCTGCTTGTCTTTGCGCAGCAGAGGCGTGCCGGTGAAACCGATGAAGATGGCGTTCTCCAGCCATCGCTTCATCTGCTTGTTCATGTCGCCGCCTTGCGTACGGTGACATTCATCCACGAAGACGTAGACACGGCCGACCACTTTGGGAGGCTCACCCTTCAGATCGGTCGTATCAAACTTGTGGACCAGCGCGCACATTAGGCGCGGCGTGGCAGCCCCCAACTTTTCGACCAGTTCCGCGCGGGAGGTGATGCGCGGCGATGCCGCATCCTCGCCAATCACGCCTGCATTACGCATCACACCCACGATCTGCTTGTCCAGCTCATCACGGTCGGTGATGACCAGGACGCGGGCGTGCGGGTCAAATTCCAGCAGCCACTTGGCAATCAGCACCATCAGAATGCTCTTGCCGCTGCCTTGGGTGTGCCAGATCACACCGCCTTCCTGCTGCTTCACCCGCTCCTGGGCCGCTTTCACGCCGTGGTATTGATGGACGCGAGGCACCTTCTTTTGACCGCCATCGAAGATGATGAAGTTGCGGATCAGATCCAGTAGGCGCACCTTGTCAAACATCTGCGCCAGTGGTTTATCTAGCAGCGCACCCTCTGCGAGTGGCTCTGATGTGGTGGCGCCTTTATCCTTGCGCCCCTTCCACTCGACGAAGAATTTCTCCGGCGTGCCCGTGGTGCCGTAGCGCAAACCCTGCGAGTCGCTTCCCGCCAGCACCAACTGCACCGTGCTGAAAAATCCCTTGTTGAAAATCTCTTCCTGGTTGGTGATGAGCTGACGAACACCGTCGGCCACTTCCACCGAACTGCGTTTCAACTCAATGACGGCGACCGCGATGCCATTGATGTAAACGACCAGATCGGGCCGCCGTTCGTAGCCGCCGCGCAAGGTGACCTCTTCGGCCAAGCCAAAGTCGTTGTTGCCAGGCGTTTCCCAGTCGATGAGGTGTACGGTCTCATGCGCCTGCCCGGCGGCAATCTGTACCGGTACGCCATAGCGCAGCAGTTGGTAGGTGCGCAGATTGGCTTGATACAGGGTGATGCCGGTGGAGTCGGCGGCGGTCAGGAGCTTTTGCAGCGCAGCGGAAATGTGCGCATCGGAATAACCACGCTTCTTGAGGTTGCTGCGCAAAAAATCTGCTTCGAGGCAGCGGTTGTTGTCGCGTTTACTCCACTCACCCAGGTGATCGTACCCAAGGCAGTCAAGGCGACTTGTGTCAGCAAATAGGGCGGTAACGCGGTTCTGTGTTTTGCGTTCGGAGCGAGCGACAGGCGAAGTCATGACATTAAATACCCTGTTATATATGTTGCCGCAGGACGAGCCCTACGGCACGGGGGCAGTATTTTTGTAGGCAGCTGAAGCTGTCTTCGCCGTTGGCCAATTGGAGTAGAAAGGCCGCTTCGGTCATTTCTTTATGCCCTGCGGATCGCCAACTAGATGTGCCATGCTTTTACCTAGGCAACAGCCTGAACCGAGTTGGCGAGTCGCTTTTCTTTACTGATGAGCGTGGTGTAAAAGCGCTGCTCGATACCGTAAACAAGCTGCTTCAAGTCATCATCTTTGCTGATGATGAATTTTCCACTAGCCGCATCGTAATTCAGCGTGTTATTGCAATAGTCACTGATATAGGGAATCAATGAATTCCTGTCCTCTTGTGTCATGGTACTTAACGTCGTCATTGCCAAACCAATACGCTTACGGTTTGGCTTGGAAACATCATCGACGCCGTAATTTTTCAAATTGATAAATGGCTCTGCCAAAAAATTGGTGACTTCTTCCTTGGTGGCCTCCTTGAAAAGTACGTCTATCCCCTTGAAGATGCTGGCTATTCCAGCAAGGTCACGAAAAACTAAGGTATCGGAGTCTTTCAGGTAAATGGCATCGGGCAATGGCTTAATGACCAAGCGATTTTCGGGTTGTTCAATCTTGGCCACTTCACCAAAAATTATGGATTTTCGTTTAATAAATAGCGAAGGATGAACTTTCTGAAAATAGAAGTCGCTGCCTTGAAGAGAGAGCAGGTAGGCAATCTCGGAGAACTTGTCTTTTTTCAGGTTATCGTAGTCTTTGGTATCAAAGTCATTTTTGAGAATATTCAAGCAAAAATCACGGTCTTTGAAGCCCTCTATCTTGAACCAAGAGTCTTCATCCAAATTGTGATCTGGGCTATAGGCGACGCAAGAGGCGACGCTTACGTTCACATCCTCATATAACGTGTGGTCTGAGATGAGCCTAAAAAATGGCTTTTTAGGCAGATTTTTAACCCTCGCAAAGACGTGATTCATGCCTAACCCCTTTCAATGAAAGTGTAGTTGTTGATTCGGTACGCTGTGGCGATCTCAATATCGCTTGGCTGCTTATACTGATGTCGGCTAATCAGGAATATCGCTGTGCCGTTTTTGGTCTTGATGTTGTAGAACTCATAGCCAAAAAGCAGAAACAAGGGATTGAAGTAGAGCGCCTGCGATAGGAATGTAAAAACAAAGAGGACGACATACACAAACCACAGAACGTCCCAGTTGCTGATGCCAAGCGCGACAAAGAAATAGCCAAGATAACTGGGGAGAAAGCTATTGTTCGCGTGTTCAATGCTGTCGACTTCGCCTTTCTTGAACTCATCCTTTCCAAGGTGTGAACTCAAAAAGATGCTAGTGCCCGTCAGTGCGATAGGAACGACAAGGTAAGCTGCATACGAAATCCAGCTGGGAAGATTAAACTGAGCAAGAACAGGAATCAATGTTCCCAGAACTTCACATTTTTGCACTAGAAAAATAATGAGAAGGAGCGATGTGGCATTGAATGTCAGCAGGAGACGAAAAGCAAAATTAATCATTAAGCCCTCCCTGAACCAGCCGTGTTTTTCCAGTCAACAGCTCCTGCATCATGCCTTGTTTGATGTTGCGGATTTTGTCGCGGCGGGCTTCGAGCACCAATAACTCGGCGTCCATGTTCGAGAGCACTGCAGCAATGGCGTTTTGTTCAGGGAGCGATGGCAGAGCCAGAACGATGCTGGACAAGGCGGCGGCACTAATGTGAACAACAGCGTCACCTTGTCCTTTGCTTGTTTTTTGAGCAGCAATTGGTACGGTGTTGCAGTAATAACCCATGAACATCGGGTTAACGCCAGTAGCTCGGAGAATCACAGTGTCTCCACCAGCGTACGCTTCGTAGTCGTCAATAAAGGCGACGCATTTGCCAATTTCCCCCTTGGTCTCGCCAGAACCAGCAAATAGCAAGTCGCCTTGTTTCAATCTCGTCGCCATTGTCGCTACCTGCGGGGAAACCCAGGAATTAAAAGACTTGATGTAATCATTGTGATGCGTATAAATCTCGCCATAACGGATGCACGGGAGCATTCCGCTCTGCGCTTCGTCTTTCTTGACACCGCGCCCCTTCAAGAAGTGGCCAATATTCCCAAGTTGCGCCACCTCCCAATCCCCTCTGAATCCCGGCAGACGAGTTTCACCTGTGAGCAATTGCTGCTTGGCCGCCTGCTTCAGATCGCGCTTCTTGGCGATCATTTGATCAAGGGTAGCGAGCAAAGCATCGACATCGCTTAGGACTTGGGCAATGGCGCGTTGTTCGGGGAGAGGGGGAAGGGCTAGCACCATCTCACCGAGCTGTCTCCCGTTCAGTGCGGGAAGGGCAGTCGTAGCAACCAACGCGCCGAGCTTCTTCGTCAACAACAGCGAGTGAACATAGCGGACATCGGCGCGACTGCTGTTAAGGACATACGCAGCCATATTGTTGTCGATGCAGCTCGGCTGGCCAAGGATCTTCTTTCGCTCTAGGAAGACAGCAGCCCCAACTTTCGCGAAGACGATACTGTCAGCCGGGAAAACATGGGCACCCAGATGCTTACGCGTTTGCTCTGAGATGTAGTGGTTGGCTGCCGTCATGAAGGTCCCATTGCCTTCATTGTTCATGTCCGATACTTTGAAGAATGGGTATTCACCGGTACGTTGTCCCTGAGCCCAAAGAGGGAAACCGCTGCCGCCCTTGAAAACCCCAAACTCACGCGCGCGCAGGCAATCCCAAACATCAGGAATGACGCCAACCTCCGTCCGCTTATAGCCAGGCATCAGTTCCATACCGCTCCCATCTTTTTCAGGTGCTCATCCACCCGCGCCGAGAGTATTGCGAGGTCTTTGGTCAGCGTCGGCAGCGGCGTGGCATAGCGTTCCGCAAGCTGCCGGATGCGACTGGTGAGGGTTTGAGAAACCCGATCCAGCTCGCCTTGCACAGCATCGGCCAAGGTCGCCAACCATTTGTCGTCCGCAACAAGTGTCTTGATCTCTTCCTCTGTCAATTTGGGGTACTTGGCATCTAGCTTGGCCTCAAGGTCATCCTGCGCCGCTTTCAGCTTGGCCTTGATGTCGGTGTGTTTGTCGAGCAATGCGACGTAGTCCTGCAGAGCTTTGCGCTCGTCGGCGTAATCAGGATCTTTGCCGATCTCCTTCAAGCGGGCTTTGACAGCCTTGGCGGTGATCTTCTGCTTGTCGCCTTCGCCTTCAATGACCTCGGCCAGTAGCTCTTCTTCGCCGCTGTTCTCTTCCATCATCTCCTGAAGCTGCTGCTCGACATCGGCAAGCTTGGCCTCAAGCGCTTCCATGCTGTCGCGTTCGACGCTGAAGTAGCGGGCGATCAGAATTGGCGCGGAAATCAGGTCGGATTTGAATCGGCGCTTGCCCTTTGTGTAATCAAAGGGGGATTTGGGCCACACCAACTTTCCATTCGCGTCTTTGATTTTGACCACTTCACGCGGCTGCGCGCCGACCTGCCAGCCAACGTCGGCGATCAGATAGCAGTCGTCTTGCATCGTCTCTGCCCAGTAGTCCATGAGGTGCTGGTACACGTCATAGGCATTCACCAGGGGCGTCGACTTGAATCGGGCAAGCAGGTCCTCAGACAGTGACTCAATCAGTTGCTTTGGGTGGTCGTTTTTCGCAAAGCCCTTCAACTGCGGGGTGCTGACTTGCTTCCAATCAGCAAAGACCTTGGTCGCTGCCTGATTGAATACAGTGAACTCAGGATGCGCAAAGATGGTAGTCTTTACCTCGGCGAGGGGCAGTTTCAACTGTGCATAACCAGCGCGTCCGGCTGATTCAAACAGTGTGCCGCGCACACCTGGGATCACCTTCCAGTGTTCGCCCAACGCATCAAGGTCACGCTCTGGAATCCCGCCGAGCAAGTGACCATCTATGTCCTGAATGTCTTCAGGTTCGGTGCTGTCGATGTAGCGTGGCAGGTTGAGGTTGTAGTCGTTCTTGGGGTCTGCGATCTCGGTGAGCGGCACCATGCGCGAGTAGCGTGGCAACTCTGCCAACTTGGTGAAGGCATCGACGATCTTGTGAATGTCCTGCTCACGCAGGCGGTTCTTGGCACCGTCCTTGATGAAGCCCTTGGAGGCGTCGATCATGAAGATGCCTTTGCGTGCAGAAGCGTTTTCCTTGTCCAGCACCAGGATGCAGGCGGGAATGCCCGTGCCATAGAACAGGTTGCCTGGTAGGCCAATGATCCCTTTGAGGATGCCCGACCGCACCAGCTTCTCGCGGATGACAGCCTCGGCATTGCCCCGGAAAAGGACACCGTGAGGGAGAATGCATGCGCCTTTGCCGGTGCTCTTCATTGAGCGAATGATGTGCAGCAGGTAAGCGTAGTCGCCTTGCTTTTTCGGCGGTTCGCCCCAAGCAAAACGCTGGTGCGCATCGCTGGCTGGGGTCAGGCCGGTGCTCCAGGTCTTGTCTGAAAACGGCGGATTGGCGACGACGTAGTCATAGGTACGCAGCGACTCGCCATCTTTGAATTTCGGCGAGGCCAGCGTGTTGCCCTGCAGGATGTTGGCGGTTGGAAAGTCATGCAGGATCATGTTCATACGGGCGAGACCAGCAGTGGTCACGTCCATTTCCTGCCCTTCCAACGTGATGTGCTTGCCAGCCTCTGCAGCCACCTTGAGCAGCAAGGAGCCAGAGCCGCAGGTAGGGTCATACGCGGTGGTCGAGGCCACTGCATTGGCGGGGGAGATGCCCACGACCTTGGCCATGATGCGACTGACCTCGGATGGCGTATAGAACTGGCCTTTGCTCTTACCGCTCTGCGAGGCAAAGTGCCGCATCAGGTATTCATAGGCGTCGCCGAGTATGTCGTCGTTCTCGGCACGGTTCTTCGAAAAATCCAACTCGGGCTTTTGGAAGATGCCGATCAGGTTGCTGAGGCGATCCACCATCGCCTGACCCTCACCGAGCTTGTTCGGGTCGTTGAAATCAGGAAAGTCGCTGCGTGCAAGGCGGGTGTTGGCGTCGATCAGGGGCTGAATGACCTGTGTGTTGATCTTGTCGCCGATATCACTTTTGCCCTTGAGGGCAACCATGTCTTTGAAGCTGGCTCCGGGCGGGATAGTGACTGGCGGGGCAAAGTCATCAGAGTCACCGTGCTTGTCCGAGACGTACTTGATGAACAGCATGAAAAGGACGTAGTCCTTATATTGGCTGGCATCCATGCCGCCGCGCAGCTCATCGCAAGATGCCCAGAGGGATGAGTAGAGGTCAGATTTTTTGATAGCCATTTTTTATTCTTCAGATAGTCCAGATTGCGTTGCTGAGCTTGTGTTGTTCATCACGGGAACTCGCAACCAACCGTTCGATTTCAACGATCTTCTCGAAAGTTTCAATCGTCCTCGCCTGCTCGATCCGTCCGGGGATCGGGATTCGGATCTTCTCAAGCTCCCGTAGCTGGATCAGCGGCACTGACGCTCCGGAGACGATTTGTCTCAGCTGGGCTTGACCGATTTCCGACTTCAGGAAACTGAAAAGAACACGTGGATCAATAATACCGTCGTCATCTACACGAAGCACTAGGCAGGACTGTCCTGCGACCCATCCCGCGCTCTCGCCCGCATCGATTTCAGGTGGGAAGATTGCTACCTTTCCAACGCTACCCTTGATCGTGATAGCAATATCCAAAGGGCGCAGAAACTGTCTCTGCCCCTTTGCAAGCGCGGCCTCTGTGATCCGAATTTCTCTACCTGGGATGTGCGCGTACCCGAACTCCGGAAAATCGGCGGGACCCACCTCCATCACCGGAACTGTGCCTTCGTCGCCAGAGGTAGGAAGCGGGCGGAGAACCGTGACAAGTTCGGCGAGCATCCGATTGGGATACTTCGCCAACAATGCTTCTACGGCCTCATCCTCGGAGCGTTTGCAGTACCGAGTCACTTGAAGTTGCGCATCGTTCTTGATCACATCATCAACAGTCACGATCCGCGCGAAGGATTCTTCGTGGCCTGACAGCACCGATGCTGCGATCTGTTCCCAACCCGACAGGACTGCACGCCCTTTCCCGTCTTTCTTGAATAAGCTCTCCTGAGCGCCGTCGACAAACAGGATTTGGTCGCTGGTCGTTTTCCGGTTCAAAACAAGCAAAGAGAAGGACAGGGCGGTGTTGGGTAGCAGCGCCGCAGGTAGGCCGATAACCGCTTCAATCTGGCGTTTCGTCAGCAAATCTTCGCGGAGGGATCGCTCGGCGCCAGGGCTAAACAACAACCCGTTTGGCACAGCAATCACAGCTCGTTCTTTTGTGCGTGCGAGGATGTGACGCACAGCCAGAACGGCGATCGAGCCAGTCTGCTCGGGAAAACGCCCAAACAGATCACGTTCCGTAAGCTGGGAGTCGTATTTCACGCCGAATGGGGGGAACCCCAGGCTGACATCAAATTGCGTCAGTCGGCCATCTTCCAAGAAGCTCGGACGCTCCAGGCTATCGCCCACGCAGATGTTGGCCGATGTATCGGAGAGGAGGTTCATCAGCCAAGGAAACGGCCATGCCATCTTCGTTTCTGAAAATGTCGTCGCACCTTTTTCCTGAATCGAGGCCGTCAGCTGGAAGCTTTGCTCAAAGGGGGTGTAGACCGTCATGGATGGCTCCACTCGGGCGAGTGCCGTGATCAGGCTGGTCACTTCAGAGGGAAGACCCGCAAACCATTTACCGAATCCACTGCTCATCGTGGCCGTCAGGCTTTGCGCGTCCCATGGCTGATCTAAATTTGACGATGCCAGTATTTCAAGCGCTTGCAGTACTTGTGCGGGCGACAGATGCTGCAGGGCGGGGCTGACGTAGACGAACGCGCTACTGTCGTGTCCTAGCGCCCCTGAGTCGCCGATTTGGGTAAAGATGGAAACCAGATGCTTGGCATCCCGAGGGGGCTCGGCGGGATTGAAGGCCAGTTCTCTCGTGAGCCGTCGGAGTTTTGAAACTCGCACCCAGGCCAAGAGCTGAAAGGCGACTGGGTAAAACTCATCCAGCACCATGTTTCCGCGCAGCAGTTGGGCCAGTTGGTGAATCAGTTTTTCGTACATGACTGGCTCCTTCAGTGCTTGGACTGATAGTTGTACGTGGTCAAGACGGCGTTGTTCGTCTCAACGACGACGCAACCGCCTTTGTCCAGAATTTTCATGGCCGTGCGCAGCTTTTCCTGCAGTTCCTGGATCAGCTGTTGTGCGTGCCTCTTGTCCAGAACGGCCTTGTCCTGCTCGACCTCGCCGTATTCCAAAACCAAGTCGATCATCGAGCGGGTGATGCCTCGCTGGGTCATCCGCTGGTGTGCGTGTTGAGTGAGTCGCATGATGTTCTCCGTTGCCATGGGTTGAACTATACGATCACAACAAACCTGTGTCAAGGTACGTCGTACCAAAAAATAGGTTGAGGTGAAAAAGTGCCGCGTAGTCACACCTCCTACCCCCTTTCAGGGGTAGGAGGTGTGACTGTAAGCATCGTTTTTGTGGTCACCCAGCTGCTGGTACATCTGTCGGCAACGGTGCCGGATGGCCCATCTTGGCTAGCAACCAAGCCTCAACAACCCGCTCGTCGTATCTGATCGATTTTCCGATGGTGACGTGTGGTGGAAGGTCGGGCGACTGCTGGGCACGAAGGCGCTCGATGGTGGTGATGGAGATGTTGAGACGCTGGGCAAACCGTGCTTCCCAAGATCAACAGCAATGAGCGTGACAGTTGCCATAATGATGGCTTCCAGAAAAAATCCCCGCTCAGCTTCCGCTGGCGGGGATCAGGCTGACTATCTCATTAACACCCTTGGGAATTGTGGGCTTCCAAGGGTTTTCGGAACTTTATTAATTTTGCCGTGAGTATGTTTTCACGACTTTATTAATTTTTTCGGAACTTTATTTCTACTTCACACCGGATCCTGCTGAAAAGGTTGCAGTATATTTAACAAGTTAAGGGCATTCTTTCCCGCAGGAACGAATCGCTCAGCCGGCGAAGTTCTTTTCCGCGAAATCCCAGTTGGCCAGGTGCGCGAGGAAGGTTTCGACGAACTTCGGCCGCGCGTTGCGGTAGTCGATGTAGTAGGCGTGTTCCCAGACGTCGATGGCGAGCAGCGCGGTGTCGGCGGTGGTCAGCGGCGTGCCGGCCGGGCCGGTGTTGACGATGTCGACCGAGCCATCGGGCTTCTTCACCAGCCAGGTCCAGCCGGAGCCGAAGTTGCCGACGGCCGATGCCTGGAAAGCCTTCTTGAAGTCTTCGAACGAACCCCACTTCTTGTCGATGGCAGCTGCCAGCGCGCCGCTCGGTGCGCCGCCTCCGCCCGACTTGAGGCTGCTCCAGAAGAAGGTATGGTTCCACACCTGCGCGGCGTTGTTGTAGACGCCGCCGGCCGGGGCCTTCTTGACGATCGCTTCGAGCGACAGCGGTTCGTACTCGGTGCCGGCGATCAGGTTGTTGAGGTTGGTCACGTAGGCCTGATGGTGCTTGCCGTAGTGGTATTCGAAGGTTTCCGCCGACAGGTGCGGAACGAGTGCGTCGGGGGCGAAGGGCAGCGGCGGCAGGGTGTGAGCCATGGTTGTTTTCTCCGTGTTGAAGTTGCGCAATGCTTGGGGGATGAGCGATCAGGGGGTTTCGTTGCGGGGCTGCGCAGTTTCGTGTCGGCCCGGCGTTCAGGAATGCTCGTCGCGTACTGCCTCGATACGAGCGTCCGCCTGTCCACGCTGGAAACTGACAGTGATGCGCTGGCTTGGTTCCAGACTTTGACTATCGCGCACGATGCGCCCGGCATCGTCGGTGACGATACTGAAGCCGCGCGCGAGCACGGCCGTCGGGTTGAGGTGCGTCAGGCTCGCCGAAAGTCGCGCAAGCGTCGCCGCCTGCTGCGCCAGCGTCGCGTGGCAGGCACCGGCCAGACGCGCCGCGAGTGCGTCGACGTGGCGGGCGGTGCGCGCCGTTTCGGGGCGGGCGAGCAACAGCCGTTGCGCCAGAGTCGCGCAGCGCCGGCGCCGCTGCGCCTCGCTGCCGGCAAAGGCGGCGGCGAGGCGGCGTTGTTGCTGGTGCAACAAGTCGCGCTGTGCGGCGAGGCGTTGTTGCGGGTGCTGCAGGCGGTGCGTCAGACCGTCGAGTTGCTGGCTCTTGCGTTCGAACAGACGCAGGAGGCTGCGGCGCAGCGCGCGGGCGTTGTCGTCGAGGCGGGCGCGCAGGGCGGCGGCTTCCGGCGCCGCCATTTCGGCGGCAGCGGTCGGCGTCGGCGCGCGCCGGTCGGCGGCAAAGTCGGCGATGGTGAAATCGGTCTCGTGCCCGACGCCGCTGATCACCGGCAACGGGCAGGCGTGGATGGCGCGTGCCAGCGCCTCGTCGTTGAAGGCCTGCAGGTCTTCCAGGCTGCCGCCGCCGCGGCAGACGATGAGCAGTTCGCAGCCGTCGCTCGCGCGTCGCGCGCCAGCGAGCGCGATGGCGGCGGTCAGCTGCTGCGCGGCGCTGTCGCCCTGCACCATCGCCGGGTAGATGACGACGCGGACCTGCGGCGCGCGCCGTGCCAGGGTCGTCAGCACATCGCGCAAGGCTGCCGCCTGCGGCGAGGTGACGATGCCGATGCAGCGCGGAAAGTCGGGTAGCGGACGCTTGCCGGCCGGGTCGAACAGGCCTTCGCTTTCGAGCCTGCCCTTCAGCTGCAGGAAGCGTTCGTAAAGGTCGCCGACGCCGTTGCGGCGCAGCGTCTCGACGTTGAGCTGGAATTCGCCGCGAGCCTCGTACAGCGTCGCCAGCGCCCGCGCTTCGACGCGCTGGCCGTTTTCCGGGCGGAAACCGATCAGCTGCGCACGCTGGCGGAACATCACGCAACGCACCTGCGCGCTCGCGTCCTTCAGCGAGAAATAGAAATGCCCGGACGCCGCCTGCACCAGATTGGAGATTTCGCCGGAGACCCAGCACAGCGGCAGCCCCGACTCGATGCGCTCGCGCACCAGCCGCACCAGCGTCGATACCGGTAGCGGCGTCGATGCGGAAAAGCTGCTTGCCGGCGCGCTGAAAGCTGATGCCAATGGGTTGGCGGAGGCGGTGTTGTCGGGTGTGCCGCGGGGTGTCGGCAAGGCGCGAGAAGGGGGAGGCAGGTTCATGGCGAGCATTCTACCTGCTCGTGCGGCGGCGAATTGATGCACATCCGCTGCGTGTTGCGCTGCCTTGGCTTGAGAAAAACCTAGATAGATCAATGGCATTTTGTAAGCCATTGATTTTATTGGCGTTAAACTCTATGCCTGATTTTTTGGCAGAGCAGAAAAAGTCCTTATGCGGACGGTACTTAGCGCTTTCGCCGACAGTCTGTTCACAGACTTATCCACAGATTTTGTGGATAAGCGTCGGCGTCGCAGCCATGCTGCGCCGGCCCGTTTTGTCAAGCTTGACGCGCTTGCTTTCGTCATTGGCAAATACGTCCTTGGCGCGGCAGTTGGCGGATACGGGACTTGCCCCGGCGAACGGCGCAGGATAAAGTTCCCGCCACCGAAAAAACCAAGGGAGAAAGCGTGTTCGCCATCATTCAGGCCGCCGGCTGGCCCATCTGGCCGTTGCTGCTGACATCGATCGTCGCCGTTGCCCTGATCTTCGAACGCCTGGTTGCGCTGCGCCGGCCGAAAGTTGTGCCTTCCGGCCTGTTGCAGCGGGTCATCGCCGAATATCGCCAGAACGGCGCCAGCGAATCCTATCTCGCCAGCCTTGAACAACAGTCGCCGCTCGGCCGCGTGCTTGCCGCCGCATTGCGCAACGTCGGCAGCTCGCGCGAGGTGATGAAGGAATCGGTCGAAGAAGCCGGCCGCGCCGTTTCGCAACATCTGGAGCGCTATCTGACGACGCTCGGCACCATCGCTTCGATCAGCCCCTTGCTCGGTCTGTTCGGCACCGTCATCGGCATGATCGAGATTTTCGGCTCGCAGTCGCCGTCCGGTGCCAACCCCATCCAGCTGGCGCACGGTATCTCGATCGCGTTGTACAACACCGGCTTCGGTCTGGTCATCGCCATTCCGAGCATGATCTTCTGGCGTCACTTCCGCGCGCTTACCACCAGCTTCATCATCGAGATGGAGCAGCAGGCGTTGCGGCTGGTCGAGACGCTGCAGGGCGAGCGTCGCGACTGAGCGGCCAGCATGAACTTTCAGCGTGAACGCCGGCGCGACGAGCCGGAAATCAATCTGATCCCCCTGATTGACGTGCTGCTGGTGATCATCATCTTCCTGATGCTGACCACCACCTACGCCAAGTTCTCGGGGCTCGAGATCAACCTGCCGACGGCCGATACCGAGAAGCAGCCCGAACAGCCGCACGAGATCAACGTCGCGGTGACCGTCGGCGGCCAGGTGCTGGTGAACAAGGTTCCGCTGCTGGCAACCGACGTCACGTCGATCAGCGAAGCGCTCAAGCGCGCCGGCGGCAATCTGGTCGATCCGCTGGTGGTGATCAACGCCGACGCCAAGGCGACGCACCAGAGCGTCATCGACGTCATGCAGGCGGCGCAGGGCGCCGGCTTCGCGCACATCTCCTTCGCCACGCAATCGCCGCACTGACCCGCGATGGCGGTGTCTTCGGCGTCATTCCTCGCGCAGCGCCTCCCGCGCTGGTGGTACGGACGCGGCATTGCGCCGGCGCTGCTGCCGCTGGCGCCGCTCTCCTGGGTATTTCGCTCCGTCGTCGCTGCGCGGCGCCGGCGCTTTCTTGCCGATCCGGCAACGGCGGGGCGCCTGCCGGTGCCGGTGATCGTCGTCGGCAATCTCACCGTCGGCGGCAGCGGCAAGACGCCGGTCGTACTCTGGCTGGTCGAGCGCCTGCGCGCTGCCGGCTGGCGGCCGGGAGTCATCAGCCGCGGCTATGGCGCTGCCAGTGACAGGCCGCGCGCGGCGCAGGCCGACGACGCAGCCGCGTCGGGCGACGAGCCGGCGCTGCTGGCGCGGCGCAGCGGCGCGCCGGTGTTCGTCGGCCGTGACCGTGTCGCCGCCGGCGAAGCCCTGCTGCAGGCGCATCCCGACTGCAACCTGATCATTGCCGACGATGGCCTGCAGCACTATCGCCTGCAGCGCGACGTCGAAATCGCCGTCTTCGACAGCCGCGGCGCCGGCAACGGCCATCTGCTGCCGCTCGGCCCGCTGCGCGAACCGCTGACGCGGCTCGCCGGCTGTACGGCGGTGGTGTGGAACGGCGCGCCCGAATCCGGCGCCGCGCGCGCGGCGGCCGGTCTGCCGCAGTTTGCGATGCGTCTACAGGGCGCGAGCTTCCGTTCGCTGGTTGATCCGGCGCAGCGCTGTGGCGGCGAAGCCTTCGCTGGCAAGCGTCTCTACGCGCTCGCCGGCATCGGCGACCCGCAGCGCTTTTTCCGCCACCTCGAAGCGCTCGGGCTGCGTTTTAGCGCGCGGCCTTTCGCCGACCATCATGCCTACTGCCCTGACGACCTCGCTTTTGCCAGCGATGGCGTGCTGCTGATGACCGAGAAAGATGCGGTAAAATGCGCCTCCTTCTATGCACCGTCGGGTGGTGCACCTGCCGCGCAGACGCTGCCCGGTCTGCCTGAAGCCTGGGCGCTGCCGGTCGATGCCGACATCGCCGCCGCGCCAGGCTCGCCCGGCCTGCTGGACCTCATTCTGGAGAAGCTCAATGGACGCACGCCTGCTTGATATCCTCGTCTGCCCGATCTGCAAGGCGAGCCTCGACTACCGCAAGACCGCCGCCGAGCTGGTCTGCAAACCCTGCAAGCTGGCTTTCCCGATCCGTGACGACATCCCGGTCATGCTCGAGGAAGAAGCTCGCCGCCTCGCTGCCGACGAATCCTGAGCGGCACCGTAGCGCATGTCTGAAGCCCCGCGTTTCAAGGTAGTCGTCCCCGCGCGCTTCGCCTCGACGCGCCTGCCGGGCAAGCCGCTGATCGACCTCGGCGGCAAGCCGATGGTCGTTCGCGTTGCCCAGCGCGCGCTGGCCTCGGGCGCCGCCGAAGTGTGGGTGGCGACCGACCACGCCGACGTCTTCGCCGCCGCCGAGGCGCACGGCGTCAAGGCGCTGCTGACGCGCGCCGATCACGCCAGCGGCACTGACCGGCTGGCGGAGGTGGTCGAAAACCTCGGCTGGGACGACGACACCATCGTCGTCAACGTCCAGGGCGACGAGCCACTGATCGATCCGGCGCTGATCGCGCAAACCGCGCGCCGGCTGGCCGACAGCGGTGCCGAAATCGCCACCGTCGCGCATCCGCTCGGCGAGGCCGCAGAATTCTTCAATCCGAACATCGTCAAGGTGGTGTGCACCGCCGCTGGCGACGCGCTGTATTTTTCGCGTGCGCCGATTCCCTATGCGCGCGATCACTTCGCCCGCGAAGGCGGCGGCGAGACCCTGCCGGCGGACTTGCCGGCGTTTCGTCACATCGGTCTTTACGCCTACCGCGCGCGTTTCCTGCGTCGTTACACGAGTCTGTCGCCGTCGCCGCTCGAGACTTTCGAGGCGCTCGAGCAGTTGCGCGCGCTGTGGCATGGCTATCGCATCAGCGTGGCTATTGCCGACGAGCTGCCGACCCCCGGCGTCGATACGCCCGAAGACGCTGAACGGGTGCGCCAGCTATTCGCCCGTGGGGTTTGACCGGGCGATTGATTGCGGGTAATTTTCGCTGCACCGGAGCCGCGTCGCTGAAGCGCCGGAATCCCTTTCGGCAGCAGGCTTGTCGGCGCGAAGCGGTGCGGCATTGGCATAACAAAGAGGATAAACAATGAGACTCATCCTGCTCGGCGCACCCGGTGCCGGCAAAGGTACACAAGCGCAATTCATCCGCGAGAAGTACGACATTCCGCAAATTTCCACCGGCGACATGCTGCGTGCCGCCGTCAAGGCCGGCACTCCGCTCGGCATCGCCGCCAAGAAGGTGATGGACTCGGGTGGCCTCGTCTCCGACGACATCATCATCGGTCTGGTCAAGGACCGGCTGACGCAGCCCGACTGCGCCGCCGGCTACCTGTTCGACGGTTTCCCGCGCACCATCCCGCAGGCCGAAGCGATGAAGGCCGCCGGTGTCGCCATCGATTACGTGCTCGAAATCGCTGTCGACGACAGCGAGATCGTCGAGCGCATGAGCGGCCGGCGCGTGCATCCGGCGTCGGGGCGCAGCTACCACGTGCGCTTCAATCCGCCGAAGGTCGAAGGCATTGATGACGTGACCGGCGAGCCGCTGGTGCAGCGCGACGACGACCGCGAGGAAACCGTCAAGAAGCGTCTTGAGGTCTATCACGCGCAGACGCGGCCACTGGTCGATTTCTACGCCGACTGGGCGGCGACCGGCGATGCGGCGGCGCCAAAGTGCCGGCGCATCGAAGGCGTCGGCAGCGTTGACGATATCCGGCAGCGCGCTTTCGCTGCCCTCACCGACTAGATCCGGGAGACGACATGGCGGCGACAACGATCCCCCGCAACGCGTTTTATGCCCAGTCGGGCGGTGTTACGGCGGTGATCAACGCCTCCGCCTGTGGCCTCATCGAGGCGGCCCGTGCCGCCTCGCCGCGCATCGGCAAGGTCTTCGCCGGCCGTAACGGCATCATCGGCGCGCTTACCGAAGACCTGATCGACACCAGCTGCGAATCGGCTGCCGATATCGCCTCCCTGCGCCATACGCCGGGTGGCGCTTTCGGTTCCTGCCGCTACAAGCTGAAAGGCATCGACCAGCAGCGCGCGCAGTACGAGCGCCTGATCGAGGTCTTCCGCGCGCACGACATCGGCTATTTCTTCTACAACGGCGGCGGCGACTCGATGGACACCGCGCACAAGGTGTCGCAGATCGCCGAGCATCTCGGCTATCCGCTGGTCTGTGTCGGCGTGCCGAAGACGGTCGACAACGATCTGCCGCTGACCGACTGCTGCCCGGGCTTCGGCTCGGTTGCCAAGTACGTGGCAACGTCGATGCGCGAAGCCGGTTTCGACGTCGCCTCGATGTCGCGCACCTCGACCAAGGTCTTCGTTCTTGAAGTGATGGGCCGCCACGCCGGCTGGATCACCGCCGCCTGCGGGCTGGCCGGCGAGACTGCCGCCGAGCCGCCGCACATCGTCCTGTTGCCGGAAATCCCCTTCGACGAAGCGCGTTTCCTCGCGCGCGTGCAGGAATGCGTCGAGCGCTACGACTACTGCACCATCGCCGTCTCCGAAGGCCTGCTCGACGCCAGCGGGCGCCTGCTTGCCGACATGGGGACCAAGGACGCCTTCGGCCACGCGCAGCTCGGTGGCGTCGGCCAGCAGATCGCGCAGCTGGTCAAGGACAAGCTTGGCTACAAGTATCACTGGGCACTTGCCGACTACCTGCAGCGCGCCGCCCGGCACATTGCCTCGCGCACTGACGTCGAGCAGGCCTACGCGCTCGGCCGCGCTGCCGTCGAACTGGCGCTGTCGGGACGCAACGCGGTGATGCCGGTGATCGAACGCCTCTCCGATTCGCCCTACCGCTGGCAGCTTGGCGTTGCCGAGCTGAAGAACGTCGCCAACGTTGAACGCACGGTGCCGCGCGATTTCATCAGCGAGGACGGTTTCAGCATTACCGAAAAATGTCGCGCGTATCTGGCGCCGCTGATCGACGGTGAGGATTTCCCGCCGTTCAGGAACGGCCTGCCCGACTACGTGCGGCTGCAGAACGTCCCGGTACCGCGCCGGTTGCCGGAATTCACCATCTAGACCGCCGACACGGCCGGGACGCAAGGCGAAGGAGAAGTACTCGGGGGAATCAAACGCACGGTTCGGTGTGTCGCAGAAGCGTTGAACAACGCACGTGGCTGCCGACTTCTAGGGGAGGATAGTTCATGTCTGCAGGTCTGATGCTGGCGCTCGGGTGCTCGGTGCTGGCGGTGCTGTACGGCGCCATCATGAGCAAGTGGATCCTGTCGTTGCCCGCCGGCAACGCGCGCATGCAGGAAATTGCGAAAGCCATCCAGGAAGGGGCTTCCGCCTACCTCGCCAAGCAGTACCGAACCATCGCCATCGTCGGCGCCGCGCTGTTCATCGTCATCTGGCTGGCGCTTGGGCACCTCATGGCCATCGGTTTCCTCATTGGTGCGGTCCTCTCCGGCGCCACCGGTTTCATCGGCATGAACGTCTCGGTACGCGCCAACGTGCGTACCGCCGAGGCGGCGCGCAGCGGCATCGCCGCGGCACTCGACGTCGCCTTCAAGGGTGGCGCCATCACCGGCATGCTCGTCGTCGGTCTCGGCCTGCTCGGTGTCGCCGGTTACTACGCCTTCCTGCGCAGTGGTGGGGCCGACTTCCAGCACGCGGTCGAGCCGCTGGTCGGACTGGCCTTCGGCGGTTCGCTGATCTCGATCTTTGCACGGCTCGGCGGCGGCATCTTCACCAAGGGCGCCGACGTCGGCGCCGACTTGGTCGGCAAGGTCGAAGCCGGCATTCCCGAGGACGATCCGCGCAACCCGGCGGTGATCGCCGACAACGTCGGCGATAACGTCGGCGACTGCGCCGGCATGGCCGCCGACCTGTTCGAAACCTACGCGGTGACGGTGGTGGCAACGATGGTGCTCGGCGCGCTGATGCTGAAGGGCGTCGCCAACGCCAACGACAACCTGATCATCTATCCCCTGGCGCTCGGCGGTGTCTCGATCATCGCCTCGATCATCGGCTGTTTCTTCGTCAAGGCAACCGAGGGCGGCAAGATCATGGCCGCGCTCTATCGCGGTCTGGCCGTTGCCGGCGCGCTGGCGCTGGCGGCCTTCTACCCGATCACCACCTGGATGCTCGGTGCCGGCATCACGCTCGCCGACGGCAGCCTGATCAGTTCGCTGTCCATCTTTGGCGCGGCGTCGATCGGTCTGGTGCTCACCGCGCTGCTGGTGTGGATCACCGAGTACTACACCGGTACCGACTACGGTCCGGTGAAGCACGTCGCCGCTGCCTGCCAGACCGGGCACGCCACCAACATCATCGCCGGCCTCGGCGTGTCGATGAAAGCCTGCGCGCTGCCGGTGATCTCGGTCTGCGCGGCGATCTACGCGACGCACGCGCTGGCCGGCCTCTACGGCGTCGCCATCGCCGCGACGGCGATGCTGTCGATGACCGGCATCATCGTCGCGCTCGACGCCTACGGCCCGATCACCGACAACGCTGGCGGCATCGCCGAAATGTCGGAGTTGCCGTCGTCGGTGCGCGCCGTGACCGATCCGCTCGACGCCGTCGGCAACACGACCAAGGCGGTGACCAAGGGCTATGCGATCGGTTCGGCCGGCCTCGCCGCGCTGGTACTCTTCGCCGACTACACGCACGCGCTGGAAACGAAGATCGGCCACATCACCACCTTCGATCTGTCCGATCCGCGCGTGATCATCGGCCTCTTCCTCGGCGGCCTGATCCCCTACCTGTTTGCCGCGATGGCGATGGAAGCCGTTGGCCGCGCCGCCGGTTCGGTTGTCGTCGAAGTGCGCCGGCAGTTCAAGGAAATCGCCGGCATCATGGAAGGTACGGCGAAACCCGATTATTCGCGCGCGGTCGGCCTGCTCACCGCGGCGGCGATCAAGGAAATGATCGTTCCCTCGCTGCTGCCGGTGCTGGCGCCGGTGGTGGTCGGTCTGATCCTCGGCCCGAAGGCACTCGGCGGCTTGCTCATGGGTACCATCATCACCGGTCTCTTTGTCGCTATCTCGATGACCACCGGCGGCGGTGCCTGGGACAACGCCAAGAAGTACATCGAGGACGGTCACTTCGGCGGCAAGGGTTCCGAAGCGCACAAGGCGTCGGTGACCGGCGACACGGTTGGCGACCCGTACAAGGACACCGCCGGTCCGGCGGTGAACCCGCTGATCAAGATCATCAACATCGTCGCGCTGATGATCGTGCCGCTGATCGCCTGATCGAGCGAGGCGCGGCGCCCGCTGCTTGCGTGGCCGGCGGGCGTTTTCTTCGCTCCCGCCGTGCCCCTTCCTTGCCGCATGAAAAAGCCGCGCCGGATTTCCGGTGCGGCTTTTTTGTTGCGTGGGCCGCCGGTTAGAGCGTGACCGCCGGATTGAGCGTGTAGCGGCCGGTGAGACTCGCTTCGGCGAGCACGTGCCCGGCCAGCGCCGCGCGTACCGCGGCGCCGGTCAAGGCGCCGCTGACCGGCAGCTGTTCGACGTCGAGCGCATATACCGTGAACACGTAGCGATGGACCCGCTCGTCGTTCCACGGCGGGCAGGGGCCGTCGTAGCCGTAGTAGTCGCCGCTCATGTCATGGTCACTGGCGAACCAGCCGGTGTAGTCGTTGATTCCCTGGCGCGCGCCGCCGGCCGTCGTCGGCCCGGCCTTGCCGCGCGGAACGACCTCGGACGAAAACTGGCCGGCGCGGATTTCGTTCACCGTCGCCGGCAGGTCGATCAGCAGCCAGTGATGGAAGTCGACGCGTGGCAGTTCGGCTGCGACCGTGCGCGCTTCCTGATTGACGTCGTCACCGACGCTGGGAACGTCCGGGTCGACGCAGACGATGGCGAAGGATCGCGTCGCTGCCGGCGCGTCGCTCCAGGCCAGATGCGGGTTGACGTTCCTGCCGAGACGCACGCGCGTTTCCGGGTCGGCGACGCAGAAGGCGAAATCGCCGGGAATCGCTGCGCCGTCGGCGAAGCTGTCGCTGCGGAATTGCATCTTCGATTCTCCCTGATATGGTCAGGCGCGCTGTGGTCGAAGCGCCGGTGCGCCGGCCGGACTCAGCTGGCGGCGCTGCGCTTGAAGTCGCGCAGCCGGAAACCGAGTATGCCAAGTGTAGCGAAATAGACGACGATGCCGAAGCCAAGCAGCGCTGCCAGACGCAGCAGGCGCTCGCCGATACCCCAGCGCAGCCAGTCGCTCGTCTCTCCCGAGCCGAACCACAGCGCGACGCCGAAAACGACGAGCGCGATGGCGAGGCGTGCGCAGAAGCCGGCCCAGCCCGGTTGCGGTGCGTAGATGCCGTGCTGGCGCAGGCCGCGGTAGAGCAGCCCGGCGTTGAGGCAGGCGGCAAGGCTGATCGCCAGCGCCAGCCCGGCGTGCTTGAGCCAGCCGATCAGCAGCAGATTGAGGAGCTGCGTTGCGATCAGCGAAACGATGGCGATCTTCACCGGCGTGCGGATGTTCTGTCGCGCGTAGAAGCCGGGTGCCAGCACCTTGATCAGGATCAGCGCGACCAGCCCGAGGCTGTAGGCGGCGAGCGCGTCACGCGTGCGATAGACGTCGTCGGCGCTGAAGGCGCCGTGATGGAACAGTGTCGCCACCAGTGGCGCGGCGATGATTGCCATCGCCAATGCTGCCGGCGCCGCCAGCAGCAGCGTCAGGCGCAGGCCCCAGTCGAGCAGCTTCGAGTAGTCGTCGAGGCGCTGGTCGGCGTGGCACTTGGCCAGCGAAGGCAGCAGGATCGTGCCGAGCGCGGCGCCGAGCATGCCGGCGGGGAATTCCATCAGGCGGTCGGCGTAATACAGCCAGGAGACGCTGCCGGCGGCGAGGAAGGAGGCGAAGATGGTGTTGATCAGCAGACTCACCTGCGACACCGAGACACCGAGCGCCGCCGGTGCCATCAGCTTGAGGATGCGGCGCACGCCTTCGTCGCGCCAGTCGAAGGAAAAGCGCGGCAGCATGCCGATCTTCTTCAGGCTGGGGATCTGGAAGGCGAGCTGCAGCAGACCGCCGATGAACACCGCCCAGGCCAGCGCCAGCACCGGCGGGTCGAAATACGGCGCGGCGAACAGCGCCATGGCGATGAACGACAGGTTGAGCAGCACCGGCGTGAACGCCGGCACGGCGAAACGGCTCCAGGTGTTGAGCACGCCGCCGGCGAGCGCCACCAGCGACATGAACAGGATGTAGGGGAAGGTGATCCGTGTCAGCGTGATGGTGAGTTCGAACTTCTCGCCATCGGCAGCGAAGCCGGGCGCCGAAACATAGACGAGCACGGCGGCGCCACCGATGCCGAGCGCCGTTACCAGCAGCAGCGCAAGGAAGAGCAGGCTGGCGACGTTGTCGACCAGACGCCGGGTTTCCACCTCGCCGCGCTTGTTCTTGTATTCGCCGAGCACCGGCACGAAGGCTTGCGCAAAGGCGCCTTCGGCAAACAGCCGGCGCAGCAGGTTGGGCAGCTTGAAGGCGACGAAGAAGGCGTCGGTCATCATGCCGGCGCCGAAGGCGCGGGCGATGACGAAATCGCGGACGAAACCGAGGATGCGCGAAATCAGCGTCATGCTGCTGACGGTGGCGAGAGCTCTGAGCAGATTCATCCGGCGGTATGGGCTGCGCTTGCGCAGGGAATGGGGGATCGGAGAAAGGGAGGCAGTCGTGAGTGCGTTGAAACGTCGCTGCTGCGAACCTGCTGCGCAACGGCGGTCGCGGCAAGACGCCATCTTAGCGACTTAGCTGCGACCGACCAAACCCGGGCGCGCAGGGCTGCCGCTGCCAGTGGCAGTCGGCCGGGTTTGCCGTTCCCGGCCGCGCCTTTTCCTGGCGCCATTTTCACTTGCGTCAGGCGGTCGAGCTGCGTACAATTGCGCGTTTTCGATTAACGCATCAGCTCACTTCAGGGACTCACATCCATGGCAAACAGCGCACAAGCCCGCAAGCGTGCACGCCAAGCCGTCAAGCAACGCGCTCACAACGCCAGCCTGCGCTCCACCCTGCGCACGGCAATCAAGCGTGTGCAAAAAGCGATCGTCGCCGGCGACAAGACGGCCGCACAAAGCATCTATCAGGAATCCGTCTCGGTGCTCGACCGCATCGCCGACAAGAAGATCATCCACAAGAACAAGGCCTCGCGCCACAAGAGCCGCCTTTCCGCGCAGATCAAGGCGCTGGCTGCCTGAGGCGCCGGACAGGCTGGAACAGAACGGCGCCCTCAAGGCGCCGTTTTTTTTCCGCCGGTGCTGTTGCCGGCGAGGTCAATGCAGCAGAATAGTCGTCGAGGGCTTGCTCTTGCGCGCCGCCCTTGCCGTGCTGCATTGCCGAGTTCAGGCCGTTTAACGGTGTCTACTCAGCGCAATCATCGTCACGCCCCGATCTCCTGCATCGATTACGATGCGGGCATGATCCGGCGAACAATGGGATAATGCCGCCATGAATGCACCACAACCCGTATCTCCCCGCCGTCGCATGCAGCAGTTGCTGGCGATTCCCGATCGCGACCGCAGCGACGCCGAGTGGGATGAACTGAACGAACTGGAAATCCAGCTGGCACCGGGCAACCGTGATACCGGTGGTGATCCTGCCGGCCGCGCCCGAGTTCCGGGTGCTCCCGGTCCGCAGCGTTCGCCCGGCGGGCGTCCGCAGGGGCAGGGCAACAAGGGTGGGCATTCGCGTCAGTCCGGACAGCCGCGCCCGCAGCAGGGGCAGGGCAATGGCGGTAACAGCGGCAATGTCGCCAGTCCCGGCAATGTCCAGCTGCCGGCTGCGCAGAACGCCGCTAATCCAGGCAATGCGGCCAATGCCGGCGCGCCGGCCGGCAAGAAGCAGTTCCGCAAGCCACGTTCGCGTCCGCCGCGTCCGGAAGTCGTCTAGCCTGCTCTGGTAGTGCGGCGCTGCGGCGTCGCGCCGTGGGGCTGCACTTTGCTTCCGCGCTCTGGTAGCGTTTTCCGGCAAAGGTGCCCTCGATGAACGACACCTACCTGCTGCTGAAAAGCCTGCACATCCTCGGCGCCATCCTCTTCCTCGGCAACGTCATCGTTACCCTGTGGTGGAAGCTGATGGCCAACCGCACGCGCCAGCAGGCGGTCATCGCCTTCGCGCAGCGGCAGGTGACGCTGACCGACTACGTCTTTACCTTTGGCGGCGCCGGGCTGGTGCTCGTTTCTGGCGTCGCCAACATCTGGCTGCAGGGCTGGGATATCACGCAGAGCCGCTGGCTCGGCTGGGGCAGCGCGCTGTTTCTGGTCTCCGGACTGCTCTGGCTGCTCATCCTCATCCCGATCCAGATCCACCAGGCACGGCTGGCACGACAGTTCGCCGATGGTACTGAAATACCAGCCGCTTACTGGCGTGCCGAACGCGTCTGGGTGGTCGTCGGCGTCATCGCCACGCTGCTGGTGCTCGCCAACGTATTCTGGATGGTCTACAAGCCGGCCTGAGTGATACGCAAGCCGATCGCCTGCCGCTCCACGCTCGCCGCCAAGGGGAGAGCGGCGCCGCAGCAGCGCTGCGGCGCCAGATGCTTACGCGTACTTGGGCGCGAAAGCCTTGTCCAGCGGGCCGTTTTCACCCCAGTACGGTGACATCTTGCGCAGGCGCTCGATGATCGGCGGCACCGCCGCAATGACGCGGTCGATCTCTTCCTCGGTGTTGTAGCGCGACAGCGAGAAGCGGATGGCGCCGTGCGCCGCCGTGTACGGGATGCCCATCGCGCGCATCACGTGCGAGGGTTCGAGCGAGCCCGAGGTGCAGGCCGACCCGCTCGATGCGGCGATGCCGAGCTTGTTGAGCAGCAGCAGGATCGATTCGCCCTCGACGTATTCGAAGGCGATGCTGCTGGTGTTGGGCAGGCGGTTCTTCACGTCGCCGGTGGCGAAGCAGTGCGGCACGGCAGCAAGGATCGATTTCTCGAGCTTGTCACGCAGGCGTTTGACCTCGCCGTTTTCGACCGGCAGATGCGCCAGCGCCAGTTCAGCAGCCTTGCCCAAGCCGACGATCGATGCGCTGTTCTCGGTGCCGGCACGGCGCCCACGTTCCTGGTGACCACCGCGCAGCAGCGGCCGGAAGCGCGTGTTGCGGCGCAGGTAGAGGACGCCGATCCCCTTCGGTGCGTGCAGCTTGTGTCCGGACAGCGAAAGCAGGTCGATGCAGCTGTTCTTCAGGTCGATCGGCACCTTGCCGACGGCCTGCACGGCATCGGTGTGGAACATGATGCCGCGCGCGCGCGCCAGTTCGGCCATCGCCTCGACCGGGAAGATGGTGCCGCTCTCGTTGTTGGCCCACATCACCGAAACGATGGCGACGCGGTCGTTGAGCAGCGAGCGATACTCGTCGATGTCGATGCGGCCGCGCTTGTCGACGCCGAGGCGGCGGATGATGTAGCCCTCTTTTTCCAGGTAATCGCAGAGCGAGAGGATCGCCGGGTGCTCGACGGCGGTGGTGATGATCTGGTTACGCTCGGGCTGCGCCTTCAGCGCCGAGAGGATCGCCGTCGTGTCGGACTCGGTGCCGCAGGAATTGAAGATGATTTCCGAGTCGAACTCGGCGCCGATCAGCGCCTGCACCTGCGCGCGTGCCGTCTTGATGGCGTGGCCGACACGGTCGCCGAAGCTGTGCATCGACGAGGGGTTGCCGAACTGCTCGGTGAAGAAGGGCAGCATCGCCTCGACGACCGCCGGATCGCAGGCGGTGGTCGCGTTGTTGTCGAGGTAGATCGGGGCGTCGCTCATCTCAGACACTCGCGCGGGCTGCAGCCATCATGCTCACCGGCAGCACGCGCACGCGCTCACCGAGTTCTTCGGAGAGTTTCTGTTCGATGCCACCGAGCGTGGCGTGCTCCATCATGCAGCCGACACAGGCCCCCTGCAGACGGACGAAGACGTTGCTGCCATCGACTTCGACGATTTCAACGTCGCCGTGGTCGCGCTTGAGCGTCGGGCGGATCGACTCGATCACCATCTCGATGCGGCGCATACGCTGGAAGTTGGTAAGTTTCGGCGGCTCAGCCGCGGCCACAGGTGCCGGGTGCGCCGGTGGCGCCGCCGGCGCGGGAATGCCGAAAGTCACTGGCTTGACCGTGACCGCCGGCGCCGCGCAGTCGGGGGCGGCGATCTTCTCGGTGCCGCCCTGCGCGCAGACCTTGGCAAGTATTTCCTCGATGCCTTCGTGGCAGGACGAACAGCCGCCGCCGGCCTTGGTGTATTGCGTCACCTGCTCGACCGTGGTCAGGCCGTTGGCGCGAACGACGTTCTCGATGAGCACGGAATCGACGGCGAAGCACTTGCACACCATCGCGCCTTCCTCGTGATCGTCGGTCCACACTTCGCCGCGATAGTTGGCAATCGCCGCCTGCAGTGCTTCGCGTCCCATCACCGAGCAATGCATTTTCTCGGGCGGCAGCCCGTCGAGAAAGTCGGCGATGTTCTGGTTGCTGATCTGCAACGCCTCGTCGAGTGTCTTGCCCTTGATGATCTCAGTCAGTGCCGACGACGAAGCGATCGCCGAGCCGCAGCCGAAGGTCTGGAAGGATGCGTCGAGAATGCGTTCGCTTTCGGGGTCGACTTTGAGCGACAGGCGCAGGGCATCGCCGCACTGGATCGAGCCGACTTCGCCGACGGCGTTGGCGTCCGCGAGCGGCCCGGCGTTGCGCGGGTTGAAGAAGTGATCGCGGACTTTATCGGTGTAATCCCACATGGCTGCATCTCCGGTTGAGGCGTCGGGAAAGAACTTGACGTGCGAGCGCACGCCTTTTCTTGATCTGTGCAATCCCCGTGCCAGCCATGCAAGGTTCTGCAAGCCCATGGTTCCAAAACGAAAACACCCGTAAGGGCGTTTTCGTCTGTGTCGCAAATACGACAATCAGCGGATTTTATGCACCGTGGAGAACACCCGGCGGCTGCTTTTGGTGCAGCGCCGGGCGGGGAGTTGACGCAAGGGCGTAGACGCAAGGGCATGAACGCAAGAGCAAACGACTGGCGGCGAGTCGTTCGCCGCCAGCGTGCTCAGCCGAGGATCGCCTCGTAGGCAAGCCTGGCCAGCGCCAGTTCGAGCGGCGGCAGGTCGCGCAACTCGGTCAGCGCGACAAAGCGTACGTCACCGACGATGGCCGGGTCGAGCCGCGGCAGATCCAGCGTCGTGAACGCCGCCAGCAGGACGGTAATTTCACCTGCGTCCGTCTGCAGCAGCGCGTTGAACTCGCTGTTGGCGCGCAAGCTGCCGTCGGCAATGCCCAGTCGCTGCTCGGCGCTGCGCAAGGCGGCCGCCGGATGCAGGCGTACTGTCCCGGCGACCGGCGTCGTTCCGCCTTCAAGCAGGTGTGCGCCCTCGGGCAGTGCGTCGAAAGCGAGCAATCCTCCGCGCAGTCGCAGAAAGCGCGTGCGCGCGCTCGACGACTGCTGGTGATAGAGGATCAGGCGCACCGCAGCCGGTGCGCCTGCGCTGATGCTCACGCCGCCGGGTGCGGTGCGTAGGTGTAGCAGCCCTTCGGGCAGACGCGCCCGCAGGCGCCGCAGCCGATGCAGTCGCCCGGGTTGGAGATGGTCATGATCGAAGCGGTGTCGTCTTCGTCGTAGTCGTCGTCGAGTTCGACATCTTCACCGCGAACGATCAGGTCAAGCACCTTGCGCGGGCAGACCTTGTAGCAGCGGCCACAGCCGATGCACTTCTTCGGATCGATCGAGGTAGCGAATTCCGGTGTCCAGACGTCGCCGGCGAGGGTGAGACCAGTGATGAAAGCCATTTTAATTTCCTTGATTGGTGCTTGCTGCCTTGAGCCGCGCGTTAGCGTCGGCCCAAGCCTTGCAGGCGTCGTAAGTGGATTGCGCGATGCCGGGGATTTCCTCGTACGAGGCCGGCAGGCGGTCTTCAACCAGGTCGTGCAGTTGCCCGGCCCATTCGCTGGCGATGCGCTTCAGGCGCTTCACTTCCCGGTCGAGTTCTTTCAGTGCTTCTTCTTGCTGCATGCGCTGGCCCTCCGCATTCAATCCGCAGGGAACAAGGTCACAGTCCGGCGACTTCCGGATAGGTGCCGATGATTTCGATGGCAACCGAGAGCAGCTTGTCGGCCTCGGTCTTCATCTTCGACAGGCTGTCGAAGCCGAAGCGATGCACGTCACGCAGCGTCCGGTCGACAACGACCAGCTTGCCGACGGTGACCAGCGCCCGGCCGAAGCCTTCGTGCGACAGGTGCACCAGCGGCACCGCCATCAGGCGGCATTCTTTTTCAATCAGGACGGCGATGGCGTTGTAGAACGCCTTGACGCGGGCCAGCGTCTCCTCGTCCGGATCACCGACGATCGGCAGCTTCGACCGGTCTTCCTTGGTGAGCACGTAGGCGGCGAGCAGCGCAGCGGCTGATTTGTTGTCGTTGATACCGTAGCTGTCGAGCGCGCGCATCTGGCGCGTCATTTCCTTGATGAAATCCGTCTCGAAGATCGGATCGGCAGTCAGCGGTGGGTTGGAACTCATTTTTTATTACTCCCCGGTTTTTACAGAAGATGGTTTGGGCCAGATCGGCAGTGAATGGCCTTATCGCCGGTAGCGGCAGTGAGCTGTCGCGCTGACTGGGTTCATTCCGCCCAGCCCTCCTCGGCCATGCGGGTGAAGCGATCGTCGGCCTCGCTCTCGGCGATCTTGCGTCTTGCCCGCTCCAGCCAGGGAACGCTGCCGTCGCCGGCGGCGGCCTGTAGCTGGGCGAGCACCGAGTCGATCGTTTCCTCGTCGTCGAGGCGCACCGGCTGTACGCCGCGCGCCAGCAACTGACGCACTGCCGAACCGCCGATGGCACGGCAATAGACGGCGGCGCAGCCGGCGAGTGCATCGATGCGCGGCGCCAGCTTGTCCTCGACGCCGTCCATCGCGGCGGCGTCGAATTCGATGACTTCGAGCAGCAGCGGCCGTTTGCCCTCGCTGTCGAGACCATAGATGGCGAAGCCTGCGGTGGCTCCGAAGTGCTGATTCACCGTACTGCGGTCGTTGCTGGCAAAGGCGACTCTGAGCATGGGCAGAGTTCCTTTAGTGGCGGACCAGGCCAGCTTCAGCCGGCGCAGCATTGGCCTCGGCGGCTTCACCATGTGCATGGCAGTTTTTCCTTTCGCAGGCATCTGCACTGCGCAGTTCGCGCTCGCGTGCACCGTCCTGCCAGAAAATCGAGCGATAGGCGGCCGGTTCGTGATGATTCTCCAGAATCAGGTTGCCGAAGTCGAACAGCGCCTGCCGTCCGCCGCGATAGCCCGACCAGCAACGAGCGAAGCCGCCGAGGCGATCGTATTGCGGGAAGCCGGCGCGCAACAGCGGCAGCGCGAGACGTTCGGCGATCGGAGCCAGATGCGAGCTGCCGATCAGTACCTCGGCGCCCGCCGCGATGGCGGCTTTTTCCAGGTCCTCGAGGTCGCCGACGCGGACTTCGGCGCAGGGCGCGTCGGCCAGACAGGCGGCGCGTTCGGGTGCCACCGCGGCGACGATCTCGGCGCCGACGCCGGCAAAGAAGGCGCTCATCGCCAGCAGCAGATCGGCGTCGAGCGCCAGTGCAATGCGGCTGAAACCCGACATGAAGTGCGTGTCGACCATCGCGTCCTGCAGCTGCGCGCGTTGCCGGTCGATGCGTTCGGGAACCGGCACGCCGGCGATTGATGCCAGCGTCTGCGTGAAGGCGTCGCAGGCATCGAGGCCCATCAGGTGATCGAAACGGAAGTCGGGAACACCAGTGCGCGCGCGCAGCAGATCGGCGGCGCGTGTCAGCGAACGGCCGATGACCAGCGTCGCGGTCGCTTCGCCGAGCGTCGCGATCTCGCTCTTCGGCGTGCCGCCGAGCGTCAGTGGCGTCGTCTCCTGCGGCACGAGATGGCCGTCGAGCGAATCGCCGAGGTCGGGCAGAAAGACCGGGCGCAGACCGAATGCCTCGATCCAGTCGCGGATCGCTTCGATGTCGCCGGGGCCGAGCAGCGAGCCGGCGAGCACATTGACCTGCTTGCGCCGCCGGCCGGCGCACTGGCTTTGCGGCACCAGCGTGGCGATGATCGCTTCGACCGCGGCGGCAAAGCCGGTTTCGAAAGTACCGGTGAAATCGGGGCAGTTCACCGGGACGATGGCGACATCGGCAAATTCCGGATGCTGGCTGCGGAATTCGCGCACCAGCCGCTGGATGTCGGTGCCCTGCGTTTCGGAGAGGCCGGTCGTCGCCAGACCGATCACGTCCGGCGCGTTCTTGGCGCAGATCGTCTGCAGACCGTCGATGACGTTCGCGTCGGAACTCATCACCGTCGAAATCTGGTCCATCGCCGTCGTCTGCAGCGGGATCGGCTCGCGGAAATGGCGCACGAGAAAGACCTTGCCGAAGGCGGTACAGCCTTGCGAGCCGTGCAACATCGGGATCGCGTTCTTCAGGCCGAGGAAGGCCAGCGACGCGCCGACCGGCGGGCTCGCCTTCAGCGGGTTGACCGACAGGGCCTTGGCGCGACGGACGATCTGGGCCATGGCGTCCTCCTCAGGCGGCCAGCGGCTTGCCGAGCGTGTGCGCGGCGGCCCACGGCGCGGGGCGGCGAACCGCTTCCCACACCGGCGATTCGATCGAAAGCGCCAGCTGGCGCGCGAGTTCGAGCATTCCCGAATAGCCGGCGTAGCCGAATTCGCGTTCCTGATTGATGTCGAGGAAGGGGATGCGCGCCTTCAGGGCGGTGTAGAGGTTGCGACCGCCGGCGATGAGGATGTCGGCACGCTGTTCGCGGTAGACGCCGAGCAGCGCGCCCGGCGAGCCCTCGGTGATCATCAGCGCGTCCTCGCCCATCAGTTCGCGGATGCGCGCCTTGTCTTCCTCGGTCGACTTGCGCGTGCCGGTGGCGACGACTTCCATACCCAGATCCTGCAGCGCTGAGACGACCGACCACGACTTGACGCCGCCGGTGTAGAGCAGCACTCGCCGGCCGCGCAGACGCTCGCGCCACGGTTCGAGTTCGGCGTTGATTTTCGCTTCCTCGCGCTCGATCAGCGCTTCGGTGCGCGCGCTCAGATCTTCGTCGCCGAGCAGGCGGGCGAAGTCGCGCAGCGCCTGCGAGGTGTCGGCAACGCCGTAGAAGCTGCCTTCGAAGAAGGGCGTGCCGTAATCGCTCTGCAGGCGGCGGGCGACGTTGAGCAGCGCCTTGGCGCAGACGACCATGTTGGCTTCGGCGCGATGCATCGTCTGCACTTCGCGGAAGCGTCCGTCACCGGACAGCGAACAGAGGATGCGCAGGCCGAGTTCGTCGAACAGCGGCGCGACGTTCCAGAATTCGCCGGCGATGTTGTATTCGCCGATCAGGTTGATGTCGTGCACGCGGATGCCGGGGCGCTGTGCGGCGTCGGGAACCGGGTCGGGCTCGCGGCGACCGATGACGTGACGGAACATCGCCTCGCCGGCAATGCGGTTGCCGAGGTTCTTGGTGCCGTAGAAGCCGGCGCAATCGACCGGAATCACCGGCACGCCCCAGCGCTCGCTGGCGTCGCGCGCCACCGCTTCGACGTCGTCGCCGATCAGCGCGGTGACGCAGGTGGTGTAGACGAAGACGGCGGCCGGCGAATGCTCGTCGATCGCCTGCTTGATCGCATGGAACAGCCGCTTCTCGCTGCGTCCCATGATGATGTCCTGTTCGCTGAGGTCGGTGGTCATGCCGGTGCGGAACAGCGTCGGCCCCGACGAGCGCGTGCCGCGGTTGTCCCACGAGCTGCCGGCACAGGCGATCGGCCCATGCACGATGTGGGCAACGTCGGCGATCGGCAGCAGCGCGATCTGCGCGCCGTCGAACGAGCAGCCGCCAGCGGTGGCGCCGGGTTTCGGACGCGCGCAGCCGGACTTCGCCTTGTCGTTGTGGGCGCAGGCCGGTTCGTTTTGCAGTTCGGCGATTTCGCTGGCTTTCATGGCGCTTTCCTGTCGGCTTCGGGGTGGGCAGCGCCCTTGCCGATGCAAGCCGTGTGCCACCGTTCAAGGCCTTGATTTCGCGGCTTTGTCGCCTCCGGAGAAATGTTGCAAAGGCGACAAGCGCAGGAAAACTGCGACATATACCGGCCGCGTGTCCGTCGCTGCGCACCCTCCTTTGGTCAGAGGATCTGTGGCGGTGATCGATGAGTAGCAGAGTAAAATTCTCAAGTTATCGTTGGGCGCCCCGTTAGCTTTGTACGTTTCCGGAAGCTTGTAGCGCCTTGAATGAATAAATATACAAAAACGGCAGAAGTGGTATAAAATGCCGCGAAGTTGGATTTCGTCCGATGTTTTTTTGCGCATCTTGTCGCCTCGGGTCGCCCTTTCGGGCTGCCGCGCAGCAGGGTGTTTGCACAGAGAGTGAGAAAGATGCGTAACAATCAGCCAGTCACCGCCGTTGAAACACTGTTGCCGGAAGGCGAGTTCATCTACTCGCGCACCGACCTCAAGGGCATGATCGTCGAGGCCAACGCGGCTTTCGCCAAGGTCAGCGCGTATACGCGCGAAGAGATGATCGGCCAGCCGCACAACCTCGTGCGCCATCCCGACATGCCGGTCGAAGCCTTTGCCGATATGTGGGCCGATCTGAAAGCCGGCCGGCCTTGGCGCGGTCTGGTGAAAAACCGGCGTAGTGACGGCGGTTTCTACTGGGTCGTCGCCAATGCTTCACCGGTGCGCGAGAACGGCAACGTCGTCGGCTATCAGTCGGTGCGTTCGCGGCCGACGCGCGACGAGATCGCTGCGGCGCAGGATGCCTACAAGCGCCTGAAGGCCGGTGACAAGGCTATCCGTGTCGAGCATGGCCGCATCGTTCACTCGCGCACCGGACTCGTTTCATCGCTGCTGGAAATCTATACGCAGATGGGCGCAATCGGCCTGATCAGCATTCTGCTTGGCGCGCTGTTGCTGTTGCCCGAGTCGCTCGACATTCCCTTCCTGCCGTGGGTGAAGATGGGTCTTGGCACCTTCGGCATCGTTTCCGGACTCGGCTTCCTGCTGCTGTTCGTGCCGCACTTGCGCCGCGATCTCGGAGCGATCAACGACTATCTCGAACGCGTGCTGACCACCGGCAATCTGCGCCAGCGTCTGTTTCTCAAGCGTCGCGACGCGATTGGCGGCGTTGCTTCGCGCGTCGACTGTTTCGTTTCTTCGATCCAGGCGACGGTGCAGGGAATGGACGACAGCGCCATCCAGGTGCAGCGCGTCAGCCACGAAGTCGAACAGGGTGTCGATAACGTCGCCGACTCGGCGCGCGTGCAGAGCGACGCGACCAGCGCGGCAGCGGCAGGTATCGAGGAAATCACGGTGTCGATCAGCGAGGTGACCGCGCACGCAGCGGCAACGCGCACCGCGGCGCAGGAGGCGAGCGAGGCATCGCTGCGCGGTGCCGAGCTCTCGGCCAAGGCGAGCACGACCATCCTCGCGCTGGCCGAAACGGTCAAGGAGTCTGCCGCGCAGGTCGAGTTGCTCGGCGAGCAGTCCGAGGAGATTTCGCGCATTACCGGCGTTATCCGCGAAATCGCCGACCAGACCAATCTGCTGGCGCTCAACGCCGCCATCGAAGCGGCACGCGCCGGCGAGCAGGGCCGCGGTTTCGCCGTGGTCGCCGACGAGGTCAGGAAACTGGCCGAACGCACCGGCAAGGCGACGCAGGAAATCAGCGACATGATCGGCGCGATCCAGAGCGAAACGCAGAAGGCCGTCGACGGCATGCGCTCTGGCGCGACGCAGGTCGAGACCGGCGTCCTGCTGGTGCAGGATGCGCAGACGGCCCTGACCGAGATCAACAGCCAGATGGGCGTCACCGTCGGCATGGTCAATGACATCTCGCATTCGTCGAGCGAACAGCAGGAGGCGATGACGCTGATGGCGCAGAGCGTCGAGCGTGTGGCGACGATGACGGAACAGAACGTCGCCGTCGTCGCGCAGACGCATGGCGCGGTCGAGACGCTGAACGGCGTTGTCGAGCGCATGCGCAAGTCGGTGAATCAATTCTCGGTTTAGTCCGGCCCCACCCGGCCGCTGCCTCGCCCGCGGCCGGATAAGGCATTCCGCGGCGTTGCGCTGCGGCGGCGACGGCTGCGGCAGCACGCCGCACCAGCGGCGCGAACGCCGCGGCTGCTCCGCCACGAAACGTCTGTGCCGGCGGGCGCAGCGCTCAGCAGCGGAAGCGGCTGACCAGCGTCTGCAGCGCGCCGGCCATGCCGTTCAGACCATGTGCGAGTTTTTCGCTGCTGCTGGCTGAAGTGCTGTTCTGCTCGCCCATCTGTGCCACGCGTTCGACGTTCTGCGCGATCTGCGTGCTCGCCTTGCTTTGTTCCCCGGCGGCATTGGCCACGTCAATCAGGCTTTCCAGCGCGGCAAGCGAGCTGCTGCGCAGTTCTTCGAGCGGTGCTTGCAGCTTGCGGATGATGCCGACGCCCGCCTCGACCTGAGCGTTGGCCGCTGCCATCTTTGCGGCGGCACCGCTCGTCTGCGCCTGGATTGCCTCGATCATCTGCTTGATTTCGTTGGTCGAGGTGCCGGTGCGTTCGGCGAGTTTCCTGACCTCGTCGGCAACGACGGCAAAACCGCGGCCCTGCTCGCCAGCGCGTGCCGCTTCGATGGCGGCGTTGAGCGCCAGCAGATTGGTCTGGTCGGCGATTTCGCGGATGACGTTGGCGATCTGGCTGATCTGTTGCGAGCTGGTTTGCAGCTGTTCGATGGTATGTGTCGTTGCCGTCACGCTCTCGGCGATCTTGTTGATTTCGGTGGCTGCGGCATCGACCTGCGCCTTGCCTTCGACGGCGATGCGCGCGGTATTGTCGGCAACGCGGCGCGCCGACTGCGCGTTATCCGAAACCTGCGCGATGCTGACGGTCATTTCCTCGACGGCGGCCGCGGTGCTGCTGATCGCTTCGCTCTGTTCGCGCACCGAGGCGCTGATTTCGCCAGCGGCGTGGCTCATTCCTGCTGCCGACTGTTCGACCTCGCCGGCACTGTCGGCAATGGCGACGATCACCTGGCGCAGGCTCGACTGCATGCGCTGCAGCGCGTCGAGCATCTGGCCGACCTCATCCTTGCCGCCCTGCGGGATCGCCGATGCGAGATCGCTGTCGGCGATGCGTCCGGCAGCCAGTGTTGCCTGTCCGACACGCGTCGAGATGCTGCGTGCCATCCGGAAGCTGACGCCGACGGCAACGGCGATGGCCACCAGCAGTGCCAGCGTCGCCAGCAGGCGTGCGCGCTGGTACGACGCCGCTGCCGAATCGTAGGCTTCCTGCGCCAGGCGCTGTTCCGTCGTCACCAGCGTTCCGGTCAGCTGGCCCAGTTGCGCGAACACCTCGTCGGTCGTCTGCATCGCCGACAGACCCATGTTCATGTCGGTAGAGGCCATGTCGAGCGCCTGCGCCACGCTCTTGCGGTAGGCGAGCAGCGCCTGCGCGATGTCCTCGCCGAGCTGGCGTGTTTCGGTGTCGAGGTCGGTTGTTTTCTTCAGTTCGCTCAGCGAGGCGACCACTCGGTCGGCGTCAGCGATCAGTGCCTGGCTTTCCTTGTCGAGTTTCGATTCGTCGAAGGTGCCGGCCCAGGTCATCAGCCGGTAGGTCCGCGCATGAATGTCGAGCACTTCGCTCTTGGCGCGCGCCGCTGCCTGCAGATGCGCGAGACGGACGAAGTAGAGATTGTCGAGCGCCGCATTCTGGCTTTCGAGCGCCTGATAGCCGATGCCGCCGAGCAGCAGCATGAAGGCGATGGCGATCGCCGGTGCAGCAAGGATTTTCTGGAAGAGTTTCACGGCGGCTCGCTCGATGACGGAAATACGAGAAGCAGCCCCGGCCCGCAACGGGCGGGGCTGCCGCCATTACATCTGCGCAACTCAGCGTTTATAAACGCCGGCGCAGATCACCGTATCGTCGAGCTTTTCACAGTAGGCGCGCTTGGGCAGCGCCTTCTTGGTAATCGGGTCAGTGAACTTGTAGTCCTGCCAGAACTTGCCCTTGCTGTTGGCAAGATCGACGCGCTCCTTGACGAAGGCCTTGCCGTCGGGGTCCTTCAGATCGATCAGTTCCTTGCCGACCTGTTTGGCATTCTGGCCGTGCGCCAGCACCTTGCCGTCGAGTCCATAAACCACCGGATAGAGATCGCGGTCGATCCACTTCGCATCCTTCGCCGTGATCTCCTCGTAGGTCTTTGCCTTATTGGCCTTGACTGCGGTCACCACCTTGCCGACCAGGGCTTCGGCTTCCTTTTCGCTGGCGAATTCCGACGCCATTGCCGCAGAACACATCAGGAACGTCGCAGAAGCAATCCAGACAGACGCTTTCATTTCTTCCTCCTCGTTGATGTTGAAAGTCCTTGCTTGTGAAGGCTTTGTCCTGTTGGCCGGACAATCGTTGTGCGGAATCTCCCTGCGTGGCAGCTTACCGACGGCGTTGCTGGCGCCGGCTCCATGATGCCGAGTGCGACAAGTATAGTCTCCCTTTTGTCATCAGGTGACGGCAAAAATAACGCAATTTAATCAGGTTGTTGCTGCGACCGGGCGGGTTCGGCCGGTCGCAGCTTGCGGCCAGATTACTTGCCTGCCGCTTCGAGCACCTTCCATTCGCCGCCTTCGACCTTATAGACGGTGATCGCGCCGTCGCGCAGGTCGCCCTTATCGTCGTAGGCGATGTTGCTCGAGGTGACGCCGGCAACCTGCGTCCTGGCGAGGAAAGGCAGGTACTTTGCCGGTTCGCTCGAGCCGGCGGCCTTCATCGCTTCAATCATGACTTTGGTCGCGTCGTAGGCGTAGGGCGAGTAGATCTGCACTTCCTCGTTGAAGCGTGCCTTGTACTTCGTCTCGTAGTCCTTGCCACCCGGCATCTGTGCCAGCGGCAGGCCGGCCAGCGAAGCGACGGTGCCTTCGGCAGCGCTACCGGCAAGGGTGATGAAGTTCGGCGACTTGACCATTTCGCCGCCCATCAGCGTTGCCTTGATGCCGAGCTGCTTGATCTGCCGCGCCATCGGACCGGCCTGCGCGTCGGCACCGCCGAAGAAGAGAACGTCCGGTTTGGCGCTCTTGATGCTGGTCAGGATGGCCATGAAGTCGCTGGCCTTGTCGCTGGTGAACTCGCGCTTGACGATCTCGGCGCCGGCTTCCTTGGCCGACTTCTCGAACTCGTCAGCGAGGCCCTGGCCGTAGGCGGTGCGGTCGTCGACGATGGCAATGCGCTTGGCGCCGAGCTTGTCGACGGCAAAGCGGCCCATGACGCTGCCTTGCTGCACATCATTGGTCATGGCGCGGAAAGTCGTCTTGTAGCCGTTGCCGGTGTAGGCCGGCGAAGTGGCCATGGCGATTTCGGGGATGCCGGCTTCCGAATAGATGCGCGAGGCCGGGATGCTGGTGCCCGAATTGAAGTGGCCGAGCATGCCGGCGATCTTCGCGTCGACCAGTTTCTGCGCCACTGCCGTGCCCTGTTTCGGATCGGCCTGGTCGTCTTCGCTGACCAGTTCGAAGCGCACCGGCTGGCCGCCGATCTGTACCTTGGCCGCATTGGCTTCTTCGACGGCGAGCACGACGCCGTTCTGCATCTCCTTGCCGTAGTGGGCTTGCGGGCCGGTCAGCGGCGCGGCGAAGCCGAGCTTGACGAGCTTGGCTTCCGGTGCCGCTACAGGGGCTGCTGTTGCCGGGGCTTCGTCTTTCTGGCTACAGCCGCCAAGCAGCGCGAGGCTGACGGCGATCGCCGAACACTGGATCAGGGTGCTTTTCTTCATTGCGCAGGTTCCTAGCTGACGGAAAAAAGGGATCAATGGCGCCGATGCACTCGCGGCTGCGGGCCGGGGCATCAGGAATTTTCCGGTGGCACGCAGCGTGCACCGGCAAGACCACGAGTCTGGCCGCTGGCGCTTTGCCGGTCAAGGTCTGCCGCACTCGCAGCAGAACGGCAGCATGCGGCGCGGGCAGGTGGCGCGAAACGAACCGGAGAATTCCCGGTTCTGCTGGGGATGCTTCGTCTTCCGTGTGCAAAGCGGCTAAGATGGCGGACGCGGCGAGGCCGCATTCGCCGCGCTCCCGCCAGGCTGGAAAGGAATGAACGTGGAAATATTCAAGGCCGACGTGGTCATCGTCGGTGCCGGCGGCGCCGGGCTGCGCGCGGCCATCGCCATCGCCGAGGCCGAGCCGACGCTGCGCGTGGCGCTGGTCTCCAAGGTCTATCCGATGCGCTCGCACACGGTCGCCGCCGAAGGCGGATCGGCCGGTGTCGTGCAGGCGCACGACAGCCTCGAGCATCACTTCAACGACACTGTTTCCGGCGGCGACTGGCTGTGCGAGCAGGACGTCGTCGAGGATTTCGTCGCGCGCTGCACCGAGGAGATGGTGCAGCTTGAGCACTGGGGCTGTCCGTGGAGCCGCAAGGCCGACGGCCATGTGAACGTGCGCGCCTTCGGCGGCATGAAGATCGAGCGCACCTGGTTTGCTGCCGACAAGACCGGCTTCCACATGCTGCACACGCTCTTCCAGACCTCGCTCAAGTACCCGTCGATCCGTCGTTTTGACGAGTATTTCTGCGTCGATCTGGTGGTCGAGGACGGGCGTGCGCAGGGCGTCGTTGCCATCGAGGTCGCCTCCGGGGGCTTCACGCTGATCGAGGCCAGGTCGGTGATCATCGCCACCGGCGGCGCTGGTCGCGTCTTCCGCGAGAACACCAACGCCGGCATCGTCACCGGCGACGGCATGGCGCTCGCCTATCGCCACGGCGTGCCGCTGCGCGACATGGAGTTCGTGCAGTACCACCCGACCTGCATGCCGGGCACTGGCCTCTTGTTTACCGAAGCCTGCCGCGGCGAGGGCGGTTTCCTGGTCAATAAGGACGGCTACCGCTACCTGCAGGATTACGGTCTCGGCCCGGCCGAGCCGACGCCGCGCAACAAGGCAATGGAACTCGGTCCGCGCGACCGGCTGAGCCAGGCCTTCTGGTACGAGGAGCAGAAAGGGCGCACGCTCGCCGGCAAGCACGGCAGCTACGTTAACCTCGACCTGCGCCACCTCGGCGAGAAGAAACTGCGCGAGCGCCTGCCGCAGATCTGCGAACTGGCCGAGGAGTTTCTCGGCATCGACCCGGCGCAGACGCCGATCCCGGTGCGGCCGGCGGTGCATTACACGATGGGCGGCATCCTCGTCGACGGCCAGTGCGCAACGCCGCTGCCCGGCCTCTACGCCGTCGGCGAGTGTTCGAGCGTCGGCATCCACGGCGCCAACCGGCTCGGTTCCAACTCGCTGGCCGAACTGTGCGTCTTCGGCAAGAGCGCCGGTCTCGCCGCGGCGGCCTTCGCGCGCAGCGCGGCGCCGGCACCGGGCGACACGCTGCTACGGCAGGCGGAAGCGGCGCGCGAGCGGGCGCTGGCCCTACGCGCGCGCGCGCCGGCCTCCGGCAGCGGCGAACGCATCGCGCTGCTGCGCCACGAAATGGCGGCAACGATGGAAGCCGGTTGCGGCATCTACCGCTTGGCCGAGAGCATGCAGGCGACCTGCGACAAGCTTAGCGAACTGCGCGAGCGCTTCGCCAATGTGCTCGTCGAGGACAAGTCGAGCGTCTGGAACAGCGACTGGCTGCTCGCCATCGAGCTCGACTACCAGCTCGACGTGGCGCAGGCGATCGCGCATTCGGCGATCAACCGGCGCGAGTCGCGCGGCGCGCACCAGCGCCTCGACGGCTTCGAGGCACGCGACGACGAGAATTTCCTCAAGCACACGCTGGCGCACTACGTGCCGGGCGAGCCGCCGCGCATCGACTATGGCGCGGTGAAGATCACCCGCTCGCAGCCAGCGACGCGCGCCTACGGCGCCGCCGGCGAAAAAATGGAACAGGCCGCCGCGCAGGCGGCCGGCAATGCAGCAGACGGGAAGGCGTGATGAGCACGAACGAGAAGACCATCGAAATCGAAGTCCTGCGCTACCGTCCCGAGCAGGACGCTGCGCCCTTCCCGCAGACGTACGTCGTTCCCTACAGCGACGACATGTCGGTGCTGCAGGGCCTGCAGTACATCAAGGACCAGCTCGACGGCACGCTGTCGTTCCGCTGGTCGTGCCGGCAGGCGATCTGCGGCAGCTGCGGCGTGATGATCGACGGCATTCCCAAGCTGTCGTGCAAGAGCTTCCTGCGCGACTACGCCGGCAAGGGGCGCGTTCGCGTCGAGGCGCTGGCGAACTTCCCGATCGAGCGCGATCTGGTGATCGTCATGGACAGCTTCGTCGAGAAACTGGAGAGCATCAAGCCCTACATCATCCCGAAGGAGCCACGTCCGCTCAGCGCTGGCGAATACCTGCAGACGCCGGCGCAACTCGACGCCTACGCGCAGTACAGTTCGTGCATCAACTGCCTGCTCTGCTACGCGGCTTGCCCGCAGGTCGGTCTCTCGCCCGATTTCGTCGGCCCGGCGGCGCTGGCGCTGCTCTTCCGCTACAACAGCGATTCGCGCGACGGTGGCGCCGCGCAGCGCATGCCGGTGGTCGGCGCCGAGAGCGGCGCTTTCCATTGCACGGCGGTCGGCTACTGCTCCGAGGTCTGCCCCAAGGGCGTCGATCCGGCGAGCGCCGTCAATCAGGCCAAGGGCGCCAGCGTGCGCGAGTATTTCATGGGCTTTCTCGGCAAGGGAGGCGGCAAATGAGTGCATCCGATCCGCGGCCGGCAGCGCCCCGCGCGGCGCCGGCGTTACCCGGTGTGGCGGGCAACCCGCGCCGGCCCTACGTGCGGCCGATGGCCGGCTGGTGGCTGCGCAATCCGTACTTCGTCCGCTACATGGCGCGCGAGGGTACTGCAGTGTTCGTCGCTGCCTACGCGCTGATCCTGCTCGTCGGCCTCGTCCGGCTGGCGCAGGGCGAAGCGGCGTGGAACGGCTGGCTGGAAGCCTTGCGCAGCCCGCTGTCGACCATCCTGCACCTGGTTTTCCTCGCCGTCTTCGTCTTTCACACCGTCACCTGGTTCGAGGTGCTGCCGAAAACGATGCCGCCACTGCTCGTCGGTGGCAAGCGCGTGGCGCAGTCGGCGATTACCGCTGGCGCCATCGCCGTCGCGGCGGCGGCGAGCCTCGCGCTGTTCGGCATTGTCTGGGGGCTGACGCGATGAACCATTCCGCGAATCCCCGCCGTCCGGCGCAGACACGGCGCTCGCCGGAACCGATCTTCTGGGCCTTGTTCGGTGCCGGCGGCATGCTCTCGGCGCTGATCGCGCCGATGCTGGTGCTGATCACCGGCATCGCCGTGCCGCTCGGCCTGCTGTTGCCGGCCGACGCGATGAGCTACCACAACATGCTGGCGCTGGCGCAGAACCCGCTCGGCAAGGCGATCCTGCTCGCCGTCGTCGCCTTGTTCTTCTGGCACGCGGCGCACCGCATCTTCCACAGCCTGCACGATCTGGGCATTGATGCCGGCAACGGCGCGCGCCTCATCTTCTATGGCGCCGCTTTCCTGGCCACGCTGGCGGCTGCCGGCGCGCTGCTGCTGCTCGGTTTTTGATCCGTTGATGTTTTGGGTGAATAGGCCGAGGCGAGCTACACTCGCGGAGCGGCAGCTGCAGCAAGGGTTCAGCAAAATGGGGGTTGTCCCGACTGGGGCAACGGCGTGGGGGAAATCACCGGTGCCTCGACTCGCTTGAGCGGGCGGTGTTGGTGATCGCAACAAGCTCAGAGACGCGGGTAATGGCTCGGATTGCAATCAGCGAGAACGAAATCGAACTCGGCAAGCCCCTTTCCTGGGACGTGCTCGACCCTGAAGGCAATCGCCTTGCCGCCGCCGGCGATATCGTTCATACCAAGGCGCACCTCAAACTCCTGATCAGCGGTCAGGCCTGCCGCGAGCAGCCGGAGCAGGGTCCGGCTGCTGCGGGCGGCGATGAGACGGGTGCCACCGGTCTGGGTGGGCAGGAATCGAGCTTCACCTTCGAGGAGATGAAGCTGAAGATCGGCGACCGGCTGCAGATCCAGCCGCCCGCGCGCTTTGCCATGGATCGCGTCATCGTCCGCCTGATCGGCTATGTCAAGAACCTGAGCGTGCTGGTTTCTGCGCCGCGCGAAACCAACGGCTTGCGCCTGCAGATCGTTGAAGGCGACGATCTGGTCGTGCGCGTATTCACCAGCCAGAATGCGTTCGGTTTTTCGGCGACGGTCGAGAAGCTCGTCAAGATTCCCTTCGAGTACCTGCACCTGTCATTCCCCGCCGAGGTGAAGGGCGTCGTCATCCGCAAGGCACCGCGCGTGAAAAGCCGTCTGGTGTGCAGCGTCACCAGCGAAGAAACCGGTGAAGAGCATATCTCCGGAATCCTCGTCAATATCAGCGCCAAGGGCGCCCTTCTGGCCAGCCGGCGGCCGCTCGGCAAGAAAGGCGGGACGATTCGCGTCGCTTTTCGCGTGAATCTGCACTCGATCGAGACGCTTCTGAGCATTTCGGCCATCGTGCGGGCGCAGTTCGTCGACGAGAACTCCGCCAATAGCAAGACCAGCCTGATCAACCACGGGCTTGAATTCATCAATCTGCAGCCAAACGACACGCTGATCCTGCAGAGCATGATCTATCAGCAGATGATCGAGCAGCCGGAAACGCTGCTTTAGGATGCGTCGGGTGCCAGCCAGAGCCGGCACCCCGGCCAACTGGCTCAGTCGCGCAAGGCCTGCGGATCGGCGCGCATGTCGCGCTTGTTCATCTTGCCGACGCTGGTCTTCAGCAGCCGCTTGACGAAGGAAACCTGCAGCAGGACGCCATAGCGCGAACAGCCCGAGGCGTCGATCGCCTGCGCCGCGAAGTTGCGCAACGCGTGCTCGCTCAGCTTGCCGACATGCTCGGGTTTCAGCAGCACCAGCGCCAGCGGCCGTTCGCCCCACTTGGCGTCGGGCGTACCGACGACAGCGACTTCCTGCACGGCTTCGTGTTTGGCGATGATGTCTTCGAGTTGCAGCGAAGAGGTCCATTCGCCGCCGACCTTGATCACGTCCTTGATGCGGTCGGTGACCTTCAGATAGCCGGCGGCATTGATGTTGCCGATGTCCGAGGTGTGCAGGTAGCCGCCGGCCCACAACTCTTCGGATTCGACGGGCGCCTTGAGGTAGCCTTGCGTCAGCCATGGCGAGCGCACGACGACTTCGCCGCTCGCCTTGCCGTCGTGCGCCACATCCTGCATTTCGCCATCGACGATGCGCAGGTCGACCAGCGGCAGTGGCAGTCCGGTCTTGGCACGCAGCACCGCCTGCTCTTCCGCCGACAGTTTCATGTCGTCGAACTTCAGGTGGGCGAGGGTGAGCACCGGGCAGGTTTCCGACATGCCGTAGCCGGTGAACAGGTCAATGCCGCGCTGGTGCGCGGCGATGGCCATTGCTTCCGGCATCGCCGAGCCGCCGATGATCAGTTTCCAGTTGGAGAGGTCGAGCTCTTTGGCGTGCGGATGGCCGAGCACGAGATGCAGGATCGTCGGCACGCAGTGCGAGAAGGTGACGCCTTCCTCGGCGATCAGGCGACAGAGTACGTCGGGCTGGTAACGCCCCGGATAGACCTGCTTCAGTCCGAGCATCGTCGCGATGTACGGGAAGCCCCAGGCGTGCACGTGGAACATCGGCGTCATCGGCATATACACGTCTTCGCGATGCAGGCGGCCGTTGGCGTGCGCGCCACCGAGCGCTGCGGCACAGCCGAGCGCATGCAGCACCAGTTGGCGATGGCTGAAGTAGACGCCCTTGGGCTGGCCGGTGGTACCGGTGGTGTAGAAAGTCGTCGCCTGCGCGTTCTCGTCGAAATCGGCAAATTCAAAGTCGGCGCTGGCCGACGCCAGCAGTGCCTCGTACTCGGCGGCCACCGTTACCGGCATTTCGCCCGCGGCAGCGGCTTCGTCGTCGCTGAGGAGGACGAAGGTTTTCACCGTTTCGAGACGGCCGGCGATGCTCGCCAGCACCGGCAGGAACTCGCTGTTGACCAGCAGGACGTCGGCCTCGGCGTGGTTCAGCGTGTACAGGATCTGCTCCGGATTGAAGCGGACGTTCACCGTCTGCAGCACGGCGCCCATCATCGGTACCGCGAAAAAACACTCCAGATAGCGGTGGCTATCCCAGTCCATCACTGCCACCGTCTGCCCCGCCTCGACGCCCAGTCCGGCCAGACCGCTGGCCAGACGGCCGATGCGCGCGCGCAACTCGCGGTAGTTGTAGCGCAGTCGCCCCTGGTAGGTGATTTCCTGTTCGGGCGCGATGACCAGCGGGGTGAGCAGAAGCTGCTTGATGAGCAGCGGGTACTGGTAGGCAGAAGTGGTCGCCTGGACCAATTTGACCGGCATGAGAAACTCCGAGAACGGTGGGGATAGTCGTCGATGCCCGAGCATCGGTCGCGCATTTTACCGCCGCGGGAGGGCCCGTTCTCTGAATGTCTGCTGCTGGTGGGCCTGCGGAATCCGTTCAGGTGGCCGCCGATCGCGTGCGCGAGGCGTGTGTGCGAGTCGCGTGGCTGACTTGCCGTCCGCCGGCGGCTGTTCTCGGGCCGCTCGGGCGTTCCGGAAGGGCGCCGCCTGAACACCGTGAGGCCTGCCACGGACCCGGGGCGACAGCAGTGCTGACGCTGTCCGGGTGTTACCATTCGCCGCCCGTTGTCTGCGTGGCGTTTCTTCCCCGGTTCATCTCCTGTGCAGCTCGAAACCTACCTCAATACGCTCGGCCGGCATCTGAAGGCGCGCTTCGGCACGCGCGTGCGCAAGCTTTCGCTGCACGCCGGCTTCACCTGTCCCAACCGCGACGGAACGCTCGGGCGTGGCGGCTGCACCTTCTGCAGCGTACTTTCGTTCAGCGAAGACAAGGCCGAGGCAACGGTCGGCGCGCAACTGATCGCGCGCAAGTCCGAGCTGAAGCGCGCGACGCGCTACCTTGCCTACTTTCAGGCCTATACCAACACCTACGCAGAGGTCGAGGAGTTGCGCCGGCTCTACGCCGAGGCGACGAGTCACGAGGACGTGGTCGGCCTGTGCGTCGGCACGCGCCCGGACTGCGTTCCCGACGGCGTGCTCGAAATCCTCGCCGGCTATCGCGCGCAGGGTTACGAGGTGTGGCTCGAACTCGGCCTGCAGAGCGCGCACGACGCGACGCTGGCCTTGATCAACCGCGGCCACGGTTTCGCCGCTTACGCCGACGCGGTGGCGCGGGCGCAGCGCTACGGTGTGCCGGTGTGCGCGCACCTGATCCTCGGCCTGCCCGGCGAAACGCCGGCGATGATGCGCGAAACGCACGCGCGCGTACTCGAACTCGGCGTCGAGGGGATCAAGCTGCACCCGCTGATGATTGTCAAGGGCTGCAGCATGGCGGCGCAGTACGCGCGCGGCGAGGTGGTGCCGCCAACGCTGGCCGATTATTCGGCGATGGCCGCCGAGCTGATCCGGCGCACGCCGCCGGAAGTCGTTTTCCACCGCATCAGCGCGACGGCGCGCGAACCGACGCTGATCGCGCCGGACTGGTGTTACACCAGTTTCCCGGCGGCCAACGCCATTGCCAACGAACTGGCCGCCAATGGCGTGCAGGGCAGCCTGTGCGGGAAGGCCGCCGGCTAGAAACCGTAGGGCCGGTGAATCCAGTCGCGCAGCACCTTGACGTCGCGTTCCGGCAGGTAGCTGAAGCCCGACTGCACATCGTCGATGACGGCAAAGGCCACCGCATGCGGCAGTGTCTTGCTCGTCAGCATGTGGAAGAACCACGCCATCGGATAGCCGGCCTGCCGGTCGAAGCGGTTCAGCGCCGCCTGCAAGGCCAGTCCCTGCGCGCCGAAGGCGCCCTGGAAGTGCGGCGGTTCGCCGTTGATCGCAACCAGCGGCGTCGCCTGCAGGATCGGCTGGCGGTAGCGGTCGAGGTGTTCGCGGATGGCCAGCGCCCAATGATTGGAAAACTGCGCGGCCTGCCCGGCGCTGCTCGCCTCCCAGGCAGCGATGAAGCGATGCACCGGCTGCGCATCGGGCTTCTGCGCGCGCATGCGGGCGAGGAAGGCGGCGATGTCGGTGACGCGACGCAGTGTGTAGAACGGTGCGCCGAGTGGTTTGGCACTGCTGCGGCGCAGTCCCGGCGGGTCGAGCAGTTCTTCGAGGCTGCCCGGAACTGTTTCGTCGGCAAACAGCGGGTGGCTGACCACCTCCTGCAGTTCCTCGATTTCGACCTGGATGAAGTCGGCAGCACCATTGCCCGTGGCGGCAACGAGATAGTGCGTCATGCCGTTGAAGCGGGTGGCGAACAGCGCGTCGTCGACATGGCGGTCGGCGAGCGTGTGCAGATCGCCGTCGCATTCGGCGAGCGCCGCTTCCGCCCAGTGTTCAAGGTCACGGCTGATCGAGGCATCGCTGCCATCGACGACACCGCCGAGGCGATACCAGCCACCGCGCGACAGCACTTCACGGTAGGAAAGTTCAGGGCTGCCGGGCAGCGGCGTGTGGCTGAGCTCGCGCGCCAGCGCGCCGACGCCACCGGCAACCGGCATGCGTTCGCAGACCTCGGCGACACGCGCGGTGAGCGAGGCCCACTGCGCAGTCGCGTTGCCGGGCGGGGTGGCGATGGTGTTGCCGGAAGCGGCGACGGACGGGGTGGTCATGGCGGTCGGCGTCTCGGGAGTTTGCGTTCAGTCCTCGTCACAGCGGGCAAGGACGATGCCGCAGGCGAGTTCGGGGTCATTGGTCAGCCGGAGGCAGTGTTCGCTGGCGTCGATAAGATAGAGGCGGAACAGCGGTGCCTCGCTGGCCGCCGCCTTGCCGACTTCGGCGACCGGCTTGCTGCGTGCCGGGATGTCGTCGTCGGCGCAGCTGGTGAAGCGCAGATCGGGAAACAGCGAGCGCATGCTGCCCGCGACGCTTTCGTCATCCAGCGTCGCCGGCAGTTCGAGCAGTGCGTGGACGATCGCTTCCAGCCGCGCGGCATCGATGCGGATGCTGTCGATCATGCCGGTTTGTCCGCCAGTTCGGCGTCCTCGTCGCGCACATCGTCTTCGCTCATGAAGCGCGCCGCCAGATCCGGCGTACAGCCCATCACCCGCGCCAGCCAGGGCGGCGGATGGTTCAGCGCCTGCTGCAGACGCTCGAGCATGAGGCGTGCGCTGCCGCCGTCGGGCGCCTTCACCGGATGCACGCCGGCACGAACCACCTTGGCCGTTGCCGGTCCGCCGATCGACTGAATGTAGAGCAGCTGGCAGTCGGTGATCAGCGCCGCGCGCGAGGCATTGCGGTCTTCGGCAGCGTCGGCTTCGAGCGTCGGCCGTGTCGCAACGAGACGGATTTCAGTGGTGTTTACCTGATAGATCAGGAAGCGTTCGCAGGAGCCGAAATGTCCGTCGACTTCCTCGCCGCGGTTCGAGGCGCAGGCCACGCGGATCGAACCCGGCAGATCACCTTCGTCATACGGATCGAGCGCCGGCAGCTCGCTGCCGCTGACGCCTTGTCCCCAGAGCAGGCGGACTGCGCGCTTCAGCTGTTCGTCGCTGGCGCCGATGACGCAGTTTTCGTCGGCATGGCTGCCGCCGAGAATTTCGCGCAGGTCGTCAACGCTGATCGCCGCCAGGCGTGATTCGCCCAGCGGCAGTCCCAGTCGGTCACCGATGGCTTTGGCCAGGGCGGCGCCACCGACGTCGGGCAGTTCGCGTGCAGCCAGCGCGACGCGCAGCGCTGCCTCACGGGTCATGGCTGCGGACATGATTTTGTCGCTCAGAGATAGACGATGGTGGTTTCGCCGCCGGGGCAGGCATCGACACACTTGGGCGAATCGTAGTCCTCGCACTCGGTGCAGGTGTCCTTGTTGACCTTGAAAATACCGCCTTTTTCGACGATCGACTTGGTCGGGCAGACGGTGGCACAGTCGCCACAGGATGTGCATTCAGCCTGGATGATCTTCATTGCCATGAGAGTTCTCCTTCGCAGTAGTTTTATTCGACCCCATCGACGCGCCGCGCGCGCACCGAGTAGGGCAGGCGGGCAGGTGCCGCCTGGGGTTCGATGTAGTAAACGCCACCGTTGCCGAGACGGATTTCGCCACCCCATTTTTCCGGGGTGTCGAATTCCATCGAGAGGATGCTGTCCTCGATATCCCGTTTGGGCAGGTAGAAGCCGTATTCGCCGTTGGCGGCACGACGAATCATGATATTGGCCATGAACTGCTTCCTTTCCGTTCGGCGGCCGACGACGCGAGCATGTTGATTCTCGCGCCGTCGGCCTTGAACATCAACGCACGAGGTCGTGGTTGTAGTCGGTGACGCCGAGCACGCGCGTCTTGTTGTCCAGCTCTTCGAGCACCGCATTGGTCAGCGTGGTCAGCACATACATCGCGCCTTCGTAGCCGAGCGTGGTCATGCGGTGCAGGTGGTGACGGTCGAAGATCGGGAAGCCAAGGCGGATCAGCGGCACTTCGAACTCGGGGCCCTTGTGCAGCGTGTCGCGCTGGATGAACTTGCCGTAGCTGTTGCCGATCAGGAAGTCCGGCTTGTCGGTGAAGCACAGGCTGCGCAGGTGCCAGAGGTCGGCGCCCGGATAAGCCTTGCCGCTGGCGCCGTAAGGCGACGTGGCGAGCAGCTTTTCGATGGCCTTTGCCCACTTCTTGCTGCCGTTGTTGCAGACGATGTGCGTCGGTTCGATACCGAATTCAAGCAGCATCTTGACGATGCCGAGCGTGAAGTCGGGGTCGCCGAATACCGCCATCTTCTTGCCGTGCAGCCAGGCGTGCGAGTCGGTCATCATGTCGACCAGACGGCCGCGTTCGAGCTCCAGCGAGGGCGCAATCGGCTTGCCGGTGACTTCGGCGACCTTCATCAGGAACTCGTCGGTCCACTCGACACCCATCGGGATGTTGGTCTTCGGCACTTCATGGTTCCAGGTGCCTTCGACGTACTTCCGGGTCTTGTCGAGGCTGAGCGGCTGCAGCAGAACCGTGGTGATGGCGTTCGGCGCGTCCTTGATCTCGTCCTGCGTGGTGCCGCCGGCGTACATGCGGAATTCACCGTCAGCCGGCGTGTCGAGCACTTCCTCGGGATCGCTGAGGTAGGTGTAATCGACGCCCATTTCCTTCAGGTAGCGCTTGATCACGCGGAAGTTGCCGAGGTAGGTCTCGAAGCCCGGAATGATGTTGAGCTTGCCGTTCTTGCCCGGCGCCTTGTCGGCCATGCTGTTCAGCGTGAAGTACTTGAGGATGCCTTCCTCCATGTTGTCCCAGCCGGTGATGTGCGAACCGACGAAGGACGGCGTGTGCGCGAACGGCACCGGGAAGTCGTCAGGAATGTGACCTTCCTTGCGCGCGTTGCCGATGAAGGCGTTCAAGTCGTCGCCGATGACTTCCGCGATACAGGTCGTGCTCATCGCGATCATTTCCGCGTCGTACAGCTTGGAGGCGTTGGCGAGGCCTTCATGAACGTTCTTCTGACCACCGAACACGGCGGCGTCTTCGGTCATCGAGTCGGCGATGATCGCGAACGGTTCCTTGAAGTGGCGGTTGAAGTAGGTGCGGAAGTAAGCCACGCAGCCTTGCGAGCCGTGGATGTACACCAGCGTCTTCTTGAAGCCGACGCCGCACAGTGCCGAACCGAGCGGCTGGCAGGCCTTGGCCGGGTTGACGGTGAGCGCTTCACGCTTGAAGTTGAGCTCCTGGTACTCCTTGGTCGTCGTCCACTCGAAGGTGGCGGCAACCTTGTCGGCCGGGTGCATTTCTTCGAACTGCGCGCGCTTGGCGTCGAGGCTGATCTTGTAGTCGTCGTCGCGGAAGAGCGGGAAGCAAGGTTTGATCTTGTCTACTGTCTGCATTTTCATCTCCTTTGCGCCGGCCGCCAATCTGCGGACGCGGGCTTCGGGTGGTTCGGGTTCCCGGCCAGTCCCGGCCGCCTGGTCGGCAGCCGGGGGCCGGCGAGCGTCAGCCTGGGATCGGTTGGATCAGGCGGCCTTCTCGAGTTCTTCTGCGACGGGCTTCTGCCACGGGGCCTGCAGCATCTTCCAGCAGGGATTGTTCACCGTCAGGTCCATGTCCTTGGCGAAGACGGCGAAGCCGTCGTAGCCGTGGTACGGGCCCGAGTAGTCCCACGAGTGCAGCTGGCGGAAGGGGAAGCCCATCTTGTGGAAGACGTACTTTTCCTTGATGCCGGAACCGATCAGATCGGGCTTGAGCGTCTTGGCAAACTCGTCAAGTTCGTGGCCGGTCGCGTCGTCGTAGATCAGCGTCGCGTCGCCCATTTCCTTGATCGTGCGGTCATAGTCATCGTTGTGCGCAAACTCGTAACCGGTGCCGACGACTTCCATGCCCAGATCTTCGTAGGCGCCGACGACGTGACGCGGACGCAGGCCACCGATGTAGAGCATGACCTTCTTGCCTTCGAGGCGCGGCCGGTACTTGGCGATGACGGCATCCATCGCCGGCGTGTACTTGGCGATAACGCGCTCGGCACCTTCCTTGATCGTGTCGTCGAAGTGCGCAGCGATGGCACGCAGCGATTCCTTGATCTTGGTCGGGCCGAAGAAGTTGAATTCCATCCACGGAATCCCGTACTTCTCTTCCATGTGACGCGAGATGTAGTTCATCGAACGGTAGCAGTGCAGCAGGTTGAGCTTGACGTTCGGGGTGTTCTCCATTTCCGCCAGCGTACCGTCACCGGACCACTGCGCGACAACGCGCAGGCCCATCTCTTCGAGCAGGATGCGCGAGGACCAGGCGTCGCCACCGATGTTGTAGTCGCCGAGAATGGCGACGTCGTACGGCGTCTTCTCGAAAGGCTGACCGTCGCGGTTGGAGAGGATCCAGTCGCGCACCGAGTCGTTGGCGATGTGGTGGCCGAGCGATTGCGAAACACCGCGGAAGCCTTCGCAGCGCACCGGAACGACCGGCTTGCCGAGTTCGACGGCGGACTTCTTGGCGACGGCTTCGATGTCGTCACCGATCAGGCCGACCGGACACTCGGACTGGATCGAGATTCCCTTGTTCAGCGGGAAGAGGACTTCGATTTCGCTGATCAGCTTCGACAGTTTCTTGTCGCCGCCGAAAACGATGTCCTTTTCCTGGAAATCGGAGGTGAAACACATGTCACCATAGACATCGACACCGGTGGTGCCGACGTAGTAGGCACGACGGCCGGCGCGCGAGTACTGGCCGCAGCCGATCGGGCCGTGCGAGATCGAGATGATGTCCTTGATCGGCCCCCAGACCACGCCCTTGGAGCCGGCGTAGGCGCAGCCGCGCATGGTCATCACGCCAGGCATCGACTTGCGGTTGGAGGTGATGCACTTCTTCGACGACTCGAGGCTCTTGTCGTTGACCATCAAGTGCTTGGAGCGATCCTTGCGCGCTTTTTCGGGGTAAACCTCAAGCACTTCCTGGATCAGGGATTCGGTTTCTTCGCGGGTTAGCGCAGCCATTTGCAGCTCCTTGTCGGGCGCCGGCGCCAATCTGCGCACAGCGCCCCGAACGGGTGGATGGGAAGAGATCGAAAATCAGGCGACTGCTTCGGCGGCCAGTTCGGCAGCCGTCTTGCCAACGATCGATTCATCCTCGACTTCCATGATGCCGAACTCCATCAGCAGCTCTTCGAGCTCGTCCATGGTGCAAGGCGTCGGAATCACGAACAGCTTGTTGTCGACGATCTTGCGCGCCAGGGCACGGTATTCGTCGGCTTGTCCGGCGGTCGGGTCGAACTCGATGACCGTCATGCGGCGGATTTCAGCGTGCTGAACAACGTTGTCGCGCGGCACGAAGTGGATCATCTGCGTGCCCAGCTTGGCAGCCAGCGCCATGATCAGTTCATCTTCGCGGTCGGTCTTGCGGCTGTTGCAGATCAGACCGGCCAGACGCACGCTGCCCGAATTGGCGTACTTGACGATGCCCTTGGCGATGTTGTTCGCCGCGTACATGGCCATCATTTCGCCGGAGCAGACGATGTAGATTTCCTGCGCCTTGTTTTCGCGAATCGGCATGGCGAAGCCGCCGCAGACGACGTCACCGAGAACGTCGTAGAAAACGAAGTCGAGGTCGTCCGAGTAGGCGCCTTCTTCTTCGAGGAAGTTGATGGCGGTGATGACGCCACGGCCGGCACAACCGACGCCGGGTTCCGGGCCGCCGGATTCAACGCACTTGATACCGCCGAAACCGACGGACAGCACGTCCTCGAGTTCGAGATCCTCGACGCTGCCAGCTTCGGCGGCGAGTTCCATGACCGAGTTCTGGGCCTTGGAGTGAAGAATCAGACGGGTCGAGTCGGCCTTCGGGTCACAACCGACGATCATTACCTTCTTGCCGGCTTCGGCAAGCGCGGCAACGAGGTTCTGGGTGGTGGTAGACTTGCCGATACCCCCCTTGCCGTAAATGGCGGCTTGGCGCAGCTTTTTTGCCATGATGCATCTCCTTTGACTAACGATGATCGGGAGCCGGCGGGAACTTCCCGGCTTCGGACTCTATTCCGCAAGGACCGTGCCATCTCCTCTGTGTGGTCGCAAGTGATTGAATCAAAACAACAAGAATGTTTTTCGGGGAGTTCGGGCGCGATGTCCGAAGTCGACAATCAGGGGGGCTCCTGTCGTGCTGACGACAATCGTTCGACGCCGCCGCTGCCCTCCGATGTCTGTTTGCCGCTCAATCGTTGCAACCTGCCGGCGAGCCTGATCGCCGGTCTTTCCTTCCAGCGGCATCCGAAGGCACTCGAGATCGACGGCGTCACCGTATTGCACCGCGATCTTTTCCGTCGCCTCGACCTGCTCGCCGACGCACCGGCGCGCGCCGAAGCCTTCCGCGACTACATGACGGTTCGCTTCTGTCTGGAACAGCTCGACGAAGCCGGATTGAGCGCGCGCGGCATCGGCGCCAGACGCGCGCGCGCCAACTGGCTGCGCCTGCTGCGCGGCTGGAGTTTCAACGCCGACGGTCTGGAAGGCGCGGCGCTGAAAGGCTGGGTCGAATCGCGTTTCGGCCTGCTGCCGCGCTTTCACGGACTGCCCTTGCGCGATCAGTCGTCGCCGCAATACCAGCGCTATCTCGAAATGCGCGCGCAGGCGCTCTATGGCGCCAACGCGCTCGAGTCGCAGCTCGATCTCGTCTACTCCTACTGTCAGTATGAATTCCGGCGGAGCGCCGCCGACGAGACGACGCATGCCGGTGCCGGTCGCATGCTGCTCTATCGCGGCGTCAACCGTCTTGCCGATTACGAAACGCTGCGCGTTTCCTCGGGCGGCCGTCAGGTCGTCCTGCTCAACAGTCTCTGTTCGTTTTCGCGTTCGCGCGAGCGCGCCGGCGAGTTCGGCGACCACATCCTGACTGCCGCCGTGCCGCTGTCGAAGATCTTCTGCCACTGTGATCTGGTGCCCGGTTCGTTGCGTGGCGAAGACGAGTTTGTCGTCATTGGCGGCGCCTGCGAAATCACGCTGTCGACCTTCTGAGCACCCTGGCTGAGGCCTCCGCTGCGCGGTCGATCAGCCGCCCGCTGGCCTAGGCTTGCGCTATGGCACTGCGGCAGCGCATGGCACAAAAGCTTTGTCGCGAACCTGACAATCGTACTTTCGCGTCACCGCTAGCTACCGTTTTTCGTGCCTTGTAGCCCGGCCCGCTTCTTGCGGAGATTGAAGACTCCGGATTTTCCGGCTTCACCTGTGCGAGGAAGCTCATGTCATCCGCTCTCAGCCCCGAACTGCGCCAGCTCTGGCTCGACGGCATCAGTGCCGGCAGCATCGTCCCCTGTGTCGGTCCCGGCGTGCTCGCCGATGTCGTGTCGACGCGCGACGGCAGGCGCATTCCGGCCACCTCCGACGAACTGATCATCGCGCTCAACGGCGGCAAGCCGATGTCGCCGAAACTGATGTTCGAGTTTTCGCGGGCGGCGATGAACATCGAGCTGAAGCGCGGGCGCAACGCCATCAAGCGCTTTCTCGACACCACCTACGCCAGCGACGAGTGGTCGCGCGCGGCGACGCACGACTGGCTGCGCGCGCTGCATCCGGCCTACGTCATCGACATCAACCGCGACATGCAGCTGCTCGACAGCTACGCCGGCATTCCGCATCAGGTCGTGCTCGGCTGTGCGCGGCTCGGCGGCTCGGCATTCCGCTACCTGCTCTATCGCAACGACGGTTCGGGCTACGTCCGCATCGAGCCCGAACTCGGCGATCCGGCGCTGCCGACGCTGTTCAAACCGCTCGGCGCGCCCTTGCCCGGTGGCGTCGTCAAACCGGACGGCACGCGTATCGCCGAGTCCTCGTACATCGCTTCCGACGCCGATCACGTCGATTTCATCACCGAGCTGATGGGCGGTTTTGCCGTTCCGGCATTTCTCAAGCGCCGGCGCGAGGGTTTGCGCTATCTGCTGATCGGTCTGCGCCTGCAGCGCGATACCGAGCGCATGGTGCTCGCCGAGCTCTTTCACGGTGCGGCCAGCGAACCCGCAGGCTGGGCGCTGCTGCCTGACGCCAGCGCCAATGAGCGACGTTTCTGCACGCGTCTGGGTCTGCAGATCATCGACGCCGACTTCAACGAACTGATCGGCGCGACGACCGGCGTAGCGGAAAACCGCCAGCTCGCCTGAGCGCGCCGGCGATCGCTCGGCGCGTGCCGTTCACCCGGCGCGAGTCGGCACAGATCCGTCATTGCTCAAAGCGGTGCGATGTGACATCTTGCTGCCACAGGGCCGCTTCGTGGCTGGGGGATTTCGGTGAAGTTTTCTGAACTCGTTGACGTCGGCGAATTGCAGAAACTCTGCGAGAGTTTCACCCGGCTGACCGGCGCCGTCACCGCGGTACTCGATCTTGACGGTACGGTGCTCGTCTCGACGGGCTGGCAGGACATATGCACCCGTTTTCACCGCGTCAATGCGCAGACGGCCGCACGCTGCCACGAGAGCGATACGGTGCTGGCCGGTCAGCTGAGCCACGGTGAGGCGTACAACGTATATCAGTGCAAGAACGGTCTGGTCGACGTTGCCGTGCCGATCAGCATCGGCGGCGAACATGTCGCCAACTTCTTTACCGGGCAGTTCTTTTTCGACACGCCCGACCGCCTGTTCTTCTCACGGCAGGCGCAGGCGTTCGGCTTTGACGAGTCAGCCTATCTCCGCGCACTCGACAAGGCGCCGGTTTTTTCGGCCGAGCACGTCAGGGCGATGATGGAGTTCTTCACCCGTCTGGCCCAGATCATGGGCGAGATGGGACTGGCCAGGGCCGAGTTGAAACTTGCCAACGACTCCCTGCAGGCGAGCGAGGCCAACTATCGTCAGCAGGCGACGACCGATTTCCTGACCGGATTGCCGAGCCGGCGCAGTTTCATCATGCGCCTGGAAGACGAGCTGGCACGGCTCAGCCGCACCTCGGGGCAATCCATTGCCCTGCTGATGCTCGACCTCGACCACTTCAAGCAGATCAACGACCGTTGCGGGCATGCCACCGGCGACGCGCTGTTGCGCCACTTCGCCGTGCAGGTCGCCGACGAATTGCGCCGCATCGACATGGCCGGGCGGATCGGCGGCGAGGAGTTCGCGATCGTCCTACCGGGCGCCGATCAGGCGGCCGCGCTGGCTTTTGCCCACCGCCTGTGCGAGCGGGTTGCCAACTCGACACTGCATTATCAGGGGGAAAGCCTGAGCCTCACCGTCAGCATCGGCGTCACCGATCTGAGAAAGACCGACACCGATCCCGACGTTGCGCTGGCGCGTGCCGACAAGGCGCTCTATCTGGCGAAGGAACGCGGCCGCAACCGCGTCGAGCTGGCGGAATAAGCGGAGTTGCCCTTACGGCCTGTCGATCACCGGCGTGTCTGCGCGCCGGCTACTCCGGCCGCAGCCGGACGCTGCGCAAGGCATTGAGCAGGATGGCGATGGTGCTGCCGTTGTGCAGCACGCTCGAGGCAATCGGTGACAGCTTGCCGAAAGCGGCGGCGGCGAGGATCGCCGTATTGGCGCCAACGGTCAGGCGGAAGTTGTTGTCGATGCGCTGCATGGTGGCGACGGCGAGTTCGCGTGCGTCGGCAACGCGTTCGAAATGGTCCTCGAGCAGCGCCACATCGGCGGTCAGCCTTGCCAGATCGGCGCCGCGCTGCATGGCGATGCCGACATGGGCGCCGGCCAGCGCCGGCGCGTCGTTGATGCCGTCGCCGACGAAGGCGACGCGCGCGCCCGCCGCGGTCATGCGCGCAACGATCTCGGCCTTGCCTTCGGGCAGCAGTTCGGCATGGAATTCATCGATGCCGAGTTGTTCGGCGAGTTCGGCGGCGCGAGCGCGATGGTCGCCGGTGAGCATGACGATGCGCCTGACGCCGAGCCGGCGCAGGCGGGCGAGCGTCGCGGCGCTGCTCTCGCGCAACTGGTCCTTGAGCGCGATGACGCCGAGCAGGCGGCCACCGAAGCCGATGTAGAGCAGCGTCTTGCCTTCGCGGAAGAGGCGGTCGAGCACCGCGCGCTGTGCGTCGACCGGAATGCCCTCGTCCTCCTCGACGAAATGGCGTGAGCCGACGACGATGCGCTGCCCGTCGATGACGCTGGCGACGCCGTGCGCGGCGATGAACTCGACTTCCTTGTGGTCGAAGTGGCGGCCCTGATGCTTGCGCGCTGCCTCGACCACAGCCAGCGCCAGCGGATGGAAATAATGTTCCTCGACCGATGCGGCGAGGTCGATCAGGTCGGTCGCCGAGTAGTTCGGATCGAAGGTGATCGAGTCGGTCACCGCCAAGAGGCCGGTGGTCAGCGTTCCGGTCTTGTCGAAGACGAAGGTGTCGGCCTCGGCCAGGCGTTCGACCACGTCGCCGCCCTTGAACAGGATTCCCTGTTTGCCCGAGCGGTACATGCCGGCCTTGAAGGCGACCGGCGTCGCCAGCTTGAGCGCGCACGAGTAATCGGCCTGCAGCACGGCGGCGGCACGCTGCCAGTCGCCCGAGAGCAGCCAGGTGGTGCCGGCCAGCCCGAGCACGGCCGGCACCAGCCGGTCGGCCAGCCGCGCCGCGCCGAGCTGTGCCTGGCTCTTCGCGGTCAGCGAGTCCTCGACGTAGTCGGCGATGCGCGCGGCGGCGGTGCGGTGGCCGACATGCTCGGCATAGACGCGCAGGCGGCCTTCCTCGACCACCGTACCGGAAAGCACGCTGTCGCCGCGCTGCTTGCGCACCGGTTCGCTCTCGCCGGTCATCGCCGCCTCGTTGATCAGCGCTTCGCCGCCGAGCACCGTGCCGTCGACCGGCACCGTCGCGCCGGCTGCGACGATCACCGTCGCGCCGACCGCAATTCCGGCACTGTCGATCTGCCGCTCGACGCCGTCTTCCTCGACCCAGACGAGGCCGGTATCCGGGCGCAGCAGCTGCTTGAGCAGGTCGTCGGAACGTCGCTCGATCGAGTGTTCGAGATACTCGCCGAGCGCCAGCATGAAGCTCGTTGCATTGGCTGCGGTGTAGTCGCGGCGCAGCGCCGAGATGGCGATCGCCAGCGCCTCAAGCACATGCGAGGTGATGCCGCGTTGCAGCAGGTCGTCGACCGCCTCGCCGAACACCGGCAGCGCCGCCGCCAGCGTCGCCGGCATGCGCAAGGGGAGCGGCAGCAGCGAACTGCCGAGCAACAGGCCGCCGCTGATCAGCAGCGCCCGCATTTCCTCGCCGGCCGGCGCCGGCGTGCTGCGCGCGCTCGGCGATGGCCGTACCGGCAGCTGCCGGATCGCCGAACAGAGCGTTTCGGCGTCGGTCTTTGCCGGGTCGAAGCGCACGATCAGCGAAGCGGCAGCGGGATTGATGCGCGCGTCGACGACTCCAGCCAGGTTTTCGATCGCCAGCTGTACCTGGCGCGGCTGGAACGCCGCCCCGGTGCGTGTCTTGAAGCGCAGGCGCAGCCGCCCCGGCAGGCGGTGCACGACGCGCATCGAGACGAAAGGCGAGCGCTCCGACGAGTCGGTAGACGAACTGTTCGACGAGTTGCTCGAAGAGGCGCCCGGTGTCGCGTCAGTCGCGGCAGCAGAAGGATTGGGCGCCGCAGCGCCCGGCAGCGAACTCACTATTCGGCGTGCTGCTCGGCTTCGACTTCGGCGCGCAGGTCGGCCATCTGTTCCTTGATTTCCTCGAAGCCGCCGGCAATGCCGGCGTACAGCTTCATGCCCATGCGCACCAGCTTGTTGCGCAGTTCTTCGTCGCTCAGCACGTAGGCCGCTGCCGCGCCGAGCGCCGCACCGAGCAGGAACTGTTCGCTGCCGCGCGATCCGGCCAGCCCCTTGAGACTGTGCAGCAGCCCCTTGTCCAGTCCCGCAATGCCTTCACCGTAGCCGGGGCCGTAGCCGTCGCCGTAAGCCTGCCCGTAACCCGGCGCGCCCCAGCCAGCCGCGGTCTTGTTGCGCTTCTTATGCTTCTTCTTGGCCATCTTGCTTCTCCCTGGAATTTTCGTCCTGCAACAGATATTCGATTGCCGCCACGGCGGCGACGCCGGTGGCCACGCTGGTCAGCGCGTGCAGCGGCGCACCGGCCTGCCAGGCGTGGGCGGCGCTGGTACCGGCGGCGAGCGCCGCGCCGCCCTGCAGCGCCATTCGCGCCGTACGCCGGTCGAGCCGCGGCTGCATGCCGCGCCCCTGCAGACTGAGCAACAAGCCCTGCGTCACCAGTCCGGTAATGAAAGCGGCGCCGACCGGCGCTGGTTGCCGCGCCGCCAGCGGCAGCGGGCAGGGGTAGGCGGCTCGGCGTCGTTTCATGCTGCGCCTCCTGCGTCCGCTGCCGGTTTGGCGGCTTTGGTGCGCTTCGCCGGGGCGGGCTTGCGTCGTGGTTTGACGGTGGCAACCTTTGCGGGAGCTTCCTCGGCGACGGCCGTCGGTGCCGCGACGGCTTCGCTTGCTGGCGCCGCTGGTGCATCGTCCGCGGTTTCCAGGCGCTCGCGTACCGCGGCGGTGGAATGTTCGAGCTTGTTCAGGCCGCTCACCGTCGCTGCGCGCAGGCGGGTTTTAGCGGCGTTGAGGCCGTCGCGGGTCTTGTCGCTGCGCAGCAGCTTGACGCTGACGGCACCGGCCAGCAGGCCGGCGGCAAAAGGTAGCAGGGGCAACATGGTCAGTCCTCCTCTTCCGGGTGAGTGTTCGCGTGGTCGTGCGTTGCATTGCGCCGCTGGCGCAGATAGTAGGCGGCGGCGCCGCCGGCCAGCAGGCCGGCGAGCAGGCCGGGTTTAGCGGCACGCAGCAGCGGCCCGGCGATGCCGGCAGCGCCATGCTGGCCGCTCAGTAAGGAAATGCCCTGTTCGAGCAGATTGGTCAGCGGGCCGTGCCGCGTGTAGGCCTGATCTGCCGGCACGCCCTGCGCGGCGTGGTAGCGCTCGCGTGCCAGCGCCGTTGCCAGCGCGCCTTGCAGGGCGGGCAGGTGATCGTCGATTGCTTCTGCCTGCAGCGCGGCGAAGCTGCGCCGGACGTCGCGAGCGCGGACCTGTGCCCGCAATTCCTGATAGAGCTGGATGCTGGCCAGTTCGCCGGCAATCGCCCGCTCGAGATTGGCGCGCCAGCCGGGCGCCAGTGTCGTTTCACCGGGAAAAGGGTCGAACGGCCGCGGCACGCCGTAGCGTTCGCACAGCGCCGTCAGCGTGGCGACAGTGCGTTCCTCGGCGGCGGCGAGCTTGACGAAAGGCGCTTGCGCGCCGAAGGCAGCGATCACGCGCGCGCCGAAGGCGCGTGCCGCGCAGGCGTCGTAGAGCGCGATGCGCAAGGCCTGATGCAGTGCGGGAAAGGGCGCCTGCGGCAGCACGCGCCGGCCGCGCAGGATCGCCTCGTCGTATTCAGGCACGGCGAACCTCCGCATAACGGTCCTGCAGGATGCCGGTCAGTGACTGCGCCGCCGGCGTGTCGCGGCCGGCGAGCAGGTCGGCCCAGGCGGTATCGGGAATCTGCGTGCGGTCGTATTCGACGACGCAGGAACGCGCCAGCTTGTTCAGCTTGATATCGCGAACGCCGCGGATGCCGGCCAGCGCGTCGGACAGCGCGTCGCTGCCGAGCCTGCGTATCGCCGGATCGTCGAGCGCGGCGAGTTCGATGCGGAAGCGGATGCGTCCGGGCAACTGGTGCGCGATATGCAGATAGGGGGCAAAGCAGGCGACGACCGCAGGCAGGTCGAGCGTGTCGTCGGCAACGGCCTGGATGACGGAATCGAAACGGCTTTTACTCATGACGGATCGGGCAGCAGCGGATGAATCTGAAGGTCTGGCATGCATCAGCGCAAAAGGTGGTGTCTGAAGGTGTACATATGCACGCCCATGCAGCCGACGAAGATCGTGCCGGCGGCGGTGTGCAGGCGCTTGTTGCCGCTGGCGGCGAAAGCCAGCGTCGCCGCCATGCTGCCGAGCATGCCGATCTTGGCGTAGCGGTTGAGTTTCCTGCGCAGCGGGTGCTTGCCGACCGTCAGGGCGAATTCGGCGTCGACGGCGGCGTCGATCGCGGCTTCCAGCGCAGCCATATCAACTGCCGTCGGGTCGAAGCGCAGCAGCAGGCTGCCGGCGCGCCGGTTTCCTGTGCATTCGGTGATCCCCTGCAGGCTACCGAGAGTGGCTTCCAGCCGTGCCAGCCGTTCGCTCTGGCGCAGGCCCTTGTCGCGGATGCGGATACGGCCGGGTGTTGCAGAAACGATGCGGGACATGCGAGTGTCTTTCGTTGGTCGAGGTGACGATGATACCTGCGGAGAGCACGGAAATGGTATGCGTGCTTTACCCGGCGTTGTGCCGCGACAGTTTTGCCGGTGGCGGTGGTCATTCCTCGGCGACAAGCGTTTCCTGCGCACTGGCGTCGATCAGGCGGGAAAGCCCTGAAATACCGGTCGTCTTGATGTAGAGGCAGCGTTTGCCGGTGCGCTTGCACTGCTCCTTCACCCGCCAGTACGCGCTGTGGCTGATGCAGCCGGCCTGACAGATGACCAGATCGGCGGCGGCGACTGCAGCGTCGATGCGATGCAGGCTTTCTTCGCGGCCGCCGTCGTGATGCAGGAAGCGCCCACCGCGGACCTCGATCAGTTGCCGGCAGTTGTCGATGGCGGCGGTGCGACCGCCGACGCAGAGCACGCATTTGCCGCCGAGATCTGCCGGGCCGGCGCGCAGCGTCGCGTCAAGCGCGCTCTCGTCGCTCTCGTCGCTTTCCGGCACGGCTCGCTCGCGCAGTGCCAGCGCCTGCCGGAGCTGGTGCTCAAGTTCGGCTACTTGTCTTTCCAGCTCGGCGTTGCGTGCGCCGGCGCTCGCCAGTCTGCTTTCGCTCTCGTGCACGCGCCGGGCGAGCGCTTGCCGGTCGCGCAGTTCGGGAATCTCCTGGCGCAGCGAGTCGATTTCGTTGCGCAGGCTTTCGATCGACGCTTCCTTGCCGGCCAGCTCGGCGCGCTGCTCGGCGATCTGGCGCGACATCGTCTGCGTTGCGCTGACCTTTTCGCTGCGCAGCAGCTCGCTCTCGCCGCGCGCCGTCTCGACTTGTTCGCGCAAGCGCTGGTTCTCGGCGCGCAAGGCAGTCAGCGTGCCGAGGTCGGCGCGGGTGCTGCCGCCGACCTGATGCTGGATCATGTGAATCTCGCCATAGATGTCTAGGCTGAGTTCGCGGTCGCAGGCCGGATGCGTCCAGCACGCCCAGAGCGCGCCGGGAAGCTCGCTGCCGCTGAGCACGGCGGTGCGCCACAGCTCGCGCAGCGCAGCGCTGCTCTTGGCGCCGGCAAAGCGGCCGATGCTCAGCTGCAGACGTTTTTCGAGGTCCTTCTGCAGCACCTCGGCCAGCTGGCTGCGTTCGCCACAGGCGGCGACCGCACTCGTGTGCAGCTTGAAATCACTGAGTTCGCGCGGACAGTGGAAGTGCCTGGACAGCAGCTTGCGCAGATGGTCGACGTCAAAACAGACGCCGATCAGCGGACAGTGGAATTGCTGCTCAAGCTCCCACAGCTTGCGCCGGCGCGAACTCCGGTTGGCGATGGCCGGCGGCGGCAAGCGCGCGCCGGCCTGGGGGCCGAGAGCGGTCCACGATTCGATTTTCGCGGGGCTTGCTGTCAGGGGAAATGCTGTGGGAAAGGGTGGGGAACACATGCGCAGTCTCCTCGGTCGGCGAATCCTGACCTTGTGCGATGCGAATGATTATCAATTGTATGGGGGCGCTGGTCAAGCTCCCGATGCTTCGGGGATAGTCGCTGTGCGCGACAGGTGGGCGTTGGCCGCATTTTCATGCGCGCTTGTTTCAGGCAGCGCGATCCAGCGCTCGGCATCGTTTGCGCACAGCGCGTGGTCGAACAACCAGCCCTGCAGGACATGGCAGCCGTTGGCAGCGAGCAGCTTCGCCTGTGCTTCGGTTTCGACGCCTTCGGCGACGACCTCAAGTCCCAGCTGTCTGGCGATGACGATGATCGAGCGCGCGATCGCCAGCTCTTCCAGGGCGTCGGTGATGTGCTCAACGAATGAACGATCAATTTTCAGCCGGTTGATCGGCAGACGCGAAAGGCTCAACAGCGCCGAATAGCCGGTGCCGAAATCGTCCATGGCCAGCCTGACGCCGATCTCGCGCAGCCGCAGCAGGGTTTTCGGCACCGCCGTGTGGCTGTCCACGTAGAGGCTCTCGGTCAGTTCGAGAATCAGCGCGCTGGCCGGCAGGCCGCTGTCGGCCAGCGCGTGTTCGACACGTGCGGCGAAATCGCCGGCATGCAGCTGCCGTATCGACACATTGACCGACACCGAGAGCGTCTGCGCGTGCGCGAAACGCAGACGCCATGACTGCATCTGCCGGCAGGCGGTGCGCAGCACCCAGTCGCCGAGCTCGACGATGAGGCCGCTTTCCTCGGCGACCGGGATGAACTCGTCGGGCGCCATGTCGCGATCATCGTCGCGCCAGCGGAGCAGGGCTTCGAAGCCGATCAACTGCGTTGTGCCGGCGCGTGAAACGACCGGTTGGTAGTGCAGCGCGAATGCGCCGGCATGCATCGCCTGGCGCATCTTCATTTCCAGCGACAGGCGCTGGTCGGCTTTGGCGCCGAGGCTCTCATCGTAGTAGTGATAGCGGCCGCGACCTTCCTGTTTGGCGGCGTACATGGCGCTGTCGGCCTGCTTGATCAGACTGTCCGGATCGGACGGCGATCCGCTGAAGGTGGCAATGCCGATCGAGCAACCCGTCTGCAGGCGAAGTCCATTCGCTGCGACGGGTTCAGCCAGGCTGGCGATGATCTTGCGGGCGATCGCCGCGGCGTCGTTCGGGTCGACGAGTTCGCCGACGACGACGACGAATTCGTCGCCGCCAACGCGAGCGACAAAGTCGGAATCACGTACGCAGGCGAGCAGGCGCCGCGCCGCTTCCTTCAGCACCAGATCGCCGGCGGCATGGCCGAGCGAGTCGTTGATCGTCTTGAAGCGGTCGAGATCGAGATAGAAAACGACCAGCAACTGCTGGTTGCGCCGGCTCTCGGCGAGCATGTGGGCGAGACCGACGCGAAGTCCGGCGCGGTTGATCAAACCGGTGAGCGGATCGTGATAGGCCATGAACTGGATCTGCTGCAGCGCCTTGTTGAGCCAGATGCCGACGCTCATCCAGACGGTGGCGGCGAGAAGTGCCCACAGGAAGAGCCCGGCCAGCGCGATCTCGGCCAGCGAGAACGGCAGAAACAGGCGCTGCTGGAAGACCAGCACGGGGCTGTCCGGCAACTCGTCCCAGCGCATCGGCGCCTGGACGACAAGTTCATCGTGGCGCGCGATGCGCCCGCTCAACAGCGTATCGAGCGCGGCGGCCTCGCCAGCGCCGGCTTCTCCGAGTGACGATCCCAGCACACGCCCGCGCCAGGCCAGGAAAATGCGCAGATCGGAACGGCCGCTGGCGATCAGCCAGGCGGTGTCGAGCGGATAGCGGTAGCTTGCCGCATGGCCGTCGGCGAGGCGGAAGCCGACGACGCGTGCGATGCTGCCGTCGCCCGCATCGTAGTGCCAGGACAGGCTCGTCCTTGTACCGTCTGCCGTCGCCAGCGGGCCGATCCGGGCACGTGCCTGACGCTGCCAGTCGAGGTCGGTCGCATTGATCGTTTGCCCCGCGTGATGTGCCAGCGCAGCGAGCTGCTGCCGCGTCAGCCGTTCGATTTCGAACAGGTAGAAGGCCGTACACGCCAGCAGAGAAAAGACGCCGGCGGCGACAATTGCAAACAGCATGCGCTTCCCCGCCTGAACGTCGAGAACGACGGGAGCGGCGGCGATCAGACCATCGGCCGGGTCGCCCGCCGCTGCTGTCGTCTGGCTCGCGCTCGCGGCGTTCATGCGCGCGCGCGTCGCCACTGGCTACCGCTCCAGAGCAGCAGCGGCAGCAGCAGCATGCTGCCCTGCGCGCCGATTCCCTGCGCGGTTGGCGCGATTCCCAGCGAGCTGACCTGCGGCGCCCACGCCAGCGGGCTGCTCCCCAGTAATCCGGCGGCCTGCAGTTCAACAATCCCCTGTCCGACAAAAACGACGGCGAGTCCGTACAGCAGAACGGCCGTGCCACCGAAGAACGCGGCGAAGGGCAGGCGCAGGCTCACCAGGCGCAGGACGAAGAAGGCGCCGACGAGAACGGCGGCGGCCACGGCGATCCCCGCAGCGACCGCACTTTCCTGCCCGGCGCTGCCGGCCAGCAGCGCGCCGTAGAAGAGCACCGTCTCGGCGCCTTCGCGATAGACCGCAAGGCACGCAGCCCCCGCCAGCGCGAGCAGCGAGCCTTGCGTCAGGGCGCTGTCGACCTTTCCGGCAACCCAGGCCTGCCAGCGCTGCGCCTCGCGTTTGGAGAACATCCAGAAACTCAGGTAGAAGAGCACCGCCGCCGCCAGCAGCATGGTCACGCCTTCCAGTACCGAACGCGACGCGCCCGCGGCCTGCAGGGCGCCGGTCAGTGCCCAGCCGGTCAGCAGCGACAGCGGGATGGCGACGCCGGCGCCGGCGTAGATCACCCAGACCCGATCGGCACCGCCGGCACGGCGCAGATACGCCGCCAGTGCGCCGACAACGAGCATCGCCTCGACGCCCTCACGCACCAGGATCAGCAGCGACTTGAGAAAAACCGCGAGGAAGCCGGTGGACTGCGGTTCGTCGTAAAGTGTGCCGGCCTCGGCCAGCTTGCTGCGCAGTTCGTTCCACGAGGCGGCGAGTTCTGTTGCCGGAACGCCGCGCATCGACTGGCTGTTGACCGAGCCGAAGAGCACCTCGATTTCCGTTTTCAGGCGTGGCGATTTCATGCCGAGGTCGAGTTCCATGCCGGCGCCTTCAAACACGTCGAAGTAGAGGCTGGAGAACTCGCTCGCTGTCGGCAGCGGTTTCGTCGGCGAGTAGGCCGCGACCGCCGCATCGCCACGACGGCTGATTTCGGCGACGACGGCGGCGCCGTCGGTCGCCGCGCCGGCGGCTCCGGCAAAGGCCAGTTGGCCGAGCAAGACAAGAAGACAGGCAAGGCTGCGCAGGTGGGACATGGTTTTCATTCCGAAAGGATGCGGTTGATCAGCAAACGCGAGGCCTGGCTCACGGCCGGTGCAGCAGCAGCGGGCGAGCGGCCGTAGCGCCATTCGGCATAGCTGTCGCCGAGTTGCCGCATCGCTTCGGCCCACTGCGGGCGTTCCTCGCTCACCCGCCGCGCGAACTCGCTCGGGCATTCGCCGGTTCTGCCCGTCAGCCCCTTCCGGGCAAGCAGACGGCAGGCCTTGTGCCAGGCGCGCTGTGCTGGCGGCAGGCGGCGGCTCTCGCGCCAGCGGCCGAACAGCAACTTGCCGGCAAAGAGCAGCGCACTGCCGGCGGCGGCGAGAACCAGCAGCCAGATCCAGGCAAAGCCGCCGCCCTGTCCGCCGAGCAGCTTCTGCTGCCGCTCGGCGTCGAGGCGGAAGACCCAGCGCCCCAGCCAGTCGGAAACGTCGGGCAGCGTCCAGCCCTCACCCGGCTTGGGCCGTTCGGCGACGACCGCGGCAAAGCTGCCACCTGCCGGCGCCGACGCGCCGCCAGACGATTGCGTCGGCTTCTCCTGTGCTTTCGGCGCCTCCTTCTTTTCCTGACGCGGCTGTGCTGGCGTCCCGGCGTATTTGTCGGGGGCGATCAGGTCAGCCGGATCGACGCGTCGCCAGCCTTTGGCGTCGTCCCATATCTCGACCCAGGCGTGCGCGTGATTGCGTTTGACGACGACGTAGTCGGTCAGCGCCATCAGCTTGCCGCCGCGGTAGCCGGTAACGAGACGCGCCGGCACACCGGCGGCGCGCATCAGGATGACGAAGGACGCAGCGAAGAATTCGGCGTTGCCCTCGCGCGTCTCGAACCAGAAGGTGTCGAGCGCGTTCTCGCCCTCGGGCGGCGTGAACCGGTCGCGTAGCCGGTAGCCGCCGCGGGCCAGTTGCGCCAGCCCCGCGCGCATGATCGCGTCGGCATCGCCCTGCTGCGCGAGTTCGCTGCCCAGTGCGCGCAGCTGCGGGTTGCCGGTCGCCGGCAGCGCCAGCGCGCGCTGGCGCAGCTCCGCTGTGAGTGAACTGCCGGCGCTCCATTCCAGCCACGACGACAGCTCGTAGCTCATTTCCTCGCGCACCGGCAGGTGCGAGAGCAACTGCCAGTCCGGGCCGATGAAGGATTCGCTGGTCAGCTGCGCAGGCAACTCGAGCGCGTACAGCCAGAGCCCGTTGTGCGCGCTGAGGCGGACCTTGTAGCGGATTTCCTGCGCCGAAGAGCGGAGCTCCTGCCTGAAGTCGGCGGCGCTGCGCCAGCCCTTCTGCATCAGCCGGCGTCCGCTGCCGCTCGCGTACTCGGCGTCAAGCTGCCACTCGCTGCCATCGAAATCGTAGAAAACCGGGCCGCGCCAGTAGAGCATGTTGGTCGGCGGCACCCAGTTCCTGAACTCGGCGACCAGCACCGGTTCGCCATCGCTGGCTCCCGTTTGCGTCTGGCCGGGCTTGAGCCGGCTCGAGGCGCCAAGCCCTTGCTGCGATTGTTCGATGCCCGCCGGCAGCGGCAGCCCGAAACTGAGGCCGATGTCCCACAGCGGTCCGGGGATGCGCGGAAAGAACAGGAAGAGCAGCGCCGCCAGCGGCAGCGCCGGCAGCAGTTGGCGGAAAGCGTCGCGCAAGGCGACGCCAAGCGCCTTGCCGGCCGGCCGGGTTGGCGCGCCGGCGCAGGTCAGCGTACCGAAGCTGGCGAGCAGGAGAGCGACCCCCGTGCACACGAACAGCACGCCAGCGCCGTCGCCCCATTGCAGCATGCCGATGGCGACGGCGACGAGTGCCGCCGCCGAGACCAGTGCGTATTCCTGCACGCGCCGGCTTTCGGCCCACTTCAGCGCGAGCACCAGCAACAGGGAAAGGCGTAACGTCGTGCTTTCGAGCCAGCCGAAGGCCAGTCCGGCAGCGCCGACGCACAGCGCCAGAGAGAGCAGGCGCAAGGCATTGCTCCAGGGGCTTGCCGGCAGCAGACGGCTGGCCAGTGCCAGGCCGAGCGGCAGCCAGCCGGCCAGCGGCAGTGCCGGCGCCTGCGCGGCGAGTGCCAGCAGCAGCAGCGCCAGCGACCAGAGGCGGGCCGCGCCATCCGGCGTGTTCAGCGAAAGGGTGGGGGAGGCGAAGGCTTTCATGCTGTTTCTCATGCCATTTCGACTCCGCCAATGCCTTCGAACAGCGCCAGCCGGGCCAGCGTCGCTTCACGTTGCGCGCGGCCACGGGCGGGTGGCAGTGCGCCGCCGGGCAGACGCAGGCCGTACTCGCGGCCTTCGCGCTCGGCCTCGATCACCCAGCGTGTCAGTTGGCCGAGACGCCGTTCGCCGTGACCGGCGCAGCTTTCCCAGTCGAGCCACAGCGCCTCGCCGCCGCGACCGCCGTCGAAACGATTGACCAGCAGTTGCTCGCTGCGTCCGAAAGCGCGCCAGTTGATGCGCCGTGGTGAGTCGCCTGGGGCATAGGCGCGAACCCCCTGGAAGTCGTCCGCTGCCGTCTGCCGGTGCGCCGGCAGCGGACTGGCGACAGGCAGCCGCGCCTCGCCGGCCGGCCCCGGATAAACGAGTGCCTGCAGCGTCGGCAGCCGGCGTCGGCATTGCCAGAGGCCGAGCGGATAACGCGACTGCAGCAGCAGGCGCTCTGTCGTGAGCAGGCCGCGGCGCTGCGTCGGCAGTGCCAGCGCGAGGGGCGCGTCGCTGTCGCTGGCGACACCGCTGCGCTCGCCCGACTCCGCATCCGTCGCGAGCTCGAGCGCGAAGCGCTGGCGGCCACTGTTCTCGCGCAGTCGGCCCTCGATGCGAACTGCCTCGCCGGCGAAAACCGGCATCGGCACTCCCGGCTGCCAGACAAGACCGGAGACGTTGCGCCAGCAGAGCCAGGCCGATTGCAGCCAGATGGCGAGCAGCATGAAGGCCAGCGCAAAGACCAGATTGTTGCCGTAGTTGATACCGGTGGCGATCAGCGCCAGCGCTGTGGCCAGCCACATGGCGCCCGCCCCGGTCGGCGCCAGCCGGCAAGCCGGACGAAGGGCGTGCGCTCGCCTCATGGCAGTGCCACGGCGTCCACAATGCTCTTGGCGCAGGTTTCGGCGCCGAGCGCGTTGCCCATCCCCAGGCGGTGGATGGCGACGGCCGGGAAGATCGCCTGGATGTCTGCCGGCAGTACGTGCTCCCGGCCGTCAAGCAAGGCCCAGGCGCGGCCGGCGGCGAGCAGCGCCAGCGCGCCGCGCGGCGACAGTCCATAGACCAGCCCGGCACCGTGCCGCGTGTGTTCGGCGAGCGCGCGCACATAGGCGAGCAGCGCGTCGCTGGCATGCACGGCGCGCGCCGCCCGTTGCAGCGCGAGCAGCGCCGCGCCGTCGAGGCTGGGCGCGAGGCGCTCGAGCAGGTCGCGGCGATCTTCGCCACGCAGCACTTCCATTTCTGCCGACGCGTCCGGATAGCCGAGCGAGATGCGCATCAGGAAGCGGTCGAGCTGTGCCTCGGGCAAGGGATTGGTCGACAGCTGGTCGACCGGGTTCTGCGTGGCGATGACGAAAAAGGGTTCGGGCAGCGCCCGCGTTGTGCCGTCGCTCGATACCTGCCGTTCTTCCATGGCTTCGAGCAGCGCCGACTGCGTTTTTGGCGAGGCGCGGTTGATTTCGTCGGCGAGCAGCAGCTGCGTGAAGATCGGGCCGGGATGAAAGACGAACTCGCCTTTCTCCTTGTTGAAAATCGCCGCGCCGGTGAGGTCGCCGGGCAGCATGTCGTTGGTGAACTGCACGCGGTTGAATGACAGGCCGAGCGTCCTGGCGAGCGCGTGCGCGAGGACCGTCTTGCCCATTCCGGGCAGGTCTTCGATCAGCAGGTGGCCGCGCGCGATCAGGCAGGCCATCGACAGCTTGACGGCGTGGGGTTTGCCGAGCAGGACGCTGTTGACTGCGGCGATGGCGCTGGAAAGTGCGGGATCGGTTGGCTGTTGCATGGATTTCCTTTCAGGGGGATTCGGGGCCGCCAGGGCGGCAGTGTGGATTCATGACGGAAGGTGGCGGCGCTGCAGAAGCGCGTCAGAAGCGCATTGACAGGCCGACGCCGCCGCCGCGGCCGACACTGCGTTCGTTCAGTCCGCGTTGCGCCGACAGGTCGAGCTGGGTGTCGTTGCTGAGCAGCCAGGCGACAGCAAAATTGAGGAAGGCTTCGTTGCCGCCGTTGCGTGCTGTGGCAATTCGCGGTAAGGCCAATTCGCCGAGGACGCGCCAGCGCTCGCTCAGCTGCCGGCCAAGCATCAGCCCAAGGCTGCCGGATACATGGCGCTCTCCGTCTGCGCGCTCGACTGCCAGCCCCGGCATCGCGCCAAACGACCAGCGCTCGGCCAGTTCCCATTCCATGACCGCGCGCAGCGATGGGCGCGTTCCCTGACCGCGGAAATTGTGGCTGCCGCTGGCAAGGTCGGCGTGCAGCAGCCAGCCGAGGCTCGGCTGCAGGCCATTGGCGTCGAGCATGTGCCACTTGAGCCCGACGGACGCATCGGCCCAGCCCGCACTTGCCGCGTTGCCGCCGCTGGAGCTGCTCTGTGTACGCAGGCGTCCCTCGCTTTCGAGGCGTACTTCCCAGTCCTCGCCAACACCCAGGCGCAGCAGCGTCGGCGTCGAACGCTGGCGGGTCGTGCTGCCGTCACTTTCGCTGCGCTCCCAGAGCGCGCTGGTTTCGATCTGCGCCCGGCCGGCGCCGACGGTTTCCGCAGATTCGACGAAATCGGGACGGTCGGTCGTGATCGGCCCCGCCATCGCGAGTGGTCCCGTCAGCGTCGCCAGCCAGAACGCGAGGGCGGCACGAGCGCGTCTGCCTCCCTGCCCCTGCTCGCCGCCCTGCCGCGAAGGGTTTATCCGGTTTGTCCTCATAAGGACTCCAGGAAGCGGATCAGCGCCTGCCGGTCGGCGCGTGGCAGCTTCACGAAGCGCTGTTGCGCAACGGCCGCCTCCCCGTCGTGCCACAGGATCGCCTCCTGCAGACTGCGCGCGCGCTGGTCGTGCAGGAAGTGCGAGTGGTGATTGCTGCGTTCGGTCAGACCGATTCCCCACAGCGGCGCTGTTCGCCACTCCTGTGCGCCGGCTTCGCCGTCGGGTCGGCCGGACAAGCCCGGCCCCATGTCGTGCAGCAGCAGGTCGGTGTAGGGATGGATGGTTTGCCGACGCAGGCGTTTGATCGGGTGGCTGTCGCCGGTCTGCAGCGTCTCGCGGTGGCAGGCGGCGCAGCCGGCCTGCGCAAACAGGCGTTCGCCGCGCATGACCTGCGGCTCGTTGACGTCGCGCCGCGCCGGCACGGCCAGTAGTTGCAGGTAGACGGTCAGCGCCTGCAACTGCTCTTCAGCTAAATCGGGGCGATCCGTGGGCATCGCGGCAACGGCCAGTTGGCAGGCTTGCTGGCCCGGCAGGCATAACTCGCGCGGATGCAGCGGCGAGGTGATCCCCATGTCGTTGAAGGCAGCGCCGGCGGTCTGTGCGCGCAGATTGGGCTCGTTCGCCTTGAGCGAAAAGCGGCCGATGACGGTCTTGCCGGTTGCGGGATCGCTCACCCGGTTGACGCGCCCCGAAACGCCGTCGGCGTGCGCCGCGATCGAGCTTGCCATCGCCAGCAAAGTGCTGTCGTCCACCGCTTCAAGCAGCCCCATGCCGACCAGTCGTGGCGCGCTGCGCGCTTCGATGATCAGGTTTTCCGGCAAGGGACCATAGCCCGGATGGTCGACACGGAAGTGCGGCCGGCGCAGACGATAGGGCTCGCCGTCGGGGAAAGTGCCGGGTAGCTCCTCCCATTCGATGACGCCCAGTCCTTCGGCGGGAACGCCGGCGATCGACTTGTCGCGCAACTGACTGTGGTAGCCGGTCGGCGCCTGCCAGCCGCCCTTGCCGTCGGCAACGCTCAGGCGCAGGAAGATGCCGTTCATCTGCCCGCCGGTCTGATAGGGCGATTCCACTGGGCCGTCGCGGAAATGGCAGGCGCCGCAGGCATTGGCGTTGTAGAGCGGGCCAAGGCCGGCGCGTTCGCCGTCGATGCGCGGCGAAACGGCGGGGACGAACGCGTGTTCGAACAGGCCGTCGCCGTCCTCGAATATCTTCGCGTACTGCCAGGGCAGATTTGCTGCGGCCTGCCCGAAGGGTTTGAAGCCTTTGTGGAAACTCGTCAGGTCGCCGCCCGAGAGACTACGCGGGTCGGCGAGCGCGAAAGCGCTCATGTCTTCGTCACCGTAGCCCGACTGCCAGGCCCAGTGCGTCTGCCAGATGCTCCAGCCGAGTACGGCAAGCGCCAGCGCAAGGATGGCGAGGGAGATTGTTAGCCGGCGTGGTAGCCAGCGTGGTAGCCAGCGCTGGCCGGGCAATTTGATCGAGAGCTTCATACGGGCGAGGCGGCGACGATCCGGAACTCAGTACTCGACCCGGTAGCCCAGGTGGGCCGACCAGCTGTCCGAGATGACTTCGTTGAGACGGGTCGAACTGCTTGAACCGTCGGAAAGGTAGGTCGTGTCGGTGCCATTCCTGAGCCTGAAATCGCGCTTGCTCAGATCCAGCGTCAGCCGCTGGTCCCGGGCGAGCTGCCAGTCGGCGCCGACTACGGCCGACCAGCCGCTGCCGTCTCCCTGGTGCACGAAACTGACCGGATGCGCGTAGCTGCTGCGCAGATTCCAGTTGGCCTCGGCTTCGTAGCGGAAGTAGTGCTTCTTGATTTCGCTGCGCAGGGCGAGCTTCCCGGTCGCCTGGAGCTGGCCATCGATACCGAACCAGACGCTGTTCCAGACCGGGTTGTACTTGCTGTCGAGGCCGCCGATCGTTCCCAGTGGAGGGGCGAGACCGTAGTCGGACAGCACCTGCCGTCCGTCGCGCATGCGGTAGCGGCTGTCGTAGCGGGCAAAGCCGAGCATCGGGGTGAGCGAGGCCGTACGCCCGAGCGGCAGTTTCCACCCCGCGCCGATCGAGATGTCGAGCATGCGGCTGCCCGTCGGGCTCGCATACGAACGCGAAAACTCTGCCTGACGGTTGTCCAGAAGATAGTCAGAGTCCTGGACTTCTCCGCCGGCGAAGCTTTGCGCGTAGGCGAGAAAGCTCTTCACGGTAAAGCCTGAGGTATGGGTCCACACGCCGTCGACGCGGACTTCGCTGGCCGGAACCTGCCAGCGCAGTTCCGACAGGACGTTCGGACCACCGTCGACGCCGATGTTCCAGCGGGTCGTCTCATGGCGTTGGCCAAGCGACAGCTTGAAATGGCCTTCGCCCTGCACCTTCGGCCAGTTGGCATCGACATTGACCGCGCGTGGTCCGTCGTCGTCGAATACGGTCAGCGTCGGCGCCTCGGCGATCGCCAGGCGCGTTTCCCGTGCGTCTCCTCCTGCGAAGACAGTCATCGAGCCCTCGGCAAAAGGGTCGGCGAGTACCGGCTGGCTGATGAGCAAGCTCAGGATCGCCAGCGCTGCGATGCGTTCGCGCAAGCTCATTGACGTTCCACCGATTGTTCAAAGGGTTGCCGGGAGATGGCATAAGCCCAGGCCCACGAGCCGGCACTGCCACTCGCTTCCAGCCTTGATTTCTCGAGCACGATCGCTGCCCACCTGCCGCGAATCAGCGTCGCCGCCAGCGGTTTGGGCTGGCTGCCGAGATTGATCAGTTGCAGCGCGGTCACGTAGAGCCCGTCGCGCTGCCAGCTGGCACTCGGGCGGGCTTCGATCCCGTCGGCCAGTGCAATCCGCTGGTGGTCGGGCAAGGGGACGGCACTCAGTCCTTCCTGCGGCGCCGCGGTCGGGTCTTTCTGCCGGACCGTGCTCGCTGCCGCGCGCGCCAGTGCCGCGAAGCTGGTATCGCCGTCGCGGCCGCTGGCAATGCCGGAGGCGGGAAGCGCGGACGGGGTGTTGCTCAGTTTCGGCAGGATCGGCGTAGTCGGGATCGTCGCCCCCAAGGCGTTGAAGTCCTGAGTCTTTTTTTGCGCGACGCGGTCGGCGTCTTCGGGCTTTTCGAGTACGCGCGGGGTGATCAGCAGGACGATCTGCGAGCGCACCGAGGCGCGCACGTCGCGCTTGAAGAAGGTGCCGACGATAGGGATATCGCCGAGCACCGGCACCTTCTCCTCGTCGCGTTCGATGCTATCGCGGATCATGCCGCCGACGGCGACAGTCATGCCGTCCATGGCGTGCGCGGTCACTTGCAGGTTGGCGGTATTGACCGTGTCGATCGGGAAGTAATAGATGTCGCCGTTGGCCGTGGCGATCGGAATCGTCGCGTCCTTGAGCTTGACCGTCGAACTGTCCTGGTCGATGGTCAGGCTGACCGAGCGGTCGCCGTTGATGCGCGGCAGGATCGACAGCGTCTGGCCGACGTCGCGTTTTTCGGTCTCGACGGTGATTGTGGTGTTGGTCGCGCCAGTCGTGCCGGTGGTGCTTGCCGACGAGGCGCCGACGGTGAGCACGCGTTCGTCGCCGATGAACAGCCGCGCCAGCTGGTTGTTGGCGGCAACGAGCATCGGCGAGGACAGCACCTTGAGCTTGTTCTCCTGCGCCAAGAGCTGGAAGCGCAGGCTGAGTTTGTCGCTCATGATCTGCCAGATCGCCGTCGCGTCCTGCTCGACGTCGAACAGGCCGGTCTGCAGCGAGTTGCGGGCGTAAGTCGAGGTGCTGCCGAGCGCACCGGTCGTCAGTGGGCCGCTGGTTTTCGATTTGCCTGAGCTGCCGATGTCGAAGACCGAACGGAAACCGTCGTCGAGCGTCACTTCGAGGATCTTCATTTCGAGCAACACCTGCCGCGGCGGTTTGTCCATGTCCTGGATCAGACGGGCGATCTGGCGCAACGCCTCGTCGTCGCCGCTACGCACCAGCAGCAGATTGTTCAGCTTGTTGTAGGTGACGTAGATCGTCGGCCCCTGACGGGCGGCTGCGTCCTGGATGTCGGTGATGCCGACGACGGGACGCCCGTCTTCATCGAGCTTGATCTGCTGGTCGATCCGCTCCTGGCCGAGGCGGCCGAGGTCGCTGCGCGGGTCGTAATTGGTGGCGGCACCACCCGCCACACCCGAACGGTTCAGCAGCGCATTGCCCATGGCGCTCTGGTTGAAGCTGCCGCCCATGAGGTTGCTGTTGTTGCCCATGTTGTTGCCGGTGTTGCTGCCACTTCCCGAAGTGCTCCCCGAGCCGCTCCCCGATGTTCCCGTGCGATTGCCGCCGGTGCTCACCCGGTTGCCGCTGCCGAGGCTGACCGGCGGCGTTTCCTCGATCGGGATGGCGAGCGCGACGCGGCTGCCATAGAGCGCACGGATGGCGTTGGCGGCGGCGACGACATTGTGGTGGCGCAGCGTGAATACCGAAGTCTGTTCGTCGCGGACGATCGCCAGATCCTTCTGGTATTCGGCGCCACTCATCACGACGTGGGTTTTCGACGAGGGGTCGAAGCGGTACCAGACGCCCGCCGCACGACAGAGGTTGCGCAGCATGTCTTCGACGGTGGCGTCGTGCAGGTAGAGCGAGACGACCTTGTCGGCGACGCTGCCGGTGACGACGATATTGGCCCGGGCGATCTGCGACAGCAGTCGCGCCGCCTCGTCGAGGCGAACCTGCGTCAGCTGGATGTCGCCGAGAGAACCTGCGGGCTTTACCGGCTCGGCAGTGTTCTTTGCTGCCTTGGCTGCGCGCACTGCTTTCGCTGCTGCAGGCGCGCTGCTCGTCGCTGCCTCGCGCGGGGTGGCGGACTCCTGCGCCGAGGCCGGCACGAGCAGCAGCGACGGCAGGAGCAGGGCAAGCAGCGTGCGCGAGTGCTTCATCGCAGCACCTTCCGGCCTTGTGGCAAGCCGGGATTGGCGAGCGCGACGCCGTCGTGGTCGATCGTGACCTGATAAGTGCCGAGGTCGCCGAGGTCGATCAGTTCCTTGTCCATCACGGTAATCGTTTCCTGATTTCTGATTTGCAGTTGGGCGGCTGAGTGACCGCGGATCAGCAACACCGCCTTCAGGCGGATGAAGCGATTGAGCTCGAGAACGCTGGCGCCGCCGCCACTCTGGTAGCGGTTGCCGGTACGCCCTTCGCGCAACTGCGGCGAGACCTCAAAGGGGTCATTGGTGCTGTCGAAGCGACGGGCGGCCGTTCGTGGCAGCAGCGCCTGCCGCGCGGGCAGGCCGGGTGCTGCCGTTGCGGCGGCAGCGGGTGCCGCAGCGGCGCCTGCCGGTCGACTGCTGGCTGGCGGTTTTTCGGCGGCAGGCGTTTGCGCCTGCGCAGCCGGGGTCATCACGACCACGCTCAGGAGTACGGCTGCGATCGGCCGGGATAGCGGGAACATCAGGGAGCTCATCGGCTTAGCCGCCTCCGGTTGACACGGCAAGAACCGCCTGGAAGAAGGCGTAGTAAACAAAGCCGACGATGCCGCCGATGACCAGCGTCAGCACGGGTTCGATCAAGGTGGAAAGGAGCTTGACGCGGGAGTCCAGCTCCTTCTGGTAGTGATTGCCGAGCGCTTCCATCACCGACTCGATCTCGCCGCTGCGCTCGCCGATCGCCGCCATGTGCTGGACCAGAGACGGGATCGGGTCGCGCGCCAGCGCTACCGCCATTGCCCGGCCCTCGAGTACCTGTTCTGCTGCCAATTGCAGGGCGCGGGCGAGCGCCTGGTTGCCGGCGATCTGGCTGACCGAGCGCAGCGCCTCGAGCACCGTCAGGCCACTTCTCAGCATCAGCCCGAAAGTCCACGCCACCTGCGCCATCGCCGCGGCCATCATCGTGCTGCCGAGAACCGGCAGGCGCAGCAGGAAGCGGTCGCTGACCAGGCGCACGCGCGGGATCCGCTGCAGCAGGAAGTTGCCGACGATCAGTGCGGCAAAAGCCACCGCCAGGACGAAGCCCCAGCGCTGCAGCCATTCGGCCATATCCATCATCGTCTGCGCCGCCCAAGGCACCGACTTGCCGCGCGACTGCAGGAAAACCGCGAAGCGCGGTACGACCGAGCCGACCAGAAAGGTGATGACGCCGATCGACGCCAGCGTGACGATCGCCGGGTAGGTCAGCGCGGTGATCAGCTGCCGGCGGATGTCGCTGCGGCGCTCGGTCAGCGCGCTCAGACGCTCGAAGACCAGATCGAGCTCGCCGCTGGCCTCGCCGGCTTCGGCGAGCTTCACGGCAATCTGCGGGAAAATCGCCCTCTCCTGCGACAGCGCCGCCGAGAAGCTCTTGCCGCCGCTGATTCGCGCCGAGCAGCGCTCGAGCGCGCGCGCCAGCCGCGGCCGCGAGGCGAGACGCGCCGACACCTCGAGTGCCTCGACGATGGTATGGCCGGCGCGCAGCATCAGCTGCATCTGCCGGTAGAACATGGTCAGGTCGGCGTTGCGTACCGACAGTCCGGCCTTGAACTGATGGAGGAGGTAGCTGCCGAGCTGCAGCAGCGAACGCTGGCGAGCGTCTCCGGCAACCAGCTCAAGGATGCGCAGTCCCTGCCGGCGCAGTGCGGCACGCGCTTCGCCGAGGTCGACGGCCTCGATCTGGCCGCGCAGTTCCTTGCCCTGCGCGTTCAATCCGGCGTAACTGAAGGTCGGCATGCGCTTTTGCTCCTCAGCTGGCCAGGTTCAGGAAGGGGCGAACTTCGGCCAAGCTGGTCACACCGCGCAGTACCTTGTCGCGCGCGTCGTCGCGCAGTCGCCAGAAATTGCCAGCCGCGCGCGACAGCTCGCGCTCGCCGGCGCCGTTGGCGATGTGTTCGGTGAGATCGGCATCGAGCCACAGCGCTTCGAACAGGCCGACCCGGCCGCGGTAGCCGCTGCCGAGACAGCGCGGGCAGCCCGCCGGCTCGTGGATCAGGCAATCCTGTGCGCCATTGCCATCGCCATCGCCATCGCCGCAGCCGAGCAGCAGCCTTTCCTCGGGCGATGCGGCGCGTTCCTTGCGGCAGTGCGGGCAGAGCATGCGTACCAGCCGCTGCGCGATGACGCCGTGCAGCGTCGCGCCGATCAGGAAGCGTTCGCAGCCGATGTCAGCGAGACGGGTAATTGCGCCGACCGATGTGTTGGTGTGCAGCGTCGACAGCACCATGTGGCCGGTGGCGGCGGCCTTGAGCGCGACATCGGCGGTGTCGAAGTCGCGAATCTCGCCGACCAGGATGATGTCGGGGTCGTGGCGCAGGAAGCTGCGCAAGGCGTCGGCAAAGCCCACCTTGCTGTTGACCTGCACCTGCGAGATGCCGGCAATCACCTGTTCGACCGGGTCTTCGGCGGTGAGGATGTTGAGCGCGTTGGCGTCGAGTTCGCGCAGCACGGCGTAGAGCGTCGTGCTTTTGCCGCTACCGGTCGGCCCGGTGACGAGGACGATGCCGTGCGGGTGCGACAGCGCTTCGCGCACGCGGCTGACCATGAAACCGGGCATGCCGAGCGCGTCGAGCGTCTGCCGGCCCGGATCGCTTTTCATCACGCGCAGCGTCAGCCGTTCGCCGAACTTCACCGGCGCCGAGGCGCAGCGCATCTCGACCGGATCGACGCCTTCGCCGAGCGGGTAGCTGAGGCCGCCGTCCTGCGTGGCGCGCGACTCGGCAATGTCCATTCCCGCAAGCACCTTCACCCGCGAGATCATCCCTTCGCCGAGGCTGGACGGCAGCAGGCTGCCCCAGGCCTGCAGGCGGCCGTCGATGCGCAGGCGGACGCGCACGCCGTCCTTGACGCTTTCGATGTGGATGTCGGAGGCGCGGCGCAGCAGCGTTTCGCGGACCAGCCGCTCGAACAGCGCGACCGGTTCTTCGGCCGCCGTGTCGCGCGCCTCGCCGGGCGCGAAGCGCGCGATCAGCGGCGCGATGGCATCGGGTTCGACCACCGCCAGCGGCGTATTCGCACCGAAAATGCGGCGCGCGGTCTCGATGCCGAGCTGATCGGCAGGATCGCTGACGGCGAGGTAGAGCTTTCCTTCCGGCGTGCGCAGCGGCACCATCGGATGCCGCTTGAGCAGCGTCGCCGGCAGACGCGCGGCAGCTGCGTCGAGCTGCCAGCTGTCGAGCCGGGCGTAGGGCAGCTCGTTGACTTGGGCCAGTGCCATGTACAGGGCGGTGATCGGCAGGCCGAGCTCAACCGACAGGGCGCTCAACAGCGGCTGGCGCGAAATCCTGGCCTGACTGCGGAGGCGGTTTACCGTTTCGCGGTCGAACAGCCCGGCCTGGACGCCGGCGCTGATCAGCGCCGCTTCGTTGAGGATCATCAGTCGCTCCTCCCGGCACGCAGCAGCCGGTCGAAGTTCTGCACATCGCGCGCGCGGCGGCGGCCTTCTTCGACGCTGATCAGCTTGTCGCGGGCAAGCGAGGACAGCGAGTGGTCGAAGGTCTGCATTCCCGCTTCGCGTCCCGATTCGATCGCCGAGTAGATCTGCGCGGTTCGCCCCGAGGCGATCAGGTTGGCGACCGCCGAGGTCACCTGCAGCACCTCGACGGCAGCAGTACGCCCGGCGTGTTCGGCCGAGGGCAGCAGTTGCTGTGCGACGACGGCTTTCAGCACCAGCGACAGGCGGTGCCGGGCGACCGACTGTTCCTGTCCGGGAAAGGCGCCGACAAAGCGTTCGATGGCGCCGGTGGCGTCGGCGGTGTGCAGCGTCGAAAAGACGAGGTGGCCGGTTTCGGCTGCGGTCAGCGCGGCGCGCATCGTCTCGGTGTCGCGCAATTCGCCGACGAGGATCACGTCCGGGTCTTCACGCAGCGAGGATTTGACGGCGCTGGCGAAATCGGGAACGTCGGTGTGCAGCTCGCGATGGCTGATGATCGCCTTCTTCGGCGTATGAACGAATTCGACCGGATCCTCGATGGTCAGGATATGAGCCTGATTGTTGCTGTTGATCTCGTTGATGATCGTCGCCAGCGTCGTGCTCTTGCCGCTGCCGGTGACGCCGGTCACCAGCACCATGCCGGCCGGCAAATAGGCAAGATCGCGCAGGCTCTTCGGCAGGCGCAGTTCGGCGAAGCTGGCAAAGCGCGAGGGCAGATGGCGTGCAACCAGCGCCGTCTGACCCAGGCTGCGGAAGACGTTGATGCGGAAACGCTCGCCGCAGCCCGAGCTGTGGCCGAGGTCGACCGAGCCCTTCTGCACCAGATCAGCGTGCTGTCCGGCAGCGAGCAGGCTCGTCAGCAGTTCGCGCATGCGTTCGGGCGACCAGATTTCTTCGCTGAGCGTCGAAATCTCGCCATGTACGCGCCAGGAGGGTGGGCGATCAGCGCTCAGGTGCAGGTCGGAGGCACTGTTTTCGACCATGGCATCGAGCAGGGCGTCAAACACCGCGCGCGCCGGAGCGCCGTTCAGGCTGAAGGAAATCGCGCTCATACGGCAAACCTGATCTGCACTTCCAGCCATTGCCGTAGCGGGGCGCCGGTCTGCGGATTGCGGTCGACCTGTACCGAAATGTCGCTGCTCACCGGTGCCGCGACGTAGGGCAGGTCGGCCAGTCCGTCGAGAAACTGCATCAGGCCGCGATAGCTGGCGCGTGCGCGCATGACGATCAGCGGCCGCTTGAACGGGTTGGCCTGCGCCGCTTCCTTGATCATCTGCGGCGTTGGCGGACGGTCCTTGTCCTCGACGCGCAGGTAGACGTGTTCGAGCGCCAGCACTTCCATGTCGCCGGACTCGGCGAGGTTGGTCAGGCCGGTCTTGAGCACGTTCAAGGCGAGCGTGTCGTCGAGCGGAACGAAGCTGCCGTTCAGGCGCGTCACTTCCTTTTGCGTGACTTCCAGTTGCTGGCGCAGTGCTTCGAGCTCGTGCCGGGCTTCGGTCAGGTTCTTGCCACCGAGGCTTGGGGGTGGCGGCTCGGGCGTGTTTGGCGTTTTGGCAAGGCTCTTTTCGCGTGCCCCCTGCTTTTCCATCGCGTATTCGATCTTTCCCAGCCGCGTGTGGCCAAGCGGCCAGATCAGGCCGAAGTAGATGGCAATACAGAGGGCGATGCTGATCGCCGTGTAGGTGTTCTTTTCCTTTGCCGGCAGCCCTTGCCAGAAAGAAAGCAGGGTGCGCAGACGCGATGGTCTTGCGCCGGACTTGCGACGGGGACGTATGGCGTTCATGGTCGGCTGGCCGGGGTGACGGCGGAAATGCCGGTACTGGGCGCGGGTGGCGCGGCGCGGCGCGAAGCTTCGGGCGTACGCGCTTCGCCTTCGAGGTCGTCGCCGTCAAGCACCAGCCAGAAGCTCACTTCGTGGCCGGAACGCCCGTTGCGCCCCTTGCGCTCGACGATTTCCGTCTGTGCGACGCCATAGCCAAGCGCTCCGGTCAGTTCCGCAGTGCGATTGACGAAATCCTGCGCCGCCGTATAGCTCGGTGACCAGGCGACGACCTGCATCGACGACGCGTTACTGCTCTGTTTGCTGTTGCGCAGGCCCTCGAGCACGGCGTCGCCGCCGACTGCCTGTGCCAGTGCCAGCAGCAGGTCGGGCAGGTTGTGGCGCATGGCGGTGATCGTGCTCAGGCGTTCGCGGTCGTTGAGCAAGGGTTCGAGCTGTTTCCGACTGCTTTCCAGATCGCTCGCCAGCGCCTTGAGCTCACTGTTGAAAGTGGCTTCACGCTGGCTGTTCAGGGACTTTTCCCGGTCCACGCGGGCGCGTTCCTCCAGCTGCGCATCGAGACGCTGCAAGCTGAACTGCTGAACGCCTTCAATACCGGCGAGAACGACGACGACCAGTCCGAGCGCGGCAAGGCGACGTACGTCGTGGTCTTTCCATGGCGAGCCGCGCAGTTCACGGTCGACAATGCGTGGCAGTTGCGGCGTCCGGCTGAAGGCTGCTCTCGCCAGCGCCGGCCAGAAGTCCCGCCAGACTTCCTGCGGCTGGCGCAGGCGTGTGGGGTGGCCGGTGCACAGCAGCAGTTCGTCGCACAGCGCCGCGGCACCGGCGTCTTCGGGATAAACGCAGACGAGTTCGAGTTGCGTGCGCGTATCGCCACCCCAGTCGGCGATCAGCCGGCACAACCAGTCGGTCTGCAGCGCGCGCTCCATGCGACCTTCGTTGCGTGTTTCGAGCACCTGACCCGCCTGACGATGCACGGCGACGACCTCTTCGCGGTGCAGTTCCAGGGCAATCGTTGCGGCCGCGCCCGGTTCGCTCGCGCTGCCGGGGCTCGCCGCTTCGCTGACCAGCCAGGCGAGCGGCAGGCAGGCTTCAAGCCTCAGCTTGTGTTCGGCAAGTGCCTCCTGCCATTCGCGATAGCTGCTGCTGCCGACGCCGCACGCCAGCCACAGCGGGCGTTCCTCGACGATTCGGCCGCACCAGCCGGAGACGATCGTCGCGTCCAGGTGTTGCAAGGCCTGCTGTTCTTCGATGCAGCGGTCGAGCGTCTCGCGCTCGATCAGTTCCATGTCGAGCGCGAGCTCGCCAAAACGCAGCGGCGGCAGTCGCTGTTCACGGCGCGCGACTTCGTGCGCGAGGATCTGTTGCCGCTGCTGTGGCGAGATGTATCCGTTCGCTTCGAGTAGCGCACCAACCGACCAGATGGCGCCGAATTCGGCGAGCACCGGTTCCAGTTCGGACTGGAGCAGCTCGCGCATCTGCGCTGCGGGTCTAGGTTTCTCCGGCGATACCGGCAGTCTGGCAATTGCCGGTTGCAGCGCCCGCGCGGCGAGGACGACGCGGCGCGGCTCGAGCAGCGTCTGCCTGGCCAGCGCGGCGAGCACTTCGTCGAGGGCGGCGGCGAAGCTTGCCTGTCGCGAACTGGCGGTGGCCAGCACCTCGCCGCTTTCTCCCTTGCCGCTTAATAGCGCCGCCTCGAGCTGGCCGAAGTCCCACGCCAGCAGCAGGCGGGGCTTTTCGCCCGGTGTCAGGCGGCGGCGCAGGCCGGACAGACGTTCGCGCCAGGTGCCGGTGCGTGCCTTGCCGGCGACCGAGCGTGCCGGCTTGCCGCGGCGAAGTTTGCCGAGTAGCCGCTTCATCGCAGTTCCATCCTGATGTCGGCCGGTCGCTGGCCGGGAACGAGATTGACGCGGGTGAAGTACCTGTACTTCGTACTGGTGCCGGCGCGATCGTGTTCGATCGCGTCGCTGCCGTCCCAGAGGTTTGCGCTGCTATGGGCAGTCAGCAGCAACAGGTGCTGCCCCTGCGGCACCCAGCTTGGGCCGCTGCTGCTGTCACCGGCCTTGCAGTTGGCGTCGAAGCTGAACACCAGGCTCTGCGAACAACTGATGCCATTGACCAGTCCGTCGCCGGTGCCGTCGAGACAGGTGCTGGCGGCGATCGGCGTCGAATAGCGCAGCCACTCGCCGCCGCTGCTGTTGTTGCGGAAGACGAGCAGGCTGACCGAAAGGTTTCTGGCGGCGATGTCCTGCTGCGTGAAGTTGACGACCGTCACGCTGATCCCCTGCAGCGGCACCAGCCAGTCAGTCTTTGTCACATTCAGTACATGGTCGCTCGCATAGTCGTCGCCACCGACGGCGTTGTCGGCGCCGAGGCTGCTGACGGCAAGGCTGCGCGCGCTGCTGTCGATGGCCAGCGACCAGCCGAAGTTCCGGGCGTCGTCGCTGGCATCTGCGCTTTCGTTGCCCCAGCCGTCGCGAAAACGGCCGTTGAAGGCCAGTCCGCCGAGGTAGTCGCCGCGGTGTCCCTTGACCAGCAGCGCGGCGTTGTCAGAGAGCGCAATGACATCGCTGCCGCTGCCGGCGCAGCTTGCGGCGACCGGCTGCGGGTCGAACTGCGGGCTGACGACCGCCTGTTCGACCAGACTGCCGCGTTGCAGGAGCGTGGCCAGGTCGCCCGGCAGGTCGCCGTTGTCGGCGACAAAACCGCCGATGGCCTTGCCCGGCGCCGGGCCGAGCTGACCGAGGATGGCGCTGCGTAGCTGCTTGAGGCGTTCGCGTGTGTCGTCGTAGCGGATCTGCGCGCGGTCTTCGCTGCTGACGCCGAAGGCGAGCAGAGATACCGAGGTGAGAATGGCGACGACGACCAGCAACTCGATCAGCGTGAAGCCGCCGGCGGCGCGCCATGGCGCCTGCCCGGGAGCTTGCCACAGCGAACGCGCGGCCTGTCTGGCGTGTGCTTTCGGCATCAGTCGGCGAAGGACATGACCAGCAGCGCCGGGCCGCGGGTCGAGTTGTAGACGTGAAAGGCGTAGAAGGTGCGCGCGTCGCCGGGCTTCACCTCGCGCGCGAGACGCGCCGCCGCGGCGTCTTCGATATAGGCGGCGAGTGGCCTTTCGCCACCGTAATCGAGTGCGATGCGCTGGCTGACCTTGGGCGGGTTGCTGATCTTCATCATGCCCAGCGCGCTCATCAGGTATTCCGACTTCTGTGGTGAGGGCAGCGCGCCCAGGGTGGCGCGAAAGCGGATCGGTGACGGTGCAAAAATGATGCGCTGGCCGGGCACCTCGGTTCGCGACGCGGCAACCAGGGTTTTCAGGTCGACCTGCTTGTAGGTGGTATCCGCATCGAGTGCCTGTTCGCTGATCTCGGGGGCTTTCGCGCCGTTGGTTGATCCTGCCGCGCTGACGGCTGGCGCCAGCGCGGCAAGCGCCAGGCCAAGAATCGCGCTGTGCAGCAGCCTTGCGCTCAGGCGGGGAAGTGCTTGTGCTTTCATGTGGGTCTCGTGGTGGATCAGTGATCGAGGCAGAGCACCTGGTCGTCGGCGCCGTCGTCGGCAATCAGGTTGGGGAGGCAGGCGTCGAGCGTGTTGCGGCCGCCGTAACGCCCGTCGCGTCCCCAGTAGACGATCCGGGGATGGTCGTTATTGGCCAGACCGAAAACCGTGAACGGGCGGGCGTGCGCGATCAGTTCCTGCTGCGCGTCGGAATAGCCGATCGTTTCGCGCGGCATCGTTCGCCAACCGAGCATGCAGTTGCCGTTCTCGGCGGATTGCCCGCTGCAGCTGCTGCCGCTCGGGCCGGCGGCGCGATAGCGCGGGCCGGCGCCAAAGGCCGGGATGTCGAGAATCTTGCTGCCGGCGAGCGGTGTGCCGGTGCCGTCGGGCGCGCCGGCAACCAGCGTGCTGGCGTTGAGGTCGGCGCCGTGGTCGACCCATAGCCGGGAAGCGCTCGGCAGGTAAGGACCGTGCCAGCCGCGCCGCGTTTCGGCGTTCCAGCGCTTGAGAAAGGCCAGCGGATGGTTGGCGCACAGCGCCGGCGCGTCAAAGAGCAGTGCCAGATTGGCCGGCGAGGCGAACCACGCGTCCTTGTTGATATCGAGGTCGGGGGCGGCCCAGCTGCGCAGGACGCCGCCGAGTGGATTGCAGCTGACGCTGCCGGCGCTGCCGGATTCGCTCGTCCCTGATGTCGCCAGCGCAAACGGCCCCTGGCCGGGATAGAAGCCCGTATCTGCCTTGAAGCGGCGGAGCGCGTCGGCGAGGCGCTGCATTTCGGCGCGTGCGACCTCGTCCTCGGCACTTTCCTGAACGCCCGCGTAGCCGCTCCACGAGACGAACGACAGTGCCGCAAGAATGGCGCAGACGACCAGCAGTTCGATCAGCGTGAAACCGCGCGAATCGACGCCTCGCCCGACCCCTGGCGCGTGCCGGGCTGGCGTGCCGGCTGCCGCCACGCAGGCGCAGCGGGCCGATTGGCGGAGGGCGTCTGATGCGCGTGACACGGCCTAGTACCCGCCCGAACCACCAACAGCGGTACGCTTGCCGACACCGAGGTAGCTGAAGTTCCAGTCGACGTCGAAAGGTTTCCAGAAGACCATTCCCGTATCGACGCCGATGTGCCGATAGATGCCTTCCGCCGGCGGGGCGACATGCAGCGTCAGGTGGTACTTGCCGAAGCCGTCGAGCTTGACGTTGGCGCCGTAGTGCGGTCCGTACTGGGCAATCGCCGGATCGAGACGCCCTTCGCTCTGCCAGCGGGTGCCGGTTTTCTTCAGCGTGTAGCGCACGTCGAGGAAAGGAATCCAGGCGAACTTCGAAAAGCCGAGCGGATTGGCGCTGGCAGCCTTGATGTGCGCCTGCAGGTAGATGTCGGCATCCTTGCGTGCGACCTTGCCGTTCTGCAGTTCGACCGGCTGGATGTACTCGGCTTCGATCGTCATGCTGTTGCGGACGATGCGTTCGCCTTCCATCTCGGTGATCTTTTCCTGAGTCGCCTGCGCTGGCAGAGGCAGCAGCGCCAGAGCGAGGAGGATTGCCGGAAAGATTGCGTGTCTGACATGTTGTTCGGTCACGACGGGATGCTCCTTTGCGATGCGATAAAGTCGACGGCCGGGGCCTGCATCGAATGCGGGCCGAACGGACAGACGTGCCGCGGGCGTGGGTCGGTCACAGTTCAATCGCCCCGAAGATGGCGACCCACCAGGCGATGCCGATCATGCAGCTGCCGACGACGCCGGGCATGAGCGGCAGCCAGCGCTTCGCGGGGGCGATACCCTGCTCACCGAGCAGCCGGTAGCCGAGCAGCAGGCTCCACAGGAAACCGATGGCGAAGAGCCCTTCCTTGGCGATGCCGGGCGCGTCGGCGCCGAAGGCATCGAGCGGCATGAACAGCTTGGAACCGAGGCCGATGATCAGCGACACCAGCGACACCGGTGCGAACTGGTAGCCGAGTTCGAGGAAGCGCGAGGCGAGCGTGCCGTCGCCGCCTTCCTCGCCGGCGAGGAAGGCCGCCGCCAGTGTCATCAGCCCGAGCACCAGCGCGGTGGCGGCGGCGCAGGCGAGCATGAAGCCGGCAATCATGAAGAAGTCGAGCCAGCTGAATACCTCGCCGCGCGCCGGGTGCACGCTCATCAGCCAGCCCGGACCGCTGTTGCCGATCCAGCTCCAGTCCTGCGCCAGCGCCCACTCGCCGACGCTGCGGCGCAAATTCTGGTAGGACTCGAGCGTCAGCCAGAGGAAGCCGCCGAGCGCGGTGCCGATGGCGACAAAGAAGAAGACGACCTCGGTGATGTTGGGATGGTGCGTGCGGATTTTCTCGACCTCGGCGCCTGGATGGCGGAAGCGCATCTGCAGGCCGCCGCTGTTCTGCGGATGCACGCACTTGAAGCACTCGATGCAGTGGCGCGATTCGTCCTTGCGCTTGATGTCAATCAGCGTCGGGCAGAGGCCGCGTTCGGCGTAGCGCTCGGCGCTGCTGGTCTTTTCGAAGTAGATGATCTTCTTCTGCTGGAAATGCACGATGCCGAGCCGCGAAAACAGCCCGAGCAGCAGTCCGACCGGGCAGGCGTGCCGGCACCAGGGGCGCTTGCCGTTGGTGAACAGCAGGCCGAAGACAATGGCGCAGAGCATGGTGCCGCCGAAGATGATGGCGACCCCTTCGGGGTGTTCGCGCACGCCGACGGTCTGGCCGAGTACGGTGATGACGACGAAGCTGACGATCGGCGTACCTTCCCAGCGCAGCCACGCCGGAATCGGCCGCTTCAGGCCGACGCGGCTGGACCATTCGGAGGCGGCGCCCATCGGGCAGAACAGTCCGCACCAGCTGCGCCCGGTGAAGATCACCGACGCGAGCGTCAGCGGGAACCACAGGCCCCACATGACGTAGTTGGCGAACAGCGCAAAATTCGTCCACTGCGTGTCACCAACCTTTGCCTCGGCCGAGAACAGCGGCGCAAACAGCAGGATCAGGAAGAAGACGAAGAAGACCAGATGCACATAGACGAAGCGCTCGCGGTGGCGAACGAAAAACGCCTCGACGACGCTGGCGACGGAAGCTGGCTGGGTCATTGGGCGACTGCAGAGGGTAGTGCGGACAGAGGGGGGCGGCGCCGGAGAGCTGCTTCCGGCGCCGCGCGGCGGCGGCGGGCAAGAGGCCCGGCCGCCAGTCGGTCAGACGATCGACTTAGGTCTTGCGGACGTTGTCGAACTCGCCGAGTTCTTCGTCCTTGGTGTCGCCCGCGCCATCGACGATGGCCTGGAAGCTGGCCTGGCCACCGGTGGTCGACACGTTCCAGAGGACGATGAAGCGGTTGTACTCGGTCGGCTGCACATGGCGGTAGACCGGCACGTTCGACAGCGCGCCGATGGTGCTCGGCGCGAACAGCGTGCTGTCCGGGCCGACGCCGAAGGCGATCAGGCGGTCGGTCGCGGCGGCGTTGACGCGCACGTTGCCACTCGCGCGCCAGCGATAGGCAGCGCCGTCGGCGATGAGCGGGGCGCTCGCCGCAAAGCCGCAACCATTGCCAGCCGTGGCATCCTTGAAGATGTTCTGCGCCGTGATGTCGGTCGACTTGCTCTTCAGCATCGTCTGGATGAGAGCGCCCGTGGCGCAACTGCCTTCGGTGCCGGCGTTCGGATCCTGGGTGGTATCGACAACCCTGGCGTTCTTGATGCCGACGCTGTCAAGTGCCGCAACGTCGGCGGCGGTGAGCGTGGTCGGCTCGATGCTGCCGCTGCCAGCCGTTCCGTCGCCGATGAGGTCTTCGCTCAGGAAGCCCGTCAGAGGGGTTGCTCCGGTCAGAGTAGCGGTCCCGTTTCCGAGCAGCGAGTCGAAGTTGTCCGGATACATGCCCTGGTTGAGCACGCGGAAGGTCTGGATGCCCTTCGACAGCTCGTCCATCATCGCCACGTGCGCGGCGGCCGAGGCCTTGCGGTCGGTGTCCTGCAGCATGATCGTTGCGGTGCCGGCGATCGCTGCCAGGATGGCGACGACGACGAGCAGTTCGAGCAGCGTGAAGCCGCCCGACTTCTTCTTCAGGCCGTTGAGCTGACGGCGCAGCGCACGGCCGCGTACGGCGGCGGCGTCGATCGACTCGATTCTGGACTTCAGTTCGGCCATCGGCATGGCCATGAGTTTGCTGAGCGTGATTTTCATGTTGGGCTTCCTGATCTGGATGGTTACGGATTCCCAGCCGCTGGGAACTCCTGCGCCAGTTGCTTAACGAAATTCCGGACAAGTCCGGGTGATTTCGCCGCGACCCCCCGTCGCCGGCGTTTTCTTCCATCCGCCAGGCCCACCCCGGTCGGAATCTTGTGCGCTCCAGATTGCCTAGAGCGCGTAATCCACTACATAACGGTACTGCTTGCCACAATGCAGAATGACTTCTTTCTGTCCGCGTCGCAGGATGCGCATTTCAACCCTGATTTCGGCATAGCCGTCGTGCGCAAAAGCTTCGTTGTAGAGATCGTTCAGCTTGGCAAGCACGGTAGCGTTAGCAGCCATGAGTGATGGTGACCGGGTGCTTGCTTCCACGCTTTTGCTTTCCTTTCGCTCGGTTGATGAATCGTGGTTTTGTCGGCTTACAGGGCAAGGCCGTCACCGACGCTGCCGAGCAGAACGCACCACAGCAGAGCGCCGACAAGCACGAGATTGCCGATGATGCTATTCATGATGGTGCTCGCTGTAAGTGATAACGGTTCTCATATTAGAAGTCGTTTGAATTTGTGTCAACGAGAAATATTCGCATTTAATGCTGGGCGGAACAGCAAGTTCTGCGAATGTTTCCGCGTCGTTTGATCTCCTGGGCGAGCGAGACGCGGAAGCACCGCAGAAAACTGCCTAGTGCAAGCAGTGACAGGCTTTCTCGGCGGGTGCGGCATCCTGCGCGAAGTGTTCGGCCTGCGCCGCGCGCCAGTCGACGAGCAGCTTTTCCGACATTTCACGTACGGCAGCGGAGACGCCCGTGGCGCTGCGCAACTCAGTCAGGTGCTGGATGACGGCGCGCATGCGGCCACGGCAGACGCCGATGGTCGCGGCGCGCGACAGCAGGTAAAAGGTGCGGACGAGTACCTGTTCGTCATTGGTGCTGGCGTTTGTCGTGTTCATGGTGGTGGTTCCCTTTAAAGTGAAAGCTGGAAATCGGCGGCGATCGACTTCAACCAGTCGTCGATGCGTGCTTCGGTGAGGTCCTTCTGGTTGTCAAGGTCCAGTGCGAGGCCGACGAAACGTCCGTCGACGACCGCATTCGAGTGCTTGAAGTCGTAGCCGGTAACGGGCCATGAGCCGACCACGCGCGCTCCCTTGTCGATCGCGAATTCGTAGAGTTCGAACAACGCGTCGACAAACTCGGTGCGGTACGCCACCTGATCGCCCAGGCCAAACAGGGCAACGGTCTTGCCCGAAAGGTCGATGTCGTCGAGTCGCTCGATGGCCTCTTCCCAGCTTTCGTCGTTGCAATCGGCAGACATGCCGGGTAACTGCCCTTCACCCAGCGTCGGCGTGCCAAGGATCAGGAGCGGGTAAGCCTCAAGGTCTTCGCGGCTGGCCTTGTTGATGTTGACCGGATCGGCCATCGTCGTCTCGTCGAAGCGTTTCCTGATCATTTTTGCGACGCGGCGGGTGTTACCGGTATTGCTGCCGTAGAAAATTCCGATGCGAGGCATTTCAGACTCCTGTTGTCGAGGGAATGAGGCTCGGGATGATTGAACAACTGCATGGACTAGTGCTAATGATAATCATTCGCAACAAAAAAGTGAACGGCAGCGCGCAGCAAGTTTGCAGATGCGGCGCGCCTGTCCTGGATGTTGCGGCGTGGCAGAGGCGGAACTGCCTCAGCTCAGAGGGTGAACGGCATCGGCAGCTGTTTGGTGCTCGCCGCCTGGCGGGTGAGTTCGCGGCATAGCTGCAGAAAGCCTGCCACCGCTGCGCTCTGATGCCGTTGCCGGTGGCGCGCGAAGTGGAAGCTGCGGCGCATATCGAACTGCGGCGTGGCGATTTCGATGAGGCTGCGGCGCCGCAGGGCTTCGCGCAGCGCCAGCCGCGACAGGCAGGCGATGCCGAGGCCGGCCTCGACGGCGCGCTTGATCGCCTCGGTGTGCTCGAGTTCCAGGCGCAGCTTCAGGGTCGCGAGTTGCGGCGCGACGATGCGGTCGAACTGGCTGCGCGTTCCCGAACCGCGCTCGCGCAGGATCCAGTCCTGCCGTGCCAGCGTCTCGTTGTCGGCGCTGCCCGCCGTGGCCAGCGCATGGCCGGGGGCGCAGAAGACCACCAGTTCGTCTTCGAGCCAGCGTTCGACGAGCAGCTCGGGGTGGCTGACGTCGCCCTCGATCAGGCCGACGTCGCAGTCGAAGCGCAGCAGGCGCTCGACGATCGCGTCGGTATTGGCGACGTGCAGTTCGACGGCCGATTCCGGGTGCTGCTGCATGTATTCGGCGAGCAGCAGGGTGGCGAGATAGTTGCCGATGGTCAGCGTCGCGCCGACATTGAGCGGCCCCAGCCGGCCACCGGCCAGCCGGGTTTCGACATCCTGCGCCTGCGCCAGCAGTGCATCGACCGCCGGCAGCAGTCCGCGGCCGGTCAAGTTGAGATGCAGCGACTTGCCGATGCGGTCGAAAAGCGGGCAGTCGAACAGCCTTTCCAGCTCGACCAGCGCGCTGCTCGCCGCCGATTGCGACATGTGCAGGTGCTTGGCGGCGCGCGAGACGTTTTCGGTGCGCGCAATCGCGCCGAATATTTCGAGTTGGCGCAGGGTGATCTTCATATCGGCTCAGTCGCTTATCGATAGAGAAATTATCCGCTTCTGCAAGTAAAAGGCGAGCGCTAGCATGCGGCCATCGTCAATCGTCCGGAGACACCCATGAGCACGCTCGCGCCAGCCACCGTTCTGTCCGTCCATCACTGGAACGACAATCTGTTCAGCTTCCGCACGACGCGCGATCCGGGAATGCGTTTCATCAACGGCCAGTTCGTGATGATCGGGCTGGAAGTGAATGGCCGCCCGCTGCTGCGCGCCTACAGCATCGCCAGCCCTAATTACGAAGAGCACCTCGAGTTCTTCAGCATCAAGGTGCCCGATGGCCCGCTCACTTCACGCCTGCAGCACCTCAAACCCGACGATCAATTGCTGATCAGCCGCAAGCCGACCGGCACGCTGGTGCTGCGCGACCTCAAGCCCGGCAAGCGCCTGTTCCTGTTTGCCACCGGCACCGGCCTGGCGCCGTTCATGAGCCTGATCCACGATCCCGAAACCTATGAGCGTTTCGAGAAGATCATCCTCATCCATGGCGTGCGCCGGACCAATGAACTGGCTTACCACGACTACATCGCGAACGATCTGCGCGAGCACGAATACCTGGGCGAGGAAATCCGCGACAAGCTGATCTACTACCCGACGGTGACACGCGAGCCTTTCCGCAATCAGGGCCGGCAGACCGAGTTGATCGTCTCCGGCAAGCTTTTCGCCGACATCGGCGAAGCGCCGCTCGACCCGGCCAGCGACCGCGCCATGATCTGCGGCGGCCCGGCGATGCTCAAGGAAATCTCGGCGCTGCTCGATGCGCGCGGTTTCGCCATTTCGCCGCACATCGGTGCCACCGGCGATTACGTCATCGAACGCGCATTCGTCGAGCAGTAAGCCAGGGCGGTCACTGGCCCACGGCGGGCCTCGCCGCCGCTACCCGTGCTGCGAGCTAATCGGCAACAGCCTCGCCGTAGCGTTCGCCGGCCAGTGCGATAAGCGTGCGCGCCTGCGTGCGCACGGCGGTGAAGATTTTCGGGTCGAGCGCCGCCAGCCAGCGCGTTGGCGGCAGCGAGGGGTAGTGCAGGGCGCAGGCCATCATGCCGGCGATAGCGCCGGTGGTGTCGGCGTCGCCGCCGCGGTTGACGACATCGACCAGGCATTCCTCGATGTTGGCCGTGTCGAGCAGTGCCTGCAGCACCGCCTGCATCGTCTCGACGATCCAGCCGCTGGGGTTCTCGAGATGCTTCGCGCGCAGGGTGAATTCCGGCCACGCTGCGAGAAAAGGCGCGATGCGGCGGCGATAGATCGTCTGCAGCGGGCAACCGCGCATGCCTTCCTGGATGACGAAGGCGATCAGTTCGGCAGCGGCGTCCGACTGCGGGTTGTTGTGCGTGACGTGCGCCTGCGCGCGCACGGCGGCGCGTACTTCGTCGTCACTGGCGCCGAAGGTGACCAGTGCCACCGGCAGTACGCGCATCGCTGCGCCATTACCGGCGTCGTTCGCTGACGGCGGGGCTTCCGGCCTGCCGGTCTGGCGGAACTGGATCAGGTTGCGGCGTACGGTATTGCCGATGTCGACCGGCTTCGCGCGCATCCAGCCGTCGAGCGCCTGCGCGCAAGCCAGCGGCTCAACCTCGCCGCTGCTGGCGATGATCGCCTCACCGAGCGCCAGCGACATCGTCGTGTCGTCGGTGACGCTGCCGGAACGCAGATGCAACCAGCCGCCACCGCGGATTTCGCGATGTACACGGTACTGCGCCGCGATTTCTCGCGGCGTCATGAACTCAACCGTCGCGCCGAGCGCGTCGCCGAGCGCGAGGCCGAGATAGACTGCTTCGGCGCGTGCGACGCGTTCTTTTTTCACATCAGCGGCTGGGGTATTCGACGATGATGTCCTCGTCGCGCATGACCATCTGGCAGGCCAGACGCCATTCGGTCGGCATCAGGTCATCGACACGCATCTGGTCGATCTGCGCCTGCGTGATCTTGCCCATTTCCTTGAGTACCTTGGTTTCATGTTCGGTCAGCGGGTGCGCCATGCGCTTCTTGCGGTCGATGCTGAAAACCTTGACCAGACAGGTGCCACATTCGCCGTTGCCGCAGCCGAAGTCGATCGGGATGTGGTTTTCCTTGGCGATTTCGAGAATCGTCTGCTTGTGGCTGCCGGCGACGGCATAGACCGTCTTGTCTTTGTGCAGCGGGCTGCTGAAGGTGATATTGGCCATGCTGATGCTCCCCTGATTTGTAGGTGGGTGAAATTTACTGCGGGCTTGTTACGCGGGCTTGACGACGATTTCACCACCAAGTACCTGCGCCTGGCAGGCCAGACGGTGATTGCGCGGCGCCATATTGTCCTTGAGCACCTGGTCTTCGAGGACCGAAGGCGCGGCAAGGTGTTCACCACCGGAGACGACGCGCGTCAGGCAGGTGCAGCATTCGCCTTCGCGGCAGCCGTAGGTGATGCCGGCACCGACCTTTTCCGAAACTTCGATCAGGCGCGTACCGGCGGGGACGATGACGGTGACGCCAACGTCTTCGAAGGTGACTTTTGCTTTGGGCATGTGGGCTTCCGGGGGAGTGGTGGTGATCGGGAAGTGGGAAGTGGGGGCTAGCTGAGTTCGGCGAGGTCGATCACCGGTTTCTTTTCCTGCCGGCCGGTGAGATGCAGCGCGAGGTCGCGGCCGAAACGGCGGCAGACTTCGAGTTCGTCTTCGGTCGGAATCAGCTTGACGCGCAGGCCCTTGACGGGCACGCGCAGCTTCAGGCCGCGCAGTCGGTCCTCGATCAGCGGCATCGCTTCACCGCTCCAGCCGTAGGAGCCGAAGGCGGCGGCCAGCTTGCCGCGCACATTGACGCGCGTCAGCGAGGAGAGCAGGTCCCACACCGGCTTCACTGCGTCGCCGTTGATCGTCGGGCTGCCGAAGACGAGGCCGTCGGCTTCCTCGATCAGGTCGACGAAAGGCAGGATGTCGCCGCCTTCGATGTCGTAGAGCGAGACGCGCACGTCGTCGACTTCCTCGGCGCCGGCGGCGATCGATTCGGCCATGCGCCGCGTGTTGCCGTAGGCCGAGAGATAGAAGACGAGCAGGGTGCGTGTCGCTGCCGCCTCGTTGGTCAGCGTGCTGCCGCACATCTCGCGGTAGCGGCGCACGTAGTGGCGCGGCGTATGGCGCAGGATCGGTCCGTGCGCCGGCGCGATCACCTTGAACGGCAGCGGCTCGATCTGGTCGAGCGCGTCGCGCATGTGCTCGCGGAAGGGGCGCATGATCGAGCCGTAATAGCTCTCGAACGAGAAACGGAAGTCGCCGACGGCGTCGTTAAAGAGGCGCGTGTCGCAGAAATGGCAGCCGAAAACGTCGCCCGAGAAGAGGATGCCTTCATCTTCGACCCAGGTGCACTGCGTGTCCGGCCAGTGCAGGAAGGGCGTATGCAGGAAGGAGAGCGAGCGCTTGCCGAGCGAGATGCGGTCGCCACCGCCGACGGCGAGATAGTCGAGCACGCGCGAACCGCTGTGCTGGTCGTCTTCATTGCTGCTGCCCTTGAGCAAGCCCTTGAGCATCATCGGCGCGCGCGTCGAGATCACCAGCCTCGCTTGCGGCGCCCGGCGCATCAGTTCAGGCAGCGCGCCCGAGTGGTCGGGTTCGAGGTGGTTGAGGACGATGTAGCGGATTTCCTCGTAGTCGGCGACCGATTCGAAGCGCGAGAAGAACTGCCCGGCGAAAGCTTCCTTGACCGTGTCGATCACCGCCACACCCTCGCTGCCGCGCACCACGTAGGCGTTGTAGGTGGTGCCGTTGGCCGTGCGCAGGATCAGGTCGAAAGCGCGCAGGTCGGGGTCGAAGGCACCGATCCAGTGCACATCGTTGCCGATCTCGATGGCGCTGTCAGTCGCCGCAGCGGAGAGCATCAGGTTCATGGTCGTGTTGGCAGCGGTCGATGTTGGACGGAACCTCGATGCCCGGCAGGCCGATCCAGGCGTCGATCGCCGCGGCGTCGAAACCGACGCGCCGCTCGTCGCCAACCTGCAGCAGCGGCCGCCGGATCAGCAAGGGTTCGGCCAGCAGCGCGGTGAGCGCCTCATCGGCCGACAGCGCCTCGGGAACGATGCGCCCTTCCTTGACCGCTGGCGCGCTGCGGTTGAACCACTCGGCGACCGGCAGCGGGCCGAGGAAAGCGAGCAGTTGCTCGCGCGTCCACGGCTCGTGACGGATATCGCGCACGCTCAGGGTGTGGCCGGCAGCGCTGAGCAGCACTTTCTGCCTGGCGTTGCCTTTGCAGCCGGTCTTTTCGAGAAAAACGATATGCGCCATCGGGACCTTTCCTATTTGCCGACAACTTCGCTCGGGCTCGCCGCGGCAACCAGCGCGGCGAGCGCTGGCGGCAGACCGGTCAGCGAACCGGGCGGGTTGAGTTCGCGGCCAAGCTCGTCGAGGATCGCGCCTTCAACCGGGCAGATCGACGCGCACTGCGGATCGTCGTAGTCACCGGCGCACTCGTTGCAGAGGTCGGCGACGATCAGGAAATGTGGCGCCGCGGCGACGATCGCCTTGTTCGGGCACAGCGGCAGACAGGCCTGGCAACTCGTGCAGCTGTCGATGATTTCCAGTGCCATGAACGATCTCCGCTCAGGCGCGGCGCAGTTGCGGCGCCGGCGCGTTGAGCCGGCCGCTGGCGGCGAGTTCCTGCCAGGTGGCGAGAACGGCTTCCTCGATCGGTTCGAGCGCGCGTTCGCTGTTCGGCGTGATGCCGGCCTCTTCGAGCGCGCGCCAGGGGTCGATGCCGATGCGCGAGCAGAGAATGACTTCGCAGCCGGCCAGTGCGCGCAGGGTTTTCGTGAGCTTGCTCTCGCCGTCGTCGCCACAGCTGTCTTCGCCGGCGCAATAGAGGTCGACGCCGCGCCGGCCGATGAAGCGCACGCCGGCTGCCGAGGCTTCATAGACGAGGAATTCGCGTGCGTGGCCGAAGTGCTGGTTGATGATGCCGCCGCCTTCGGTGGCGACGGCGATCAGCGCCGGGCGCGGCTGCGCCGGCGGCGCCGAGGGCGTTGTGGCAGCCGCCAGCGCGATGCTGGTGACCGGCGCGTCGCTGCTCGTTGCCGGCGCCGTTTCCTTGCCGTTCGCCGGCCGCGGGTGCAGCGCGATCACCTGCTTGATCTTCGCTGCCGGTGGCACGGCGTGGGCGCGCGCCTTCTTCTCGGCGGCCTCGGCCTCGATCTTCGCGCGGTAGGCGACGCGGCGTGCCAGCGCTGCTTCATGGTCGATTTCCATGCCGGCGATCTTCGCCAGCGAGAATTCGCTGCTGCGGTCCTCGCCAAGCAGGCCGACGGCGTCGGCGCGGCACTGGCGGCAGTGCCGCATCATGTTCATGTCGCCGGCGCACTCGTCCTGCAGGGCTTGCAGCTCCTGCGGCGACGGGCTGCGCTGGCCGGTCAGGCCGAAATAGGTGCCGTGCTCGGGCGCCGCGATCAGCGGCATGACGTTGTGCAGGAAGGCACCCTTGGCACGTACGTGACGCGAGACTTCGGCCAGATGCTGGTCATTGATTCCCGGAATCATCACCGAATTGACCTTCACCAGGATGCCGCGCTCGACCAGCATCTCGAGGCCCTTCTGTTGCTGGGCGATGAGGATTTCTGCGGCTTCGCGGCCGCGCACGCGGCGGTGGTTCCAGAAGATCCACGGGTAGATTTTGGCGCCGATGTCGGGGTCGAGGCAGTTGATGGTGATGGTGACGTGATCGACCTTGAGGCGAGCGAGTTCCTCGACATGCTCGGGCAGGGCGAGGCCGTTGGTCGACACACACAGCTTGAGGTCGGGCGCCTTGACGGCGAGTTCGCGGAAGACGGCGAAAGTGCGTTCCGGGTTGGCCAGGGGGTCGCCGGGGCCGGCGATGCCGAGCACCGACATCTGCGGGATGGCGGCAGCGACGGCGAGCGTCTTCAGCACCGCCTGATCGGGCGTCAGCACTTCGGAAACGACACCCGGACGCGATTCGTTGGAACAGTCGAACTTGCGATTACAGTAATTGCACTGGATGTTGCAGGCCGGCGCGACGGCCGCGTGCATGCGCGCGAAGTGGTGATGCGCGCCTTCGGAATAGCAGGGGTGTTCGGCGACCTTGCGCCGGACGTCTTCGCCGAGGGCATCAAGGCCGGGGGCGCCGCTGCCACAGCCGCCGCCGCTACCACTACAGCTGCCCGAACCAGACTGGCCGGTGAGGTGATGATCCATATTGCTCTCCCGCATGCAAGGATGTCGGGAGTGATTTAGCAATGCCCGTGCCTGCTTTCCGGAGATTCATTAAGCGTTTGATCCGTATAAGGTATTTGATGATGTGCCGGTCGCCGCCAAAACACCTGTCGCTAACCGTACAGCGCCGCCGTAACGCTTTTGTGCGGCTCGCGACAGAAATGTACGGCGCGTGCAGGCAGGGCGTGGCGATCGCGGCTAATGATCGTGCGCCGCTCAGCGTTCCGGGTCGCTGACGAAGCCGATGCGGCCGATGCCGCCGCGCGAAGCAATGGCCATTGCCCGCGCCACATGTTCGTAAGCGGCGCGGCGGTCGGCGTGGATGCGCAGCTCGACCTCGGCATCGCGCGCCACCGCCTGCGCGACGTAGTCGGCCAGCTCCGACGCCGCCAGTGGATTGTTCTGCCAGTAGAGTTCGCCCTTGGCGCCGATATCGAGTTCAACGTGCGCCGGTGGCGGCGGTTTCGTCGCGCTGCTGACGCGCGGCAGTTCGATGGTGACGGCGTGTGTCAGCCAGGGCGAGGCGATCATCACGATTACCAGCAGCACCAGCATGACGTCGATCAGTGGCACCAGATTGAGCTCGGCGCGCGCCGGGCCGAAGCTGTCTTCGTGCTGCCGGTAGCGTCGCGTCATGTCGCCTCCCGGCTGACGCCAAGCGGCCAGGCGGGAGCGCCCTGACCGGCTTGCGGTGCCGCCACGCCGCTCGCCAGCAGGCTCTGCAGTTCCTCGCCGAAATCCTCAAGTTCGGCCGTGGCGAGGCGGCCGCTACGCACGAAGGCGTTGTGCGCCAACGCGGCCGGGATGGCGACGGCGAGGCCGATGGCGGTCATGATCAGACTCTCGGCGACCGGCCCGGCGACACGTTCGATGCCTCCCTGTCCGCTCTGGCCGATCGCCAGCAGCGCGTGGTAGATGCTGCAGACTGTGCCGAACAGGCCGACGAAGGGCGCGGTCGAGGCAATTGCCGCCAGCGTGCTGAGGCCGCTCTCCAGCGCGACGCGGGCTTTTGCCGTTTCGCGATAGACGGCGCGCTCGATGAATTCGCCACCCGCTGCCGAGGCGAGATCACCGCCGCCCAGACGCCAGCGCCGGCCAGCGGCAAAGGCCGCGGCGGCGACCCTGGCAGCGGCCGGGCTGCTGTCATCGGTGTCGGCCGGCAGTTGCCGCTCGCACTCGCCCACCGTGCGGCACTGCCGGAAAACCGCCAGGAAGCGGCCCTGTCGGCGGGTATCGAGCAGCGTGCGCAGGCCCTTGCCGAGGATCTGATACCAGGACAGCAACGACATCAGCAGCAGCAGTGCGAGGACGACACGGGCCAGCGTGTCGGCGCCGGCAAGAAAATGAAGAAGGCCGGAATCTGCCATGCTTAGCTCCGCAAGTTGAAGGAAATGGGGACCAGAACGCGCGCGGCGACCGCCTCGCCGCCTTGCCGCGCCGGCAGGAACTGCCAATGACGAACGGCGGCGAGCGCGGCGTCGTCGAGCCGCTCGTAGCCGCTGCTGCGCTGCACGTCAATGTCCAGCGGCAGGCCATCGCGCGAGACGAGGACGCGCAGGACGACCAGCCCGGCCTCGCCGCGTTCGCGCGCCGTGCGCGGATAGGCCGGCGGCGGGTTTTTCAGGTAATCGGCGTCAAAGCGCGGCGGCGACACTTTGCCGGCGGGGGCGGCTTCGGCGCTTGCCGTCGCGGCGGCGCTTTCCGTAGCCGCCGCGTTGCTGACGCTCGCCGCGACGGTCGCGGCCGCTGGCGCCGGCGCAGCCGTGCTGGTCAGCGGTGGGCTCGGGCTTTCCGCTGCCGGCCTTTTCGGCACCGCTTGCGTTTTCGGCGTCGGCACCGGCATCGGCGGCAGTGGCCGGATGGCTTTCTCGGCGGGGGCGGTGGCCGCAGCGTCGATCCACTCGGCAACGAGCACTGCCGGCGTTGATCCGCTGGCCGGCGAGATCAGCCCGGTCGGCAACAGGGCCAGCAGCGAGGCGTGGCCAGCGACGACGAGCACGCCAATCAGCCGGTTCAGCGAAGCCGGCGAGCGTTTTCGCGGCGCAGTCGGCTGGCGTTCTGCGGCGACAGCCCGGGCTGAATCGACCAGACTGCTCATCGCGAATCCTCTGCGCTGCCGGCAACTGCCGCTGCCGGCAGCGGGAATATCCACGGCCCGCCAGCGGCGTGATCGGCCGCCAGCAGATCGCGCTGGCCTGCGCTGCCGAGCAGGTAGTCGGCCAGCCGGTGCGCGCGTTCGCGTCGGGCGGTGTCGGCCGGGTGGCGTGGTCCCGGTTCGACGACAACATAGACGCGGCGCATCGCCGGATCGCCGGCGAGCAGCACGCGCGTGCCGGTCGACGGCATCTTGCCGAAGGCGACGGGAATGTGGCCGACGACGGCGTAGGCGCCGTGGCGCGCAGCGGCGACGAGCACGTCCTGCGGCCGCTCGCCGTCGTCGAAAAGCTGCTGCCGCGGGCCGGGTTTGCGGCCGGCAGTGCGGAACAGCGCGTGCGTGATGGTGAAACTGCCCGGATCGCGGAAGCCCATCAGCGGCGCGTCGGCGGCGACGATACGCCGGATCGCCTCGGCGCCGTTGGCGACGCCGCGCACGCCGGCCGGGTCCGCCAGCGGGCCGACGATGACGTGTTCGTTGAATGCCCAGGCGCGCAGCGGTGCTGCGTCGCCGGCAGCGAGTAGGGCGTAGGCTTCGTCGCTGCCGTGGATGATCAGCAGGTCGGCTTCGCCAGCGCGGAACAGCGGAACGACGCCTTCCTTCGGCGCGGCGCCGACGGTTTCGATGCTCAGCCCCGTGGCCTGTTCGGCCAGCGCGGCAAGCGCCGGCCAGACGCCGCACAGCACCAGACCGCCGACCACGGCGACGCGCACCGGGGGCGTGGCAGCCGGTGTCGCGGCTGGCGATTCGACGCTGGCGGTCGCCGCCGCGGCGATCTGCGCCAGCAGCAGCGTTGCCAGCAGCAGCGCTAGCAACTGCCGGGCGAGTCGGCGGGGGGGGCCGGCGGGCGCCGGCATTTGCCGTCGATCAGTGTGCGTGCGCATCGTTCATCCTGGGTTTTGCGCGCACGCTGATCGTGCCGCTGAGCGGGTCCTGCGTCAGCCGCTCGGGGTCGATGCGGTAGAGCGCGGCAACGGCGGCCGGCGTCAGCACCTGTGCGGCCGCGCCATCGGCGGTGATGGCGCCGTTTTCGAGAACGACGACGCGGTTCGAGCCCATGACGACATGCGCCGGGTTGTGCGTGGTCATGAGAATGCCGAAACCGGCTTCGCTCAGTTCGAGCAGGCAGTCGAGCAGACGCAGCTGGTGGCCGAAATCGAGTCCGTTGCCCGGCTCGTCCATGATCAGCAGGCGGGCGCCCTGCGCCAGTGCGCGCGCGATCAGCGCCAGCTGCCGTTCGCCGCCGGAAACCTCGGTGTATGGGCGGTCGGCCAGCCGGCTGATGCCCATCCGGGCGAGCACCTCGGTAACGTGCGCGTGGTCTTCGGCGCCCGGTGCGCGGAACAGGCTGCCGCTCGGCAGGCGGCCGAGCAGAACCACTTCGCGCACCGTGTAGGGAAAGGGCGCGGCGTGGCCTTGCGGCACGTAGGCGATTTGCGTCGCCACTGCGCGTCGGGTAAAGGCGCCGATCGGGCGGCCGGCAAGCAGCACCTCGCCGACTGACGGCTTGATCAGGCCGAGCAGCAGGCGCAGCAGGGTGCTCTTGCCGGCGCCGTTGCTGCCGAGCAGGCAGACGAGTTCGCCTGGCGCCAGATCGAGGTCGACGCCGGCGAGGATGATCTTGCGACCGTAGTGGAAATGCAGTTGGCGGGCTTGCAGCATCACGTCACCCAGCTGCGCCGGGCGCGGTGCAGCACGAGCAGGAAGGCGGGGATGCCGAGCAGCTCGGTGACGATGCCGATCGGGATTTCGGTTTCCGACAGGTTGCGCGCAATGCCATCGGCGAGCAGCAGGAAGATCGCGCCCAAGCAGGCGCTGGCCGGCAGCAGGCGGACGTTGCCCGGACCGGTGAGCAGGCGCGCGACGTGCGGCACCAGCAGGCCGACCCAGCCGATGATTCCGGAGAGCGACACGGTCAGCGCCGACACCAGCGTTGCCGCGGCGATGACGCCGTAGCGCACGGCGGTGACCGGCACGCCGAGCGCGCGCGCCTCGTCGTCGCCCATCGCCAGCGCGTCGAGCGCGCGGCCGAGGCTGGCGAGGAAAACGATGCCGACCAGCATCGGCACCGCCAGCCGGCCGATGTCGCCAAGCTCGGCCATCGCCAGGCTGCCCATCAGCCAGTACACGATCGCCGGCAGCTGGTTGTACGGGTCGGCGAGATACTTGATCAGCGACAGGATGGCCGTGAACAGCGAGCCGCTGATGATGCCGCCGAGCACCAGCATGACCAGCGAGTGTCCGAACAGCGCGGCGATACCGACGCCGACGCCGACCGCCGCGACGCCCATGGCGAACGCCGCCAGCTGCATCACCCACCAGTTGCCCGAGAGCAGCATGCCGAGCGCGGCGCCGGCCGCTGCGCCGGCGAGAACGCCGAGCAGCCCGGGTGAAACCAGCGGATTGCGGAATACCGACTGGAAGGCGGCACCGGAAACCGCCAGCCCGGCACCGACCAAAACCGCCGCGAGCACACGCGGCAGGCGGATGTCGACGATCAGGTTGTGCAGCAGCGCCTGTCGTTCCGGCTCCATTTCGGCAAAGCCGCCGGCGGCGAGGAAGTACTGCACTACCTCGCTCGGCGCCAGCGGATAGCGTCCGTAGGCCAGCGCCAGCAGCATCGCCGCCGCCACCATGAGCAGGAGCGGTCCCGGCCAGGAGAAGCCGGGCAGCGGCCGTGGCGGCGGCAGTGCTTCAGCGGAAGAGCGCGTCAATCTCGGCATCGCTCAGGCTGACGCCGAGGAAACGCTGGTAGAACTCACGTGTTTCGCGGCGCAACTCGAAGGGATAGGCCTGCGGATAGAACTGGTTGGCCAGCCACTGGATGCCGAGGACGCGCATGATTGATGGCGGCCGGTCGATCCAGTTGTGCGGCCAGCGCGGCACCACCAGCACGCGTCCGGCCTGTACCGCCTTGACGCCGCGCCAGCGCGCGTCCTTGCCGACGCTGGCGACGAAATTGCGGTCCTGCGCGATGATGATGTCCGGCGCGAAGGCCAGCACCTGTTCGATGCTGACCCGCTCCATACCCATGTGGTCCTTGGGCTCGCAGCGGAAAACGTTATAGCCGCCGGCGAGTTCAATCGCTTCGGTGTGGAATGAGCGGTGACAGTCGGTGGCCAGACCGTCCGGGCCTTCGGCGTAGTAGACGCGTGGCCGCTGCGCTTCCGGGACCGCGTTGACCACCTTGCCGACGCGTGCCAGCACCTGCTCGACGGCACGCGCTTCCTCTTCCGCCTTGGCCTCGTGGCCGAGCAGGCGGCCGGTAAAGCGCAAGGCTGCCGGCCATTCGGCCGTGGTGTCGAGCTGGACGAAAACCACCGGCAGACCGATGCGGGCAAAGGCCGACTCGATGCGCGCCTGGTCGATGAACGGGCTCTTCCACGCCAGCGCCACATCCGGCTTCTGCATCAGCACGCTTTCCGGATTCATCTGCTGGCCCATGCCGAACACGCCGCCGACCACCGGCAGACCGCGCAGGCGTTCGGGGAAGTACGGGCGCGCTTCGGGCGGTACCGGGAAGGACAGCCCGAGCATCGTTTCCGGGGCAACGGCGTGCAGCAGCACGTTGAGCGGCGGCGCGGCGCCGAAAACGCGTTCGATGCGATCGGGAATGACGACGTGGCGCCCGGCCATGTCGGTGATTTCGCGCGCCTGCGCGCCGAGACTCAGCGTCAATGCGGCGAGCAGGGTAACAAGCAATCGGTTCATGCTGGACTCCTTAGAAAGTGAGGCTGACGGAGGCCACCGCCGTGCGCGGTGCACCGGGGTAGTAGATGGCGCCGGTGGCCGAGGTGTTGACTTCGCTGGTGCTGATCTGGCCGATGTACTTGCGGTCAAAGACGTTCAGGATCGCCAGCGAGACGTCCCATTTGCCCCAGTGACTCTTCTCGCCGTAGCCGAGCGTCAGGTCGGCGGTGAAATAGCCGGGCACACGTTGGGTGTAGTCGGTCGTCGCCCAGCGCGGACCGACGTACTGGACGATCGGCGCGACGGTGAAACCGTTCTGCCGCCACGCGGCGCCGACGTTGCCCATCCACTTCGGCACGTCGGGCAGCTGTTTGCCTTCGACCGGCAGGATGGCGCCACCGGTGGTGCGCACATCCTCGGTGAACGACGACAGGCTGTACGACAGCGCGGTGAACAGCTGCAGCGTGTTCGTCGCCGACCAGCCGGCGGCGAGCTGGAAGCCGCTGCCCTGTGTCTTGCCGACGTTCTGCCCGTACACCGTGTTGGTGGTCGAGCTGAAGACGCTGACCGCCTTGTTGCGCGTGCGCGAGAAGTAAATCGTCGGGTCGATGTAGACCTTGTCGAAGCGCAGGCGGGCGCCGATGTCGAGGTTGGTCGACAGTTCGGGTTCGATCCGGTCCCAGTACTGCTGGCTGGTGGTGATGCCGCCGGCCGGCGCCTGGTTGAAGGCGTCGAACGACGGTGCGCCGATGTTGCGGCCGAGGCTGGCGTGCACCTCGACGCCCGGACGCAGGTCGTAGGAGACGCCGACTTCCGGCAACCAGTTGCCGAAACTGCGGCTTTTCACGCTGCGCGTCGCGTTGAGCGTGGCGCTGGAGATCGCCTCGTCAGCCGAGACATCGCCGATGCCATTGGTGTTGTAGGCATTGATGCCAGGCAGCGTCTCGACCGCGTAACGCAGGCCGCCGCGCAGCGTCAGATCGCCGAAACTGTGCTTCGCCGTCGCATAGAAATTCTCGAACTCGTGCCGGTCGACGACCTTTGACAGCAGCGACCACTGCTGGAAGACGAGATTGCCGTTGACGATCCGGTATTGCTTGCGCGTCGTTGGCGGCCCCGGCGGCTCGGTCGAAGTCCACGAATAGCCGAACTTGAGGTCGGTGTCGGCGAGTACGGTGCGCAACTCGCTGCTGAGGCCGTAAGTCGTGTGGTCGAAGAGCCACTTCTGCACCTGAGTGGTGTTGTTGGGCTGGCTAGCTGGAACGCTGGCATAGAGGTAATAGCCTTCTTCCTTCGCGTAATAGGGCTTGAACGTCAGTGTCGTCTGCGGCGAGAAGGCGTATTCGATCTCGGCGAGTGCCACCTGATTGCGGAAGTCCTGCCGGTTGTAGTTGTAGTGGTCGGAGTTGGCCGGATTGTTGACGTAGTCGTAGTTGCGGAAACGATTGAGGTCGGTCGCCTGCGCGTAGGTCAGCGCCTTGTAGTTGTTCTGCGACTGGTCGTTCTGCGCCAGTGCAAGCTTGACGCGCAGATCGCCCACGCGCTGGTCGAGCGCGAACTCGTAATTGGCGCGGTTGGCGGGCGCGTCGCCGTAGCCGCGCCATTTGTTGGCCTTGGTATCGGATGCCGAGAAGAAAAGCGCCGTGCCACTGGCGAGACGGCCGCTGTCGAGACGCACGAAGTTGCGGTGGAAACCCTCGCTGCCGATGCTCGAGCTGATCTGGCGGCGGGCTTCTTCGCGCGGCCAGAGCAGGCGGGTGTCGATGGCGCCGAAGGACGTGAACAAGGCCGTCTGGTCGGCCGAAATGGCGCCTTGCGCGAAGCGGATGCTCTCGATGTTCTCCTTGTCGAACAGGAACAGATAGCCCGGTCCGGGGCCGGGGCCGCCGAGCGGCAGGCCCTCGAACGTGCCGGCGACACCGTGCGTGCTCACCTCGCCGCGTACGCGCAGGCCCTTCTGCCCGCCCTGCGTGTTGTTCAGTCCGTAGGCGTCGACCGTGCTTACCTTGACGCCAGGAATCTCGGCGAGCGCCGTATAGGGATTGGTGCCGCCCGGCGTGTCGTAGAGGCGCATCGCTTCCTGATCGACGACATACGCCGTCGACGGGCTGCTACGGTCTGGCTGCATGCCGGCTGCTGACACTTTTTCGGCATCGGCCGAGACTTCGACCGTGCCGAGCAGTGTGTCTTCGGCGTGCGCGATAGCGCCACAGAGTGACGCCACCAGCGTGGCGATAAGCCGGCGACGGAATGCCGCGCGGCGAGGTGCCTTGTTCATTATTTCTCCCTTTTTGCGTACTGCGCCTGGCGGCGCGGGCCGGCTCAGTCGACGATCTTCTTCACCTCGATAGCCTTGAGCCATTTGACGTGGCGCGGGCCGGTACGGATGTCCTTGGTCGATACCAGGGCGATCCGGCCTTCGTCGTCTTCAAGCGCCTTGCCGTCCTTCTCGAAGAAGACGATGACGCCTTCGCCAAGCGGCGAGTTGAAGAGCTCGCTCCAGGAAAATACGACCTTGTAGCCGTCGGATGCCTTGGCGATGACGACCGTCTTCTTGACGTCGTTGTGGTTTTTCGAGACGACGCTGGCTTTTTCGAGAACGTCGCGCAGGAGGACGCCCTTGATGTTCTCCAGCTGTCCGACCTTGGCGCCCGACTGGCAGACGAGCGGTGTGTCGCTTACCTGCGATGGCGGGAAGGCCTTCAGGTCGTCGACGCTGAGCCTGAGCTTGTGCTCGACGGCGCCGGCAACGGCGATGCTTTGCGTGACGTACTTCGAGGGATCGGCGGCCTTGCTGTGTGCCATGGCGTTGCCGGAGAAGGCGAAGGCGATGGCGGCAAAGGCGGGGATGAGGAGTGCGGCGCGAAATGTCTTGATCATGATTTTCCCTTGGGTTCAGAACTGGAAGCGGGTGGCGATGAGGAAGTTGCGGCCTTCCTGCGGATAGCCGTCGACGAGCTGATAATTCTTGTCGAGCAGGTTGCGTGCGGAGAGCGAGACATCCCAGTCGCGGCGCAGCTTGTATTCAAGCTTGACGTTGAGCAGCGCGTATTCGCCGGTCTGCACGTAGCCAGTCCCGACCGCCGTGGACGACCAGCGCGGGCTCGCGTACTCAAGATTGGGGATGACGCTGAGTGCCGCGAGCGGCCGCCACTTGGCATAGAGGAAGGCCTTGTTCTGCGGCGTCGTCGTCAGCCGTGCGCTCGAGTCGTTGGGGTTGTTGATGTGCGTGTGGATGTAGGTGTAGTTGCCGCCGACCTCGAGCGAGTCGGAGAAACGCGCCTTCAGCCCGAGTTCGATGCCTTTGAACGTCGCTTCGCCGACGTTCTGGTTCTGCCCGTAATAGTTGCCGTTGTAGAGAACCTGCACCGACTGGATGGCATCGTCGACACGGCTGTGGAACAGCGCCGCCTCGCCGCGCAGACCCGGCAGCAGCTCGTCGGCGACACCGAGTTCGAGATTGAGCGCGCGTTCCGGTTTGAGTCCGGGATTGGAGATGGCACCGCCGAAGCGCGAACTGAAGCGCTCGAACATGGTCGGGAAGCGCGTGCGGTTCGATGCCGACAGGTGCAGCTTGCCGCTGTCGCGATAGCGGTAGATCGCCGCCGCCTGGTAGTTGGTGGCGAAACTGTCGGCGATCGGCTGGTTGAACAGCACATTGCTCGCGTATTCCTGCGCCTGCCTGGAGAAGCGCGCGTCGCGGCTGATGCCGCCGACCAGATCGAGTTTCGGCGTGACATGCCAGGTGTCCTCGACGGCCAGCGATAGCGTGTCCTCGATCGTCGTCTGTTTCGGCTCGGTGAAACCGCTGGCGTGTGTCAGCTGCCATTCGGTGTGCTCGTCGCGGCGGAAGTGCAGCGCCGTCTTCAGCGTCTGCTGCGCGAAGTGATCGGTACCGAGTTCGACGCTGGCGCCCTTGGCGTTGTCGTCGTAGGAGCTTGTCCAGTTCTTCGTGTTCAGCGTGACATTGGTGTAGGCGACCAGGTCATTCTCGAAGGTGTTGTAGTAGGCCTTGGTCTTGACGTAGGTCTTGTCGGTGATCTGCGTGTGCGACAGCCAGTACAGGCTCCAGGTGTCCCATTTCGGCCAGTCCCAGGTGCTTATCGTCGACATGCCGGTTACCGCGCCGATACCGTGCTTCTCACCGCTCTGCTTGACGAAGTTGAGCGAGTACTCGTCGGTGGCGTTGGGCGTGATGCCGGCCTTGAGGTTGACGCGCCAGTCGTTCTTGCTGGTGTGGTCGCGGTTGCCACCGTCCTCGGCGACGGTCGGCTTGAAATCCCGGGATAGCTGCCAGTGGTCCACGTCGCGCTGCTCGACGCTGACCTGGTAGTAGCCGATGTCGCTGCGCCCACCGAGATTGGTATAGAGCGTGTTGCCGTTGTAGCGACCATCGTTGCCGAGCGCCATCGAAGCCCGCACTTCGCCTTCGAACGGTTTGACCGGCTTGCGCGTCACCAGATTGATCGCGCCGCCCATGCCGTCCGGGCCGTTGAGTACCGACACGTAGCCCTTGGAAATCTGGATTTCGGAGAGGTCAGGCGTCAGGAAGCGGTCAAAGTCGATGCGGTTGTCGGCCGGCAGATAGAGGCGGATGCCGTCCATCAGCAGCGGCACCTGCCAGCGATCGAAACCGCGCACGCTGATCAGCGCCTCGTTGCGGTTGCCGGCGCCGGCGGTCGAGGCGACGCCGGGAACGAGATTGACTGCGTCGGCGAGGCCGTCCTTGTCGAAGTCGCGCAACTGCTCGGCGTCGAGCGTTGCCGTGCCGACCGGGTTCTCGTCGATGCGCGCCGCCGTTACCGAGATCTGGCCAAGGGTGAACACCTTGCTGTCGGAGCTTGCGCTGTCGCCGGCGTGCGCCAGCCCCTGCAGTGCCAGCGATACCGCGAGGCTAAGCAGGCATGGAACGGGATAGTTTTTCAGTTTCATCTGCACTCTTTCTTGGTGAGCTGGATCAGGACGAATGTGACGCCGGCCACCCTTTTTCGGCCAACCCCATTGGCCGGGGTGACGTGGCGATGCTCTGGTGAGCGCAATATATGTGCCACCATAACGGTAGGTGGCGGGCATTCCGGAGCGCATGGCTTCAACATCCCGATTGGCGCGGAGCGGCGACAGTTTTCAACGCCGCTGGCATGGCGAAGGCACAGGCCGGATTGTTACGTTATGTAGTTAACGACACAACGCTGTAGGAAAATTTACAGATGGCAACTGTGGCTCGCAGCCCTGTCTTGTTGACTTGCGCGCCTGGCAGGGCGTTGACCGATAGCGTTCCCGCGGCAGGCGCGACGGCGCTGCAAGCATGCTTTGACGCGCTTCCCGGTCGCAGCACCGGCCGGGGTGGTACGTTGTTTGCTCGACTACATAGCGAAAGCAGCTTTCGCCCGGGCTTCGGTTCCGCACAGGACGCCGCGCAGGTGCCCCGGAAAATCGCTCCGGCCGGTTGCGACGTCCTCGCCGACGGCGGATCGCAAAGAACAGTCGAGGAGAGAAGAAATGCGTACATCGCTCAACATTGAGGCGCGCAGCGCAGGCAAGCTCCGTCGCTCCTGCCGCGATGTGCAGGACGTCCGCTGGCGACAGGAGTTGCCCGCATCGTGGTCTGATCTGGCGATCGAGCCAGTGCGCTTCGACGTCTTTCGTGAATACGAGATGTCGGCCGAGCGCACCATCGGTCACGACGAACACGACGAGCCCTGTTTTTGCGCCTGTCGCTACATCCTGACGCAGCTCGTTGCCGACGAGGACGACCTGTTTTTCGAGATGCCGGTCTATGCCGAAACGCTGGCGGCATGGCGCCTGCGCGACCGGCGCTGGCTGGTGTTGCGCAATGTCGTTGCTTACGCCGAAAAAGCGCGGCGCTCGCTGAGTTTCAGCGGCTCGATGCCACGATGATGCGCAGGGCAGATGGTTTGCTGCCGGGAACAGCGCTCGCGTTGCTGGCTGCCGGAGCGAGCCATGATCGGAAAAGCGCTGTATCCTTGTGTATCTAACGCTAGTTGACCGATCGGGCGGTCTGCGGCCTGCCCGGAGAGAAAGATAGATGACATCAGAAGCCACCAAACTCACCGGCAAGTTGCTGATCGAAACGGCGGTCGGCAACTTCCTCGGCGACAAGCGCATCCGCCTGCTCGAAGCCATTGACGAACACGGCTCGATCTCGCAGGCGGCCAAGGCCGTGCCTTTTTCGTACAAGGCTGCCTGGGACGCGGTCGATGCGATGAACAACCTGGCACCCGAGCCGCTGGTGTCGCGCGCGGCCGGCGGCCGTCACGGCGGCGGCACCGAGCTGACGCCCTTCGGGCGGCGGCTGATCGCTTTCTATCGCGCGCTGGAACAGGAATACCAACTTGCATTGGAAAAGCTGACCGGCAATCTGGAGCAGGATGTCGCCGTCGACACTGCCGGCTTCCGTCAGATCTTGAGGAGGATGTCGATGAAGAGCAGTGCCCGCAACCAGTTTGCCGGTCCGGTCGTCGCGCTCAAGGAAGGCGCTGTCGATACCGAGGTCAGCATCCGTCTCGATGCCGATCTGACGCTGACCGCGATCGTCACGCGCGAGTCGGCCGAGGGGCTCGGCCTCGCCGAAGGCCGCGATGTGCTGGCTTTCGTCAAGGCATCGTCGATCGTGCTGGTCGTCGAGGAAGATGCGCGCATCTCGGCGCGCAACCGTTTCCGCGGCACGATTGCCGATATCCATGAAGGACCGGTGAACGCCGAGGTGACGATCAATCTGCCCGGCGGGCGGCACGTCATCACCGCGGTCATCACCGACGCCAGCGTCGGTCGTCTGGGTCTGGCGGTCGGCCAGCCGGTGACGGCGGTCTTCAAGGCATCCAGTGTTTTCCTGGTTGCGACCGAGTAATTCCGGTCGATTAATTTATTTAAAATAAACAAGGAGTTGCAAATGAAAGTTTCGCGCTTGCTGGTTGCTCTGCTGCTCGCTCTTCCCGGCGTTTCCTCGCTGGCGCTGGCCGACGAGGTCTCCGTCGCCGTCGCCGCCAATTTCACCGCGCCGATGCAGAAGATCGCCCCTGATTTCGAGAAGGATACTGGCCACAAGCTGGTCGCTTCCTACGGCTCGACCGGCAAGTTCTACGCGCAGATCAAGAACGGCGCGCCGTTTGAAGTGCTGCTCGCCGCCGACGACGAAACGCCGACGCGTCTGGTCAAGGAAAACGCTGCCCTTGCCGGCAGCCAGTTCACTTACGCCATTGGCAAACTGGTGCTGTGGTCGCCGAAATCGGCCATCGTTGACGGTGAAGGTGCCGTGCTGAAGAAGGGCGGCTTCGATCACATCTCGCTGGCCAATCCGAAACTCGCGCCCTACGGTGCTGCCGCCGTCGAAGCGATGAAGGCGCTCGGCGTTTATGACAGCCTGCAGCCGAAGTTCGTCACCGGCGAGAACATCTCGCAGGCGCACCAGTTCGTTGCCAGCGGCAATGCGCTGCTCGGCTTCGTTGCCCTGTCGCAGGTGATCAAGGATGGCAAGATCGAAGGTTCGGCCTGGCTGGTTCCGGAGAAGCTCTATTCGCCGATTCGCCAGGACGCGGTGATCCTCGAAAAGGGCAAGGGCAAGGCTGCTGCCGAAGCACTGGTCAAGTATCTCAAGGGTGACAAGGCGAAAGCGGTAATCAAGTCCTACGGCTACGCGCTGTGAGAGCTCCCGTCCTCGGCGACGACGCGCTGCTGCGCCTGCTTGAAGACGACGTTGGCGGTGGCGATCTCAGCACAGAAGCACTCGCCATCGGCGGCCAGCGCGGCAGTCTGGGCTTTTACGCGCGGCAGGCGATGACCGTTTGCGCCGTCGAAGAGGCGGCGCGCCTGTTCGCGCTGGCCGGCGCGCGGGTGGCCGCGGGTGCAGCGGTCTCCGGCCAGCTGCTGGCACCCGGCGACCGCTTTCTCGAAGTAAGCGGGTCGGCGGAAAGCCTGCATCGGGTATGGAAGACGGCGCAGGTGCTGGTCGAGTGGGCCAGCGGTATTGCCAGCGCCGCTTCGGCGCTGGTAGCCGCCGCCGGCGACGTGCCGGTGGCGTGCACGCGCAAGAACGTACCGGGAACCAAGACCTTGTCGGTGAAGGCGGTGCGCGCCGGTGGCGCGACGATGCACCGGCTTGGCCTGTCGGAAACGCTGCTGCTGTTCGCCGAGCATCGGCTGTTCCTCAGCGAAGCGCCGGCGGCGACGGTACAGCGCCTGCAACGGCGCGAGCCGGAAAAGAAGGTAGTGGTCGAGGTCGGCTCGGTCGAGGAGGCACTGCTCTGGGCGGCCGCTGGCGCCGACGTGCTGCAGCTCGAGAAGTTCTCGCCGGCGCAGGTGGCGGCGTGTCGCGCCGGTGTGAACAAGCTGGCTGCCGCAGGCGGGGCGGTGCGCCGCCCGCTGCTCGCCGCCGCCGGCGGCGTCCGCGCCGACAATGCGGCGGCCTACGCCGCGGCCGGTGCCGATCTGCTGGTCAGTTCGGCGCCGTATACCGCCGCGCCGCGCGACGTGCAGGTGCTTTTTTCCATCGACGCGACGCGCTCGCGCTGAGCTTCACCCGCCGGCGTACGCCGGGCGAAGCTGGCTTCATACCCGGCGAACGCGCCGGTCGCACGCACTCGCTGCGTGCGCCGGTGCCACGCTTTCCACGGATCAGAACTGCTTGACCGGGATGTTCAGCGTCTGGATGCGGTAGGCGATCTGTCGCGGTGTCATGCCGAGCAGACGGGCCGCCTTGGCCTGCACCCAGCCGGCCTGTTCGAGCGCGGCGATGACGCGTTCGCGCTCGTCGAGCCCCGGATCGTTGAGTGCGCCGGTACTGTGCGCCGGCGCGGCCGACGGCGCCGCCGCTGCCTCAGCCGGTGGCGCTGTGCGTGGCGCTTCGCTGCGCATGCCGCCACCGTCGCGGTGACGGTCGACCTGGATCAGGCTGGCGTCGATGACGCCCGATTCCGACATCACCGCCGCACGTTCGAGGCAATTTTCCAGCTCGCGCACATTGCCCGGCCACGGATACTCGATCAGCCGGCGCAGTGCTGATTCGGCCAGCGACACCGGCCGTCCCTGCGCCGTGCCGATGCGCGTGGCCAGGTGACGGGCGATTTCGGCGATGTCTTCGGTGCGCTGGCGCAAGGGCGGCAGCGAGATCGGCATGACGTTGAGGCGGTAGTACAAGTCCTCGCGGAACTGCCCGGCCTGCACCGCAGCTTCGAGATCGCGGTGCGTCGCGGTGATGACGCGAACGTCGATCTTGACCGTACGCGTACCGCCGACGCGCTCAAGCTCGCCTTCCTGCAGCACGCGCAGCAGCTTGGCCTGGAAAGCCGGCGAGATTTCGCCGATTTCGTCGAGGAAAATGGTGCCGCCGTCGGCCTGCTCGAAGCGGCCGCGCCGTGCCGCGACGGCACCGGTGAAGGCGCCGCGCTCATGGCCGAAGAGTTCGCTCTCGAGCAGGGTTTCCGGCAGCGCCGCGCAGTTGAGGCGCACGTAGGCGCCGCGCGCGCGCGGCGAGTTGTAATGGATGGCGTTGGCGATCAGTTCCTTGCCGGTGCCGGTTTCGCCGCGGATGAGCACCGTCGTGTTCCACTTCGACACCATGCGGATCTGGTCGAAGACGCGGCGCATCGCCATCGAGCGGCCGACGATGTTCTCGAAGCCGTGCTGGCTGCGCACCGTCCGCCGCAGGCTGTCGCGCTCTTCGGCGAGGCTCTGTTTTTCCTGCTCGTTTTCCAGCGACAGGCGCACCGACAGGCCGATCAGGTTGGCCACCATTTCGACAAAGCGCGCCCGATCCTTCAGTCGTCCGTCGTCGGCCTCTCCCGGCTGCACCGCGAGCACGCCGTGCAGCGCGCCGCCGGCGCGGATCGGTGCGGCGATGAAGGGCAGCGCGGTGTCGTAGATGCCAAGCCGGTTGAGAAAGCGCGGCTCCGAGTCGACGCTGGCAAGGGCGATGGTCTGGTCGTTCTCGAGAATCAGTCCGAGGATGCCTTCGCCGGACTGGTAACGCACCGGCTCGCTGCCGACGTCGATGCCATGTACCGAATTGACGAAAAGGTCGCCGCTCTGCGGGTCGACGACGCTGACCGAGCCGCGCGTCAGTCCGGCATGGTCGTCGAGCGCCTCGAGTACCTGCTGCAGCGTTCGCCGATAGTCGAGCGAGCGCGAGAGGATCTGGCTGACGCGGTAGAGCGCGTCGAGCTGGACATGCGAGAGCGCGCTGTCTGCGTGGCCGCCAGTCATGCCAGCCCTCCATCGCTGTTGCGCAGCGGAAAACTCAGACGGATGCGACAGCCGCGGCCAGCGGCCTCGTCGATTTCAATCAGCCCGCCGTGGTCGTTGGCGGTCTGCTGCGCCGCCGACAGGCCGGTGCCGAGATGACGGCCGCCGCCCTTCTTGGTCGAGAAGAAAGGTTCGAAGGCGCGCAGGCGCAGTTCGGCCGGAATTCCCGGGCCGCTGTCTTCGATCAGCACTTCGATGCCGCCGCGTGTCGCGCGCGTCGACAGATGCAGTTCGCGTTCGCGCCAGCCCTTGACGTTCATTGCTTCGAGCGCATTGTCGACGAGTGCCTTGAACATCGTGCGCAGGCGGTTCGGGTAGCCGAGCAGCGACGGCAGGCGCGAGGCCGGCGTCCAGTTCACGACGATGCCGGCGGCGAGCAGCGAGCGCGTCGACAGTTCGAGGACGTCACGCAGCAGTTCGTTGACGCTCACCGCCTCGCGCTCTTCAAAGCGCGCCGGCGGAATTTCGCTGCGCAGGTTCTCCAGTGCCGCCTGACCGGCGGCGACGGCGTCGGCGAGTGCCTGCGCCATCGGCTCGCTCTGGCTGCGCCGGGCGAGCATCGCCACCGCAGAGGAGATCACGTTGATCGGTCCTTCCAGTTGGTAGATCGCTGCCGACAGGCTTTCGCGCAAGCCGTCGATACGTTCGGCTTCGGCAAGAACAGCGCGCAGCGCGGCCATGCGCGACTTTTCCTGTTCGGCGCGCAGATTGGTGATTTCGATTGCGGTCAGCAACAGGTAACGCCGACGCTGGCGGACAAAGAAAGCGTCGGCGGTCGCATCGTCTTCCTCGACGCTGACCAGCGAGCACGAGAACCAGCGCGGTGTCGCCCAGCCGCTGCGCTCAAGGCAGACTTCGCGGTCGTGGAAAATGAATTCGCCGGGCTCTTCCTCGATCAGCGTGGTCGACGCAAAGCCGGCGGCGGCGAGGATCTGCTGCGCCGGTTCCTGCATGCCGAGGTCGGCCATCAGTTTCTTGTAGGCGTGGTTGTCGAGAACGACGCGACGATTCGCGTCGAGCAGGGCGATCAGCACCGGTGCCGTGTCGACCACCGATTCGATCAATGCCTTCTGGTTGCGCACCTGGCACTCGAGTTCATGCAGCAGGGTGATGTCGCGGTGCATGCCGAGGTAATTGACGGTGACGCCGCTGGCGTCCTGTACCGGCGTGATGGTCAGGTCGGCGAGGTAGGGGGTGCCGTCGCGCCGGCGGTTGACCAGCCGCCCCGACCAGCTCTGGCCGTTGGTGATCTTGCGCCAGAGCGAGGTATAGACCGTGCGCGGCGTCGTCTTGTTGGAGATCAGCGACTGGTTGCGACCGACCGCATCCTCCGCCGAATAGCCGGTGACGCGGGTAAACGCGGGATTGACGTAGAGGATGTTGGCCTTGCCGTCGGTGATCGATACGGCAACGTCGGCCTGTTCAAGCGTTTCCCGGAAAACGCTCGAATCGAGTGCGGTCTGCTGCATGGCCTCCGGCGCCGCCGAAGGTTTGGATTCTGGATTCATCTGGGGCTCCTGCCGATGGAATTCCGGGCGACTGCACGCAAAAGCAGTTTTCACGCCAGGAACATTGTACGCCGGGGAACTGCTGGCACTGCCGCAATCGGCTGAGTGTCGTGATTGCTCCAAGGCTGTCGCACTTGAAACAAGCCTGCCCAAGCACTGCGACATCCATGTCTGTCGTGCCCTGCTGCGGCCGCATGCCGGTAAATCGGCGGCAAGCATAGCCTGCGGCGGCGTGGGCAACAACAATCGCGCGGCGGCGGCGGTCGGCGGCCGGGTTCAAGGCGCCGGGATTCAGCGTGGCATAAAAACTGCTCGATTTCCGCCCAAGCCTGAACGGCAAGCTCGATCACGACGGAGAGACCATGGGATTCATCGACAAACTGTTGGCTGCGCCGGGCTGGGGGATTCACCCCGACGACGAACACAAGCGGCCCGCTGCCGATCTCGCGGTGCGCACGCTGCCGCTGCCGGCGAAACTTTACGTGCCGCTGCAGCAGCACATCGGAGCACCGGCGCGGCCGGCGGTGGTGGTCGGTCAGCGCGTGCTGCGCGGCCAGCTGATTGCCGAGGCGCAGGGCAAGGTCTCGGCACCGATCCATGCGCCGACTTCGGGCGTCGTCGCCGCGATCGGCGAGATTGCCGCGCCGCATCCTTCCGGACTCGCTTATCCGGCGATCACCATCGAGTCCGATGGCGAGGATCGTCCCGCCGAATTCACCGGCTGTGACGATCCTTTCGCCTTGTCGCCGACCGAGATTGCCAACCGCGTTGCGGCAGCCGGCATCGTCGGCCTCGGTGGCGCCACCTTCCCGGCGGCAGTGAAACTGGCGCTCGGCCAGCGCACCGAAGTCAAGACGCTGATCTTGAACGGTGGCGAATGCGAACCGTATCTGTCCTGCGACGACCGGCTGATGCGCGATTGCGCCGCCGACATCGTCGACGGCGTGCGCATCCTGCTGCACGCCACCGGCGCCAGCGATGCAGTGATCGGCATCGAGGAAAACAAGCCCGAGGCGATCGCCGCGATGCGCGCGGCCATCGCCGGTGTGGCCGGCCTCAGCGTGCGTTCGCTGCCGGCGCGCTACCCGATGGGCTCGGAAAAGCAGCTGATCAAGGTACTCACCGGGCGCGAAGTGCCGGCCGACGGGCTGTCGTCGGACTGTGGCGTGCTGGTGCACAACGTCGGTACCGCCGCTGCCGTGCATCGCGCCATCCGCTTCGGCGAACCGCTGGTCGAGCGCCTGCTCACCGTCAATGGTGCAGCCGTCGGCCAACCGGGCAACATCCGCGTGCGCATCGGTACGCTGGTCGAAGACGTGCTCGCCTTCTGCGCTCTCAAGTCCGCGCCGGCGCGACTGGTCATGGGCGGCCCGATGATGGGCACGCAGCTGCCGCATGCGCGGGTGCCGGTGATCAAGGGAACGAGCGGCATTCTCGCGCTGGCCGCCGCCGAAGTGGCGCGCCCTGACGAAGGCCCGTGCATCCGCTGCGGTTCCTGCGTCAAGGCCTGCCCGATGGGGCTGTTGCCGCTGGAAATGGCGGCGCACATCCGCGTTGGCGATCTCGACGGCGCAACTGCGCTCGGGCTGAAGGACTGCATCTCCTGCGCCTGTTGTGCCTGGACCTGTCCGTCGGCGATCCGGCTGGTGCAGTATTTTGCGCATGCCAAGGGCGAACTGCAGACCAAGCAGCGGGCGCAGCTGCGCAGCGACGCCTCGCGGGCGCTGGTCAAGGCGCGCGCCGAGCGGCTTGAGCGCGAGGCACGCGAGAAGGCTGAAGCCGCGGCGCGGCGCAAGGCCGAACGCGCGGCGGCGAAGGCTGCCGCTGCAGCAGCTGCGGCGGCAGCGAGCGAAGCAGCGAAGGAGGAAGTCTGATGCAAGTAGGAGTGGCCTATTCCGAGCCGGGCAACCAGGTCTGGCTGAATATCGAGGTTGCCGACGACGCGACCGTGCTGCAGGCGATCGAAAAATCGGGCGTGCTGCGCATGTTCCCGCACATCGATCTGGAGACGCAGCGCGTCGGCATCTTCAGCCGGGCGACGACGCTCGACGCCTCGCTGCGTGCCGGCGACCGCGTTGAAATCTACCGCCCGATCATCTGCGATCCGCAGACCGTGCCGCGGCGCGACCTTGCCGGTGAAGAGGAAGAGTAAGGCTGTCAGTGACAGCGGCCGGATGGCCGACGAAGTACCGGTTCTTCCGGTGACTTCCGTTCACGTGGGCGATGAATTCGCGCAGAATCGTCGGCACGGCCGCTGTCCGGCCGGCTGACGGCGGAGTGAAAGATGTTTTCCAGCGCGACCTTCGCGTTTCTCGACGAACTGGCGGCGAACAATGATCGGGCCTGGTTCGCGGCGAACCGTGATCGCTACGAAGATCTGGTGCGTGACCCTGCGCTAGATTTCATTTGTGCGATGCAGGCGCCATTGACCGGAATCGCGCCGAATTTCAGGGCCGATCCGCGGCGCATGGGTGGCTCGCTGATGCGCGTCTTCCGCGACACGCGCTTTGCGCGCGACAAGACGCCTTACAAGACCAACATCGGCATCCAGTTTCGCCATTCGCTCGGCAAGGACGTGCACGCGCCGGGCTTCTATCTGCATGTCGCCGGCGACGAATGTTTTCTCGGCGCCGGCTGCTGGCGTCCGGAAGCGGCTGCGCTGGGCAGGATTCGCGACTGGATCGTGGCCAAGCCCGAGCGCTGGTTTGCCGTGCGCGACCAGCCGGAATTCCGCGCCGCCTGGGCGTTGGCGGGCGACAGCCTGGCGCGGCCGCCGCGCGGTTATGCCGCCGACCATCCGGCGATCGATGACCTGAAGCGCAAGGACTTCATCGCGCTGGCGCCGCTTTCGCGCGGCGAAATCGTCGGCGGCGATCTGGTCGCGCTCGCCAGCGGCCGCTTTGCCGCGGCCGTGCCGCTGATGGCGTTTCTTTGTGCCGCAGCCGACGTGCCCTACTGAGCGCGCCGGGATTGCCCTAGGATTCACGCGCCTGCCCGCCAAAAGAAAGCCTACTGCACGACGCCGAGTTTCCTCGCCCACCATGGGGTGATGGCTGGTAGCAGGGTCAGCGTCCAGATCACCACCCACGCCGTCAGCGGCATCAAGAGTTTCAGTTCCGGGAACTGGGCGACGGTGATCACCGCCAGCACCAC
>NZ_JACIGE010000012.1 GCF_014197755.1 Rhodocyclus tenuis | reverse complement strand
CATGCCCCTGGCTGCCTCCTTATAGCGCTCCCGGAAACGAACGGGCGCGAGCACCCTTCACCCGCCCCGCCCGATTCCTTCGGCAAACGACTCTTACTTCGCGGCTGCCGTAACGGGAGCCGGCGTGATCGCGGCTTGCGCGGCAGCGGTGGCTTTTTGTTCTTTGAGGCCGGTGTCGATCCAGTTGAAGCGTTCGGTACCGAGCAACAGGAAGTGAATCAGCAGAGCAAGAACGCCCAGCCAAGCGGCCGTGCCGATCATGACCGTGCGCGGATCCATAACCAACCAAAGTTTCCATTGTGCGGGTGCAGACATGTGTAACTCCTTTTAGACAGACGTCAGAATTATTGAAGCCACGGACGCCACGCCCACACCAGCGCGTGTGCAACGACAGCGATCACCGCAACGAAAGCGACGCCCTGCGTGTACAGGGTTCCGAACTCCTGGGCTTCCTGCTCCGTCAAACCGGACAGGGATTTCCTATCTTCAGCCATAGTTGTTTAACCTCCTGATGGGCCTTGCGGCCGTTACCGCGCACATCCCGCGCGGCAGGGATTTCCGTGGACCGACTCGCCACGTAAAACGATTTAACGAAGGATTCCGTAATCCGCCGGCACTTCCCTAGCCGGCCGGCGCCACGAGGAGCGCCGCAGGATCTGTCCAGAACCTGCCACCGTGCCGACAACCATCGACTTGGCGACTGAACGTCATTTTGCTGACTTGTTGCACGCAGGAATCGAGTTTCCGGCAACTGCGAACCGCACACCTATTTGATGCGTTTTGTGGTGTTTGTGTAACGGTTTTGGCGGAGTCTACTCCGACGTTACCAAAAGTCAACAACGCCAAGACCCCGGGAGAATCGGGCACAAAGGTTCAAAACGCTGGGACTCCGCTGGTTTGGGGACGCCTCTCAGCGGCGTTTCGTGCCGCTCTGGTGACACCTGCGGATCGCCCGGCAGAGCAGGTTCATGTAACAGAATTTGCCAGAAGCCACAGCAAACGACATATCGGAGCGGCCACTGAAAGGCCGGATTTCATGACCGGAGGATCGCAGCAGTCGGCAATCGCCATGTGAATCAAGGGCTCGTGTAGCATAGGAAATCATGCCTGACGGCAACAGGGTCATTACGGGAGCGGTAGCGGTGAGCGGATGCGGACAAATCGGGTACTGGTGATCGGCGCCGGTGTTGGCGGGCTGTCGACAGCCATCGGGCTGGCGGCGCATGGTTGCGAGGTCATTGTCCTCGAGCGCGCGACGGCGCCTGGCGGCAAGTTGCGTCAGGTGCTCATCGGCGGCCAGGGAATTGACGCCGGGCCGACCGTGCTGACCATGCGCTGGGTACTCGAGGAGCTGTTCGCCGAGGGCGGCGCGAGGCTGGACGACTGGCTGACGCTGCGCCCGGTGGAGACGCTGGCCCGACACGCGTGGAGCGATGGCCAGCGGCTGGATCTGTTCGCCGATACGCGGCGCTCGGCGGAAGCGATCGGCGAGTTTGCCGGCGGCGCCGAGGCGCAGCGCTTCCGCGCCTTCTGTGCCCGTGCCGAAGCCATCTACCGGACGCTGGAGAACTCCTTTCTGCGCGCGCCGCGGCCGACGCCGTGGTCACTGGCGCAAGCGGCAGGCTGGCGCGGACTGCCCGACCTGTGGCGCATTGCGCCATTCGTCTCGATGTGGCGCTCGCTCGGACGCTATTTTCACGATCCGCGCCTGCGCCAGCTGTTCGGCCGCTACGCCACCTACTGCGGCTCTTCGCCATTCCGCTCGCCGGCGGTACTGATGCTGGTCGCCCACGTCGAACAACAGGGCGTCTGGATCGTCGACGGCGGCATGGTGCGCATCGCCGAGACGCTGGCAGCACTCGCCGCGCGGCTCGGCGCCAGCATCCGTTGCGATGCCGGCGTCGCCGAGATCATCGTGCGCGACGGTCGCGCCTGTGGCGTGCAGCTCGACAACGGCGAGCGCATCGAAGCCGACGCCGTCGTCTCCAACGTCGACGTCGCGGCGATTGGCGAAGGCCTGTTCGGCGAAGCCTCGCGCGCCGCAGTGCGGCGGCTGCCGTCTTCGGCGCGATCGCTGTCGGCGCTGACCTGGAACATGCTGGCCGAGTGCCGGGATTTCCCGCTGGTCCGGCACAATGTCTTCTTTTCGGATGACTACGCCTCCGAGTTCAGCGACATCTTTCAGCAACGCCGACTACCCGTCACGCCGACCGTCTATGTCTGCGCACAGGACCGCGGCGACGCGGACGAGGTGACGCCCAGCGGCAGCGAGCGGCTGTTCTGTCTTGTCAATGCGCCGGCCACTGGCGACGGTGGCCCCTTTACCCCCCTGGAGATTGATCGATGCCAAACGCAGAGCTTCGCGCTGCTGCAGCGCTGCGGAATGACACTGACACCGACACAGGCACCGGTGCTGACGACGCCGGCCGAATTCAACGCGCTCTTCCCGGCGACGGGGGGGGCGCTCTACGGACCGGCGAGCCATGGCTGGCGAGCTTCGTTCCTTCGCCCGGGATCGCGCAGCCGGCTGCCCGGTCTTTACCTCTCGGGGGGGAGCACGCACCCGGGGCCGGGCGCGCCGATGGCAGCGCTCTCCGGACGGCTGGCGGCAGCGAGCGTGCTCGCGGACTTGAGTTCGACGCGCCGGTCTGTGCCGGTGGCTACCGCTGGTGGTATGTCGACGCGCTGAGCGACGACGGCGCCTACGGCATCACGCTGATCGCCTTCATCGGTGGCGTTTTCTCGCCCTACTATGCGCGCGCGCGCCGACGCGCCGGCAAAGCAGGTGCCGATCCGCACGACCATGTCTCGCTCAACGTCGCGCTCTACGGCGTCTCGCACCGGCGCTGGGCATTGACCGAACGCAGCGCCAGCGCGCTCTTCCGCGACCGCGACACGCTCGCCATCGGGCCGAGCTCGCTGCACTGGGATGGCCAGGTACTGATCGTGCGCATCAACGAAGTCGACACCCCGAGCCTGCGCAACATCCGCGGTGAGGTGCGCATCACGCCGCACAGCATCGGCGCTAGCGATTTCGCGCTCGATTCGGCGGCGCAACACCGCTGGCGGCCGATTGCGCCATGTTCGCGTGTCGAGGTCAAATTGCAGCGCCCCGGGATCTCCTGGTCGGGCGAAGGCTATTTCGATTCGAATTTCGGCAAGGTTCCGCTGGAAAACAGCTTCAGTGGCTGGCACTGGTCGCGCGCGCGGCTGCCCGACGGCGCGGCGGTGCTCTACGACATCCGCGAACGCCCGGCAAGCGGCGCCGACGCTGGCGAAGAAGCCGGGGCGCAACGTTCGCTGGCGCTGCGTTTTCGCGAAGATGGCTCGGCCGAACGTTTCGCACCGCCGCCAACCTCCGCACTGACTTCGACCCGCTGGCGCATTGCCCGCGATTCGCGCTCGGAAGCCGGCTCACCGGCCAGCATTGTCAGCACGCTCGAGGACACGCCGTTCTACGCACGCTCGCTGGTTTCGGGGAAACTGCTTGGACAGCAGGTCGAATCGTTCCATGAAAGCTTGGATCTCGACCGCTTCCGCCGCCGCTGGGTGCAGTGGCTATTGCATTTCCGCACGCCGCGGGTCGGCCGCTGAGGAGCGCGGCAGCGGACTGCCGGACAATGCGCAGATCGCTCAGGCGCCGGCAGCGGTCGCGGCGGCTGGCGCCGGCTTCGCCACAGCAGGCTCGGCGGGAGCGCTGTGCGCCGCGCGCGGTACGTCCCTGGCGGTAAGGTCTTTCAGCCAGGTATAGCGATCGGCGTTATAGACGATGAAGTGCAGCAACAGGGCCATGGCGCTGAGAAAAGTCATCAGCGCCAGAAGGACGGTGCGCGGATCGATGATCTGCCAGGCTCGCCACATGATTGTCTCCCTCAGACCAGCAGCGGCAGGCTGGTCGCCGCCAGCCACGGCTGCCAGGACCAGACCAGCGCGTGCGCAATGGCGGCAAACAGCGTGAACAGGCCAAAGCCGCGAATGAGCGCCGTATGAAAGGCGCGCGCCTCGTCGTCCGACAGACCGGACAGCGGCTCATCGAAATCTTGCGGTTCTTCAGTCACTGCGAACTCCCAATGCACGGATGCGTAATTGCTTCTTGCGGGCCAGCGACTGCGGCCCGCCGGGTGACGGCCTAGGCCGTCAGTGCAGAACCAGCAGCAGTATTAAAACGGTCGAGCGTGACGCGTTCCTCGCCGGCCTGGCGTGCGTCGCGTTCGGCGCGGTCACGCAGGCGCTTGGCGGTCGAAATGCGCACCAGGAAAGGCTGGCGTTCGACGGCGTCGGCAAGCGCCGTCTCGGCGTCTTCGTCCCACGGCAGCGCGGCCTGCGTGCGCTTCGACGGCGTCGCGTCGACGCGGTCGAGGTCGGTACCGAGCGGCAGGATGTTGAACAGCGCGTCAAAGAGCGCGTTGCAGTATTCCTGCACCAGATAGGTGGCGCCCGAGTAGCCCATGAACGGCGTGCCGATGGCACGGCGGATGATGGCACCGGGGAAGGACGCCGGGATATAGATCGCGCGACCGCCGGCCTCGGCGTTGTACATGCGCTCGTTGTACGAGCCGAACAGCGCCAGCGGCGGTGTTGCCTTGATCGCCGCGCGCACGGCGGCGTTGTCCATCTTGTTGCCGGGCTTGCGCGTGAACGAGAAGGCGCAGGGGATGCCCAGTTCGCTCTCGAAGAAGCGGCGCACGCCGCGCTCGTAAGTTTCGCTGGCGACGATGGCAAAGGGCGCGCTGGCAAAGAAGTCCTGCGTCACGCTGCGCCACAGGTCCCACAAGGGCTTCAGCGTGGTGTGCTTTTCCCGTTCGATGAAAGGCTGCGGGTCGACGCCGGCCACCTCGCCGAGCTTTTCGAGGAAGGCGGTGGTCGAGAAGACGCCGATCGGCGCCATCAGGTAAGGCTTGCCGAGCGCTTCGCACAGCTTGCGGCCGAACTCGCGGTACAGGCAGATATTGACGTCGGCGTCGGCGAGCTTCGGCACGTCGGCAATATCGGTGCCGAGCGGGAAAACGAGGTTGATCTCGCAGCCGATGCCTTCGACCAGCCGGCGGATTTCGGCAAGGTCGGACGGCATGTTGAAGACGCCGTAGGACGGGCCGATGATGTTCACGCGCGGCTTGCGGCCACCCTCGCCCATCGCCGCCATCTTCTTGCGGCCAACCGACTTCTTGCTGCCGAACTCCTTCCACAGCCAGGTCATCGCGCGGTCGGCGCTCTGCCACTGATCCTCGTCGATGGTGCGCGGCAGGAAGCGCAGCAGGCCGGCGCCCTCGGGCGTGACGCCGCCACCGATCATCTCGGCGATGGAGCCGGTGACGACCACCGCCGGTTGCGACTGGTCCTGCGTCAGCGCGGCACGGCGCATGGCGCCTTCGGTGCCGGTCATCGTCAGTTCGTCTTCGGAGAGGCCGGTGGCGACGATCGGCAGTTCATGCGGCGGCAGCGCGTCGGTGTAGTGCAGCACGGCGGTGACCGGCAGGTTCTCGCAGCCGACCGGGCCGTCGATGACGACGCGCAGGCCCTTTACCGCCGAGAAGACGTATACAGCACCCCAGTAGCCGCCAGCGCGGTCGTGGTCGAGGACGAGCATCGGATCAGTTTCCTATGGCGTCGGCGAGATCGCCGCGGACAGCTTTGGTCGGAGCGGCAACGGGAACCGCTTTCGGCTTGGCGGCGAGCGGCGCGAAGAACTCGACCATGCGCGCGAAGCGCGCCGGGTCGCGCGTCTGCGCGGCGACGATGCCGGCCAGCGCCGAAACACCGGCGGCGCCGAACAGCGGCCGCGCCGACACCATATTGGTGAAGTAGAGCGCGGGAATGCCGATTTCCTTGGCCGCCTGCACCAGCGGCGTGGTGCCGAGCGCGAGGTCGGGTTTGACTTCCTTCATGGCGGCAACGTCCTGCTCGAGCGCGGCGCGGAACTGCACATGCACGCCACGCGCCGTCAGCCAGTCGCGGTCGGCCTCGTTCCACTCGGTACGCGGCGTCGCCGTGCCGACATACGGCACCTCGGCGCCGGCCTCGACGAGCAGACGGGCAACCAGCAGTTCGGAACCTTCGTAACCGGAAACGGTAACGCGCGCCTTGATCGGATTGGCTTCAAGCGCGGCGCGGATTGCCGGCAACGCAGCAGCCTTGGCGGCGTCGATCTGCGTAGCGTTGATGCCGGCAGCGGCGCCGACGGCGTCGAGCCAGGCGGCAGTGCCTTCCAGACCGACCGGGCCGGAACCGACGACCGGACGGCCGGCGGCGCGGAACTCGCGCACGCTGGCGGTGTAAAAGGGATGGACGGCACAGGCGACGTCGGAGTCGAGCGCGGCGTACAGGTCACGCCACTCGCGGCAAGGCAGCTGCGGCGCCACGCCTAAGCCCATCGGCGCCAGCAGGCGGCCGGCAACGACCGGGTCGGCCGGGAACATCTCGCCGAGCAGCGCGATCTTCGGCCCCTCGGGCAGCGCGCCACGCGGCCGCGCCACCGGACCGGCCTCGATCTCGTTGCGCGCATAGCGCAGCATGGCGGCGGTGAGCACGTCCTTGGCTTCGGCATGCGTCGGCACGCCGAAACCGGGAACGTCGATGCCGATGATGCGCACGCCCTCGATTTCCTTCGGCAGCAGATCAAGCGGCACACCGGAAGCGGTCGGCACGCACAGGTTGATGACGACGATGGCATCGTGCTCGGCCGGATTGGCGAGCTGGTACACCGCGTCGCGGACGTCCTCAAAGAGCTTGCCGGTGACCAGCGTCTCGGAACTGAACGGGACGTAGCCGATCGTCCGCCGTGCACCGTAGAAGTGCGCGGTGAAGGAGAGGCCATAGACACAGCACGCCGAACCGCAGAGGATCGTCGCCGTGCGCCGCATGCGCAGACCGACGCGCAGCGAGCCGAAGGCCGGGCACATCGTCTGCGGCTGGTCGTGCGGGCCGCGTGGGTAGTCGGTGGCGAGCTTGGCCAGCAGCGGCGTGTTGCCCGCTGCCTGCGCCGCTGCGCGCAATTCGTCGGCGCGTTCGCCGTGGCAGGCCGCAGCTTCGCCGCCGGCGGCCGTCGTGGGCGCATTCATGCTCATTCGCTTTCGTAGACGACTTCGAGCGAGGGCTGGACGACCAGCTTGCCGCCACGCATGTCGGCGGCCGAGGCCGGGTCAAGCACGACGTCGCGGCCGACCGCCGAGCTCGAGAACAGGCCGAGCAGTTCTTCCTGCGACAGCGGCGTCGGCCGCACCGGCGGCGCGTCGGCAACCTGTTGCGCCAGATCGGAGAAGATCGGGCCGTACTGGCCGTCGGGACGGCCGATGATTTCGTAGGCGGCGCTCTTGCGGCGGATGTCCTCGTCGGCGGGAATGGCGGCGAGGATCGGGATGCCGGCCGCCGCGGCGAAAGCCTGCGCCTCGCCGGTATGGTCGTCCTTGTTGATGACGATGCCGGCGACACCGACGTTGCCGCCAAGCTTGCGGAAGTAATCGACCGCCGAACAGACGTTGTTGGCGACGTAGAGCGACTGCAGGTCGTTGGAGCCGACGACGATCACCTTCTGGCACATGTCGCGCGCGATCGGCAGACCGAAGCCGCCGCAGACGACGTCGCCAAGGAAGTCGAGCAGCACGTAGTCGAAGTCCCACTCGTGGAAACCGAGTTTTTCGAGCAGTTCGAAGCCGTGGATGATGCCGCGCCCACCGCAGCCGCGACCGACTTCCGGCCCGCCCAGCTCCATCGCGTACACGCCGTCGCGCTTGAAGCAGACGTCGCTGATGCTCACTTCCTCGCCGGCGGCCTTCTTGCGCGCCGAGGTTTCGATGATCGTCGGCACGCTGCGCCCGCCGAACAGCAGCGAGGTGGTGTCGCTCTTAGGATCGCAACCGATGAGGAGGACGCGCTTGCCCTGCTGCGCCATCATGTAAGAGAGGTTCGACAGCGTGAAGCTCTTGCCGATGCCGCCCTTGCCGTAGATCGCGATGATCTGCGTCTGCCGTGCGTTTCCTGCTCCGTTGTCGCTGCCTTGCGCGGCAATGTCGTTGCGCACGAGCGCTTGCACGGACTTGTCCTGGCCTTGCGTCATCTCACCCATCTCCAATGAAAACCCTCCCAAATACGTCGCGAATACGGCCGCATCAGCTGGGTGCGTCTTGTCGAGCGCGCAAGTTTACTCTGCGAAGGCGCCCTGTCAACTCAAGACAACGCTTTCCGCAAGCGAAAGAAACCCAAGAAAAACCATTATGATCAAATGGTTATGACATTCGCCCGAGAATGGTCGACGGCACCGGCGTCGGCAGGACGAGTGCGCAAACTGCAACAGGCGGACGAAAGCGGCCGCTACCTGAAGCAAACGTAGCGACGAAACGCCGCCGTCAATGCAGCAGGCCTTCGATCGCCTGCGCGAGCAATACCAGCAAGGACAGGAGCGCGACGCAGCGATCGCCGGCAATGGCGACGCTTGCCGCGTGCGTTGCGTGGCGCGTTGCGGGAAGAGCGGAGAAGGAATTTGCGCAAGGGCTGGCGTTGGGCATGATGATGATTCCGCGTACGAAAATCACCATGCTGCCCGACGAGAGGATCAGCCGATGAGCCTGCGCTAGTTCAGTTCACCGTTACGCCAGCAAGGCGGGTTCATAGCGCACGCAGAAAAGCTTCCAGCGCCTGCAACTCGTCGGCACGCAGTTCGAGGGGACGCAGCAGGCGAGAGGTCTGCGGAAAGAGCGGATCGGCCGCCTGCGCCGCGTTGGCCGGGCGCGGCCGCGGCATGCCGGCGTTGTAGAGATTGAGGATGCCGCGCAGCGAACTGAAGACGCCGTTGTGCATCCACGGCCCGCTCTGTGCGACGCTGCGCAGCGTCGGCGTGCGGAAGGCGCCGACATCCGCCGGGTCGGCGCTGACGCGATAGCGGCCGAGGTCTTCGCGCTGGCGCCCGTAGTACGTCAGCCCGAGGTTGTGAAAACGGTTGTCGGCAAGCGTCGGTCCGTTATGGCAGCTCATGCAGCGCGCCTTGGTGCGGAAGAGGTGCAGGCCGAGCAATTCGCGATCGTCGAGGGCATCGGTACGACCGCGCAGAAAATCGTCAAAGCGCGTCGGCACCGGCACGAGCGTGCGTTGATAGGCAGCCAGTGCCGACTGGATGCGCGCCAGCGTCACCTCGCCGTCGCCGAAGGCGGCGGCAAAGTGTTCGCGATAGCCGGGCAGCGCAGCGAGCTTGCCCGGCAGGCGGTCGAGCGGCATCGCCATTTCGTCGGCATCGGCGATCGGGCCGAGCGCCTGCGCTTCGAGCGTCGGCGCTCGGCCGTCCCAGAACAGCGGCGCAGCGTGTGCCACGCCGACCAGCGCCGGCGCGTTGCGCCGACCGCGACGCCCGTCATGGCCCGGGCTGATCGCCTGTGTGTCGGCGAAGGCGTGGTCGGGGCGATGACAGGAGGCGCAGGCGATGGCGTCGGACGCCGACAGCGCCGGGTCGAAGAAGAGCCGGCTGCCGAGTTGCCGCAGCGGCTCCGGCACGGTGTCCGCTGGCGCCGGCGGCGATGACGAGGCAGGCAGTGGCGGCGATAGCGGCGCCATCTCGCGGTAGCCACCGTCGCCCTCGATGCGCGGTGCCGGCCAGGCGGCGAGTGGCGCCGCGTAGAGCCGGCGCAGGCAGGAAACATCCCAGCCGGACGCGTTCGCACAGGGTTCCGCCGCCGCTGGCGACGCGGCGAGCAGCATCAGCACTGCCGCGACCGGCAGCATGTCCCGCAGGCGGCGCATCAGAACCTGACCCCGGCCTCGAGCCAGAACTGGCGTCCTTTCTCGTAAAGCAGATAGCTGCCGGAATCCTCGATGGCGTTGGCGGCGTTGAGCACGTTGTCGATGCTGAGCGTGACGAAGGGCTTTTGCCCGCCGGCCGGCGGCAGCTCCCAGTTGATGCGCATGTCCCAGGTGAAGGCCGACTTGAAACTGCGCGACTCGTAGTTGGTGTAGCTGACGCCATTGACGATCTGCGTGCCGTTCTGCACCACCTTGCGGTAGCCGTCGCGGTAGCGGAAGAAGTTGCCGATGGTGACGCGTGCCGAGGGGATTTCGGTCATCAGCATCAGGCGCGCCGTCCATGGCCGGGCGTAGTTGTCGGCCGGCTTCTCGATCGAGCGGATCAGCTGGCCGTTGTAGACGACGTAGTCGAGGCCGCCGTTGTCGTTGTAGTCGAGCTCGCTCTCGTAGTAGGTGGCGTGCGAGGTGTGCGTGTCGATCTTGTCGATCGCCGCCATCAGCGAGGTGCGCGTTTCGCCGATGCGCAGCGGGCGCTGCGACTCCACAGCCAGCGACAGTGTCTGCGCCTCGCTGCTGCCGGCGTTCTCGAACCAGCGGTTGCCGCTGCTGCGCAGGCGCTGCAGGACTTCGTCGCGGCTCTGCCGGTCGACGTATTTCAGCGTCCACAGCGTGCCGGCGACGCGCTGGCGCACGGCCAGCATGCGTTCGTCGTCGTAAGGCAGGCGCAGCGAATCGAAGTGATAGCCGGCGGCAGTGGTACTCATCTGCAGCGGCCCCCAGTCGGTCAGGCCGGTGCGCGTGAACCCGCTGCCGCTGGTCGCCGACTGCAGCGACAGGCGGTTGGCCTGCATGTAGAAGGACATGAAGTTGCGGCCGTAGTAGCGGTTGGCGCCGGCTTCGAGGCGCGTGCCGCCGTCGCCGAAAACGTCGTAGAGGAAAGCGCTGCGCGGCGCGACGACGGCGTCGGCGGCGAGCGAACTCGCCTCGTAGCGCAGGCCAAGGCGCGCGGTGAAACCGCCGCGGCTCATCTCGTCCTGCAGGAAGACGGCACGGCTGTTCTCGTTGACGGTGAACTTGCCGGCGAGATAGATCACACGGCGCGTCAGGTACTGCCCCGCCCAGCCGCTCGCCGTGTCGGCCGTCGAGCAGTACGGGTCGATCGTGCCGTTGCTGCGCGCGCAAGTCGCACCGGACCAGCTGGCAGCGCCGTAATAGGACTCGTATTGCGTCTTGCGCTCGTAGGACGAGGATTTGCGCCCGAATTCGAAACCGGCCTGCAGGCGATGTTGCAGGCCGAGCGCGGCAAAGGCTTGCGCATCGATCCGCGCGGTGTAGTTGCCGGCCTGCTGACGCTGTTCGACATCGCCGTAGCCGCCTTCGGAACTGATCGACGAAGTGCCCCAGTTCTTGTCGCCACCCGAGTAAGACCAGGTCTTGTAGATGCTCGACTCACCGTCGCGCGAACTGTCCATCTCGGTGTAGGTGAGGCGCTGGCTCAGCGTGAAGCCGTCGAAGCGACTGGCGATGCCACCGTTCAGGCCAAGGCCGCCGGCGCGGTAGGTGAAGCGGCTGTCCTTGATCGCGGCGATGAAACGCTCGTCATTGGTCGGCGCCGACTGGATCGAGAAGTCGACGTCGTGACCGGCGCTCGGCCGCCAGAAGGCCTTGATGAACACGTTGTCGGTCTGCCGCGTCTGCTCGGGCGTGCCGCTCTCGCCATTCTTCATCGCCGACGCGCCGGAGAGCGGAATGCTCGAGGTGCGCCGGATGAAGCTGCCGACCAGACCGAGGTTCTCACTCGGCCGCCCCTGCAGCGACAGGCGGTAGGTCCACTTCTCGAACTGGCTCGCGGTGTCAGGCGTCGTCGGATGGGCGTAGGCAGCCTGCTGCTCGGGCGCCACCTTGTAATCCATCCACGACGAACGCGTCGTGCCGACCGACGCCTGACCGGCGAAATCCTTGGTCGGCGCGCAGGTGTCGGCGGCGACGACGCCGCCGGTGAAGCCGCCGTATTCAACCGGGACGTTGGCGTCGCGCACGGTGATGCGGCAGACGAGGCTGCTGTCGATGGCAAAGCCCTGGCTCGCCGAAGTAACTTCGGTGATCGACGAAGACTTGTCGCCGCTGGCCGGATCGATGTCGTTGTTGAACGACATGCCGTCGAGCCGGTAGAGGTTCTGGTAGAACTTGGCGCCGTTGATGCTGACGTCGGCCGGCGAGATCTCACCTTGCTTGCCGGTATGCAACTGGCTGTTGTTGAACTGCACGTTCGGCAGCAATTGCAGCAGGCTGGTGATGTCGCCGTTGCCGAGGGGCATGGCATCGATCACGTCGCGCTCGATCACCGCGGCGCCGGCCGATTCGCGCTGGTCGACAACAACCACCTCGTCAAGCAGCGGCTCGGCGGCCATCGCTGGCGATGCAAGCGCGCCAACCACGGCGAGTGCAATACCCGTGGGTGCCAGGCGCCGGGGCCAGGCCGGAAATCCAGAGGCAAGCCGGGCCCGACCCGACTTCGCCCGCACAACTTCGCCCCCGAAACGAGCGCCATACAGATCAGACACACCACCTCCCGGACAGATGCTTGCTGGCTGGCTACCCGGAGGGATGGCTTGCTAAATTTAGCAATCATTCTCATCCTCAAGGCAGAGATGTGTCAAGTTATTGCGAATTGATTCTATTGGTAACGAGGCTTGAGAACTGCGAGAGCAAGCTTTCCGCAGCCGGGAAAAGCTGGCTGCAAGAGGATTCGCCGTTCGCCGGCAAGCTTGGCTATCATGTCGTCTCCGGGCTGGACAGCAAGCTGAGCAAGTCTGCCCTCACGTTTCCCGAAAGCAGCCCAGAGCAGCCAATGGCCCGAGTGTTCCCCGACGGCTGGCGCGAGATGCGCGCCAGCGGCGCCGCCGAGCGCGAACTGCAGACACTGGCGCTGCTCGCCGACGGTCTTGACGAGCGCTACGACGTTTTTCACGGTGTGCACTGGACGCGCGTCGGTCAGGACCGCTTCGCCATCTACGGCGAAATCGACTTCGCCATCGTCGGGCCGACCGGTCGCGTGCTGCTGATCGAGCAGAAGTCGGGGTTTCTCGGCGAAACCGCCGACGGGCTGGTGAAACGCTATCCGCAAGCGGAGAAGAACGTCGCCGTGCAGATGGCGCGCAACGCCGACGCGCTGCATACGCGGCTGCGCCACTACTGCAGCAACGAGCGCAGCGGCGAGACGACCGTCGTCGACTCGCTGCTCTACTGCCCCGACTACACCGTGCGCGAACCGGGATCGGCCGGAATCGACCCGGCGCGCATCGTCGACGCACGCAAACGCGACGACTTCCTCAGGATCATCCGCCAGATCCTGCCGGCCGAAGGCGAGGTGCTGGCGCTACGGCCGAAGATCCTGCGCTTTCTCGGCGACATCCTCGAACTCGTTCCCGAGGTCAATGCCGTCGTCGGCGAAGCCTGCGCTCTATATACCCGGCTCTCCGGCGGGCTGGCGCACTGGGCGCGGCGCATCGATTTCGCGCCTTTCCGCCTGCGCGTCATCGCTTCGGCCGGCGCCGGCAAGACGCAGCTGGCGATGGCAGTGTTCCGCGACGCCGTCGCCGCCGGCCGGCGGCCGCTGTACGTCTGCTACAACCGCCCGCTCGCCGACCACATCGGCGAGATCGCCCCGGCCGGCGGTGAAGTCGCCACCTACCACCAGCTCGCCGACCGCGTCAGTCGCGCACTCGGCCAGCCGGTCGATTTCTCGCGTCCTGGCGCCTTTGCCCGGCTCGAGGCCATCCTCGACTCCTTCACGCCGGCGGCGGACGCCGCCGCGACGGGTGACAAGGCAGGCAAGAACTGGCTGTTCGACGAACTGATCGTCGACGAAGGCCAGGATTTCGAAGCCGGCTGGGCGCGCAACCTGCTCCGCCTGCTGCGTCCGGGTGGCCGTGCCTGGTGGCTCGAAGACCCGATGCAGAACCTCTACGGGCGTCCGCCGCTGGCGCTCGACGACTGGGTCTGCCTGCGCGCGCAGACCAACTACCGCAGCCCGCGCGCCGTCGTCGAACTGCTCAACCGCCTGCTGCCGCTCGACCCGCCGGCCGAAGCGGGCAGCCCGCTCGCCGGCGGCGAGGTCGACATCAGCACCTACGCCGACGGCAACAGCGCCGACCTGATCGCCAAGAGCGTCGCCGCGATCACGCGTGCCATCGGCGCCGGCTTTCGCCGCCCGCACATCGCGCTGATCACCTACCGCGGCCGCGAACATTCGCAGCTGTCGCCTTACGACCGCCTCGGCCCTTATCCGCTGCGCGCGCCGACCGGCCGCTACGACCTCTTTGGCGGCCAGGAGACGACCGACGGCGACGTGCTCATCGACTCGGTGCATCGCTTCAAGGGCCGTGCCGCACCCTGCGTCGTGTTCACCGAAATCGACTTCGCCACGCTCGACGAAAAGGCCATCCGCCGCATCTTCGTCGGCGCCACGCGCGCGACGATGCGCCTCGCACTGGTGCTCTCGGAAAGCAGCGCGCGCAAGCTGCTGGCGCCCCTCGAACAGGACCACTGAGGCAAGGGCCATGACGACACAGAGCCAGCTTTCGATCAGCACACGCGGCCGCGGCTTCAGCGAGATCACCGACGAGGTGGCGCACGTGGTGCGCGGCAGTGGTGTGCGTCAGGGTCTGTGCAATGTCTTCGTCCGCCATACCAGCTGCGCGCTGACCATCACCGAGAACGCCGATCCGGCGGTGCGCCGCGATCTGGAAACGCTCGCTGGCCGCTGGGCGCCCGACGGCGACCCGGCCTATCGCCACGCCGACGAAGGCGACGACGACATGGCCGCGCACGGGCGCAGCGTGCTCGCCGGCGTCTCGCTGCAAATCCCCGTCGGCGAGGGCAGATTGCTGCTCGGCACCTGGCAGGGCCTTTTTCTGTGGGAGCAACGGCAAGCGCCGCAGACGCGGCAGATCGTCGTCACCGTACTCGGCTGAGCGCCGGCGAACCGGCGAGGGAGGAAGCATGTTCTCGATCTACGGCATCAGCGGTCCCACCTTTCGCGGCACGCTCGAGGAAATGGAACGGCTGCCGGCGGTCAATGGCCTGCGCCGCGTGCGTCCGATCGACGAGCAGGACCGCGAACGCAGTACCTTTGCCAGCCTGCTCGCCGCCAGCGAAGACCCGCCTTTGCCGCGCCCCGCAGGCGAGGCGATCGACGCCTACCAGTCGATACTGCACCGCGACGCCGAGCGCGGTCCGCTCTACCTCGCCCGGCAGATCATGCGCCGGCAGGTGATCGTGGTCGGCGCCGAAGATCCGGTCGAACGCGCCTTCCAGGTGCTGCTCGACAACGAGATCCGTCAGGCGCCGGTACTCGACGCCGGTCGCGTCGTCGGCATCGTCGGCGAACGCAACCTGCTGCGCGCGCTCAACGTCGAGGCGGGGCAAGTGCGCGACGTGCTCGACCGGCGCGTGCGCGAGCTGATGAGTTCGCCGGTGGTCTGCGCCGACCCGGTCACCGACATCCGCCGCATCGCCCGCGTCATGCGCGACAACGACGTCGACGGCGTGCCGGTGGTCGATGCGGCCGGCGCGCTGAACGGCTTCATTTCGCGCAGCGACATCCTCAGCGCCGTCGTCACCGAACCGCCGCTCAGCCTGTGGCGCTGACGCGCCACAACGAACTCAGAACAGCTCGCTCGCCAGCGGCGGCGTGGCAGCCTCGGGTGGCGCTGCACTATCGACTGCCGCGGGTACGTAATGCGCCAGCGCGGCGTTCAGTGCGGCTGCCACCGAGGTGCGCAAGGCATCGGGCGCCACCACCTCGCAGTCGGGTCCGTACTTGAGGATGTCCATCGACAGCTCACGCTCGTCGGCGTACGGGATTTCGAGCAGGTAACTGCCATCCTCGGCGAAACGCCCCTTCTGCTTCGGGTGCCAGAACTCCATCGACACCCAGCGCGCCCGCGCCGGCGAGAAACGCAGCGTCGCCCAGTGCAGCGCCCGCCCGCCGAAAATGCCGTAACCGGGCCCGAGCACGGCATCGACGCTGCGGTTGGACACCTCGCGCGCCGGCTTCTCCAGCACTTCGGCGCGCTGGATCGAGTCGATGGCGAAGTTGCGCAGCTCGCGGCGCAGGTGACACCAGGCGTCGAGATACCAGTTCTCGCGGTAATGCACGATGCGCTGCGGCGACACTTCGCGCTCGGTGAGTTCGGCCTTGCCGCGCGCGTAGTACTGGATGTGCAGGCGTTTGCGCCGCAGCAGCGCCGAACCGACCTTCTCGAAGTGGGTGAGCTTCAGCGCGCGCTTGCCGATGCCGACGATCAGCACGCGTCGGCGGATTTCCTCGGCGGCGTTGTCGGCGGTGCCGAGCAGTCCGTTCAGCCGCGCCATCAGCGGCTGCACATGCGGCGCCAGCATGCCGCCCTGATCGAGATTGGCGAGCAGATGCTGCATAGTCAGCAGCGCGTGGATTTCCTGCGACGAGAACCACAAGCCAGGCAGCTCGTACTGACCACCGAGGCCGACGCCCTGCGCCTCGAAGCGATAGCCGCCGGCCTCGCGATCCCAGACGATCGGCGCGTTTAGCCGGTTGCGCATGTATTCGAGGTCGCGCTTCAGCGTCGCGCGCGACACCTCCAGCGCCTCCTGCAATTCACTGAAGGACACCAGACGGCGGTCGTTGATCAGCTGGTCGATCTTGTAGAAGCGCTCGGTACGATTCATGTGTTACGGGTCTCTTCGGTAAGCAGGCCGGAGCGATCCGGCGGGCGGTGCGGAAAAACCGCTGCTCCATGCCGTCTGCGGATGCTACGCCATGACGTGCGGGAAGAAAACCGGCGCCGGGCCAGGCGCAGCGGCCGTCAGGGGGGCAGGCAAAACGCCCCGCCGGCAAGACGGCTTGCGTCCATAATCGGCATTCCGACGACAAAACCGGCCACCATCATGCACATCTTCCGCCCCGCCACTTGCCGTGCGCTACTCCTTGCCGCCGCCCTCGTTTTCGCGCAGCCCGCCGCCGCAGAGGAAACGCTGACGCCCGCGCCAACGGCAACACCGGTACGCAGCGTGCCGGCAGTCGATCTGTCGCGCTATCTCGGCAAGTGGTACGAGATCGCCAGCTTTCCGCTCTTTTTCCAGCGCGTCTGCCGCGGCGACACGCGCGCCGAGTACGCGCTGCGCGACGATGGCGACATCTCGGTACTAAACCGCTGCCGTACCGCCGACGGCTTCGCCCAGGTGAGCGGCCGCGCCTGGGCGGTCGAGGGCAGCGGCAACGCGCAACTCAAGGTGCAGTTCTTCTGGCCGTTCCGCGCCAACTACTGGGTGATCGGCCTTGACCCGGACTACCGCTGGGCGGTGGTCGGCAACCCGAACCGGCGCTATCTGTGGATTCTCTCGCGCACACCGGTGCTGCCGGCGGAGCTGCTCAGTGCCGCGCTGCAATCGGCCGCCGAACAGGGCTACGACCTCGAACAGCTGCGCTACACCGTCCAGGGAATCGGCGACGCAGTCGAGCCAGCGACGGCGCAGCCGGCCATTCCGGCGAACTGAGCGCCGCCGGCGTTTCCGCCGCTGTTCGAGCGCTGTTCAAGCACTTTTCGGGCACCTTACCGGCACATCTCTCCTGCGCTTTTCCACCGTCTGCCCACAGCTTGTCCACAACTTGTGCACAGGCGTGAGATGTCCTCCTGCGGTCTCGCTCAGTGCGCGAAGCGGGCGACGCTGCCGCGCGGGCTTGGCAGCAGTTCGAGGCGCGCGTCGATCCATTCCTTCAGTTCGGCGACGTGCGAGATGATGCCGACCATGCGCCCGGCCTGCTGGAGGTCTTTCAACGCGCGGATGGCGGCGTCGAGCGCCTCGGGATCGAGCGTGCCGAAGCCTTCGTCGACGAAGATCGCATCGAGGCGAATGCCGCCGGCCGCCGCCTGAACCACGTCGGACAGGCCGAGCGCCAGCGCCAGCGAGGCGAGGAAGGATTCGCCGCCGGACAGGGTGGCGACCGCGCGCGTGCTGCCGGTGTGCTGGTCGAAGACTTCGAGGTCGAGGCCGGCGGCCGAGCGCTGGTCGACCGGCGCCTCGCGCCGACGCATCTCGTAGCGGCCGCGGCTCATCAGACGCAGGCGCTGCGTCGTCGCCACCAGCACCTGTTCGAGCAGGGTCGCCAGCACGTAGCGCTGGAACGAGAGGCGCTGCGGATTGTTGCCGCTGGCGGTGTCGGCGACCTGGCGCAGCAAGCCGTAGCGGGCTTCCAGCGCCGCGTGCTCGCCAGCGAGACTCGCCAGCGTTGCCGCGAACTGCCGGCTGTTGGCCAGCAGCGCCTGCGCATCGCGCTCGGCGCGGGCGGCGGCGAGCTGCTGCGCACGGGCGGCGTCGTGCGCTTCCTGCAAGGCCGGCAGCGCCGGCCGCGTGCAGCCCTCGACCGCGGCATTCGCACGCAGCAGGCGTTCGCCGGCAGCGGCCAGCGCCGCGTCGTTGCTGCGCAAGGCGTTCTCCAGCGCGGCGGTGGTCACTGCGTCGCGCCGCGCCGCGGCCCAGGCCGCGCTATCGGCAAAGCCAGCGGCAAGCACGCGCGCAGCGAATTCCTGCTCGCGTTCGCCGGCGGCCTGCGCCAGCCGCGTCAGCGCCTGCGCGCTTTCGCCCTGCCGCGCCTGCGCGCTGGCCAGCGCTTCACCGGCCGCGCGCGCTGCCTGCGTTGCCGCCACCAGCGCCTGTTCGAGCGCGGCGAACTGCTGACGCGCCTGCGCCTGCGCCGCGGCCAGTGCGCCGGGCGCGAGCAGCGCCTCGGGAATGCCGGCAGCGCGTTCGGCGAACTGCCCGGCGAGTTGCGCCTGCCGTGACTGCGCCGCCTGCGCGGCGCTTTCGGCAGCGGTCTGCGCACTCTCGGCGCTCAGCCGCTGGCTCTCGGCCTGGCTGAGTGCGGCGGTGAGCGATGGCAGCGTCGCCGCCGTCGCCGTCAGCGCGGCAAGCCTGGCGCGCACCGCCGCCGCGTCGGCACGCAACCGGTCTGCCGAAGCCGCGGCGGCCGCGCCGAGCGCGTGCGCCAGATCGGCGACGCGCGCGCTGTTGAGCGCGACCGCTTGCTGCGCCGCGAGCTGATCGCGCTGCGCGTCGGCGTAGCGGCGTTCGCCGGCAGCCAGCGCCGCGTCGGCCGCCTGCAGTTCGCTGTCGCCGACGAGTGCGGCCGGCGCGGCCGGCTCGGCAAACAGGTCGCCGGTAAACGCGTGCCCGGCGGACCCGGCCGGCGCCGGGTGTTCGCGCGCACCGCACACCGGGCAGGGTTCGCCGGCATGCAGCGACTGCGCCAGCCGTGCCGCCTGCCCGGCGAGCCACGCGCTGGCAACCGCTGCGCGCTGCGAACGGGCGGCATCGCGCGCCGCTTCGGCCTGCGCCAGCGCCTGCGTCTTCTGCGCCAGTTCGTGTTGTGCGCGGGCAAGCGCTTCGCCGAGTTTGCCGTAGTCCTCGCGCTGCGCGAGCTGTGCCTGCAGGCGAACGTCTTCGGCCTGCACGCCGGCGAGCGTGGCGGCGGCAAGCTGCGCCTGCTGCAGCGCAGTCTGCGCCGCCGCCTGCGTCTCGACAGCCTGGCGCACGGCCAGCCGGCGGGCGGCGAGCGTCGTCTGCGCCTGCTCGCTGGCGGCGGACGCCGCGGCGAGTTCGCCGCGCAGCGTCGCCAGGGCGCCGACGCGTTCGGCCAGCGCGTCAAGTTCGCCGCAGCGCGCGCTCACCTGTGCACGCTGCGGTGCTTTCGCTTCCTCGCCGGCCAGCGCCGCGGCGGCAGTGGCCTGCTGGCGAACTGCGTCGTTCAGCGCGGCGGTGAGCGCTTGCTGACGCTGCGCCTCGGCGGCGTGTTGGCGGCGTGCTTCGGCCGCGGCGTCAGCCAGCGGCTGCAGCGTCGCTGCCGTCTGCGCCGCCGCCAGTTCTGTGCGCCGCAGCGCCCACGCCGGCTGCGCGGCGAGCAGTTCGGCCTGCCCGACGCGCGCGGCGTCGGCTTCGGCGAAGCGTTCGGCGACGAGGCGGGCGTCGGCGAGCGCCTTTTCCGCCGCCTGCGCCGCCTGCGTGGCGGTCTGCTCGGCCGACTGCGCCGCGGCAGACGCGGCTTGCTGCGCGTCGACGCGTGCCGTCAGCGCCGCTTCGTCGGCCACTTCGGCCTGATCGAGCAGCGCCTGTCGGCGAGTACGCACCGCTTCGGCCTCGCGTTCGAGCGCGCGCGCGGCGTCCTTCAGCGCGTCTTCGGCGCGGCGGTAGATCTCGGTGCCGAACAGCGTCTGCAGGATCTTTTCGCGCTCCGGCGTACCGACGGTGAGGAATTCGCGGAAGCGCCCCTGCGGCAGCATGATCACCTGCCGGAACTGGCGGCTCTCGAAACCGAGCAGCGCGACGATCTGCCGCGTGACGTCGCTCCAGCCGGCGGCGAGCGGCGTCACTGCGCCCAGACTCGTTGCCGCCTCCGTTGGCGTGGCTGACGCGCCGTCCGCTGCGGCCGATTCGCGCGGCGACTGCGGCCCCGAGTGCGCCGGCGAATCCAGCCGCCACAGCTCGGCCAGCGGGTTCTGCTTCGTTTCGCCGCCGCCGCGCCGTGCCGGGCGCATCTGTTCGGGAACGCGGCGCACGCGGTAGCGCGCGTCGCCGAGCGCGAAGTCGAGGCTGACTTCGGTCAGCGTCGTCGCGTCGGCGTGGTGGCTGCGCATCTGCCGGCTGTCGCGTTCGCCGCCCGAGCTGTCGCCGTACAGCGCGAAGGCGATGCCGTCGAGGATGCTGGTCTTGCCCGATCCGGTCGGGCCGTGGATGAGGAAGAAGCTCTTCTCGCCAAGTTCGCCGAAATCGATGCGCTGACAGCCGGCGAAGGGGCCGAAGGCCTGGAGTTCGAGGACCAGCGGCTTCACGACGCAACCCTCCCGGAATCGGCGCCGTCGCCGGCCTGCACCGTCGCCAGCGCGTCGGCGAAAACCCGGCGCTGCGCGTCGCCGATCTCCTCGCCGCGCACCTCGCGGTAAAACGCGGCGAAAAGGTCTTCCGGCCGCTGCCGGCGATGATCGCCGCTTGCCGCGGCGCCACTGCCGGTGCTATCGAGCGCGCTGAAGCGCAGTTCGAGCAGGTTCGGATAGACGGCACGCAGGCGCGCCATCGCTTCCAGCACCGGTTCGCGGTCGCTCAGTTCGGCGCACAGGTAATCGTCGCGAGGCGCCTGCGGATCGGGATGATTGAGCAGATCGGCAAAGCGGCCGCGGATGATGCGCAGGTCGTGGCGCGGCGTCAGCGACAGCTCGCGCACGCTGGCGAGGCCGGTGGCATCGAACTCAACCAGCGACACGCTCTTGCTGTGGCCGGCCTCGGCGAACGAGTACTTGAGCAGCGAGCCGGCATAGCGGATGTTGGGCGCGCCGACCTGCTGCGGCCGGTGCAGGTGGCCGAGCGCGACGTAGTCGAAACCGGCGAACAGATCGGCGCCGACGGCACCGGAACCGCCTACCGACAGCGGCCGCTCCGATTCGCTCTCGCTGCCGCCAGCGACGAAAGCGTGGCCGACAAGCAGCGAACGCCGGGCACCACACGGCTGGCTGCGCAGGCGTGCGAGCACATGCACCAGGGCCGAGGCGTGGTCGTCGACCGCCTCGCCGCCGGGCAGCGCGCGGGCGAACACCGGCTCGACGTAGGGTAGTGGCCAGATCGCCACCTCGCCGTGCGCGTCGGCGAGGACGAAGGGCGACAGGTCGTCGAGCGTGCCGCGCAGGATCAGCCCGCGTTCGCGGCAGATGCGGCCGGCGAAGGCGATGCGTTCGGCGCTGTCGTGGTTGCCGGCGACGAGCACCACCGGGATGCCGGCGTCGACGACCAGCTGCGCCAGCACCTCGTCGAGCAGGGCCACCGCGTCAGCCGCCGGCTGCGCGCGGTCATAGACATCGCCGGCGACGACAACGACATCGACCGCCTCGGCGCGCGCCAGCGCCACCAGCTGCGCCAGCACATGCGCCTGATCGGCAAGCAGCGACACGCCGTGCAGGTAGCGGCCGAGATGCCAGTCGGCGGTGTGCAGGATTTTCATGTGGGCGTTTCGACGGTGACTGAGACGATGATTCTAGCAAGCCGCCGCCGGCCGCCCTGAGCGGCTTCGCGGTAGGCTCGCCGGCAACGTGCAATTCACTGCGGCCACGCCTGCGCCGGACGCTACTGCGTGCAACGGGCGCGACGCCTTGCCTTTGTCGCCGCGCGCACCGATCATGCGCGCTCGCCGCAGGCAGCGGCAGCCGCCTGTTCGGCCTCCTCTCCCCGCTTTACTGCGCTGCCGTTCCCTTCACCGCTCTGCCGCCCACGACCCGCCCGATGTCACAGTCCGCCACGCTCACCGGAATCGCCTGCGCCCTCGGCGCCGGACTCGCCTGGGGGCTGGTCTTCGTCGCGCCGCTGATGCTGATCGACTACCCGCCGCTGTTGCTGGCGGTCGGGCGTTACCTCGCTTTCGGCCTCGTTGCGCTGCCGCTGGCGCTGCGCAGCCGGCGCGCGCTGAGCCAGCTCAGCGCTGCCGACTGGCGGCGCGCCTTCGAACTGGCGGCGATCGGCAACCTGCTCTACTACGCGCTGCTCGCCTCGGCGATCCAGCGCGCCGACGCGCCCTTGCCGACGATGATCATCGGCACGCTGCCGATCGTCATCGCCGTCTGTGCCAATCTCGGCGACCGTGGCATCGCTTGGCGCCGGCTGCTGCCACCGCTCATGGTGATCGCCGCCGGCATCGTGCTGGTGCACCGCGAGGAAGCGGCGCGTCTGGCGACGCTCGCCGATGGGCATGGTTTCAACTTCAGCGCCGGCGACACACTGGCTGGCGCGCTGCTCGCCATCGGCGCGCTCGCCTGCTGGACCTGGTATCCGATCCGCAATGCGCGCTGGCTGCAGGCGCGGCCGCAGCTTGATTCCGGCGTGTGGGCGACGGCGCAGGGGCTGGCGACGCTGCCGCTGGCGCTGCTCGTTTTTGCCGTGGTCTCGGCAACGACGCCGGCCGACGCCGCTTTCGCCTGGCCGCTCGGGCCGACGCCGGAAAAGTTCGTCGGCCTGATGCTGCTCATCGGCCTGCTCGCCTCGTGGCTCGGCACGCGCCTGTGGAACCGCGCCAGCCAGCTGCTGCCGACCGCGCTATCGGGCCAGCTGATCGTTTTCGAGACGCTCGCCGCCTTCGCCTACGCCTACGTCTGGCGCGGCGAAACGCCGACGCCGGCGAGCCTTGCCGGCATCGCGCTGCTCGTCGCCGGCGTGCTGCTCGGCGTGCGCGCCGCACGTCCGCGCTGAGCAGGCGCTCACACCGCTTGCCAGCGAGGTGGCCGGCGGGTTAGAAACGTTTCCTGCCCACCGCTGTTTCGTGTCCGCGCCTTGTTTTCTGCCCGCTTTCGCTGCCCACCTTCTCCGTCCGCTCTCTCCGTCACCTCTCTCAGACCCGACTCATGCCCGCCCTGTCCGACCGCCCGCTCGCTTTCGTCGACCTGGAAACGACCGGCAGCACGGCGAGCGTCGACCGTATCACCGAAATCGCCATCGTCACGCTGGTCGACGGTGTCAGCCAGTCGTGGAGCCAGCTGGTCAATCCGCAGCGGCACATTCCCGAATTCATCACCCGCCTGACCGGCATCAGCGACGCCATGGTCGCCGCCGCGCCGAGCTTCGCCGAGATCGCCGCCGAGGTCTGCCAGCGGCTCGACGGCTGCGTCTTCGTCGCGCACAACGCGCGCTTCGACTACGGCTTTCTCAAGAGCGAGCTGCGCCGCGTCGGCATCGACTTCCGCGCCGCCGTGCTGTGCACGGTCAAGCTGTCGCGCCGACTCTATCCGCAGTCGGCGCGGCATAACCTCGACAGCGTCATCGAACGCCACGGCATCGTTCGCCGCGAGCGGCACCGCGCGCTCGGCGACGCGCTGGCGATCCACGATTTCTGGCGCATCGTCGCCGCCAGCCAGCCGCCGGCAGCCCTCGCCGCGGCGTTGCAGGAAGCGGCGGAGAAGCCGAGCCTGCCGGCCTGGCTCGATGCCACCGACGTCGACGCGCTGCCCGAAGGCTGCGGCGTCTACCTCTTTTTCGGCGAGAACGGGCTGCCGCTCTACGTCGGCAAGAGCCTGCACCTGCGCCGGCGTGTGCTCGCGCACTTCGCCGCCGACCACCGTGCCGCCCGGGAAATGGCGCTGGCGCAGCAGGTGCGCCGCATCGAGACGATCGCCTGCGCCGGCGAGGTGGACGCGCTGCTCTGTGAAGCGCGGCTGGTCAAGGAACTGCAGCCGCTGCACAACCGCCAGCTGCGCCGCAACCGCGACTGCTGCAGCTGGCGCCTGATCGAACGCAGCCCCGGCCACTGGCAGCCCGAGCTGGTGCAGGCGCGCGACCTCGAACGCGGCGGCCAGCAGGCGCTTTACGGGCTGTACACCAGCGCGCGGCAGGCACGCACGGCACTGACCAAGCTCGCCGGCGAGCACGCGCTCTGCCTGAGCATGCTCGGGCTCGAAGGCTCGCCCGGCAAAGCCTGCTTTGCGCAACAGCTCGGCCGTTGCCGCGGCGCTTGCATCGGCGCTGAATCGCCGGTCCAGCACAGCCTGCGCCTGCAGCAGGCGCTCGCCGGCTGGCGCCTGCAAAGCTGGCCCTTCGCCAGCCCGGCGCTGCTCGCCGAGGGCGATCTGCAGCATGTCGTCGATCACTGGTGCCATCTCGGCAGCGCACGCGACGAGGCCGAACTCGCCGAACTGCTCGACCATGGCACGCCGGCCTTCGACCGCGACACCTACCGCATCCTCGTCAAGCACGCCGCGCGGCTGCGCGCGCTGCCGGCAGCCGTCACCGCCTGAGCCATCGGCGTGCGCCGGGAACCGCCGCGTGCCGCCTGCGCCACGAAAGCCCGCGTCGCCGGCTGTCGGTGACGCCAGCCCGCATCCGCAAAGCACGATGCGGGTAACATTGCAGCAGCGAATTTCTCCCCGTTCAGGACGACCCAGATGACCCACCCGCTCGCCGGACAGCCGGCTCCCGCCGACTATCTCACCGACATTCCCGCGCTGCTCGCGGCCTACGCCAACACGCCGGATAGCAATGACCCGGCGCAGCGCGTCGCCTTCGGCACCAGCGGCCACCGCGGCAGCGCGCTGGCCGGCAGTTTCAACGAGGCGCACATCCTCGCCATCACGCAGGCGATCTGCGAATACCGCGCGTCGCAAGGCATTGCCGGACCGCTCTTTCTCGGCAAGGACACGCACGCGCTGTCGGCGCCGGCGCAGCGCACGGCGCTGTCGGTACTCGCCGCCAACGGCGTGCTGACGCGCTATCAGGCCGACGACGGCTACACGCCGACGCCGGTGATCTCGCGCGCCATCCTCGAACACAACCGCCAGCACCCCGGCGACGCCGCCGACGGCATCGTCATCACGCCCTCGCACAATCCGCCGCGCGATGGCGGCATCAAGTACAACCCGCCCAACGGCGGCCCGGCCGACACCGACGTCACCGGCTGGATCGAGAAGCGCGCCAACGCGCTGATGGCCGACGGCAACCGTGAGGTGAAGCGGCTGGACTACGCGGCCGCGCTGGCGGCGCCGCATCTGGTCGCCGAGGACTTTGTCGCGCCCTACGTCGCCGACCTCGAGCAGGTGATCGACATGGCGGCGATCCGCAGTGCCGGGCTGAAAATCGGCGTCGATCCGCTCGGCGGTGCCGCCGTCGCCTACTGGCAGCCGATCGCCGAGCGCTACGGACTCGACATCGAGATCGTCAATCCCGGCGTCGATCCGGCCTTTGCCTTCATGCCGCTCGACCACGACGGCAAGATCCGCATGGATTGCTCGAGCCCCTTCGCCATGGCCGGGCTGGTCGGCCTGAAAGACCGCTTCGCCATCGCCTGGGGCAACGACGCCGACGTCGACCGCCACGGCATCGTCACGCCCTCGCTCGGCCTGCTCAATCCGAACCACTACCTCGCCGTCGCCATCAACTACCTGCTGACGCACCGGCCGCAGTGGCCGGCGCAGGCGGCGGTCGGCAAGACGCTGGTGTCGAGCGGGCTGATCGACCGCGTCGTCGGCGCGCTCGGCCGGCGCGTGCTCGAAGTGCCGGTCGGCTTCAAGTGGTTCTCGGCCGGACTGCTCGACGGCAGCCTGTGCTTCGGTGGCGAGGAAAGCGCCGGCGCCAGCTTCCTGCGCCGCGACGGTTCGGTGTGGACCACCGACAAGGACGGCATCATCCTCGGCCTGCTCGCCGCCGAAATCACCGCCGTCACCGGCCGCGACCCCGGCCAGCATTACCTCGATCTGGCCGCGCGCTTCGGCACGCCCTACTACCTGCGTATCGATGCACCAGCCTCCGCCGCGCAGAAAGCCGCGTTCAAGCAACTCACCGGCGAGCGCATCAGTGCGCCGATGCTGGCCGGCGACCCGATCGTCGCCCGGCAGACGCGCGCTGCCGGCAACGACGCGCCGATCGGCGGACTCAAGGTGAGCAGCGACTACGGCTGGTTCGCCGCGCGTCCGTCCGGCACCGAGGACATCTACAAGCTCTACGCCGAGAGCTTCCGCAGCGCCGAACACCTGCAGGAAATCGTGCGCGAGGCGAAGCTGATCCTCGACGCCGCACTACGCTGAGCTGCAAGGGAGAAGCGCCATGGCCATCGACCACAGCCGCCTCGACCGCGTCGTTCTCGAAGCGCGCAAGGCGCGCGACGAACGCGACAAGGGCTATCGCGAGCGGGCGCTGAAGATCTATCCGTGGATCTGCGGCCGCTGCGCGCGCGAATTCACGCACAGCAACCTGCGCGAACTGACCGTGCACCACCGCGACCACAACCACGACAACAACCCGCCCGACGGCAGCAACTGGGAACTGTTGTGCCTCTATTGCCACGACAACGAGCACCAGAAGCAACTCGAACTGGCGCAGCGCGGAGTGGGCGGCGCAGGCGGTGGCGGCAGTGGCCGCAGCGGCGGCGGCGCGACGCACTCGCCGTTTGCCGCACTGCAGGGTCTGCTCAAGGGCAACAAGCCGGCGGATTCCTGAGCGCGGCTGCGGCCGCCCGGAAAATCACTAACTATTTGTTTATATTGTGATTTTCAGCCTTATACCGGCGCAGGCAGGATAACCGCCGCGCTGGCTGAAAATCGTCCGTCGGCCGTAGCTGCGTTCCGCGGCTCAGTCGGCGGCTGTCGCGACGCCTTCGCTCCCGCTTTCAGCGAAATGCAGCGCCAGCCAGACGCTCGGCCTTGCCGCATCGGTCGACTCGACGCGATGACGGCGGCCGGGCGCGATGTACAGCCAGTCGCCCGCCTGCAAACTGCGCGCCGCGGCCTCGTCAGCAAAGCGCAGTGTCGCGGCCCCGGTGAGCAGTACGACCCACTCGGCGTCGGCCTGCTCGTACCAGAAGCCGGGCGGGCTCGCCTGACCGGTGGACACGATGCGCTCAAGGCGCAGGCCGGGCCGCTGCAGCAGGCGGTCGAAGCGCTCGCCGGCAGCAAGCGCTGCCGGTATTTCCGCCGCCGTCGGCAGTGCGGCGAAGAGATTTCCCTGCACGGCAGCAGGCGCGGTCGAGTCAGCGTCGCGGGCTTCGGGAGCGTCGCGGGAATTGGCGTCGGGGGTGCTCATGGCAAGCCTCGCTTTCCGCTCTCAGCCGCCCTTGCTGGCCGATGGCGGCGGCGCGCTGCGCAGCGCGGGCGACGCCTGTTGCTGCAGCAGGCAATAGAGCAGCCCCTGCTCGCCAGGCGACAGTTCGCCGGCGCTGTCGACGGCACGCTCAGGTTCGCGGACTGGCGCCGCCTCACCGCTCCGCTCTTCGCCGCCAGCGCCGTTCGTGTCGCTACCGGTTTCACCCGGAACAGCGCTGCTGCCGGCAACAAAATGGCGGCGGAAGGCCTGCCGCGCGGCGACGGGCTTCAGCGGATCGTAGCCGAGCGCACGCAGGCCGAGCGCAGGGTCAAAACCCGGCGGTGCTGCCGGCGGCGGCGCGTCGCACCACAGACCGAATCCGTGGCGGGCGAGTCGCTGCCAGGGGAAGAAAGCGCTCGGATCGACCTTGCGCCCCGGCGCAACGTCGCCGTGCGCGAGGAAGTTTGCCGCCGGAATGCGGTGGCGGCTGCGCAGCTCGTCGAGCAGCGCCAGCAGCGCGACGAGCTGCGCTTCGGCGAAGGCTTCGTCGCCGGTATTGTCGAGTTCGATGCCGAGCGACGCCGAGTTGAGGTCGGTACTACCGCCCCACCACGAGGCGCCGGCGTGCCAGGCGCGCGCATTTTCATCGACCAGCTGCAGCACGGTTCCGTCGCGACCGATCAGGTAATGCGCGCTGACCTTGCGCCGAGGATCGGTGAGCGTCGCCAGCGCGCGTTGCGTGTTGTCGTTGCTGGTCTGGTGCAGGATGACGTAATTGGGTCGCCGCTGATCGAAATTCGGCGACGGCACCCATGTACCAGCCCCCTGCTGCGGCGCGAGCGGCGCGCAGGCGGCGAGGCCCAGCGTCAGCAGCACCGTCAGCGCAGCTGGCACACCACGCTGGCGCGATGCGCCGACACGTGGCGGAAAGGAATGAAGCGACCGGGAAAGCGAGCGCGAAGGAACTCGCTCAGCCGGTCGGAAAGCCGCCGTGAGCAGTGCAGCGGGCATTGCCACGAGTATTGCTGCGACGGGCGAACCGATTACAAACCTCCCTGCCGGCCCGAAGCGCTGTCCGGGCCCTGGCATCGTCATCGGGACTCCCGGAGATTCCGGGCGAACTCGCGGGTAGCCGGACAATCAGCCGACGGCAAACTCTTCGCGGGTACGACCGGCAGCAACGGCTTCACGCAGCCACTTCGGTTGAATACCGCGACCGGACCATTCCTTGCCGGAAACCGGGTCGCGATACTTGGCCTTGACGACCGCACCGGTGCGCTTGGCGGGAGAGGAAAGATCGGCGACGGTAATGCCGTATTGCGCCATGGTGGCCTTGATGTCGGCGATGACCTGAGCGGTTTCCTGACGACGAACTTCTTCGGCCTGTTTCTGGAGTTCGGCGATTTGCTGCTGCAAGGCTGCATAAGTCGACATGGAATTTTCCTTTTTAATTGTTAAGGGAGAAATTGTCCCGCGAAAATAATATCCCGGCGCCAGTATTTTTGGAAGCGCTATCGGCCCGCTTATTCAACCGGGCCGCTGCGCATATTCGCGCAGCCTTGCCGAAAATTAGCCGGGAAGCGCTGCCGAAAAATCAAAACGGCATAAGGTGTCGGAATAATTTCCAGCCGCAATGCCGACTATTCAATCGCGGCGTCGATGGCCCGGAAAAGGCTTCCGCTGGCGCTGTCCGGGACGCCGCTGATCGGAATCCGCCGGTTTGGGTTTCGCCACCAGCAGGTTCTTGCCGGCGCCTTCGGCGGCAGCGCGGTGGGCAATAATCGCCGCCTGCCAGAGTGGCGCGGAAATCTCCACGACAGCGAATTCAGCAGCCACTTTCCAGAGCGCGAGTTTCTCCCTGACCGCCAGCAGGCGTTCGGCCGGTTCGAGTTTTTTCGGCCGCGCCTCGATCAGTTTCTGCGCCTCCGGCGTCAGCGATAAACCCTCGTCCGCCTGGGCAATCAATCCGTGCGCCGAAAGCCGGGAAAGCGAATCGCTGAATTTGGCTTCGGCAGGAATGCTGCCCTGCAGAAAATCGGCTGCGGCGATGATTTCGACAAGTTCGGCCGGACGCCTTTTCGAAGCCAGAGCGGTCGCCAATAAGAGGAGGACATCAACATCGTGAATCGGGTGCATGGAATAAGCCTTGAATACTTGATGAACAGAAAGCCACCGGTCAGGTCCGCGAAAAACCCGTGACCACCGGCAGAAAACCTGGCAAGCCATGACGCTCGGGCTGGCGAGGGAGCGAGTGTAAGCCCTGCGTCTCAAGCAGACAGCGTCAGCCTGCATTGATTCTGCAAATAGCCGGCGTTTTCGCGCAGTTCACGGATCAGCACCATGCCGGGGAGGCGCCGCTTCCTTGCCGGGCGAAGGGCGCAGCAGCGCATTCCGTCCCGATCCGGCGGGAACTCTGCCGCCGCACCGGTGCCGCCGGCAAGGATGCATTGCCTTCGCCGCAGCACAGGCGGAAACTTGAGCCGAGCACAAAAAGACAAACTCAGGGAGAACGGCAATGACCCCCAGCACGGTTCACGACATCCGCAATCTCAGCCTGCTCGGCCAGACGGGCAGCGGCAAAACCACGCTGGTCGAGGCCCTGCTTGCCGCCTCCGGCGCCATCGGCGCCGCCGGCAGCGTCGAACGCGGCGACACCGTCTCCGATTTCGAGCCGCAGGAAAAGGCGATGGGGCATTCGCTGCACGCCGCGCTGGTGCATCTGGAGTGGGCCGGGCACTGGGCCAATCTGCTCGACACGCCGGGACTGCCCGATCTCGCCGGGCGGGCGCTGGCGACGCTGCCGGCGGTCGAGACGGCGGTGGTGGTGATCAATGCCGGCGCCGGCGTGGAAAGCGGCACGCGGCGCATGCTGACCGCGGCGCAAGGCAAGTGCCGGATGATCGTGGTCAACAAGATCGACATCCCCGGCGTCGATTATGTTGCGCTGATGCAAGCCATCGTCAGCGAATTCGGCCGCGAATGTCTGCCGATCAACCTGCCGAGCGCAGACGGCAGCCGTGTCGTCGACTGTTTCTTCGCACCCGACCCGGCGGCGAAGACCGTCTTTTCCAGCGTCGCTGCGGCGCATGACGCGATCGTCGACCAGATCGTCGAACTCGACGAAGACCTCATGGCGCAATACCTCGAGCAGGGCGAGTCGCTCGACCCCGAGCAGTTGCACGCGCCCTTCGAGCAGGCGCTGCGCGAAGGGCATCTGCTGCCGGTGTGCTTTGTTTCGGCGCGCAGCGGCGCCGGCGTGCGCGAGCTGCTCGACATTTTCTGCAAGCTCGCGCCCGATCCCACCGAGGGCAATCCGCCGCAGTTTTTCAAGGGCGAAGGCGCCACGGCGCAGCCGGTGGCGCTTGTTCCGGAGCGTGATCGTCACTTCGTCGGCCATGTCTTCCAGGTCACCAACGACCCCTACCGCGGCAAACTCGGCATCTTCCGCGTGCATCAGGGGCAGGTGACCAACGGCTCGCAGCTCTACATCGGCGACGGCCGCAAGCCGTTCAAGGTGGCGCACCTGCTTCGCCTGCAGGGCCGCAACTCGGTGGAAACTGCCGTCGGCGTACCGGGCGACCTTTGCGCCGTCTCGCGTGTCGACGAAATCCACCGCAACGCCGTGGTGCACGACTCGCACGACGAGGACTATTTCCACCTCGCGCCGCAGGCCTACCCGCAGCCGGTATTCGGGCTGTCGCTGATGACCAGGAAACCTGCCGACGAGCAGAAGCTCTCAGAAGCGCTGACCCGGCTGACCGACGAAGACCCCTGCCTGCAGGTCAGCTACGACACGCGCGGACGGCACACCGTCGTGCGCGGCCTCGGCGAACAGCACCTTAAGATCGTCCTCGACGAACTGGCGACGCGCTGGAACCTGCAGCTCGATACCGCTCCGCCGGCGATCCCCTACCGCGAGACGATCTCGGTCGTCGCCGAAGCGCGTTACCGGCACAAGAAGCAGAGCGGCGGTTCCGGTCAGTTCGGCGAAGTCGCGCTGCGCGTCGAGCCGCTGCCGCGCGGCGCCGGCCTGCAGCTCGGCAACGAGGTCAAGGGCGGCGCGATCCCGACCAACTTCATGCCGGCGGTCGAGAAAGGCGTTCGCCACGCGCTCGCCGAAGGCGCTTACGCCGGCTTCCCGATCGAGGACCTGCGCGTCGTCGTCACCGACGGCAAGCACCACGCCGTCGATTCGAACGAGGTGTCGTTTGCCACCGCCGCCCGGCATGCGCTGATCGAGGCGGTGATCGCCGCGCAGCCGCAGGTGCTCGAGCCGATCCTCGAGGTGCGCATCAAGGTTGCCGACGCGCTGTTCGGCGAAGTCAGCGGCGAGCTTTCCGTGCGCCGCGGCAAGCTGACCAGCACCGACAGTCCGGCTGCCGGCTGGATGCTCATTGCCGCGCGCGTGCCGATGGCCGAAATGAGCGGCTTCGAAACGCGCCTGAAGGCGATCTGCGCCGGCGAGAGCGAGTTCGTCCTCGAAGCCGGTGGCTACGAGGCAGCACCGGCCGAAGTGCAGAGCGTACTGGCGCGCAGTTTCGCCGGGCACGGCAACGGCGGCTGAGCGCAGCGGCGCGACGCCGGCCGGAATCCGGGCGCGGAGTCCGGTCGTAGAATCATCGCCGCGCGCGGCTGACGGCCGCGCGGATGCGGCCGATCGTCTCGTCCAGCGGCGCCTTCGGCGACACTTCCAGGCCGAAGTCACGGGCGATGGCATTCACTTTCGCCGGGTTGAGCGGGATGCCACCGCGGTCGATCGCCCTGAGCAAGGCCGCGGCAGCCGCCAGTTCAGGCGATTCCGGCCGACGGAGCGGCAGCAGCCGCCGCAGCCAGCTTTTGATCCTCGCCCCTCGTCGCGTTCGCATTACGCCCCTCTCCCGACGTTTGCCGGCACTGACCCTAACGCCCAGCCGGCGCGTGCAGCTGCGCCAGCAGACGGCGCGCCGCGACTTCGGCACCACTCGCTTGCGGCGCCTTGACCTGCGGCATCGCCCACAGTGCATCGAGCTGGCCGGCGATATCACCGCTCTGCAGCCGATCTGCCGATACTTCCAGACAACGCGCATTCCCTTGCAGCCAGTCGATCAGGCAGTCCTGCTCGGGCCAGTCTTCGCGACGCTGATAGAGCACCGGCACGGCATTGCACGCCGCCTCGGTGAAGGTGCCGTAGCCGGGCTTGGTGATCACCGCGTCGGCCGAAGCGAGCAGATCGGTGAAGGCGAGCGCAAAGCAATCCTGAGCGATGGCGTCGGGATGCGTGCACTGCCACTCGCCGGGAACCAGCCAGCGCAGGCCGGGCTGACGCGGCCAGTTTTCCAGCGGCAGGCGATGGCGGATGCCGCCCATGGCTACCAGCACTGTGCGCAGTCCCGGCGGCAGACCCAGGTTCTGGCGACTGCCCAGCCGTGCGATCAGGCCGACATCCTCGCACTGGCCGAGATCGTTCATCGGCATCGCCGGCGAGGTGCGCAGGAACGGCGCCGAACGATAGGCGGCGAGCATTTCGCGATGGATTGCGGGTGCCCAGGGCTCACCGGCGAAGAAATGCGCGAACAGCCCGGCCCAGTTGAGCGAGCACAGCGCCGCCGCGGGAATCCCGGCCACCGCCGCGCCGGCCAGCGGCAGATAGCTGACGTTGCTGAAAACGAGATCGGGTGCCAGTTCGGCGAGCATGGCCGACTCAGCGGCGACGCGTGCCGGCCAGTCGGCATGCGCGGCGCGATAGGCGACGGCGCTGGCGGCGAGGTCGATGCGCGTCGCGTCGCGCATCACGAAGCCGAAGTCGCTGGCCGCCGCGATGTGCGTGAAGGGAAGCGGAATCCTCTTTTGCAGTGCGACCTTCGGCAGCCCGCTGCGGATACTGAGGCGCAGCTGCGGCTGCAGCGCGGCGAGCGCGGCGATTACCGGCGCGCTGATCGCGAGGTGGCCGAGTCCATGGGCGGAGATGTCGACGAAGAGATGCACAATGAGAGCGTAATCTGGCGCCGGTAGCGGCCATGTTGAGCGCCAGCAGGCAGATCAGCCGGCGTGCGCAATGAAGCGTGGAGGATAATGCGCGCACGAGAGGAAATACACACGATGAAAACTGCAACACCGCGCCTTCACAACTACCCGGCAACCGCGGGCACGCGCCGGACCCCGCTGCTGTTCGTTCACGGCGGCTATGTCGATTCCACCTGCTGGGAGTTCAATTTCATCCCGTTTTTCCAGCGTCACGGCCATGACTGTTTCAGCGTTGACCTGTCGGGACATGGGCGCAGCCCCGGCCACGAACGCATCGACGACTTCGGCCTCGACGACTATGTCGCCGACCTGCGTTACGCCGTAGACCAGATCGGTCAGCCGCTGGTGCTGATCGGCCATTCGATGGGATCGCGCGTGGTCGAGCGCTTCCTCGAAACGGGGGACGCCAGCGCGGCGATCTTCCTGTCGCCGATCCCGACCATGGGCACGGCCGCCAGCGCCTGCCGGCTGGCGCTGCGCTACCCGATGTTCTTCCAGGCGCTCGACGCGGTCTCCAGCGGCAAGTTTTCGCCGGAAGTGATCGAACTGCTGACGCGGATCTACTTCTCGCCCGAAGTCTCGCCGCAGGAAGCCGCGAAACTCATCCCGATGATCGGCCGTGAATCGCAACGCGCGGTTTCGGAAATGGCGATGCCCGAATTCCGGCTCTCGTATCAGCGGCGCCGGCTGCCGGCGCTGGTCATCGGCGGTGACAAGGACGAGGTTTTCCCGGCGTCGATGCTGCATTTCATGGGTTCGACCTGGAACGCCGAGGTGTACCGCGCCGAAGGTGCCGGCCACATGCTGATGCTCGACCCGCAGTGGGAAGCAGCCGCCCGGCACATGCTCGGCTGGCTGGAAAACAAGTTGGGACTGCCCGAGCAGCCGGCGTCGGCGCAAACGGCCGAGGACGCAGCGTACTGGAACGATCGACGTGGCGAGCGGCGCTCGCGCGGACTGGCGGCGTAGATCGGCGGGCAAGGCAGCGCGGCGGCAAGCGTGACGTGCGTCCCTCGACGGCCGGAAATTCTGCCGTTCAGCGCAAACCGCGTTTGACTTCGCCCTGACAGCTGTTCATCACGCGCGCGTATTCCGCCGGCGTGTCGATCAGCGCCTGCGCCGCATCGACACGCTCGATCTGCCGCTTGAGGTAGGGCAACCAGCGTTCGTTCAGTTCCTGTTGCAGCTGTACCGCCGTCTGCCCGGCCGGACCGCGCCATGGCCGGTTCGTCGCGAAGCGGCGGTTCAGCGTTTCTGACAGCTCCTTTTCGATGCCCTCCAGGTGCTTCTGGTAGGTGCTCACATGGCGCTGTTCGTGCCGGTAGATTTCGTCGTAGGCACAACTGCCGGCGGGAAACTCCTTCGCGACGTAGACGAGCATCGGGCTGAAGCCGTAGGAGAGCGTCAGCTGCGGACTGGCGCATTCCCAACGCCGCGTCGCATCGGTATACGAAGGCGTGCGCGTCGACACGCGGACGACGGCGGTGCCGCGCGTCAGTCCGAGCACCTGATCGCCGGGGCGGGCGATCGCCGCGCCGAGGTGGGTCAGTTCGCGGTAGCCGAACTGCGTATTGACCGTGACCGGCTCGACAAAGCGCTTCAGCGTCACCGACGGCGGCGGCAGGCGGTCGCACTCGTCGGCGCGAGCCGGAGCAACGAACGCAAGGGCAAACAGGGCAAGCAGGAAGCGCAAGGGAGCCATCGCCGCGGACACAAGATTTCGCGATTCTCCACCGTTTGCCCGGCCGATAGCGAAAAGCCCGCCGAGAAATGTCCACCGAATTACAGCCTAGGCGCCAGCGGCATCCTCAAGAATCATCGCCGCCGCTTTCTCGGCGATCATGATCGCCGGCGCATTGGTGTTCCCCGACACCAGCGTCGGCATGATCGAGGCGTCGGCGACGCGCAGCCCGGAGACGCCCCTGACGCGCAGGCGCTGATCGACGACGGCCTGTTCGCCATTGCCCATGGCGCAGGTACCCACCGGGTGGAAGATCGTCGCGCCGTAGTCGCGGGCAAACTGCAGCAATTGCTCGTCGCTGGCGACCTCAGGTCCGGGCCGATACTCCGCCGACAGATAAGGTGCCAGTGCAACGGTGGCCGCCAGCCGGCGCGCGTAGCGCAGAGCGGCCACGGCAATGCGCCGGTCGGTTTCCGCCGCGAGGTAGTTCGGGCGGATCTGCGGCGCGAGCGCGGGGTCGCGGCTGTGCACATGGATCGAGCCACGCGACTCGGGACGCAGCTGGCAGACCGAGAAGGTGCAGCCGGACCAGGGATGCGGGTCGGCGCCGGCCATTTCCGCCGAGATCGTACCGAAATGGAACTGGATGTCCGGCGTTGCCGATTCCGCCAGGACACGGGTGAACAGCCCACCCTGGTTGATGCCGATGGCCAGCGGCCCACTGCGCTTGAACAGCCATTGCAGGCCGATGCGTGCCTTGCCGACCAGATTGCGCAGATCGTCGTTGGTGGTGATCGGCTTGGCCACCTTGTAGATCAGGCGCAGTTGCAGGTGATCCTGCAGATTCTCGCCGACGCCGGGAAGATGCCGCAGCAACGGAATGCCGAGCGCCGCCAGACGCGACGCATCACCGATGCCCGACAGTTCGAGCAGCTGCGGACTGTGCACGGCACCGGCGGCAAGAATTACCTCGCGCGCTGCCGTCGCACCGCGCAGCTTGCCGTGCTGCCGGTACTCGACGCCACTGGCGCGTGATCCGGAAAAGAGCAGGCGCGTCGCCTGCGCGTCGGTCTCGATGCGCAGATTGTGCCGCGCGCGCGCCGGGCGCAGATAGGCGGTGGCAGATGAACAGCGAATTCCCCGGCGCGTGGTCAGCTGAAAATAGCCGACGCCTTCCTGCTGCGCGCCGTTGAAATCGTCGTTGCGCGCGACACCGAGCGATTGCGCGCCGGCGATGATCGCCTCCATCAGCTCGTGCGACGCGCCGATATCCGATACCGCGAGCGGGCCGCCGGCACCGTGATAGTCGCTGGAACCACGCGCGTTATCCTCGCTGCGCATGAAATAAGGCAGTACATCCCGCCAGCCCCAGCCGGCGTTGCCAAGCGCAGCCCAGCGCTCGTAATCCTCGGCCTGACCGCGGATGTAGATCAGGCCGTTGATCGAACTTGAACCGCCGAGACAGCGCCCGCGCGGCCAGTAGATGCGCCGACCTGCCATTTCCACTTCCGGCTCGCTGTAGAGCCGCCAGTTGAGCACCGGGTGAAACATCGTCTTGCCGTAACCGATCGGCAGATGGATCCATGGCGAACGATCCGCGGGCCCGGCTTCGAGCAGCAATACGGAATAGCGCCCGTTCTCGCTCAGACGTGCACCCAGTGTGGCACCCGCCGATCCGGCGCCGATGATGATGTAGTCGTGCGTGCTCTCTGCCTGAGTGCTCATATGGCGGCCGGAACGGAGCCGGAATCGTTAACCGTTAATCGGTGGCGAGGCCGCAATCTAGCGCGGGCGAGGAGGCCGCACGAAAGATCAATTTCTTATGAATTCATGCACCAACGAAGCGAATGACATCGGCAATCCTGTCGATTCGCGTATGAGCGTATGCAAATAACTTCGTATTGGGCCTGCGGGCCGACTCCTAGAATCCATCGCTCGATCTGCGAGGAGTCCTGCATGCACCTTACGAAGAAAGCGGCGAGCCCTTATCCGTCCGCCCCCTGCCACGCCGCCGGAGCGCATCACCATGACTGACGCACGTCGCGTTTATACCGGCAAGCAGCGCGTCACACCGTCCGAAGCTTTTGTTGAGACGCTGGTGGCGCAGGGCGTCACCGACGTCTTCGGCATCGTCGGCTCGGCCTACATGGACGCGCACGACCTCTTCCCGCTCGCCGGCATCCGCTTCATCTCGACCGCGCACGAGCAGAACGCCGCGCACATGGCCGATGGCTACGCCCGCGCCACCGGCCGGCACGGCGTCTGCATCGCGCAGAACGGACCCGGCGTCACCAATTTCGTCACTGCCATCGCCGCCGCTTACTGGGCGCACTCGCCAGTGGTCGCGATCACGCCCGAATCGGGCAGCCTTACCGCCGGCCTCGGCGGTTTCCAGGAAACCGAACAGCTGCCGATCTTCTCCAAGATCACCAAGTGGCAGACGCACGTGAACAGCCCGTCGCGCATCGCCGAACTGACCGGGCGCGCCTTCCACTACGCGCTGCACGAGCGCGGGCCGACGCAGGTGAACATCCCGCGCGACTACTTCTACGGCGAGATCGAAACCGAGATTCCGCGGCCCTTCCCGGTGCAGCGCGGCGCTGGCGACAGCGCGGCGATCAAACGTGCGGCAGAACTGCTGGCGTCGGCGAAGTTCCCGGTGATCGTTGCCGGCGGCGGCGTCGGCAGCGCCGGCGCACTCGCCGAACTCACTGCGCTCGCCGAGCACCTTTCGGCGCCGGTGGTGAATTCCTACCTGCACAACGACACCTTCCCCGCCAGCCACGAACTCGCCGCCGGCCCGCTTGGCTACCAGGGTTCGCAGGCAGCGATGAAGCTGATCGCACAGGCCGATGTCGTTCTCGCGCTCGGCAGCCGGCTCGGCCCCTTCGGCACGCTGCCGCAATACGGGCTCGACTACTGGCCGAAGAACGCGCGCATCATCCAGATTGACGCCGACTTCCGCGTCATCGGGCTGGTCAAGCCGGTCGAGGTCGGCATCCACGGCGACGCCAAGGCTGCCGCGGCGGCGATCTACGGCGAATTGCGCAGCCTGCACGGCGAACGGCCGCGCAATGAAGCGCGCATTGCCGCCATCCGCGCCGCGCGCGCCGCGTGGCAGCAGGAACTCGACAGCCTGCGCGGCGCCAACGAGGCGGGCCGCGTCGACCCGCGCCGTGCGCTCGCCGAACTGGCCAAGGCACGACCGAAGAACGCGATGGTCGCCACCGACATCGGCAACGTCTGCTCGGTCTCCAACAGCTACCTGCAGTTCGAGGAACCCAACTCGTTCTTCGCGGCGATGGCCTTCGGCAACTGCGGCTACGCCTACCCGACCGCCATCGGCGCCAAGGTCGGCCGTCCCGAGCGGCCGTCGATCGCTTACGTCGGCGACGGTGCCTGGGGGATGAGTCTGGCCGAGGTGCTCACCTGCGTGCGCGAGAACATCCCGGCAATCGCCGTCGTCTTCGACAACGGCCAGTGGGGCGCCGAGAAGCGCAACCAGATCGATTACTTCAACAGCCGTTTCCTCGGCACCGATCTCGCCAACCCGAACTTCGCCGAGGTGGCGAAAGCGATGGGCGGCCACGGCATCACCGTCGAGCACGAGGATCAGGTCGGCAGCGCGCTGCAGGAAGCGATCGCCAGCAACCGGCCGACGGTGATCAACCTGCGCCTGACGCAGGCGCTCGGCGACCCGTTCCGCCGCGATGCCTTCAAGCCGCCGCGCCGGCTGCTCGACAAGTACGCGGCGTACAGCGCCGCCATCTGAAATTCCACCGCCGCTTCGCACACCCCGTCTGGAGAAGACTGATGAAATCGAACAAGGAAACCGCCACCCCCAGCCTGCTGCGCCGCCGCTTCCTCGCCGCCGCCAGCCTGAGCCTCGGCCTCGGCCTCACTTCGCTGCCGGTCTTTGCCGCCGACGACCTGCTACGCATCGGCTACCAGAAATCCTCGTCGCTGCTGATCATCCTCAAGGGTCAGGGCACCCTCGAAAAGGTGCTGGCACCGCTCGGCGTCAAGGTGCAGTGGCACGAGTTTTCCTCGGGCCTGCCGCTCCTCGAAGGCGTCAACGTCGGTAGCATTGATCTTTCGGCTGACGTCGCCGAACCCGTGCCGCTGTTTGCCCAGGCGGCCGGCGCGCGGCTGACCTATCTGGCGCAGGAACTTCCGTCGCCAACGGCGCAGGCAATCGTCGTCGCCAAGGATTCGCCGATCAGGAACGTCGGCGACCTGAAGGGCAAGAAGATCGGTCTGGCCAAAGCGGCGGGCGTGCATTACCTGACCCTGCAGGCGCTCGACAAGGCAGGCCTGCAGTTCAAGGATGTCGATGTCGCTTACCTGCAACCGGCCGACGGCCGTGCCGCTTTCGAGAAGGGTGCCATCGACGCCTGGGCGATCTGGGATCCCTTCCTCGCCACCGTGCAGAACAAGAGCAACGCCCGCGTGCTGACCGACGGCAGCAAGGTCGACGTCAGCTATCGCCGCTTCTACCTGGCATCGACGCCTTATGCCCGGAACCGCCCCGACGTACTGCAGAAAGTGGTCGATGAACTGCGCAAGACCGGCGAGTGGATCAAGAAGAACCCGAAGGAAGCTGCCGAATTCCATGCGCCGCTGATCGGACTTGATGCTGCCACCGTCGAACTGGCCAACAGCCGGCGCAGCTACGGCGTGGCGCTGGTGGACGAAAAAGCCATCGCCGAACAGCAGAAGATCGCCGACGCCTTTACTGAGGAAAAGCTGCTTCCGAAGAAAATCGATGTCCGCGAAAACGACATCTGGAAGGGCCGCAAATAGGCCGCCAGGACTTAGTGCTCAGCCAGGGCGCAGGCGCCGTTCGGTGTCGCTGCCCAGGCTGACCTCAGTGGCGAGAGCCCCCGGAATATGAAAAAAACGTCCTCGATCCTGCTTGAGAAGCTCGTGCCCTGGTGCCTGCCCGTCGTGCTCATCCTCGGCTGGCAGGCGGGAGCCTCGCTTGGCTGGATTTCCTCGCGCGTGTTGCCCGCGCCGCTCGACGTCGGTAGTGCGTTCGTTCGCCTTTCCGCCTCGGGCGAGCTGCTCGACCACCTGAAGATCAGCTGCGGCCGTGCCTTTGCCGGCTTCGCCGTCGGCGCGCTGGTCGGCCTGCTGCTCGGCTTCTGGACGGGAACTTCGCGCCTGATGGAGCAGCTGCTCGACACCTCGGTGCAGATGGTGCGCAACGTCCCGCATCTGGCGCTGACGCCACTGGTCATCCTGTGGTTCGGCATCGGCGAGGAAGCCAAGCTCTTCCTCATTGCCCTCGGCGTGATGTTTCCGGTCTACCTCAACACCTTCCACGGCATCCGCTCGGTCGACCGGCAGCTGATCGAGATGGGACGCGCCTACGGGTTGTCGCGCTGGCAGCTGTTCCGCGAAGTGATCCTGCCCGGCGCGCTGCCGTCGATCCTCGTCGGCGTGCGTTTCGCGCTCGGCGTGATGTGGCTGACGCTGATCGTCGCCGAAACCATCGCCGCCAGCAGCGGCATCGGCTACATGGCGATGAACGCGCGCGAGTTCTTCCAGACCGACGTGGTGGTGCTGGCGATCCTGCTCTACGCCATTCTCGGCAAACTCGCCGACGTCGCCGCCAAGGGACTCGAGCGGCGCTGGCTGCGCTGGAACCCGAACTTCCAGCGCGCGGGGGCATGAGATGCAGAGCAACGAAACCGAGTACGGCATCGTGAGCCGTGTCGACCGCGACACGCACGGCGTCGCCATCGCCGCCCGTGGACTGCGCAAATCCTACGGCCCGCAGGCGGTGCTGCGCGGGCTCGACCTCGACATCGCCGCCGGCGAATTCGTCGCCATCGTCGGCCGCAGCGGCTGTGGCAAGAGTACCCTGCTGCGCCATGTCGCCGGGCTGGAGCAGGCGGACAGCGGCACGCTGCAGGTCGGCGGCGAGGCGCGGCGGCAGCTGCACGCCAACACCCGCGTCATGTTCCAGGAAGCGCGCCTGCTGCCGTGGAAAAGCGTGCTCGACAACGTCGGTCTCGGCCTGCCCGGCGACTGGCGACCGGTGGCGCAGGCAGCACTGGCGCAGGTCGGGCTGGCCGAGCGCGCCAGCGACTGGCCGGCGATCCTCTCCGGCGGCCAGCGGCAGCGCGTGGCGCTGGCGCGCGCGCTGGTGCATTCGCCGCGGCTGTTGCTGCTCGACGAACCGCTCGGCGCGCTCGACGCGCTGACGCGAATCGAGATGCAGGGACTGATCGAAGGTCTGTGGCGCGAGCAGGGCTTTACCGCGCTGCTGGTGACGCACGACGTCGCCGAAGCGGTGGCGCTGGCCGACCGCGTGGTGCTGATCGAAAACGGTGCGATCACGCTCGACCTGCGGATCCCGCTGCCGCGACCGCGTGCGCGTGGCGAGGGCGACCGCGCCGCGCTCGCGGCCTTCGAGGGACAGGTATTGCAGCGCGTACTGGCGCGCGACGGCGAGGCGAGCGCGTGAGCGATCCGGCAGCAGGCGCGCTGCCCGCAGCGGCAGACCGCGACGTCGCGGCGATCGTTAGTCCGCTGATCGCACGTGCGCGCGCCGCACAGGAATCTTTTGCCGACGCCGATCAGGAAACCGTCGATCGCGTGGTGACGGCGGCTGGCTGGGCGATCGTCGAACCCGGACGCAACCGGCAGCTTGCCGAACAGGCGGTGCGCGAAACCGGGCTCGGCAATGTCGCCGACAAGCTGCGCAAGAACCGGCGCAAGACGCTCGGCCTCCTGCGCGACCTGCACGGTGCGCGTTCGGTCGGCGTGCTCAGCGACGACCCGCGCACCGGCATCTGCGAAATCGCACGCCCGGTCGGCGTTGTCGCGGCGATCACGCCCTCGACCAACCCGGCGGCGACACCGGCGAACAATCTGATCAACGCCTTGAAGGGGCGCAACGCGATCATTCTCGCGCCCTCGCCGAAAGGCGCCGGCACCTGTGCCAGCCTGCTCGGCTACGTCTGGCACGAACTCGACAAGGTCGGCGCACCGCGCGATCTGGTGCAGATGCTGCCGCCACCGGCGTCAAAGGCCGTCGCCGCCGAGCTGATGCGTCAGGCCGATCTGGTCGTCGCCACCGGCTCGCCGGCCAATGTTCGCGCCGCTTACGCCAGCGGTACGCCGGCACTGGGCGTCGGCGCCGGCAACGTGGCGGCGATCGTCACGCCCGCCGCCGACTTCGCCGCGACTGCGGCACGCATCGCCGAGTCGAAAACCTTCGACCACGCCACCAGCTGTTCGTCCGAAAACAGTCTGGTCATCGTCGACGAGGCCTGGCACCCACTGCTCGATGCCTTGCGTAGACAGGGCGGCGTGCTCGCCAGCGTGGCCGAACAGACGCAGTTGCAGCGGGCGATGTTCCCCGACGGCAAGCTGGCGCCGGCCTTCGTCGCGCAGGCGGCGGCACGGCTGGCGACGCTCGCCAGGCTGACCGCGCCCGATTACGCGAGCGCGCGCTTCATCATGGTTGAAGAGGATGCAACGGCGATCGGGCCACAGCACCCCTTCTCCGGCGAAAAGCTGTCGCCGGTACTGACGCTTTATCGCGTCGCCGATTTCGACGCGGCCATCGCACAAGTGCGCGCCATTTACGACTACCAGGGCAAGGGCCATTCGGTCGGCGTGCATGGCGCCAGCGACGCTGAAATCCTGCGCCTCGGGTTCGAACTGCCGGTATGCCGTGTCATCGTCGAGCAGACGCACTGTGTCGCCGTCGGCGGCGCCTTCGACAACGGGCTGCCGTTCTCGCTGTCGATGGGCTGCGGCAGCTGGGGCGGCAACAGCTTTTCCGACAACCTCAACTACCGCCACTTCCTCAACATCACGCGCATCGTGCGCCCGATCGCGCCGCGCGAGGCAAGCGAGGACGCGCTCTTCGCCGACTACTGGCAGCGCTATGGACGTTGAGGCCGACAGCGAAGTCGGCATAAAAGCCGGCCAGCAGACGGTACGCGCGCTACTCGAACGGCGCGCGGTGGAGTCGCCCGACGCCGTTTACCTGATCGCGCCGGAAACAGGCCGGCAGCTGAGTTTTTCCGGGCTAGCGCAAGCCGCCGCGACGGTCGACGCGCTGCTGCAGGCGCATGGCGTCGCCAGCGGCGAGCGCGTGGCGCTGCTGTTGCCGAACGGCCTGCAGGCGGTGTCGCTGTTCGTCGGCGTGATGGCCGCCGGGCGTGTCGTCACGCCGCTGAGCCTGCTTGCGCAGCCGGCACAGCTCGCCTGGGTGATCGAACATTCCGGCTGCCGCCTGATCTTTGCCGGCAGCGAGCAGGCGGCGACGGCGCGGGCAGCACTCGCGCTTTCCGGCAGTGCCGCCGAACTCGTCGTCGTCGACGCCGACGGCGAAGTCGCGATGCCCGACTCGGCGGCGGAGGCGCCGTACCGGCAAAGCGCGGCACCCGCAGCCGGCGACGCTGCGCTGCTGATGTACACCTCGGGCACCACCGGCCGCCCGAAAGGCGTCGTGCTGACGCACGCCAACGTCTGTGCCGGCGCGCGCTTCGTCAGCGCGGCGCACGCGCTCGGCGTCAGCGACCGCGTGCTGGCAGTGCTGCCGCTCTATCACATCAACGCGCAGATCGTCACCGTGCTGGCGACGCTGCAGCACGGCGGCAGCCTGCTCATGCCGCGGCGTTTCAGCGCCAGCGCCTTCTGGTCGCTGGCCGCCGACTACCGCTGCACCTGGCTGAACGTGGTGCCGACGATGATCGCCTATCTGCTCGACGGTACCGACCCGAGTGCCGGCGGACTCGGCCTCACGCGCCTGCGCTTCTGCCGTTCGGCGTCGGCGCCGCTGTCGCCCGAGCATCACCGCGCGTTCGAAGCGCGTTTCGGCATCGGCATCATCGAAACGATGGGCCTCACCGAGACGGCGGCGCCGGTATTCAGCAATCCGCTCGCTGCCGAACGGCGGAAGATCGGCAGCCCCGGGCAAGCGTTCGGCAACGAGGCGCGGATCGTCGACCTGGCCAGCGGCACGGTACTGCCCGACGGCGCCGCCGGCGAGATCCAGATCCGCGGCGCCAACGTGATGCGCGGCTACTTTCGCGCGCCCGAGGAAACGGCGCGTGCCATCAGCAGCGACGGCTGGCTGCGCACCGGCGATCTCGGCTATCGCGATGGCGACGGTTTCTATTTCATCACCGGGCGGCTCAAGGAACTGATCATCAAAGGCGGCGAGAACATCGCGCCGCGCGAGATCGACGAGGCGCTGCTCAAGCACCCGGCGGTTCTCGAAGCGGCGGCCTTCGGCGTCGCCGACGCGGCTTACGGGCAGGAGATCGAAGCCGGCGTCGTGCTCAAGCCCGGCCTGGCCAGCGACGAAGCCGAGTTGCGCGCCTTCTGCCAGCGCGAGCTGGGGCGCTTCAAGACCCCGCGCGCCATCCGCATTCTCAGCGAGCTGCCGAAAGGGCCGTCGGGCAAGGTGCAGCGGCTGCGTCTGCAAGAGGACTAGTTCCGGGCGCGCGCAGTCTGCGCCGGCCATTGTCCACGAGCGGCGCCCACAGGCGCGGCACGAGACTGCGCGAAGCGGCGCGATCGAATGAGGCGCGGCAGGGCCACGCTCGCGCTTCGCGTCCAAGGCACGCGCACCGGCTGCGGATGATCTCAACTGTGCCCTTTCCAGGGAACCAGCCTGCGTTCGACCTGGCGCATGATCAGGTCGAACACGCCGGCAACCGTGCCGATGACGAGGATGCCCATGAGCACGATGTCGGTGCGCAGGAAGTTCGACGCGTTCATCACCAGCTGGCCGAGGCCGACGGTGGCGGCGACAAGTTCGGCGGCGACCAGCGTCGTCCACCCGAAACCGACGGCGATGCGTAGTCCGGTGAGGATTTCCGGCAGCGCCGCCGGCAGGATCACGTGCCGCAGCACCTGCCAGCGCGTCGCGCCGAGCGATTGCGCGGCGTTGATCTGCTCGGCGGACGCCGAACGCACGCCAGCACGCGCCGAGACAACCAGCGGCGCGAAGCAGGCGAGGTAAATCAGCAGCACTTTCGCTGTCTCGTCGATGCCGAACCAGATGACGATCAGCGGCAGGTAGGCGAGCGGCGGCAGCGGCCGGTAAAACTCGATCGGCGGGTCGAAGACGCTGCGCGCCAGCCGCGAGACGCCCATCAGCAGGCCGAGCGGAATCGCCGTCACACAGGCGAGCAGAAGACCGGCGAGAACACGGCCGGTGCTCCAGGCGAAGTGCTCGAACAGGCTGTGCCCGCCCTGCAGCTCGCCGCGCTGCGCGGCGAGAAAGGCGTCGCCGACGGCAGCCGGCGACGGCAGCACCAGCGGCGGCAGCCAGCCGGTGACGGTGCTGACCCACCACAGGAACAGCATCAGCAATGCCGTCGCCAGCGACAGCAGCGGCCAGTTGCCCGTCGCCGGGAAGTCGTGGCTGCGGGCCAGCGGCAGCTCTGCCGCGCTGGACGCGACTGACGTGTTCGCGGCTCCCGCTGCGTCTGGCTGCGGCGGTGAAGCGGACCTGATGTCCGCCTGCGGCGGCAATCCAGCCAGCGCGCTGGCGCTATCGGGCGGCGACACGGGAGGCTTTTTCAATGATGGCTGCTGTGGATCAGCGTCAGGACTTCTTCGCGCACGCGGATGAAGTCGGGGTCGGATTTGACCTGCCGCGCGTTGCCGCACTCGATGTAGCGGCGCGAGAAAGGCAGCTCGAAGCGGTGCAGGATGCGTCCCGGCGACGGCGTCATGACGATCAGCCGCGTCGCCAGAAACAGCGCTTCTTCGACGCTGTGCGTGATGAAGAAGATCATCTTGCCTTCGGCATGCCAGAGCTTGAGGATCAGCTCCTGTATCTGTTCGCGCGTCAGCGCGTCGAGCGCACCGAGCGGCTCGTCCATGAGCAGCACCTCTGGGTTCGCCGCCAGCGCACGCGCGATGCCGACGCGCTGCTGCATGCCGCCGGAGAGCTTGTAGGTGGGCTGCCCGGCACAGCCCTCGAGGCCGACGGCGCGGATCTTCTCGAGCGCGATGGCGCGTCGTGTCGCCGCGTCGATGCCGCGCATGCGCAGGCCGAACTCGACGTTGCCGAGCACGTCGAGCCAGGGCATCAGCGCGTGTTTCTGAAAGACGACGCCGCGCTCCGCGCCGGGACCGCGTACCGGCTGGTCGCCGAGCAGGATCTCGCCGGCCGAAGGCTCGATGAAGCCGGCGATGCACGACAGCAGCGTCGTCTTGCCGCAGCCCGAAGCGCCGAGCGCGACGACGAAATCGCCGGCAGCGATGTCGAGGTCGACATTGGCCAGCGCCAGCGTGTCGTGCCCCTTGCCGGCGAAACGCACCGACAGGTTGCGGATCGACAGCGCCGGACGTGGCCCGGCCGCAGACGCGCTCGCGGCACCTGCAGCCGACGCGCTCAGGGACTCGGCGCGGTCGATCGCGCTACGCTGAACACCGTCAGTCGCAACGGTGTCCAGTGCGAGCGTCGCGGCAAGACTCATTTCGCCGCTTTTTGCACGTAGGCCGGATTGATGTTCGCCGAGTAGTCGCTGAGCACGTTGGCGATCGTTCCCTGCGATTTCAGGAAGTTGGCCGTTGCCAGCAGCGACTGCGCGGCACCGCCGTCGCGGCCGCCGCCAAGCCAGCGCGACGATGCCTGCTCTTCGAGCGTCGGGAAGCGATAGAGCGCGATCGTCGTCGGCACGTCTTCGACCCTGGCGCCGGAAACCTTGGCGACGGCCCTGGCTTCGGCCGAGTCGGCGGTCCACTTCGCCTTGTTCTTGCGGTAGTTCTCGTCGGCCTTGGCCAACACCTTGACGAACTTTACGAGGAAATCGGCGTTGTCTTTCGCCCACGCCTGATTGACGACGATGCCGTCAAAGGTCGTCTTGCCGGTCTGTTTCGAGATTTCGCCGGAAGTGGTCAGCAGCTTGCCGCTCTTCTTCACCTTCGACAGGACCGGGTCCCAGATGAAGGTCGCGTCAAGGTTGCCACGCTCCCAGGCGGCAGCGATTTCCGGCGGACGCAGGTTCACGATCTGCACGTCGTTGGGATTGACCCTGGCGTGCTGCAGCGCGACCAGTGTGTGGAAGTGCGTCGTCGAGGTGAAGGGAACGCCGATCTTCTTGCCCTTGAGGTCGGCGATCGAGTTCACGTTGCTGCCGTCGCGCGCGACCAGCGCTTCGGCTTCGTTGATGTCGTCGAGAATCCAGAACAGTTCGATCGGCAGGCCTTGTGAGACGGCCGCAGCGATCGGCGCCGAGCCGGCTTCGCCGATGCTCACCTGGCCGGAGGCGAGCGCGCGGATGACGTCGCCACCGCCGGCGAACTGCCGGAAGTTGATCTTGTAGCCGGTGGCCTTTTCCAGTTCGCCGGCTTCGTGGGCAACGCGCCAGGGCACCACCATGTCCTGGTAGGCGATGGTGACTTCCTTCTGCTCGGCCAGGGCCGGAACGGAGAGCAGGCCGGCGATCAAGGTGAGCGAGCCGAGGATGAAATGCCGTTTGCTGGTCATGATGATTCCTGCTGTTGGATTCGGGAGTATCGGGAGTAGGGAGTTTGCGCAGGCCCGGGTCGCCGCCGACTCAGGCCGAATGACATTCGAGGACGCGGCGCAGCACGTCGACGATCTCGTCGATGTGCGCGGGCTCGGCAACCAGTGCCGGCGCCAGGATGGCGACATCGCCGGTGGTTTTCAGGTGCAGGCCGGCGTCGAACAGCTCTTTCTGCAGGCGGTAGCCGCGCTGGCCGGGTTTGCCGTCCGGCGCCAGTTCGACGCCGGCGAGCAGGCCGTAAGCGCGGATATCGGTGACCACCGGCAGATCGGCGAGGCTGAACAGGCGCTTCTGGAAATACGCGCTCAGTTCGGCGCCGCGCGCGAACAGCTGTTCGCGTGCGTAGATGTCGAGCGCCGCGACGCAGGCCGCGCAGGCCGCCGGATGCGCGCTCCAGGTGTAACCGTGGAACAGCTCGATGCTGTCTTCGGCTGCCGAATGGACGACCTGATCGTGAATCCTGCGGTCGACGGCGACGGCGCCCATCGGCTGCGCACCGTTGGTGATCGCCTTGGCCATGGTGATCAGGTCAGGCCGCACCTTGAAACTCTGCGCGGCAAAGGCGCTGCCGGTACGACCGAAACCGGTGATCACTTCGTCGAAGACGAGCAACAGTCCATGCGCATCGCAGATCGCACGCAGACGTTCGAGATAGCCGCGCGGCGGCACCAGCACGCCGGTCGAACCGGCAATCGGCTCGACGAAAACAGCGGCGATGTTCTCGGCGCCATGCACGTCGATCAGGCGTTGCAGATCGTCGGCGAGGTTAGCGCCGGTATCCGGCTGACCGTGGCTGAACGCACTCTGCGCTCGCCAGGTGTGGCGCAGCAGCGGTGCCGGCGTGGCGACGCCGGCGAAGGCACGGCGGTTGTTGACCAGCCCGGACAGCGAAACGCCGCCGAAATTGACGCCGTGGTAAGCGCGTTCGCGGCTGATGAACACCGTGCGCTGCCCTTCGCCGCGCGCGCGGTGATAGGCGAGGATGATCTTCATCGCCGTATCGACGGCTTCGGAACCCGAATTGACGAAGAAGATGCGATCGAGCCGCTCCGGCGTCAGCTGCGCAATCGCGTGCGCGGCCGCGAAGGCCAGCGGATGGCTGCGATAGAAGCTTGACGTGAAATCGAGTTCGCGCAGCTGCCGGCCAACCGCATCGGCGATCTCGGGCCGGCCGTGGCCAGCGGCGCTGGCGAACAGCCCGGAAGCGCCGTCGATGATCGGCCGCCCCTGCGGGTCGTAGTAGTACATCCCCTCTGCGCGAGCCACCAGCTTGGGGGATTTCTTGAAGTCACGGTTGGGCGTGAACGGAAGCCAGTATTCGGCGAGTGGGTTTGCGCCGGGGCCTCCCGGATCACGCCCAGGCAAGCTTGCGGATGCAGCAGGCATGGTCGAGTCCGGTGAAACGGAGTGCCTATCCTAGGCAAGCGCCCTCGCGGATCGAAGCAAGTAATTCGTCTTTTCTTATCCACTTCTGACATAAGGCGCGGGCTTGCGCCTGATCGGCACGCGCGCAAGGCGCACGGACCGCGCGGCATAAGGAAATCAGTTCTTCTTCGTTCGTCGCGAAATGGCGGCGCGTTAAGGTTCGCCCCGTTGCCACTCTTTTTGCGAAGGACGGACATGAAACGACGGGCTGCAATCTTCCTCGGCTTGGGACTTGGCTTGGCGCTGGCCTCCGGCATCGCCCAAGCCGACAAACTCGACGACATCCGCAAGGCGGGCGTGCTGCGCGTCGCCGCTTTCGACGCCAACCCGCCGTTCGGCTTTGTCGACGAACAGAGCAAGAAGATCGTCGGCCTTGACGTCGACTACGCGTTCGAACTGGGCAAGAAGCTCGGCGTCAAGGTCGAACTGGTACCGACCAACCCGGCCAACCGCATTCCGCTGCTGACCTCGGGCAAGGTCGATCTGGTTTTCGCCAACTTCACCATCACCGAGGAACGCGCCAAGGTCATCGACTTCAGCATCCCGTATTTTGCGTCGGGCCAGCAGTTCCTGGCGAAGAAGGGCACGCTGAAGAGCGCCGATCAGCTGAAGGAATGGCGGATCGGCGCCGACAAGGGAACGACGATGGAAACGACGCTGCGCGAGAAGTATCCGACGGCCAAGGTCATTTCCTACGACGACACGCCTTTCGCGCTGACGGCGCTGCGCAACGGCAACGTGCAGGCGATCACGCAGGACGGTGCCAAGCTGGTGCCGCTGCTCGCCGCGCTGCCGGACAAGGAAAAGTACGAAATCCCGGCCTTCGCCATCTCCGAAGAGCTCGAAGGCGTCGGCATTCCCAAGGGCGAAACGCGCCTGACCACAACCATCAACGACTGGCTGCACGAACTGGAAAAGAACGGCACCGCGCAGAAGATCTACGACAAGTGGTTCGGCCCGCACAGCAAATCGCCGCTGCCGCGTCTGTTCAAGATCGGCGACGCCCACATCCGCGACAAATAAACCTCTTCTCCGCCCAGCCCCATGCGCCGGGTCCTTGACCGGACCTGACGCAACGGCAGCTCCGCAACCCCAGCGGGCGCCGTCTCGCCACTGCGCGAGCGGCGCCCGCGGCTGTTGACGCAATGAACATTGCCTCCCTCTTCGGCGAGCCGCTCGCCGCGAAATACGTGCTCTGGCTGGTCGACGGACTGGGCATGACATTGCTCGTCTCGGCCATCGTCGTGCTGCTGTCGACGCTGCTCGGTTTCGCCGTGGCACTGGCACGTACGACGACACTGCCCTTGCTGCCGCGTATCGCCACCGGCTACGTCGCTTTCTTCCGCAACACGCCGCTGCTGGTGCAGCTGTTCTTCTGGTATTTCGGTCTGCCCGGACTGTTGCCCGAGGCCGGCATGCTCTGGCTGAACAGTGTGCACACGCTCAGCCTCTACGGCGAACTGCGGCTCTCGTGGCCGTCCTTCGAGTTCCTCATCGCGACGCTCGGCCTCAGCTTCTATTCGACGGCCTTCGTTGCCGAGGAAATCCGCGCCGGCCTGCGCGGCGTCCCCGACCACCAGCGACGCTCGGCGGAAGCGCTGGGGCTGACACCCTGGCAGGTGTTCCGCTACGTCGTCCTGCCGCAGGCCTTGCGCATCGCGCAGTCACCGCTGTTCGGGCAGTACATGAACATCGTCAAGAACTCGTCGCTGACGATGGCCATCGGCTTGGTCGAGCTTTCCTACGCCTCGCGTCAGGTCGAGAGCGAAACCTTCAAGACCTTCCAGGCCTTTGCCATCGCCACCATTTTCTACATCCTGGTCATCGCCGCGATCGAGGCGATCGGCCAGTGGCTGCAGTGGCGCCAGGATTCGCGCCGGCGACGGAGTGCGCGGCCGGCATGAACCTGCAGATCCTCATCGACAACCTGCCCTATCTGCTGTGGGGCGCCTTTCCCGATGGCGCGCTCGGCGGCGCCGCGCTGACGCTGCTGCTCAGCGTCATCTCGTCGATCGCCGCCGGCGTGCTCGGGCTGCTGCTCGGCATCACGCTGGCGCTGGCAGGCGGCGTCGGCCACTCGGCGCTGTTGCTGGTGCTCGGTTTCTTTCGCGCCATCCCGGTGCTGATGCTGATCTTCTGGACCTACTTCCTGCTGCCGGTGGCCTTCGGCATCGACGTTCCGGGACTCGTTTCGGTCGCCTGTGCGCTGTCGTTGATCGGCGGCGCCTATCTCGCCCACGCGGTGCATGCGGGAATTGCCGGCATCCCGCACGGGCAGTGGCAGGCCGGTCTGGCGCTTGGTCTGAGCCGCTGGCAGGTGCTGCGCCACGTCATCCTGCCGCAGTCGCTGCGCATGATGCTGCCGTCGTTCATCAACCAGTGGGTGTCGCTGATCAAGGACTCGTCGCTCGCCTACATCGTCGGCGTTCCCGAGCTTTCCTTCGTCGCCGCGCAGGTCAACAGCCGCCTGATGGTCTATCCGGCCGAAATCTTTCTCTTCGTCGGCGCCATCTACTTCATCCTCTGCTCGGGCCTCGACGCGCTCGCCGGCGTCGTCTCGCGCCGCTTCGCAAGCCGATAAAAAATCCCCGCGGCGTTTGCGCACCGCGGGGATCGATGTACCTGCCGCTGCTGGCGCAGGCACCGTTGCTGCCGACCGGCTTAGAACAGGTTGTAGCGAACCGTGGCGTTGATCCGGCTCTGCGTGCCGTCGTCGCCGGCAAAGGTGGTGCGCTTGCCGTAGGCGTATTCGAGACCGACGTCGGTGTTCTTGGCGACGGTCCAGAAGGTATTGACGAAGGCTTCGGTGATCTTCTTGTTCACGTCGGTGAGGCCTTCGAGATAGTTGTCGCCGCTGAACTTGGTATACGCACCGATCAGGTTGGAGCGGACCGTCGGGCTCCACACGTGCGTGTAGCCGATGTGACCGCCAACCGCTTTCCACAAGTGGATTTCATTGCCATCGTCGACGGCGCGCTGACCGACCGAATTCAGCGTATAGCGACCGATGCCGTTGCCACCGTTGATCTGGGCAACCAGCGTATCCTGCCCGAACTTGAGACTGCCGCCCGCGCCGAGGCCCCATCCCTGTTTGGTATGGGCGTCGTTGCGATACTGCTGGGCAACACCGCGCACCGAGAAGTGACCCCAGTTGCCGGTGGTCGTCAGGTTCGCGACGAAGTCGGGCGTGCGGTCGAAGCTGGTTGTCGCCGGGCTGTTCTGGGCCACTGCCTGCGGGTTCTCGACCGACAATGCGAGCTTCGTACCGGCGTTGAGCGGCAAGGTGTAACGCACCTGCGCCTGACGGACAAACGGCACCGTGCCGGGGCCGTTGTAATCGACCGAGTCGACGTAGGAACCAAGGTCGGCGAAGTTCGACCAGGTCTGGCCGACGAGGAAGTTGCCAAGCTCGCCATAAGCGTGGCGCAGACGGAACAACTGCGAGTTGGTAAGGGTTTCGCCGCTGTAATCGTTGGGCGCGTTGAAATCGGCCTCGATCTTAGTGTGCAGCTTACCGCTCTCCGTCGGCGTGCTCGTTTCGAGGCCGATGCGCGAGGTACGCGCCGTCGCGTAGAGCTGGTTCTTGCGCTTGCCGTCTGCCGTCTTGTCGAGCGGTTGGGCGGAAATGAAGGACGCCCAGTCGTTGCTTTCACGATCGGAGAAGGTGCCTTTCAGATCGTAAGTCGCATCGGCCTGCACATAGCCGTAGATCTTCAGCGAGGTGTCAGTTCCCGGCACCTTGAACGAACCCGGCAGGTCGCCGGCGGTGACGACGTTGGCCGGCACCGGCGCGGGCGCCGCCGCCTTGGCGGCGACCTGCGCAACGGTGGTGGCCTGCGCCTTCTGTTGCGTTTCGAGTTGCTCCAGACGCTCGGTCAGTTTCTTCAGCGCCGCCTTGAGCTCGTCGACTTCGCCGGCGAAGACCGGCGCAGTCGCGCCGAGCAGGCCGATGGTCGAGATCGCCAGCGCGATGGTTTTCATGCGTGTCATGTGCTTTCCCCTCTTGTTGAATATTGATTGCCTGACGTCGTAGTTCAGAAGGCGGGAACGACCGCGCCCTTGTATTTCGTCTCGATGAACTGCTTGACGTCGGCGCTCTGCAGGGCCTTGACCAGCTTCTTCACGTCGGCGCTGTCCTTGTTGTCAGGACGGGCGACGATCAGGTTGGCGTAGGGCGAGTTGGCGTTTTCGATGAACAGCGCGTCGCGCGTCGGCACCAGCTTGGCTTCGAGCGCGTAGTTGGTATTGATCAGCGCCAGATCGACCTGGTCGAGCACGCGCGGCAGCGTCGCCGCTTCGAGTTCCTTGAACTTGAAGCTCTTCTTGTTCTCGGCGATGTCCTTGACCGTCGACAGGATGTTGTGCGCGTCCTTCAGCTTGATCAGGCCGTTCTGTTCGAGCAGCACCAGCGCGCGGCCGGCGTTGGACGGATCGTTCGGAATGGCGATGGTTGCGCCGTTCGGCAGATCGGCCGCCTTCTTGACCTTCTTCGAGTAAGCGCCGTAGGGCTCGACGTGGATCGGCGCGACCGCCACCAGATGCGTGCCCTTGGCCTTGTTGAACTCGTCGAGGTAGGGCTGATGCTGGAAGTAGTTCACGTCGATCTTCTTCTCGGCCACCTGCACGTTCGGCTGGACGTAGTCGGTGAACACCTTGATGTCGAGTACCAGGCCGTCCTTCGCCAGCGCCGGTTTGACGTGCTCGAGGATTTCGGCATGCGGTACGGCGGTGGCAGCGACGCTGAGCTTGCTTTCGGCGTGCGCGGAGAAGGCAGCAAAGGCGAACAGCGCCGCGAAGAGCGGAGAGATCCTGCTTTTCATGAGTTTTCCTTTATGCGGGTTAAGGGCAAACGCGGGGAGCGGCCTTTCCGGGGCCGCAATCAACAGTGCCGGTGGGGCATGCGTGTGCTCTGTGGCATGGCAGGAAAACGTCTCATTTGTGGGAAAAGCGCAGCACCAGTCGGTCGCCGAACACCTGCAGCACCTGCACGAGCAGGAGCAGGACAGCAACGGTGATGACCATCACATCGGTCTGGAAACGCTGGTAGCCGAAGCGGATCGCCAGATCGCCGAGGCCACCACCGCCGATGACACCGGACATCGCCGCATACGAAACCAGCGTGATGGCGGTGACGGTGACGGCCGCGAGCAGGCCGGGAAAGGTCTCGGGCAGGAGCGCGCCAAAGACGATCTGCGGCAGCGTCGCGCCCATCGCTTGGCTCGCTTCGATGATGCCGCGGTCGACCTCGCGCAGGACGTTCTCGACCAGGCGGGCGAAGAACGGCGTGGCGCCGATGACCAGTGGCGGAATGGCGCCGGGAACACCGATCGAGGTGCCGATCAACGCCACCGTAAACGGAATCAGCACGATCAGCAGGATGACGAAGGGCGTCGAACGCAGCAGGTTCACCAGCAGCGACAGCACCGCGTAGATCTGCGCGTGCGCCAGCGGCTGACGCGGGCCGGTAAGGAACAGGATGACGCCGAGCGGCAGCCCGAGGATCACGGTGAACAGCAGCGAGCCGCCGACCATGGCCAGCGTTTCCAGCGTCGCCAGACCGATGTCGGACCAGTCGAGCGAGCCGAGGATGGTAAAGACTTCGCTGCTCATGGCTGGACCAGCTCGCAACGCACCGAGTGCTCGCCGAAGGCCGCTTCCAGACGCGCCAGATCGGGAACCGCGCCGATCACCTGCACGGTGATCTGGCCATAGGGCGTTTCCTTGATGTGGCCGATGACGCCTTCGATGATGTTGAAACCAAGCGCGAAGGCCGCGGCGATGCGCTGCAGGACCGGCTGATGCGTGATCGCACCGAGGAAGGTCAGGCGCAGCAAAGGTCCCGGCAAATTGAGGCGCGCGCTGATCTTTGCACTCTCGCCCTGCGGGCAACTTTCCTGCACCAGCGCGCGCGTCAGCGCATGCTGCGGATGCAGCAGCACTTCGGCGACACGTCCCTGCTCGACGAGAACACCCTGGTCGAGGACGGCAACGCGATCGCAGACGGCGCGAATGACGTCCATCTCGTGTGTGATCAGGACGATGGTCAGCCCGAAACGGCGGTTGATGTCGAGCAGCAGGTGCAGGATCGACTGCGTCGTCTGCGGGTCCAGCGCCGAGGTAGCTTCGTCGCAGAGCAGCAGCTTCGGGCGGTTGGCCAGCGCCCGGGCGATGCCGACACGCTGCTTCTGGCCACCGGAAAGCTGCGCCGGATATTTGTCGCGATGGCCGGAGAGTTCGACCAGTTCAAGCAGTTCGTCGACGCGCTGCTCGATTTCAGCCGTGGTGTATTCGCCGGTCAGCTTCAGCGGAAAGCGGACGTTCTCGGCAACGGTCTTGGCGCCGATCAGGTTGAAATGCTGGAAAATCATCCCGGTCTTGCGCCGGTAACTGCGCAGCTGCGTTTTGGAGAACAGCGTGATGTCGCTGCCATCGACCAGCACGCGCCCGCTGTCCGGGCGTTCGAGCAGGTTCAGCGTGCGCACCAGGGTGCTCTTGCCCGCGCCTGACACGCCGATGATGCCGAACACCTCACCCTGTTCGACGCGCAAGCTGACGTCGGATAGCGCGGGAACCGCGATGCCGTCGACGACGTAGTGCTTGGAGACGTGCTCGATGTCTATCACGTGTGACCTGTGTTCTTGCTGCGTGCTGGCCACGAGCCGCCGCCGCGGCACCTTGCCGGAAGCAACGGACCAGAAGTTGGGAAGTGGAAGATAGCCCGCGCGCCGCGCCAGCCAAACGAAGCAATGCCGATATGAATATCGCCTGCGGACGCATAAGCATCCGCAGGATCAGGCGAGAGGAAAGACGCTCGCGGCCTCGACAGCAAGTTGATCGGCCGGCTCGTCGTTGAGCAGATTCCGGATGTGACGGCGCAGCGCGATGAAACCGGCGGAATCCTCGTGCCGTGGACGCGGCAGATCGACGACGATGTTTTCCCGGACGCGGCCCGGTCGCCGGCTGAGGACGACGATGCGATCGGCGAGCCTGATCGCTTCCTCGATGCTGTGCGTAACCAGCAACATCGTCTTCGTTTCCGAAGCCCAGATGCGTGCCAGCTCGTCCTGCATCAGCAAGCGGTTCTGCGCGTCGAGCGCGGCGAAAGGCTCGTCGAGCAGCAGCACCTGCGGGTCGGTGGCCAGCGCGCGGGCGATGGCGACGCGCTGGCGCATGCCACCGGAAAGCTGGTGCGGCAGATGCCGCTCGAAACCGGCGAGCCCGACCAGGCGGATGTGCTCGTCGACGATGCGCTGGCGCTCGCCCGCCGCGATCCTGCCCTGCGTTTCCAGACCGAAGCGGATGTTTCCCTCGACCGTCAGCCAGGGAAAGAGCGCGTAATCCTGAAAGACGACGGCCCGTTCACGTCCCGGCCTGCGCACCGGCACGCCATCGAGCGTGATCGATCCGCTACCGGGTTGCTCAAAGCCGGCGATCAGGTTGAGCAGCGTCGTCTTGCCACAGCCGCTGTGCCCGAGCAGTGCGCAGAATTCGTTGTCGGCGACGGTAAAGCTGACGCCGTCGAGAGCCACGGTCTGCTCCCCGGTCTTGTTGCCGGGATAGGTCTTGCCGACGCGGTCGACGATCAGGGTACCCATGCGTGGATCCTTAGCGGGTGGCGGCCAGCGACCACGGCAACAGCCGGCGCGCCAGCTTGCGCACCAGCGTGTCGATGAGGAAACCGGTAAAGCCGATGGTGAGCATGCCGACGAGAATGATGTCGGTACGCAGCACCGAGCGTGCGTCGTTGATCAGGAAACCCAGCCCGCTGCTGGCACCGACCAGTTCGGCAGCGACCAGCGCCATCCAGCCGAAACCGAAGCCGACGCGGATGCCGGTGAGGATCTGCGGCAGCGCCGCGCGCAGCACGACGCGCGTGAGGATGTGCCATTGCGAAGCACCGAGCGACTGCGCGGCGCGGATCAGGTTGGTTTCGATGCCCTTCACACCGGTGACGGTGTTGATCAGGATCGGAAAGAAGATGCCGAGGAAGATGATGAACTGGTTCTGTGCGTCGCCGATGCCGAACCACAGGATCGACAGCGGAATCCAGGCGATCGGCGGAATCGGCCGGAGCGTCTCGATCAGCGGATCGATCTGCTCGTTGACCCATTTCCACCAGCCCATGGCGATACCGAGCGGGATCGCCGCCAGCGCGAAAGCGAAGGCGATCAGTTCGCGTTGCAGGCTGGCCCACAGGTGCGCCGGCAGCTCGCCGGAGACGATCAGGTCGCGAGCGGCCAGTGCTACCGCCGATGGCGGCGGCAGCAGGGTTACCAGAGTGGCGTCGACCGCCGGCAACCAGACACCACTGATGTACTGCCAGGCGAGGATGAGCAGCGAGACGAAACCGAACTGCCGCAGCTTGCGCAGGGAAAGGCTGAGGAAAGTGGGCACGCGCGGCGTCTGGATGTTGAAACCGGCATCCCCCGGGCTGCGGGAATGCCGGCCGGCAGTCAATTCGGACGAACTCAAGGCTTGAAGCTCTTGCCGTTGAATTGCCATGCTTTGGTCAGGTCACCTTTTTCCGGGAAGGCTTGCGGCGCCTTCAGGGTCAGGTAGGTGTCGTACTCGGGATAGGGGTGCTGACCGACCTTGCCGCTCCAGTTCTTCGGAATCGCGGCGGGCTGGGTCGGTATCTTCCAGCCCAGCTTGGCGAAGGCCTTGTCGGCGAACTGCGGCGCGAAGGCGTTTTCGTAGTCCTTCGCCGTCAGCGTACGCTGCAGGCGGTTGCCCTGCTTCAGCCATTGCGCGATGCGCGCGTTCTCCTGGCCCCAGAAAGCCGGCGTCGGATGCACATAGGTCGGCTTGTACAGGTTGTTGTACTCCTGCACCTGTTGCAGCAGCAGCGTCTTCGGCACGTTCTTCAGGTTTGGCTCTTCGCCGAGCAGGTCGGCGGTCTTCTCGGGGTTGAGGCGGATCCACAGGTTCGCTTCGATCAGCGCGTCGGTCAGTGCCTGCGCCACGTCGGGAACGTTGTCGACCAGTTCCTGACGCAGGTAGTAGCTGCCCTGATAGATGTTGTACGGATAGCTGACGTCGATCGAACGACCGGTCTTCTTTTCCTGCGTGATCAGGCTGGCCGTCAGATCCCAGGGCACGACAGCGGCGATGCCCTTGGGCAACTGGATCTGCTCGGACAGCGGCAGATTCTTCAGCACCACGTCGCGGCCGACGGCGAGACCGTTCTCGGCAGCGGCGATCTGGAAGTAGAACTCGGCCGACGAGCCGGTAACGATGCCGATCACCGCCGGCGGATTGCTGCCCTTGAAGTCCTTCAGGCTCTTCACCGGCGAATCGTTCGGCACGATCGTCTGGTGCTTGAGGTTCGGCGCGGTGATGCCGACCACCTTGATCGGCACGTTCTTGTCGATCAGCGTCGTCAGCGGGAAGTTGCCGCCGTTGCCAACCTGCGCCTTGCCCGAGGTAATCGCTTCATTGATGTCGGGGCCGGAATTGAACGCCTGGAACTTCGCTTCGAGGCCACGCTTGGCAAGGAAGTCGAGGCGGTTGATCGTCACCAGGCTGGCGTTCTGGCCGGAGAACGGCGGCTGCCAGGCCACCGTCAGCGGCCACCAGCCTTTGTCCTTCAGCCAGTTGATCGATTTCTCCGACACTTTCTCGTAAGGCTGCGGCCAGCCCCAGTCGGTGAACTGGGCCTTCTCGGCGGCCAGCACCGGGCCGCCAGCGAGCGTCGCGGCCAGCCCGAGCGCTACGGCCAGCCTGCGGAACGGGTGGCGAAGCTGCGATTGCGTCTGCATGGTTTTCCCTCTCGATCAACGGGCGACTGATGCGCCAATGAGGGAAAACTCTAAGGGTGAGGCTCGGCCGGGCGTAAGGAATGATTTGCGATAATTTTATCCGCTCGATCGTATAAGCCAGCAGGCATGCGGGCTGCGTCGGCATTAGCCGGTTTCGACGCTACCCAGGATCGCCCAGGAGCCTGAGTGCGGCAAACGGAAATGGTGGCCTGCTTCGCCAACCTCTAGCCGGAATGGCCAAGCAGGCGCGCATGCTCGATCTTGACGCAACGGTCAGCCACCACCGTCAGGCCGGCCGCCTCGGCGATGCGCTGCGCTTCTTCGTTGATCACGCCAAGCTGCAACCACAGCGCCCTGGCGCCGATCGCCGCGGCATCCCGGGCGATCGGCACACAGTCCTGCGGCTTGCGGAAAACATCGACGAGGTCCACCGGAAAGGGGATCGACTGCAGGTCCGGATAGCAGGTCTCGCCGAGAATCTCGCTGTATTTCGGATTGACCGGGACGATCCGGTAGCCGCGTTGCTGCATGTACTTGGCGACCTCGTGACTCGGCCGGTGTGCATCGGCGGAAAGACCCACCACAGCAATCGTGCGGCAGTCGCGCAGGACGCGACGCAGGGTGTTGATGTCGCTCATGACTTCCTTTTCTCTCTTGACCGGCATGCCCGGGAGAGGGCGGACGGCTAATCTGCCACAAGGCACGCCGATACGGGATACATTCCCTGCTCACGGCCGCTGCCGCTACACACCGGCGGGTCGTCGATGACGCTGGCGCCCGGCAGCGCTTCTGACACGGAATCAGCACGGCGAACGGGAACCCTCTTGCGACGGAACGAACAATGACGCACCCGGAAACAGGCACCTCCCTCGACATGTCCAGTGCGCCGGCCAAGCGCGCGGCGTACGCCCTGCTGCAGGCGCAGGCGGCGTCTCTGTTCGCTGGCGAACGCGACTGGCTGGCGAACCTCGCACAGTTCGCTGCGCTGATCTACAACGCGCTACCCGGCCTGAACTGGGCCGGCTTCTATCTGGCAAGAAACGAGGAACTGATACTCGGCCCCTTTCAGGGTAAGGTGGCCTGCGTGCGCATTCCCTTCAGCCGCGGCGTTTGCGGCGCCTGTGCACGAACGCTTGAAATCCAGCTCGTTCCCGACGTGCATGCCTTTGCCGGGCATATCGCCTGCGATGCAGCGTCGCGCTCGGAACTGGTCTTGCCGGTGCTGGTGGATGGGCAATTGCGCGCGGTCTTCGACCTCGACAGCCCCTTGCCGGCCCGGTTCGATGGCGATGATGCGCAAGGACTGAGCGCTGCGCTGGCGCTACTGGTACAGGCGACCGACTGGGATACCCGTCCAGAAAACAAGGCCTGACGGCGCCCGCCCATCCTGCTGGCAAGACTGGGTAGAGCCGGCTAGTCGTCGAACAGCACGTACTTGGCCATGCCGATGAAGATCAGGTAGACCACGGCGAAAAAGACCCCCGTCCAGAAAACGCCGGCGGCCGTGGCCCAGCCGATGATTCCCAGCACGGGCAACAAAACGAACAGAACGAACGGCTTCCAGCTCCACTGCATGACGGGCTTCCCTTGGCGAAAGGCGCTATGAAATCATGCCCTGCCCGATCTCGCCAGCACCGCGCGCAAAGCCTGCGCCGATGCGCAGCGAGGCCGGCTGACTCCGCACAGCGGCCGATTGAAGGCACACACTGGTTGTCTCCACAGAAATCCGTAACAAGTCTGTGGATAAGCCCTGAACAAGTTGCGCATCCCGCTGCCGGCATTGAGTTTTTTCGCGCTGCCCATTTTTTGGGCAGGACACTTTGCGCAGGCAAGGGTGGCGACCGGGCTAATTCGCCCTTTTGCGCCAGACCGGCAATGCTCTGCGTGGCGCAGCTATCATGCGCGACAACGACGCCGAAGCACACGCGCGGCGTTCCACGGCAACGACGGAGAACCCTGTGTCCGCACATCCGATTGAACTGACGAGCGGCGACAAGCCCGACTTTGCGCTGATCTGGTTGCACGGCCTCGGCGCCGACGGCAGCGACTTCGTGCCGATCGTCGCCGAGCTGCGCCTTCCGGTAACGCTGTCCGGGCGCTTCATCTTCCCGCACGCGCCCTACCAGCCGGTCACCTGCAACGGTGGCTACGAGATGCGCGCCTGGTACGACATCCTGTCGCTGGCGCCGGACGAGCGCCGCGTCGACGTCGCCGGCCTGCAGGACTCGGTCGCCAGCATCCACCGGCTGATCGCGCGCGAAGTCGAACGCGGCATTCCGGCCCGGCGGATCGTCCTTGCCGGCTTCTCGCAGGGAGGCGCGGTCGCCTACACGGCGGCGCTGACCTGCCCCGACGCGCTTGCCGGCGTGATCGCGCTGTCGACCTACCTGCCGGCATCCGAACTCATCAGCGGAGAAACGCGCGCCGCCAACGCGCAGCTGCCGATCTTCGCCGCGCACGGCGACGAGGACGACGTGGTGGCGCCCGCACTCGGCCTGCGCGCCCGCGATTTCCTGCGCCAGCAAGGCTACCAGCCCGAGTGGCACACTTACCCGATGGCGCATAGCGTGTGCGACGACGAAATCTCCGACATCGGCGGCTGGCTCACCCGGCAACTCGGCACGCAATACTGATGTCACCCATCATCAACGAGGCAACAATGAACGACAGCAGTGAACAACTCTCGGCAATCGAGACGCGGATCCTCGGCACGCTCTGTGAAAAGGAGCGCACGGTTCCCGACACCTACCCGCTTTCGCTCAATGCGCTGATCGCCGGCTGCAACCAGAAAACCAGCCGCAATCCGGTGCTGGAAATCAGCGAGGCCGGCGCGCTGCGCGCACTCGAATCGCTGAAGGAGCGCGGGCTGGTCAGCGAAGTCAGCGGCGGCCGCGTGCTGCGCTTTGCGCAGCACATGGAAAAGGCGCTCGGCCTGTCGCGGCCGGCGTCGGCCCTGCTCACCGTGCTGCTGCTGCGCGGCGCGCAGACGGCCGGCGAACTGCGCCTCAACGCCGAACGTCTGCATGGCTTCGCCGACATATCCTCGGTCGAGGCCTATTTGGAGGAAATGGCGGCAAAGCAGCCGGCAGCGCTGGTACGCGAACTGCCGCGCGCACCGGGAACGCGCGAAACGCGCTGGTGTCAGCTGCTCGGTGGCGATGCTGCGGCGAATATGGCTGGCAATGCGGCCGACAACGCGGGCGCGGCGACACCGACGCGCAGCGACGCCACTACGGGCGCGAACGACGATCTGGCAGCACGGGTGGCGGTACTGGAAAGCGAAGTCAGGGAACTGCGCGCGCTGGTCGAGAGCCTACAACTACTCTCCGGCAAGGCGGGCTGAGCGCACCCCGCCGCCACGCTGGCGCCCGTGCGCGGGCCGGCGGCGGCGCCCTGCGGCCGGCGCTGGAGTTTGCCCTTGCGTCAGCGCTGACCTCAGCATTTGCCTCCGCGCCGAGACTGAGCCGCCAAGTCGAACATCGCTGCCAGGGAGTGAATCATGCCAACAGTTCTGCTGATCGTCATCGCACTGCTCGCCTCATCGGTAGCGCTGGGCATGTTTCTCGGCTGGCGCTATCTGCGCCATCTGCCCGCCAAACCTGTGCTCATTGGCGTGCACATCCTGCTCGGTCTGGCCGGGCTCAAATGGATGGTGATCGATCTGCTATGGCGAACGCCGGAAGGCACGGCGCTGCACAGCGTCGGCTACGCGGCCGCGCTGCTGCTCGCCGCAGCCTTGCTCTCCGGGCTGCTGGCACCAGTGCTGGCGGGACCGCAACCAGCCGCGCGTGGTGGCCCTGTCGCGCAGGTGCTGCACGCTGGCGTCGGCCTAGCCGGCTTTGCGCTGTTCATCGTGTGGGCGATCAATCTCTGACGCCAGCGCACGCCTGATTCGCACCGGCTCACAGCCTGGGCCGCTGCCGCGAACGATCGCGCCGGAACGCGCGGCTGCCGTATGATCGAACACCGCCTGAGCCTCCGTACCCTTGAGCATCCGTCCCCTCCACCACCCGCATGCCGCCGATCCGCTACGTCGAACCCGTCTTTCGCCCGCCGAGCGAGGCGCAATCGCTGATCCTGCCGCTCACCGACGGCTGCTCGTGGAACCGCTGCAGTTTCTGCGAGATGTACACGGCGCCACAGAAGGCATTCCGTGCGCGCAGCGAGGACGAGGTACTCGACAGCATCCGCCGCTGCGGCGAGCTTTACGGCAATGAAGTGCGCCGCGTCTTTCTCGCCGACGGCGACGCGCTGGTACTGCCGACGCGGCGCCTGCTCGTCTATCTGCAAGCCATCCGCCACCACCTGCCGGCGGTGCATCGCGTCGCCAGCTACTGCCTGCCGCGCAACCTGAAGAAGAAAAGCGTCGCCGAACTCGTCGCCCTGCGCGAAGCCGGGCTCGCGCTCGCCTACGTCGGCGCCGAATCGGGCGACGACAGCGTGCTCGCCAGAGTGAACAAGGGTGAGGACTTCGCCAGCGCGCGCGCGGCGCTCGACAAGCTCGGCGAAGCCGGCATCACGCGTTCGGTGATGATCCTCAACGGCCTCGGCGGCACGACCCTCAGCGCCCAGCATGCGCAGAACTCGGCGCGTCTGGCCAACGCCACGCAGCCCGAGTTTCTGTCGACGCTGGTGGTCAGCTTTCCGCTCGGCGAAGCGCGCTTGCGCACCGCTTTTCCCGAGTGGCAGCCGCTCGATCAGGCCGGGCTGTTCCGCGAAATGGAGCAGCTGCTGGCCGCACTGGAACTGCGGCGCACGGTCTTCCGCTCCGACCACGCCAGCAACTGGCTGGTGCTCAAAGGCACGCTCGGCGCCGACAAGGAGCGACTGCTCACCCAGGTGCGCCAGGCCATCGCCGAGCCGCAAGCGGCGCAACTGCGGCCGGCGTGGGCGCGCGGCTTGTAGGCAGCGTTTCGGCGCGGCTGCGCGTCAAGGGCTTCGTCCATACCGCTGGCTTATGCAACACCCGCCAGATTCTGCCGGCGCCGATCCAGATCCTCGACGATGCGTTGCACGAGCCTTTGCGGATTGAGCTCGACCACCATCTTGCCGCCGAGCAGTGCCTCGCTGTCCTCGTAGAAAAAGCGCGAGACGGCGGCCGAGCCGCCGATGGGTGCCGGTACACAGTGGAAGGACGAGATTCCCATCAGACGAAAACCAAGGGCGGCGCCGACACCTTTTTCGTTGCTCCACTCGGGACTGGCGAAGGCGAAAGGCATCGCCTTGATCGGCTGTCCGGCGAGATCGGCAAGCGCGCGGAACAGCCCCGAGGCGCGCGCGTTGTCGAGGCATTCGCCCATGTGCAGTGCCGGCGGCAAAGCGAACTCGTCGAGCACCGAGCGGAGTCCGGCACCGGCCTTGACCCTGGCCTCGGCGTTGCAGAAACCCAGCTTGAGCAGCGGGAATGAGGCGCAGCCATTGGTCAGGATCAGGATGTCGGCGGCAAGCAGCCCGTCAGCGATGTCGCTGACCGTCTTTTCGTAAAGCACCTTCGGATTGTTGCAGCCGACCAGATTGATGACTCCGCGAATCTGCCCGCTTCTCAGCTTTTCGAGCAGCTTGCCAAGCCCGCCGAATGCGGAGGCGATGTTCTCCACCGAGAAGCCGATCTCGGCAGCCATCTGCTGACGCGGCACGAAAACGTTCGCCGCGTGGCGTAACGGATACTGGCGGATGCCGAGAGTGACGATGGTTCGTGCGAGTTCGCGCGCCTCGGCGAGATTGCTGTGCTGGTGGTCAAAGGCGATGTGCTCGGCACCCGGCAGACGGCACGAATCGCTGGTCGTCACCACGCGCGTGTGGAAGCACTTCGCCACCTCCATGATCCCCGGGTAGACGTCCTGCACATCGGCGACCCACAGGTCGATGGCGCCGGTACCGAGCACCAGTTCGGCGCCGACCGCGTTGGCCAGCGGACTGATGCCGCCGTGGCGGTAAAGCGACGACAAGCCCGAGCAGCAGATGCCGAAGAAACGGATTCCTTTGGCGCCAGCGTCGCGGGCCAGCTGCTGGAATTCGGGATCGTCGCCGGCTTCGACGATCGTCATCGGCAGTACCGGCGAATGGCCGTGGATGGCGATGTTGACGTAGTCGGGGTCGAGAGCGCCGAGGTTGGCCGAGATCGTGTCGCGCTTCGGCGGGCCGAACAGGATGTCCATGCCGATCGACGAGCCGAGCACGCTGGTCCAGGCGAAAGCGAGTCCGCAGCGCAGCAGCTGCTTCATCAGATTTTCCCAGTCGCCGTCGGTGCCGGTACCGGTGCGATGCAGCGCCTCGAACACCTCGTGGTAGGCGCCGATCGGCAGGATGTCGAGTTTCTGCCACAGGGCGATGCGTTCGGGCGGCGCCAGCGCCTGCAGCGTGCGATGGATGCCGGGCACCGCGCGTGAAAAATCCTCGAGCAGGATGTCGGCAATTTCTCCAGCCAGCTGCTCGATACTCTTGTTGTCCACATCGAGACCGAAGGACTTCGCCACCGCACGTGTCTTGTCGACGCCCCGGATCGGGCGATCGAGGCGTCCCTCAGCCGCCGCTTTCAGCGCCAGCAGCACCTCGCGTCCGCGCGCGCCGTGCGAGGCGACACCAGCGGCAACCCAGCGCAGGATGTTGCGCGCGACGATCACATCGGCGTCGGCGCCGCAGACGCCGCGCGGACTTTTCGTCGTCACCGAGCACGGACCCATGTTGCAGATACGGCAGCAGGTACCTTCAAGTCCGTAGCCGCAATGTGCTTTCTGTGCGTCAAAGCGGTCGAAAACCGTCTCGACGCCGATCTCGTCGAGGCGCTTTAGCATCTGGCGTACGGCCGGATCGGGCGTTTTGGCGAGGACGTCGGCCTTCGACGGAAAGGATTTGCGGTAGGCCTTGAGTTCTTCCGGGCTCATGCGGCACGCTCCAGCGCGAGGGCAAAGTCGGCCAGATGTTCGGCCGCGTGCAGGAATTCGCCGGCGAGCTGCGGCGGCACGCCGGCGAGGTCGGCCAGCCGCACCGCGTCGTCGAAGGGGAAAGCCGCCACCGGCGGCCAGTCGCCCAGCCAGCCGCGAATGGTCGCGAGTTCCGCCGGACTGCGGTAGTTGCTGACGACGCAATGGACGTGCGCGATGCCCAGCGCCGCCGACAGTTGGCGGACTGACGCCGCGGTCTCGACGCTGCGCCGACCGGGTTCGACGACGACAAGCAGCAGGTCGACGCCGGCGATCGTGCCGCGACTCAGGTGTTCGAGGCCGGCTTCGCTGTCGATCAGCGTGACGTCGGCCGTCGCCGCGCTGGCCTTGAAGAGAACGCGACGCAGCAGCGCATGCTCGGCGCAATAGCAGCCCTCGCCGCCACCCTTACCCCAGCCGAGCGCCACCAGCGACTGGCCGCCACCCCAGGCGACCGTGCTCTGCGGCAGCAACGAGCCGGTATCGGGATTGAGCAGGAAGAGCCCGTCGGGAATTGCGGCCGCTTCGTTCGTCTGGTGCAGCAGTTCGGGCTGCTGCGCCAGCGGCAGCGGCAATTCGCCGTGGTCGAGCGGCAGGGCAGAGGCAAGATTGGCGTCCGGGTCGGCGTCGATCGCCAGCACGCGCAGCCCACGCGTCGCCAGCACGCGCGCCAGCGCGCCGGCGATCGTCGTCTTGCCGGCTCCGCCCTTGCCGACCACGGCTATGCGCAGCGGCGCCCGCGTGCCGCTTGCGTCATGCGGCTGCGCATCGCCATGGGCATGCGTTTGGCCGTGGTTATGGCTGTGCGTGTGTCCATCCGGATGCTGCGTACACATATTCCACTCCTTGAAAACGCTGCCCCGCGACTATTGCCGACGGCAGCAACGGTCGCGTCGAGCACGCGACGCGGTTCGTCCGTTACCTACGCCGCGAGGCGCTCCGCGGCCGCTTCGCGGCGCGCGATCTCGCGGCGTAGGTGCTTCAGCGACGGGGTGACGATGGCGATGAAGCAGGCCTCGCGCAGCCGGCGCTGGGCCCCCGCGGTGCGCAGGTAACCGCGCGCGCCCTGATGCAGCAAGGCCGCCTGCGCGGCGCGCAAGGACAGCTCGCCGCCGGCCAGCCGGACGCGCAGTATGTCGAGCAGCGTCGGCGCCCGCTCATCGACCGCATAACCGGCATCGAGCCGTCGTGCCAGCCGGTCGACTTCGGCGGCGGCGGCAGCGAGCGCGGCATGCAAGCTGTCCACCTGATCCTCTTCGAAGCAGTTGATGTGCGCGTGCGTCCGCCCGGCACTGTCGATCAACCGGATGCAGTCGCGGACGAGGCCGATACCCATGCCAAGCTGCGCGAGGATCATCCCCGGCTGGATGCGCGCCAGATATTCGGCGGACTGCTCGGGATGAGCGAGCACGCTGCCGTCGGCGATGAACACGCGGCGGAACTGGCAGGCCAGCGTGCGCGTCCCTTCAAGCGCCGCGAAATGCGCGCCATCGAGCAGCCGGAAGCCCGCTTGATCGCAGCGCACCACAAAGAAGACGAGGCGTCCGTCGCCGTCGACCGGGCAGGCGCTCACGAAAACATGGTCGTTGCCGAGATTGGAAACCCACGGCAGGGTGCCGCTGATTTCATAGCCGCCGTCGACCCGAGTGGCGACGAGCAGCGGACGCTCGATCTCGCAACACGACTTCAAGGTGTTGGACAGCCCGGTGCCGCCGAGCTGCCTGCCGCTGACCAGCGCCGGCAGCAGCTCGGCCTTGAGCGCCGTGTTGTCGGAAAGCTGCAGATAGCGGGCACACGCAGTCTGGCACCACACGGCGAACGCGGTCGACAGGCAGCTTTCGCCGACCTGCGCGATGACGCCGATGGTGTCGACAATGCCCTTGCCATTGCCGCCGAACGCGGGCGCAACGACGCCGGCGAAACCACCGAGCTGGCCGAGCTGACGCAGAAAACCTTCCGGATACTCGCCTTCGAGATCGATGGCGCAGACGCGCGGCGCCAGCTCGCTGGCGATCAGTCTGGCGATGTCCGCGGAAGCATCGCTAAGGCTGGAAGAATTGGGGTCTGTGTACTCGGACATGGTTTTTCCCGACGGCCTTGAATTACTGCCCGGCCCAGCGCCGGTGGGCCTCGCGCGCCAGCCAGTCGAGGACGAAACCGAGCAGTCCGATGAACAGGATGGTCGCCATCAACTCGCCGTAAGCCATGCGATCGCGCGTATCGAGGATGAAATAGCCGAGCCCGGCGTTGACGCCGAGCATCTCGGCCGGCACCAGCACGACCCAGATCAGGCCGATCGCCAGACGGATGCCGGTGAGCAGGTGCGCGGCGATCGCCGGTACGGTGACCCGCCACAGCTTTTCACGGCGATTGGCGCCGAGGCTGTCGGCCAGCGTCAGCCATTGCGGATCGATCGCCGCAATGCCGGCCGAGACGTTGAGCACGATCGGCCACACCGCCGCAAAAGCGAGCAGGAAGACAACCGGCGCTTCGCCGACGCCGAGCGCCATCACCGCCACCGGCATCCACGATAGCGGCGAAATCATGCGCAGGAACTGGAACAGCGTCGATGTCGACTGGTTGAAATCCCGCCAGCTGCCGACCAGCAGGCCGAGTGGCACACCGAACAACAATGCGCAGGCGAGGCCTAGCGCGACACGGCGCAAACTGGCCCAGGCGTGGTCCCAGACTTCGCCCCCCTGCCAGAGCTGAACGGCGGCGCTCCACGTGTTTTCCGGTGAAAACCGCGCCGCCATCAGCGATTGCCCGCCGACGCCGTGCACCAGCAGCCACCAGAGCAGGAGGCCGAGGCCAAGCCCGATGAACGGATAGGCGAGCGAGCGGGCGTGGACAGAAGCCAGTGACGACATCGGCGCAGGCTCAGGCAACGATCGTTTCACTGCGCGTGAACTTCTCGGGCAGACCGAAAGCCTTCAGCCCGCCCAGAGTGGCGATCGACTTCCTGACGAAGCGGTCGTCGACCAGATCGCGTGCGACGAAGGCCGGATCGAGCGCCGACAGGAACTGGTTGTTGCCTTCGACCTGCGTGTTCTTCAAGAGCTTGACCAGCTGCTCGGTGTAAGACGGGAACGGATAGGGCTGGTATTCGATGCGCTCGTCCTTCCACTCAGGATGGCGGATCGCCCCCTCCCTGACGTACTGCTGGCTACGCTCGGCGTTGGGCACCAGCACGCGTTCGAGCACGGCCGGCGGGAACGGCGTGTATTTGCCCGGCGCGTCCTTCGACAGCAGCTGCGCGCCCTCCTTGCGGTTGTCGCGCAGCCAGTGCTGCGCATTGACGACGGCATTGACGACCTTCTGCGACCATTCCGGACGGTCCTTGAGGTCGCGCTCGTGCATGGTGACGACGCAGCAGGCGTGCTCACGCCAGACGTCGCCGGTAAAGCGCAGCACGCGGCCGATGCCGTTGGTTTCGGCGGCGGCGTTGAAGGGTTCGGCGACGATGAAGCCGGCGATGGCACCGTTGGCCAGCGCCGGCCCCATGTCGGCCGGCGCCATGATCGACAGCGCCACTTCGTTCGCTTTCAGGCTGTCGGCGGGCTTGGTGACGACGGTCAGCCCGTTTTCGCGCAAGAGGTGCTGCAGTACGACGTTGTGAATCGAGTACCAGAACGGCACGGCGACTTTCTTGCCGCCGAGGTCCTTGACGCTCTGGATGGTCGGCGCGACGGTCAGTGCCGACCCCGACATGTGGTTCCAGGCGACGACCTTGGCGGGGAACTGGCTGCCGTAGCGCGCCCAGATCGTCATCGGCGAAAGCAGGTGCACGACGTTCACCTGACCGGCCATGAACGCCTCGACGATCTGCGCCCAGGAGCGGAACAGGCGCGGCGCCTCGACGTTCAGCCCCTGCTGCTCGAACAGCTGCCGCGCGTGCGCGACGAGCAGCGGCGAAGCGTCGGTGATCGGCAGGTAGCCGATGCGCACCGGATCGTCGGGATTGGCGGCGCGGGCAAGTCCGGGCAGCGCGATGGCGCCGGTGAGCAGCGCCGACAGACGGAGAAAGTCACGACGGGAAACGGGCAGGTCGTGGGCAAGATGATCGAGATCGTTCATGGCAGGCTCCTTAAAGGGCGGGATACCAGGTGGCGGAAGGGTCGGAGAGGGTGTTGAGGATTTCTTCGCGCATCGCGTTCAGCGCGCTCGAACGGTGTTTGCGCGGCGCGGCCCCCCCGGGGCGCCATTCGCCGACGATCCGCGCCGGCTGCTCGGCCTGCGGACGCGCCAGCAGCAGCACGCGGTCGCCGATGCGCAGGGCCTCGTCGATGTCGTGCGTCACCAGCAGCGCGGCGCTTTGATGGTGCTGCGCCAGTTCGAGCAGCAGATCCTGCATCGACTCGCGCGTGATCGCGTCGAGCGCGGAAAAAGGCTCGTCGAGGTAGATGATTTCCGGGGCACGCGCCAGCGCGCGGGCCAGCGCCACGCGCTGCGCCATGCCGCCCGACAGGGCCAGCGGCTTCTTGTCGGCGTGCTCGGCAAGGCCGACCTGTGCCAGCGAACGCGCCACACGCTCGGCGCGCAAGGCTTTCGCCGCCGGCGGACGGCAGGCGAAATCGAGTCCGAAACCGGCGTTTTCGGCGACCGTCAGCCAGGGCAATAGCGCTGGCGACTGGAAGACCACGCTCGCCTTGGCGGCACGGCTTTGTCCGCTTGGCATCCTCTGCCCGCCCGGATCGTCGGCACCGTCGACCACGACATCGCCGGCGCTCGGCTCAGCCAGACCGGCGAGAACGCGTAACAGCGTCGACTTGCCGCAACCAGATGCGCCGATCAGGCAGACGATTTCGCGCCGCGCGATCGTCAGATCGACCGTCGCGAAAACCGGCTGCCGTCCGTAGGCGAAGGCCAGTCCGCGCGCAGCGAGCAGAGGCCCGGTAGAACTCATCGCCGTCTCACGCCTTCAGCTGCCAGCGGTAAGCCGCCAGCTCCGGATTCAACTCGGTAGCCGCCAGCGAATTGCTGAAGTTGCACAAGGTCGCCAGCGCAACGCCGAGGACCACTTCGATCGCCTGCTGCTCGCCATAACCGGCCGCCTTGAAGTCCTGCAACTCGGCGTCGGTCACGGCACCCCGCTGGCGAATGACGGCGCGGGTAAACGCCGCCAGCGCTTCGAGCTTAACGTCCGGCAGAGTGCTTTGCTGCCGCAACCCCTCGACCAGCGTCTCGGGGAGCTTGCCCTGCTTGTAGGCAATCGCGGTGTGCCCGGCCACGCAGAAGGTGCAGCCATGGGTGGTTGCCGCAGTGAGCTGAACAACTTCGCGCTCGGCCAGCGTGAAGCTGCTGCGGCTGTTGATTTCGCTGACCGTCAGATAGGTTTCCAGAGCGGCCGGCGCATTGGCGAGAACGCCGAGAAGATTGGGAATGAAGCCGTTCTTCGCCCTGGCCTGGGCGAGATAAGGCAGGCTGGCTGCCGCAGCGGATTCGGGCGTTTGTACGGTGATACGGGACATGAGGACTCCTTGTGTGACAGGCTGCTGCGATTTTCCCGGGCTGCCCAACCCGTCTCAATCTGCAAACGTCGCGTTCTTTTGTTCGTTCATCTCGGCTGCACAGCCTGCAACGCGGCGCAGGGAAATGGCTGCGCTACGCCGGCGCCCCCGCTCAGGCAGCCTGCAACTGGCGCTGCTGCTGCGCGCGCCGGTAAGCGCCGGGCAGGACACCGGTGGATTTCTTGAAAGCGCGCGAAAAGGCGGCGTCGGACTGATAGCCGACCTTCTCGGCGGTACGCGACAGGCTCAAGCCTTCCTCGATCAGCTGACTCGCCACACGCATGCGGATCTGCAAGAGCAGATGGCTCGGCGAGGCGCCACAGGCCTGCGCGAAGCGTTTGAAAAAGGTCGCGCGCGACATGTGCGCGAGTTCGGCCATCGTCTGCACCGTCCAGTCACGCCCGGGATCGGCAATGATCGCTTCCAGCAGGGGAGCGAATTCCGGTCTGGCGAGCAAGGCCCACAGACCATCGCTCACTTCACGCCGCTGGCAGAGGTGACGGATGGCGTAGAAAAAGAGCAGATCGACGAGACGGCTGATCAGCGGCGAAGGCTCTTCACCGCCCGCCTGCGCTTCGGTCAGGATCAGATCGAACAGCGGCCGCGTTTCGGACAGCTTTTCACCGCTGCGCGAAATCACCACGTAGTCGGGAAATGAGCCGAGAAATACGCGGTTCAGTTGCGAGCGGAAAGAGAAGAAGCCGCAGGCGAGCGCGACGCTGCCGGGCAAGGACGTATCGACCGGCGCCATGCTGCGTCGTGGTGCCTGCGCGGCTGCAAGCGGGTCGGCCAGCGGACTCAGGTAATGGACGACGTCGCGCAGAAAAATCACCGCGTCGCCGGATTGCAGTGGATGGGAAACCCCTTCCTGCGGCAGGTGCAGCCAGCATTCGCCATGCAACACCACATGAAAACCGGCGCGCGCCAGACCACTGGTCGAGGTTTTCCACGAGCCGCAATACTGGCCCAGATGGAAAAGCGTGCTCTCGAGTTCCAGGCTGCCGAGCAGCCAGTGGATCAGGCGATCGTTGCGGGGGGAAGACATACCGGCCTCGAATATGGTGGAAATTCACGTGACGCTAAGCTGGCTCCGATGCTACGAAAGCCACGGACACCACCAAAGACGGATTTGCGAATTGCTTATAAGAAGGAACGGCGTGTCCCACTGTAGCGGATCGTCGAAGCTTTCAGTTCGATGCCGGGCGGGCGATACGGTCCAGGTGAAGCAGTGGCATTCTTCCTGTTTCCGAGGCGGGGCCGCGGACCGGATCGCTGGTTTCGCTGACCGACAGCGCATCGATCAGCCAGACCGTCGATAACGAAAACGCGGCGTCGGCCTGCTGCTTCTGGCGATAGTAGTGTTCGAACAGCGGCCCCGAAATCACGGCCTTGTAGGGCGTGGCGGCGATCTGGAAAGAACGTCCGTCAGCGGCGAGCAAGGCGACCGTCAGCGGCCGCTTGAACCAGACCGCCCGCACCAGCAGCGCATTGAGCTGCGAGTGTTCGAAAGCCTCGGGATAGACAAGGCGGCCATCGTCGTCGACATGAAGGCCGGGAGCGAAGATCACGTAGGGTGATCCGTCCTCGGCGAGCAGTGCCAGCGTCTTGACGCTGTCGGCGCGGTTCAGGAGTTCGCGGATTTCCGCGGCGAGCGTGTACTTGGCCATGTTCGTTTCCTAGATTCTCGACAGGTCGGTATCGGGGTGGTTGCCGCAGATGCGGTAGTTGTCCATGTCGACAAGCAGGCCGTAGTAGCGACGGATGCTGTCGAGTCCCTGCGCCAGGCGGACGAAGTACTCGAGCGAAGGCGCCTGCTGCTTGTGGAAAACGGAGCCGGTGATCGGCACCCAGACGCAATAGACGGTGCTCACCCCCTTGCTGGCGAGGTCCTCGGCCTCTTCGAGCGTGGCGCGCAAGCCGTCTTCTTCAGTGGCAAAGCCATGCGGCTTTGCCGTTTCGACGCCACCGACAATGCCGGTGTTCACGTAGCCGCGGCCAAAGATGCCGACGGCGTCGACCAGGCGCCGTTTCCACTCGCGATAGCCGGGGCGGACTGCCTTGCCCGGGCAGATCCAGTTGAACTTCTCCTCATCGAGCACTTCGATGTCGGAGGTGTAGGTCAACAGACCGGTCTGCTCGTGGATGCGCTGCAACTGCTCGAGACTGAACGCCGAGGCGACCAGCTGGCTCGGGAAGCGCCGCGTCGTGAAGTTCTCGCCGATTGCCTGCAGGGTTTCGATGTAGATGTCGACTTCTTCGGCAAACAATTCGCCGTCGCCCAGGATCGAGCCACAGGTCATGCCGACGGTCAGGAAGCGGCCGGGCTGGCGGATCGCCTCGCGCACGCTCTCGTAAGCGTCGCGCGGATCGAGACGCAGCGGCTTGTTGTTCAGCCGGCGTTCCTTGTTGTAGTGCGCGGCGATGTTGCAGTACTTGCAGCCCTTGCCATCGTCCCAGTAGTGGCAGTAGGCGTAGGGGTTGATGTCGAGGCGCTGCGGCCGCGGCGTTGCCACCTGCCACATCGGCTTGCCCGACGATGTGAGCCGATCATAGAAATCCGGCTTCAGCCAGTATTCGACTTCCTCGAGAACCTCGCCATGGTCGGTCAGCACCAGCCGGCCGTCGATGAAGTCGACGACGTAGGGGTCGGTCGCGTTCGGACGCGGCCCCGACAGGATCGAGGTGCCGTCACGCAGCAGCAGCGACACCGGGACGAGCGACTCCTTTTCGCCGATCGAGTGGAAGATGCTGCGCGCCTGCAGCATGTGACGGGCCGGGTCGGCCTGCGTCAGCGCGGCCTCGGTGTAGGTGACGCCACGCCGCTGGACGTCGATCTTGAGGATGATGAAGTGCGGAACCTCGGGATACTTGGCGACCACTTCCCGGTAGGAAAGCGGGCGCAGACTGCTCTCGCTGAGCGCATGCATGGCGGTAATCCTTCTGTTAACGGGTCAGTGCCCGGTCGATGTCGGCGACCAGATCGTCGAAATGTTCAAGGCCGGCAAACAGGCGCAGCGTGCCGCCATCCGCCCGCCCGCAGGCCGTTTCAGCCGCTTCGGCCGCTTCGATCTGCGTCCTGCCATCGTCGGGATTGACGACACTGCCGACCAGTTCGAGCCCGGCCAGCAGCCGGGCCGCCGCGTCGCCGCCGCCGCGCAGCACGAAGCGCAGTTCGGAGCCGAAGCCGTTCGGCAGATAACGCCGTGCCAGCGCATGCTGCGGATGTTCCGGCAGGCCGGGGTAGATCACCGCGGACACCTCGGGACGCGCGCGCAGCCAATGCGCCAGCGCCAGCGCGTTGTCGGCGTGGCGCTGCGCGCGCAGCGACAGCGTCTCGAGGCCGACCACGAACTGGAAGGCGCTCAACGGCGAGAGGCTGGGGCCGATGTCGCGCGCCCCTTCGACACGGCTGCGGATGGCGAAGGCAATGTTGCCGGTCGGGCTGCCGGGACCGAAGCGTTCCCAGAAGCGCAGGCCGTGATAGCCGGCCGACGGCTGCGTGAACTCGGCAAAGCGGCCGCTGGCCCAGTTGAAACGACCGCCGTCGACGATGACGCCGCCGGCGGGCGCGCCGTGGCCGCCGATCAGCCGGTTGGTCGCCGCGATGACGACATCGGCACCATGCGCCAGCGGCTGCGCCAGATAACCGCCGCCGCCGGCGGTGTTATCGACCAGCAGGGGCAGGCCGGCGGCGTGCGCCACCTCGGCAATGCCCACGAAATCGGGCACGCGCAATCCGGCGCCGGCAAGCGTTTCAACGTAGATGGCGCGCGTGCGTGGGCCGATCGCCTGCGCGAAGGCGGCGGGAATGTCGTCATCGACGAAGCGGGCGTGGATGCCGAAATTGCGCTCGAAGGCGAGCAGCTGGTGGCGCGTCTCGCTGCCCACACTGTTCGAGACGACGATATCGTCGCCGTGTGTGAGCAAGGTGTTGAAGGCGAGAAAGCGCGCCGCAGCGTGCGTACCGACAGCCACCGCGGCCACGCCGCCTTCGAGCGCGGCGATGCGCCGTTCGAATACGTCCGAGGTCGGGTTGAAGATGCGCGTATAGACGTTGCCTTCTTCCTCCAGTGCAAACAGCCGCGCCGCGTGCGCGGAGTCATTGAAGGTGAAGGAGCTCGTCTGATAGATCGGCAGCGCCCGGGCATTGGTCACGGGCGCAGGCGTCTGTCCCGCGTGCACCTGCAGCGTCTCGAAACGATGGTCCGGCCGGAAGTTTGCTGCACTATCAGGCATGGTCCGCTCCCTCGCCGGCAACGGTACCGGCGACGCCGGCGTAGTAGCGGCGCGCGACTTCCGGATGCGAGCGCAGCTGGCTCTTGAGCAGGTTGAGTCCGACCTGTTCGAGCAGCGGGTTGTCGGGATCGTGCGCGGAGGGCCGCGCCGCTGCTTGCAAGGCCGCCGGCAGCGCGATCGGGCGGACGCGCGCGTCGAGATGCGGATTGAGGAAGTAAGCGATCGACAGGCGGTCGTTCTGCCCGGCGGGAGTCACCACGCGGTGCACGTTGGCGTGCAGATAGCCGCCGCTGGCCAGTTCGAGCATCTCGCCGATGTTGACCACCAGCGTACCGGCACGTGGCGGCACCGCGATCCAGCTCTCGCCGTTCTGGACCTGCAAGCCGCTTTGTTCGTGCTGCACGACGAAGGTCAGCAGACCCGTGTCCTTGTGCGCACCGACACCCTGCGCGCTGTCGGTGAACGCGCTGCCGGGATAGCGGATCAGCTTGAGCAGCAGCGTCGGTGCATCGGCGATCAGTGGCGTGAATACCTCGGCATCCTGACCGAGAGCGATGGCCAGTGCACGCAGCAGCTTCAGGGCTACCGCGGTCAGCTGCGCCTGCAGCTCGAGCACCACCGGCTTGAGCGCCGGAATGTCGTCAGGCCACTGGTTGGGGCCTTCCAGCAAGGCCCACGGTGGCGCCTTCGCGCTTAACGCACGCCGCGGACGCTCGGCGCCGAAATCGAGCTGTTCGCGCCAGTCGCGGGCGCCGCGTGTCAGTTCGGCGCCGGTACACGTATAGCCGCGAAAGTGCGGCGAGTGCAGGTTTTCGATCGTCCTCTTGGCGGCATCGGGCAGATCGAAGAATTCGCGGCTGACGCGGAAGGCGTCGTCGATCAGCGCTTGCTGCACCCCATGCCCCGCCAGATAGAAGAAGCCGGCGGTATGCGCCGCCTCGCGCAGCGCCGAGAGCGGCGCCTTGCGGACGGCAGTGGCGACGTCGAGTTCGCCCAGATCGAAGGTGGGAAGTACCGTGTATTGAAAATCGGGGGAGTTCGGGTGGTTCATTGCGCGTGCCAGAACGCCGCCGACCAGCCTTCCGGCCGGCTGCTTGCTGGTTTCGAGAAGGCCATCGGGACGAGGACTATAAGTCGCCCCCCGCGCCGCGCTAATCAACTTTTCCTGATATGCAATGCAGCCAGCAGGGCAGAAGCTAATTGCGTTTTCGTACTCCTCGCCGTTGCGCGGGGAGCGGCCCACCCCTCGCGACCATCTCCCGGAAACACCTCCGGCGCCTATCTCTCTGGCATGAGTTTTTTTCGAGAAAAGCTTATTTGCGCTGACGGATATACATCGAATTACAAATTTGTTCTTTCGCTTGCGCTTCCCCCCTCAAATGCGCGGGCTATCCACGCCGCGCCCGCGCTCATCCGCCATCTGGCGACGGCTGATCCAGCAGACATCGAGAATCGAAACGGGGGAAAACCATGAAACGGGTATTGATCGGAGCGTCAATCGGCGTCGCCGGTGCGATCGGGGCAACGGGTTACACGCACGCCGCGGCGAATCAGGCGGGAACGGAGGCGACCACACTGGAAAAGGTCGTCGTCACCGCGCAGAAGCGCGAAGAGTCGGCGCAGGACGTCGGCGTCGCCATCACGGTGCTGTCGGGCGAGGAGCTTCAGGCACGCGGCATCTCCAACGTCAATCAGTTGCAAAACGAGGTGCCGAGCCTCGAAGTCGAGCCGGCCTTCGGTAGTGGTCAGGCGCAGTTCCGCATCCGCGGCATCGGCTTCCAGGACTATGGTCCCAACAACTCGTCGGCGGTTGGCGTCTATGTCGACGAGGTCTCCTACGGCTTCCCGGTACAGACGCAGGGGCTCCTGTTCGACCTCGAGCGCGTCGAGGTGCTGCGCGGTCCGCAGGGAACCCTGTATGGCAAGAACACCACCGGCGGCGCAATCAATTTCCTGACGCGCAAGCCGACCAAGGAATTCGAAGGCGGCGTTTCGGTCGGTTATTCGTCCTACGACACGAAGACCGTTCAGGGCTTCCTCTCCGGTCCGATCAGCGAATCGCTGCGTGGCCGTTTCTCGTTTGCCACCGAGCAGGGCGGCGCCTGGCAGCACAATCGCGAAACCGGCGAAAAGCTCGGCGCCAAGGACATCAGCGCCATTCGCGGGCAGCTTGAGCTCGACGTCACGCGCGATCTGCGGGTTAACCTGACCGCCAGCTACGGTCAGGACAAGTCCGACGCACAAGGGCTGTACCTGTTTACCGCTCGCCCGAACTACGGCTACGCCGCCGACTCGGACCGGACGGCGACCGGCTGGGGCCGCACGGCGGCCTTTTCCAACCTGATCGGCGTATCGCAAAGCCAGAAGCCCTCGCGCGACAACGACGCGACCAACGTCACCCTAGCGGTCAACTGGGACCTCGACGCGGTCAAGCTGACCAGCATTACCGGTGGCCAGAAATTCAACCGGCGCGAGCTTGCCGACTGGGACGGCACCTCGATCAACCACGCCGACGTCTACTGGAAGGACGACGCCAGCATCTTCTCGCAGGAATTCCGGCTGGCTTCGAACAAGACGAGCGACCTCAACTGGGTGCTCGGCGCCTATTACGCCAAGGAAAAGCTCGACGAAGACTGGTACACCGATTTCACGCGCGACTACGGCGTGATCACGCGCACCAAGTACAAGCAGGACAGCGAGACGCAAGCCCTGTTCGGTCAGCTCGATTACAAGCTGACACAGAACTGGAAGGGAATCATCGGCGTGCGCCAGGAGCATGAAAAGCGCACGGTCAGCGATTTCAGCACCTCGACGACGCCGGTCCAGGCCTGGGCAAGCATTGCCGATGCCAGTGCCTCCCTTTCGTCCAACAGCACCTCAGGCAAACTCGGCCTCGAATATCAGCTCGACAAGAACGCACTGATCTACGGTTCGGTCAGCCGCGGCATCAAGTCGGGCGGCATCACCACGCACAACACCTTCAACGCCCTGGCGCTGACCCCGTTCGAGCCGGAAACGCTGCTTGCCTATGAAACCGGCTTCAAGGCAGACCTGAGCAACAACCTGCGTGTGAATGCCGCGGTGTTTCACTACGACTATCACAACCAGCAGTTCCAGGACGTGACGACCAGTCCGTCGGGCGCGCTGATCGGCAAGATCATCAACATCAAGAGCTCGGCGGTTGATGGCGGTGAAGTCGAGTTGAGCTGGGTCCCGCTGTCCGGTCTGACCGTCACCCAGTCGCTGGGCTACAAGCACGCGACCTTCCGCGACTTCAATTCGCCGCTGCTCGGCAACCTGTCGGGCAAGGACCAGTTCCTGCCGAAACTCAGCTACGGCGGCAGCGTCGCCTACGCCTGGGCCGCCGCCGGCTATCGCCTCAAGCTTGCCGGCGACTACAGCTACCACGACACCTACAAGTCCTGGCTCAACCTGCTCAACCCGGACGGTGGCAACGTCTACGACATCAAGTCCTACTGGCTGGCCAACGCCCGCTTTGAAGTCACTCAGGTCGGTGCGCCGTGGCAACTCAGCTTCTGGGTGCGCAACCTGTTCAACGAAAAGTATGACCTGACGCGCAACTTCTTCGGCAACCGCCCCGGCGGTACGCAGGACGACCTCAACGTCGCCCTCGCCGGTCAGCCGCGCACCGTCGGCGCCGTACTCAACTACGCCTTCTGATAGCGGATCACCGGGTCGCTCCGCGAGGAGCGGCCCGGATTTCGCGTTTCTGCTTCCCGCTTTCTGTCTTCCGTGCTGTCTGCCCGCGCCTTCGCCTGCCGCCTCCTGCTCGGCGCCGCCCTCCTCTTTTCCGGCACAGGCGCGGCAACGGCTGCCACCCTGCGCGTCGGCATGCAGCTCGAGCCGCCGCAGCTCGATCCGACCAGCGCCGCCGCCGCACCGATCAACGAGCTGTGCTACGGCAACCTGTACGAAGGCTTGCTGCGCCTTGCCGCCGACGGCACTCCCGAGCCGCGGCTGGCCGAGTCGTGGAAGATTTCTGCTGACGGACTCGACTACACCTTTCAGCTGCGCGCCGGCGTGCGTTTCCACGACGGCACGCCTTTCGACGCCGAGGTCGCGCGTTTTGCGCTGGAGCGCGCCCGCGCTGCCGATTCACTCAACCCGCAGCGTTCTTTGCTGGCGGCGGTCGCCTCGGTCGACGTGCTGGCCCCGCTGCGCTTGCGCATCCACCTGCAGCGGCGCGACGGCAACCTGCTGCAGTCGCTGGCCAGCGGCGCGCTGGTGATGGTGGCGCCGGCCAGCGCCACCGGCAATCGGGCACACCCGATCGGAACCGGTCCGTTCCGCTTCGCCGACTGGCGTCGCGGCGACTCGGTCACGCTACTGCGCAACGACGATTACTGGGGTGGGCAGCCGCCGCTCGAGCGCGTGGTCTATCGCTTCGTCCAGGATCCGGCCGCCGCCTACGCGGCCTTGATGGCTGGCGATCTCGACGTCTTCCCGAATTATCCGGCGCCGGAAAACCTCGCCCAGTTCAAGGCCGACCGCCGCTTCGTTGTCGAAACCGCGAGTACCGAAGGCGAGACCGTGCTCGCCTTCAACCAGCGGCGGCCGGCGCTCGCCGATCTGCGCGTGCGTCGGGCGATTTCCTACGCGCTCGACCGTCAGGCCATCATCGACGGGGCGATGTTCGGTTACGGCACGCCGATCGGCAGCCACTTCTCGCCGGCCAACCGCGCCTGGGTCGACCTCGCCGGCGTTTATCAGCACCGGCCGGAACGCGCACGCGAGCTGTTGCGTGAGGCCGGCGCCGAGGGACTGTCACTGACCCTGAAACTGCCGCCAACTGCCTACGCCCGGCGCAGCGGCGAAATCGTCGCCGCGCAGCTGGCGCAGGTCGGCATCCAGACGCGTATCGAGAACCTCGAGTGGGCGCAGTGGATGGACCAGGTTTTCGTGCGCCACGATTTCGACCTGTCGATCGTCGTCCATGCCGAGCCGCTGGACTACACGATCTACGGACGCGACGACTACTACTTCGGGTACCGCAGCGACGACTACAAACGCAAGCTGGCCTCGCTTGCCGATACCGTCGATGCGCAGGAACGCCTCGGCATCCTGCGCGAGTTGCAGCAGATTCTGGCCCGCGACGCGGCCAACGGCTTTCTCTTCCAGTACCCCTTGCTGCAGGTCCGCGACCGGCGCGTCGAAGGACTGCCGGTGGGCAGCGTCAGCGGATCGACCGAACTCGGCGGCGTGCGCTTCGTCGATGCGCCTCACGGCGAGGGCACGGCTGAGAATGCCGGCAGAGGCTTGACGTCAGCGCTGAGCAGCCTGGGTCTGCTCGGCATTGCCGCGGTGGCCCTCGCCGCTGGCCTGTCGGCATGGCGACGCTTCGGTGCTCTCTGGCTGCTGCAGCGCCTCGGCGCGCTGCTGGTGACGCTGTTCGTCGCCAGCGTTCTGGTATTCGTGCTCGTTCAGGTGGCGCCGGGCGATCCGGCGCTGAGCATCATGGGCGTTAATGCCGACCCGGCGGCAGTCGATGCCCTGCGCCGCCAGCTCGGGCTCGATCAGAGCCCCGTCGAACGCTATGGCCAGTGGATCGGCGGTCTGCTGCACGGTGATGCCGGGCAGAGCTACATCTATCAGGTGCCGGTGGCCGCGCTGATCGCCGAGAGAGTGCAGGTATCGCTGCCGCTGGCCGTCCTCGCCCTGCTCGGCTCGACCGCGCTGGCGCTGCCGGTGGGTATCGCTGGCGCCTACTACCGCGGCCGCTGGCCCGACCGCGCGCTCGCCGCGCTCACCCAGTGCGGCATCGCGCTTCCCAACTTCTGGCTTGGCATCCTACTGACGCTGCTCTTCGCGATCGGGCTGCGCTGGCTGCCGGCCGGCGGTTTCGCCGGCTGGGAACACGGCCTCGGCGCGGCGCTGACGTCGCTGCTGCTGCCGGCGCTGGCACTGGCGCTGCCGCAGGCCGCCATTCTCGCCAGCGTGCTGCGCACGGCACTGATCGAAACCAGCGCCGAAGATTACCTGCGCACGGCCCGCGCCAAGGGGCTGGGCGCCTTCGCCGCGCTCTGTCGCCACTCGCTGCCGAACGCGATGATCGAGGTGCTGACCATCCTCGGCCTGCAGTTTTCCTTCCTGCTCGCCGGCGCGGTGGTCATCGAGAACGTCTTTTTCCTGCCCGGAATCGGTCGCCTGGTGCTGCAGGCGGTTGCCCAGCGCGACCTGATCCTCGTGCAGAACGTGGTGCTGCTGCTGGTGCTGATCGTCGTAACGGTGTCCTTCCTCGTCGATCTGGCCTACCACATCGTCGATCCGCGTCTCGGCAGCGGAGCGCGGCGATGAGCCAGCCATCTCGCGCACTGGCGCTCGGCGGACTGAGTAGCGGCGTGTTCGTCGCGCTGGCGCTGCTCTCGCTGCTGTGGACGCCCTACGATCCGACGCAGATATCGATCATCGAGCGCCTGCAACCGATCGGTGCGCAGCACTGGCTGGGCACCGATCAGCTCGGCCGCGACGTGCTCTCGATGCTGATGCGCGGCGCCGCCACCTCGCTCGGCGTCGCCGTCGCGGCAGTCGTGCTTGGCGCCGTACCCGGCATTGCGCTCGGGCTCTTCGCCGCAGCGCGGCGCGGATGGATCGACGAGATCGTCATGCGCGGCAACGATGTGGTGTTTGCCTTCCCGGCACTGCTGGTGGCCATCCTGCTGACGACGGCTTTCGGCCCCGGCGCGCTCAACGCCATCCTCGCCATCGGCCTGTTCAACATACCGGTCTTCGCCCGGGTGACGCGTGCCGGTGCGCTGCGGCTGTGGCCGCGCGAATACGTTCTCGCCGCGCGTGTCGCCGGCAAGGATTCGCTGCGGATTTCGCTCGAACACATCCTGCCGAACCTCGGCGGTGCGCTGATGGTGCAGGCAACGACGCAATTCGCACTGGCCATCGTCGCCGAGAGCGCGCTGGCTTATCTGGGACTGGGAACGCAGGCGCCGCTGCCGAGCTGGGGACGCATGCTCGCCGACGCGCAGACGCTGACGGCGCTGGCGCCCGGTCTGGCGATCTACCCCGGTCTGGCGGTCGTGCTCTCGGTGCTCGGCCTCAACTGGCTCGGCAACGGCCTGCGCGATCTGCTCGATCCGCGTCTGGCAAGAGGGGTCTGAGCATGGCGCTGCTGAACATTTCCGGCCTGCATCTTGCAGTCGATGGCCGGGAGCTGCTTTCCGGTATCCAGCTGTCGCTGCAAGCCGGGCAGGTGCTTGGCCTCGTCGGCGAATCCGGATCGGGCAAGTCGATGACAGCGATGTCGGTGCTCGGCCTGCTGCCGGCGGGCGCCCGCCGCAGCGGCGCAATCGATCTGGGCGGACGCGATCTTCTGCGCTGCAGCGAACGCGAGCTGTGCGCGATCCGCGGCAGTGAAATCGGTATGGTCTTTCAGGAGCCGATGACCGCGCTCAATCCGCTGCTGCGCATCGACGAGCAGGTCGCCGAAGTGGTGCGCACGCACCGGCGCGTCAGCCGCCGCGAAGCGCTGATGCTGGCGCACGCGACGCTCGAGCGCGTCGGCCTGCCCGCCAGCCGCGTCGGTCATGACCGGTATCCGCATACGCTGTCGGGCGGACAGCGGCAGCGCGTGGCGATCGCCATGGCGATCGTCCTGAAGCCGAAGCTGTTGATCGCCGACGAGCCGACCACCGCGCTCGACGTCAGCACGCAGGCGCGCATTCTCGAATTGCTGCGCGAACTGGTGCGCGAGAACGCCTGCGGCCTGCTGCTGGTCAGCCACGATCTCGGCGTGATCGCGGAAATCGCCGACGAAGTGGCGGTCATGGAACGCGGCCGCATCGTCGAGCACGGAACGGTCGCCCAGGTGCTGCGTCATCCGCAGCACCCTTATACGCAAGCGCTGCTCGCCAACTCCCGCCCGCAGCCTGTGCCGGCACCTTCCGCCGCAGGCACAGGCGCGCCGCTGCTGGAAGTGAACCATGTGGTCTGCGAATATCCGGCACACGAGCGGACGCTGTTCCGGCCGCCGCCCGCCGTACGGGCAGTCGACGGCGTCTCGCTGCGGATCGATCCCGGCGAGCGTGTCGGCCTGGTCGGCGAATCGGGCTGCGGAAAATCGACTCTGCTGCGCGCGATCCTCGGGCTGGAATCGCTGCGCGGCGGCACCATCCGCGTTGCCGGCGAAGGCTATGCCGGTGGCGATACGGCCAGCCTGCAGAAGATTCGCCGGCAGATCCAGATCGTCTTCCAGGACCCGCACGGCAGCCTCAACCCCCGCTGGCGCGTTGCCGATGTGGTCGGCGAGCCTTTTCATCTATGGCGCGGTCCTGGCGCCCCCTCTGCCGACGAGCGCCGCCGTCGCATCGCCAGCGTGCTCGAACGTGTCGGACTCAGCGCCGCCGACGGCGAGCGCTTTCCGCACGAATTCTCGGGCGGCCAGCGCCAGCGCATCGCGATCGCGCGCGCGCTGGTCTGCGAACCGCGGCTGCTGGTGCTCGATGAAGCCGTCTCGGCGCTCGACGTATCAATCCGTGCGCAGATCCTCGAACTGCTGAGCACGCTGTCGCGCGAACTCGGTCTCGCTTACCTGTTCGTCTCGCACGACATCCAGGTCGTTCGCGCCGTCACTGATCGGCTTTACGTCATGCAGCGCGGCCGGGTGGTCGAGTCCGGGCACAGCGCCGACGTACTGGCGCATCCACGGCACGACTATACGGCGAGCCTCGTTGCCGCTTCGCCGGACCTCGACCTCGCGCTGGCACGGCGCTTTCCACAATCCGCGAAGATACCCGTCGCGGTGGCGAGCTGAGCCGGCAACGGCCAGCCCGCCACCGCGACCCGTTCAGATGGCGTGGCGAGCGAGGAAATCGGCAACGTCGCCGGCGGAACGTTCGGGAATCTCACGCTGCGGCAGATGCCCGACGTCGGGATAGATGATCAGTTCCGAGGCCGCAATGGCGGCGTGGAATCGTTGCGAATCCGATGCGGGAATGAGCGGATCGTCGGCGCCATGCAGGATCAGGGTCGGCACCCTGATTGCGGCCAGACGCTCGGCGCTCGCCTGCTGCAGGCTTGGCAGCACTGCCGACATCAGGATACGACGGTGGCCCGGCAGCAACTGGTATTCGGCCCAGCGGTCGATGACCGCATCGGTAATCAGTGAGGCGTCGTGCACCTGGCTGCGCAGCCCCTGCGCGATCAGCGGCCGGTTGTCGATGCGCATCAGCACTTCCCGCCCGAACGGGTGTTGCAGGATGCGGAAGGCCAGCGAGGGCTTCGCGCGCTCGCCCTGCGGCGGCCAACCGGCAGCGGCGGCGAGTATCAGGGCCGAGACGCGTTGCTGTCGCGCCAGCGCGACACGCCATGCCACACCGCCGCCCATCGAATTGCCGGCGACGGCAAAGCGCTCGAGGTGCAGCGCATCGGCAAAGGCGGCGACGAGTTCTGCGCAGCGCGCGGCGTCGAGCGTGAAGTCCGCCGGCGCATCGCTGAGCCCGTGCCCGGGCAGATCGAGGCTGAGCACGCGGTAGCGCCCGGCAAGTCGCTCCGCCCAGCCCTCCCAGGTGGCGTAAGAGTCGCCGTAGCCGTGCAGCAGGATCAACGCCGGTGCATCCGGCTTGCCCTGATCGCGGTAATGCAGGCGGATTTCTCCGGGCAGGTCGAGAAAGTGGTCGTCGGCGCCCGAGTACTTGGCAAGAATCGGTTCGCGCGGCACATCAGGCACACGCAGCCAGAGGAAGGTGGCCGCCGCCCCGATCAGGAGCACGGCAATGAGCGCAGCAAACACGTAGGCAATCTTCAGCAAGGAGTTCTCCCGGAACCTGGCAAATCGATCAAGTGACGACGGCCACCCGCTCAGGGGTGGCCGTCCTGCCGAGGGCCGCCGGCGCGTGGTTCGCGCCCGCCCACACGGCACGGTGCATCGTCAATAGGCGACGTTCAGCTGGATGCCGGCGGTACGCGGCAATCCCGACGTTGCGATCTGGGCGTTGGACAGGAAGGAACCGTGATGCAGGTCGTACTTCTTGTCGAACAGATTGCGCACCCACAGACCGACCTCCCAGGATGCGCCGATCGGCGACACCGCGAAACGCGCGTTAGCGAGCCAGTACGCCGGGGTGTTGTACGCCGGGTTGCTGGTCGACTTCAGCACGTCGTGGAAGGCATAGTCACCTTCAGCGGTGAAGCGGTAGCCCTGTTGCGACCACTTGTAGCTTGCCGAACCGCCGTAGCTCCATTGCGGGATCGGCAGGTCCTGACCGGCGTAATCGGTGGTGATTTCATAGCCGGCCGCGTTCGAGGCGGCGGAGTTGACGCCGCGGAATTCCTTGTAGGTCCCCTTCTTGAAGCCGACGTACTGACTGATGCTCAGCCCGCTGACCGGCTTCCAGAGGGCCTCCAGCTCGGTGCCGTAGATTTCCGAGCGCGGCACGTTGACCAGGCGCCCGATCGACTTCACCGTGGTGTCGACGTAAACGGTCGATTGCAGCTGCTGGTCACGATAGTCGTAGTAGAACAGCGCGCCATTCAGACGGAAGGTCGACGAGATGTCGCTCTTGAATCCGGCTTCGTACGCCGTCAGGATTTCCGGCTTGACCGGGTCGGTCTGTTGCGGCCAGACGGAGTTGTAGGCGGTGAAGCCACCCGACTTCACGCCACGGCTGACGCTGGTGTAGAGCAGCTGCGCCGGTGCCAGTTCGTACTCCAGCGCCAGCTTGCCCGACCACAGCGAACTCGACAGGCTGCGATCGACCGGTGCGAAAGTCGAAGTGCCGACGAGCGCCGCGTTGCTGGCGTGCGAAACGTAAGTGGTCGCGAAATTCTTCAGGTCGCGATCCTCGTTTTCATGGCGCAGACCGAAGACGAGCTTGTAACGATCGTTCAGCGCGTAGTCTGCCTGACCGAACACGCCGAGCGAATTCGCTTCCTGACGGTAGGAAGTCAGCGTCGCGTAGCCGAGGTTGTAGGTGAAGTCGGAGTAGAACTTCTCGTTCAGCTTTTCGCGCGAATAGTAGAGGCCGGTCAGCCAGTTGAAGCGCTCGTTGCCCGGCGAGGCGAGCCGGAATTCCTGCGAGAAGACGCCGATCTTGCTGTCGAAGTATTCATCCGACTGCGGAATGACCGTCCCGTCCCAGTCGATGAATTCTTTTCGATGCAGGTTCTGCGAACTGGTGATGCTGGTCAGCTTGGCACCGCCCAGATCCCAGTTGGCGGTCAGGGACAGGCCGCCGTTGTTGTTGTCGCGCTGCGGTTTGCTGCCCAGCGGCAGACCGGTGATGCTCGCGAACTCCGGACGCAGGCTCCAGCCGGTCGCCCGATAGTCGGTGTCCGCAGGAATGCTTGAGTAGCCACCGGCGACACCGCGGGCATTGGGAACGACGCCCAGATACGAACGCAGACCGCGACTGTCGGATTTGTCTTCGGACAGATTGGCGATCAGCAGGAAGTTGAGATCCTTGCTGGCTTCGAGCTCGAACTGCGCGCGCAGGGCGTTGATGTTCTTGTCGCCCAGCGACTCGCCGGTGGCCCGGTTATGCTGCCAGGCACCGCCCTGTTGCGTCGAAAACGCGATGCGGCTGCGCAATGCATCGCTCAACGGCCCGGAAACGTAGCCCTCGAAGGTTTTCGCGTCGAAGGATCCGTAGCTGGCGGAAAAACCCGACTCGAACTCGCGCGTCGGTTTGCGGCTGATGAAGTTGACCGCGCCGCCGGTGCTGTTGCGACCGTACAGCGTTCCTTGCGGGCCGCGCAGCACTTCGACGCGTTCCAGATCGAAGAGCAAACCCTGCGTCTGCACCGCGAACGGGTAAGCGGTCTGGTCGACGTAAACACCCACCGTCGACGCGTTGTTGCTGCCGTAGTCCTTGAGGCCGACACCCCGGATGCGGAACTGCGCCTGATCGCTACCGTAAATCGGGTCGATTTCGAGGTTGGGCACCTCGTATTGCAGGCCAAGGATGTTGCTGACCCCCTTGTCGCGCAGTTTGTCGCCGGAAATGACCGTCAGCGCCGCCGGCACGTCCTGCGCGGACTCTTCGCGGCGTTGCGCGGTAACAGTCACTTTCTCCAGTACCGCCGTCTCGTTTGCCGGCGCCGATGCGGGGTCGGCGCTGACCAGCCCCGCAGCTGTCAGCCCGCTCATGCCGAGGGTGGTGACTAACAACAGTCGTTTCACAAAGCTCTCCCACGTTTTTGAATTAACCGAGGAAAACTTTATGTGCCGGCACCCGCGGGAAGAACGACTTAATTTTTCTTTGATTATTAAAGAAATGTTTCAGTTTTTTACTGAATATACGAATAACTGCGCACTGCTTTTCTGCTTTCGCTTTGCAGTCGATCGGCGAGCCTTTTCAGCCACTCCGTCTGCTCCTCACGCGGCGAGGATCGCGGCGTTCCGGGCAATCCGGTGAACGGGCTGACGGTAATCAGCCCCTGGCCAACCACGACCCCTTCGCTTGCGACCTCTTCGGCCGATGGTGGGCCGGCGCGTCGGAAGCCGATGCCGAACTTGCCCGCAAGCGCCGGTCGCAGAGATCCCAGATCATCGACGTAGGAAAACTCGTAAGGCCACCAGCCGCCGATCGAGGTGAGCTGCCACCCCTTGATCCGGTCGCTGCGCGGCAGGTTGACGTTGAGGCCGATGCCGGGCGGCAGCAAGGGATCGCCGCGGCCGCGCAAGGATTCAAGCAGCGCGACCAGCCCGACCACCTCGGCGGCGGCAGCCGCTGGTGAGGCTTCCTGGTAGTCGGCGCTGACGGCGATTGCCGGATAACCGCGGACCAGGGCGACGGCCGCCGCGTTGAAGGTGCCCGAGCTGTTGTTGATCCGGCCAAGGTTGTGGCCAGCGTTGGGACCGGAAATCACCAGATCGGCGTGAGGCAGAACACGCTCGATACCGTAAAGCGCCGCCATCACCGGCGTGGCACTGATCTCCACGCTGACTTCCTGACCGCGGCAGGCATCGCTCAGGCAGGTGCCGCCCTGACGGGTTTTGACATAGTGGCTCGCCGGGTAGTCGGAATCGTCATCGCGCCCGGCGACGACCTCCTCGCCGTAGAAGAAGGCGCCGCCGCGGGCGCTCTGGTCACCCGCCGGCGCGGCGATGGCCACCCGGTGCCCGGCTTTGCTCAGTTCGCGGTAGAGCGCGCGGATGTTCGGATGCGCGTAGCCGTCGTCGTTGGTGAGAAGGATGTCGAGCGCGTTGGCTTGTTGCGGCAGGCCGCTGGCCAGCAGCACGACGGACAGCAGCAGCATGCGGGCGAGCGGCGCCCCGGTCAGTGACTTTTTCATGGCAGGAAATCGAGGGCAGGAGGAAGCGGCCGGTTGGCGAAATCGGGAAGGCGCAGCAGACGGGCGACCAGCGGAACAACATCTTCCAGCCTGAGTTCGCCGAGCATCCGGCCAGCGGGAACGCCGGGGCCCGCCAGCAGCAGGCCGGTGCGCAGTTCCGGCAGCCCCGGATGATGCCCGTGCGCGCCACCGCGCGCCGGTCTTGCTGCATCGCCGGTACTGCGATTGCTGAACAGGAAACCCGGCCGGGCGACGAGGGCCAGCAACGCACGCGGATCAGCCGCTTCCTCTTGCAGTGCAGTGCCCTCGACGATTTCGAAAGCGTCGCGGATCGCCGGCGGCAAACCACGCAGCACCTCCCGCACGCGTGCCAGCGTGCCGGGATCGTGCGGATCGCGCAGATGCAGGAAAGCGGTGCCGCCGGCGGCGTGGAACGCCGCCTGCCAGCCCGCCCCCGCCGCGTCGACGCCGGCCTGAGCGAGCCAGACATTCGGCGCCAGCTGGGTGTGCACGTCGGTAAAGCCGTGATCGCCGACAACGACAAACCAGGTGCTGGAAGACAGTCCCGCCTGATCGACGGCGTCGAGCAGGGTTCCGAGCGCGTGGTCGACCGAGGCGACCGCGCGCCGGCTTGCCTCGCCCTCGCGCCCGCTCGCGTGCTGGGCGGTATCGGCGGCAACGAGATGGATTGCCGCAAGGTTGGGACGGTAATGCCGGATCAGATAGGCGAGCGCGCGACTGTTGTTCTCGTCCATCGCCAGATGCCGGTAGTCGACGTCGATGCCGCGCAACTTGCCGGTGGCCTGCTTCTCGATCTCGTCGAGCAGTCCCGCTGGCGTCGCGAAATCGCGGATCGCCGGCGTCCGGTCGTCCGGTTTTTCGTAGTACCAGACCTCGGGAAGGTTGAAATCGATCGGCGCGTTTCGCGTGATCGGCCAGGAAATGGCCGCCGAACTCAGGCCTGCCGCACGCACCGCCTGCCAGAGCGTGCGCGCCTGGATCTCGCTACTGTCGATGTGCCACTCGGCCGACTCGACCTCGGGCGCAAAGCGCGTGTTGCCGTAAATGCCGTGAACGCCCGGGCGCACGCCGGTGATCAGTGTCGTATGCGAGGGATAGGTCAGCGTCGGCAGCACGCCAACGACACCGTCGGCAGATGCGCCTGAACGCGCCAGCCCTTGCAGGTTGGGCGCCGGCCAGGAAGCGTTGCGATAGAAGTCGGGCCGAAAGCCGTCGATGCTGACGAGGACGACGTGGGCTGGCGTTGCCGCCAGCGCGTGCCCGCCGGCGAGCGACAGGAGCAGGAGCGCGCAGGCGCGCAGGCGATTGAAAGGAGAAGGCATTTCGGCACGGAACGAGGACGTGAGCCGTGCATTCTCGGTCCGCGCCGCGCCGCGCCGAAATCGCCTTTTGTTCAAAACTTATGCGGCGGGCCTCTTTAGCTTATGCCTCGCGAAGCCCCCGTCCTGCCGCGACCGTTTCGGCGAATCGATCTAACGAACGAAGAAAAAGTTTGTTTCGGTGATAAGGGGCTGGTCGCAAGATGATCGCCTCGTTCGGCAGGGCTTTGCCGGAGGCGGTAGGGGGCCGGGGCCGGGACCTGTATCGGTTCCTGTGCCGGGAGCGGCCCGGTGGAGAGGTAATGGAGAATGAATCACGATGTCCGATGAACTGACGCTGACGCGCTGGCCGGGCGAACGCCGGCAGGCCGCTGCCGATGCGGGCGGTTTCCTGCAACGGCACAGCGGGCTGCTGATCACGCTCGCGCTGCACGGCGGGCTGGTGTGGGGGCTGCTGCAATTCGAAGGCGTCCGCCAGACGCTGAGCGAAGCCGCACCGCTGATGGTCAGCCTGATCACGCCGCAGAAAGTCGACGAAGCGCCGAAGCCGCTGCCGCAGGCTGCGCCGCAACCCGTCCGGCAACCGGTGGCGACACCGCTGCTGGCGACGACGGCGCCGACCACCAACGCCAATGCGCCGGCGCCGACCGTATCGACGCCGGCACCGGCCGAACCGGTCGCTGCCGTCGAAGCGCCGCTCGAACCGCCCCGGTTCAGCGCCGCCTACCTGCACAACCCGCCGCCGCCCTACCCCGGCGCATCGAAGCGTTTTCGCGAGGAGGGCAGCGTCCAGTTACGCGTCTTCGTCAACGAATCCGGTGCCGCCACAACAGTGGAAATCTTCCGCAGCAGCGGCTTCCCCCGCCTCGACCAGGCGGCACAGACGGCCGTAGCCGCCTGGCGATTCACCCCGGCAAAACGCGGCGACTTGCGCGTTGCCGCCTGGGTGATCGTCCCGATCACCTTCAATCTGGAGAACTGAACCATGGAACCGGCACAAAATGCGCTCGGCTTTGCCGACTTCCTCGCCCAATCGGACAGCGTCGGCAAGGGCGCCCTGCTGATCCTGCTCGTCATGTCGATCGCCACCTGGTACCTGATCATCAACAAGACGCTGCAACTGGTGCGCGAACGGCGCTCGTCGGGCGCCTTCCTGCGCGATTTCTGGAACGCGTCGACGGTCGGCGCGCTCAACTCGCAGGTGCTCGCCCATGCCAAGGAAAACCCTTTCTCGCGGCTGGCACGGCAGGCGCTGGTCGCCGTGCGCCACCATGAACAGCACGGCGGCGCGCGCACCGGATCGAGCGCCGATGCCTCGGAGTTCCTGACGCGCTCGATCCGGCAGGCACTCGAAGAAGAGACGGCCAGGGTCGAATCCGGACTGACGGTTCTCGCCTCGGTCGGCAGTACCGCGCCCTTTGTCGGCCTGTTCGGCACCGTGTGGGGCATCTACCACGCGCTGCTCAACATCGGCATCAGCGGCCAGGGCACGCTCGACAAGGTGGCCGGCCCGGTCGGCGAGGCGCTGATCATGACCGCCTTCGGTCTGGCCGTCGCAATTCCAGCGGTGCTGGCCTACAACGCCTTCACGCGTGGCAATCGCGTGCTGGTCGCGCGCCTCGATTCCTTCGCCCATGACCTGTTCTCGTTCCTGACGACGGGGGCTCAAGTGAGCGATCCGGCGCGGGTGGTCGAATTCCGTCAACAGACGCTGGCAACGGCGGGAGCAGCCTGATGGCATTCGGCGGCTTCAGCAAGGACGGGGCGAAAGCCCCGCTGGCGGAAATCAACATGGTGCCGCTGATCGACGTGATGCTCGTGCTGCTCGTCGTCTTCATCATCACGGCACCGCTGCTGACGCATGCGGTGAAGATCGATCTGCCGAAGGCGAGCAGTCACGCCAACCAGACCAAGCCGGACAACGTGCAGATCGCGATCCGCACCGACGGGCAGTACTACTGGAGCGGCGAAGCGGTCGATCGCGGGGAGTTGCAGCGGCGCATGCGCGAGGCTGCCAGCCAGGAGCCGCAGCCGGAGATTCATCTGCGCGCCGATCGTACCGCTCAATACCAGTTGATCGCCGACGTCATGGCCGATGCCTCCAAGGCCGGATTGGTCCGCATCGGCTTCGTCTCCGACCCCAGTACCGCTCTCTGAAGCTCCCCGCCTGGGAGACACGAGAGCACAGCTCCCGAGCGTCGAACAAACCCCGCGACAACGACGCCGCTCAGCTGGCCCTGAGCGGCGTTGCTGTTTTCAGCGCGGACTCTTCGTTCGCCGCGAGGACCGTCGGCAAACCCACCGACTCAAGATCCGTTGCGTTTTTGCCCCAACGCGCATGTTCGCCTTGACGCCACGTGCGAACGGCTCGTCCCCTGCCAGCCATTTGACAGTACTTGCGCGACGCCGTGTAGACTCGCCGTGGCGCAAAATGGCCCCAAACCTCTCACCCGCGATTCATCGGCTGACCAATCGCATCACCCATCAACCGGCTTTCCGGCTACTCCATGCACCCCTTGCTGCAGTCGCTGCTCGGTTACGCCGCCTTCGTCGGCATCGCCTGGGCGATCTCCGAGAAGCGCCGCGCCATTCCCTGGCGGACGGTGGCCGCTGGCGTGCTGCTGCAGTTCGTCCTTGCCGTTGCCATCCTCAAGCTGCCGGCGGCGCAAGCGGCATTCGCGGCACTCAACGACGCCTTGCTGGCGCTGGAGCGCGCGACGCGCGCCGGCACCTCGCTGGTCTTCGGCTATCTCGGCGGCGGCACGCTGCCGTTTGCCGAAAGCGCGGCCGGCGCGAGCTTCGTGCTCGCTTTCCAGGCGCTGCCGGTGGTGCTGGTGATGAGCGCGCTGTCGGCGCTGCTCTTTCACTGGCGCATCCTGCCGCTGCTGGTGCGGGGGCTGTCGTGGCTGCTTGAGCGCACGCTCGGCGTCGGTGGCGCGGTCGGGCTGTCGACCGCGGCCAACGTCTTCGTCGGCATGGTCGAAGCGCCCTTGCTGGTCAAACCCTATCTCGCGCGCGTCTCGCGTGGCGAGCTGTTCGTAATCCTCTCGGCCGGCATGGCCGGCGTTGCCGGTACGGTGATGGCGCTCTACGCCGGCATCGTCGGCCCGCGCATTCCGGGAGCGCTCGGCCACATCCTTGCCGCTTCGTTCATCAGCGCGCCGGCGGCGATCGTCTTTGCGGTGCTGATGGTGCCACCCGAGGGCGCGCCGACCGGCCGCGACCTGCGCCTGCCGCGCGTCGATGGCAGCAGCATGGGCGCGATCACGCGCGGTACCACCGAGGGTCTGCAGCTGCTGCTCAACATCGTCGCCATGCTGATCGTGCTCGTCGCGCTGGTGGCGCTCGCCAACCAGATGCTGGCCTGGCTGCCGGATACGGGAACGCCCTGGTCGCTGCAGCGCCTGCTCGGTTTCGCGATGGCGCCGCTGGCCTGGCTGGCCGGCATTCCGTGGAGCGAGGCGGGCACCGCCGGCGCGCTGCTCGGCAGCAAGACCATCCTCAACGAGCTGATCGCTTACCTCGAACTGGCGGCGCTGCCGCCCGAGGCGCTGTCGGAGCGCAGCCGCGTGATCATGATCTACGCGCTCTGCGGCTTCGCCAATCTGGGCAGTCTCGGCATCCTGATCGGCGGCCTGACGACGATGCTGCCCGAACGGCGGCAGGAGATCATCGCCCTCGGCCCGCGCACCCTGGTCTCCGGCACGCTCGCCACGCTCTCCTGCGGCTGCGTCGTCGGCACGCTCTACTGAAGCCGCGTTCAGCCGGCCGCTGCGCGACGGCTATTGGGGCGCCAGATACGGCGCGATGTCGACCTCGTCGATGAATTCGGGCTGCAGAAACTTCTGCGCGTAATCGCGATAGACGCCGGAGCTCAGGAACAGCCGGAACAGTTCGGCATCAATGTGCTGCTCCCTGGCCATGAAGCCCATGATGCGGATGGCTTCGGACAGCTTCTTGCCGGCTTTGTAGGGTCGGTCGGTCGCCGTCAGCGCCTCGAAAATGTCGGCGATCGCCATGATGCGCGCCGGTACGCTCATCTCCTCGCCGCGCAATCCTTTCGGGTAGCCGCTGCCGTCGATCTTCTCGTGATGCCCGCCAGCCAGCTCGACGACGTTCTTCAGATGCGGCGGGAAAGGCAGTTGCGAGAGCATGATGATCGTCTGCACGATGTGGTGGTTGATCTGGTAACGCTCCTCTTCGCTGAGCGTGCCGCGCCCGATCGACAGGTTGTAGAGTTCGCCGCGGTTGTAACGGCTGGCCGGCTGGTCAAGCCTGAAACCCCAGGGATTGTCTGCCGGCATCAGCTCCGCCGGGCCGCGTTCGACGATGTGTTCGGGCTTGTCGGCGAGCAGTTTTTCGGTCACCGGCAAGGCGGCGGCTGGCGTACGCAGCAGGCGCGCGCGCTCCTCAGTGGACACCCCGAGCCGGTCATCGAGCGTTCTTTGCCAGCTGCGTGCGGCAATCGAATTGAGGCGCTCGGTCTTGTCCGGCGACATGAATTCGCCGCCTTCATTGCAGCTGGCGACAAAACGGAATTCCTCATCGAGAACCTGCAGCTCGCGCGCAAGCTCTGCCTGCAAGGCCGGCGCGTCGCCACCACCAGCGATGGCCCTGAGCGTCGCGATCTCGTGATCGCGCTTGAGCACTTCGAAGCGCATGCGGATTTCGTGGATGCGGTTGTAGATCGTCTCCAGTTTGGTCGCCTTGTCGACCACGTACTCGGGCGTCGTCACCTTGCCGCAGTCGTGCAGCCAGGAGGCGATGTACAGCGCCTCCCACTCGTCTTCGCTCAGGCTGAAATCGCTAAACGGCGCAGCCTTCGATTCGTGCGCCGCGCGCGCCAGCATTTCGGTAAGCACCGGCACGCGCTGGCAATGCGCGCCGGTGTACGGCGATTTCGCATCGATTGCCCCGGCCAGCAGACTGACGATGGCCCTGAGCAGCGTCTTCTGCGCCTGCAGCAGACGCTGCTGATCGATCGCCACCGCCGCCGCGCCTGCAAAAGCCTGCACCAGCGCCATGCGTTCCGCACTCGGCGGCGGCTGGCCCGGCGCCATGAAATTGCAGACGATGCCGACCAGATTGCCTCTCCGTCCGAGCAGCGGTAGCGCGATCATCTCGATCTCGCTGTCGCCGTAGCGAGCATCGAGATAGTCGAGCCCCGGCGGCCGCGGCCTGCCAATCAAGGTCCGGCTCGGCCCAGCAAGATTGTGCGCCGCCGCCACCAGCGGATGGCCCGACTCAGTCAGGAGCGGGCCGGAGGGAAGCGTCGCGGCGGCGGCGCCCTGCTCCGCCCAGCGTTGGGCAGCAGGCTGCAGTCGTCCGGCCGCCTCGTCGAGCAGATAGAACACGCCGCCGTCGCTGTCGGCCGCAATCCGCACTTCATGGAGAACCCGCCCGAGCAGCGTGGCGAAATTGCGCTCGGCCGCGAGCGCCGTCGACACTTCCAGAAACTTGCGGATCGTTTCCTTCATCTGCGCGATCGCCTGGCCCAGATCGTAGATTTCGTGGATCGGGGTATTGAGCGGCACTGTCGTGCTGAAGTCGAAGCGCTCGATCGCCGCGGCCTGCTCGCCCAGGCTGTTGAGCTGATCGGCGATCCGCTTCGCAACCAGCCAGACGATCGGCAGCGACAGCACGATCGCTGCCAGCAGCAGGAACAGCAGGAAGCGCTGCGTCGCGTAGACATCGGCCATCAGTTCATCGACCGGCGTCGCCAACGCCAGGAAATCGCCACTTGCTTCGCTCAGTTCGCTCAGCAGCGGGGTGACATGCACGCTCCACTCACGCCCGTCGACTTCGATGATCTGTGGCTTGGCGATCGGCGCAGGCGGCCTGCCGACGCTGCGCACGAGCTGCGCCATCACCGGCGACAGCTGCTCGAGCGGCGCCATGCCGGTCTGTCCGTCAGCGCCGCTGCTGATAATCCGCGCCGGATCGCTGAACGCCAGTGCGGAGCCACTGCTGTCAACAACCGCCAGTTCGCTCGACGGCGTCGCGCGGTAGCGTGCCAGTGCGTGGGACAGCGTGTCGGCCAGCAGATCGGCGCCGACCACGAACTTGCCGCTGGCGCCGCGCAGCGCGACGCTACGTCCGCAGCGTCCGTCTGTCGCAAAGACGTAGGGCGCCGTGCGGATCAGTTGGCCCTTGGCCATCGCCTCGCGATACCAGGGGCGGGTGCGCGCGTCGAAGCCGGCGTCGGGTGGCGCCCAAACCGCCAGCGTCTTGCGCTCCCTGCTCAGCGCCAGCCAGCGCCGCTGCTGGCCGCCCCGCTCGACGCTCTGCACGAGGTAGGCAGCATCGGCCGGCGCCTTGAACAGCGCGCGCGCAGCCGCGTCGCGCAAGGGGCGGACGAGAAAGAAGTCGCCGTTGTCGTAGGCGAAGTAGATCGCCGACATCTGCGGCTCGCTCTCGAGCGCCCGTGTCAGGAAATCGATTTGCGCCAGGCGCGCATCCAGGCTTGTCGCGCTGCTAATTGCTTGCAGCGCGGCACCGAACTGCACGGCCAGTTCGATCGGCCCCCTCAGCAGGCGGAGCTGCTGCGCCACCTCGTGTCCGACATGCGCAAAGAGCTGCTCCGCCGACTGCTGGACCATCTTGCGCGTTTCGAGACGCGTCACCCAGCCGATGGCAAGCAGGATCGCGAGGATCAGCAGCACGAAAATCGCGCCGATGTGAACGTAGAACGGCCGCCGTCTGAGCAGACCGAGCACGCCGCGCGGCGGATCAAGCGCGCGCTGGCTCATCTAGAACTCGAACAGCCGGTCGATGCTGAGCCGCCAGCCCACCTCACCGGGCAGCAAACGATACTGGATCTGGCGCATCGTGACCGCAGAACTCGCACCACTCCCGTCGTGCCTTCCGCCATTGCCAGTGAGCGGGAAGCGGCGGCCGAGCACGCCCTCGAGCACGGCGAACTCGTCGTTCCCCTGATAACCCGCTGCGGCCTGCGCATGGTCTGCAAGCGGTGGCAAATGGATATCGCTCAGCGATTTGCGCCGGTTGGCCGAGAAGGCGACGAGCGAGCCGCGCGCGTCGGCATCGACGCTACGGATGTAGATGTAAATCTCCGGCGAGCCGTCGGCATTCAGGTCGGCGACTTCGGCGCCGCTGACCAGACCGTCAATCGCTCTTTCCTGCGCGCTGTTGTCGATCGACAGGCCTGCGGGTAACACGCGCACGATGCTGCCCGCACCCGCCCGGAAGCTCGTCACGTGAAAGCGGATGCCCTGCAGTTCCAGCGTCTTGTCAAACAGGGCAGGCGCCGGCGCAACAGTCAGCGTCGTCCTCAGCGTGTAGCTCGCCGACTCGTTACGGCGCGCGGCGTTGCGCATCAGGTAAACACGGATCCGGTATTCGCCGGCTGTCGTCAGGCTTGCCGAAAAGCGGTCGCCCAACTGGGAACCGACGAACAGCGCTTCTTCCGACGCCGGTGGCAGCACGTTGAAATAGGCCGACCCGCGACTTGCCTTGAAGACGACCGTCAGTACCTGCCCGGCCCCGGCCTGAACAAGATAATCGACGCTATCCCACCCCCTGATCCGACCCGCAACGACGGCCTCGCCACGTTGATCAAGGCGCAGGCGTTCCTCGCGAATATCGTCTCCGGCAATAGCCGGGCTGCCGGCCACCAGCAGGACGAGGAGCAGGAAACCGGACAGTCGCTTCAGCAGGAACTTCATCTTCTGACAGGCTGGCAACACGGCTCCCCCGGCATATACCGATGCGCTTTCCGGGAAGATACAACGAAACTGCTGCTCTCGACACGGCGCGGACAGGCAAAGGCAAAACTCGCGTAGCGCCTCGTTTGCGCGAAGCTACCCGCGACGCGGCGGTTACTCAGGCGCCAGCGCCGCTGCGAACCTCGACCAGATCGCCGGCCTTGAGCTGCCCGACATCCTTCGCCACCACGCGGGCTTGCTCGCTCAGCCCAGTGGTGATTTCGACTCGCTCGTTGCGGCGGCGGCCGGTTGTCACTTCGATGGCTTCGAGGCGGTTGTCGGCGTTCACGCTGAACACCCGGCACCCGGCGTCGCGGCACTGCAGCGCCGTCGCCGGCAGGACGAGCGCCTTGCTCTTGCCGATCGTCAGCAAACCGCTGGCGCGCAGCCCGGCTTTCAGGTTCGCATCCAGCGGCAGATCGACATAGACCAGACCGTTGCGCGTAGCGACGTCGATCGTCGGTGACACCTGGCGGACGCGCCCCTTGATCTCGGGACCAAGCGGACTTTTGACGATCGCTTCCTGCCCGGCTGACAGTCTGAGCAGCGTTTCGCCCTTGACCTCGGCGCGCCATTCGAGGCGGCCGTGACGAATCAGCCTGAAGAGCTCGCTGCCGGCCGGCACGATCGAGCCCTCGACTGCCGAACGCGAGGAAATCAGCCCGTCGTCGGGCGCCAGCAGCGTTGCCGCATCAAGCTTGAGCTGCTGCGTCTTTACCTGCGCACGCCCCGCATTGACGCGCGCTTCGGCGGTGTGCTTCTGCGTCTGGTAGAGCGTCAGCTCCTGCTGGCTGACGCCACCGCTGGGCGCCAGCCGCTGGCCGCGCGCCAGCGTTGCTTCGGCCTGCGCCAGTGCTGCCTCGGCCTCGGATAGCTGCGCGTTGGCCGTTTCCAGCTCGATTTCGACGCTGGCCGGATTGAGCCGCGCCAGCACCTGGCCTTTCTTTACCACGTCGCCGGCATTGACCAGCACGCTGAGCAGGCGCAAGCCGCCGATCTCGGTGCCGATACGGGTTTCCTGCCAGGGCATGATGTTGCCGCTCGCCTCGATCTGCTCCGGCCACTGCTCGCTGAGCGGGCGCAGCAGCGACACCGGCCGGGCGGCGGGCTGCGTCGCCGCGGCCCCCGTGCCGGCTGACGGCGGCGAGGCTTCGCCGCCCTTGTCCGGACTTTGGGCGTGCGACACGGAGCCGGCGCCAAGCGCCAGCGCGAGCAATGCAGCAGGCAGCAGCACGAGCGTCCTGCCCGTTACCGGTAGTCTGTTTTTGCTGGAATTGGGCATGGGCTTTCTCAATGAACAGGGAATTCGGTGGCGACGCCCGTTTTCAGCGGCGTTGCCGACGCGGCTTGCGCGGGAAGCGGCGATGATCCCGCGCTGGCGGTCGGCGAGGAATCCTGAATCGGCAGCGCTTCCTCGTACTGCGCCGCGCCGCCGGTGGCGCGGTTGAGCGCCACCCAGGCCTGCAGACGTTCCTGGCGTACGCCGAGCAGCGTCTGCTGCGCGTCGAGCATGGCGCGGCGCGCGTCCTCCAGCTCGAGCAGGTTGCTGGCGCCCTCGCGGTAGCGCAGCTCGACGGCGTCGAAGAAGCGCTGGTACTGGCTGGCCGATACGCGCGCGGTTTCGGCGCGTTCGTGCGCGGCAGCGTAGCGCGACAGCGCGTCCTCGATCTCCTGGATCGCCGCGCGTGCCTTTGCCTTGAAGTCGGCGAGCGCCTCGTCATAGCGCGAGCGGGCCAGCTCCACCGCCGCCTTGCGCCGCCCGCCGTCGAGAATCGGCAGACTCAGCGACGGCCCGAAGGACCAGGTACCGAACGAAAGCGACCCACTGCCGCTCGTTCGATCGACCGCGTAGCCGAGCGAGCCGTTGAGCGCCAGCCGCGGATAGCGGTCGGCCTCGGCCAGCCCGATGTCGGCCGAGGCGGCGGCCACCTTGCGTTCGGCGGCACGCACGTCGGGGCGCTGCATCAGCGCCGCGCGCGGAATGGCGACGCTGAAATGCTTCGGCTCCGGCAGACGGTCAAGCCCGGTCGGCTTGTCGGCCAGAATGGTGATCAGCGTCGGCCGGTCGACGCCGGTCAGGCGGGTGAGCAGATTCTCCAGCCGGTCACACTGCGCGCGCGTCGCCGCCAGCCGGGTTCTCGCCTCGGCGACCGAAGCCTTGCTGCGCACGCCCTGGTAGGGCGCGGTGAAGCCGACCTCGACACTGGCGGCGGTGAGCTTTTCGGTGGCCTGGCGCGAGGCGACGTCCTGCTCGCTGAGCGCCAGATGCGACTGGCAGGCACGATCGCTGAGGTAGGCGTCGGTGACGTCGGCGGCCAGGCTGACGCGTGCATCGGCGAGCGAAGCGCGTTGCGCCGCTTCGCGCGCACGGGCGCCTTCCTTGCCACGGCGAACCGAACCAAAGAGATCGATTTCCCAGGAAGCGTTGGTCGATAGCCACGAATCCTGCTCGGTCGTCCCCGCCGAATCGGTCGCCGAGCGCTGACTGTTGGCACCGGCGGCAAGCGCTGGCGAACCGGCCGCTGCCGCTTGCGAAGTCGACGCGCGCGCCTGGGCAAGGCGGGCGAGCGCGGCTTCAAGCGTCGGGCTGGTGGCCAGCGCCGCATCAACCAGACGGTCGAGCGCAGGATCTGACAACTCGCCCCACCACGGCGCGGGTGATGTTGCGGATTCGGCCGACTTTGTCGTCGCGGCGGCGTCGACAGGCGATGTCCATTGCCCCGGCAGCTCGGTTTTCGAGAGCACGGGCGGAACGTAATCCGGCCCGACGGCGGCGCAGCCGGCGAGCGTCAGCAGCGCGCCGAGTGCCGGCCAAGCGCGGCGGCACGTAAGAGAGTACGGCATTCCTGATCCATTCGGGACGCGCCCCGCCGCGCCGGATTTGTCGTCTTCCGTGCAGGCAACTGCCTGAACGCGGCGGCGTTCCAATAGCGACAACGCATCGGGTCAAAGGCGGGGACGGATTTGTAGTCAATACCGCTGCGAAGGTACGCCAGCCAACCCGCCCGCGCAATTTCGCGACTGTGCCGGTTTGCAAATGGATGTTTCGGCGCCTTCCGTGTCGGATAAACTGACAGTTACGCCCTTAGTAATATACTGCAAAGCATGTATATTACTGATCCGTATGAATTTCCCTTAACAGGCCCGAAGTTTGCGTTTATCTGCCCATCTTCGTCCCGCCAGAGCAGACCATGAAGCTCGTCACCACCTCTTCACTCGTCGCCCTTTTTGTCAGCCAGTTCCTCTGCGCCGGCGCGCAGGCAGCGCCGCTCTCGGCGCTGGAGGTGCTGCAGCAGTTCAATCTGGTGGCTTTCGGCAGCGTCAACTCGACATCGCACGTTGATGGGCGCACCTACGTCGGCGGCAGCGTCGCCGGCGGTGAATATGCGGGACACCCTTCGAGCACTCCGGCTTCTGCCTATGCCGGTCTGACGGTTGGTGGCAGCGCGTCGGGCGTTACGGTCAATGGCCTCGGCGCGGTCATTGGCGGCAGCATTGCCAACAGCACGATCAACAGCGGCAGCGCCGCGGTTCTCGGCAGCAGCAGCAACGTCAACTTCAACGGCGGCGCTTATGTTGCCGGCAGCGCCAGCGGCACCAACTTCAACGGCAGCGGGCGGATTAACGACCTGTCGAGCAACGCGACACTGCAAAGCGAGGTGGCTGCCGCGACCTCGACGAACTTCAGATCCGTGCTGAGCGGACTGTCTGATCAGCTGAGCCAGCTTTCGAGCACCGGCAGCAGCGTGACCATCGATGGCAACAGGGCGGTGTTCACCGCGCTGGCCAACGCCAGCGGCATCGCGGTTTTCGACCTGACCGGGATCGACACGACTCTCTTCAAGCTGGCCGAATTCGCTTTCGATACCAAAGGGGCGAAGACGATCATCTTCAATACCGACGAAAAGACCTACAACATTTCGGCGAATTTTCTCGGCGGCAGCGCTTCTCTCGTCGGCGCCGTCGCCATCTGGAACTTCTATAACGCGACAAGCCTGACACTGAACAACCAGTTCGGCGGTGCCATCCTCGCCACTGATGCCGCACTGACGAATTTCAACAACATCGAAGGAACGGTGGTCGTCAATTCGCTGACGCAGCGGGGCGAAATCCATCAGCAGTCGCTCACCGCGCCGGTATCCGACCAGCAGGTGCCCGAACCCGGCAGCCTTGCCCTGCTGCTCGGCGCGCTCGCCGTGCTTGCGGCGCGGCGCAAGTACGCCTCTGCGCACCACTGAATGCGCTCGCCGCAAGTCGCTCACACCGGCATCGCCGCCCGCCGGTAGAGATCGGTCAGCACTGCCTGCATCTCCGGTGGCAGGTAGGCCCATCCCTGCTGCGCAATCGCGTCGGGGATGCCGAACAGCGCCTCGGCGACGCCGCCGACAATCGCCGCGATCGTGTCGCTGTCGCCGCCGATCGAAATGGCGTTGCGGATCGCATCCTCGAAGTCGCTGGCTTCGAGCACGCAGCACAAGGCCTGCGGCACCGTCTCCTGACAGCTTTCGTTGAAACGATAGCCCGGCCGGATGTTGTCGACCGTGCGGCTCAGATCGTAGCCGAAGGTCTCGCTCACATAGGCGCGTATGTCCACCTGGCTTGTGCCGCTGCGCGCAAGATAGATCGCCGCCGCCGTGGCCGCAGCGCCCTTCATGCCTTCGGGGTGGTTGTGGGTGAACGCGCTGACCCTGTGCGCCAGCGCGATGGCTTCTTCGAGCGACCGCGCCAGCAAACCGGCCGGGGAAACGCGCATCGCCGAGCCATTGCCGTAGCTGCCGTACGGCTCAAGGCTGTCGGAGCGCAGCCACGCGGCGAAGCGTCCACCCCAGCCGCCGTTTTCCCAGTAGCGCAGCCCCCAGTCCTTGAGGGCTTGCGCTGGGTGCCGGTCATTGACCAGCGCATCGGCAACGGCGACCGTACAGACGGTATCGTCGGTGAAGAAGGCGCCAGGATGAAAGAAGGGCTGAAAGTCCTTGGCGCGGTAGTTTCTGAACTCATAGATCGAGCCAACGATGTCGCCGATGATGGCGCCGAGCATGTTGCTGTTCTCCCGGAAAGGGCTTTGTCGCGGTTCGACTTGTTGGCGCGTTATCGCGATCGTCGATGACGGAAAACCGCGAAGAAAAGCGCGGATCTGTCGGGCAGGCGCTGATTCGCGTCATGAAACCGGTGCAGACTCTTCGCTTTTTTCTTCCCGCAGTATGGCAGCGCTGACGCAGCGGCCGTGAGGCGACCACCCCAAAAAAAGCCTGGAGCCAAGGCCGCAGCCTGTGGGCGGCCCGCGCCGATGGTGCCCCGGGGATTCCGCAAGTTGCGAAACGCTGGCAGGATGCGCGCCGCGTCACGCAAGTATGGAACGGTGCATGCTGGGCATTCTCCTGCTTTCTCGCAGCCCGGATTCTCGCAGCCCGGACTCTTTTTGCACTGCGTCCCTGAACCCTTTACCCGCATATTCCGATGAAGATATATCTGGCCGGCCCCGACGTCTTTCGCCCCGATGCTGCCGAATGGGCTGAATCAGCCCGCGCGCTCTGCCGCCATCACGGCTTTGAACCGCTGCTGCCGCTCGACCATGCCGAGACGACAGCCGCCGGCATCTTCCAGGCAAACCTCGAACTGATCCGCAAGGCGCAGATCGTCGTCGCCAATCTCGATCCCTTCCGCGGTCCCGAGCCCGACCCGGGAACAGCCTTCGAGCTCGGCTACGCGCATGCGCTGGGCAAGAAGGTCTGCGGCTACGTCAGCCGTCTTGAATCGTCAGTGCAGCGCGTCGCACGGGCCGAAGGACGCGAAGAGCCGCTGCCGGACGTTGGCGTAGCAACGCACGACCGCAACGGTCTGGCGATCGAGAACTTCGGTCTGCCCTGCAACCTGATGCTGGCAGTGCCGGCACCGATCGTCGAAGGCGGGCTGGAAGCCTGCCTGCAATCGCTCAGGCAGCGGCCGGTTGCTCCGGGATGAGGTGAGGCGCCGGCCAACGCTCTTGAGCCAGCTTGGCGACTGACTTTGTGGCGGGACTAGAAATCGAAGCTCCAGCACTCCTGCGACAGTTCGCGCTGCCAGACGATCTGGTGAGGCGGATTGATCAGGAGACTCCAGCTTTGCTGATTGTTTCTGAACGGTGCAGCGACCGCCCTGAACACATCGGGCGAAAGAAAAGCAAGGCATTGGCCGGCTGGACGACGCACCGACTCGTAGCGCAGCGCTTCGGCATGGGCCTGCCGCGCACTCTCGGCCAACGCCTGCGTAGCCGAATAATCGCCCGGATGTGTCCATAAGGCCCGGTCTGCATTCAGCGGCGGTCGCGTCAGATCAATCGCACGCCCCGTCGCCGCGTGAAACTCGAAGAGGGTCAAGGGAATCGATTTCGCTCGCTGGCTCAGAAACGTGCTTTCGTTCCAGAACTTCAGCCGCCAGTAACCGGCTTCGGCGCACGCCGTCTCGCGCTCCTCGGCGCCGTAGAAGACACCCGGGTCTTCGCGTCGACGAAACCGCGACCCTCCCGGCAAGGGCCGGTAGCGAAAGGGCGTGGACAGCAGCCAGTGCAAACCTTCAGCTGCCGGCGGAAGCAGAGGCTTGGCCTCGTCGAGGATATTTTCCAGCACGGCCTGCGCGCCGACGTTTCCATGGACGAGAGCCATCGTCGCCACTTTGTGCTGCGCCTCGACTGCCCGCCAGCCGCTCCCCTGCCAGCCGACGAACTCAGATGCGAGCGCGGTGGGCGTCCAGGTACCCGATGCCATGAGCGCCTGGGAGCGTTACCTCCACGAGGAGGCCCCCGACCGCTTGGTGCAGTTGGCGCTGCTGCATGCCGAATTCGAGGCGCTGCATCCTTTCCTCGATGGCAATGGCCGGCTTGGGCGCATGCTGGTGCCGCTGTTCATGTGGCAAACGGGACTGATACGCAGCCCAATGTTCTATGTCAGCGCCTTTCTGGAGGCGCATCGCGACGAGTACTACGATCGCCTGCTCGCGGTATCGCGCGATGGCGACTGGACCGGCTGGTGCATGTTCTTCCTGTCGGCGTTGAAAGCACAGGCCGAAGAGAACCAGCAGAAGGCGGCGGCCATTCTCGCGCTGTACGAGCGCATGAAGCGCGAGGTGGCGGACTTGACGCGCTCGCAGTACGCGATTCACGCCCTGGACTGGATCTTCGGCCGGCCAATCTTCAAGAGTTCGGACTTCGTCGCCAGTGCCGGCATCCCCGAACCGACCGCCAAGCGCATCCTTCCCGCCATGCGCGAGGCACAGGTACTGCGGGTATTGGTCGACGGTAGCGGGCGGCGGGCAGCGACCTTGTGCTTCCCCGCGCTGTTGAACATCGCCGAAGGGCGGGCGGCGTTTTGAAGCGCATGAATGCGCGACAATTGACTTTGTGTTGCACGAAATGCCACTACGTGAGCCACAAAATCCCTAGAGGTGATTTGATGCTCGACAAGAGACCACCGGGCGGCCAGCCATGAGCATCACTGAATTCATTCGAGACAGCATCTTCCTGCCGCGCCTGCAAAAGGCGGGCTGCATGGTCGTGTACGACGCGGACCGGCGCTACCACGGCATTTGCGCCGCCATGGCCAGCGACAAGCTGGCGGTGGTTGATGCCTCGGTGAGCAGCATCGACAGTCGCCTCGCTGCGCTGCAGGCGCTGCGTGATGTGGTGGCGAAGCCGCTGCTCGGCTTGCTGGTGTATGTGCCGACGCGCATGCCCGAAACCGACGAGGACCATCAAATCGATCCCTTTGCCGCCATCGCAGCCGCCGGAACGACGTTTCCGAGTGGCGACGGCGATGGCTATGAAAGCCTTTGCCTCAAGGCCAAGCCCGACCACACGATGGCGATCCGGGCGATCTTTGCCGAGGACGCGTCGCCGAGCTTTGCGGTCATCGACGCCGTCGGCGGCGGCCTGGGCTGGCCGAACCTGCGCGCGCAACTCGACGTCGAGTCGGCCCGCGACATCCTGTTCGCCCTCTTGGTGCCGAGCGCCGCGCAACAAGCGGCATTGAAGGCCAACGAGGGCTGGGTATCCGAGATCCGCGACCTGCTGAAGAACAGCCTGGGGCTGGTGCTGAAGACCAAGGGCAAAACCTGGTCGTCTATCGCCGACGAGCTGTGGCGTTTCGTACTGTTCAGCGAATTCGTTTTCGATTTGCCCGATCCCCTGCCGAATGCGCTCGCCGATGTGCCCAAGGCCGAACGGGTGGCCAAGCCACTGGTCGAGGATTTATGCGAGCGCCTGCGCAATGACCGGCGCACCCAGAGCACTTACATCGACCGTGCCGAGGAAATCGAGAAGGATCTGAACCTGATCGGTCACTGCGGGCATTGGGCCGACCTCGGTGATCGCGATACCTTCCCCTTCGAGGAGCGCACCTTCCTCACCCGCGCGATCGAGGCGCTCCTGCGCGACGACCTCGAGCGCGTGCGGCATATCCTGGAGCGCCATGAGCGCTCGGTATGGACCGGCAAGGGCGAGAGTCGCGCGCAGTGGGACTTGATCCGCTCGGCGGTTGGCTTGCTGCAGAGTTGCGACGACCTCGAACGGCAACTCTCAGACCACGCGCGCAATCTCGATAACTTGCTGGCCTTCTATATCGGCAGCCTGCGCGAGGCGGACCGTCTGCATCGGGAGTTCGAACAGGCCGTCAGCGACTATGACTGGCAGGACGTGCCGGGCGTGATGATGCCGGTGAAGGGTAGGGTGCGCCGGCAGTACGGAAAGCTGGTCGAGAAAGTGCAGCTGATCTTCACGCGCCATGTCGAACAGACCGGCTGGCCGCTGGCGGGACAACTGGCGAACGCCGACGTCTTCGATCGCATCGTCGCGCCGAAGCTGCAGAAGAATGGCCACAAGGTGGCCTTCTTCATGATCGATGCGCTGCGCTATGAGCTCGGCGTCGCCCTCGAACGGCAATTGGCCGAGGAGGGGCAAGTCGACGTGCAGGCGGCACTGGCGCAATTGCCGAGCATCACCGCGGTTGGCATGGCCAGCCTGCTGCCCGGGGCCGGGCAACTGCTGAAGCTGCGCAAGGACGGCCTGGGCATGGTTCCAGTTCTCGGCGACCAGGTCGTCGATACCGTCGCGCAGCGCATGGATGTCTTGAAGAAGCGCTACGGCCAACGCTTCCAGGAGGGGCGGCTGGAAGATTTTGTGCGCAACCGTTTCGATGTCTTGCCCGACACCGATCTGCTGGTGTTGCGCTCGGTGGAGATCGACAGTTATTTTGAAAACCACCCCGACACCGCGCCGGCCGAGATCACCAATGCGCTGAAGCGAATTCGCCTCTCGATCAACAAGCTGAAGGACAAAGGCTTCAACGAGGTGGTCATCGCCACCGACCACGGCTTCTTCATGAACACGCATGCCGGCGCTGGCGACGTGTGCGCCAAGCCCCAGGGGAACTGGATGACGGTGCATGATCGCTGCGCGCTGGGCGATGGCTCTGCCGACGGTCATCACTTGGTCGTCAGCGCCGAGAAGATGGGCATCCGCGGCGACTTTCCCAAGTTTGCCGCGCCGCAGACCTTGGCGGCCTACCGCAACGGACTGCTGTATTACCACGGCGGTGCGTCCTTGCAGGAATGCGTGGTGCCGGTGATCTCCATGCAACTGAAGACGGCCACGCAGCCTGCGGTGAAAAAAGCCTCGGTAGCGATGAGCTACCGGAACGGCGCCAAAACCATCACCACACGAATGCCGGTAATCGATCTGGCGGTGGACACCGCCGACATGTTCTCGACCGACAGCGACTTCGAGATATTGCTGGAGGCCCACAACAGCGCTGGCGATGTGGTCGGCGAGGCCAAGGCGGCGGGCGCGGTGAATCCGGCGACCGGCACCTTGACGCTGAAACCCGGCGACAAGGTACAGGTCACCATCAAGATGCAAATGGAGTTCGAAGGAAAATTCAAGATCAAGGCGCTGCACCCTTCGACCTATACCGTCTATTGCCAACTCGATCTCGAAACCGACTATGCCGTCTAAGACCATGAATGAGCTCGACCAGAAGCTGATCGCCGCCTTTGACGGTAAGGTGCTGCGCAAGGATCTGCTGCACCGGATCAAGAAAGGCACCAACGTCCCGACCTTTGTCCTGGAATTTCTGCTGGCCAGGTTTTGCGCCAGCGATGATCAGGCGGAAATGGATTCGGGCATGGAAGCGGTGCTGGCCAGCCTGCAGGACAACTACGTCAAACCCGACGAGGCCAACGCGGCGCAGTCGAAAGTGGCGACCAAGGGCAAGCATCGTTTCATCGACAAGGTACATGTCCGCTACGTCGAGAAAGAGAAGCGCCACTGGGCGGCGCTGGAGAACTTCAACTCGCAGCGCATTGCCATCGGCGAAAAGTTCTATCGCGATAACGATCGCCTGCTGGAGGGCGGCATCTGGGCGGAAGTGACGCTCATGCACAACCCAATCGAGGACGACGACTACGCTTTCTACATCGAGGACCTGCGCCCGATCCAGATCAGTCGCTTCGATTTTTCGCGCTACATGGAGGGGCGCAAGGCGTTCACTCGCGACGAATGGATCGCGGTGATCCTGCGCACCGTCGGGCTGGAGCCGACCAAGCTGTCGCAGCGCGTGAAGATGCACTTCATCGCCCGTCTGGCGGCCCTGGTCGAGCCGAACTACAACTACATCGAGCTTGGGCCGCGCGGCACGGGCAAGTCCTACTTCTTCAGCGAGTTTTCACCATACGCAACGCTGATTTCCGGGGGCCAGGCGACCAAGTCGGCGCTGTTCTACAACAATGCGCGGCGCAAGGTCGGTCTGGTCGGCTTCTGGGACACCATCGCCTTTGACGAGGTCGGCGGCATCAAGGTGAAAGACCCGGACACCATTCAGATCATGAAGGACTTCATGGCGAACGGGCGGTTTTCGCGCGGCGTCGAAGTCATCGCCGATGCCAGCCTCAGCTTCGTCGGCAACTTCGACCTGTCGATTCAGCAGGTGGTCAATTCGGATCGCTACGACCTCTTCCAGCCCCTGCCCGCTGAGTTCGACCTAGCCATCATGGACCGCTTCGCCGCCTACATTCCCGGTTGGGAGATGCCGAAGAACAGCAGCGACTTCCTGACCAGCAACTATGGCTTCATCACCGACTACCTGGCGGAAGCCTTCCACTACCAATTCAAGCACACCAATCGCTACGAAGAAGTCACCAAGCGCATCCGCCTTGGTCAGGCGATCGAGGGACGCGACGAGAAGGGGATCAAGAAAACCGTCTGTGCCTTCCTCAAAATTCTGCATCCGACCGATGCACCGACGGACGAGGAGTTCGAGGAGTACGTGGCCTATGCGACGGAGTGCCGGCGCCGGGTGAAGGAGCAGATGAACAAGCGTAAACCCGACGACGAGTTCGCCAAGATCAACCTGTCGTATTTCGACGCGAGCGGCGCCGAGGTACTGGTGTTCTGCCCGGAGTCAAAGGATGCGCTGGCCACCCAGGAACCGGCACGGCGAAACTTGAATGTCGGCGCAGGGCAAGCGAGTCAGGCGAAAGAAGCGGCACCTGCGGCCCAACAGGCACCGGCAAAGCTGGAACCAGCAACTCCCGCAGTCCCCGCAATTGCAAAAGAAGCCATTGCGCCGCCGGTCGTGCCTGAGCTCAAAGAGCAGCACTTCTCGATCATGTACGGCGACATCGGCTACAGCTACGAATCCATCCTCGGCCCCTACCTCGTCGGCGCAAAGGAGGTGACGATTGAAGACCCGTACATTCGCCTGCAGCACCAGATTCAGAACTTCGTGCGCTTCTGCGAAACGATCCTCCACGCCGGATCAGTGAAGCACATCAAACTGGTGACGGGTTACGACGACAACACGCAGCTTACCGACATCGCCGAGAAACTCGACGAACTCAAACAGAGCCTGCTGGATATGGATGTCGAACTGGAAGTGAAGCTCAACCCCAACCTGCATGACCGGGAGATCCGCCTGGACAACGGCTGGGTCATCAAGATCGGGCGGGGATTGGACTTCTATCAGAAGCCGGCTGGGTGGTTCGAGGTTGGCGTAAGTGATCTAAGTTTGCGGAAGTGCCTGGAGACGAAGGTCGATATCTTCCGGGGCTGACGCTCGGTTGGGAATGGGCACAAAGCCCACTCTCCAAAGAAAAATGGGCTAGGCCCTGAGGACCTAACCCATTGAATTTTCTGGCGCGCCCGAGACGATTCGAACGTCCGACCCTTGCCTTCGGAGGGCAATACTCTATCCAGCTGAGCTACGGGCGCGTGCAGGGGCGTAAGGATAGCGGTTTCGCCGGCGGGCGTCCATGCCGGGCGAGCCGTGCGACTCTCCTGGGGGTTTCCGGGGCGAGCGGGCCGCGCCAACCTCGCGAGTGCAACTGTTCGCTACGGCGCCTTCGCTCGCGCAGAAGCCACTGTTTTCAAGGGAACGAGTCAGCGCGCGCGCGGTCTTCAAGCAGGTTAACGATTCGCGCAATTCTCACCCTTTCGCCTGGAGGCCTCATGTCTGAAAACCCGCAGGAAACTCCCCACTCTTCGCAGAAGATCCTCTATGTGACGATTGCCGTTGCGCTGCTGGCGATTGTGGTGATCTGGCCCCTCTCGATGCGCGGCAAGGGCGGCGCTCCGGCTACTGGCGACGATTCGGTCGAACTGCGCATCCAGCCGGTGGCTCGCGTGACGATCAAGGGCGAAGAACCGGCAGCGGCGAGTGGGCCGAAGGATGGTGAATCGATCTACAAATCGGTGTGTTCGGCGTGCCACGGCAGCGGCGCACTCGGCGCACCGAAGGCCGGCGACAAGGCGGCGTGGACGCCGCGGCTGGCGCAAGGCAAGACGGTGCTCTACGCCAGCGCGCTCAACGGCAAGAACTCGATGCCGGCCAAGGGTGGCGCGACCAGTCTTTCCGATGCCGAGGTGAAGAGCGCGGTCGACTACATGATCGGGCTGGTGAAATAGCCGGGCCTGGACGGGGCGAGCGATGAGGCCCTTGCGGCCGCACCGCTCGCCCCGGCACCCGCAGACCACAACCAAAAGCCCAATATATACATATAGTTATAAAACACTCCTGCCGACACCCCGGGCAGGTCTTGGCAAGCGGCTTACTTCGCCTTGTTGCCGAGCATCGCCTTCAGCGCGTTGAGTCGTGCCGAGCCGGTCGCCTTGTCGGGCGGACTGGCGGCCTTGCCGCCGGAAATGCGCATTTCGCTGTCGGCCATTTCAGCGATGAAGCGCGACGGCTCGCAGGGGACCAGTTCGCGCGCCTGCTTGCGCTTCTCGCAGTGCGAAAGGTGCAGCGAGCGCTGCGCGCGCGTGATGCCGACGTACATCAGCCGGCGCTCTTCCTCGATCTTTTCCGGCGCCAGCGATTCGCGGTGCGGCAGGATGCCTTCCTCGACGCCGACCAGAAAGACGTGACCGAACTCCAGCCCCTTGGCCGCGTGCAGTGTCGATAACTGAACGGCGTCGACGTCGGCCTCGCCCTTGTCGAGCAGGTTGATCAACGCGATCGTCTGCGTCAGATCGATCAACGTCTTGTCCTCTTCCTCGCCCTTCTTGCCGAGCCAGCCGCAGAACTCCTGCACGTTGCCCCACTTGGTCTGCGCGGCGCGCGGCTCTTCGTGGTCGTAGAGCCAGGCTTCGTAACCGATGGCGGTGAGCATGTCGGGCAGCACCTGCGCCGGCGGCTCGCGGCTGGCGCGCCACTCAAGACGGTTGATGAAGGCACAGAACTCGCGCAGTGGCTCCACCTGCCGCGCCGGAACTCGGTGTGCGAAACCTTCCTCGCAGGCGGCGGCAAAGAGCGAGATGTGGCGTTCGCCGGCATAAGTGCCCAGCGCTTCCAGCGTCTGCCCGCCGACGCCGCGCTTGGGCGTCGTCACCGCGCGGATGAAGGCCGGGTCGTCGTCGCTGTTGGCCAGCAGGCGCAGCCAGGCGGTGATGTCCTTGATTTCAGCCTTGTCGAAGAACGACTGCCCGCCCGAGATCAGGTAGGGAATGCGCTGGTTGCGCAGCTGCTGCTCGAAGATGCGCGCCTGATAGTTGCCGCGGTAGAGGATGGCGTAGTCGCGGAACTGGCCGCGATTTTCGAACTTGTGCGCCTGCAGCTTCATCACCACGGTTTCGGCCTCGGCCTCCTCGTCGCGGCAGACATTGAGCGTGATCGGGTCGCCAAAGCCGAGTTCCGACCACAGCTTCTTCTCGAACAGCTTCTCGTTGTGCGCGATCAGCGCGTTGGCGGCTTTCAGGATGCGTACCGTCGAGCGGTAATTCTGCTCGAGCTTGATCACCTTCAACTGCGGGTAGTCGCGCGGCAGACCGCGCAGGTTCTCGATGTCGGCGCCGCGCCAGCCGTAGATCGCCTGATCGTCGTCGCCGACGGCGGTGAACGCCGCGCGCGGACCGGCAATCAGCTTCAAGAGCGCGTACTGGCAGGCGTTGGTGTCCTGGTATTCGTCGACGAGCAGGTACCGCAGGCGGTTCTGCCACTTGGACAGCACTTCCGGGTGCTGCAGGAAGAGATCGACCGGCAGCGCGATCAGGTCGTCGAAATCGACCGCCTGATAGGCACGCAGCGTCGCCGCGTAGCTGGCGAAAACGCGCGCGGCGAGCGCTTCGTGTTCGTCCTGCGCGTCCTTCGCGGCGGCATCGGGCGACACCCGTGCGTTCTTCCAGCGCGAGATGATCGACTGCAGGCGGCGAACCGTCGCCTTGTCCACCGTACCGGCGAGGTCGGTGATGATGCTCTGGCAGTCGCTCGAATCGAAGATCGAGAACTTCGGCTTGTAGCCGAGCGCAGTGGCCTCTTCGCGCAGGATGCGCACGCCGAGCGAGTGAAAGGTCGAAATGGTCAGGCCCTTGCCCGACGAGGGACCGAGCAGCTTGTCGATGCGCTCCTGCATCTCGCGCGCCGCCTTGTTGGTGAAGGTGATGGCGGCGATGTTTGCCGGCCTGAAGCCGCACTCCTGGATCAGGTAGGCGATCTTCTGCGTGATCACGCGCGTCTTGCCCGAACCGGCGCCGGCGAGCACCAGCAAGGGCCCGTCGAGGTAGCGGATGGCCTCGCGCTGCGGCGGATTCAGACGATCGGGAGGCTTTGCGGACATCGGCCTGGCATCTGCGGGAGAGGGGCGCGGATTCTAGCACGCGGCCCCGGGCGCTCCCGGCGACGGCACCGGTTCACCGCGGGGGCGATAGCGCGGCGGCCAGCAGGCAGAACCAGCGGTGGCGGCAAACGTCTCGCCACCGCCGCTCAAATCAATTGCCGACGGCGCCGAACACCTTCGAGAGCAAATTCGAACCGGTACCGACCGGGTCCTTGCGGATCGCCTTCTCCTGCTCGGCGATCATCAGATAGAGGCCGTCGAGCGCCTTGCGCGTGACGTAAGCGTCAAGGTTGGCGTCCTTCTCGTCGACCAGCCCGAAGCGCGCCGCCTTGCCGGCATAGCGGTCGTACTGCTCGGCGAGCTTGAGGCGCGCGGTCGCTTTCTTGACGATGGGCAGGAATTTCGTGCCGATCGGCGAAGCGGTGGTGCGGCGAAAGTACTGCGTCGCCGCGTCGTCGCCACCGGCGAGAATGCCCTTGGCGTCGTCGAAGCTCATGCTCTTCACCGCGTTGAGCAGGATCGGTTTCGCTTCGCTGACGGCCGACTCGGCGGCGCGGTTCATCGTCTCGACCAGCTCGTCGGCCTGCTTGCCCATGCCGAAAGCACGCATGCCGCCCTCCACCTGGCGCAAGCCGTCGGGCAGCGGAATCTTCACGCGACTGTCGCCAAGAAAGCCGTCGCGCTTGCCGAGCTGGCCGACGGCAAGCTCGGCGCCACGACTGAGCGCCTCCTTCAGACCGGAAGCACTTTCCTTGGACGTCAGATCGCCCAGGCCGACGGCCTGCGCCGGTGCCACGGCAATCGGCCCGAGCAAGGCGAAAACGAGCGCACAGGCGCCCGCGACACGGTGAAGCAAGGCTGAATAACGCGGCATGGCAGCTCCTCAACGGCGATGACAAAGGAAATCGGCGGACCAGCCGCCAGCTTATGCCGCTGCCGCCGGGGCGGCAATGCGCACTTCCGGCAAGCGCGCAGGCGGCCGCCAACCCCGCTTCAATCGACCAGATCGTAGGCGCCGCCACGCTCCAGCGCACGCCGGTAGGCCGGCCGGGCATGGATGCGGCCGAGAAAATCGCTGAGCAGCGGCCGGCTGTCGTCGAGCACACCGCGCCAATGGGCCGCTTCGAGCGGGAAGCTCATCTGCACGTCGGCAGCGGTGAACTCGGTCCCGGCAAACCACGGCGCCTTGCGCAGCTCGCTTTCCATGTAGTCGAGGTGGCGATTGATGTCGGGCAGGATGAAGGATTTCTTCACCTCGGCGGCGATGCCGCGCGCCACCGGACGCACGAAGAAAGGCATCGGCGCCTTCTCGATGCGATCGAAGACGAGCTTCAGCACCAGTGGCGGCATTGCCGAGCCTTCGGCGTAGTGCAGCCAGTAGCGATAGCGCAAGCGTTCCTGCGTTCCCGGCGGCGGAATCAGGCGGCCATCGCCGTAGCGCTCGACCAGATATTCGATGATCGCGCCCGATTCGGCGATGGTCAGCTCGCCATCGGTAATCACCGGCGATTTGCCGAGCGGATGCACCCGGCGCAAGGCCTCCGGCGCCAGCATGGTCTGCGGATCGCGCTCGTAGCGCTTCACTTCGTAAGGGACGGCAAGCTCTTCGAGCAGCCAGAGGACGCGCTGCGAGCGTGAGTTGGCGAGGTGATGAACGGTAAGCATGGGGCTCCTTGCGTGGTTCGGGACGTGGATCCCGGTTTCGGTTCGTGCCCTGCCGCAGCAACTGCGAGCGACCGGCACTGACGGGAATGTCCGGGCTGAGACAGCACGACGCACGGCGGGTTCACCGCGTCCGCTCGCGGAGCTTGCACTGTTGCCGCGCAACAAAGCGCGCCATCGCCCTGCGGCAGAGCCTGTTGCAGTTTCACCACAGCGCGCGGCAGCGCAGCAACAAACCTCTTCAAACGATACTCATTCGCATATATAGTGAGAACGACTATTGTTACAGTTATAAGTTCGGCTGTACCGACCGATTTCGATCCGCATTCAACCTCTCTGGAGCTTCCTCATGACCGTGCTGAAAAACCTCTTTGCCGCATCGGCAATCTCGCTTGCCATGCTGACTTCCACCGCCGCCATCGCCGTCGAATACCCGATCGGCACACCGCAGCAACGAAACGGCATGGAGATCGCCGCCGTCTATCTGCAGGCGATCACGATGGAGCCGGAAGGCATGATGAAGAAGGTGGAAGAGTCGGATATCCACATCGAGGCGGACATCAAGGCGCTCGGCAACAATCCGAACGGTTTCGAGGAAGGCGCCTGGATTCCCTACCTCGTCGTCAAGTACGAAGTCACCAAGATCGGCACGACGCAGAAGGTCAGCGGCGAATTCATGCCGATGGTCGCCAACGACGGTCCGCACTACGGCGACAACATCAAGCTGTTCGGACCGGGCAAGTATCTCGTCAAGTACACGATCCTGCCGCCCTCGGCCAATACGCAGGGCCACTTCGGTCGGCACACCGACCGCCTGACCGGCGTTCGTCCCTGGTTCAAGCCTTTCGAAGTCGAAAACGAGTTCACCTTCGTCGGCATCGGTAAAAAGGGCGGGTACTGAGCGATGAAAGCCCCCGCCCACCTGCCGCAACTGCGGCAGAAACTGCGCCCCCTGGCGCTGGCCTGCGCCGCCGCGCTCGCGCTTCCCGCAGTTTCCGCCACCGCCGCGCCGGCCAAGGACGAAACGCTGCGTCTGCTGGAAAAGATGAACGCGCGTCTGGAGCAGCTCGAAAAGCGCAACGCCGAACTGGAAAGGCAGATCAAGGCGAACGCACAGGCAGCAGCACCGGCACTCGAAAAACGCGTGAAAACGCTTGAGGAATCGCAGGCGCGGGTCGAAGACGGCCTGAATAGTGCCAACGTCAGCGAAAACGAGCCGGAACTGACCTACCGCCTGAAGGCCATCGAAATGGATGCGCTGTCGATGAAAAAGGCGGCGAAGAAAGTCGATGCGCTCGACGGCATCAAGGCCGGCATGAGCCTGACCACTGTCGCGCAACACGCGAGTGGCCTTCGTTCAGGGACCCAGGACGCCGGCAGTCAGCTCAACTACCGCGCCGACGTTACCGTCGAATTGCCGCTTGATCCGATTGCCGACATCGACCAACGCGTCTTCGCGCACGTCCGTATTGGTCAGGGTCAGGGTCTGAACGCTCCTCTGACGAACCAGGGAGCTTTTGGTTCGGCTCCCAACGCAGTCGCCTTCCGTGCGAGCGGCGCCAGCCCCGATGACTCGGTCGCGATTCTCGGCCAAGCCTGGTATCAGGCGAGCATTCCGCTGCCCTTCGGCGGCTTCAAGCCGCGCTCGCGCGAAAAGCTCGAGATCACCTTCGGCAAGATGGACCTGTTCGGCTTCTTCGACCAGAACGTTGCCGCCGGCGACGAGGCGCGCCAGTTCCTCAACTCGGTCTTCGTGCACAACCCGCTGCTCGACGCCGGTGGCCAGATCGGCGTCGACGCCAACGGCTTCCAGCCGGGCTTCGTTGCCTCCTACCTCAACGAATTCAACAAGCCGGAACCTTGGCGCCTGTCGTTCGGCGTCTTTGGTTCCGGACCGAAGGGGTCGAACTACCAGCGCAGCCTGACCTCGCCGCTGCTGATGGCGCAAGCGGAAAAGACCATTCGACTCTTCGACGGCCTTGCTGGCAATTACCGTGTCTACGCTTGGCATCGCAGCAAGGGAATCGACTTCGGCGCCGCCGAAAACGTTAGCAAGCATTCCGGCTGGGGCTTTTCCGCGGACCAGCGGGTCGGTGACGGAATCACGCTATTCACGCGTTACGGTCAGCAGATCAGTGGCGCGGTACGCTTTGACCGGGCCTTGACCGTCGGTAGCGAACTGAATGGCTCGTACTGGTCGCGCGGTGGTGACTCACTTGGCGTCGCTTATGCAAGCCTGCATGCCAGTGATGAATATCGCTCCGCTGGTGGTGAAGGATGCCTGGCTACCGACAGCAATGGCGACCCGATCAACTGCTTCACCTATAACCCGCAGGGTGCGGAGCGCATCGCCGAGCTCTACTACCGCTACCGCATCACCAAGCAGTTCGAGTTGTCGCCGAACCTGCAATACATGGCCAAGCTCGGCGCCAACCCGGACGCTTCCGCGGTGAAGATCTTCGGTCTGCGCGCACAACTCGCCTTCTGATCGCGAAAGGAACAGCCATGACCGTGCGCCACGCGCTGCATGCCCTCAACCGCCCGGTACTTCTCGCCGGACTGCTGCTGTTTGCAGCGCTGGCGCCGGTGCATGCCGACGATTTGCCGACCTTCAACCTGTTGATCAAGGCCGGCCACTTCGTTCCCGAAACGCTCGAAGTGCCGGCCGGAACGAAATTCCGCCTGCTGATCAAGAACGAGGGACCGGGGGCGGAAGAGTTCGAAAGCATCGAACTGAAGAAGGAGAAGGTGCTCGGCCCGGGCGCCTCGAGCTTCCTCATCTTCCAGCCGCTGAAACCGGGCAGCTACAAGTTCTTCGGCGACTTCCATCCGGAGACCGCGCAAGGCCGGATCGTCGCCCGCTAGCGCGTCCGGTCGTTCGCGTCCGGTGATTCGTGAAATAGCCAGCAGATACAGCCAGCCAAAGCTCGAAAGGTTCACAGATGGGTAATGCATTGTTCGTCGTCTGGCGCGAGAGCGTCGAAGCCATGTTGGTCGTCGGCATTCTCTACGCCTGGTTGAAGCAGAACGCCGCTCCCGGCGGCCTGCGCGCGCTGTGGCTTGGCGTCGGCAGCGGTATCGGGCTGGCGCTGCTGCTCGGCTGGGCGATGCTGACCGTGCAGGACGAGCTCTCGGGCGAAGCGCTGGAGTGGTTCCAGACGGCGATCCTCTTCGTCGCCGCCGGCCTGATCACGCAGATGGTGCTGTGGATGGCCAAGCATGGCCGGCACCTCAAGGGCCAGCTCGAAGCCGGGCTGGCCAGCGCCACCGAACGCGGCAGCTGGATCGGCATCGCCGTGATCAGTGCGCTGGCGATCGCCCGCGAAGGTGCCGAGACGGTGATCTTCCTCTACGGCCTCGGCCTCGAGCAGGGCGACGGCTCGGCGCTGGCGATCGGCGCCGCCGCCGGTTTCGTGCTGGCGCTGGCAACGGCGTGGGCGACAGCGCGCGGCCTGCGCTTCCTCGATCCGCGCCGCTTCTTCCAGATCAGCGGCGTGCTGCTGCTCGTCTTCGCCGCCGCGCTGCTGGTCGCCGGCGTCGAACGCCTGATCGGCATGGGCTGGCTGCCGCCGCTGGCCGAACCGCTGTGGGACAGCTCGGCACTGATCGACGACACCACCGCCGGCGGCTCGCTGCTCGCCAGCCTCGTCGGCTATCGCGCACAGCCCTCGCTGATGCTGCTGCTCGCCTACCTCGGCTACTGGGGAGCGGTGCTGACGCTGAAGGCGAGGCTGGCGCGATGAAGCCCTCGCTACTGCGCCGGGCAGGCGCGGACGCGGCACGTTCCGCGGAGCTCATTCCCCTGCGACGGGAGCCGCTGGCGACAGCGGCTCCCGCGTCGCTTGCAACTGCCGGCGCGACCGCCGCTGACAGCGCCGACTCCCGGGACACGAGCGGAGTCTGCTCGCAAACCATTCAACCACCTGCCCTGTCGGCCGCCCCGCCCTCCTTGTCGGCGACAAGATCCGCCGGAGCGAGCACCGGCTGGCGCGGAGCGATCGCCGCGATCGGCCTGGCGCTGGCGCGGCATCGCCGCGTCGTCATCGGCGTGCAGTGGTTCGTCGTCGTTTTCTACATGGCGCTGGTGATCATTCCGGTATTCCAGCCGCTGCCGCCGGAAGACGCGCATCTGTGGGACAACCTGCGCCTGTTCGCGCAGTTCCTGTTCTGGGGCGTGTGGTGGCCGGGGGTGATGATCGCCACGCTGACGCTCGGCCGCGTCTGGTGCGGCCTGTTCTGCCCCGAGGGCTCGCTCACCGAATGGGTCAGTCACCGCGGGCTGGGCAAGCCGGTGCCGCGCTGGCTGAAATGGGCCGGCTGGCCACTGGTCGCCTTCGTGTGCACCACCGTCTATGGCCAGTTGGTCAGCGTTTACGAATACCCGCAGGCGGCGCTGCTGGTGCTCGGCGGTTCGAGCGTCGCCGCCATCGCCGTCGGCCTGATCTACGGTCGCGGCAAGCGCATCTGGTGCCGCTACCTGTGCCCGGCCTCGGGCGTTTTCGCCATTCTCGCCAAGGTGGCGCCCTTGCATTACCGCGTCGACCGCGAGAAATGGGAAGAGGAGGAAGCCCGGCGAACGATCCCGATCCAGCCGGTCAATTGCGCGCCGCTGGTCGACATCCGGCGCATGAGCAGCGCCTCCGAATGCCACGCCTGCGGCCGCTGCGCCGGCCATCGCGATGCAGTGCAGCTGACGGCGCGCCTGCCCGGCGCCGAGATCGTCGATACCCGCGCGCGCGTCAGCACCGCCGAAGCGCTGACCCTGCTCTTCGGCATTCTCGGTCTGGCGACGGCGGCCTTCCAATGGACGGTCAGTCCGTGGTTCGTGCAGGCCAAGCTGGCTGCCGCCGACTGGCTGATCGAGCGCGACTCGTTCGCGCTGCTGCAGGACAACGCGCCGTGGTGGTTGCTCACGCATTACCCGGAAGCCAGCGACACCTTCACCTGGCTCGACGGCGGCGTAGTGCTCACCTACATCGTCGGCGGCGGTTTTGCGCTCGGTTGCGCACTGACGCTGGGACCGCTGCTGGCGGCGGCAATCCTGCGCGACGAGCGCCTGCGCTGGCAACGCCTCGCCATGGCGCTGGCGCCGCTCGGCGGTATCAGCGTCTTCCTCGGCCTGTCGATGATGACGCTGACGCACCTGAAAGCCGAACACCTGCCGCTCGGCTGGGTGGCCGACGTGCGTATCGCGCTGCTGGCGCTCGGCGCCGGCGGCGCGCTGTGGCTCGCGCTAGGCCTCGTCCGGCAGGCCGACGCCAGCCTGCCGCGGCGGCTGGCCGCCCTCGCCTGCCTGAGCCTGCCGGTGGCGATCATGGTCAAGGTCTGGCATCAAGTGTTTTTCGTCTGGTAGCTTGCGCCGCACGCGGGCGCCGCCGCGCGGCCCGCCAGATTTCACGTACTCCTGAACAAGCTCTGAGGCTAGCTTTTGCTGGCCTCGCTGACTCCCACGCATCGTTTCCATCAAAGCGCAATCGCTCCTGCCGGTTCGACTGCCGACTTTTGCGGCGACAGCGAAGATACCCGATTGCGTCCCTGCTGCTTGGCCGCATACATCGCTGCATCCGCCTGGCGCTGGATTTCCTGCATGCTCTGCCCGCGGTCGCGGCACTCCGCCACGCCGATACTGGCGCTTATCCGCAGCGGCCCGCTTTCGATCACTGGCATGAGTTGCTCGATGCCCCGCCTGATCGTCTCGGCAAGCTGCAGCGCCCCGGGCAAATCCGTATCCGGCAGAAAGATCGAGAATTCCTCACCGCCGACCCGGCCCAGGGCATCGCTGGTGCGTATGGAAGTGCGCAGGGCACCGGCCACCGCCTTGAGCACCGCATCGCCCGCCGCATGACCATGCATGTCGTTGACCGACTTGAAGTGGTCCAGGTCGACAAACAGCACCGAGAAAGGCGTACCGTGCCGACGCCCTAACAAAATCATGTGCTCGCAGGCAGAGTAATAGGCACGGGCGTTCATCACGCCGGTCAGGGTGTCGTGGGTCGCCATATGGTGCAGCTTCTCGTGAGACGCGCGCATCCGCGCGAAGTAGGAAAGAGAGCGATTCCCGTAGATGTGGAAGAAAACCCCCTGATACACGAGTGCGACGATCAGTGTCGCCAGTCCATTGGGTGAATAGGGTGCTGACAGAGAGGCGTTGCCGAAAGCGAGGCCGACGACGCTCAGGGTGGTGATCGCTGCCCCTGCCCGCTGGCCGAGCAGAATGTAGACGCCGGGAATGTTTGTGAAGAACCAGAGTACGCGCAGCTCATCTTGCGGCACGAAGGCAAGTGCCGAGACGTACTCCAGCAGACAGGCGCATTCATAGCTCCAGGCAATCCAGAGGAAACGCTCCTTGTGCCCACGCAGCAGCCCCCAGAGGATCAAGGCTGCCGCCGTGAATGCGCTCATCGAATAGAGATGGGGGCTCCCGCTCAGGGGATTGATCCTGCTGAACTCCCCCAGCAGGAACAAGGCGGTGAACAGCGCACCCGAGACCAGGACTATCGCCAGCAGCTTGAACTGGAACGCCTGGTACTCTTCACTTTCGTGAAACTCGGCGCGGCCAAACAGCAAACATGCGAACGGCGATGCCGGCATGACAATCCGATCCGGTGGCAAATGGCGATCCGCCTATTTAATCCCCTGCCTGCTGCAAACTCAAGGAGCCAAGGCGGGAACAGAACTGAGGTAGCTTGCAAAAGCTGGAGTCCAACGTTTCGTAGAATGTAAGAAACGGAACCGATGCCGAAAGGGGTTTACACGCCGGAATTTCGGGCGAATGCGGTGAAACGGTCGGGCAAGGGCAGCGCGTAGCGACGGAGACGGAAATCGGGCAGGCTCGTTTGCGCAAGGAATTGGCGGAAATGAAACGGAAGCGTGAGCTGCTAAAGAAAGTGCAGCGTATTTTGCGAAGGAGTCGCGGTGAAATACGCCCGAATTGAAGAATTGCGACAGCAGCACCCGGTAGGCGCGATGTGCTGCCGCTAGCGCCCAATCTTCTGGATCGGCAGTTCGCCGTAGCGGCGCCGAATCGCGCCTGGGTGACCGATATTACCTACGCCGCCACGGACGAAGGCTGGCTCTATCTTGCCGGCATCAAGGACTTGGCTATCGCGCACCCGCCGCTTTCAGCCCGCAGTACTATGGAAAACAGATGGCCGCATAAGCCGTTGCACTCGGCGATTGACGACCTACCTCACGCCAGCAGGCGCGTGAAACCAGGCACTTCCAAAACATCGATGTGCTTTCCAGCAGAGCGATGTTTATTCCAGATTATCGCTAGAGTTCACAACACCACGCCGGCCGCATCCGCCTGCTTGTCCGCCCAGTAGCTGGAACGGATCAGCGGGCCGCAGGCAGCGGCGGTGAAACCCAGCTTCAGCGCGGCGCGCTGGTAATCGACGAAGACTTCGGGATGGACGTAGCGCGTCACCGGCAGGTGGTGCGCCGAGGGCGCCAGGTACTGGCCGATGGTGAGCATTTCGGTATCGTGCCGGCGCAGGTCGGCGAGTACCTCGAGGATTTCCTCGTCGGTTTCGCCCAGACCAACCATCAGCCCGGACTTGGTCGCAACCGTCGGGCAGCGCGCCTTGAACGCCTTGAGCAGCGCCAGCGAGTGCGCGTAGTCGGCGCCGGGGCGCGCCTGCTTGTAGAGCCGCGGAACGGTTTCGAGGTTGTGGTTGAGCACGTCGGGCGGATCGGCGCAGAGCACGTCGAGCGCGACGTCCATACGGCCGCGGAAATCGGGAACCAGCGTTTCGATCACCGTTGATGGCGACGCGGCGCGGATGGCGCGGATCACTTCGACGAAGTGCGCGGCGCCGCCGTCGCGCAGGTCGTCGCGGTCGACGCTGGTGATGACGACGTAGCGCAGCTTCAGCGCGGCGACGCTGGCGGCGATCTTCGCCGGCTCGGCGGGGTCGGGCGGCAGCGGCTTGCCGTGGCCGACGTCGCAGAACGGGCAGCGGCGCGTGCACAGGTCGCCGAGGATCATGAAGGTGGCGGTGCCACGACCGAAGCATTCGCCGATGTTCGGGCACGAGGCTTCCTCGCAGACGGTATGCAGATGCTGCTCGCGCAGCAGGCGCTTGATCTCGGCGAAGCGCCCGGCATCGGAACCGCCGACCTTGACGCGAATCCACGACGGCTTGCGCAGCGGCTCGGCGGCGACGACCTTGATCGGAATGCGCGCTGTCTTCGCCTCGCCCTTCTGCTTTTCGCCGGCGACCAGCCGCGCGCGGCCGGATGCCTGCTCGGCGGCGCCAACGTTACTCGCCTCGGGCGGCAGGGCGGCGGACGACTGCCCGGCCGGGTTCAGGGTTTCGCTCACGGGTGCTGACATGCTTGCTCTTCCTTTCCTGCCGCCGCGGCGCCGGGTGGCGCGTCGGCAGCGTGCTGCTTCAGTTGTTCGGCCAGATGGCGCAGCAGCGCCGCGCCGGCGGCCGGCGGCGTCAGCGCCAGGGCAAGATCGCGCGTCTGCGTCACCGCCAGTCCGGCGTAGCCACAGGGATTGATCGCGGCGAACGGCGAAAGATCCATATCGACGTTGAGCGAGACGCCGTGATAGCTGCGCCCGTTGCGGATGCGCAGGCCAAGCGCGGCGATTTTCGCCGGTCGCGCTTCTATGGACGCTTCTCCGGACATTTCGCCGGGCGCTGCCTTGCCGGCCAGCGCTGCAGCAGAGCGGTTGCCGACGTAAACGCCCGGCGCGCCGTCGATGCGCCCGGCGGCGACGCCGTGCGCGGCGAGCAGATCGATCACCGCCTGTTCGATGCGCGACACCAGTTCGCGCACTTTCAGCCGGCGGCGGCTGAGGTCGACGAGCACATAGACGACGACCTGTCCGGGACCGTGGTAGGTGATCTGGCCACCGCGGTCGATGGCAACGAGCGGCACGCCGATGTCGGCGAGCAGGTGTTCGCGCCGCCCGGCCTGACCGAGCGTGAACACCGGCGGGTGCTCGCACAGCCAGAGTTCGTCAGGCGTGCTCTCGTCGCGCGCGGCGGTGAAGTCGACCATCGCCCGCCAGGTCGGCTCGTAGTCGACGCGGCCCAGATCGCGCAGGACGAGGGGGTTTGATCCACTCACCGGAAGTGCTCGGCAGCAGCGTCGGCAGAACGCGGATCAGCGAAGGCCGCGGACAGCAAGCGCCAACCGGAACGATTCCGGGCGAAGCAGCCTGCGCGCGCTCACAGCACCACCTTGACCAGCGGATGCGCGCTCAGCTCGCGATACAGCGCGTCGAGCTGCGGCCGCGATACGGCGGTGATCGTGCATGTCAGGCTGACGTACTTGCCGCCGCTGGAGGCGCGCATTTCCATGCTGGCGCCGTCGAAGCCCGGATCGTGGCGGACGACGACGGTGAACACCTCCTGCGCCAGCGCCGCGTCGGCACGGCCCATGATCTTCAGCGGAAAGGCGCAGGGGAAGTTGAACAGCGCATCTGCACTGTCGCCCTTGCCGGCAGGAGCGCCCGGTGGCGCGGAAACAGGTTCAGTCATCGGCTTTCCTCATTACCTCGTCGCGAAAGGCGGCATACCACGCGTACATCTGCGCCGCCGCCGGCCCCGGCCGGCCACTGCCGACCGGCTGCCCGTCGAGCGTGACGATCGGCAATACCTCCTTGGTCGACGACGTCATCCACAGTTCATCGGCGCTGCGTACTTCGCTCTCGGCAATGTCGCGCACCTGATACGGCATGCCGTGGCGCGCGGCGAGTTCGAGTACCACGTCGTAGGTGACGCCCGGCAGCATGCGCCAGTCTTTCGGCGGTGCCAGCAGCACACCGTCGTGGACGACGAAGATGTTCGACGCGGCGCCCTCGCTGAGCAACCCGTCGCGCAGCAGGATCGTTTCGACGCAGCCGGCGTCGACCGCCTGCTGCCGCGCCAGCACGTTGGCCAGCAGCGAAATCACCTTCAGGTCGCAGCGTTTCCAGCGTGGGTCGGGAACGCTGATCGCGCTGATGCCGGCAGCACGCACGACCTCGCCCGGCGTCACCAGCGGCGACGAAAAAGCGAAGACGGTCGGCGGTACACCACGCGGAAAAGCGTGGTCGCGCTTGCTGTCGGCGCCGCGCGTCACCTGCAGCAGCACCGACTGGTCGTCGCTCTCGGCCTCGGCCACCAGCCGCGCCAGCACAGCGCGCCAGCCCTCGGGCGACAGCGGATTGGCGAGGCGGATGCCGTCGAGCGTGTTCTGCAGGCGCGCCAGATGTTCGTCGAGGCGGAACGGCCGGCGCGAATAGACCGGGATCACCTCGTAGACGCCGTCGCCGAAGAGGAAACCGCGGTCGAGCGGCGAAATCTTCGCCTCGGCCAGCGGCAGGAACTCTCCGTTCAGATAGACCGTCATCGCCAACCCCGGAAACTCAAGCCAATCAGTTTCGAATCAGTTGAACCACAAGCGAACCGTATCGACCATCCGGCCCAAAGCGCCAGCGGTCGGTACTGCGCTCAGCGCCGGCACCGGGTATTCGCCCCAGGGTTTGCCGTCGACGCTGACGCGCAGCTTGCCGACGATCTGCCCGGCCGACACCGGCGCCAGCAGCGGTTGCTGCGAAACCAGCTCGGCCTTGACGCGGCCGGCGTAGCCCTTCGGCACGGCGACGATGAAATCGTTCGCGAAGCCCGCGGCGACGGTGGCTTCGCTGCCCTTCCATACCTTCAGCCGGGATACCGGCTGGTTTTTCGCGTAGAGCTGCACGGCATCGAAATACTGGAAGCCGAAGTTGAGCAGCTTGAGCGACTCCTGCGCACGCATCGCGTCGGACTCGGTGCCGAGAACAACCGAGAGCAGACGGCGTGGACCGCGCTTGGCCGAGGCGATCAGGCAATAGCCGGCGGCGTCGGTATGACCGGTCTTCATGCCGTCGACGCCCGGGTCCATCCACAGCAGGCGGTTGCGGTTGGGCTGCGTGATGTTGTTGTAGCGGAATTCCTTGATCGAGTAGTAGCGCGCGTAGTCGTCGGGGAAGTCGCGGATCAGCGCCATGGCCAGCGTCGCCAGATCGCGCGCCGTCGTGTAATGCTGCGGGTCAGGCAGGCCGGTGGCGTTGCGGAAGCTGGTTGCCTTCATGCCGAGGCGCTGCGCTTCGCGGTTCATCATCTGCGCGAACTGCTCCTCGCTGCTGCCGATCGCCTCGGCCAGCGCGGTGGTCGCGTCATTGCCCGACTGCACGATCATTCCCTTGATCAGGTCTTCGACGGCAACCGGCTTGCCGACCTGGATGAACATGCGCGAACCCGGCGCGCGCCAGGCTTTTTCGGAAACGATCAGCGACTGGTCGCGCTTGAGCACGCCCTGTTTGAGCGCGGCAAAAGTGAGATAAGCGGTCATCAGCTTGGTCAGCGATGCCGGTTCTAGACGCTCGTCGGCGGCCTGCGCCGCCAGCGTCTGCCCGGAACCCGCTTCGATCAGCAACCAGGACTTGGCGGCCAGCGCCGGTGCCGGCGGCTGTTGCTGGGCCGAGGCAAAGATGGGAGTGGCGGCCAGCAGCACGACGCTGAGAAGGCCGGTGAAAAAACGACTAAATCGGGACATGAAAATTTCCGGGAAAGACGGTTTGCCGCGGACTACCGCGAAGCCTGCGCCGCCTCGCGGCAGGCGGCGTCCATGCGTGCCAGCGCGGCGTCGAGCGTCGCGCGCGGGCAGCCGTAATTGAGGCGCACCCAGCCGGGCAGGCCGAAATCGGCGCCGTTGTTGAGGCCGACGCCGGCCGCTTCGAAGAATGCCGCCGGATTGGCAACATTCAACGCGCGCGCGTCGATCCAGGCGAGGTAGCCGGCTTCGATATGCGTCATCGACACGCCGGGCATCGCCGCCACCGCCGCCTCGACGCGGTCGCGGTTGCCGCGCAGATAGTCGATCAGCGCCAGCCGCCAGTCTTCGCAATCGTTCAGCGCCGCCGCGCAGGCGGCGTAGCCGAGCACATTCACGTGCGGCACGATGCCGTTCATCACGCCGCTGAAGCGACGGCGCAGTTCGGGATCGGAAATGACCGCCCAGGCGCAGCCGAGGCCGGGGATGTTGTAGGTTTTCGACGGCGCCATCAGCGTGATGCTGCGCGCCGCGGCGTCTTCGTCGATGCAGGCGAAGGGCTGGTGGCGGCGCTGCGTGTCGAGGATCAGGTCGCAGTGGATTTCGTCGGAACAGACGATCAGGTCGTGGCAGCGGCAGAAATCGGCGAGCTGCGCGAGTTCGTCCTCGTCCCAGGCGCGGCCAACCGGGTTGTGCGGGTGACAGAGCAGCAGCAGCGCCGGTGCCTTGTCGCCAGCGCAGGCGGCGGCAAGCGCCGGAAAATCGAACTGCCAGCGGCCATTCACCTCGATCAGCGGCACCGTCGTCAGCGCCCGGCCGGAGAGCTTGGGCGCCGAGAGGAAAGGCGGATAGACCGGCGTCGCCGTCAGCACGCCACCGTCGACGGCGCGACAGGCGACGTTGAGGCCGGTGACCAGACCCGGCAGCCAGACGATCCATTCCGGATCGACCTGCCAGCCGTATTGACGCTCGAGATGGCCGACGACGGCGGCGACCACGTCCGGCGTCGGCACCGCGTAGCCGAGGATGCCGTGCTCGACGCGCTCGCGCACCGCCGCGAGCACTGCCGGCGGCGTCGCGAAATCCATGTCGGCCACCCACAGCGGCAGAACATCGCGGCCAGCGTAGCGGTTCCACTTGAGCGAATCGCCGTCGCGGCGTTCGATGATGCGGTCGAAATCGAAAGAACTCGTGGCTTTCGCCGCGCCGCTACCAAGCGGACTGGCAGTCAGCGGCGTCGAAGCCGCCGCCCTTGCGGAATTGGTTTCGTTCATCGCCATTTCGCTTCAGCCGAGGAAAAGCCGGTAGGCGGGGTTTTCCGTCTCGTTCCAGTGCGCGTAGCCGAGGCCCTTGAGGAAAGCCTGGAACTCGCCCATCTCGGCCGGCGGCACCTGCATGCCGACCAGCACGCGGCCGTAGTCGGCGCCGTGGTTGCGATAATGGAACAGGCTGATGTTCCAGCCGGCGCTCATCTGGTTGAGGAAATTCATCAGCGCGCCCGGGCGCTCGGGGAATTCGAAGCGATAGACGAGCTCGTTGTCGATCTGCGGCGCGTGCCCGCCGACCATGTGGCGCACATGCAGCTTGGCCATTTCGTCGTCGGTCAGGTCGAGCGTGGCGTAGCCGTGCTTGCTCAGCTGTTCGACCAGCTTGAGCGACTCGGCGCGCGAAGCGACCTGCATGCCGACATAGACGTGCGCTGCACGCGCGTCGTTGTAGCGGTAGTTGAATTCGGTGATGTTGCGCTTGCCGATCAGCGACAGGAACTTCTTGTAGCTGCCGGGCTTCTCGGGCAGCGTCACGGCCAGAACGGCCTCGCGCTGCTCGCCGATTTCGGCGCGCTCGGCGACGAAGCGCAGGCGGTCGAAGTTGGTGTTGGCGCCGGAGGCAATGGCGACCAGCGTCTTGTCCTTGAGCTTGTGGCGCTTGGCGTATTCCTTGGCGCCGGCGATCGCCAGTGCGCCCGAAGGTTCGAGGATCGAGCGCGTGTCCTCGAACACGTCCTTGATCGCAGCGCAGATGGCGTCGGTATCGACGCGCACGACCTCGTCGATCACCTCGCGGCAGATGCGGAAGGTCTCCTCGCCGACCAGCTTGACCGCCGTGCCGTCGGCGAACAGGCCAACCTGTTCGAGACGCACGCGCTTGCCGGCAGCGAGCGATTGCGCCATGGCGTCGGCGTCGAAGGTTTCGACGCCGATGACGCGAACGTCCGGGCGCACGCGCTTGATGTAGGCGCCGACCCCCGCGGCCAGACCGCCGCCACCGATGGCGACGAACACGGCGTGGATCGGCTTGGCGTGCTGACGCAGGATTTCCATGCCGATGGTGCCCTGACCGGCGATCACGTCGGGATCGTCGAAGGGGTGCACGAAGGTCAGCTTTTCCTTCTTTTCCAGTTCGACCGCATGCGCGCAGGCCTCGTCGAAGGAATCGCCGACCAGGACGACCTCGCCGCCGCGGCTGCGCACCGCGTCGACCTTGATCGCCGGCGTCGTCGTCGGCATGACGATCACCGCGCGACAGCCGATCTTCGCCGCCGACAGCGCGACGCCTTGCGCGTGGTTGCCGGCCGAGGCGCAGATGACGCCGCGCTTGAGCTTTTCGGGCGAGAGTCTGGCGATCTTGTTGTAGGCACCGCGCAGCTTGAAGGAGAACACCGGCTGCATGTCCTCGCGCTTGATCAGGATGCGGTTGCCGACACGTGCGGAAAGGCTGCTTGCCAGGTCCAGCGGCGTTTCGATGGCGACGTCGTAAACCTGCGCGTTGAGGATTTTTTCCAGATAATCCGGGTGCATTGGGCGCTTCTTCGAATCAACAGAAGGGAATTCTAGCACCTTGGACTGGTTCAACCTTTCCGCCGACGCCAGCCTTGGCGGCCTTTTCCTCGCCAGTTTCCTCGGCGCAACCCTGCTGCCGGGCGGTTCCGAGGCCGTACTGTTCGCGCTGCTGCGCGCCTATCCCGAGCAGTTGTCGAGCGCCTTGCTGCTGGCAACGCTCGGCAACACGCTCGGCGGCATGGTCTCGTGGGCCTGCGGCCGCTGGCTGCCGAAATGGCAGCGTCTGGAAGCGCTGCCGCAGCTCGAACGCGTGCGGCGCTGGGGCGCGCCGATATTGCTGCTCGCCTGGGCGCCGCTCGTCGGTGACGCGCTGTGCGTTACGGCCGGCTGGCTGCGGCTGCACTGGCTGCCGTGCGTGGTATTCATGGCCGTCGGCAAGGGCGCACGTTACTGGGTGGTGGCGCAGGGGGCACTACTTTCCGCCTAGAACGACGCGCCCCCACAAAAAACGGCGGGGTTCGCCCCCCGCCGCCCTTGGCTGGCGCCGCCCGCCCTTAACCGGCGGAGAACTTGGCGCTGTGCTCCAGACCGGCCTTGATGAGGTCGGCCGAGGCGTCGTGATAGTTTTCGAGCAGGATGGTCTGATCGAGCCCCGCCGTATTGGTTACGTGAATGCTCGTATTCGCCCCGGCAACGGTGACCTGGAGCTGCGTTCCCGGACCGCTCAGCAGATCGCCGATATCGAGCGTATCGCCAGCGACGAAGTCCTTGACGACGTCCGACGACACGGCGCTGCCGGAGCCGAAATCGGCAAGGCTCCACTTGAACACGTCGGCGCCGGTCCCGCCCGTAAGTACGTCGTTGCCGGCGCCGCCGCGCAGCACGTCGTTGCCCGCGCCACCGTTGAGCGTGTCGTTGCCGATACCGCCGATCAGCACATCGTTGCCGGCACCGCCGGTGAAGGCGTTGTCGCCATCATCGCCGACGAAAAGCGTGCCGTGAATCGACGCGGCGACCACGGGCGCGCTGCCCACGTCGGCGGTCACGAACTGGAAGGCGTAGCTGATGTCGAGAGCCTGATGATCAATGGCGGGATCGCCGTCGCCGTCGACGATGGTCGCCGTCGCTGTGAGCGAGACCGAACCCGACTTGAGAATCGTCAGTGCCGACGCCGAACTGTCGATGTCGAGGCTCTGCGTCAACGTCACCGTGCCGTCGGTGGCGACGTGAATGCGCAGCACCTCAGCACCGCCGGCGCCGCCGACGCGCCCGACTACGTCGCCGTTGGCGTCCTGGAAGAGCAGCACGCTCGCCCCGCCGACATCAAGCCCGGAATCGGTGCCGGCGACCGTCGCCAGGGCGTACGTCGTCGTCAGGCTGCCCTGGCCGTCAGCGCCGGTCTTGCCCATGGAGGAGAACAAGCCAGCGAACGACGCGGCGGCGGAATCGGTCCGGCCGCCGCCGACGTCGATGTTTTCGGTCACCAGCGAAGGCAGGTTGCTGGTGAAGCTGACGTTGATGTTGATGTCGTCGAAGTCCTGCCAGTCGGGAACGATCGTGTCTTCCCAGTTCTGGTTGCCATCGACCGTCAGATTGTCCTTCACATGATTCGTGCCGTCGGCATTGAGACGGCCATCATCGAACAGGATGTTGGTCGAGAACGGCACGCCGTTGAACGAATCGTGGGTATGACCCACCAGCAGCTGGTCGCCCAGCTTGGCCTGCCACTGCCCGGGCGACACCTCGACGAAAGTGACCGCATCGCCCGATTTGAGTGAGGAATTCAAGGATGCGCCATCCGGGATGATGAAGAAGCCGATCTGGTCCGGGCTATAGGGAATCTCGAGACTCGTCCCGACCGAGGTCTTGACGTCGGCCCAGATGATCACGCCTTCCTTCGGCGTGCCGTCGGCGTTCTTCACGTAATAGCCGTAGCTGTTGTGGAAGTTGGCTTGGGCGCCGGGGATATTCTCCACCGTCAGCGTGTAGGTGACCTTGCCCGAGATATCGATGCTCGGCGCGTCGTCGACGATGGAGATGGTCACGGTGTTCGTCACCGTGTTGCCGTTAGCGTCCTTCGCCGTGTAGGTGAAGCTGTCCTTCTCCGGCTGTCCGGTAATGTCCGTCGTGCTCTTCGTCAGCGTGTAGCTGTACTTGCCCGTCGCACCGTCGACACTCCAGCTGCCGTGCGCCGTCGTGCCGCTGCTGCTTTGAATGGTATAGCCCGGTTGGTCGGGCAGATCGCCAGTGATCTTTTCGCTGTCGCCCGACGCCGCCGTTCCCGGCGCCTGACCGACTCCGCCGTCGAGGCCTGCTTCCGACACCGTGCCCTCGGTCGCCACCGGCGCAACCGAGGCGTCCTTGACGTTGATCGTCAGCGTCGTCGACTTGAGGTCGCCGTCACCGTCCTTGACGGTGTAGACAAAAACGTCCTGCGCGTCCGCGCTGACCGCGTTGGCGTTCGACTGATAGCTGTAGCTGCCGTCGGCGTTGAGGGTCAGCGTGCCGTACTGGCCGACGATCGCCTGGCCGACGGTCGTGGCGTTGTCGGTGTCAACGGCGGTGTTGTTGCCCTTGGCCACACCCACCACCGCGCCGCTCGCCGCCCAGCCGTCGGCGCCCGAGGCGTCGTTCGCCAGCACGCCGTTCGTCGCCGTGACTTCCAGTTTTGCGCCTTCGCCGACGCTGCCGCTGTCGGCCGCCACCTCCGGCGTGTCGTCATCGATCAGCACGCTGACGCTGCCCGGCTTCGTGTCGCCTGTCGCATCCTTGACCTGGAAGCCGAGGCTGACGAAGAGGTCGTTCTCCTGACCGCCGGCCGCATGGTCAACCGGGCGGAACAGGGTCACCGTATAGGCGCCGGTCGCCGGATCGGTGATCTCGGCTTCGAACACCGTGACACGGAAGTTGCCCCCTTCTCCTTTGGCCAAGTAGTACGCGGTGAGCGTCTGGCCATCAGCGCTGATCGCCGTCGACAGGCTATGGCCCTGAGAGGTCAGCGCCCCGGACAGGCCCGTCCACACCAGCGCGCCGGTCGCTGCGGCGCCGTCGCCACCAAACGAGAAGGGCAGCGTACCCGATGTCGAGGCACCGACGTTGATGAGATCGCCAACGCCTCCAGGGTTTCCTCCCTTGAGCCCGTCCTCGTTGACCGCAATGGTCGTTTCTCCGGCTTCCGGCTGGTAATTCATCGGTGTTTGCGTCGGCGCCGCGGCGCCGCCGCCGATCTGTAGCGGTTCGCCCGGCGGGTTGACCGGGAAGTCATACGCGGCAAGCGGTATGGCTTCGACGATGCGCACCAGGTCCACGAAGGTCTGACCTGCCCGGGGATTTTCGGACCATCCGAAACTTGAGAGGATGGCTTCCTTGAAGAGAGGAAGTCATGAGGAAGAGTCGATTCAGCGAAGC
>NZ_JACIGE010000011.1 GCF_014197755.1 Rhodocyclus tenuis | reverse complement strand
GCGGCGGCGGAATCCGGAGGCGGATTAGGCGGCTCCAGTCCTGCGGGCGGTACGTTCGGCTTGCAGACCGGAATCCGGGCAGCGTTGGCAGGCGCCGGCCAATCGGGGCCGGCGGCGCCTCATGGCTGCACAAATCGTTGCCGCCGGCCCCGATTGGCAGGCGCTCACTCCGTAATGGCTTCGACGCGGTGCTTGCCGCGTCAGTCGCCGAGCTGGTGAAACCTTGCCGGGCGGCGCGCACCGCCCCGCGCGAAATCCCGCTTACGACCCGGCGCGCGTGTCGCGGCCGCGGAAGCGGCGCTGGTAGTCGGCCGAGTACAGCGCGCTGTTGCGGAAATCTTCGGCCGCCAGCGCCGGACCGACGAGGATCAGCGCGCTGCGCTCGGGCGGCGCCTTCGCCACTTCGGCGGCGATGTCGTCGAGCGTGCCGCGCACGATGCGCTCTTCCGGCCAGGTCGCCCGGTACACCACCGCCACCGGGCAATCGGCGCCGTAGTGCGGCAGCAGTTCGGCGACGATGTCGTCGAGCACGTGGATCGACAGGTGCAGCGCCAGCGTCGCGCCGGTGGCGGCGAAGCTCGCCAGCTTCTCGCGCGGCGGCATCGCCGAAGCGCGGCCCGAGGTGCGCGTCAGCACCAGCGACTGCGCCACTTCCGGCAGCGTCAGTTCGCGTTTGAGCGCGGCGGCGGCGGCGGCGAAGGCCGGCACGCCGGGCGTCACCGTGTAGGGAATGCCGAGGCGGTCGAGTTCGCGCAGCTGCTCGCCCATCGCGCTCCAGATCGACAGATCGCCCGAATGCAGGCGCGCCACGTCGAGCCCGGCGGCGTGCGCGGCGGCCATTTCGGCGACGATCTCCTCGAGGCTCAGCGGTGCGGTATCGACGACGCGCGCCCCCGGCGGGCAGTAGTCGAGGATCGCCGGGTGGATCAGCGAACCGGCGTAGAGGCAGACCGGGCAAGCGGCGATGCGGTCACGGCCGCGGACGGTGATCAGGTCGGGCGCGCCGGGGCCGGCGCCGATGAAGTGGATGCTCATGCGTGGGTTTCCGTAGCGGGCAGTGCGCGCTGCGCCGGCAGTTCGAGCGCAACGAGGTTGAGGCGGTGGATATCGGAGAAAGCGGCGGCGAAGGCGGTCTGACCGGAGGCAGCGGCAAGCTCGGCAGCGCGCACGCTGCGCCGGCGTTCCTGCGGCCCGCCCAGCGCTTCGAGCACGTGCATCAGCGCGCCGCCGAAGCCTTGGGCGACGAGATGCGCGGCAAGTTCAGCCGGCGTCGTCTCGTCGGCCGAGAGCACGACCAGCCGCGCACCGGGAACGAGCTTGTCGCTGAGCCCGGCCAGCGGCCGACCGCACAGCGAAGCAAGCGTCGTTTCCTGCTGCGGCCAGCCAAGGCGCGCGCAGGCGAGCGCGAACGACGACGGCGCTGGCAAGCAGGCGAGCGGCACGTCGGGCAGCAGCCGGCGCAGCGTGCTGCCGATGCCGTAGCAGTAGGGATCACCCGAGGCGAGTACGACCACCGGCCGGCCGGCGAAGTCGCGTAGTGCGGCGACGCCGGCGGTGAGTGGCGACGGCCAGGCGCGCGCCTCGCCGCGGATGAGCGGCGCTGCCAGCGCCAGTTGCCGCTCGCCGCCGACGACCAGCACCGCGCCGCTGATCGCCGCGCGCGCCACGTCGCCGAGACCAGGAACGCCGTCCTCGCCGATGCCGACCAGCATCAGCCAGGCCGGACCTTCGGGCATCGGCGCGAAGGCGTCGAAATCGTCGCCTTCGCGGCGGGAAGCCTTATCGCCGCTCATCGCGCCAGCGCCCACAAGGCATTGAGATCGAGGTCTTCGGCCAATTGCGCGGCGAAGGCGTCGAGCGCCGCATCGACGCGCGCCTCGTAGGCGCTGGCGGGCGTCGTCCGCTCGCCCTGCCCCGCCCCCTGCTCCACCACCACCTCGCCACGCATCTGCGCCAGCCAGTACCGGCGGAAGCCGTCGGCGGCGAACAGGCCATGCACGTAGCTGCCCATCACCCGGCCGCCGGCCGAGACGGCGCCTTCGGCGCGCTCGTGACTTCCGAGGGGTGCGATACGCGTGATGAGTTCCGCGTGTTCGCCGTCTTCGCCAAGCGCGTCCACGAGGCGCAGCCACGGCCGCGCCAGCGCCGCGCCCTGCGTGCGCCCCATGTGCATCTCGTAGCCTGTGACGCGCTCGCCGCTGATCCGGTCGATGGCGTCGAGGTCGAGCAGGCGCTTGTCGCCACCGATCGTCGTCTCGAGGTCGAGCAGGCCGAGCCCTGCGCTCTCGCCGGGGTCGCCCTCGATGCCCTGCGGGTCGCGCACGACGCGGCCGAGCATCTGGAAGCCGGCGCACAGGCCGACGACGCGGCCGCCCTGGCGCACATGCGCGTACAGGTCGTGCTGCCAGCCCTGTGCGCGCACGAAGTCGAGGTCGGCACGCGTCGCCTTGGAGCCGGCGATGACGACCACGTCGGCGGCGCGCGGCACCGGCTCGCCGGGCTGCACCCAGACGACGCGGACGCCGGGCTCGGCGGCGAGCGGGTCGAGGTCGTCGGCGTTGGCGATGCGCGGCGTGCGCAGCACGGCGACGGTCAGCGGCTTCGCCTCGCCCGGCCGCAGCGGCTTCGCCGTCGCGCGTGCGGCAAGGTCGAGCGCCAGCGAATCCTCCTGCGGTAGGCGCGCGGCGCCGTCGAACCAGCGCACCAGCCCGAGCACCGGCCAGCCGGTGGCGGCACTGATCATCGCGGCGGCCGGCGCGAATACCGCCGGATCGCCACGGAATTTATTCACCAGCACACCGCCGACGCGCGCGCGCTCGGACTCGCTCCACAGCAGGCGATGGCCGAGCACCGCCGCGCTGACGCCGCCGCGCGACTCGTCGCCGACCAGTAGCACCGGCAGGTCGGCGGCTTCGGCAAGCCCCATGTTGCTGATGTCCTGCGCGCGCAGGTAGGCCTCGGCGCCACTGCCGGCGCCTTCGATCAGCACCAGATCGGCTTGCTGCGACAGGCGTTCGAGACTGTCGAGCACCGCCGGCAGCAACGCCGGCTTGAGCGTCTGGTAGGCGGCAGCCGAAGCGCGACCGAGCACGCGGCCGCGCAGCACGACCTGGCAGTCGACGTCGCTTTCGGGCTTCAACAGCACCGGGTTCATGTGCACCGAGCGCGGCGCACGGCAGGCGCGCGCCTGCAGCGCCTGCGCGCGGCCGATCTCGCCGCGCACGGGCTCGGCTCTGATGCCCGGAGCGGGAGTCGAACCCGCCTCGGGCACATCGGCATCGACCGTCACCGCCGCGTTGTTGCTCATGTTCTGCGCCTTGAACGGACGCACGATCAGGCCGCGATTGGCGAAAGCGCGGCACAGGCCGGCGACGAGCAGGCTCTTGCCGACGTCGGACGAGGTGCCCTGGATCATCAGCCGGCGCGCGCGCCGTGGCGCGGCGGGCGCCGGCGTGAACGGAACGACGTCGTGCATGCGCCTAACGCGCCAGCGCCAGCAGCGCGTCGAGGTCGAGATTGGCCTCGACGTGGTCGGCAAGCGCTTCCAGCGTTGCTTCGACCTGCGCCTCGAAATCGAGCGCGGAAATCTGCGCGCCGAGTTGCGCCAACCAGTGACGACGGAAACCGTCGGCGGCGAACAGGCCATGCACGTAAGCACCCATCACCCGCCCGTCGGCCGAGACGGCGCCTTCGGGCGTCTCGCGACCTTCGCCGTCCACGAGGCGCAACCACGGCCGTTCGAGCCCCGGCCCCTGCGTGCGCCCCATGTGCATCTCGTAGCCGGTGACGCGCTCGCCGCTGACGCGGTCGATGCGGTCGATGTCGATCAGGCGCTTGTCGTCGCCGATCGTCGTCTCGATGTCGAGCAGGCCGAGCCCCGCCGTTTCACCGGGATCGCCCTCGATGCCGAGCGGATCGCGCACGACACGGCCGAGCATCTGGAAGCCGGCGCACAGGCCGACGACGCGGCCGCCGCGGCGCACATGCGCGCGGATGTCGATATCCCAGCCCTCGCGGCGCAAGAGCGCAAGGTCGGCGCGCGTCGTCTTCGACCCGGGCAGCAGCACGACGTCGGCGTCGGCCGGAATCGGCTGGCCCGAGCGGACCCAGCGCACCGCCACACCGGGCTCGGCGGCCAATGGGTCGAGGTCGTCGAAATTGGCGACGCGCGACAGCTGCGGAACGACGACGGTGAGCCCGCGCCCTTCGCCAACGGCCGGCTTTTCCAGCGCCAACGCATCCTCGGCCGGCAGGCGGCCGGCGGCGTCGAACCAGCGCACGACGCCGAGCAGCGGCCAGCCGGTCTGCTCGCTGATCACACGGCAGCCGGGTTCGTAGAGCGAGAAGTCACCACGGAACTTGTTCACGATGTAGCCGACGATGCGCGCGCGCTCTTCTTCAGTATGCAGCACGTGCGTGCCGACCACCGCCGCGATGGCGCCGCCACGGTCGTTGTCGGTGAGTACCACCACCGGCAGGTCGGCGAGCTCGGCGAGCTTCATATTGGTGATGTCGCAGTGGCGCAGATAGACCTCGGTGCCGCTGCCGGCGCCTTCGACGATCACCAGATCGGCCTCGGCGGCGGTGCGGCGCAGGCTGTCGAGCACCGCCGGCAGCAGTGTCGGCTTCAGTTCGTGGTAATGCCGCGCCGGCCAGTTGCCGAGCGCGCGTCCGCGCAGCACCACCTGCGAGCCGACGTAGGCCTGCGGTTTCAACAGCACCGGATTCATGTGGATCGACGGCGGCAGCTTGCAGGCGCGCGCCTGCAGAGCCTGTGCGCGGCCGATCTCGCCGCGGCGGATTTCGCCGTCGGGGCCCGGTGGCAGGTCGGAATCGACGCTCACCGCGGCGTTGTTGCTCATGTTCTGCGCCTTGAACGGACGCACGGCGATGCCGCGGCGCGTGTAGGCGCGGCACAGGCCGGCGACGAGCAGGCTTTTGCCCACGTCCGAACTCGTTCCCTGGATCATCAGGCAGCGCGCACGCTTCGGCACTGCCGCATCAAGCAGCGGCACCTCGATCTGCGGCAGCGGCGGACACGGCGTGGCTGGCGTCGCGGGAGCAAGCGGAGCGGGTTCAGGGGCAGGAAGCGATGCAGTCACTGGATGCGATTCTTTCACGAGGCCGCTGCGAGGGCGGGAAGCGGCGCAAGTATCCCGACTGCGGCTGAGCCGGTCAACGCAGCATGGCATCACAGCAGGGCCACCGCCATGAGGCATGAATACAACACCGGGACAATCGCCACGCCGCCCCTGCCGGCACCCCGCAAAGGCCGGCAGCATGCCGATTTCCGGCAAAAACCCCTGGCTCTTCAGGGTTGACGGCAGGCGCCGCGCCGCGCAAAATCCGCGCTCGTTTTCCCTGCCATTATTGCGCCGGGAAATCTTAGCTCTGGAGCATTCAATGCGCATTCTTTTCGTCCATCCCAATTACATTTGCGGTGGCGCCGAAATCGCCGGCAAATGGTCGCCCGCCTGGGTGGCTTACCTGGCCGGTTATCTCAAGGCCGGCGGCTACACCGACTACAGTTTCGTCGACGCCATGACCGACGACATCTCGGATGACGAACTGCGCCAGATTTTCAAGCGCGAGCAGCCCGATGTGATCGCCACCACGGCCAACACGCCGGCGATCTACACCGCCGAACGTCTGCTCAAGATCGCCAAGGAAGAGTGTCCGAACGCAGTCACCCTGCTCGGCGGCATCCACGCGACCTTCATGTTCCAGCAGATCCTCGCCGAAGCGCCGTGGATCGACGCCATCGTCCGCGGTGAAGGCGAAGCGGTGACGCTCAACCTCGTCCGTGCCATCGACCAGGGCCGCTGGCCGGCCGAACGCGCCGAGATCAAGGGCATCGCCTACATGGAAGGCGAGCAGATCGTCGCCACGCCGGCCGAACCGACCATCCGCGACGTCGACTCGATCGTCGCCGACTGGGGCGTGCTCGACTGGAAGAAGTACATGTACATCCCGATGGGTGTTCCCGTCGCGACGCCGAATCTGGCGCGCGGCTGCCCCTTCACCTGCTCGTTCTGCTCGCAGTGGAAGTTCTGGCGCGATTACCGCGTCCGCGATCCGAAGAAGGTTGTCGATGAAATCGAAGTTCTCGTGCGCGAGCACGGCGTCGGCTTCTTCATCCTCGCCGACGAGGAACCGACGATCAACCGCAAGAAGTTCGTCGAATTCTGCGAAGAACTGATCCAGCGCAATCTGCCGGTCTACTGGGGTATCAACACCCGTGTCACCGACGTGCTGCGCGACGAGGAACTGCTGCCCTTCTACCGCAAGGCCGGCCTGATCCACATCTCGCTCGGTACCGAAGCCGCGGCGCAGCTCAAGCTCGACCTGTTCAACAAGGAAACGACGGTCGCGCAGAACAAGAAGGCGATCGACCTGCTGCGCGCCAACGGCATCGTCACCGAAGCCCAGTTCATCGTCGGCCTCGAGAACGAGACCAAGGAAACGATCGAAGAAACCTACCGGATGTGCATGGACTGGAATCCGGACATGGCCAACTGGTCGATGTTCACGCCGTGGCCGTTCTCCGATCTCTTCTACCAGCTCGGCGACAAGGTCGAAATCTTCGACTTCTCGAAGTACAACTTCGTGACGCCGATCATGAAGCCGAACGAGATGGAGCGCGGCGAGCTACTCGACGCGGTGATGAACAACTACCGCCGCTTCTACATGAAGAAGTCCTTCCTCGGCTACCCGTGGGTGCGCGACCCGATCCGTCGCAAGTACCTGATGGGCTGCCTCAAGGCCTTCCTGAAGAGCGCCTTCGAACGCAAGTTCTACAGCCTCGGCAAGGCTGGCTACTGGGGTCCGCAGTCGAAGAAGACCGTCAACTTCGGCTTCGACGAATCGCGCAAGCTGGTCAAGAACGAGCCGCAGATCGAAGCGCAGGTGATCCAGTGGAAGACGGCGCCCCCGCGCAAGCGTTCGGCAGCCACTGCCGATGCGATCAAGGCCGCCGAAACGGCAGCAGCAACGCCGATGGCCGGCTTCAAGGCCTGCGGTGGCGGCGATCAGCAGATGGAAGAAAACGCCGTTCCGGCCGCCGTCATGGCCTGCGGCGGCGGTACCGAGCAACTGCCGGATGCCGGCTCGGCCATGCCGCGAATGAAGATCTGACGCGGCACATCGCCTAGGTCTGAAAAAAGCCCCGCCCGGGAAACCGGCGGGGCTTTTTCTTTGTGGCGTCCGTCCGCGCCGGTGTGCTGGCTCAGCAGATGCGCGGCAGCTGTTCGCCGTTCAGCCAGTCGACGATACGCCGGCCGCCGAAGGCGGTTTCCATCTGCACGAAGTGCTGCGCATCGTCGATCACCGTGCCGATGCGCGCCGCGTCGCGGCCGAGCGGATGCGCGCGCATCGCCGCCAGCACGGCGTCGGCCGACGCGGCGGCGCAGATACAGATCAGCTTGCCTTCGTTGGCGACGTAGAGCGGATCGAGGCCGAGCAGTTCGCAGGCAGCGCTGACCGCTTCGCGCAGCGGCAGGCGTGCTTCCTCGATCAGCATGCCCACGCCCGACTGGCGCGCGATTTCGTTCAGTGTCGTCGCCAGTCCGCCGCGCGTCGGATCGCGCAGCACGTGTAGATCAGGTTCGACGGCGAGCAGCGCGGCGACCAGCCCGTGCAGCGCGGCGGTGTCAGACTCGACGACGGTGGCGAAACCGAGGTTCTCGCGCAGCGACATGATCGCCACGCCATGGTCGCCGAGCGTGCCGCTGACGAGGATGGCGTCGCCGGGCCGGGCGCGGTCGCCGGAAACGCGCACGCCGTCGGCGACGCTACCGACGCCGGTGGTGGTGATGAAGACACCGTCACCGTGGCCGCGCTCGACCACCTTGGTGTCGCCGGTGACCACCGGCACGCCGGCGTCGCGCGCGGCGCTCGCCATCGAGGCGACGATGCGCGCCAGATCGGCGAGCGGAAAGCCCTCTTCGAGAATGAAGCTCGCCGCGAGGTAGAGCGGCGTCGCGCCGAGCATGGCGACGTCGTTGATCGTGCCATGCACCGCCAGGCAACCGATGTCGCCGCCGGGGAAAAAAAGCGGCGAGACAACGTGCGCGTCGGTCGCCATCACCAGCCGACCGGGCGCCGTCGGCAGCAAGGCGCCGTCGTTGCCCTGGCGCAGCCATTCGTTGTCGAAGCTGGTGGCGAACAGTTCGTCGATCAGCTGCGCCATGGCGCGGCCGCCGCTGCCGTGCGTCATGTCGACGCGGCCGTTCTTCAGGTCGAGCGGCCTGACGTAGGCTTTCCTGACTGTGCTCATGCGCTCTCCTGCGCAGCGAAATCGCGGTAACGGCCATAGCTGTAGTGCGCGGCGCAGGCGCCTTCCGACGAGACCATGCACGAGCCGAGCGGATTCTCCGGCGTGCAGGCGGTGCCGAAGACCTTGCAGTCGCGCGGTTGCTTCAGGCCGCGCAGGATCGCCCCGCATTCGCAGGCGCGGTTATCGGCGACCGGGCGATAGAGCAGACCAAAGCGCTGCTCGGCGTCGAAGGCGGCGTAGCGCTCGCGGATGCGCAGCGCCGAAGCGGGCAGTTCGCCAAGACCGCGCCATTCGAAGCGCGAACGCAACTCGAACACTTCGGCGACGATGCGCTGCGCCTTGAGGTTGCCGCTGCGCGTGACGGCGCGCGTGTACTGGTTCTCGACCTCGGCGCGGCCCGCGTTGAGCTGCTGCACCAGCATCAGGATCGCTTGCATCACGTCGAGCGGTTCGAAGCCGGCAATCACCACCGGCTTGCGGTAGCGCGCGACGAACGGCTCGTAAGCCTGGCTGCCGATCACCGTGCTGACGTGCGCCGGGCCGATGAAGGCATCGAGTTCGACTGCGGGCAAGGCCGCGCCGGGCGCGCTGGCGGCGAGCAGATGGGCAATCGCCGGCGGCGTCAGCACGTGGTTGCAGAAGACCGTGAAGTTTTGCAGCGCCAGCCGGCTCGCCTGCTCGATGACCACCGCCGTCGGCGGCGTCGTCGTCTCGAAGCCGATGGCAAAGAACACCACCTGCCGCTGCGGGTTATCCAGCGCGGTCTTCAGCGCGTCGGCGGCCGAATGCACCATGCGCACGTCGGCGCCGCGCGCCTTCGCCTTCTGCAGCGACATCTGCGCCGACGCCGGCACGCGCAGGCAGTCGCCGTAGGCGCACAGGATCACCCCATGCTGCAAGGCCAGTTCGATGGCGCTGTCGACGCGGCCGATCGGCAGCACGCAGACTGGACAGCCGGGGCCATGGATCAGGCGCAGATTCGCCGGTAACAGGTCGGCGATGCCGTAGCGCGAGATGGCGTGCGTATGGCCGCCGCAGAACTCCATGATGCGGTAGCTGCGTTCGGACTGCGCGGCACGTGCGATCGCCGCGCCGAGCGCGCGCGCGGTCGGGCCGTCGCGAAACTCATCGATGTATTTCATGGCTGCCGGGTATTGGAACGGCCACGCATCAGCCGGCAAGCGCTGCCGGCTCGCCGGCGGCCATGCTGGCGAGCAGCTGCAGCGTCTTTTCCGCCTCGTCGCGGTCGAGCTTGCCGATCGCGTAGCCGGTGTGCGCGACGACGTAATCGCCGACCTTGACGTCGTCGACCAGCGCCAGCGAAATCTCCTTGCGGATGCCGCCGACGTCGAACAGCGCGAGATCGTCGCCGAGCAGCTCGACGATGCGCACGGGAATGGCCAGACACATGATCAGATTTCTCCGGCAAGCAAACGATGGCGCGCGACCCACGCCTGACCGAGGCTGAGGCCACCGTCGTTCGGCGGCACCTGTTGCGCCTCGAAGACGGCAAAGCCGCGCTGTTCAAGCTGCGCGCGCAGGCGCGACAACAGAAAACGGTTGAGGCAGCAGCCGCCGCCGAGCGCGACGCGGCGCAGGCCGCTCTGCGCAGCAGCGAACTCGATCCAGTCGGCCAGCGCAGCCGCCAGCGTGACATGAAAGAGCGCCGCGGCAAAGCCGGGGCGCGGCTCGTCCGCCAGCTGCGCCAGCAGCGGCAGCAGGTCGAGCACGCCGTCGCTGCCGATGCGGTAGCCGTCGGCCAACACCGGCACCGCACCGTGCGCCTCGGCGAGTCCTTCGTAGAGCATCGCCGCCTGTCCCTCGAACGAGGCGACGCTGCTGACGCCAGCGAGACCGGCGGCGGCGTCGAAGAGGCGGCCGCAACTGCTGCTCAGCGGCGCGTGCCGGCCATCGTCAAGCAACTGGCCGAGCAAGGCTGCGGCCGGCCGGTCGAAGCGGCCGGCGATCTCGTCGCCGCGGCCGAGCGCGTGCAGCGCCGCAGCCGCCATGCGCCAAGGTTCGCGCGCCGCGCGGTCGCCGCCGGGCAAGGGCAAGGGGCGCAAATGGCCGAGACGCGCAAAATTGCGCGCCGAAACGCGCAGCAGTTCGCCGCCCCACTGGCCGCCCGCTTCGTCCCCCTCGCTGCCCAGGCCGACGCCGTCGAGCGCCAGCCCCAGCACTTCGCCTGACAGCCGGTGTTCCGCCATCACCGCGGCGATGTGCGCGTGATGGTGCTGCACGGCGCAGCAAGGCAGACCGCGCTGCGCAGCAAAGCCGGCGGCGAAGCGCGAGCTGTAAAAGTCCGGGTGCAGGTCGTGCGCGACGACGGCTGGCTCGATGCGCAGCAGGTCGAGCAGATGCATCGCGGCAGCGTCGAGCGCGACGCAGCTGGCAGCGTTGTCGAGGTCGCCGATGTGCGGCGACATGAAGGCCTGTTCGCCGCGCAGCAGACACAGGCTGTTCTTCAGATAGGCGCCGCAGGCGAGCACCGCCGTGCCGCCGCCGGCGAGCGCGATAGCCTGCGGCGTGTAGCCGCGTGCGCGGCGGATGAACTGGAACGGCGGGTCGCCGGCAGTCGCTGAGGACGGTGCTGCGCCGGGCGCCGGGGAAGGCACCTGAGCAGACGCCAGAACGGACATCTCAGCGGGCACCGGAGTTGGCACAGGAGCAGGCAGCGGAATGGCAGACGGCACGGGCGATGGCGATTCCGCGATCAGGCGCAACACCGAATCATCGCAGCGCGCGACGATGTCGCGGTCGTGCAGTACGAAGACGTCGGCGATGCCGCGCAGGCGCGTCAGCGCCTCGTCGTTGCCGGTCACCAGCGGCTCGCCGCCGGGGTTGGCGCTGGTCATCAGCAGCACCAGCGGCTGCGCGGTCGCCAGCCAATCGCTGCCGGCAGGTCGCCCGGCAGCCTCGTGAAAGAGCAGGTAGTGCAACGGCGTCGACGGCAGCATGGCGCCGAGCCAGGCGAGTCCGGGCGCCACGCCGGGCAGCGCGGCATCGCAGTCGGCGCTCTTGCGCAGCAGGACCACCGGGCGCTCGGGTGATTCGAGCAGGCGATGTGCCGCCGCGTCGGCGGCAGCGAATCCGGCAAGCGAGGCCGTGCCGGCAAACATCACCGCGAACGGTTTTTCCTCGCGCTGCTTGCGCAGGCGCAGGCGCGCCACGGCGGCGGCGTTGCGCGCGTCGCAAGCCAGATGGAAGCCGCCGGCACCCTTGATGGCGACAATCTCGCCGCGCAGCAAACGCGCCAGAGCGTCGGCGACGACGTCGACACCCGCCAGCAGGCGACCGTCACTGTCATGCAGGGCCAGCTGCGGACCACAGTGCGCGCAGGCATTCGGCTCGGCGTGGAAGCGTCGGTTCGCCGGCGCCGTGTATTCGCCGAGGCATTCCGGGCATTGCGCAAAAGCCGCCATGCTCGTCTGCGGCCGGTCGTAGGGCAGGCCCCTGAGGATGCTGTAGCGCGGGCCGCACTGCGTGCAGTTGATGAAAGCGTAGCGGTAGCGACGGTTGCCGGACGCGAAGAGTTCTTCCAGACAGTCGGCGCAGATGCCGGCGTCGGGCGCCACTTCGGTGCGCAGGGCGCCACCGCCGCTGGCGACGATGCGGAAATCGCGGTAGCCGCCCTCATCCGCCTGCGCCAGCACCTCGACGGCGGCGATACGCGCCAGCGGCGGCGCTTCCGCCGGCAGACGCTCGATGAAGCGGGCGATCGCCGGGCCGGCGCCGTCGATCGCGATGTCGACGCCTTCGCCGTCGTTGCGCACCCAGCCGGCCAGACCGAGTTCGCCGGCCAGCCGGAAAACGTAGGGACGGAAACCGACGCCCTGCACCTGACCGCGCACACGCAGCCGGAGCGCACTGGCCTTGCCGACAGCCCGCTCAGACACGGCAGGAAGCTTGAGCGCGACGGCACTCGCCCGGTCGCCGATGACTTTTCGACATGCGCTTGGTACGCGGCTTATCGGGCAGCCAACTGCGCCTCAAGCTCGGCGATGCGCTGCTGCAGCCGTTGCACGAGGCCGCCGCGCGCCGCCTGCGCGGCGCCGACGCCACGCTCGAGCCAGCTGAACCAGGCCTCGAGGCCTTCACCCGAGACCGCCGAAACGGGCAGTACCTCGATATGCGGATTGACGCGGCGGGCGTTGGCGAGACAGGCCTCGAAGTCGAAGTTCAGATACGGCAACAGATCGATCTTGTTCACCAGCATCAAGCGCGCGGCGCGGAACATCGCCGGGTATTTGAGCGGTTTGTCCTCGCCCTCGGTGACCGAGAGGACGACCACCTTGTGCGCCTCGCCGAGATCGAAATCGGCCGGGCAGACGAGATTGCCGACGTTTTCGATCAGCAGCAGGCTGTCGTCGGCGAGCGGCAGGCGGTCGCAGGCGCGGCCGACCATCTGCGCGTCGAGGTGACAGCCCTTGCCGGTGTTGATCTGGATGGCGGCAACGCCGGTGGCGCGGATGCGCTGCGCGTCGAGGCTGGTCTGCTGGTCGCCTTCGACGACGGCCAGCGCCAGACGCGTCTTCAGCGTTTCGATGGTGCGCACCAGCAGCGTCGTCTTGCCCGAGCCGGGGCTGGAAACGAGGTTGATGGCAAAGACGCCTTGCGCGGCGAAACGACGCCGGTTGGTATCGGCAAAGGCGTTGTTCTTGGCGAGGATGTCCTGCTCGACCTGCACCATCTTCGCCTGCGTCAGACCCGGTGCGTGCGCGCCGGCCGGACCGCTGCCGAAATCGAGTGAGGAGTGGCTTTCGTGACCATGCTCGTGTGCGTGGTCGTGCGCATTCTCGTCCCGAGCGCCGTGAGAATGTTCGTGCGGGTGGGCAATCCCGGCAGCGTGCGCCGCCGCATGCGCGGCTTCGTCATCGTGCGCATGCGCGTGTTCATGGCCCGCAGCCTCATCGCCGTCGGCGTGCGTATGCGCATCTGTGTGCGCATCTGTGTGCGCATCTGTGTGCGCATCTGTGTGCGTATGGGCGTGGGTATGCCAGCTGCCGTCGGCATGTCGATGCGCGTGCTCATGGGCCGCCGTACTCCCTGCAACAGCCCCTTCGATCTTCGTTTCACCCGCCGCACAACCGCAAACCGTACACATCTTCTCTCTCCCGATCATCCGCGCCAGCCACTGCAGTCATCAGCGGCACAGCCTACACGCCAAAGAATTCCTTCACCCGCATTTCGGTACCGCCGGTCGCCTGCACCTGATGCGAGCCGCAGCGCGGGCAAGCATCGTATAGTTGCGCGATCGCCACCGACTCGGCGCAGGCCATGCACCAGCCGCGGCCGGGCAGTGCGTCGATGCGCAGCGCCGCGCCTTCGAGCCGCGTGGCGCGCGTCACCGCGTCGAAACAGAAGCGCAGCGCCTCGACTTCAACGCCAGCCAGTTCGCCGATCTCGAGAACGACGCTGCCAACGCGACCGATTCCCTGGGCGACGGCGTGCTCCTCGACGATCTGCAACACGCCTTCGGCCAGCGACATTTCATGCATGGATCACCTCGATGCGACAGGCCACGCAAGGGTCGAGCGAATGCGCCAGCCACTCGGCAGCGCGCGCCGCCGCGCCGCTGCTCGCCGCCGTCAGCCCGGCCAGCCCCTGCGCGAAAGCACCGTCGGGATGGAAATTCCACTCGGTCGGCGCGACGATGCCGTAACGGCCGACGCGCTCGCCGTCGAGTTCCACCTGATGCAGCAGCACGCCGCGCGCCGTTTCGGTACTGCTGATGCCGCTCGCCGGCGCCGGCGAATACCTGGCGGCCCAGGGCGTGCCGATCTGCCCGGCAGCCAGCCGCGCCAGCCGCGCGGGGAGCAGCGCGAGTTCCACAAAGCGCGCCAGCAGGCGCGTGGCAACGGTGTTGCCCTGCCCGGCCAGCGCCTCGGCGATGAGCGGATGCGTGGCGGTGCGCGCAAGTGCCCCGGTTTCTGCCGGCGCGCCCTGCCAGGTCGGCGCGCTGGCGAAGTGCTCCTCAAGCAGTGTACCGGCGGGCAGCGCCGCGGCGGCCTGCGCCGCGCTCAGGCGCGGCAGCAATGGCGTCGAACAGCGGCCGAGCGGGTCGCCCCAGACTTTGCCGAAATGGCGCGCCGCCGGCGTCGGCGCGATGCCGACCCACGCCGCCACCGACGCCATCGACGCCATTTCCAGCCAGTCCGACGGTGCCGCGGCGAAGATGTGGCGCGCCAGCAGGCGCTCGATGCGCCCGGCGGCTTCGCCCCAGGCACGACGGGCGGACTCGTCGGCGGCTACATGCCACCAGCCCGGTGCCTGCCTGCCCTGCCCCGGCAGGTGCTGCAACTCCGCACGCAGGGCCGCTAGCCGTTCCGGCTGCGGTGCCTCGCCGGCCAATGCCGGCAGATCAAGCAGAATGCGCCAGGACAGTTCGTAGAGCGCTTCGGCAAGCAGCGCCGCCTCGCGCTGCAACTGTATTTCGCGAGGCACCTCGACCCCGCGTGCTGCCTCGATCGCCTGTGCCGCCGCAACCGTCTGCGCGCGACCACAGACGCCGAAGAGCAAGGCGATCATCGCCTCGGCCTCGGATGGCGAGCGACCAGGCAGCAAGCGTGACGGCAAGGGACGGCTCGACGCAACACCGGCACGGCGCACGGCATGGCCGTCCCATTGCAGCGTCAGCTCGATGCTGCCGGCGACACTCATGGCCGTCAGCGCCAGGCACGGCGCAGGAAGTCGCGCCGGGAAAGTGGTGCGGAAATCTCGCCGGCAGCGTGGGTGTCGACGGCCGCCAGATCGTCGAGCGTGGTCAGCGCGATGCGCGCCGCACGTGCCGTCTGCCGCGCGCTATCCTGATCGGCGAACTCGAGCACCGGCGAGAACAGCGAGCAGGTGTGCAGTTCGCCGAGGCGCGCATCGACGCTGGCGACGAAATCATAGTTGCCGGCGGCAAAAGCGACGCGGCGGATGGCGCCCTGTGTCAGCCGCGGCCAGCCCTGCTCGCTGGCCGGCAACAGCAGCAGATTCATCGCCCAGGGCGTGATCAGTACGCCCAGCCAGTGGCCCTGCCAGTCGGCAAAATCGACGGCCTCGACGCGCAGGCGCGGATTGAGGAAGGGCAGACCGGCCATGCGCTGCCGTCCGACATCGCCAAAGACGGCTTCGAGCAATGTGGAAGGATTGTCGCGATGAAGGTGCAGTGCGCCGGACACCGCCGGCGCAGCGGGCGCAATTGCCGGTGATGCGGATGGCGAGTTCCCGATGGCCGGCACGCGCCTTACTCCGTCAGCACCAGAAAGCGCTCCTGCTGCGCGCTGCAGTGCGGACAACTCCAGTGCGGCGGCAGCGCCGCAAACGGCGTTCCCGGCGGAATCTGCCAGACCTCGTCGCCCAGCTCCGGGTCGTACACCTGCCAGCAGACGCCGCATTCCATTTTCGGGCCGGCGCCGCCAAGAATGCCATGATCGGTGCCGCTGCCGATTCCGCCGCCCTCGCTGCGGGTTTCGCTGCCCGCGGCACCGAGGGTTTTCTTGCCGGGATCACTCATCGTGCAGCCAGTCGATCAGTTCGACGAGGCGTTCGGCGCTGTCGGCGATGTCTTCGGGCGTCGCCAGCGCCACCGACGGCATGTCGGTCACCTCGATGGTGTCGAGGATGCGCGTCTCCATCGAATTGAAGTACTGCACGCGCCACAGATTGCGCAGGCGGGAAGCGGTGATGCGGCAATTGCCGAAACCGCGCGAAAGCATGCGCACCGGCCCCTCGCCGAGCCAGGCATCGATCACTTGCAGGTCCGCGGGCTGCATCGGCAAAAGCGTCAGGTTGATGATGTGCGGCGGCGCGTCGTCGCTGCGCTGCGCAAGCTGGCTGGCCAGCTCGAAGAGCAGCGCCGGCGCGTTCATCAGTCCCGGCGGCAGCTCGCCGATGGCGAAATCATCAGTGCTATCGCGCGCAGCACGCGCGCGCACGGCGGCCGGAATGCCGGCAATCTCGAGCTCGTCATGTACCAGCGCCTCGTCGGCAGAGAAGCTGCGAACCCGCCACAGGCCGGTAAAAGCCGTCTCCTGGATGCGCAGGCCCGGCTCGCCGCCGCTGGCGGCGACCAGGATGCTGACGTCGCCCTCACCGAGCGCCTGATTGACGAGGGTAAGCACTTCCGCATCGACGCCCGACAGATCGAGGCGCCAGCTGTCGTCGGCAGCGGCGTGGCGGCGCATCGGTTCGAGCAACTGGCCAACCAGATCGGCCGCCGCCGCCCCTGCCTCGGCACTGGTCGGCTGCGGAATCGGCATGGCGAAGGTTTCGAGCGGCGGCAGCGGCGCGTACTGCAGATCGGTATCGGCAGCGGGAAAATCCGGCGCGGCAACAACAGGAATGGCAAAGGGTTTCATGGGCTGGGGCTTACCTGGAAATGCGCTCACGATGCCGCTCCGGCGGCGGACGTCAGCCGTGTCAGCGGCACACCGACGACGGGTGCTGGCGTGCCGGCAGCGGCGAGCAGTTGCGGCATGAGCCGCAGGTACTCGGACCAGTCGTGGGTCCCTTCGAGCGCGCCGAGATAGTCGTTGCCGCGCACGAATACCAGTGCCGGCCAGCGCTGGATGCCATAGCGCGGCGCCAGCGCCCGCGCCGCTGCCGGCATGAGCACGCCGGCGCGCAAGGGGCGCGGACTGGCCGCGACGAGTTCGGGCAGGATCACCGCCAGATCGAGGGTTTCACCAAAGCGTTGCGGATCTTCGACGAAGAAAAGAGCCGACTCGCCGGGCAGCGCGAGGAAATCAGGCAGGCTTTCCGGCGTCAGCGACGGATAGCCGTGGCGAACGAGCAGTGCCTGCAATAGGGGATGCTCTTCGGGACGCCGCGCGGGCGAGTGCAGGAGGGAGCTCATTCGTCGGTCGTCGCTGAATTTTTCGTGAATTTTTCGTGATTCGTTCGGGCTCGGCAGTCTCTCGTCGCGGGCAGCTTACTCGCTGCGGCTGGCGGGACGCAGATGCGCCGGCAACTGCGGCTCGCGCCCGACCAGATCGGCGAAAAGCAGATCGATATCGGGGACTTCACCGCGCAGGCTGGCATCAAGCGCATCGAGGGCGGCACCGATGTGCATGGCCTGCGTTGCATCGAGCACTTCGCGCGCCGTGCCGAGAAAAGCAAGTACCCAGGTGCCCGGCGGCTGCATGCCGATCAGGCGCATGTCCAGCCGCTGCCGTTCGCCGCGGCCTTCGCACCACGCCCACTGGCCGCTTTCAGCAACGACGCGCATGGGAATGCCAATGCACATCTCAGGTGCCCCCGTCGGAAAAGAGTTGGTTGGCAACACGCGCGTCGCCCATGCGCCAGGCCTGATCCTCCGACGGTCGCCCGGCTTCGTAGGCGTCCATCGACAGGCAGTCGCTGCTCGCATCCGCCGGATCGGCTTCGGTCATGGTTTGTGCAGCCGGCCGTGGAATACCGGGAGAGCCCCAGCCAGCGAGGGTTTCCAGCGCGACGGCGAGGGCCTGCGGCAGGCAGGCACGCACAGAGTCACGCAGGCTGCCGCCGTAATCGGAGACATCCTCGGGCTGAACACCGATGAGCAGCATGTCCTCGGGAAACTGCCCGGAAAACATCGCCAGCGAGAGCACTTCCTGAAAGCTCGATTGATGCAGGCTCATCTTGCGGATGCCGAGATAAGCCGGAATGTCGGCGTTACGCACCAGCTTGAAGGTCCCCGGCGGCAGGCCGTAGTCGACCGCGTCGAAAACGATCACGCGCCGCGCACCCTGCACGTAGGGCAGCAGGTAAAGCCCCTGCGTGCCGCCATCCATGAGACGGACCTCGTCCGGGAAGGTGTAGGCGGCGTCGAGCGCTTCCAGCGCGCGCACACCGAAACCCTCGTCCGCCCAGAGGATGTTGCCGATGCCGAGAACGAGGATGTCCGACTCGGTGCTGAGCTCCTCGTTCAGGACGCGGCGCCTGTCTGTTGGTCCGGACACCGCTCAGTCCTTGAACATCCGGTAGCCGCTGATGATCGTACTGATCAGCGTCTGCCGCGACATGATGTCTTCGCGCACGGCTGCGTAGATGTGCAGGATTACGAAGATGACGAAGGCCCACAGGCCGATGTGATGCCAGGTGTGCAGGTTCTGGCTGCCGCCGAGCAGCGGGATGACCCAGCCGAACAGCTTGTCCTGCCAGCTGCCGACGCCCGCCCCCTCGGAATAGAGCGCGAAGCCGGTGATGATCATGTACGGTGCGCCGAGCGTGAAGGCGAAGAACATCGAGAACTGCGCCATCGGGTTATGGCCGAGGTATTTCTTGGGATCGGGCTCGAGGAACAGATACCAGCGCAGTTCGAACATCACCTCTTTCCACCACTGCAGGTCCCAGAAGGGGAACAGGAACAGCTGCTTCGAGTACTGGTTGCCGACGAAGGCCCAGTAGACACGCCCGAGCAGCGCGATGGCGAAACAGTAGGCGGCGGCGAAATGGGCGAAGCGGATGTAGCCCATCCAGAAGCTGTCGCTGGCCTCGCCGGGCACCGAGGGCATCGGGTTGGCGATCAGATAACCGGTGACGCCGAGAACGACGATGAACAGCGCATTGAGCCAGTGCCACAGGCGCAACGGCGCCTCGTAGATGTAGTACGAGATTACCGTCTTGCCATCGGCGATCTTCGGACCCTTGAACTCGCGTTCCACGTACATGGTCATGACCGACTCCTCTGCTGATCCAGCCTACTTTACGGTTACCTTCGCCATTTCCTGTCCGTCGGGCGAAATCACGTGCGTCGAGCAGGCGAGGCAGGGATCGAAACTGTGCAGCGTACGGATGATCTCCAGCGGCTGGTCGGCGACAGCCAGCGGCGTATCCATCAGCGAGGCCTCGAAAGCGCCGATCTGTCCCTTGGGATCGCGCGGGCTGCCGTTCCAGGTCGTCGGCACGACGGCCTGATAATTGTCGATTTTGCCGTCCTTGATCTTGATCCAGTGGCCGAGCGCACCGCGTGGTGCTTCGGTAAAGCCCACACCCTTCGCTTCCTTCGGCCAGGTTGCTGGTGCCCATTTCTCGGTATTGGCCGTATTCAGGTCGCCGTTCTTGATGCTGGTGATCAACTTGTCCTGGAAGTAGCGCAGCTTGTGCACCGCCCAGGAGGCTTCGAGACCGCGTGCGGCGGTACGGCCGAGCGTCGAAAACAGCGCGTTGAGCGGCAGGCCGAGGTCCTTGAGCAGTTTGTCGACAGGCTCCTTGAACTCAGGATTCTTCTGCACGTAGCCGATCAGGTAGCGCGCCAGTGGCCCGACTTCCATGGCGTGGCCGCGCCAGCGCGGCGACTTGATCCACGAGTACTTGCCGGATTCGTCGAGCTCCTGGATGTCGGTCCTGCTGCCCTTGGCGTTGGGGCCGAGAACGAAGTTGGGCTCGGTGACGCCGTCGAAAGGATGCAGTCCCTTGCTTTCGTCGTCGTACCTGTACCAGGAATGCGTGACGAACTCCTGCACCTGTTCGGGATCCTTCAGGTCGACCTCATGTATCTTCGACAGATCGCCGTTGATGATGGCACCGCGCGGCAGGAGCAGGTTACTTGCCGAATAGTCGTTGGCACGCTCGGGAATGTCGCCGTAGGAAAGCACGCTCTTCGACGACAAACCACCGCCGTAGGTCCAGTCCTTGTAGAACGAGGCGATCGCCTGCAGGTCGGGCAGGTAGACCTGATCGACAAAGTCGATGGTGCGGTCGATGATCGACGACACCAGATTGAGGCGCTCCATATTGACCGCGCCGACGGCACCGACGTCGCTGACGTTGATCGCGCAGGGAACGCCGCCAACCAGCCAGTTCGGGTGCGGGTTCTTGCCGCCGTAGATGGTGTGGATCTTGACGATGTCCTTCTGGAAATCGAGCGCTTCGAGGTAATGCGCCACCGCCATCAGGTTGGCTTCCGGCGGCAGCTTGTACGCCGGGTTGCCCCAGTAGCCGTTGGCGAAGGGGCCAAGCTGACCCGATTCGACAAACTTTTTCAGGCGCGCCTGCAGGTCGCGGAAATAGCCGGGCGACGACAGCGGCCACGACGAGATGCTCTGCGCCAGTTCGGACGTCTTCTTCGGGCTGGCCGACAGCGCCGACACCACATCGACCCAGTCGAGTGCGTGCAGGTGGTAGAAGTGCACCAGATGGTCGTGCACCTGCAGCGTCAGCTGCATGATGTTGCGGATGGTGTTGGCGTTCTCGGGGATCTGGATGGCCAGCGCGTCCTCGACTGCGCGCACCGAAGTGAGTGCGTGCGTTCCGGTACACACGCCGCAGATACGTTCGGTGAAGGCCCAGGCGTCGCGCGGGTCGCGCCCCTTGAGGATGACTTCCAGCCCGCGCCACATGGTGCCGGTGGAAACCGCATTACGGATGACGTTCTTGCTGTCGAGGTTGACCTCGACGCGCAGATGCCCCTCGATGCGCGTTACCGGATCGACGACGACACGCTTGCCGCTGTTGTCGAGCTTGAAGCCCTGTGTTTCGTAGACACCCATCGCCTAGCCTCCGCTTTCGTTGTTGCGCGCTTCCGCAATTTCGCTGTTGCGCGCTTCTGCCCGGGCGCGCTTGATCGCCGTCAGTGCCGCATGCGCGGCGACAGCGCCGCCGACCACCGTCGTCGCGGCAATGCCGACCTGATCGGCGTTGGCTTCGATGCCGAACTGCTTGAGATCGGTGACGCGGTCGTAGAACGAACCCTTGTCCCAGAAGCCTTCCTCGGAGCAGCCGATGCAGCCGTGGCCCGACTGGATCGGGAAGGAAACGCCCTCGTTCCAGCGCACCGTCGAGCAGGCGTTGTAGGTGGTCGGCCCCTTGCAGCCCATCTTGTACAGGCAGTAGCCGCGGCGCGAAGCGTCGTCGTCCCAGGCTTCGGCGAACTGGCCGGCGTCGAAGTGCGGCCGCCGGTAGCACTTGTCGTGGATGCGCTGGCCGTAGAACATCTTCGGCCGGCCCTGCCGGTCGAGATCGGGAATGCGGTCGAAGGTGAGCATGTAGGTGACGACGGCGGTCATCACTTCGGGAATCGGCGGACAACCTGGCACCTTGATGATCGGCTTGCCGTGGATGACCTTGTCGATCGGCGTCGCGCGTGTCGGATTCGGCCGCGCCGCCTGCACGCAGCCCCACGATGCACAAGACCCCCAGGCGATCACCGCCTTGGCGTCGGCGGCGACGCGCTGCAACGTGTCGACGAAAGGCTTGCCGGCACTGATACAGAACATGCCGTCGTTGTTCAGCGGCGGATTGCCCTCGACGGCGAGGATGTAGTTGCCCTTGTACTTCTTCAGCACGTCGTCGAGCGCCGCCTCGGCCTGATGGCCGGCTGCCGCCATCAGCGTGTGATGGTAGTCGAGCGACAGCATCGAGAGCACGACGTCCTTGGCCAGCGGGTGCGCCGAGCGGATGAACGACTCCGAGCAGCAGGTGCACTCAAGTCCTTCGAGCCAGACGATCGGCGTGCGCGGCTTGGTCTCCATGGCGTGCGCGATTCGCGGCACGAAAGCCGGCGCAAGGCCAAGAGATGAAGCGGTCAGACTGCAGAACTTCATGAAACTGCGACGCGATACTCCTTGCCGCCTCATGATCTCGTAGAACGTATCGATCATCATCTGTCTCCGCCGATGTGGATGACACCCGACAAGGCCCGACCGGAACGCGCGCCCGTCGCGGTAAACCGCTGTTCACCTGCCCTGTAAATCGCTCCCTCGACCCTGACGCAAGACAGCAGCCGGGCACTGCGCCATCGTCCAGACACGGCAAGCCTTGACTCGTCTGGCACAGGCAAGCCGCCGACAAGCAGCGCGAACTCTGAGGATAGAGCGTCCCTCCCTTGACGCGGCCCCCCGCAACGCGGGGCCTTGCAGCTTCGGCGCGCGCACTGCGCGCGTTCGCCGGAACACTTCTTCCCAGGCAACGGCGCGGTTGAAGCAGCGGCGCGCCCTCATGCCGGAGAGTGATCTGCTGCCCGCAAGCAAATCCTGGTGCGGGCCTGTCTCCATTCTGTTGCCGCGTAGCGGACTCGACGTCCGGCTTGTCGCGACTTGTTCTATGGGCAGACGGTAGCAACGAAAATATTTGCCCGTCAAGTCAAAAAACACACGGCTGCTTTTTGCGCGACGACATACGCCGGATTCCCTCGGAAATCTCGTGGCGACAGGCGGAAATATGCCCGTTGCAAGCAGCGGGAAAACGCTCGGCCAGGCCGGGGAGAAGCGATCGCGCGCTGCGTTTCCCGCAACGGCAGCAGCGGAAAAATCCGCCAGTCAGCTGCGGAAAGTAGCCGGCTCCCGCTGCGACTGGTCACGAAAACACACGAAGATGCAGACGCTCAGCGGGCCGGCTTGAGATGATGGTGATGCATTTCGACGGACGCGGCAGCGGCATGCGCATGCACGTGGTCGTCGGCAAGCTCGACGGCGATCAGGTTGAGCTTGCCGTGGCGCACGCCACGCTCGGCCGTCAGCGTCGCGGCGAACTGCTTTACCGCCGCCGTCGGACCGCGCAGGAAAGCGGCTTCGAGGCAGTTTTCGTGGTCGAGATGCGCGTGCATCGTCGACACCGTCAGGTCGTGGTGATCATGTTGCAGGCTCGCCAGACGCTCGGCCAGATCGCGCTCGTGATGGTTATAGACGTAGGAGAGACTGGCGACGCAGTACGGCGCCTCATCGCGTTCCAGGCGCCACGCCTCGAGCTGGGCACGGATGATGTCGCGTACCGCCTCGGAACGATTGTCGTAGGCGCGGTCGGCGATCAGCGCATCGAACTGCGCGGCCAGTTCGCTATCGAGGGAGATGGTGAAGCGTTCCATGAGTGAGTCCTGTCGGTGGCGGATCGGTACGCAAGCCTTGCGGCTCTTGCCACAGGCGCGTTGGCTACCATCTTCAACACGGCTGCAAGCAGCGTCAACACTGGCACCGGAACGCAGCACTCAGAAAGGCAAGCGGCTTTGCACTGCGGGCGTTTCCGCTGCGCACTGCGCCAGCGGAAGCAGCCCGCCTGCCCTGACGCCAAGCAGCCTGATTTTCTGCGTCAGCGGAACGCGTTTCAGGCATTCGCCGGCGGCCTTGCGGATTACGCCGGCATCCGCGGTCGCCAGCGGCAGCGTCAGGTCGCGGGTGACGCTGCTGAAATCGGCGTACCTGAGCTTGATGCCGATGGTTTTACTGGCGTAACCCTTGCGCTGCAGGTCATCGGCGACGCGCACGCACAGTCCGGTAAAGATTCCGGAGAGCTGCGCGCGGTCGCTCCTGGCGTGCAGATCGCGCTCGAAGGTTGTTTCGCGACTGATCGATTTCGGTTCGCAGGCGGTGATAATCGGCCTGTCGTCCCGACCATTGGCGACGCGGTGCAACCAGGCCGCCGTGCTGCTGCCGAAACGGCGCGCCAGCAATTCTGCTGGCGCGGCAGCCAGTTCGCCGATGCAGTTGATCCCGAGTCGGCTGAGCGTTGCCGCCGCTTTCGGACCGATGCCGTTGATCTTGCGCGGCGGCAGCGGCCACAGCCGCTGCGGCACGTCCTCGATGCCGAGAACGGTCAGTCCGTCCGGTTTGTCGAGGTCGGAGGCGATCTTGGCGAGCAGCTTGTTCGGCGAAATGCCGATCGAGCAGCGCAGGCCGGTCGCAGCGAAGACGACATCCTTGATGGCTTGCGCCAGCGGCAGCGTGTCGGCGTCGATGGCGCTGAGGTCGATGTAGATCTCGTCGATGCCGCGATCCTCGATCTGCGGCGCAAGGCTCGCGACGGCGGCCTTGAACAGGCGTGAGTAATGGCGATAGGCGTCGAAGTTGGCCGGCAGCAGGATGGCGTCGGGCGCCAGCGCGGCGGACTTCATCAGCCCCATGCCGGAAAATACGCCGAGAGCGCGCGCTTCGTAGGTCGAAGTGGTGACCACGCCGCGGCCGACATAGTCACGCAAACGCGCGAAACGCTTGCTGCCGTCAGCCCGTTCCAGCGGCGCATCGACCCGCCGTCCGCCGACCACCACCGCCTGTCCGCGCAACTCCGGGTAATGCAGCAACTCGACGGACGCGAAGAAGGCATCCATGTCGAGATGGGCGATGCGACGACCACTGTTCATCCATACAGCTTACCCGAATCAGCGCCTTTACGCCGCAACTTCAAGCACTGACGGCGCTCTCCATGTGTCGCAGCAACAGGCGCAACTCGTCTGCTGTCTGATGCAGGCCGCTCGTTGCCACACCGACTTCAGCGACGGCTGCCCGCGCCATGTCGGCGGCAACGGAGACGCGCTCCATGCTGTTGGCGACCTCATGCGATGTCGTGCTTTGCTGGCGCAACATTTCGGTGATGTCACCGCTCACCGATGCCGCCTCCTGGCTGGCCTCACAGATCAGCTTGAGACCGCCGCTGCTTTCCTCGACACGGGCCGTGCCCTGCGCCACTTCCTGACGCGCGCTCTCCATGGTTTCGACAGCTGTCCGCGACTGCTCGACGATGGCCTCGACCGCCGAAGATATCTCGACGGTACTACGCGCCGTGCGGTCTGCCAGTTTGCTCACCTCATCGGCAACGACAGCAAAGCCCCGGCCATACTCGCCGGCACGCGCCGCCTCGATGGCGGCGTTGAGCGCCAGCAGATTGGTCTGCTCGGCGATCTCGCGAATGATCTGCGAGATGCTGGCGACGCGCGAAATCGAGGCATTGACCTCGCTGATACGCTGCGAAGAGTTGGAGACCACCTCAACCGCTCGCCGGTTGCTGTCAATGCTTGCAGCCATCGTCGTCATGCCGACCTGGGCCACGTCTTCGGTACGCCGGACCGCAGCAAGCGCAATTTCGGTGTTGCGTGAAATCTCGCTGATGGAGACGCTCATTTCTTCCATGGATGCCGAAACCTGCATGACGTTCTCGTTCTGCAACTCGGCAGCGGCGCCGATGCTGTGCATCGATTCCTCAAGCCTGGCACTGCGCTCTGCAACCTCAGCCGCCGACACCAGCACGTCGGCAAACATCGCGCGCAGGTGGATACGCAGGCCTTCCAGGCGCGAGAAGGCTTCGTTGAGAACACCTCCCGGCAAGGTGACCTGCTGATCAAGGGCGCCCTCGTCGATGCGTTCGATCACCTGTGTCAGCTGGCGCAGAGGCTTCAGCAAGCGCTGCTGCACGATCACCGCGCCTGCCAGCGCCAGCAGGGCTGCCGCAGCGCCACAGAGCAAACCTGACGCGCCCCCGAGCAAGCTGCCGCCAATGGCGAGTACTCCGATTGCCGCGCAGGTCGCGAGCGTCACTGGCCATAGCAGCCGCCCGGCCGAGGGCAAGGGCGCTGGCTTGAACACTGCCTGCTTTGCAGCAATCGCCTTGAACAATGCGTCGGCCGCGTCGATATCCGCCTGTTTGGCCGTGGTGCGAACCGACATGTAGCCGACACAGCGCCCCCTGTCCGTGATCGGCGTGACGTAGGCCTCGACCCAATAAAAATCACCATTTTTCGCGCGATTTTTCACGACGCCGCGCCATGGATGTCCGGCCTTGATCGTGCGCCAGAGTTCAGCAAAAACCTCTGACGGCACTTCGGGGTGACGGACAATATTCTGCGAATTGCCGATCAACTCCTCGCGCGAGAACCCGGTAACTTCAATGAACGACTGATTGCAGTAGGTGATGGTCCCGTGAAGATCTGTCTTGGTAACGATCGGTCTGCCAGGAACAAGCTTGCGTTCAACACTGGTGATCGGCAAATTCACGCGCATATGCTCATCTCCTCCACTTGTCACGAAGCGTTTTGCCGGCAGGAGAAAACACGCCCCGCCAGCGGATCTGTGTGATCAATTTCTTGGTGCTCGGCAAACGGCGCGTGCCGATTACGAATCAGCCGGAAAGCGTTTGAGGAGGGAGAAAAGCAGTCGTCTTCGCCCGTTTCACTTGGTCAACGCAAACAATGACGAGTTCAACATCAAAATCTGCGCTGCAATCTATACAACTGAAATAAAGTGAAAAATTCAAGCAGAAAGCATAGACAGAAAAATCTAGCAGAGAGATATTGCCATGCCAACGGGAAATTTTCAGCAGCCTCGCATTGCCGCGATGGCGGCGATAAGAGAAGTGTCCGCAGAACTGAAAATCCAGCCGGCGCAGGTTGCCCTGCCCGTGAGAATCCGGGCTCGAAGCAGTCGACCAGCGCATTGATCGGCTTTCCCACGGCGAAACCGGGCGGCCCGCTGGACATGCCGCCGCAAGCGGCGTGGGCGACCCTTGTCTTATTGACGAAACTCAGGCCAGGGACTGACGAGCACGGGCAATCCCCCTGCGCAGATGCAAATTCGAGCGTCTCGACGGGGCAATACCCCCGGCAGATCAGTCGACGGAAACGCTGGCTTCCTCGTGCGCAGGAAAGAGCACGTCGGTAAAGCCGAAGCGCGTGAAATCGCGAATGCGCATCGGATAGAGGATACCGAGCAGGTGGTCGCATTCGTGCTGCACGACGCGCGCGTGGAAGCCCTCGACAGTGCGGTCGATCGGCGTGCCTTCGCCATCGAAACCCTGATAGCGGATGCGCGTGAGGCGCGGCACCTCACCGCGCAGGCCGGGAACCGACAGGCAGCCTTCCCAGCCAGCCTCTTCGTCGTCGGCAAGCGGCGTGATCAGCGGATTGATCAGCACCGTTTCGGGGACAGCGTCGGCATCAGGATAGCGCACGCTCTGCGCGAAGCCGAAGATGACGATCTGCAGGCCGATGCCGACCTGCGGCGCCGCCAGTCCGACACCACCGGCAGCGGCCATCGTATCGAACATGTCGTCGATGATGGCAGCGAGCGCCGGCGTATTGAAATCGATGACCGGGCGTGCTTTCTGCAACAGGCGCGGATCGCCCATGCGCAGGATTTTGCGGACGCTCATCTGGAAGCTCTCCGGGCTGGAACAGCGCCATCCAGGGCGCTGAGCGAATGCCTGCCGTCAGACGCGGACGGCCGGCGTAGGGACGGATTATGCGGCAAAGGCAGCGTGGAAGCTGCGTCGGAATTCGGCGCCAGCGGTTTGCACGTAATCCGCGAGATCAGCGCGGGGCAACAAGCGCCGCCAGCGCATGGCGGACTTCATCGATCACTGGCCCCCAGCCGCCGCCCGCAGGCTGGCGAAAGAGGCGCATCACGCCGGGATACCAGGGTGAATCGCTGCGCCCCGTGAGCCAGCGCCAGTCGGTCTTGTAGTCGGGAAGCAGCAACCAGCAGGGTTTGCCCATGGCGCCAGCGAGATGAGCGACGGCGGTATCGACACTGATGACGAGGTCGAGGTTGGCGATGACGGCGGCCGTAGCGGAAAAATCAGCCAGCTGCGGTCCGAGGTTCATCAGATGCAGCCCGGCTGGCGGATCGGCTGCCTCGTCCTCGCCGGCGCCTCTTTGCAGACTGACGAAGCGCACGCCGGCAAGGCTCCCCAGTGCAGCCAGTAGCGGCAATCCGGGAAGCGAACGCTCGACGTCGTTTTCGAAATGCGGATTGCCCTTCCAGACCAGACCGACGCGCAGTTCGCGCCGGCCGGAGGCGGCACCATCGACGTCAGCCAGCTGCAGCAGCGCCGCCCAGCGCGCCGCCTTTTCGGGATCGGCATGCAGATAGGGCAAGCTTACCGGGATCGTCTCCAGCCGGGTGCGACAGTGGAAGGGAATGCTCATCGGCGGCGTCCAGTAGTCCCAGTCGGTGGCCGGCAGCTCGTCATCGAGGCCGATGAGCTGATCGACAGCAGCCAGCGTCGCGAACAGGGTTTTCAGGCCGGGATGGCAGAGCAGATCGACGCGCGCGGCACCGCGCTCCTTGAGTAGCGCGGCGTAGCGGCAAAACTGGATCATGTCGCCGTGACCCGCCTCGAAGCCGATCAGGATCGATTTGCCGTCCAGATCCTCGCCGCGCCAGCGCGGACAGGTGAGATGACGTTCGAGCGGCGCATACCAGTCGCGCGCTTCAAGGCAAGCCCAGCCCTCGTCGAAGCGCCCCTGACGCAGCAGCAGATAGCTGAAATTGAAGCGCGCCAGCGCGTAATCGGCGTCGAGCGCGATCGCCCGCCGGTAGCTGGTCTCTGCGGCAGCTTCGTCCTTGCAGCACGCCTGCAGGACACCCAGATTCGACCAGGCGACTGCAGAATCGGGGCGCAGCGCCAGCGCCCGGCGATACGCATGTTCCGCCTCGGCAAAGCGCTTTTGCTGCGCCAGCATGGCGCCGAAGTTGAGCTGCGTTTGCACGCACTCGGGGTTGCAGTCGAGCGCAAGGCGATAGTGTTCTTCAGCCTCGACCTTGTTGCCGGACTGATCGAGCAGCAGCGCAAGATTGGCGTGCGCCTCGGCGAAAGCGGGAACGAGGCCGATCGCCTCGCGGAAAGACGCTTCCGCCTGCGCCAGTTCGCGTGCCACCCAATGGGCATTGGCCGCGAAGAACAGCGCTTCGGCGGTAGCGGTGGAAGATTCGGGAGTTGTCACAAACGCAACTGTAACTTCGACATTTGCCGGCAGGAAGAAAAAAACGCCCGGCAAGTTTCCCGGCCGAGCGTTTGCTTTCCGCTGATGAAGCGCGTCAGACGGTGACCGTATCGGCCACCTCGCTGAACTCGGCGATCTGGTCGAAGTTCATGTAACGTGAATTTTTGCTACGCAGCGGCAAGGGTTTGAGGGGCAATTTGTCTAAGTCCGTCTAAGATTTTCTCGCGCGGTTCGGTTTTGCGACCGGCGTTTCCTTGCTGCGCAGGTATCGGTTATGGCTTGAGTCGGTGGTGTGGCCCAGCAGTGTTTTGCTGTCCAGCCCTTGCGCCTTGGCATCGGTGGCAGCAGCCGCACGGATGTCGTGAAAGTGCGCATCCTCGACCTTCGCATCGCTACAGGCCTTCTTCCATTGGTGGTGAATCGTGCCGTAAGCCAGCGGCGCTCCGTCTCGCTTGTGCAGCAGCGTGAGCCCCTTGACCGACTGGTGAATCGCCCTCGCCTGCTTGATGGCGGCATCAAGATCGGGCGTCATCGCGATAAGCACCCGCTGCCCGGTCTTCTGCTGCTTGACGAATACGCCGGCCTCGCTGATGTCCGAATACTTGACCTTGAGCACGTCCCCCATGCGCTGACCGGTGATGTAGGCGAGGTCCATCAGGCATTGCAGCGTCGGTGTCGCTTTTTCGCGGATGGCCGCATACTCGGCGGCGGTGATGTATCGATCGCGCTTCTTGGTCTTGAACTGCCCGATGTCTCGCACCGGGTTTGTTTCGACAACGCCCCAGCGCACCGCCCGCGCGAACATGCCCTTGAGGAAAGAGCGCAGCAGGTTTGCCATGCTTGGCGTTGCCTTGTTGTCATCGAGAAAGCTGGCGACATGCTGCGGCTTGATCTGCTGCGGCGTGAATTCGGCGAAGGCTTCAAGCACCCGGCGCGAGCAGCTCGTGTAGTTCTTGTAGGTGCTGTCCGCCACCGTCTTTTTCATGTCGGTCAGCGTGCGGCTGACCAGCTCGCCCAGCGCCCCGCTTTCCGGGCCTGCAGTCAGCCTGGCGTACTCCACCAGCGCATCGTGCAGGTTCCGCGCGAGCGGATGCCACTTGTTCTCACGGACCAAGTAATACCGGCCGTGCTTCAAGTGCATCCAGCGTGGCAACGATCTAGCCATTCCGTAGCCTCAACCTGGGTTCGGCGACTGGCGGCGCGGCATGGCCGCCCAGCCTTTCGATGATGAGGGCTTGCAGGACTCGCGGCCAGCCGTCCGCGCCGACAACGTAGGGAATGCGCTCGCGCTCCAACCAACGGCGGACCGCCGAGGGGCGACGCAGGCCCGTCAGTTGGATCAGCGCATCATGCGCGAGGATCATTTGCGCTTCTCCCGAAAGCAGGAATGTCGACGCCTTCAGCGCCCCGGAAAGCCGCCCGTCTTGCGGCGGATGGCTTCCGCCTTGAAGCGGCGTGTGCGCAGATCGCGGGCCGGGTCGTAGGTCGGCGACAGGTCGCGCATGTAGCGGCGCAGTCTGGCAAGCTCCAGCGAGACGACATTGGGCGCTGAAGCGGGGAGGGTCAGCTTGAATTCGCGCGGTTTCATGATGCAGCCTTTCTCAGGAGGGGTTGATCGCTTGCTACGGGGAAGGGAACGATGTCCGCGGTGTGCAGGCTGCGCAGCATTTCGCCGATGCGTTCCTGCATGTCCGAAAGCTCGGCGGCTACCGCCTTGACGGCGAGGCCGGCGCGCAGCGCCGCGTTCTCGGCCTCCAGTTCATCGATACGCGCGGCCTTCTGTGCGTTGTCATTCCGCAGCATTGAAAGCTCGCCATAAAGCATCGGCAGCGCGTTGAGTTCGGCCGGCTTGAGCGCGAGCTTCCCGACATCGGGCGAAACCAGCTCGCCGGTCTGGCGTTCGATGAACCAGCCGTCCCACTGCTGGTGAGACATCCGGCAAAAGACGCTTTCTGACTGCTGGCGCAGCGCTTCGAATGCGGCGACGGGAACGCCTTCTTCCCCGCTCTCCCAGCGCTTGACGGCCGCCTGAGAGACGCACAGGTAAGCGGCGCACTGCGCCACCGACAGCTGCAGCAGCTCGGAGCGCATAGCCTTGAAGCGCTCGGCGGTGACTTCGCGCCACGGTTCGGCATGAACCAGCCACATGGGCAGTACGCCGTTGAAAGCGCGTGCGTAGCGCTTGGCCTCATCGCTCCAGAACCATTCGGGGTGCGCGCCCTGCATCCAGCTCGCCCACTCGGTTTTTCTGCTGATCGAGACAGGCGCCCGGCCGGGCTTGCGCTTCTGTGCGGGCCTGCTATGTTTGGTCGTAGCCATGCCGAATGCCTCCAATTCGGTTTTGGTGAGGCGGGGTAGCGCGTGGCGCGCTGACTACCCCGCCGTTTTCTCTCTCGACACCCCGGCTTTCGCTGCTCACCGGTAGCCCATTTCGGAAAAATCCCAGCGGAAAACCGTCCGCATCGGCGGCGGTCGCGTAGCTCTCACGCGCTTCATTCCACCAGTGCGGATTCTTGGCCGACCGACCGCCAGATGTTAGCGACCACTCTCGCTGCAGGCCTTGCGACTGCTTAGGCGTACAGTTATTGACACGAGTCCAAGGGGCCGAAGCCTGCGGCTTCCGCCTGACGGTCCATTCGTGTTTTCTGGTTTCGAAGATCACGCCGCGCAGTGAAACGCCGACGATCTGTGGCCCGGCGTCCTCGCCATAGGCGTTGCGCATGCCAGGTGCTGCAACCTTCTCAAGCTGTAGCGGCCGATCCTTGCGCGGAATGCCGATGCCGCCCATCTGCGCCATGAAGTCTTTCCACTGGCCAGAGTCGGCCGCTGTCCAGAAGGGAAACAGCTCGCCCTGCCCCATTTCGCGCAGGCGCCGCAGTTCGCGCCAGATCGTCACGGACGGCTGGCCGATGGTCTGAAACTGGCGAATGCTCCACGTTGAAGCCCATGCCCTGACGCGCTGGGCACCATCGGCAGCACTGACGCCGACAGCCTCAAAGTCGTCGCCGATGCTCTCGCCGGTCGCGTTGATACCGTCGATGTTCTTGCCGATGTACTTCATCAGGTAGCCGGCCGCGCTGCCCTTTTCCGGGTCGATTCGTTCGGCGTGAAAGCGCGCCTTTCTGGCGCTGTCGCTGCCGAGTTCCTCGGCGTCGATCTCGCTGGCGTAGTGCCGCAGCACTTCGGTAACGGTCGGCATTGCCGCAGCCGGCATGAACAGCAAGACGTGCCAATGTGGCGTGCCGTCGTGGTGCGGCTCGGCGACGCGCACGCCGTAGGGCACCAAGCCCATGCGCGCCAGTTTCGCCCGCGCCTTGCCCCACTGCTGGCTGATGTAGGCCTGCGCCTCTCGTGGGCTTGTGCCGTCGTATTTCGGGTTCTCGACCACGAACGTTTCTGAAACGGCCTTGCGGGCGTGCATGCGGCTCGGCGCGGTGATGGTGTAGAACGCGGCGACGTGCCCGAATGCGGCGGCGTATTCCTCGCAGCCGCGCGCCCGCGTCATCAACTCGCCCTTGCGCAGTGCCGGGTTCGCCATGCTCTTGTCGGCGATGTCGTCGAGGTCGAATTGCTCGCCGTCCTCGTTCTCGATGGTGCTGCCCTCAAGCATCAGCCTGTTTCGGCGCTGCTGCTCGGCATGGCGAGCACATGCCTCGTCTGAGGCATATAGCCCAGCCCGGCGATGCACCATGCCGAAGGCGATCGCGTGCTTTTCGATCTCGCGGCCGATGTGCCGGCGAATGTTCCTCCGCCACCATTTGCCATCGGTCAGGCGGGCAATCAGGCCAGACAGTGAAACGACGGCTGGCAGGTTTGCGCCGTGGTCGCTGGCGTAGGATTCGAGGCGCATGCGGATCGCTTCGGCGGTCGTTGCAGTGGTGTCGGCGAGCAGTTCGCGAACATGCCGGGCGCGCCGGTCGGCTTCGTGGCAAATGTCAGTATCAGAGGCAGCGAGGGAAAGATTGCCGGCCGTCAGGCTGTCGTCGATTTCTTCGCGTAACCACGTATTCGCCGCCCGCTGCCCGCTGATGTCGTAGCGCTGGCGGTAGCTCTTGGCGACCGACGGCCGGAAGCGCGCGGGCAACCTTGCGAAGATGCGCCCGAGGTAGGGCGCGTCCATCGGATCGGGCGAGAGCTTCGCCACGTCCGGCGCCCAAGCGCCCGGCTCGGTCTTTACTTCCGCAGCCATTTCGCCACCATTGCCGCGCCGATGATGAGCGCTACCCACGGCAGATATTGCGTAGCGCTGCGAACCGCCGCGGTGCTGCTGGTGCTGCTGCCTCGTGATGTCACATTCCAGCCGGCGTTTGTGAATACGCCAGACATCCGAGAAATCGCTTGGCCGGAGTGCGCCTCTCCAGAGAGAACGTTTCCTTTTCCGGGGGAAATTTTGTAGCTCGATGGACCTGAATCTTCCATGGCGCGGCCTCAGTACGTGCGAGTCATGATCTTTTGCGGGGCGCTCGGAATGCGCTCAATGGCTTCACGCATGAGGCGTTCAGCGCGGCGGGCGACGTCCTTTGCGACGTGCTCGCAGAAGGAATGGGCGCCGGCCGGGTCGGCTGTACGGGACAGCCGGCCCACCGCATCCATGCAGATGAAGTCGCCCGAGGCCTTGCCCCGCAGGCGGTAGTACGTCGAGCACATGGCGTGCGCTCAGTTACTGCGGGGCGTGGTCGTTTGCGTGAGCGTCGCGCCTTGGCTGGACTTGGCGAAGATCACCAAGGCGACGAGAGCGGCCACCACCAAGACCGCCTTGCCGCTGCCCATACCGGAGAGCATCGAAACCGGAGCCATCGGGTTCATTACAGTTCCTCCAGCTCGGATTCATCGGCCGTGGTGCGCCCTTGTCCTGGCGCCTCTGCGTCTTCTTTCTGACGGGTGACGGTGTTTCCGCTACCGATCGCAAGAGGCGATTGGGCAAACAGGCTGGCGATCAGATCACCATGGGTGGCAGGCGGCGAAGCCGGCGCCGCCGAAATGATGCTGCGGCCCTGCAGATGGCGGAAAAGCAGGTAGTTTTCAGCCATCGCGCCGAAGAGTTCGCGGCTCTTTGCCTCGGTCTCTTCCGAGAACTCCGAGACAAACCCGGATTTGAGGCTTTCCAGCATGATGGTTTCGATGCGCGCATCGTTGGCATCCATGCGCTCGAAAACCTTCATCAGTTCGGCTTCGGGAAGATCGTCCCGCACGTACAGCGCCATGCGCGGCACCGGTCGCCAGATCGATGCGCCGGGCTTCGACGCGGGTTCGTCCGATTGCACCGGGGACTTTGCCGGCTGTTGCTTTTCCGGCTGGTCAAAGGTGATGCCTCGCGTCTCGTAGAAGCCGCGCAGGCTTTCGAGAAAAGGCATGTCCGGGACGAATCGGCCGGTTTCGAACTGCTTCAGCTTGTAGCCGGGCAGCTGGCTGTCATCAATGACCTGGGCCTGAGTAAGTCCCAGCTGAAAGCGGGAGGCGCGGGACTGCTCGGCGGTGATGGGTAGTTTTGCGGGAATTTTCATTTTCGCTCCTAGAGTGTTCGCAACAGGAATTGTCGCGTTCAGTTTCGAACACTCTAGGGCGAAGAAAACCGGCTGTCAACTATCGAACAACAAAAGTTCGAACTCGAACAGCCGGCTCTACTGCTACTTGTTGCTTGCCCCCCAAAACTCGATAAATGGCATCAGAGTTGCCAGGAGCAGGTTTGCCTCTTCCTCTCCATGTTTCTTTTTCATGTCCTCTGCCGTCGAGAGAAGCACCTGCTTCATCGACTCCGGCTTCAGATCATGATGCTGTGCGCGATCTCGTGCCGCGTCTTGAAGCGCATCAAGAAAATCTTCAAGGAACGCCCTCATAGAACGGAAGCGAACCTCCCCGATTTTTAGCCTTAGAAGTGTTTCTACCAAGCCAACAAGTTGCCTCTTCTCGTCTTGAGCCAGCTGTGAGAAGGCGAGCAGCGGGAAAGCCAAGTCGAACCATCTAGCCGCAGGTGCTGGTTTCCGATCATTCAGATCGCCCGCCCCGCCATCAGAAGCGAGAGCATCTTCTTTGCCGAACACTAGCCATGAAGGCGAACGCTTCAAAGCCAAACTCAAAATTCTCAGCTCACGGGCACCTGGCTTATATGTGCCCAGCTCGTAGCCCCGAATTGACGTTCTGGAAATGCCCCTGCCCTCCACGTCGGCGAGTTTGGTGAGGTTGCTCAAACCGTCATGGTTCAACCCCAGCCCTTCACGAACGGCTTTAACTCGCTCTCCAAGGCCGTCTTCGGGCATGGCGTTGGCAAGTACAAAGGCTGCGCCATCTGCCATTTTTTCTTCCGTCATGTTCATTCAATCTCGTCGGTTTAACCGGCTGGTTTCCCTGTGGTTGTCTGGCTTCCAGCCGGTTGCAGCAGGCGTTCTCTGACGTCCGTCACGCTCTCTCAGCTGGCTTAGCGAGAGCGACGCCGGCCGCACGCGCAGCATCGCACAGCGCCCCATCCTTCGCGGCAATCGGCAGCTGCAGGCGCATCGCCAGCTCAAGGTAAGCGGCATCATAACTGCTCAGTCCGTAGCGCAGCGCCAGCGCCAAATTCTCGGCCGGATCGGCTACGTCGCCATGCACGACGACCGGCAACCCCGCCTGAAACTTCATGATGTCGCGCGCCCGCGCTTCGCTGATTTTCCCGCCGACGACGGCCTTGCGCAGGACGTTCGAGAACTCCAGCGCCCAGAGCGCCGGCACGTGCGCCGTATCGGTGGCGAGGGCGTCTAGCATGGCTTCGGTGTAGGGCGTCGCCTGACTGGTGATGTGCCAGCCGACGACGACGGAGTTATCCACGACGAAGGGCATCAGTCGCGCCCTTCGTCGATGGCCTCGCGCAGATCGAAGTCATCGACCGGCGCTGCATCGCGCGCGGCGCGCAGACGGGCAATCATGGCGCGGCTTTTGGCGACGGCCTCGGCGCTCGGCGCCTGATGGAAGGGCACGATTCTGGCGATCGGCTCGCCGTGCCTGGTGACGGTGAATTCCTTGCCGTGCTCGACGGCCGCGAGGATTTCCGACAGTCTGGATTTGGCTTCGAAGATGGCAATAGTGTCCATGGCGGCGCCCTTGGCTGATCTGGTTAGCCTGATTATAGGCACTGCCCGCCGGAAGCGTCCAATTGCAGCCCCGATCCTGCAGAGGAAACGCCCGCGGCGCCCTCCGGCAGTGTCTAAAAACAAAAACCCGCACCAGTAACGGTGCGGGTTTCCGGGCAGCTACCAAGCGAATTTTTTTAGACGCTAGACGGTAACTTGTGCCGCAACATCAACGAACTCGGGGATGGTATCGAAGCACATGTAACGATAGACGTCGGCGGCCTTGGCATTGACCCGCTTGATCTGCTCCATGTACTCGTCGACGGTGACGATGCGCCCCGCCAGCGCGCACATCGCGGCGAGTTCGGCCGAACTCAGATAGACGCGCGTATCCAGACCGAGACGGTTGGGGAAGTTGCGCGTCGAGGTCGAGATCGCCGTCGAACCCTTGCGGATCTGCGCCTGGTTGCCCATGCACAGCGAGCAACCCGGCATTTCCATGCGCGCGCCCGACTTGCCGAGGATCGCGTAATAGCCTTCCTCGTTCAAGATCATCGCGTCCATCTTGGTCGGCGGCGCGATCCACAGCCGCGTCGGGATGTCGGCCTGGCCTTCGAGCACCTTGGCAGCGGCACGGAAGTGGCCGATGTTGGTCATGCACGAGCCGATGAACACCTCGTCGATCTTCTCGCCGGCGACTTCCGACAGCAGCTTCACGTCGTCGGGGTCGTTCGGGCAGGCGAGGATCGGCTCGGTGACTTCGGCCAGATCGATCTCGATCACCGCGGCGTACTCGGCGTCAGCGTCGGGAGCGAGCAGCACACCATCGGCGATCCACGCTTCCATCGCCTTGATGCGCCGGCGCAGCGTGCGCGCATCCTCGTAGCCGTTGGCGATCATCCACTTCATCAGCGTGATGTTCGAGCGCATGTACTCGACCATCGGCGCCTTGTCGAGGTGCACCGAACACGCCGCTGCCGAACGCTCGGCGGCAGCATCCGACAACTCGAAAGCCTGTTCGATCTTCAGGTCCGGCAGGCCCTCGATTTCGAGGATGCGACCGGAGAAGACGTTCTTCTTGCCCTTCTTCTCGACCGTCAGCAGTCCCTGCTTGATCGCGTAGTAGGGAATCGCGTTGACCAGATCGCGCAGCGTGATGCCGGGCTGCAGCTGGCCCTTGAAGCGCACCAGCACCGATTCGGGCATGTCGAGCGGCATGACGCCGGTGGCCGCGGCAAACGCCACCAGACCGGAGCCGGCCGGGAACGAAATGCCGATCGGGAAGCGCGTGTGGCTGTCGCCGCCGGTGCCGACGGTGTCGGGCAGCAGCAGGCGGTTCAGCCACGAGTGAATGACGCCGTCGCCCGGGCGCAGCGAGACGCCGCCGCGCGTGCTGATGAACGACGGCAGCTCGCGGTGCATGCGCACATCGACCAGCTTCGGGTAGGCGGCGGTGTGGCAGAACGACTGCATCACCAGATCGGCCGAGAAGCCGAGGCAGGCGAGGTCCTTCAGCTCGTCGCGCGTCATCGGGCCGGTGGTGTCCTGGCTGCCGACGGTGGTCATCTTCGGCTCGCAGTAGGTGCCCGGACGGATGCCTTGCTGTTGTCCATTGACTTCCGGCAGGCCGCAGGCGCGGCCGACCATCTTCTGCGCCAGCGAGAAGCCCTTGCCCGAATCGACCGGCACCTGCGGCAGGCGGAACAGCGTCGACACCGGCAGGCCGAGCGCTTCGCGCGCGCGTGCCGTCAGGCCACGGCCGATGATCAGCGGGATGCGGCCGCCGGCGCGCACTTCGTCGAAGATCACCGGCGACTTGACGGTGAATTCGGCGATCAGCTGGCCGTTCTTGAAAGCCTTGCCGGCGTAGGGCTGCAGTTCGACGACGTCGCCCATGTCCATCTGCGAGACGTCGAGCTCGATCGGCAGCGCACCCGCATCTTCCATGGTGTTGTAGAAGATCGGCGCGATCTTGCTGCCGAGACAGACGCCGCCGAAACGCTTGTTCGGCACGAAGGGAATGTCCTCACCGGTCCACCACAGCACCGAGTTGGTTGCCGACTTGCGCGAGGAACCGGTGCCGACGACGTCGCCGACGTAGGCGACGGCGTTGCCGCGCGCCTTCAGCGCTTCAAGCAGGCGGATCGGGCCAAGCTTGCCGGCTTCGTCGGGTTCGATGCCGGCGCGCGCGTTCTTCAGCATCGCCAGCGCGTGTAGCGGGATGTCCGGGCGCGACCACGCGTCGGGCGCCGGCGACAGGTCGTCGGTATTGGTTTCGCCGCTCACCTTGAAGATGGTGACGACGAGCTTTTCCGGCACGGCCGGGCGCGCGGTAAACCACTCGGCGTCGGCCCAGCTCTGCAGGACGGCGCGCGCGTTGGTAGCGGCGGCACCCTGGCCCTTTTCGGCCAGTGCCTGCACGTCGTGGAAGAAATCGAAAACGAGCAGCGTCTTCTTCAGCGCTGCGGCGGCCGCGGCGCCACATTCATCGCTGGCCAGCAGATCGATCAGCGGCTTGACGTTGAAGCCGCCAAGCATGGTGCCGAGCAGTTCGGTCGCCGCCACCGGCGTGAGCAGCGAACACTTCTCGTCGCCCGCGGCAAGCTTGGCGAGGAAGTCGGCCTTGACGCGCGCCGCGTCGTCGACGCCGGCGGGAACACGATGCGTGATCAGATCGACCAGCGTCGATTCCTCGCCGGCCGGCGGATTTTTCAGCAGCGCGACGAGGTCGCGCGTTTGCGCCGCGGTCAGCGGCAGGGGCGGGATACCCAGCGCGGCGCGCTCGGCAACATGCTGGCGATAGGCTTCAAGCACGGCAGTTCCTCTCTCACAAAGGTTCATCAGCAGTCGCCGGGAGACTCAGACGCGGCCGGCGGATAAAGAAGACGATTCAGGGGACAATTTCCCGCTCCGGAAAACCGCCCTCAAGTCTTATATATCTTATAAGTTATAAGCCTTGCTGTGAAGGGTTTCCAGCCCGTGCCGGCGCCGGGCGCGGTCGCAGGCATCATCGGCGATACCGAGTGGCGCCAGCTCGCCGAATTCACGGCATGGACCCGGCCGTTGCGCATAGATTCCGCAGCGCGCATCGACGCCGATTTCGCCCTGCAGGGCGACACAGCGCGGCGGCGCTTCGTCGGTGCCGCGCATGCGTACCAGCGATCGGGTCAAGGGCAGCGTCAGTACTGCCGGCACGAAGCCGTCGGGGGCTGAATCAAGCTCGGCGCGATGAAAATCGACGCGATACGCCGCGCAGCAGGCGCCGCAACCGAGGCAGCCGGGCGCGCTCAAGCGCCGTCTCCCGGAACAGGCACATCCGGCACATCCTGCGCGTTTGGCACAGCCGGCGCCAGACGCGCGGCCTCCAGATCGACGACGACGCGATACAGCGCGTGCCCCGACTCCAGATACTTGCGCTCGAAAGCCGTCGTCGCCCGTTCGGGCAGCCAGGGCTCGCTGCGCGCCGGTAGGCCGCTGAGCCGCTCGACGGCGAAGGCGAATTCCTCGGTGTAAATGCGCCAGTTGCTGCGGCATTCGAGAACGCCGCCGAGCGCCAGCACGGTCGGAAAGACCGCGTGCGCATGCCAGCGCCGCGCCAGCTGGCCGATCTTCGGCCATGGGTTGGGATAGAACAGCGCATGCCGCTGCACGCGGATGCCGGCGTCGGCAAGCAGGCGCCAGAAATCGACCAGATCGGCACGCAGCAGCAACACGTTGTCGGGCGCGGCCAGCCGCTGGCCGCGCGTCAGGCGCAAGGCCGACTGGTCGACACCAACGACGAAGTGATCGGAAAACTCGCGCGCCAGCGCAAAGCTGCTCTCGCCGGTGCCGCAGCAGGAATCGACGATCAGCGCGCCCCTGGCGCCGAAGCGCTCGCGGGCGGCGACGAACTCGGCGAAAGCGCGCCGGTTGTAATCGGCGATCGGCTGGCGGAAAGGCTGGCCGGCGCGACGATCGAGCAAGGCCGCCAGCTGCGTGTGAATGTCGTTCTGGGCGCTGCTCGGAACGCGAGAATTGGCGTACATACCGTGCTTTCAGTGCAGTGACGCGGCCGTCTCGGCGAGCACGTCGCGCGCCGGCACGCCATGCGCGCGCAGCACGGCCGACGCCTCGGCAACCGAGGTCACGCGGCGCAAGGCGCCGTGCAGCACGCCGGCCTCGCCGTAGCTGCGCGTCAGCGAATTGAGCCATTGCTTGATCCGTCCGGGAGCCGCTTTCGGCTGCACTCGCGCTTGCACGCCGTGCCAGTAGTCGGCGATCGACGGCAGCAGTTCGCGCCATTCGGCCTGCCAATGCTCGCTGCAGTCGCCGCCACTGCGCCAGGCGGCGATGCGCCGGGCGAGGAAAGGATCGGCGACGGCGCCGCGGCCGAGCATCACGTCCGCCAAACCGCTTTCGGCGCGGCAACGGTGGTAGTCGTTGAGCGTCCACACCTCGCCGTTGGCGACCACCGGAATCTGCAGCGCCTCGCCGATCGGCGCCAGCAACGCCCAGTGCGCCGGCGGCCGGTAGCCTTCGTCGCGCGTGCGCGCATGCACCACCAGCATGTCGATACCGCCGGCGGCCAGCGCCTGCGCGCAATCGAGCGCGCGCGCCGGATCATGCACGCCGAGGCGCATCTTGGCCGAGAGCGGCACGGTGGCCGGCAGTGCAGCGCGCACCGCACTGGCGATGCGGTGCAGGCGGTCAGGGTCTTCGAGCAGGACAGCGCCGCCGTCGTGGCGATTGACGGTCGGCGCCGGGCAACCGAAGTTGAGGTCGAGGCCGGCTGGCGCCAGTTCGGCCTGCCGTGCCGCGTTGTCGGCAAGGCAGGCCGCGTCGCCGCCGAGCAGTTGCACGCGGACCGGCGTTCCGGCGGCGGTGCGGCTGCCGTTGGCCAGCTCCGGACAGGTGTGCAGGAAAGTTCTCGCCGGCAGCACTGAGGTGGTCACGCGCACGAACTCGGTCACCGCCAGATCGAAGCCGCCGATGCGCGTCAGCACCGCGCGCAGGACAAAGTCGGCGACTCCGTCCATCGGCGCCAGCAGCACGCGCCCGCCAGTTTTTGCGGTCGCCGCTGCGGTCGCCTTTGCGTGCAATTCTGCGTTCGCCTCTGCCTTTGCCAGCCCTGCCTGAGGCTCCACTGTCCGCACTCCCGCGCAAAAGGCGAATTCTACCCGAGCGCCTGCGGCGGCCGGCCGGCAAAGGCCGGCGTCGGTGCTACTGCGCGCCGGCAGGCTACAGCGGCAGGCGGAGCGAGATCGTGCGGCGCGGTACGGGGTAACGCGGGGTAGAATCCTGCGCCTGATCGCCAGCCACTGACTGGCGCAAGGCAAGAAGCCGCATCAGGCCAGCCGACAGGGCGAGGCCATCGCAGCCGCGGCCGGCGACATCGACACTCGGGAGAACGCATGCCGGAACCGCAATCCAGCGCCAACACCAGCCGCTCAGGTGATTGCCACGCCGCCGCGACGGCAGCGGGAGGCACGCCGCGTCGACTCGTTCTCGACACCAACATCGTCATCGATCTGCTGCATTTCGCCGATCCGGCAACGGTCTGGCTGAACGAACCGATTGCCGATGGAAGCGTGCGCTGCTTTGCCACGCAGGAATGCATCGACGAACTGGCCAGCGTGCTGCCACGGCCGCAGTTCCGTCTCGACGCGGCGGCGGTCGAGCGCATCCTTGCCCGCTATCTTGAACTGGTCACGCTGGTCGACGACAGCGCCCTCGACGCCGGCGTGATCGACGCGATTCCGCGCTGTCGCGACCGCGACGACCAGAAGTTTCTCGTTCTCGCCGCCTTCGCTGAGGCCGACCTGCTGATCACGCGCGACCGCGAACTGCTGCGACTGGCGCTGCCGGGCCGCCGGGCGCCACCCTGTGCAATCAAGACCGCAGCCGCGGCACGCGACTGGCTGGCGACAAGCGCAACGCAAGAACTGGTCGGCGCCGTCGATCAGGCCACGCAAGCCTAGCGGCGGCCGGGCGCGGCCCGAATGCTGTAACGCCAAGTACCGCTATCTACTCCGCGCGGCGGCGGAACACCCAGCGCTGCGCGTCGGACGCGTCGGCGGCGAAGGCATAGCCCTCGACAGCGAAGTCCCTGAGCGCCGCGGCATCTTCCAGGCGATTGACGATCGCGTAGCGCGCCATCAGCCCGCGCGCGCGTTTGGCGAAGAAGCTCACCACCTTGTAACGACCGCTGCTCCAGTCCTCGAACACCGGCTGCACCACCGGCAGGCCGGGGCGTTTGCCGCCGAGCGCCTTGAAATACTCTTCCGAGGCAAGGTTCACCAGCGTTCGCGCCGACCCCGGCCTTGCCGCGTCGGCAGCGCCGGCGACGTCGCAGCCAGAGTCCTTGCCAGACTCGCCTCCCGCCAGATCGGCAGCGATCGCCTGTGCCAGCCGCTCACCCCAGAACGCGTAGAGATCCTTGCCGCGCGGATTGTCGATGCGCGTTCCCATTTCCAGCCGGTAAGCCTGCATCAGGTCGAGCGGGCGCAGGATGCCGTAGAGGCCGGACAGGATGCGCAGGTGCCGCTGCGCGAAACGCAGATCGTCGGCCGAAAGATGGCGCGCGTCGAGCCCTTCATAGACGTCGCCGTTGAAAGCGAACACCGCCTGCAGCGCGTTGTGCGGCGTAAACGGCGGCGCCCAATCGGCAAAGCGCGTCGCGTTGAGCACGGCGAGCTTGTCGCTGAGCCCCATCAGCGAAGCGATTTGCGCCGGCGACAGCTGCCGGAGGCGCTCGATCAGCTGCTGCGAGTCGTCGAGGAAAGCCGCTTGCGAATGCTCGATGGCCAGCGGCGGTGGCGAAAAATCGAGCGTTTTGGCGGGTGAGAGAACGATGATCATGAGGGCATCCCGAAGGCTGAACGAGTGCGGCGCAAGGGCGGAGCAAAAATCACGCGTGCTAGGATTGTAGCCCGACCCGTTCATTGACGCCGCCTGCGAGCGGCGCGCGAGCCCCCATGGAACAGACACTGCAAGGCTTTGCCGCCTTTGGTCAGGCCGCTGGCGACAACGATGGCACGGCAGCGAGCAGCATGCGCAGCGCGGCGGCCAGCGAGCTGTTCGTTGCCCTGGTTGACCACTTGCGGCCGCGCCGCGCCGGCGACATCGAGGCGGCGCGGCGCAACGTGCAGGCGTTGTGCTTCCTGCTCGGCGAACGCCCGGCGCTGCGTGCCGGCGTCTGCGCGGCGATCCGCCTGCTCGGCCAGACGCACCGCCATTCCGAGCTGTACGCGGCGTCGGGAATCCTGCCCAACACCGGCTTCTTTTCCGAGGCGTTCCGCCGCATCGGCCACAAGCTGCTGCCCGACGTACTCGATCCGGGCCTCTTGCGCAGCGTGCTGCGCCGCGTTTTTCACCGCCCCAGCGACCGTCGCTGGGTGCTCGGCGTCGGCGAGGAGTGCTGGCTGCAACTGATCGACGCGCTGCGCTTCGGCGAGGACGCGAGCAGCGCCCTGCCCGGCGTAGGGGCGCGCGGCCCGGCCACTACTGGAGAGACTGTCAGTGCAACGGCGGCACGCGCCGTCGCCGCCACACCGCCGCGCGCCTACAGCGAAATGCTGCACTCGCTGCGCGTCGTGTCGACGTGGATCGCCGCGCTCGGCTGCGAACCCGAGCTGCTGCGTCTGGTGCCGTCGCTGGCCGACCCGGCGAGCGAGCAATCGCACCAGTCGCCATTCATTGCGCAGAACGCCGAACTGCTCGCCTATCTCGAGCGCCTGAGCAGCAATGGCCGCGCTGCCGGCATCGATGCGCCGATCGCCGCCGACAGCGACGACCGCCAGCTGCGCGTGCTGCTCGGCCAGTGTCACGACGTCATTGCGCGCATCCATCGCCGTGCCGCGCGCGACGGTGCCAGTATCCGTCTCACCTATCACCTGCAGCGCCTCGAGCAATTGATCAATCGCTGCGAGCAACTGCTCGGCATCGTTGCCGTCTGGCACGCCGATCCCGGCGGCCGCGCCGTGCAGGCGGCGCTGCTGCGCCTGTTCATGCAGCTGGTCGCCGACGAATGCCAGCGCAACGAGTTGCGACCACACTGGCGGCAGAACGTCGAACTGCTCTCGCTGCGCGTCACCGAAAACGCCGGCAGCCACGGCGAGCACTACATCACCGACACGCGCGCCGAGTATTTCGCGATGGCGCGCTCGGCGATGATCGGCGGCTTCATCATCGCCTTCATGGCCTGCTTCAAGATCCTGCTCGGCAAGCTCGGTCTGCCGCCGGCAACGGCGGCGCTCGCCTACTGCCTCAATTACGGGCTCGGTTTCTGCCTGATCCATGTGCTGCACGGATCGGTGGCGACCAAGCAGCCGGCGATGACCGCCAACGCCATCGCCGCGCGCATCAGTCAGGCCGGCGGCAAGGTGCGCGACCTCGAAGCGCTCACCGGCCTGATCGCCAGTACCGTGCGCAGCCAGATCGTCGCCATCCTTGGCAATATCGGTATCGCCATTCCGCTCTCCGCGATCCTCGCCTTTGCCTGGCTCTCGGCCACCGGCACGCCGCTGGCCGATGCCGACAAGTCGGCGCATCTGCTCGCCGAGCAGCATCTTTACGAGAGCGGCGCCGTCTTCTACGCGGCGATCGCCGGCGTCTGCCTGTTCCTCGCCGGACTGATCTCGGGCTATTTCGACAACTATGCCGCCTACAACCGCATTCCGCAGCGCCTGCTGCAACTGAACTGGCCGCGCCGGCTGTTCGGCGAAGCGCGCATGCAGCGCGTTGCCGCCTACATCGGCGACAACCTCGGCGCGCTCGCCGGGAACCTGCTGTTCGGCTTCCTGCTCGGCGGCACCACGGTGATCGGCGTGCTCTTCGGCCTGCCGCTCGACATCCGCCACGTGGCCTTCTCGTCGGCCTTCATCGGCATCTCGACGGTCGGCGGCGCCTTCGCCAGCCCGACCGAACTGGCGGCGACGCTGATTCCCGACGTGTGGGCGGTGCTCTGGGCGGTGCTCGGCGTCGCTGCCATCGGCGCAACCAACCTGCTGGTGAGCTTTGCGCTGGCGCTCAATGTGGCGCTGCGCGCGCGCAAGGTATCCGACGCGCAGTGGCGGCACCTCGCCGGCTCACTGCTGCGCCACCTCTTCCGCCGGCCGCGCGATTTCTTCCTGCCGCCGAAGGCCAGCGCACCCGAAGCTGCCTGAAGCCGCGCAATCACCCGGCGCCCGTCAGGCGGCGCCGGACGCCGGGCGCTGGGACCGCTACTCGCTGTCGAAGCCGAACAGGCGGCCTTCGATGACGCGGCTGGCGACCGCCTCGGGAACGTCGTTCTCCCAGTCGCCACGACCGCGGCGCAGGCCGGCGGCGATTTCGCCCGAATCGATGTGCAGGCGGCTGTCGTCGAGCGGATCGATGGCAATCAGCTTGCGGCTTTCGACCAGATGCGCGAGCAGATGGCGGAACTTGGCCGGCACCTCGACATTGTCGAGCGTGGTGAGCGGCGCGTCGCGACGTCCCTTGGGGCGCGCCGGATAGACATAGACGTGGGTGTTGTCCGGGAACAGCTTGCCGAAGGCCTCGAGAATGCCGCCTTCGAGCCCCTCGTAGTACTTCTCGTCGAACAGCGCCGCGAAGTCGCGCACCGAAAGGACGATGCCGATCGGCTTCTGCGTGTAGCGACGCAGGTAGGCGCGCAAGCGGAAGAAGCGCACGTAGTCGGAAATCATCACCGTGTAGCCCTGCGCGGCGAGCAGGTCGATGCGCGCGAGGAAGTCGGCACCGTCGAGGCGGTCGCCGCTGACCAGCGAATTCATGGTCAGCTCGGCCAGCGACACCACCTCCGGCTCATCGACCGCGGCCATGTGGCAGAACTGGCGCAGGCCGGCGCTCATCATGTCCACATTGACGCAGTTGATCGGCTTGTAATGTCCGCGCATGACGACCACCGGCTTGCGGTGGAACAGCTCGCCGGGAACGACCACCTCGCCCTGCGGATTGAAGATCACCGCGCGCGTCAGCCAGCTGCGGATCAGGTGCAGGTTCATCAGGCGGTTTTCGACTTCTTCGAAGTACGGCCCGGAGAAGTGGATCAGGTCCACCTCGATGCGGTCGGAGCCGAGGCCGTCGGACAGCCCCTCGACCACCCATTCCGGCTGCGCGTAGTTGAAGAACGCACCGTGGATCAGGTTGACGCCGAGGATGCCGAGCGCTTCCGATTGCAGCGCGTTGTCGTTGTCGAGCATGCGCACGTGCAGGATCACGTCGGACGGCGCCGCGCCCGGATGCAGCTGCAGGCGGATGCCGACCCAACCGTGGCATTCGTTCTTCTGCCGGAAGCTGCGCGCGGTAACGGTGGCGGCGTAGGCGAAGAAGGTGGTGTTCTTCGCGCGCACATGCGCCAGCCGCGCCACCACCTGGTTGAACTCCTTCTCTAGCATCTGCAGCAGACGCGCACGGCTGACGTAGCGGTCGACATGGCCGTAGATGTCGTCGCTGACCGCCATGTCGTAGGCCGACATGGTCTTAGCGACGGTGCCGGCAGCGGCGCCGACCTGGAAGAAGCGGCGCGCGACTTCCTGCCCGGCGCCGATCTCGACGATCGAGCCGTACTTGAACTTGTCAAGGTTGAAGGTCAAGGCTTTCTGATCGGTGGTCAGGCTTGCGTCTCGTTTGAGCATGGCGGTCTCTACAGCAAAAGTTGGCGAAGGAGCAGTTCTTCTGGCGAGAGATCGTACCCGAGCTGACGCGCTCGTGCTTGCCCGGCTGCGGCGCGATGTCCAACGCTTGGAAATAAAGCGCTCAAGAACGAGCGGCAAGCAACAATGACGTGCGAATCACTGGGAGTGTGTCTCGCTGTCCGAGCATGGACGAAACCGCGTTGGCGCATGTGAAACGACAGCATCAAAAACCGAATATTTCTCCGGCAGAGTTCTTTGCCCACCAAGCGACATGCACCAAATCATCGACCACGAGGCAAACCAAACTTGCGGAGGTTGCTTTATGGCAGTTACGAAATTGCGCCCCCAAACCACACCGACGATCACCTCCTTTAATCTCCCATGGATCAGATGAATCACCAGAGCACAGGACTAAAACCGAATTCAATTTTCTTTCCACCAAGATTAGTTGATGACACGAACGAATGCGGATTTATCTTGCCGGACAGAAGACCTAAATCCAACCTCATCTGAACGCTTATTGCGCACTCATTTGTTCACCTCGATGGTAGCGAATGCTTTTACTTATTTAACAATCAAACCAGAAGTACGATACTCTTCTTGTGTCTCACGAAAAGCCTCAATGATTATAGGCACTCCGCCTGTGATCTGAACACCTTCAGACAATGAAAGGTCAACAACAGCTAAAAACGCAGCTCGGTTTTTTTCGCCAACCTCATAGAACTGTATATAAACCGAGCTGTCCGTTTCTATCGTTCTTGGAAGGATACTGTAGCAATCTTTTGGCAAACCACAGAGCCCCCTTGACTCCAAGACACTCTGCATAGCATCAGCAAAATTTGCGCCCTGCTTAGAATATTTCTTCCCACCTGAATATGCCCTCGTGGACGAGAATGAAAGAATTATTCCTAGAAGGAAAAAGCCGAACACAGACATCAGTTTGCGAAAATAATTACCTCGCAAATATTTAAAAGGCACCACCTTCATCGGCCCACCTCCTTCACCAAGCTCATGTGCATTGCATGCTACCCCATATTGTTTCTGAGGCCGTGTGCTGCACCCATCCACCGGCATGCACCCGACAATTTCCCAAACATGCTACCCCCTTTTCATGAAGGACATCGCCAGCGAGATTAAGGAAACAAAAATTTCAACGAACAAATAAATCGCACCAGTCATCGTTATGAAAAATATGACCATTGATGCATATGATTCATTCATGACATTTTCAACTCTCGGCAACTCTGAGGCGACCCCAAGAATGATAAAAAAGATTACAACCAATCCCCCGATGCTTACTTTTTTAACCTCCCAAAAAACTTCTTCACCAGTTTGAAAAGCAAAAATACGAAACGCTTGGGCAATCACCAATAAAGCCCCACTAACTGCAATCAATCTAACAGAGCTCATTTCAATGGTTTGAGAGAACATCGCTGCGCGAATATCTAAGATTGAGCTCTTAAATAAAACCCAAATTGCCAATAAAATAAACTCTGGCAAAAATAACAAAATCAGCCCAGGTATTTTCTTATTAAAAATCCATACCATCACATCGCCCCTTCACCAAACTCATGTTCATGGCATTGTTCTCCATATTAAGCACCTCATCCACATGAAAACCCTTCGACACCTTAATGGTGCCCGATAACCATGTGCCTATATTTCCATCGCGCGCGCCGATGTAGGCGTTGATCGTTCCGTCGACAGCCCCAACCTGCTCGCCAAGGCTTCGGGCAACCAGGGTAACTGTCGATGGACTACTCATTTCCTACGACTCCTCGAATTGATAATGGTGGATGAGATGCTCAGAACGAGAAAAACCAGAACAGCACCAACGAAAATCACCAGGAGAAACCAGTTTTTCTGGTACGGATTACTTTGGTAGCTTTTTGCCCAGGTATTGGCATAAGGATTTGTCACGACGACTTCTTTTCCAAGCTTGTCGGACATGTTTATGCGCTTGATTACTCCTTTCCCTGGCGACACCTCTATCACAACAGCCATATCGACAACAGCGGGATTCTCAGAATACTCCTCTCGACAGAGGAGTTCTTTCAATCCGTCGCACGAAGACACAAACAAGTCTTTGCCACCTTCAGTAAGAACGATGACGGGCGGTGACTTTCCTCCGCCCCCAAGTCGGAGACTCACACTTGCATAGCTTTTCTCTAGCGGAGTTATATGCAAATGAGAAGCCTCCCATAAGTCCGCAGAAAGAAATGGGATCAACGAAATAAATGCGATGATCGCTGTGTATTTTGAGATTGGCAGGGCCTTTTCTAGCGCGGTGAGAGGCCTTCCCAGGCGTTTTTCTTTGCCGGCGAAAATTGACTTCCCTTCCGAAGTTCCTCGCCATTCCATCAAACATCCTCCTTCACCAAACTCATGCGCATCGCATGCTGCCCAATATTCGCTACAGCATCTACTTGGGAGCCTTTTTGCACCTGGTGCGAAATAAATATCATCGTCATCTTGCCATTGAGTCGATTGATCGTCTGCGCAAAATGCTCGGCAGTCTGCTAATCCAGATTGGAAATCGCCTCGTCGAAGATAAGCACCTTGGGGCGTTTGAGCAGGGCGCGAGCAATCGCGATGCGCTATCGCCGCCCGCCTGACAGCACGGCGCCGGGCTCGCCGATTTCGGTCTGATAGCGTTGATTCAGTTTTGCGATCATCTCGTGAATCTCCGCCGCTTCGCATGCGGTGATCACTTTGCCATTACAAGATCGTGGCCAGCCCCCGATCACCTTTCCAAATTAACCACGCTCATCTCAGCCTCCCATTCTTATAGCAAACGCCAGAATTCCAAAAGGGAGATAAAGCCACAGAGTCGTTCCAGCGAAAGCAAGACAAAAGTCAACCCAGTAAGCGAGTTCCTCTCCCTTATTCTTGGGGTACAGTTCCATTTCGACAACGTCCCTATATGTCAAGAAACTGGCTTGCCCTGCCGGATTCTTGCTCTGGACTCTAGTCTGAATCAAGAATAGGCCCGACAAAAAATAAAACAAAAGCACTGCGCCTCCGCTGAGGGATGAAAAATCCTGAAAAATCCGCCCAGCAATGGGCATCACCTCAACTACAGAGCGCCAGGATTTCGACATCGTCGGGAGCAGCACAATTACGAGACCGATCGAGGCGAAAATACCCTGCAACGGGTAAGACCACCGGGCGAGCCACCTCGCGCCTGCCTCATGCAGCCTTCGCCGAGAAAGAACCGTCGGATCACTCGGCCCGGTTGGCTCGGTAATGCCGTGCATCATGCGCAATTGGTCTTTGCTCAGCTTCGCCACTTCACCACCTTCGAATTACCAATACTGATGGCATTTTGCCTGATATGTACCACCCCATCCACGTGCAGGAACTCGCCGCGTACCTGCGAACAGCTGCACATCCGGCATTCCGGTCTCCGCTTCCCTCGGGGGAGCTAAGAACAGAAACAAGGGACAGACCACCATTTCCGAGCCTTCGCCCACGCAGAGGACACGCCGCAAGAAAAATCGTAGCGTTGCGTGGCAGCACGTCGAAGGTCACGGGGCTTTACACGATGGAAGCGAATGCGTATCGGCGTTACGGCTAAGGCGAAAAATCTCGCAAATTTATCTACCGGATCGTCGACGACGTCAGCGCGCCAATATCCCGCCAGCCGACAACCTGACACGCTTCACGTTCGTAGCTCTGGCTTCCCCATGGACGACGATGGGCTGCAGTGCTTCACCCGCTGCAAATTTGCTCCACTGGCGGCAGGCCACCACCCAGTCATCGGAAAATGTAGTTCCTGATTTAATTTCAATGGCTTGCAAGCCCCGGGGCGTCTCATAGAGCAAATCACCTCGTGCCCGACATTGTCCCGCCAGAAATACAGATCGGCGGGCTGCCCCTCGTTGAAACGCTGTTTGATGAAATCGCTCACCACCCAGGTTTCAAACAAAGCGCCGCGCGAAGCGTGCGTTTCAATCGTCTGCGCGTCGCGAATACCCAGTAGCCAGGCCAGAAGTCCGACATCCAGAAAGTAAAGCTTGGGCGTCTTGACCAGACGCTTGCCAAAATTGCGGTGATACGGCGCCAGACGCATAACCAGATAGCTCGCCTCCAGCACCGAAAGCCACTCGCGCGCCGTCACCGCCGAGACCCCGCAGTCGTTGCCGAGCGCTGCCAGATTCAGCAACTGCCCCGAGCGCGCGGCGCACATGCGCACAAAGCGCTGGAACTGGCTGAGATCGCGAACCGCGATCATTTGCCGGACATCGCGCTCAAGATAGGTGGCGACGTAGTTGGGGAACCAGTCGGTAGGCGCCAGTTGGCGATCAAACAAGGCGGGATAGGCGCCGCGAAACAATACCTCGTCGAGTTGATTGGATAGCTGCCCGGCCCTGGCAAGTTCCGTCGCTGACAAGGGCAGCAGTTCAACACGCCCGACACGGCCGGCCAGCGACTGCGTCATTCCGGAAATCAGGTCAAACTGCGCCGACCCGGTCAGAATGCAATCTCCCATCCTCCCGCGCTCATCGAGCATGCCTTGCAGCCATGAGAGCAGCGACGGAGGAGCCTTTGACCAGACGCTGAAGCGTAGACGAGGCGCTGCGAGTGATCATATTTTACAGATCGAAACCGCTGGTTTTGATCAGCAAACGCAGGATCGGCTTGAAGCGTTGGCAAGCGAAAAACCGAGGACAGCAGACACGCAAACGTTCGCCTCATGCGATTTACGTTCGCAAACGCACAGAACGCAACTTACCGCGCCCATAAGCTTCAAAGCCCATTCGATGCTTAGACCTTGCCCCTCGATCGACAGGAGTTCGCCATGGAAAAGTCGGGTTCGTTTTCACACAAGCAGCGAATCACCAGAGACACGGGATCGCAAACCGCTGCGAGCACCGCAGACAATTCCGCCATCCAGCAGCAGATACAGGCCGACGACCAGCGCTACCACGCCGGGAAAGTCGCTCTGGGTAGCGACGGCGCCCACGAAGGCTGGATCGCGGCTGAAGAAGAACGGATGGCGAGCAAGCCAACGCAGGACGCCGATTCCAGCCAGGAATGGGTGGCCGTCGCCGCCTACTACATCGCCGAAAAACGTGGCTTCAGCGGCAATGAAGCCCTCGCCGACTGGCTGGCCGCGCAAGCGCAAATTGCCGAACTGCTCGCGCCCACCGGTTCGCCGGCAGGTCACTGAGCGAACGTCTGCCGGTGATGCCCGGATGCCACGCCGATGCTTCAGCTCCTCTACGAAGACATCTGGATTCTCCTTGCGCTGCTGTTCGTGCTCGGCGTCCTGCACCTCGCCGCCACCCTGCGCACGCGTCGTGACCGCAAGCTGCAGCTGCGTACCCGGACGCCGCGCCGCACGAGCCAGCGCCCCGACGCCGATCGGCGCTGGGCGGTGACGCGGCGCACCCGGATGAGCTGAGGCTTTTGCCCACCGGGAACGCGCTGCGGCGAGCGCGTCCGACGCCACCGGCGCCGCCTTGGTACAATGGCAAGCTGATTTCCACGCAAGGCACCCCATGAAACGCACCCGCTTTTCCTCGCGCAAGCGAATTTCGCCCGACGCAGGCGAACTCGGCCGTCTTGCCGCCGGACTCGCCGAATCCGGTGGCCGGCTGGAAGACCGCTTCTGGGAAGCGCAACTCGCCGCGCTGATCGAACGCCTGCTTGCCGACGGTGCCGAGGACGACATCAACGCCGCGCTCGACCGGCTCTACGACACCAATGCGCAGGCGCACGACGAACTCGCCGATCTGGTCGAATCGGGCGCCGAATCCTGCGTGCTCTCGTACCAGGGTCAGGACTACGACGTGCTGCTGTTCAACGCGCCGCTGCTCGCCTGGTCGCGCTTCTCGATCCCGGCCGAGCGCATCCCGGCGCCGACGCTGGGCATGCTCAAGGTGCAGCTCGGCGCACATGTCTTCGCCGCCGGCGCGCAGATCGCGCTGGCTGACTTCCTGTTCAGTCCCGACCAGCTGCCGCGCAGTTTCGTCGACACCGCGCGCCTCCTGCGCGAGCTTGGCGCCGCCGCGCTCGAACGCCGCGACCTGCCGCTCGACGCCACCAGCATGGCGGAAACCTCGCGCTTCCTCTCGGACACGCGTTACGTCGTCGGCGCCGTCGTCGTGCCGCGCGGCGCGCCGGTTTTCCGCTGGAACGAAGCCGACGGCAGCCGCGAAGTCGCGCTGAAGGAGTGGGTTCGTCAGGGCGGCCCCTGCCTGGAACCGCTGCTCACCGGCTGCGCCTTCCAGCCGCTGCTCGCCGACGCCTACCACGCCGCCTGCCGCAACGCCGACAGCGCCTCGCGCCCGTACTCGGTGCGCGCTTCGGCCGCGTTCCTGCAGACCACGCTGGGCAAGCCGACCGAGTCCTTCCGCGCGGTGATCGGCGCCTTCTACGACCGTCAGCTTGAGGAATACCGCATCGGCTTCGGCCCGCGCGATTCGGACACGCTCTACCACGGCGTCGTCTGGCCGCTGCTTGGCGCCGAGGACGAAAGCACCGACATCGTCAGCGAGATCGAAGCCGTGCTGCGCGAATCGGGCGTCAAGGAAATCGTCAGCCTCGACCAGCAGTTTCCGTTCGAATTCTGCGACGATTGCGGCGCGCCGCTCTATCCGAACATCGAGGGCGAGACGGTGCACGCCGAGATGCCGGAGCAGACCAACGCCACCTCGCAGACGCTGCACTGAAAGCTGGTCGCCCATCATTCCGTCAAACAATTGCCGCTGCCGGCCGCCGCGTGCGGCCGCAGCGACTTGATCAGCGCCAATGAATAACAACGATCTCCTGCGCCGCAGCCTCGCTGCCGTCTGGCACCCGTGCACGCAGATGAAACAGCATGCCGGCGACGGCGCGCTGCCGCTGACGCCGATCGCGCGCGGCGAAGGCCCGTGGCTGATCGACTGCGACGGCCGCCGCTATCTCGACGCGATCAGCTCGTGGTGGGTCAACCTCTTCGGCCACTGCCACCCGGCGATCAACGCCGCGCTGCGTGAGCAGCTGGAAACGCTGGAGCATGTTCTGCTCGCCGGCTTCACGCACGCGCCGGCAGTCGAACTGGCGGAGCGTCTGTCGGCGCTGACCGGCGGCGCGCTAGGCCACTGCTTCTTCGCCTCCGACGGCGCCTCGGCCACCGAGATCGCGCTGAAGATGTCCTTCCATTCCTGGCAGAATCGCGGCCGCACTGAAAAGCGCGAGTTCGTCTGCGTCGCTGGCGGCTATCACGGCGAGACGGTCGGCGCGCTCGGCGTCACCGACGTCGCAATCTTCCGCGACGCCTACGCGCCGCTGATCCGCGCCGCGCACGTCGTGCCGAGTCCCGACGCCCGGCTGGCGCAGGACGGTGAAAGCGCCATCGACGTCGCCCGCCGCGCCGCCGCCGGACTGGAAGCGCTGCTCGCCGAGAAACACGCGCAGATCGCCGCGCTGATCGTCGAGCCGCTGGTGCAGTGCGCCGCCGGCATGGCGATGCACGACCCGGAATACCTGCGCCTCGTTCGCGCGCTGTGCGACCGCTACGAGGTGCATCTGATCTGCGACGAGATCGCCGTCGGCTGTGGCCGCAGCGGCACCTTCTTCGCGCATGAGCAGGCCGGCATCCGCCCCGATTTCCTCTGCCTGTCGAAGGGCATCTCCGGCGGCTATCTGCCGCTGTCGGTGGTACTGACCACCGACCGGGTCTACGGAGCTTTCTGGGACGACGCGACGGCGCGCGGTTTCCTGCATTCGCACTCCTACACCGGCAACCCGCTCGCCTGCCGCGCCGCGCTGGCGACGCTCGACCTGTTTGCCAGTGAGGAGACGCTCGCGCGCAACCGTACGCTCGCTGCACAAATCGGCGCGGCGCTGGCGCCGCTCGCCGACCACGCGCAGGTGCGCCACCTGCGCCAGCGCGGCATGATCGCTGCCTTCGACGTCGTCGATACTGCCGGCCAGCCGCCGGCCGGCTTCTCGCGCGCCTTCCACGCCGCAGCGCTCAAGCGCGGTCTGCTGCTGCGGCCGATCGGCAACACCGTCTATGTGATGCCGCCCTACGTCATCGGCGCCGACGAATGCGCGCTGCTCGGCGCCGGCATCGCCGACGCGCTGGCAGAAACCCTGCGCGGTGCGGCCGCCTGACCCCACGATAATCGCCCGATGATCGCCGACGAACTCGCCAGCCAGCTTGCCACTCTCGAACGCGACGGGCTGACGCGCTCGGTGCGCACGCTGGCCTCGCCCTGCGGCCCGCGCGCCGTCGTCGACGGCCGCGAACTGGTCAGCTTTGCCAGCAACGACTACCTCGGCCTCGCCAGCGACGCAGCACTGATTGAAGCCGCCATCGCCGGCGCGCAGGAATGGGGCGTCGGCGCCGGCGCCTCGGCGCTGGTCAGCGGCCACTTCGCACCGCACGCCGAACTGGAGCGGCGGCTGGCTGCCTTCGTCGGCCGCGAGCGGGCGCTGCTCTTCGGTACCGGCTACCTCGCCAACCTCGGCATCGTGCCGACGCTGGTCGGCCGCGGCGACGCGGTGTTCTCCGACCGGCTCAACCACGCCTCGCTGATCGACGCGGTGCAGCTGTCGCGCGCCGACAGCCACCGCTACGGGCACAACGACATCGGCATGCTGGAAAGACTGCTCGAACGCAGCAGCGCCCGGCGCAAGCTGATCCTCACCGACGCCGTGTTCAGCATGGACGGCGATCTCGCGCCGCTGCCCGAGCTGTTCTCGCTCGCCGAGCGTTACGACGCCTGGCTGGTGGTCGACGACGCGCACGGCTTCGGCGTGCTCGGCCCGCAGGGGCGCGGCAGCCTCGCGCATTTTGGCCTGCCGCCATCGCCGCGCATCGTGCACATGGGAACGCTCGGCAAGGCCGCCGGTGTCGGCGGCGCCTTCGTCGCCGGCGACGCCAGCGTGATCGACTGGCTGCTGCAACGCGCGCGCAGCCACATCTTCACCACCGCCGCGCCGCCGCTGCTCGCCGTCGCGCTGCTCAAGTCGCTCGAGCTGATCGCCGCCGGCGAAGCGCGTCGCGCGCAACTCGCCGCGCTCGCCACGCAGTTGCGCGTGGGGCTCACCGACACGCGCTGGCGCCTGCTGCCGTCGCCGACGGCGATCCAGCCGGTACTGGTCGGCGACAACCACGAGGTGCTGCGCGTCGCCGCCGGCCTCGCCGAACGCGGCCTGTGGGTGCCGCCAATCCGTCCGCCGACAGTTCCCGCCGGCAGCGCGCGCCTGCGCGTTTCCTTGAGCGCGACGCACACCAGCGAACACGTTGCCCAACTCCTTGCCGCCTTGCGCGAGCTGGAGCACGCCGCGAAATGAACGCTGGCATGCGAAAGCAGGCATGCGCGGCGAACACCGCCGCAGCAGCAAGGCAGAAAAACCGGACATGAAAGACGGAAACCGCCGCGGCGGCGAACTGGCACTGATCCACGGCTGGGGAATCGGCAGCGCCTGCTGGGGCGCTGCCGCCGACGCCCTGCACAGCGCGCTCGGCACCGACTGGAACGTGCGGCTTGTCAGCCTGCCCGGATACGGGAGCACTGCGGACAGCACTGCAGACGGCAATGCCGCCAACACTGCGAACGATAACGCGGACGGCAGCACCGGCGCGGACGCGAGCTTCGCCGCAGCGGCCGACGCACTGCTGGCAAGTTTGCCCGAGGGCGTCGTTCTCTGCGGCTGGTCGCTCGGCGGCCTGCTCGCCTTGCAGGCGGCGGCGACAGCGCCGCAGCGCGTCGGCGGGCTGATCCTCGTCGGCAGTACGCCGTGCTTCACGCAGCGTACCGATTGGCCGGCGGCGCAAGCGCCGGCGGTGCTCGCCGCTTTCCACGCCGCGCTCGCCAGCGACGCGGCAGCGACGCGCAAACGCTTCATCGCGTTGCTCAACCAGGGCGACACCCAGGCGCGCACGCTGACGCGGGCACTGGCCGCAGCGCAAGGCGACAGCGCCGAACCCGCGCCGGCAGCGCTGGCACGCGGCCTCGACTGGCTGCGCGATGTCGACCTGCGCGAACGCGTGCCGCACATCAACGTGCCGACGCTGCTCATCCACGGCGAACGCGACGCGCTGACGCCGCCCGCGGCCGGCCGTTTCCTCGCCGCGACGCTACCCGATGCGGAGTTCGAGAGCTTCAGCGACGCGGCGCACGCCCCTTTCCTCGCCGACCCGCAGCGCTTTGCCGCGCGCATCGCCGGCTTTGTCGCCGCGCTGCCGGCGTCGCGCCGCGCCAAGGCGCGTGACGGTGAGCGTAGCTGCAATGAAGCCGCGGAAGCGACCAGCGCCAACCCGCTGGCAAACGACGCCGCAGCCCTGCCGCCGAAGCAACGCGTGCGCGCCGCTTTCGAGCGCGCGGCGACCAGCTACGACGCCGCGGCAGTCGTCCAGCGTCAGGTCGCCGACCTGCTCGGCGCTGGCCTGCCCCCGGCGGGCACCGGCCGGGCCGAGGAACAATCTGCCGCGCAAGCCGAGGCGCAATCCGCCACGCAGCACCGCCCGACCACGGCCAGCACCACCGCCAGCGGCGCACTGCGCGCCATCGACGCTGGCTGCGGCACCGGCTACGGCGGCGCGCTCCTGCGCGCACGCTGGCCCGCTCTCGAACTGGTCGCCGCCGACTTCGCGCCGGCGATGCTGGCGCATCCGACGCACGCCACGGGCGGCGCGCTGCGCCTCGCCGCCGACATCGAAGCGCTGCCCTGCGCCGACGCGAGCTTCGACCTCTACTGGTCGAGCCTGGCCATCCAGTGGTGCGACAGCGCGCGCGTCGCGCGCGAAGCGGCGCGCACGCTGCGCGCCGGCGGCCGGCTGGCGCTGGCGACGCTCGGACCCGACACCTTCGCCGAACTGCGTGCCGCCTTTGCCGGCGTCGACCGCTACCGGCACACGCTGGCTTTCGCGCCGCCGCAAGCGCTCGCCGGGCACCTGCGCGCCGCCGGCTTCACCGACATCCGCATCGAACGACAGACCCTGACCCTGCATTACCGCGAGTTGCGCGAGCTGCTCGCCGCGGTGCGCGAAATCGGCGCCAATGGCGTCGGCGCCGGCGCCCGGCGCGGACTGATGAGCCGCAGCGTCTGGCAGGCGTTTACCGCCGCTTACGAAGAGCAGCGGCAGCCACAAGGACTGCCGGCGAGCTACGATGTCATCCTCGCCTACGCCAGCAAGCCGGCGGCAAGCGCCGCCTGAGCAGCGCCCCGAGCCAACGCCTCCCGAACCAGCGAACACCCGATCCGCACCGCCCCGAGCCCATGAACGCCACCATCGACCCCGCCCGCCGCCCCGCCTGGTTCATCGTCGGTACCGATACCGGCGTTGGCAAGACCTTCGTCAGCTGCGCGCTGCTGCACGCACTGCGCCAGCGCGGACTGTCGGCGATCGGCATGAAGCCGGTGGCCAGCGGCACCGACGACGCCGGCAACAACGAGGACGTCGATGCGCTCGCCGCCGCCTCGTCGGTCGAGGCACCGCGCGCACTGCGCAACCCCTACTGCTTCGCGCCAGCAATCGCGCCGCACATCGCTGCCGCCGAGGCCGGTGTGGACATCGAGCTGGAGCGCATCGTCGCCGCGTTCAACGAGCTGCGCACGCTGGCCGATGCAACGCTGGTCGAGGGCGTCGGCGGCTTTCTCGTGCCGCTCGGCGACGAGATCGACGGCGCCAATCTCGCGGTCGCGCTCGACCTGCGCGTCATCCTCGTCGTCGGCATGCGTCTGGGCTGCATCAACCACGCGCTACTGACGCACGAGGTGCTCAGCGCGCGCGGACTGCGCATCAGCGGCTGGGTCGCCAACCGCATCGACGCGGAGATGCCGCGCTTTACCGAGAATCTGCAGACGATCGCCCGTCTGCTGCCGACGCCACTGCTCGGCATCGTCGAGCACGGAGTGACGCCGCAGGCAGCCGCCGCCGCGCTGACGCTGCCACTCTGAGGCTGCGACCACCAGGAACCGGAGGCGGCAGCCGCGCCGCCTGCGCCCTGGCTGACCGTTGGCGGTTCTGCGGCTACTCGCGAAGCTCGCCGGCGTTGCCCGACTCGTCTGCCAACTCGTCTGCCAACTCGTCGGCCAGACGCGTCAGCGCCGCCTGCAGCGCTTCGGTTCTGGTGACAGCCTCATCCTGATCGTCGGCGCCGCTGCTGCCGGCAGCCCAGGTTTCCAGTTCCTGCGCCAGCTGTGCGCCCTCACTGTCGGCAAAGGTGGCGAGAACGCTCTTCGCCGAATGCGCCTCGCGCCGCAAAAGCTGCCGATCGCCGCTCAGCAGCGCAGCACGCAAGGCGGCCAGCGTCGCCGGCAGGCCGGCTGCGAAGGCGGCGACCACCTGCGCGAACAGCTCGGCGTCGCCACCCAACTGCGCGATCGCGTTGGCGCGCCGCGTTGCGGCGATCACCTGCGCAATCGCCGCAAAAAGCGTTTCGGCGCGCACCGGCTTGGCAACCACAGCATCCATGCCGGCGGCGCGGCACAGCGCGCGTTCCTCGATACTGACGCTGGCGGTCAGCGCCAGCACCGGCAGGCGCGGCCGCTCGCCGCCGGCTTCCTCGGCGCGCAGGCGCTCGCTGGCAGCGATGCCGTCGAGAAGCGGCATGTGGATGTCCATCAGCACCAGATCGAAGGGCTCGGCGGCAAGCCGCGCCAGCGCCGCCTCGCCGTCGCCGACGACGCTGACGCGATGGCCGCGCTTTTCGAGCATGAGCGTGGCAACACGCTGGTTCACCGGATTGTCCTCGGCGAGCAGGATGCGCAGCGAACGGCCAGCCAGGACTGACGGCTGCCTGGCAGCGACGCTGGCCACGGCGCGCCATTCGTCAGCCGGCGCCTGCCGGGTGCTCGTCGCCGCGGCCGCGTTCCGCGGCGTTTGCGCGGCGTGAGCGTTATCCCGGATAGGCTCTGAGCCCCGGCGACTGCCAGATTCCGCGTACGCCGCCAGGTCTCGGGCTGCCGCCGTGCGTTCGCCGACTTGATCGAGCCCCAGCGGCAGGGTGAAGGAGAAAGTGCTGCCGACGCCGGGAACGCTGTCGAGGCGGATCTCGCCGCCCATCAGCGCTAGCAGCTTGCGCGTAATCGCCAGCCCGAGGCCGCTGCCGCCAAAACGGCGCGTAATCGAGCTGTCCGCCTGCGTGAACGCGGCAAAGACTTCGGCCTGTTTTTCCGGGGAAATGCCGATGCCGGTATCGCGCACGGCAAAGGCCAGATCGATGCTGCCGCCGGCGCCGACCACGCCGGGCGGCGCAGCGGCGCTTGCCGCGAGGCCGACACTGACGACGATTTCGCCGGCGCTGGTGAACTTGATGGCATTGCCGACCAGATTGATCAGCGACTGGCGCAGGCGTACCGGGTCGGCGAGCAGCGCGTCGGGCGTTCCAGCGGCGACCTGCCAGCGCAGCTGCAATCCCTTCTGTTCGGCACGCAGCGCCAGCGGCCGCAGGCTGCGGCTGAGCAACTCACGCAGGCGGAAAGGCACGCACTCGATCTCCATCCGCCCGGCCTCGATCTTCGAAAAATCGAGAATGTCGTCGATGATCACCAGCAGCGCATCGGCTGAAAAGCGCACCATCTCGAGGTATTCGCGCTGCTCGTCGTCGAGGCGGGTGTCGAGCAGCAGATCGGTCATGCCGACAATGCCGTTCATCGGTGTGCGCAACTCGTGGCTCATCGCCGCGAGAAAGACGCCCTTGGTACGGTTGGCCGCCTCGGCCGCTTCGCGCGCGTGCTGCAACTCGACTTCGACGCGCTTGCGGCCACTGATGTCACGGAACACCCACAGCCGGCCGCGACAGTCTTCGGCGCGCGGCAGTTCGGGAAAGAGGAAAACCGGCGCCTGATCGAGTTCGAAGAAGCGTCCGTCGGCCAGCGGCAGTTCCAGGCCAAGCAGCGGCGGGCTGGCCGCGTCGCGGGCCACGAGTGCGGCCAGTGTTCCCGTCTGACACAGTCGCTGCGCGCATTCGTCAAGAACGGCAAGAGCGCTGATACCCGCGAGTTCGACACCGGCAATGTCGATGCCGAACAGCTCGCACAGCGTCTGGTTGGCAACGACAACGACGCCGCTTTCGTCCTCGAGCAGGACGCCGGCCTGCATGCTCTCGACCAGCGCCGACAGGCGTGAAGCGGTCGCCAGCAGATGCGCCTCGTCGCGCCGGCGTTCGCTGATGTCCTGGAAAACGGTGACATTGCCGACCAAGCGCTCGCCGTCGAACAGCGGAGTGGACACCAGCGAAACGGGGAAACTGCTTCCATCGCGGCGGATGAAGGCGTCGAGTTCCGAACGAAACACCTCGCGTACCAGCACCGGCGAATGTAGCGGACATTCGTCGCGCGAGACCGGCAAGCCGCTCGCCGTATGCGAATGAATGGTGTCGTGCACATCGCGGCCGGCAATCTCGTCGCGCGACCAACCGAGCAGGCGCTCGCCCTCGGCGTTGAGGAAGGTGCAACGACCGTCAGCGTCGCTGGCGATGACGCCTTCGCCGAGCGCTTCGGTAATGCTGTCAATGCGCTTCATGAGTCTCCCGCCAGCCACTGCCAAGCGCAGCCGGGGTCGAGTATAACGCCGGCGCAACATGGACAGCCGCTCGACCGATCGGCCATAATCCACGGAACATCACCGCCTCGCTGCCACCCTGACACCACCCTGACACCACCCTGACACCACCCTGACACCTGCTCGCCGTCCCGCCGCAGCAGCGGGAAGACATCTCGCGAACCCTTGTGCAGCGCTCGCTGCCGCCGCTCCCCGCCGGCTTTGCCGGCATCAGTTCCGGGGAAAAACCCTCACTTTCGCAGACCCGCGCATGAAGCTTCTCTTCGACCTGTTTCCCGTACTGCTCTTCTTCATCGCCTTCAAGATGGCGGATATCTACGTCGCAACGACGGTCGCCATCGTCGCCACCATCGGGCAGATCGCCTGGGTGTGGCTACGGCACCGGCGCGTCGAGCCGATGCAGTGGGTGTCGCTGGTCATCGTCGGCGTGTTCGGCGGCATGACGCTGGCGCTGCACGACGAGACCTTCATCAAGTGGAAGCCGACCATCCTCTACTGGGTCTTCGCCGTCGCGCTCTTTGCCAGCGCGCGCTTCTTCGGCAAGAACCTGATCCAGAAAATGCTCAGCGAACAGATGCAGCTGCCCGAGCACGTCTGGGCCAGGCTCAATCTCTCGTGGATCGGCTTCTTCGTCTTCATGGGCATCGCCAACCTGCTCGTCGCCTTCAACTTTTCGACCGACGACTGGGTCAATTTCAAGCTCTTCGGCGGCATGGGGCTGATGCTCGTTTTCGTCGTCGTGCAGGGCCTGCTGCTGTCGAAATACATTGAGGAGAAACCCTGATGTTCTACGCCATCGTCGCCGCAGACCGGCCCGATTCGCTGGCCGCGCGCCTCGCCGCGCGCGCGCCGCACCGCGAGCGCCTGCGCCTGCTGCAGGAAGCCGGTCGCCTGTTGCTGGCCGGACCCTTCCCGGCCATCGACGCCGCCGATCCCGGCCCGGCCGGATTCTCCGGCAGCCTGATCGTTGCCGAGTTCGCCTCGCTCGACGCAGCCACTGATTGGGCCAATGCCGACCCGTATGTCGCCGCCGGCGTCTACGCGACGGTGAGCGTCAAACCCTTCCTGAAGACACTGCCGGCATGAGTGCGGCTGACGGAAACCTGGAAGCACAGCTGCGCGCGCGCTTAGCCGCACTCGCGCCGACGCAGCTTGAACTGATCGACGATTCGTCACGGCACGCCGGCCATGCCGGTGCCAGCCAAGGCGCGCACTACAAGCTGCTGATCGCCTCGCCGCGCTTTGCCGGCCTGAGTCCGCTGGCCCGCCACCGCCTCGTCATCGACACTGTCGGCGACTTGATGCACGGTCCGCTGCACGCGCTCAGTATCAAAACCGTAATCTCCGACGCCGTATAATTTCGATACAGAAAATGCTTTCCCGGCACTTCCGGGATATGACAAACTCCGCAATCCCCTGAACGAAGGAAGACGAAACATGCATAAACTCTCGACACTGGCCGCCGCACTCGCAGTCGGCTCCCTGATTTCGTTGCCGGTTCTCGCCGCCGACGAAGCACCGGCAGACGCCGCAGCCGCGACCAAGCCGGCAGCCGCGAAGTCGAAGGGCGGCGGTGTTTTCGCGACGGTCAATGGCGTTGCCATCCCGCAGAGCGCCGCTGATGCCTTCATCAGCGAGCAGAAAGCGCAAGGCGCGCCCGAGGGTGCGGAACTGCGCAACGCCGTGCGTGAAGAGCTGATCCGCCGCGAACTGCTGGCGCAGGAAGCGAAGAAGAAGGGCCTCGACAAGCAGGCAGCGATCGCCATCCAGGCTGATCTCGCGCGTCAGGCAATCTACGTGCGTGCCTTCATCCAGGATTACGTGAAAAAGCACCCGATCAGCGACGAAACGCTCAAGGCCGACTACGACAAGATCAAGGCACAGCTCGGCGGCAGCGAGTACAAGACGCGCCACATCCTGGTCGAGAAGGAAGACGACGCCAAGGCGATCATCGCCAAGCTGAAGGGTGGGGCGAAGTTCGAAGACCTGGCCAAGCAGTCGAAGGATCCTGGCTCCAAGGACAACGGCGGCGACCTCGGCTGGGGCAGCCCGGCCAATTACGTGAAGCCTTTCGCCGACGCGCTGACCAAGCTGCAGAAGGGCAAGTTCACCGAAACGCCGGTCAAGACCGAGTTCGGCTACCACGTCATCCTGCAGGAAGACGCGCGTCCGCTGACGCCGCCACCTTTCGACGCGATCAAGCCGCAACTGGCGCAGCGCGCGCAGCAGCAGCAGATCGAAAAGATGGTCAACGACCTGCGCAGCAAGGCCAAGGTCGAGTAAGACCAGACCCTGCTGCAGGCCTCCGCCGGCAGCCGATGCCTCAAAAAAGAAACGCCGGAGCGGGAAACCGCTCCGGCGTTTCTCTTTGCTGCCCGGAGAACGCTTAGCCGACGAAACGGCGCGCGTTGCGGAACATGCGCAGCCAGGGCGAGGCCTCGATGCCGGCAGCGTCCCAGTCGGCCGGCCGCCACGACATCTGCGCGGCACGGAACGTGCGTTCCGGGTGCGGCATCATGATCGTGAAGCGGCCGTCGGCGGTGGTGACGCCGGTCAGCCCGCCCGGCGAGCCGTTCGGGTTGTACGGATAGACCTCGGTCGCAACACCCCGGTTGTCGACGTAGCGCAGCGCGGCCAGCGACGCGGCGACGCGTTCGGCCTGCGCCGCGCTGTCGAACTCGGCGCGGCCTTCGCCATGCGAGACGACCACCGGCAGGCGGCTGCCGGCCATGCCGGACAGGAAGATCGACGGCGAAGCGACGATCTCGCTCATCACGTAGCGCGCCTCGAACTGCTCGACGCGGTTGCGCACGAAGCGCGGCCAGTCGGCGGCGCCCGGCACCAGTTCCTTCAGGGCGCTCATCATCTGGCAGCCGTTGCAGACGCCGAGGGCGAACACGTCGGCACGCGCGAAGAAGCGTTCGAACTCGTCGCGTGCGCGCGCGTTGAAGAGGATGATGCGCGCCCAGCCCTGGCCGGCGCCGAGCACGTCGCCGTAGGAGAAACCGCCGCAGGCGACCGCACCCTTGAAGTCGGCGAGGCTGACGCGGCCGGCGAGGATGTCGCTCATGTGCACGTCGACCGCGGCGAAGCCGGCGCGGTCGAAGGCGGCGGCCATTTCGACCTGACCATTCACGCCCTGCTCGCGCAGGATGGCGACGCGCGGCCGCGCAGCGCTGGCGACGAAAGGTGCCGCGACGTCGTCGTTCGCGTCGAAGGACAAGCTCACCGACAGCCCCGGATCGGCGGCGTCGAGGATGCGTTCGTATTCCTGTTGCGCGCAGTCCGGGTTGTCGCGCAGCGACTGCATGCGGAAGCTGGTTTCCGACCAGGCGCGCTGCAGCTCGACGCGCTTCTCGGCGAACACCGCCTTGGCGTTGCGCACGATGCGCAGTTCGTCGGCGGCGTTCGGGTGGCCGATGAAGTGCGTCGCGGCACCGAGGCCGGCGCCGCGCAGGATGGCGAGCACGGCGTCGCGGTCGGCGCGGCGGATCTGCACGACGGCGCCGAGTTCCTCATTGAACAGCGCGCGCAGCAGGCGCTCGTCGGCGCGACCGGCCATCAGTTCAGGCTTGCGCTCGGCGCCGTCGACGTCGTTGGCCAGCGGGTCGTAGCACAGGCCATCCATGTCGAGCGTGACGCCGCAGTGCGCGGCGAAGGCCATTTCGGCGACTGCGGCGAAGAGGCCGCCGTCGGAACGGTCGTGATAGGCGAGCAGCAGACCGTCGCCGGCGAGCTTACGGATGGCGGCGAAGAACGCCGCCATCCGCGCCGGCTCGTCGAGGTCGGGAACCTCGTTGCCGACGGCGCTGTACACCTGCGCCAGCGCCGAAGCGCCGAGGCGGCTGCGGCCGGCGCCGAGGTCGATCAGCAGCAGTTCGGTATCAGCCACCTCACGCGCCAGCAACGGCGTCAGCGTGCGCCGCGCATCGTTCACCGGCGCGAAGCTGGTGACGATCAGCGACAGCGGCGCGACCACCGACTTCGGCGTACCGGCGTCGTCCCACGCCGATCGCATCGACAGCGAATCCTTGCCGACCGGGATCGACACGCCGATCGCCTGGCACAGGTCGGAGGTTGCGCGCACCGCGTCGAACAGGCGCGCATCCTCGCCGGCAACACCGGCGGCGGCCATCCAGTTGGCCGAGAGCTTGACGTCGCCGAGTTTGCCGATGTCGGCGGCGGCGAGGTTGGTCAGTGCCTCGCCGATGGCCATGCGCACCGAAGCCGGCGCGTCGAGCACCGCCAGCGGCGTGCGCTCACCCATGGCGAAGGCTTCGCCGGCGTGACCGACGAAGTCGGCCAGCGTCACCGCGACGTCGGCAACCGGCACCTGCCACGGGCCGACCATCTGGTCGCGCGCCGTCAGCCCGCCGACGCTACGGTCGCCGATGCTGATCAGGAAAGTCTTGTCGGCGACCGCCGGCAGGCGCAGCACGCGGTAGGCGGCGTCTTTCAGTTCGACCGCGCCGAGATCGAAGACGGCGCCCGGCGAGGGCTGACGGACCACGTCACGCGTCATGCGCGGCGGCTTGCCGAGCAGCGCTTCCATGTCCATGTCGACCGGATTGTCGCCGAAGTGGCGGTCGGTGACGAGCAGTCGACCGTCGTCGGTCGCTTCGCCGACCACCGCAAACGGACAGCGCTCGCGCTCGCACAGCGCGCTGAACTCGGCCAGCCGCGTCGGCGGAATGGCGAGCACGTAGCGCTCCTGCGATTCGTTGCACCAGATCTCGGCCGGCGACATTCCCGGCTCCTCGATGTGCACCTCGCGCAGTTCGAAGCGCGCGCCGCAGCCGCCGCCGTGCGCGAGCTCGGGCAGCGCGTTGGACAGGCCGCCGGCACCGACATCGTGGATCGACAGGATCGGGTTGCCGTCGCCGACCTGCCAGCCGTCGCCGGCGGGCGCGCCGAGCTGCCAGCAGCGGTCGATCACTTCCTGCGCACGCCGCTCCATTTCGGGGTTGCCGCGCTGCACCGAGGCGAAGTCGAGGTCTTCGGCGTTGCTGCCGGTGCTCATCGAGCTGGCGGCGCCGCCGCCAAGGCCGATCAACAGGCCGGGGCCGCCGATCTGCACGAAGAGCACGCCCGGCATCAGGGTTTCTTCCTTGAAACACTGGTCGGCGGCAATGGCGCCGAGACCGCCGGCGATCATGATCGGCTTGTGGTAGCCACGCACGACACCGTCGACCGGCTGCTGGTAGGTGCGGAAATAGCCGGCGAGGTTGGGCCGGCCGAATTCGTTGTTGAAGGCGGCGGCGCCAATCGGGCCGTCGAGCATGATCTGTAGCGCCGAAGCGATGCGCGAAGGCTTGCCGTAGGCCGCCGAGTCGGCCTCCCAGGGCTGCAGCGCGCCGGGCAATTGCAGGTCGGAGACCGAGAAACCGCACAGGCCGGCCTTCGGCTTGGAGCCGCGACCGGTGGCGCCCTCGTCACGAATTTCGCCGCCGGAGCCGGTGGCGGCGCCGGGGAAGGGCGAGATCGCCGTCGGGTGATTGTGCGTTTCGACCTTGGCGAGGATGTGCGTCAGCTGTTGGTGATAGTCGTAGCCACCGTCGGGCGCGGGGAAGAAGCGCTGCGCGACGCCGCCTTCGATCACCGAGGAATTGTCCGAGTAGGCGACGACGGTGCCTTCGGGATGTGCCTTATGCGTCTCGCGGATCATGCCGAACAGCGTTTCGGCGCGCGGTGCGCCGTCGATCACCCAGGCGGCGTTGAAGATCTTGTGCCGGCAGTGTTCGGAATTGGCCTGCGCGAACATCATCAGCTCGACGTCGGTCGGATTGCGCCCCGCGCGCGTGAAGATGTCGACGAGGTAATCGACTTCGTCCGGCGACAGCGCCAGCCCCAGCCGGGCGTCAGCCTCGACCAGCGCAGCACGGCCACCGGCGAGCAGATCGATGCGGGACAAGGGCTGCGGCGCGACGTGCGCAAACAGCGCCGGCGTCTGCGCGAAATCGGCGAGCACCGTTTCGGTCATGCGGTCGTGCAGCAGCGCGGCGATCTCGCCGCGCAGGGCCGACGGCACACCGCCGTCCGGCGTGGCGACGCGATAGGCAAGCACGCGCTCGATGCGCTCGATCGCATCGAGACCGCAGTTCAAGGCGATGTCGGTGGCCTTCGACGACCACGGCGAAATGGCGCCAAGGCGCGGTGTCACCAGGAACAGATCGCCTGCCATTCGCTCTTCGGCGCGTGCCGACAGCAGCGCGCTGAGACGTTCGTGCTGTGCCGCGTCGAGCGGCCGGCGCAGCGCAACGATGTGCCAGTGCTCGGCAGAGACGAGTGTCGCCCCCGGCAGCACGGCGGCCAGTCCGGCCTGCAGGCGCTGACGACGGAAGCCGGAAAGCGCGTCTTCGCCACGCAGGAAAAGGCTTGTGGAAGGAGAAACAGCGGAAACGGGGTCAGCCATGGCGGGCATCCGGAAGCGGGAGTGTCGATGAAAGCGCTGGCAGAAAAGGCGGCTGAAGTTGCCGGCAGCAAACCATTCGGCCGGGACCGCGCAGGGCCGCAATTATAGCCCAGCGGCCGTAGCCACTGCCGTTCAGTCGCTATCGGTCTCGCTGGCCAGCGCAGCGTGCAAGGCACCGTCGGCAGGCGGATCGATCGCCAGCGCACGCGCTACTGCACGGTTTACCGACACCGAAAAATGGGTCGGGTAAAGCGCTAGCGGCAAGGTCTGCCGAGCATTCGGCTGGGCACGCAGCATCTCGACCGTCTGCCGGGCGATCTGCGCCGGCGTGCTGAAAACCGCTGCCAGCGCGCCGGCATTCACGTAGGCCTGGGAAAAACCGAACATCGGTTTCTGATAGCGATACGCCGTCAGCAGGATCGAACGCGCCGACTCGCGCGTGAACACGACGCTGTCGGGAAGCGCCAGCAAGAGGTCGGCGCCACCGAGCAGTTGCGACAAGGCCGGAATGAGTTCGAACTCGGCGCTGACCTCGTCGCTGATCAGTTCGAGTCCGGTGCGTGCCACCGCCGCACGCAGGCGCGGCAGGAAGAAGCTCGAATCCGGCCCGAGCAGTACCGCCACCCGCCGCTTGCCGGGCAGGACCAGGCGGATCAGGCCAAGCTGGCGTGACAAGGGCTGGTCGAGATAGATCGCCGAAAACTGCGCGCGCGCGCGATGGCGCCCCGACTCGGCGACCGTGCGCTCATAACTGGCGCGCGGCACCAGCACATTGAGCGTCGGCGGCAGGTCATCGCGAGCGGCAGCGCTGCGCATCGCCTGCACACCGACTGCGACGAGCGCCGACACACCGGCGAGGCGCGGATCACCGGCGCGCTCAGGAACGGTGGTCAACTCGACGATCGTCAGTGGCCGACCGGCGAGCACCGGGTCGGCCAGTGCGCGGTAGAAAGCGTCCAGAAACTCGCTGTAATGCCCACCGCGTTCGCTGAGCAGCACGGCCACACGCTCCTGCGCCAGGGCAACACGCCCGGCCAGCATCAGAACCACTGCCACCAAGACCAAGGTCATATGACGGGAGGCATTGAGCCTGAGGGGGGCGATGACCGAACCGCGGACCATGGAAAATCAGAAAGCCAGTCGCAGATTCAGGAAACTGCGCCGACCAAGGACGTTGTCGGCGTAAAACTCACGGTACTGCGTGTCGCCGATGTCCTGCACCACCAGCGCCAGCTCGCCATCGCCCTCGTGCCACTTGAACTGGCGGGCGACACGGACATCCCAGCGCATGTAGGCAGGCAGCGAGTCGCCCGAATTGGCCTGGAGCGAACCGACGCGATAGACGCCAAGGCTGGCGCGCCACGCGGGCGACAATTGACGGGAAAGCAGCATGTTCTGGCTGTGGCGGGAAGCCGTTCGGTCGTAGGCGTAGGCGGCGGATGCTGGAACTGAACCAGAATCGCGGACGATGTGCGTTGCTGACCAGCCGAAGTGAATGCGTGTTGCTTCGTCGAACTGCTGCTGCCACTGCGCCTCGAACGAATGGATGCTGGCGTCACTTCGATTACCAAAGGTACGCACCGTTCCCGGAATCGCCGTACCGCAGCAATCGAATGCGTACATTTCGATCAGGTCGCTGAGCGTATCGTACGAATACTTGAGATCGAGCGAACCGCCGCGGGGCAACTCGAGCAGGTAGCCGAGTTCGCGCGAATCGATGCGTTCCGGGCGCAGGTTGTTCTGTCCGTAAAGATACTGGTAGGCGTTGGTGGTGAAAGCGGGCGGCAGCACAGCCGGAAACAACCAGCGCGAGTTGCCCTCCTGTTCGTACGAAACCGGATTGCGCCAGGCGCGACTCAGTGTCGCCCGCAGCGTCTGCGTCGGCGTCAGATGGTAGTTGACGCTGGCGCGCGGCGACGCATTGGTACCGACGAAGCTGTTGTGCTCAAGCATCGTGCCGAAGTTGAAAACGAGCGCTGCCAGCGGCCGCCACTCGGCATTGGCGAAGACGCTCTGCTGATTGAAGCTCTTGAAGTCTTCTGACCCGAGATAGAGCGTGCTGCGCACCCGATCAAGGCGCAGCGAGCCGCCCCAGACCAGGCGCAGGCTCTCGCCAGCCCAGAAGCTGTGCTGCGCTTCAACGTCAGTGCGCTCGGCAACATGACTGAGCGCCTGCGTGAAAGGAGTTGGCACACCGAGTGGCAGCAGGAACGAGTTGCCACCGATAGTGACCGGAAACCACGGACTGACCAGCTGGCTCAAATCCTCACTGAGACGATCGCGGTTGTAATACGCGCGCAGGCTGAACTGGCTGTCGGCACCGAGATCGCGCTGCCAGCGCGCCAGCGCGAACATGGAACCGACATCCTTGTCACGCCGCGGATTGGTGTTCGGGTAGTCGCCCGTCTGCCGGCTGCCGCCCGAATAGCCGAACTGCAACTGCAGCTCGTCGATGCCGTTGACCCGATAGTCGCCGCGAAACGACAGGTTGGCGATGCGTTTGTCGTCGCTGCGCGCGTGCACATCTTCATCGTTGTAACGGCCTTCGCCATCGCGCGTGTAACCGGCGTCGTCGCGCAACTGCAGCGCCGTCCGGTAGTCCATCGCGCCGGCGCGGCCGCCGTAGCGCAGTGTCGCGTCGACGCCGGGCGTACCACCGGACAGCGACACCAGTTTGCCCTGCACGTCGGCCGGGTCGCGCGTGATGATGTTGATCACGCCGAGGAAGGAATTGGCGCCGTAACTCGCCGCATTCGGTCCGCGCACCACCTCGACGCGCTCGATGTCATCAAGGGCCAGAGGGATGTTGCTCCAGATCGGACCACCAAACAGCGGGGTGTACACCGACCGCCCGTCGATCAGGATCTGCATGCGCTTGGCGTAAGGGTCGGCCATGCCGTGATAGCTGACGACGTGACCGGGAACCACTTCCTTGTCGACATTGTAGGCGACGTACATGCCGGGAACGAGGCGGAACAGGTCGGCGACGTCCCAGGCACCCGAGTCGCGGATCATCTCGCGGTCGATGACGGTCATCGACGCTGGCGTAGCGGCGAGCGACTGACGCAGGCGCGTCGCCGAGACGACGACGGGCAGGTCGCTGAGGAAATCATCCTCGGACAAAGCCTGGGCGAATGCTGGCGGCGCCAGCAGAGTGGTGCCCGCAGCAAGAAACGCAGCGAGCAGCGAAGGCAAGCGCGCGTGCGGAAATAAGCTGAATGCCGTCAATTGAGCTTTCGTGCTTGTTTTTGTTGTCGTTTCCGGATTATCACGGCTCGTGCAGCCAGCAACAAGTACGACGCTCGATGCCATCAATGTGGCTTCGCCGCAGCGTGGCGGATGTACGACAAGGCAAGCTGCTCGGGCAGCAACAGTCAGCAGTCTGCCTGTTGTTCGCCCCTCGTCGGCGGCTCCGCCAGCAGGGGCGGCGGACGTTGTCAGAACGGCACTTGCACGCGCCCTGCCGGCATCTCCGGCACGCTGTCAGTAGCCGGTGATCGCAGCGTTTTCGGCTAGTATTCCGGCATTACCTTCCGCCGAAAAACCATGCCGAACCCGCGCCTCACGCCACTGCCTCCGGCCGTGCCGCTGCTCGAGATCGCAGCGCTGCGAGCGATCGAATGCGACGCCGCCCACCTGCCGCTGATGCAGCGCGCCGGCGCCGCCGCGGCGACGCTGGCCGCCACACTCTGCACCGACGAAGGCAGCGTACTCGTCCTTGCCGGCCCGGGTGCCAACGGCGGCGATGCCTTCGTCACGGCAAGCCGGCTGCGCGAGCTTTTCTTCGACCTGACGCTGGTGTTCACTGGTGACGTCGCCCGGCTGCCGGGCGACGCCGCGGCGGCTTGCCGCGATTTCGTCGCCGCCGGCGGCGAAGTGTCCCCCCATATTCCGGCAGGAAAGCGCTGGTCGCTGATCGTCGACGGCCTGTTCGGCATCGGCCTGTCGCGCGCCATCGGCGGCGACGCCGCCGCACTCGTCGCCGCCGCCAATACGCTCGCCGCGCGCGACGGCTGTCCGCTACTCGCGCTCGACTGCCCGAGCGGGCTCGACGCCGCGAGCGGAATCGTCGCCGGCCCGGCGATCCGCGCCACGCATACGCTCACTTTCATCGCCGCCAAACCGGGGCTATTCACCGGCGACGGGCCCGACCATTGCGGCAGCATCAGCGTCGCCACGCTCGGGCTTGAAGCCGCCGTAGCCAGAGGAGCGCGCGGGCGAATCCTCGCGCGTCCTGAGTTCGCGGTGCAGCTGCGGCCACGTCTGCGCAACACGCACAAGGGCAGCTTCGGCAACGCCGGCATCGTCGGTGGTGCGCCTGGCATGCTCGGCGCGGCGCTGCTCGCCGGTCGCGCGGCGCAGAAACTTGGCGCCGGCCGCGTCTTCGTCGGCCTGCTCGACGAGAAAGCGCCCGGCGTCGACGCCACGCAGCCCGAACTGATGCTGCGCCCGCCGGCCAGCGTGCTCGCCGGCCCGCTTGACGCCCTGCTCTGCGGCCCGGGCCTTGGCGACAGCGAGGCCGCACGCAGCCTGCTGGCGAGCGCGCTGGCGCTGCCCGTGCCGCTGCTGCTCGACGCCGACGCGCTCAATCGCATCGCCGCCGACAGCGTATTACAGGTGGCACTGGCTGCACGCCCGGCGCCCAGCCTGCTCACGCCGCATCCGGCGGAGGCCGCGCGCCTGCTCGGCAGCACGGTCGCCAGCGTGCAGGCCGACCGCGTCGCGGCGGCACAGGCAATCGCCCGTCGCTACGCCGCCGGCGTCGTGCTCAAGGGTTGCGGCAGCGTGATTGCCTTCGCCGACGGCCGCTGGTTGATCAACACCACCGGCAATCCGGGAATGGCCAGCGCCGGCATGGGCGATGTACTTGCCGGCATCGTCGTCGCGCTGCTGACGCAGGGCTGGTCGGCCGACGAAGCTCTGCTGGCGGGCGTGCACCTGCACGGCGCAGCTGCCGATGCGCTGGCCGCTAGCGACATCGGCCCGATCGGTCTCACCGCCGGCGAAACCATCGACGCCGCACGCCGCCTGCTGAACGCGTGGTGCGCCGCGACTTGAAATCGCCGCGACCCGGCGGCAGGGCTGACGCTCTCCGCGCAGCGGCTTTCGCCAGCGTCACGCTAGCGCCATCTTCACTGGCAAGCGCGCCGGACGCCCGCGACCAGGACTGGTGCGCTGACCGGCAGGCAGCGCGCGCCCGGGGGGCGGGTGCTAAAATCTGAGCTTTCGCCATTCCACCCGCCCCCTCCCCCTTCTCCATTCCCCGGCCGCGGCCAGCACCGCGGCTCCCGCGAGCCCCCATGAAGCCTGCCCTGCCCCCTCTGGCCGAAATCGAAAGCAACGTCGCCGCCGCGCTCAGCGAGGACGTCGGCGCCGGCGACCTGACCGCCGAACTGGTCGCCACCGGCACCATCAGCCACGCACGCATCATCTCGCGCGAAGCGGCGACTCTCTGCGGTTGTGCCTGGTTCGATCGCTGCTTCACCTGCATCGACCCGAGCGTCACGCTGCGCTGGTCCGCCGCCGACGGCGATCGCGTCGTTCCCGGACAAACGCTGTGCGAAATCAGCGGCCCGGCGCGGGCGCTGCTCACCGGCGAGCGCAGCGCGCTCAATTTCCTGCAACTGCTCTCGGGTGTCGCCACGCGCACGCGCGAATTCGTCGATGCCGTTGCTGCCGTTCCCGGCGCACGCGCGCAGATTGTCGATACACGCAAGACGATTCCCGGACTGCGCCTGGCGCAGAAATACGCGGTTGCCTGCGGCGGCGGCGGCAATCACCGCCTAGGCCTGCACGACGCGATCCTGATCAAGGAAAACCACATCGCGGCAGCCGGCGGCATCACCGCAGCACTGGCCGCGGCGCGCACCGTGGCGCAGGCCGCCGGCGAGCGCTGCAAGTTCATCCAGGTGGAGGTCGAAAATCTCGACGAACTCGGCGAAGCGCTGGCCGCCGGCGCGACGATGGTGCTGCTCGACAACATGACGCCGGAGACGATGCGCAGGGCAGTTGAACTGAACGCCGGCCGCGCCGTGCTCGAAGCCTCGGGCAATGTCTCGCTGGCGACGGTGGCCGCCATTGCCGCCAGCGGCGTCGACCGCATCTCGATCGGTTCGCTGACCAAGGATGTGCGCGCACTCGACCTGTCGATGCGCATCGTCGACTGAAGACCATGACCAGGGCAAAGACGGCGACAGGACGCTGGCGCGCCGCCAACGATGTCACATCAATGCAGTCGCGGCTCGTTATAATTTTGCCCTGACCAGCCAGTATCCACACCACATTGCCCCAGGGAGGGCATCGGCATGTTGTTCGCGCTCTTCTACGTGATTGCGATCACGATCCTCGCGCTTCACTTCACCGGCTTTCTCGGTCGCCACAACCTCGAGTGGCTGGTGCTGGTGCTGGCAGTCGCCGTCTTCCCCGCCGTCATCTACCTCTGAGGCATTCCCGCGCGCCGCGAGGGCGCGCGCGGCGGGGACCGGGTAGGCGCCGTTCAGGCAGCAAGCCGAGCGGCAATGAAGTCCTTCACCGCCTGCACATCGACAGCGAGGGTTTCGACGCGTTGCGGCAACTGCTCGATGCCGAGCAAGGCCTGCGGCCGCTGCGGCAGACGGCCGAGCGCTTCCTGAATCGTCGCTTCGAACTTCGCCGGCTGCGCCGTTTCCAGAACGATCATCGGCACGCCGGCGCTGCGCAGGCCGGCGGCGACCTTCAAGCCGTCGGCGGTGTGCGGATCGACGATCACGCCATATTTCTCGTAAGTCGTACGGATCGTCGCCAGCCGGTCAGCGTGCGTGCTGCTGCCAGAAACGAAGCCGAATTCGGCGAGGCGGTCGAAGTACGGCGTCTGCGCCAGATCGAAACCGCGACCGGCGTCGACTTCGGCCCACAACCCACGCACCTTCGCCGGGTCGCGGCCGACCAGATCGAAGACGAAGCGCTCGAAGTTCGACGCCTTGGAAATGTCCATCGACGGGCTCGAGGTGGCGTGCGTTTCGGCCGCCGCACGCGGACGATAGCTGCCGCTGCGGAAGAACTCGTCGAGCACGTCGTTTTCGTTGGTCGCCAGCACCAGTCGCGCGATCGGCAGGCCCATCATGCGCGCGATGTGGCCGGCGCAGATGTTGCCGAAATTGCCCGAGGGAACGGCAAAGGCCACCTGCTCGTCGTTGCTCTGCGTCGCCGCGAAATAGCCCTTGAAGTAATAGACGATCTGCGCGACGACACGCGCCCAGTTGATCGAATTGACGGCGCCGATACGATGCCCGGCCTTGAAGGCGGCGTCGCCGGAAACCGCCTTGACGATGTCCTGCGCGTCGTCGAAGGTGCCGCGCACGGCCAGATTGAAGATGTTGGAGTCGGCGAGCGAATACATCTGCGCGCGCTGGAAGTCGCTCATGCGTCCGGCCGGCGAGAGCATGAAGACGCGCACGCCGTGCTTGCCGCGCATCGCGTATTCGGCCGCCGAGCCGGTATCGCCCGAGGTGGCGCCGAGGATGTTGATCTCTTCGCCGCGCTGGTCGAGCACGTATTCGAACAGCGCGCCGAGCAGCTGCATCGCCATGTCCTTGAACGCCAGCGTCGGGCCGTTCGACAGTTCGAGCAGCGCCAGCCCCGGCTCGAGCCAGCGCAGCGGCGTGATCTCGCGCGCATCGGCGCCGTCGCGACAGTAGCCGTAGGTTTCGGCAGTGTAGGTGCGTGCGGTGATCGCCTTCAGGTCGGCCGGCGGAATGTCGTCGATGAACTTCGACAGCACGGCGAAAGCCAGATCGGCGTAGGACAGGCCACGCCAGGCGTCGAGCTCGGCGCGCGTGATCTGCGGATAGGACTCGGGCAGGTAGAGGCCGCCATCGGGCGCCAGCCCGCCGAGCAGGATGTCGCAGAAGGATTTGGCGGAAGCGTCCGGCGAAGCGGCACGGGTCGACAGGTAGCGCATGGCGGAATGGGGGCCGGGCGGAGTTTTGGGAGGCAGAAAGTCTACCACGCCTGCTGCCTGACGCAGCCGCCGGTACCGGGAGATACCGGTGATGGCGGTCAGCGCATCGCGCGAGCCGAAGAATCACCGCTCAGGCAGCCCCCGCGTCAGCGGGGCTTGGCACAACAAGCGCGACCAGTTCAGGCGCCGACGACGCGGTTCTTGCCGGCGTGTTTGGCGGCGTAGGCCGCCATATCGGCGCGACCGAGCAACTGCTCAAGGCTTTCGTCGCTCTGGCGCATGGCGACACCGGCGCTGAAGGTCAGCTTCAGACCGAGTTCCGGCAGCGGTTGCACCTCGAGCTCGCGCTGCAGTCGCGCCATCGTCGCCAGCGCTTCGTCACGACCGGCACCGCTGAGCAGCAGCGCGAATTCCTCACCGCCAAGACGGGCGACGAGATCGACCGGACGCAAGGCGGTGCGCAGCACGCGCACCAGATGCACCAGTGCCTGATCGCCGCGACTGTGGCCATGCGTGTCGTTCACGCGCTTGAAATTGTCGATGTCGAGAACGACCAGACTCAGCGCTTCGCCGCTACGGACGACACGCGCCAGTTCGCGCTCGAAAGCGTTCTGCAAGCCGCGCCGGTTGGCAGCACCGGTGAGCGGATCAGTGCAGGCGACGGCTTGCGTTTCAGCAAGCTGGCGTTCGAGTTCGGCGATACGCATCTCTGCCGCCAGCAACTCGAACATGCCGGCTTCGCGCACCATCGATTGCGGCAGCGGCGACAAGGTATGCGTCGTCGCCCACGGCACCGCACAGCCGGCAGCGACGGGCGTCGTGCTCAGGCGCAGCGGCGCCGCATGGCGGCGATGCAGGCGCGACGATGCCGGGCGGCGGGTCAGTTGCAGCGATTGACGGTCATGGCTCACAGCAGGAATCTCCATCGTTGGCGACGCACAACCGCCGCCTTGGCTGTGCAACGACCGCGAGCGCAAAAACTTGAGCCACTCCTCAAGGATTTTTTACGATAAACACACAATATGTTGATTTATTGCACTATTAATGTAGCCGAGCCGGCAGGCGCGCAGCGCAAGAACGCGACTTCCGGCAAACGCCGGCGATAAAAAAGCCGGCCCGCAGGCCGGCTTTCGCGACAGTCCGGCCGAAACCGGAGCGTCTGCTGTGCTGCAGTTTCTTACTTCTTGTCAGCCGGAGCTTGTTCAGCAGCCGGAGCAGCCGGAGCGGCTTGGTCAGCCGGGGCAGCAGCCGGGGCTTGCTCAGCCGGAGCAGCGGCCGGAGCCGGAGCAGCGACAGCAGCAGGAGCTTCGGGAGCGGCAGCCGGGGCTTCCGGCTTCTTGTCACAAGCGGAGACAGCAACAGCGATCAGAGCGGCAACCAGGAGGGAGTTCTTCATTTTTTGAAATCCTTTATATGTGCAAAAGTGAATCGAAACGGCTGGTGGAGAGACCAGCCTGACCGGCGTTACCGCCGATCAGGGCGACATGTTACTCCGCTTCGCGACGAGCGGCCAGCGCTTGCGGCAGTGCAACAAGCCGGGAATCAGAGGCCCAGTGTCGTTGCGCCCAAGGGCGTACCGCCCTCGCCGCGTATCTCGGCGAAGCGCTGCAGCCAGCGCGCACAGTCCTGCGGCGCGTCGAGAAGCAGCCGCGCGCGTGGCTGATCACGATGGAAACGCAGCAGCGCGTGCCGGCCATCGACGATCAGCAGTGACTCGGCGACGCCGGTCAGATGCGCCGGCGCCTCGATGATCGACAGGCGCTGCGACTCGCGCGACAGCAGTGCCAGCAGGCGCGGCTGTGTACGCTGCAGCGGACCGGCGTCCTGAACGATGAGTTCGGCCCTCGCCTGAGTGCCCGAGCGCAGCAGGCGCACAAGCTCGGCCATGCGCTGCGGCCGCTCGAAAGCGAGCCGCGACAGATCGCGGTCGAACACCAGCAGGCTGCGCGTCGCCAGCGCCAGCAGCTGGTCGATGGCAACGTCGCCGGCACTCCAGTCAGTGATCAGGGGAATCGACATGGCAAGCGCTCCACGACAGGCAGGCGGAAGATAGCGCCATGATCCGGCGCTGTGAAGGGTGCGTGGCGGGTGCCGGAACACATCGCTCCTGAGCCGCCGCCGCGCTGTGCCTTGAAAAAGCGCCGCTGCTCGCTACAATCCGCCCTTTCGCGCAGGAACGACCATGCCCACCGGAATCATCGAATCACTCGACCACGAAGCACGCGGCATCACCCGTCTCGACGGCAAGACCATCTTCGTCGAAGGCGCGCTGCCCGGCGAGCTGGTCGAATTCGAGAGCCACCGACGCAAGCCGAGCTACGAAGTGGCGCACCTGCGGCGCGTACTCAAGCCCTCGGTCAGCCGCGTCACGCCGCACTGCCCGCATTACGGCGTCTGCGGCGGCTGCAGCATGCAGCACGTCGACGCCGGCGCGCAGGTCGCCGCCAAGCAGCGCGTGCTCGAGGACAATCTGCACCACCTTGGCAAGCTCGACGCCGAACAACTGTTCCCGGCGATCTACGGCAGCCCCTGGGGCTACCGCCACCGCGGCCGCCTGTCGGTGCGCCGCGTGCTCAAGAAAGGCGGCGTGCTCGTCGGCTTCCACGAAAAGAAGAGCAGCTACGTCGCCGAGATGACGCAGTGCCCGAACCTGCCGCCACACATGTCGGCGCTGATCGTTCCCTTGCGCACGATGATTGATCGTCTATCGATCGCCGAACGCCTGCCGCAGATCGAGTTTGCCGTCGGCGAACGCGTCACCGTGCTGGTGCTGCGCATTCTCGAAGCACCGACGCCCGGCGACGAGGACTTGCTGCGCGAATTCGCCGACGCACACGGCGTCGTTTTCTACCTGCAGCCGAAGGGGCCGGCGACGGCCTACCGCTTCTATCCGCTCGACGCACCGGCCTTGTCCTACACGCTGCCCGAGTTCGCCATCGAGCACTTCTTCTCGCCGACCGAATTCACGCAGGTGAACCATGCGATCAACCGCGTGCTGGTACGCCGCGCGCTGCGCCTGCTCGACCCGCAGCCCGGCGAACGCATTGCCGACCTGTTCTGCGGACTCGGCAACTTCACGCTGCCGATCGCGCGCAGCGGTGCCGAGGTGGTCGGTATCGAAGGCAGCCCGGAACTGGTGCGCCGCGCCGGCGAGAACGCTGCCGACAACGGCCTTTCGGCCAACACGCGCTTCGCCGTCGCCAACCTGTTCGAAGCAACAGAAGAATCGCTCGCCGCGCTCGGCCATTTCGACAAGATGCTGATCGACCCGCCGCGCGAAGGCGCCCTCGAAGTGGTCAAGGCGCTCGGCGAAAACGACAGCGCACCGGCGCGCATCGTCTACATCTCGTGCAACCCGTCGACGCTGGCGCGCGACGCGGCGATCCTGGTGCACCAGAAAGGCTACCGCCTGCGCGGCGCAGGTGTGGTGAACATGTTCCCGAACACCTCACACGTCGAGTCGATCGCGCTGTTCGAGCGCGGCTGAGGCGATCAGACCGCGGGCTGCCCTCAGCCGGCAGCAAACCGGGCAGTGAAGTCTTCGACCGGCTGCGGACACCCGAACAGGTAGCCCTGATAGGCATCACAGCCGTGGTGCGCGAGGAAATCGCGCTGCGCGTCGAGTTCGACGCCCTCGGCCAGCACCGACAGGCCCATCGTGCGTGCCAGCGCGATCACCATCTTGGCGATGGCGGCGTCGTTGGCGTCGCAAAGAATGTCGCGCACGAAGCCCTGATCGATCTTGAGCTGGTAGAGCGGCAGGCGCTTGAGCAGCGACAGCGACGAATAGCCGGTACCGAAATCGTCGAGCGCGAAAGCGACGCCCTCTGCTTTCAGCGCGCTCATCTTGCCGATGACGTCCTCGACATCGTCAACCAGCATGTTCTCGGTCAACTCGAGCTTGAGACGTGTCGGCGCGACGGCAAAGCGCGCGAGCACCGCCAGCACACTGGGCACGAAATCGGTCTGGCGGAACTGGCGGGCGCTGACATTGACCGACAGCGTCAGCTCAGCGGTCGCCGGCTGCTTCGCCCAGGCGGCGAGGCAGGCGCAAGCGGCCTCCAGCACCCAGTCGCCGATGGCGAGAATCATCCCGGTATCCTCGGCGACGGCGATGAATTCGGCCGGCGAGACGCAGCCACGCAGCGGGTGAAACCAGCGCAGCAAGGCCTCGGCGCCGATGATGCGACCGTCGGCCGCCACCTGCGCCTGCAGGAAGATGCGGAATTCGTCCTTGGCCAGTGCGTCGCGCAGGTCCGCTTCCAGCTGCGCGCGCGTCGTCACTGCCGCCTGCATCGCCGGATCGAAGAAGCGGATCGAGTTGCGGCCGGCAGCCTTCGCCTGATACATCGCCAGATCGGCCTGGCGCAGCAGGCTGTCGGTTTCCTGCTGCCGGTCGAACAGTGCGATGCCGATGCTCGGTGTGCTCAGGTGCGAATAGGCGCCGAGCTGGTAAGGCTGGATCAGCGCCGCGAGCACCGCCTCGCCGGCCTTGCGCGCCTCGGCGGCAGCAGACAGTCCGTCGCGGCCGAGGCTTTCGAGGACGACCACGAACTCGTCGCCGCCCAGCCGGGCAACGGTGCCGCCGTCGACGACGCAGTGCTGCAGTCGCCGTGCCACCTGCTGCAGCAACAAATCGCCGATGTCGTGGCCAAGCGTGTCGTTGAGCGTCTTGAAGTTATCGAGGTCGATCAGCAACAGCGCCCCTTCGCCGCCCACCCGTGCCACCGTCGCCAGCGCGTGCTGCAGCCGGTCGATAAGCAACCGGCGGTTGGGCAGGCCGGTGAGCGGATCAAAGAACGCCAGTGTATTGACCTCTGCCTCGGCGGCCTTGCGCGCCGTGATGTCCTGGATGAGCACGATCATCGCCGGCCGGCCGGCATAGACCATCGGCTCGACGTTGGTCAGCACCGTGATCAGCGAGCCGTCGCGCCGGCGGTGGCGCCATTCACGCCTTATCTCGCGCACCGAAGCTGAGCCAACAAGTTCAAGCAGCGCTGGCACCTCTTCGGCCGGCCGGATGTCGGCGATGTGCATGCGCGCAAACTCCTCGCGCGAGTAACCGTAATGCTCGACCGCCCGGTCGTTGACTTCGAGGAAGGCGAGCGTTTCCCGGTCGAACACCCACATCGGCATCGGATTGTGGCGAAACAGGAACTGATAGCGCGCCTCGCTTTCGCGCAGCGCTGCTTCAGCGCGCTGCCGCTCGGCATCCTGAACCGCCTGCTCGGCCGCCTTGTGCCGGCGATACTCGGCGCGCATGCGCCGGTTGTAGCCGTTGATCAGCGACGCGGAGAGCAAACAGACGAGGACGCTGAGCAGCACGCCGACGGCAGCGACGAACTGCGCTTTCTGATAGGGAGCGGCACCGCCGAAGCCCGGCTGGCTGCGAAACACCAGCGTCCAGGAATGCCCACCGAAACCCAGTTCGCGCTCGACGCGCAAGCCCGGCAACTCGGCATCCTGATGAACGCCCGTATTCGCGTCATAGAGCAAAGCCTCGGGACGCGTCGAACGCCCATCGAAAATCTGCAGGTCGATGTTCCGCAGCGCGTCGTGCGGCAGGACCGCCATGAACGTCGACATGCGAAACGGCGCGTCCAGCCAGCCAACAAAAGCCGCTTCGCGCTCAGCCTCGTTGCGCGGCGCCGAAACGCTCTTGTAGATCGGTACATACATGACAAAACCCGGCGACCGGGTGCCGTTGTCCTGCGCCAGCACCAGCCTGGCCGACAGTGCAAGGTCGCCACTGGCACGGGCGCGGGCAATGGCCAGGCGCTCGACCTCGACCGTCAGCGGATCAAAGCCGATGACCCGCCGGTTGGTCTCATGCAGGGGCTCGATATAGACCAGCGGCGCGTACGTTGCACGGGCCCCGGGAGGAAAGACACGGTAGTCAGGAAAGCCCGCGCGCCGCATGCTTTCCTCGTGCGCCGGCAGATCCGCGGCGGCGACCTGCTGGTGAAAGGCAACCGAGGTGGCGCTGCCTTCGCGCAAGTCGGCCGGCAATATCTCGTAATAGTGGCGGAAGTCCTCGCGGGACACATGGTCCGAGGCCTTGAACAGGCCGGCAAAGCCGCGTAACAGAAGCTCGCGGGTCGCCAACTCGGCGTGCAAGCGCGCGACCATGGCCGTCGCCTGCGCGTCGAAATCGAGCTGCAAATCCTTGTCCGCCGATTCGCGCGCATCCTGCCAGAGCAGACCGGTCACGCTCAGCGAAAGCACGAGGCTCAGTGCCGGCCAGAAAAACAGGCCGTTGCGCGACGCCGCGCGCCAGCCTTTGCCGCCGGCCGAAACGACCGGCGCCGGCGCCTCGGGAGGCATTTCCGATTCCTTGTTCAAAGCGCCCCGCCCAAGCGTCTCCCACACCGATCACCGTCGCGCACGGCCCCGCGCGACGCCCCCTTGCCGACACTGTCGTTCCGGCGATTGCGGACGCTCAGAAAAGAATGCGCCTCTGCTGGCCGAAGCCTAGCCAGAAGAGGTTCGCCCGGCAAGCTTTTCCGGCAGGGCCACGACGCCGCCATGGCGCAGCGCTGTCAGCGGAGAAGGCTGGCGAGCGGCGTCGCCGGCAGCGGCGACAGCATCAGGCGTGCAGCGGCGGCCGCGTCGCACAGCAGCAGCGCGCTTTCGCGGCTGACGCGGCACGCCGGCAGCGCTGCGTCGCCGGCGACGAAGCGTGCCAGCACAGCCGCCTTGTCGGCACCGCTGACCAGCCAGAGCACCTGCCGCGCGCGATCGAGCAGCGGCAAAGTCAGCGTCATCCGCCGCCAGCCCTGATAGCGCGTGCTCAACGCAAGCTCGCGCTCAGTGACAGCAAGCGCCGGATCGCCCGGCAGCAGCGACGCGGTATGCCCGTCGCTGCCGAGGCCGAGCTGTACGAGATCGAGCAGCGGCGGTTCGCCCGCCAGCTGGCGCAGCAGCGCTTCGTAGCCCGCCATCGCTGCCAATGGATCGGCAGCGTCGACCGGCAGCGGATGCACCTGCGCGGCAGGAATGCGCACGTGCGCCAACAAGCTTTCTTCGAGTTGCGTGAGATTGCGCGCGACACTGCCCAAGGGCGCGATGCGCTCGTCGACCTGCAGCAGATGCACGCGGCGCCAGTCGATCGGCGCCTGCGCGAGCGCGCGCAGCATCGCTTGCGGCGTCTGCCCGCCGCTCAGGGCGAGCAGGAATTGCCCGCGCTGCGCGATGGCCTGCTCGGCCTTTTCGGCAATGTGATCGGCGGCGGCCTGCGCCAGCGCCAGCGCGTCGGCATGCACCTCGACCTTCAGGAATGCCGCCCGCGATGGCGGCGCCAGGACGCAGCGCGGCGTTGCCGCGGCAAGCCGACTGGCGTGATCGCTCACGCGCTCGCCTGCGGATTCCGCCAGCCGCCGTAAGCGGCGATCATCGCGTCGGCCGCGGCCGGCCCCCAGCTACCGGGCGCGTACTCGCTGAGCAGCGTCTTCCGGTCGAGCACCGGATCGACGATACGCCACGCGGCTTCGACGGCGTCCTGGCGCGCGAAAAGTGTCGCGTCACCCTTCAGCGCGTCACCGATCAGGCGCTCGTAGGCGTCCATTTCGTCATCATGCATGTTGAAGACGTGCAGCTCGATGTCGTCGCCGATGTTTTCACTGCCGCGCCGCTTGACGCGGGCGCCGATGGCGATGGCGACTTCGCTCGGACCGAGGCGGAAACGCAGGTAGTTGGCCTGCGTCGGCAGCATTTCCGGGAAAACCTCGTACGGCGGCGGACGCAGGCTGACGACCACTTCGGTCGCCGTCAGCGCCAGCTGCTTGCCGGTACGGATGAAGAAGGGAACGCCCTGCCAGCGCCAGGAATCGAGGTGGATCTGCATCGCCGCGAAGGTCTCGACGCAGGAATCCGCCGCCACGCCCGCCTCGGAGCGGTAGCCGCGATACTGGCCGCGCACCAGGCTGTTGCCGCTCAGCGGACGGATGGCGCGGAACACCTTCACCTTCTCGTCACGCAACGATTCGCTGCCGCTGCCGACCGGCGGCTCCATCGCCAGATTGGCGACGACCTGCAGCAGGTGGTTCTGCACCACATCGCGAATGGCGCCGACCTCCTCGTAGAACAGCCCGCGACCGGCAACGTCGATTGCTTCGGCGAGCGTGATCTGCACGCTGTCGACGTAGTTGCGGTTCCAGATCGGCTCGAGAAACGAGTTGGCAAAGCGGAAGAAGAGCAGGTTCTGCACCGGCTCCTTGCCGAGGTAATGGTCGATGCGGAAGATCGCCGACTCGTCGAACACCGCGTGCAACGTCTGATTCAGCTCGACCGCCGAGGCCAGGTTGCGGCCGAAGGGCTTCTCGACGACGACGCGCCCGCCCTTGGCGCAGCGCAGCTGGCCGAGCCCATTGACGACGGTGGGAAACATGCTCGGCGCGATCGCCAGATAGAAGAGCGGCCGCTGCGCGTCTCCCAGTGTCGTACACAGACGGTCGAAGGTATCGGCCTCGCGGTAGTCGCCGCCGACGAAACGCAGCAGCTCGCACAGTCTGGCGCAGGCGGCTTCGTCGAAGCCCTCGCTCTGTTCCAGCGTGGCGCGCACGTGCGCGCGGAAGCGCTCGAGATCCCAGCCGCCGCGCGCCACGCCGACCACCGGCACGGCGAGATTGCCACGCCGCACCAGCTGCTGCAGTGCCGGAAAAATCTTCTTCTTCGCCAGATCACCGGTGGCGCCGAACAGCACCTGCGCGTCGCACAGTGGCGTGCTCATGACTTGTCCGACGGATGTGCGGCTTCGCCATGGCCGCCAAACTCGCTGCGCATCGCGGAGAGCAGCTGACTGGCGAAGGCGTCCTCGCCGCGCGAGGCAAAGCGTGCGAACAAGGCGGCACTCAGCACCGGCACCGGCACCGAGGTATCGATCGCCGCCTTCAGCGCCCAGCGCCCTTCGCCGGAATCCGACACCCTGCCGGCGAAAGCCGAAAGATCGGGATCGCGCGCCAGCGCCTGCGCCGAAAGATCGAGCAGCCACGAGCGGACGACGCTGCCGCGCCGCCACAGTTCGGCGATCGCGCCGAGATCGAAGTCGTACTGGTAGGCCGCCGGATCGTCGAGCGGCGCCGTCTCGGCGTCGGCCTGCCGGGCGACACTGCCGCTGTTGGCATGGCGCAGCAGGTTGAAGCCCTCGGCATACGCCGCCATCAGGCCGTACTCGATGCCGTTGTGGATCATCTTAACGAAATGCCCGGCGCCGCTGGCGCCGCAGTGTAGATAGCCGAGCTCGGCGCTGCCGCCTGCGGTGCTGCGACCGGGCGTGCGCGGTGCCGCGTCGGTTCCCGGCGCCAGCGCGCGAAAGACCGGGTCAAGCCGCGCCACCGCCGCCGCGTCGCCGCCGATCATCAGGCAGTAGCCCTGCTCGAGCCCCCAGACGCCGCCGCTGGTGCCGACGTCGAGGTAATGGATGCCGGCCGGCGCCAGCGCTGCGGCGCGGCGGATGTCGTCGCCGTGCTGCGAGTTGCCGCCGTCGATGAGCACATCGTCAGCGTCGAGCAGCGGGCTGATCGCGGCGACCGTGGCTTCGACCGCCGCCGCCGGCAGCATCATCCATACGCAGCGCGGCCGCTGCAGCCGGGCGACCAGTTCGGCGAGCGAGGTGGCACCGAGGGCGCCCTCGGCAAGTAGCCGCTCGACGTTTTCCGGATGATGGTCATTGACCACACATTCGTGTCCCGCGCGCAGCAGGCGCCGGCACATGTTCGCGCCCATCCGCCCCAAACCGATCATGCCGACTTGCATCGCTCTGCCCCTTTTCGCTTCTGGCGCCCTGGCACGCGTCCGGCGATCTGCCGAACGCTCACGGCGACGGACCACAAGACCGCGTCGTTTCGCCAGTCAGACCGGCAATGGCGCTGGGTAGTTGCAGGGCTTTCGCGGCGGCGCCGAGGAGCGCGGCACGCCGGACACGCTACAGCAGTCCGGAAGCGATATTGATCGTCAGGGCGAGCAGCGTCGTATTGAAGAAAAACGCGAGAACACAATGAACGAGGCCGGTGCGCCGCATTGCCCGGCTGAGGATGCCGACATCGGCGGTCTGCCCGGAAGTGCCGATGACGCACGAGAAATAGAGGAAATCGCCGTAATCCGGCGCGTGACCGCCGGGAAAATCGAGCCCGCCCGGCGTTCCCCGCGCCTCGGCGAGGTAGTAGTCATGCGCGTAATGCAGCGCAAACATCACCTGCGTAAAAGCCCAGGAAGAGAGGATCGTCAGCACGCTCAGTCCGACGTGGGCGTAGCGCAGGCTGCCGTGGATATCCTTGACGACCGCAAGTTCGGCGACGATGGCGCCGATGCACATCAGCGCCGAGAGCACGACCAGCGCCAGGATGACGAACTTGCCGTCGTCGTGCTGCAACGCTCTCGTCCGCATCCTTTCGTGCGATGACCAGAACATCATGTGGCCGGCGAGCGCCAGATAAAGCCAGGCGCCAGCGTTCCAACCGATGATCAGGCGCGTGATGTCGTGCTGCGCCAGCGATGGCGGCAAGGCCAGCGCCGTTGCCAGCCCGAGGATGGCGCAGGCGAACAGCCGCGGCCGCGCGGCGATCATGCGGAAGAACAGCGGGCGGCGGGAAGTCAAGGGAGTCCCGTGCCGGCTTGTGCGCCCGTCGGCGGTCGAGAGCGACGGCTTGCGCCGAGTCTGCCGGTTTTCCGCTGCGCTCGTGCCAGGCAGCCACAGCGGTAACGGGTGCCGCTCAAGGCTGGCGCCTCACCGCGGCTATTTTTGCCAATGCGCGGCGCTCTTGTCGTTTCTGGGCGTCGGCGCCATGCCGACGACCGGGAATCTGGTCGACGGCACGTGCTCGGCCAGCAAATCCGGCGGGTCGCCGGCGTCCTGCCGGGTGACCAGAAGCGAATCGAGCAAGGCAATCGCGAGGACAATTCCGATGGCTATCAGGGCAACTTTCATTCTTGGGCACCTCCAGGCAGACGCCGTGGCGCCGCTGGACTGTGAATACGTTCCGGGCAAAATGATGAGCACGCTGTCGGCACTACCGTCATTGAAATACGCCTCATCGCGGCCGGGTTCAATCCACTGTAACGTGTAACAGCCCGATCCGGAGGACAAGCGCCTCACCGTGCTGTTACATAAATCCCATTCTAGGAAGCGAGTCTGCCAGTAAGCTGACCGGCGCTCGCCGCGCGCAATCGGTGCTGTGCGGCCGAAAAAGCGGACCCAGCAGGAACGCCTGCCGCAAGCCGACGAGCCTTGCGCAGCGGCGAGCTTTTCGCTTTACTCCGCCCTCGCCTTATCTCCGGAATACCGATGCACGCAAGAAACCGCTGGTTGCCAGCGCTGGCCCTGTTCGTTCTCACGCTCACCTGGGGCTACACCTGGATCGTCGCCAAACAGGGGCTGGTGCATGCGCCGCCGCTGGCTTTCGCCGCCGAACGCTGCGTCGGCGGCGCACTCGCGCTGTTCGTGATCCTCAAGCTGCTGGGCCGACCGCTCGGGCTGGTGGCAGCGGGGCCGACGCTGGCCATCGGCCTCAGTCAGGTGACGGCGTTCATGATCTTCCAGACCTGGGCGCTGGTCGAAGGCGGCCCCGGCAAGACTGCGGTGCTGATCTACACCATGCCGATCTGGACACTGCTGCTCGCCTGGCCGATCCTCGGCGAACGCCTGCGCGGCAAGCAGTGGCTGGCCGCCGCCAGCACGCTGATCGGCCTCGTGCTGATCATCGAACCGTGGAACCTGCACGCCAGCCTGTTCAGCGACATTCTCGGCCTGCTCGGCGCGCTGTCCTGGGCCGTCGGCACCATCCTGATCAAGCGCCTGCGCTCGACGACGCCGGTCGATCTGCTCAATCTCACCGCCTGGCAGATGCTGCTCGGCGCGATTCCGCTCGTGCTGCTGACCGGGATCGTCCCCGAACGTCCGACCGAGTGGACGCTCGGCTACCTCGGCATCATCGCCTTCATGTCGATCGTCAGCACCGCGCTGTGCTGGTTGCTGTGGATCTACATCCTCGACCGCGTGCCGGCTTGGGAAGCGAGCCTGTCGGTACTCGGTACGCCGGTGGTGGCCATCCTCTCCTCGCGGCTGATCTTCGGCGAAACTTTCAGCCTCAGCGAACTGAGCGGCATCGTGCTCATCGGCGGCGGGCTGGTGTTTCTTTCGCTGCTCGGCTGGGCAGCCAGCCGGCGCAGCCCGGTCAAAGCGCCGGCCAGACCGGAAGCCGCATGACTTGCGCATGAGCGCCCAGCGCATATAAAGGAAAGGAACTCAGCCGCCGCCAAGCGTCTCTGAACCGGCGACAAGTCACGCAAGGACGCCCGATTCCCCCCTTCGCCAGGAGCCCGCCCGATGTCCGCCCTCTTCTCGCCCTTCAAGCTCAAGAATGTGCAGCTGCGCAATCGCATCGCCATCCCGCCGATGTGCCAGTACTCGGCGACCGACGGTGTCATCAACGACTGGCACCGCGCGCACTACGCGGCGCTGGCGCGCGGCGGCGCAGGTCTGGTGATCGTCGAAGCGACCGCGGTATCGCCCGAAGGCCGCATCACCCCGGCTTGCACCGGGCTGTGGAATGACGCGCAGGCGCTGGCCCTGGCGCCGGTCGCCGCGGCGATCAAGGCGGCGGGCGCCGTGGCGGGCATCCAGATCGCTCACGCCGGACGCAAGGCCAGCGCCAACCGCCCGTGGGAAGGCGACGACCATATCGCCGACGGCGATGCGCGCGGCTGGCAGACCCTCTCGCCCTCGGCCATCGCTTTCGGCGCCAACCTGCCGAAACAGCCGAAGGCGATGACGCTCGACGACATTGCCCGCGTGCGCGGAGATTTCGTCGCCGCCGCGGCGCGGGCGCGCGATGCCGGCTTCGAGTGGCTGGAACTGCACTTCGCGCACGGCTATCTCGGCCAGAGCTTCTTCTCGCCGCACGCCAACCAGCGCGACGACGCCTACGGTGGCTCGTTCGAGAGCCGCAGCCGCTTTCTGCTCGAAACGTTGGCGGCGGTGCGCCAGATCTGGCCGGCAAATCTGCCGCTGACTGCACGCTTTGGCGTCATCGAATACGATGGCCGCGACGAAGAGACGCTCGCCGAGTCGATCGAACTGGCGCGCAACTTCAAACGCGAAGGGCTCGACCTGCTCAGCGTCAGCGTCGGCTTCTCGACGCCCGCGGCGAGCATTCCCTGGGCGCCCGCCTTTCTCGCGCCGATCGCCGAGCGCGTCCGCCGCGAAGCCGGTCTGCCGGTGGCCTCGGCCTGGGGAATCGATACGCCAGAACTCGCCGAACGCACGGTCAGGGACGGCCAGCTCGATCTGGTGATGGTCGGCCGCGCGCATCTGGCCAATCCGCACTGGCCTTACCACGCGGCGAAGAAACTCGGCATCGATCGTCCCTCATGGGTACTGCCGGCGCCCTACGCGCACTGGCTGGAGCGCTACGCCGTCAGCTGAGCACACCCGCGGCAACGCGGATTGCTTGCGCGGGTGAACTAGGCCCAGCAATGCCCCGACGATGCTGCGAAACCAATCGGAGGAGTTCACCGAGCAAGCGGACGCAAAGGTGAGGATTGGCCTGCCTGGACCTTGCCTGCAACTTGCGTTTCCAAGGCCGGAGAGGATTGCTATTCTTGCCGCTACCGTATTCCGAGGATTTCCCGATGTCGAGCGCCCGAACACTCTCTGCCGCCGCCGCAGCTGCGCTGAGCCTGACGCTGTCTGTCCCGGCCGTCGCCGCCGGGCTGATCAGCGACGATGTCGCGCTGATCAACATGCGCAGCGGGCTCTCTTCGGCGATTGCCAAGGCCACCGGTGACGACGACGACCGCAAGCACGCGCGCGCTTTCGCCCGCCAGCTCGAAGAAAAGCTCCCCATCCGCGCGCCCGACCGGGCGACCTACGCCAGATACCCCGACGATGGCGGCAGTGCTGTCCAGCTCTTCATCATTGGCGTCGTGCCGGCGCAGGGTCTTGAACAGGAGGATGTCTTCGTCTGCGCAGAACAGGGCGGCCGGGTCAGGGCGCTTCTCGGCGTCACCAAAAAGGGCGATGTCTATCCCGTTCATTCGTGGTCCGGGCCGCGCAAGGCGAAGACACCGAACGCTTTCGCCTGCGATGCGTTCGTCACCGCCAAACGTGACGAGATGAACGAGCGACTGGCCAGCCAGCGAAAACCCCGCTGAGGCGGCGCGGCGCATGGACCGGCATTCGGCAGAATGCCGGTCCATTCCCAAGCAGCCCGATCAGAAGACGAAATTGCCCGGCGTGGCGATCTCGCATGCCCGGTTCTTGAGCAGCACCAGATTGCGGCCGGCAGCGGGGCCGGTGGCATCGGGGTCGATGCTGATCATCGCACCGGCGGCCGAGGCCTTGCAGCTGACGTAACCCGCGGCAATCGGGTTGCTGTTGCTGATGCCCAGACCCTGCAGCAGCGCGCTGAGCACGATGCGGTCGATACCCGGCTCGAAGTCGGTGATCGTATCGACGCCGTCGCGCAGGCTGTTGAACACGAACTGGTCGGCGCCAGCGCCACCGGTCAGCGTGTCGGCACCGACGCCGCCGCTGAGCACGTCGTCGCCCGGCGTGCCGGTGAGCGTATCGCGCCCGTCGCTGCCACCGATCTGCCTGAGCAGATTGATGCCGATCAGCACCGGATCGTGGTCCGACGAACGATAGACCGAATTCGTGTAGTAGTCCGGGCCGCAGCTGGTGCAGGCGGGCTGCTTGAACTCCAGGTTGTAGTCGATCACCGAGGGTTCGTCGGCGTTGATGCGCCAATGCGCGGCACCGCTGATCTGCGCGCTCAGGCTGGGCGTCGCCAGCGCGTGATCAAGGTAGCCGGCCTCGCCATCGAAGACGTAGGAATAGCCCGCTTCTTTGAAGCGTGCGATCTGATCGACATAGCCGCTGGCGGTGAAGCTGAGGATCGGGTCTTCCTTGCCGTAGGCATTGAGGTCGCCGATGACGATCACGTCCTTGTCGCCGGTCTTCGTCTGCAATGCCTTGACCGTGTTGATCAGTGCCGCCGCCTGCTCCTCGCGCCTGAGGTTCCAGCAGCCCTGGCCGTCGCCCTGATCGGCGTTGGCGTCGCCGCTCGTCGGGCAACTGCTCTTCGACTTGAAGTGATTGACGACAACGCTGAACTTCTCGCCGTTGGCGGCGGCGAAGGTCTGGATCAGCGGCGGCCGGTTGTGGATCGGATCGGTGTCGCTGAAGGCACTGCCGACCGGACTGAGCTTGCCCGGTTTGTAGATCATCGCGACGCGGATGGCGTCGGTGCCGGTGCCGCCGGTGGGCAGGGCAACACTGGCGTAGGTGCCGGCCGCCGTGGCCGCGTTGAGCGCGGCGACGAGGTCGAGAACGGCGACGTTACCGTTGTTCTCGATTTCCATCAGGCCGACGACGTCGGCATTGAGTGCCTTGATCGCGGCAACGATCTTGGCTTTCTGCCGCGCAAACTCGGCCGCGCTGTCGGCGCCGCGACAATCGCTGCGAGTACCGCTCGGATAGCAGCCGGCCGAGCCGGCGGCATCGAGCGTCGTGAAGTAGTTGAGGACGTTGAAGCTGGCCACCCTGACGTTGCCGCCCACCGCCTCCGGCGCAGCCGTGCGCGGGTTGGTCCGCGTGATCAGCGGCGCCACCGTCGGCTGCAGGCGATAGTCGGCAAGGCCGGCGCTGTCGCTGGTGGCCAGACCGTAGTCGATGACGCCGGTCAGTCCGTCGATGCTGTCACCGGCGCGCACCGTATTGTCGGCGGCAAAGTAAGGCGTCGGGTTCGGGTTCTGCACGCTGCTGCCGTCGTCGAGCAGGATGCGGCGGCGCGCGTTTTCGTCGGCAAGGGCGATCGCTTCCGGGCTGCCCGCCGGATAGCGGTTGGTCGGTTTTTCGAGGCGCCCGTCGGCAGATACCGTCAGCTGCCCGTAGCGCCCGACAAAGTAGTTCTGGCTGACGGTCAGCGGACCGTTGATGCGCACCAGCATGCCTTCGTAATGCTCGAGATCGCCTTCGACGGCCTCCGGGAAAGTGATCGTCTGCGGTGCAATGCTGATGCCACTGGCCAGCGTGGTGATGCCGGGGTTGCTCAGTTCGGTCAGCGGATTGGCAAGGGCATCGCCGCCGGTGCCGACGGCGTATTCGACAACGGTGGCGGCAACGCGCAGGCGCTGGCCGACAGCGACGGTCGGCGCGCTGCCGGTGTAGACGTAGATGCCTTCGGAAGTCGTTTCATCATCGTCGGGCGTTTCGCCCTGCATGAAGAAGCCGGCGTTGGTGAGCCTGGTGACGACGCCTTCGGTAGTGACTTTCTGGCCGACCAGCGGGCTGGTCGCGCCGCTGCCCTGAATGGCGTGGATCGGCGTGATTCCGGAAACACTGACATCGACGGTGCAGCTGGCCGATTGCGCCTCGTCGTTGGCGAAGTTGACGGTCACCGCGTAGCTGCCGGGAGCGAGGTTGTCGGCGACATTGAGCGTAACCGTCGCCGCCTCGCCGTCGGCGCTGGCGGCAACGAAATTGCCGAGCGAGAAGCCGCTTGCCGTTTCGGCGGCGAGGCTTGCCGCATTGACGCGGCTGTCGGCGTCGCTGGCCGAGAGCGCGATGCTGGCGGCCTGCCCTTGCGCCGTGCTACCGGCCGGGCAGCTCGGCACGATCGGCTGGTTGATCGGGGTCGGTCCGGAACAGAGATTGACTGCCGTTGCGCTGTTGCGCGCGACGATCGCACTGCCGGTGACGATCGAAAAATCGGCCAGGTTGTTGCCGGTATCGGTACAGCCCGCGTTGTTGCGCAGCGCCGCGCTGCTGTTGCTCAAGGCGCCGACCGCCGCGCCTTCATAGCCGTTCGCAGCGCCGTAACCGACCAGATCGACGAGGCTGGCGTCGCCGCTCGGGTTGGTGGCCGCGAGCGCTTTTGTCGAACTGACCAGCGCCACCTTGGCAGCGCTGGCCGACATCGCGATCGTGCCGCTGACATCGGGCGTCGGCAACGCGGCGGCGCTGGTGTTGCTGCCGTCGGCTTCCTTCACCAGGAAATACTGTCCCGGCTGCAGGCTGACGTTGGGCAGCACAGTCTGGTTGTTCCAGCTGCCGGAGGACGAAGCGTACTGGACCGACCAGCCGCCGAGGCTGACGGCGGTCGAGCCGGCGTTGAACAGCTCGACGAAATCGCTCTTCAGCGGCGCGCCGCTATTGCCGCCGCCGCCAAAGACCTGGGAAATGACGACGCCAGCCGCAAAAGCCGGCACGCAGGAAGCCAGCAGACTGGCCGCGATGATGTTGCGGGCAAAGCCGTGCTGCAAATCGGGACGGGTTTTCATGTTGTCTCACTCAAGGCAAAGGGGCGGCGTGTCCTGTCGAATCCGCAGGACGGGGCAAAAAAATGGCTCCCGCAGGAGCCACTTCACGGACAGGGAGGGAAGATCAGGCGCTCAAGACGCGACGACGACGGGCCGCCAGACCGAGCAGGCCGAGGCCGGCGAGCAGCATGGCGTAGGCTTCGGGTTCAGGCACCGCGGCATAGATCACACTGCCAGTACCGGAACCGCCGACTACCGCGGTGTCGTAGGCGAAGAAGGCTTCACTGGCCTTCTCTGTGCCGGCGATCAGCGAGAATTTCGGTTCGCTGCTTTCGACCGTGTAAGCGAGGCCGAGGAAGGTGCCGTTGTAGTAGCTCACTTCGGTCGCTGCTGCGGCATCGGCCAGCGTGAAGATTTTGCCGAGGAAGCTCAAGCTCAGATTGCTGACGCGCAACCACTCGGCGTCAAGGCCGGAGAGATTGGCGTCGTCGAAGCTGAAGCTGCCGGAAAATGACTGGCCGGTGTAGTCGCCGGACTCGAGCGTGCCGCTGAAGAGGTAGTGCTGCGTGGCCGCGTGGGCAGCCGGCAAGGCGGCAAGCATGAGCGCGGCAATGACCGAGGAACGGATGAGTTTGTGCATTTGGCTGATCCTTGTTCTGACGAGGGAGGGTTAAAGGCTGAGGTCGCGCGCCGGGACGATCTGCCGGGCGGTGAGGCCCTTGATCGTCAGCAGCGGACGCGCCGCCGCCGGACCGCTGCCATCGGGGTCGATCTGCAGGCTGGCGCCGCCGATCACGTCGACGATCTGGATGTTGCCGTTGGCAACGGCCTGCGCCGGGCTGACGCCGATGCTGGAAAGCAGCGCGCTCAGGTCGATCTTGTCGGCGTAAGGCGTGAAGTCGGTGATCGTGTCGCCGGCATCGCGCAGGCTGGTATAGAGGAAGCGGTCGCCACCGGCGCCGCCGGTCAGCGTGTCGGCACCGGCGCCGCCGATGATGATGTCGTCGCCGGTGGTGCCGACGATGAGGTCGCGACCGGCGGTGCCCTGCCGGGTGACGCCGGGAGTGGCGACGGCGATGGCGAGATCGACCAGACGGCCATACTTGTCGTAGGCGTTTTCGAGGCCGTACAGGTTGGCGGTGATTTCATCGCCGTCGGCCGCATTCACGCGCTGCAGGCCGCCTTCGCTCTTGGCCGCCTTGATGTAGTTGGCCAGCGCTTCCTGATAGGTGATGGTATTGACGGCGTTTTCGAAGATGACGCCGTTGGCGGCGAAGGGATAGCCGTCGCCACCGGCCGCGGTGAAGTCGATGGTGGCGAAGGAGAAGCTGCGTTCGCCATTGACCACGGCGCCGTCGTTGACCAGCACCGTGCCGTCGTCGAGAACGATGCGGCGGATGCGCTCGCCGTTACCGAGCGCCGTCCGCGCCGGGCGCGTCGTGTCGTACATCACCTGCATTCCGGACACCTGCGCAAAGCGCCCCTGCGGCGAGCCGGTCGGCGTCGAGGCAGCCACCGAATGCTCGAGCAGATCCTTGAGCTGCGCAGCGTTCATTGCCGGCGCACGTTTGACCAGGTTGGTGTAGGGCAGCACGTTGAAGGTGTCGCCAACCGAAACGTTGCCGGTCGCCGCGATGTTGGCGCGGATACCGCCACCGTTCTGGATGGCGACGTCGGCCTTGCCGGCGAAGCGCATGGCGTCGGCGACCAGATCGCCGAGACCGGTTTCGGCGTTGCGCACGCCGGCGCTGTAGGTACAGGGCAGCGCGCTGCAGGCAGCGTGGGTCGGGCCGTTCAGCTTGACGGCGGTGGTGCCGATGATCTGGGCGTTCAGCGCGGCAATGAAATTGCCGACCGGGGTGACGACGCTGGCGTTGATCAGCGCATCGCCCGCGACCTTGTCGGCGTCGGCGGCGGCACCCGAGACGCGCAGCATGCGCGTGCCCTTGATGCCGCTCAGCGCGCCGCTGTTGTCGTCAAGCGTGGCGGTGACTTCACCGACGTAGCGGTTGCCGAAGTGGCCGGTGACGATGGCAACCGGTTTGGCGGTGGTGTCGTTGGCGTAGATCGGATGCGTGGTGAAGGTCGGCGAGACGCCGCCGTTGATCAGCAGATCGTCAGGGTCGGTCATCAGTTCGTGACCACCACCCGAGATCACCAGATCGACGCCGCTCAGCCCCGGCACCATGACATTGCGCTCGTTATCGACGTTCTGCAGGTGGCTCATCAGGATCACCGCGGTAGCGCCCTGCGTGTCGCGCAGATCGTTGATCTCGGCCTGCAACAGCGGCAGCAGCGCCTGCAGGTTGGCCAGTTCGGAATCGTTGGCGTCGTACGCCAGCATGCTGTCCGGTGCCGGCGAGGAGATGCTCGGCAGCAGCGGAGTCGTCGCGCCGACGATGCCGATCTTCTTGCCACCGGCGGTACTCACGATTTTCGACGGGGCCACCTTGCCGGCAGCGGCCAGCGCCGCGAATTCGGGCGTGGCATTGAAGTTCAGATTGGCCGAGAGATAGGTCGTGCCGGAGATTTCGGCAAAGCGGGCGGCGACCGTCGAGCCCAGGTCGAACTCGTGATTGCCGAACACTGCGGCGTCAAAGCCGATCCGGCGCATGGCGATGCTGTCGTAGAAGTCCTGGCCGCCGTCGGCGTGGGCCGTCGCCAGATTGCTGAAGCTGGCGTTGAGGCGCGGCCCCGGCAGGAAGGCGTCGCCGGCGTTGAGTTTCAGCACCGTGCGCCCGGCAGCCTTGGCGCTTGCCTCGGCGTTGGCGATCACGCTGGCCAGGCGGTCGATGCCGCCGTAGAAGGAAATGGCCTGGCCCGAGTTGTCGCGCAGGTTGCCCTGCGCGGAGAGCAGCCAGGACTCCTGGTCACCGACGTGCAGAACAGTGATCTCTTCGGCCAGAACGGCACCGCTGAAGGCGAAAGCCAGCGCGGCAACGAGGGGTTTGAACTTGATCTTCACGAGAACGGCTCCCTTGGATGGTGAAAGACTCAGGCGACCTTGCGACGACGGGCGATCGCCCCCATCAGGCAAAGACCAGCCAGCAGCATCGCGTAGCTCTGCGGCTCGGGAACGGCGGTGACGCTGAAGGCGGCAGTGTTGGGGACGGTGCTGGCGTAGCTGCCATTGCTCGTGTCGACCGTCCAGTTGGCGACATTGCCGACGAGTGCCCGGTAGTCGTCGAAGCTCGCCTTGCCGGCGCGCGCGCCGGTGTACTCGGCGTAGTCCGGCGTCGCGCTGGTCGCCAGCGCGTTCAGCCGGATGGCGCTGCTGCCTTCGACCAGACCGGTGCCGCTGAGCGAACCGTCGGCGCTGAAGCTGCCGTTGGTGATGGCGGCGAGGAAGGTGGTCGGCGCGGTCGCGCTGCCCAGGTAGGCGTACACCACCTCGTTGGAGTTGGCGATTCCCCAGTTGCTGTTGCCGGAAACACTGACGCGGCTCAGATTGCCGATCGAGGCGCTGAGGCCCGTCTTGTCGTAGGCCGACAGGCGGACGACCGTGCCGGCGGCGATCGCGCTGCTGCCGCTGTTCCACAGGTTGTAGCTTTCACCGCTGTTGAAGGCGCTGCCGCTCCACTCGTTGTCGGAGAAGTAGATCGAGGTGTTGGCCGAGATGTCGCGGAAGGTAACGAATGACAGGCCGTCTTCATCGGCGTTGAATGACGTGAAGGCAATGTCACCGGTGTTGAGGGTGGCGTGGGCACCGACGCTGGAAGCGGCGAGCAACAGCGCGAAAACGGACTTTCTGAGCATGGCGTAACCCCGGACGGGATAGGTTGAGCACGATTCCGAAACGAGAGACCCGATCGGATGGGCGACAACTTACCGGCGCGGCATGACAGCCATTGCCTTGATGCGGATGAATAATCTGGTCTGAAAAGACTAGCGAAGAACCATGCCTCGCGTTACCACGACTGTAACTTCGCGCGGGCGCGCAAGCTGTCGGTGGAGAGGGAAGCGGCAGCAATTTCGGACCAAGCCAAGTGGCGGGCATGCTCGCCGCACAGCAACAGCGGCTGGAATGGCCTGCGCGTGGCACAGGCGTATCAGCGTTCTCCGCCCTATACGCCCCGCGGTCGCCTACGCGTAAGTATCGACAAGCCCTCTCACGCCTCCCTTGCGCGCGGAGGAATCGCTGTCGGTTGCGTTCGTCGCATTCGCGCGATCGGTGATCTGCGTCGGCGCGACCTTGGCTGCCGCGGCTTCGGCCTTCTTTGCTTCTTCCGCCTCAAGCTGCGCGATCTGGGCCTGAACCAGCTGTATTTGTACTTGAATCAATTGAGCTTTTTGCTCTTTCTGCTTTGCGTCCAGGCTCTCGTCTCTGGAAACCGAAGCGAGCTCCTTCATCAGCGAGGTGAGCTGTTTTCTCAATGCGGCGATGCGCGACTGGCTTGACGATCCGCTCTGGGATGCGGAAGCGGATGAGGTGACCGCACTCAAATCGAAAGAAATGGTTCCTGACATGACCAAGCGCTCTTGAAGTTTGTATGCATTCTATCGGACAGCCCCGGCAGTTCTTGAGCCGGGGCATCCTCGGAGTCGAATGCTTCGCGACGTCTGGCGTCCGCGATGCGAACACGACTTGATGCGTCAGAGGCAGTCGGCTGGCACTCCCATTTGCCGCGCGAAGCCAACGATCTGCACTCCGCGGAATCGATGGGTCATGTCTGCCCCCTTTATCGCAAGGGATCGGACTGCAAGATCGGCCAGCTGAGTTGGCCCATACAGGCAAGCGGAACGCCCTTCACGTGTAGCACTGACGTGTAGCAATTCCAGCCGTTCGCGCAAAGCAAAAAGGCTGATTTCGTTAGAAATCAGCCTTTTACTTGTTCATTGGCGCGCCCGGAGCGATTCGAACGCCCGACCCCTTGGTTCGTAGCCAAGTACTCTATCCAACTGAGCTACGGGCGCGCTGTTTTCTTTGGCAGAGAAGCTTTCGCGTTCGCCGCTGCAAGAAGCTGCGCATTATAGCGAGTGAAGTTGCCTTGCTCAAGCCCCCGGCGCGATTTTTCCAGAGAAAAAGCGGATCGCGTCTGGCGCTCAGGCCAGATGGTTGAGAAAAGCGCGCGTGCGCGGGTGCGCCGGGCTGGCGAACATTTCGGCGGCGGGACGCTCTTCGATGATTTCGCCGCCGTCCATGAAGATGACTCGCGTCGACACGTCGCGCGCAAAAGCCATCTCGTGCGTGACGACGATCATCGTCATGTGCTCTTCGGCCAGCTGGCGGATGGTGCGCAACACTTCGCCGGTGAGCTCGGGGTCGAGCGCCGAAGTCGGCTCGTCGAAGAGCATGATGTCCGGCTCCATGGCCAGCGCGCGGGCGATGGCGACACGCTGCTTCTGGCCGCCGGAGAGGTGCGAGGGATAAGCGTCGCGCTTGTGCGCGAGGCCTACCTTGCGCAGCAGTTCCTCGGCTGCCGGGATGGCCGCTTCGCGCGTCAGCCCCTTCACCGTCACCGGCGCCTCGATGACGTTCTGCAGCACGGTGAGATGCGGGAAGAGGTTGAACTGCTGGAAGACCATGCCCATCTTGCGGCAGATGCGGCGCGAGTCGGCGTCGGCAGCGTAGCGACAGGCGCCGGCGGCGTCGGTGTCGACCAGCGTTTCGCCCTCGATGTCGATGCGGCCGCGGTCGATGCTTTCCAGACGGTTGAGGCAGCGCAGGAAGGTGCTCTTGCCGGAACCGGAAGGGCCGATGACGGCGACGACGTCGCCCTTGTCGATGTGCAGCGACACGCCGCGCAACACTTCGGTGCTGCCGAAGCGCTTGTGGATGTCGTTGGCCGAAATCATTGGCTCAGTCGTCGTAGACGGCATATTTCTTTTCCAGACGCATGAAGCCCCAGGTGAGCACCAGCGTCATCAGCAGATAGAAGGCGGCGGCAACGACGAAGGGCATGGTGGTGAAGTCGCGCTGCACCAGTCCGCGCGCCGCGCGCAGCAGATCGTTCATGGCCAGCACGTAGATCAGCGAAGTGTCCTTGACCAGCGTGATCGTCTCGTTGCTCATCGGCGGCAGGATGCGCTTGATCATCTGCGGCAGGACGATGCGGCGCATGGTCTGCGCGTAGTTGAGGCCGAGCACCTGCGCCGCCTCGTGCTGGCCGCGGCCGACCGACTGGATGCCGGCGCGGAATATCTCGGCAAAGTAGGCGGCGTAGTTGAGCGTGAAGGCGACGATGGCCGCCGGGAAGTCCGGCAGGCGCACGCCGATCACCGGCACGAAGGGCAGCGCGAAGTAGATGAACAGCATCTGCAGCATCAGCGGCGTGCCGCGCATCAGCCAGATGTAGCCGCTGACCGCTGTGCTCGCGGTGCGAAAGCGCGAGATGCGGATCAGCGCCAGCGCCAGTCCGAGCGGAACGGCGAGCGCCAGCGTGATCAGGAAAACCTGCAGGGTGACTGCCGTTCCCTGCAACAGAGGCCCGAGTATTTGGAGAAAGTAGTCCATGGGCCTGCCCAGACAAAGGGCCGGACGCAGGGTCCGGCCCGCAACAACCGTGTTTCCGGTGGTGGTGAAGCCTTACTTGACGATGTCCTTGCCGAACCACTGCGTCGAGATGCGCGCGGCGGAACCGTCCTGCTTCATTTCGTCGATGGCCTTCTGCAGCTTGGCCAGCAGTTCGTTGTCGTCCTTGCGCACGCCGACGCCGTACTCTTCGGTACCGAAGTTTTCTTCGAGAACGACGTACTCGCCCGGCTTCTTGGCGGTGTAGTAACGGCCAACGACTTCATCGACGACCAGCGCGTCGAGACGGCCGGCAGACAGATCCATCAGCGCGGTGACGTTGTCGCCGAACTTCTTCAGCTGCTTGAACGACTTGGCGGTCGCCGCGTCCTTCTCGATCGCTTCGACGGCGCTGCTACCTTCCTGCACGCCGATGACCTTGTGTGCGAGGCCAGCCTTGTCCTTGATCTTGGAATCGGCGGTGACGATGATGATCTGGCGGTTTTCGAGGTAGGGCGCGGTGAAGGCGATGTTGGCCTTGCGCTCTTCGGTGATGGTCAGCCCGTTCCACAGCACGTCGACACGCTTGCCGTTGAGTTCGGCTTCCTTGGCGTTCCAGTCGATCGGCTTGAATTCGACTTCGGCGCCGAGACGCTTGGCGGCTTCACGCGCAAGGTCGATGTCGAAGCCGACAAGCTCGTTCTTTTCGTCGCGGAAGCCCATCGGCGGGAAGTTGTCGTCGAGGCCGACGACGATCTTGCTCAGCGCGACAGGTGCCGGCGCCGCTGCCGCCGGCGTTGCTTCTTCCTTCTTGTCACAGCCGAGCAAGGCAACGCTCGCGGCGAGTGCCATCAGCAATACCGAAACCTGCTTTTTCATGATTCAGAAACCCCAGAAAGTTGAACGATGTGAACGCCTTCGGCGCCCGCTCGCGACTGCTGCAAATGCCTGCCAGCGAAGGGCCGAATTGTCACCTTAAAGAAAGCCCAGTTCAACAGCGGCAGGCGCCTAGAACTCGCGGACGAGCAGATCCTCTGCCACCGGCGCAACACGCTCGACGGTGAATGAAAAAGTGCCGATGGTGCGGCCATCTTCGGTGCCTACGGTAAAGCGCCAGTCGCCGGCCTGCGGGTTCGACAGCCACGAATAGCCGCGGAAGCCACGCTCGCGGCCGCCGGCGCTCTGGAACTGCGAGCGCGAGACGAGGCGCCAGCCTGCTGGCTCATGCACTTCCCAGCGATGTTCGAGCGTGGCGACGACCCCGAGCGGCGCCGAAACGGCCGAAACGCCGTACAGGCGCTCACCTTCGGCCAGATGCACCGTCGCCGACTGGTCGCGCCAGAACTGCCAGGCCGGAGCCTTCTCCAGCGACAAGGCATAACGGTCGGCCTCCTGCACGAAAGCATGGCCGACGGCGAGGTCGCGCTTGACCAGCGGCACCGGCGCGATCATGCCGAAGTTCCAGGCGAGCAGCAGCACGCTTGCGATCACCCAGGCCGGCAGGATGCGGCCGGGGCGGCCGGGCGCCAGCCGCTGCAGGCCGTGCGCCAGCAGCACGCCGGCGCCGGTGGAAATATAGAACCACGCCGGATTGAGACTGCCGACGATGTACGGCAGCGCGAAGTTGCAGAGCAGGATGGCGTTGAGCGCAAACAGCGCCCAGGTGAGCGTGAAGCGCTCGCCGTAACGCTTGCCGACGAATTCGTTGCCGACCAGCAGCGCGCCGAGGAAGAGCGTCATCAGCCAGGTACCGAGGTGGCCCGAGCTTTTGAAGTAGAGGATGAACAGCGCCGAGAAGATGCCGCCGTAAAAGAACTGCAGCAGCAGGTAAGGCGCTTGCCAGACGACTCCCGGCAGGTGAGCGCGCAGCCGCGAACCCGGCGCAGCCGGCGCTGGCGCCTGCAGCTTCAGCGCATCGCGCCGGGCCAGCCAGAGTGCGAGCAAGGCGGCGCCGAGCAGGAAGGCGCCGAGGCGCCAGAAGTCCATCGTTTTGACGCGCTGACCAAGCGTGAGCGCATCCCAGAGAAATCCGCCGAGAAAGGCAGCCAGCGGATAAAAGCGCCGCAGGGGAATCAAGGTATCGGTCTCGCAAGCAGCGTTCAAAAGACCATAAACGAAAAACCCCGCTGGGCTCAAAGCTCGGCGGGGTATTCGCAACGGCGCGACGCCGTTATGCCATCCATGTTACTGGCGGAGACGGAGGGATTCGAACCCTCGATACGAGTTTTGGCCCGTATGCTCCCTTAGCAGGGGAGTGCCTTCGACCTCTCGGCCACGTCTCCGAAGCGGGCGGATAATAGCGGGTTAGCCGCCCCGGGTCAAACTGAGCTCAGTCGGCCTGATCAAGACCGAAAGTCTTGTGCAGCGTACGTACTGCCAGTTCAAGATACTTCTCGTCGATGATCACCGAGATCTTGATCTCTGAGGTCGAAATCATCTTCAGATTGATGCCTTCTTCGGCCAGCGCGCGGAACATGCTGCTGGCGACGCCCGGATGCGAACGCATGCCGACGCCAACGGCGGAAACCTTGCAGATGTGCTTGTCGCCAACGATCTCGCGCGCACCGATGTGGCCCTTGACCGTTTCCAGCACGCCGAGCGTCTTGTTGTAATCGGCGCGATTGACGGTGAAGGAGAAATCGGTGGTGCCGTCATGACCGACGTTCTGGATGATCATGTCGATGTCGATGTTGGCATCGGCCACCGGACCGAGGATCTGATAGGCAATGCCCGGCCGGTCGGGAACGCCGAGCACGGTCAGCTTGGCCTCGTCGCGGCTGAAGGCGATTCCGGAGATGATCGGTTGTTCCATGGGCTTTTCTTCCTCAACAGTAATCAGCGTGCCCTCGCCTTCGTCCTCGAAGCTGGAGAGCACCCGCAGTTTGACCTTGTATTTGCCGGCGAACTCGACCGAGCGGATCTGCAGCACCTTCGAACCGAGGCTGGCCATTTCCAGCATCTCTTCGAAGGTGATGGTGTCGAGCTTGCGCGCTTCGGGAACGACGCGCGGGTCGGTGGTGTAAACGCCGTCGACGTCAGTGTAGATCTGGCATTCGTCGGCATTGAGCGCCGCTGCCAGTGCCACTGCCGAGGTATCGGAACCGCCACGACCGAGCGTGGTGATGTTGCCGTCGGCGTCGGCACCCTGAAAGCCGGCAACAACAACGACGAAGCCGGCAGCCAGATCGGCGCGGATGCGTTCATCGTCGATCGAGAGGATGCGCGCCTTGGTAAAGGTGCTGTCGGTATTCACCCGCACCTGCGCACCGGTGTAGCTCTTTGCCGGCAGCCCCTGTTCCTGCATTGCCATCGCCAGGAGGCCGATGGTGACCTGCTCGCCGGTCGAAGCGATGACGTCGAGCTCGCGCGGATCGGGCTCGGCAGATATCTCCCGCGCCAGTCCGATCAGCCGGTTGGTCTCGCCCGACATGGCTGACGGCACGACGATGATGTCGTGCCCCTGTGCCTTCCAGCGCGCGACGCGCCTGGCGACATTCTTTATGCGCTCCGTCGTCGCCACCGACGTACCGCCGAATTTCTGCACGATCAGTGCCATTCCCGCTCCACTCCAGTCACGCACGCAAGCTGCGAAGGGCGAGAATTTTATCGCAACAGGGGCACAAAAGACAGGCGGGCAGGGTCAACGCCAACACAGCCGAAAACCCGCCGGGCATCATGACGAAACGCGCAAAACTTCGTTGCAAAAAGTGCGAACAATGCCACTTGCAATAATATGAGTTTGGATTATACTGCCGCACCTATGACCAAGGTCATAGTCCATAAGTCAGTGACCGGTCAAAGGGAACAGCCCCGCCCAAACGCCGGGGATTCATCAGCCAGAAAGGAAAATCATGAGCAACGTCAAGATGATAGAAAAGATTGAACCGCGCGAGATCCGGCGCAAGCTGGGCCTCAACCAACAACAGTTCTGGTCGAAAATCGGTGTCACGCAGAGTGGCGGCTCCCGCTACGAAAGCGGCCGCAACATGCCGAAGCCGGTGCGCGAACTGCTGCGTCTGGTGCATGTCGAGCAGATCGACATCAACCGCGTCAAGCGTGAGGATATCGACGTCGTCGAATACCTGAAGGTCGAAGACCCGACGCTGTTCAAGACGCTGAAGAAGAACGCCAAGGCCAAGCTGCGGAAGGCCGCTTGATTGGCAAAATCCGGCGTCAGGGATTCATCACCACCCTGACGCCCAGCGCTTCGATTTGCCGGGCGAAGCGTGCAAAGTCTTCAAGAGCCAGCGGCGACAAGCGCTCGGCTTCCGGTTGCTGCGAGGGGCGTGCCAGACCGTAAAGGTGCACGCCCCTGATTTTTTCGCGCAGCTCTCCAATCAGCGCCAGATAGGCGCCCTCTTCCTCCGCCCCCGGCGCTTCGCCGTCGAAGGCGAACCAGCAGGTTTGCACCCAGGTCGGCGCCAGCCCGGCGCAGGCCAGCAAGGCCGTTCGCGTCTGCTGCGGCGTACGCTGCGCGCCATTGACCAGTTGCACGCCTTGCGTCGTCGCCCGGTCGAGCTTGAACCATACTTCGCCACCACAAGCGCCAATGCGCGCAATGCCTTCGCGTACCGCCGGTCGGCGCAGCTGGCTGCCGTTGGTGATCAGCCTCACCACCAGATTCCCGAGCAGACCGAGATCGGCGAGTACGCGTTCGACCAGCGCCACCGCCTCGGCGAATTCGGCGGCCGTTGTCGGCTCGCCGTCACCGGAGAAAGCGATGTCGACCAGCCGGCGCGACGCCTCGGGAACGTGACGCTGAAGAAAGTCGCCGTTGAGCACGTCGCCGAGAAAACCACGCAGTTCGCGTTCAAGGCGCGGCAGATCGAGCGGCGGCGGGCCGCCACGCTTGAGATCGGGCACCTGACAGTAGCGGCAGGCCCAGTTGCACGCAGCATTGGGATTGAGATTGATGCCCACCGAGACGCCACCGGCGCGTCGCGAAACGACGGGATAGACATAGAGCAGGCCGGCGCTGTCGCGGCGGTGGTCGACGATGGTGAGCATGCTGGATACCTTGGAGGAAGGTCGCGGCGCGGAGCGGGTTCAGGCCGGCCAAAGTGGCGATGATATAATCAGCGCCCGTTCAATGCCGGCCGTCCGCGGCCAAAAGTCCGCGATGCAGATTACCCGCCGCCTCGAATTCGATGCCGGACACCGGATTCCCGACCACAAGAGCCAGTGCCGCAACCTGCACGGCCACCGCTACGCAATCGAAATCACGCTCTCCGGCGACATCATCAGGCGCGAGGGCGACTCGGCCAACGGCATGGTGATGGATTTTTCCGAGGTCAAGGCACTGGCCAAGGAGCATCTGGTCGATGTCTGGGACCACGCCTTCCTCGTTTATTCCGGCGATACGGCGGTGCTCAACTTCCTGCTGTCGTTGCCCGGACACAAGACCGTCGTCGTCGACGCGCCGCCGACCGCCGAATTCCTGGCGCAGGAAGCCTTCAGAATCCTCGACGCGCTCTATCGCGACGTCTATGGCAACCACCTGCACCTCGAGCGCGTCCGCCTCTACGAGACGCCCAACTGCTGGGCCGACGCGGTACGCGAATAAGCGCAAACATTTGTTTTTATTGCGTTTTTTGGCGGAAGCGGTGAGATTCGAACTCACGGATGGTTGCCCATCGACGGTTTTCAAGACCGTTGCAATCGACCACTCTGCCACGCTTCCGGATGCCGCCTTGCGCGACGGCGCGAATGATAGCACGCGACCGGGTGCCTGCTGAGCGCTGGCGCCTTCGCTGCCCCTCGCTGCCATAACCCAGCCAGCAGACCGGAAATCAGGCGGGGAACGCCGGCCCCTGCACGAACAGCTTGCCCGAACGGCCGGGAATTTCCTCGAAACGCACTTCGTGGTGCGGCAGCCGCTTCAGGTCGAGGCTGGCGGCCAGATCGGCCATCGACACAAAGCTGAAGCCCTGCGCCTGCCAGCCGTCGAGCAGGCGTTCGAACTGCGGCAGCAAGCGCATGCCTTCGAGTTCGGCATGCAGCGTGAACACCTGGTCGCCGCTCGCCGACTCGGTCAGCGACAGCAGGTGATCGGCCACCGTGTCGGCGGTGATGCCGTCGACGCCGATCAGCTCGTCGAGCGTCGGCAGCGTTGTCGGCAGTTGCGGGCAGGCGATCAGTTCGCCATCGATCACCGGCAGGAATGGGTGCGTGCCGCGTCCGTCCGAGCTGATCGCGTAGCCCAGACGCTGCGTCAGGCGCAGCGCATGCCGGTTCATCTGCCAGCCAGCGGCGCCATGCAGGCGCGGCGCTTCGCCGAAGATCTGCGTGAACCGCTCGACGGCGCGCGTCATTTCCGTTTCGACCCAGGCGTTGTCGGCGCCACTGACGCCGTCCTGCCAGCGCACGTGATCCCAACAGTGCACGCCGACCTCGAAACCGGCGTCGCGCACCGCACGCAGCGTCGACGCACAGCGCCGGCCGATGTTCGGCCCCGGCAGAAGCACGCCGTACATCAGCGTCAGCAGGCCGTAATGCTCGAGCACCGAGGTGCGCCGCACCTTCTGCATGAAGCCGGGACGGAAGGCACGACGGATGGCGCGACCGGTATTGTCGGGACCGAGCGAGAACAGGAAGCTCGCGCCGGCTTGCCGCCGGCTGAGCAGTTCGACCAGCGCGGGAACGCCACGCTGCGTTCCGCGGTAGGTGTCGACGTCGATCTTGAGGGCAAGGCGTTTCATGATGTGCAGACCAGACGGCCGAGGCGGCAGGAAGAAAGCAAGGCTTGCCGGTGCCCAGCCTGAAGAAGGCGCGGATTATAGCAGCGCGCACCATCCGGCCGCCGACGGTAGAATCCCGGCCGGCAACGGCCAGGCCACCGGCTGCGTGCAGCGTCTCGGCAGCATCGCAGTCCGCCTGGCCGCCGACCTTAAGGAGCGCTTAAGGCTGCCACGTCAGCCTAGCGGCCACTCTCGCTGCTGCCGGATCGCGCCACCACGCACCCACCGCATCAAGGAACGAGAGTGCCTGCCACTCGCGGCGAGCACTGCTTCCGCACTGGAGAAACCGATGAACAGCACCCCCCGCACTACACCAAACCGTTACGATCCGCTCACGCGCCTGCTGCACTGGGGAATGTTCTTCCTGCTGCTCGCCGTCTGCGCGCTGGTCGAACTGCACGAAATTTTCCCCAAGGGATCGAGCGGCCGCACGGCGATGATGGCGCTGCACATGTCGCTCGGCGTCATCGCACTGATCATGGTCTTGCCACGTCTGGGCTGGCGCGTCGTGCAGGCGCTGCGCGGCGCCTTGCCCGACGAATCGGCAATGCCGGGCTGGCAGCGTCTTGCTTCGAAAGCGATGTATCTGGCCTTCTACCTGCTCCTGCTGGCGCTGCCGGTGAGCGGCTACCTCGGCGTTGCGCTCGACGCGCGCAGTGTCGATGTCTTCGGCTTGTTCACGCTGCCGCCGATCGGCGCCGGCGACCACAATCTCGCGCACGACCTCAAGGAAGTGCATGAGACGCTGGCCAACGTCTTCATCGCGCTCGTTGGCCTCCACTTCGCCGCGGCGCTATGGCACCACTTCGGCCTGCGCGACGACGTGCTGCTGCGCATGAAATAGGCGGCACGCACGGGCCGCTGACGGCGCCCGGCGAGCACCGGCACGAGGCTGCTTCCGCTGCCGGAGGCCTCAAAAAGCAAGGGGCGCCGCAGCGCCCCTTGTCATTCCGGCCGCGCCTGCGCGCCTTTGCCTTTACGTTCAGTCGACCAGCTTGCGCGCCGCGGCGACGTCGCCGCGATAGGCTTCGAAGATGTTCTTCAGCGCCGTCTGCATCTCGACCTGCGGCGCCCAGCCCAGATCGGCCATGGTGTTCTCGATCTTCGGCACGCGGTGCTGCGTGTCCTGATAACCCTTGCCGTAGTACTCGCCCGAAGTCGTTTCCACGGTCTTCACCCTGGCTGCGGTCTCCGCGTATTCCGGATACTGCGCGGCGAGTTCGAGCATCATCGTCGCCAGTTCGCGCACCGAGAAATTGTTCTTCGGGTTGCCGATGTTGTAGATCTTGCCGCTGGCGACGCCGTCCTTGTTGGCGATGATCTTCATCAGCGCGTCGATGCCGTCCGACACATAGGTGAAGGCGCGCTTCTGGGCGCCACCGTCCACCAGCTTGATCGGTTCGCCGCGAACGATGTGGCCGAGGAACTGCGTGATCACGCGCGATGAACCTTCCTTCGGCGTGTGGATCGAGTCGAGGCCCGGGCCGATCCAGTTGAACGGACGGAACAGCGTGTATTCGAGACCTTCCTGCTGACCGTAGGCGTGGATCACGCGGTCCATCATCTGCTTGGCACAGCTGTAGATCCAGCGCGGCTTGTTGATCGGACCGAGGATCAGTTCGGAGTTTTCCGGATCGAATTCAGCGTCACGGCACATGCCGTACACCTCGGAGGTCGACGGGAAGATGACGCGCTTCTTGTACTTCACCGCCTGGCGGATGATCGGCAGGTTGGCTTCGAAGTCGAGTTCGAAAACGCGCAGCGGCTCCTTGACGTAGGTCGCCGGCGTCGCGATCGCCACCAGCGGCAGGATCACGTCGCACTTCTTCACGTGGTACTCGATCCACTCCCTGTTGATGGTGATGTCACCCTCAAAGAAGTTGAAGCGCGGATGTTCGAGCAGGTCGGCGACACGCTCGCTATTCATGTCCATGCCATAGACTTCCCAGTCGGTCGTGTCGATGATGCGCTGCGACAGATGGTGGCCGATGAAGCCGTTGACGCCGAGGATGAGGACTTTTTTCATGGTCTTTCCGGAAAGGTCAGAAGAAGCGTTTGCCGTTGGCGAGCGTCTCGCCGAAACGGGAGACAAAAGCGGCGGGCGATAGCTCCTGGCCGTCGAGAGTCAGCGACAGCAGGCGCAGCACGCGGCCATCGGCGCAGTCGGCGAAGAAACGCGCGTCCTCGACATAGATGCCGGCGCCGGCCGAACGCGGCTGCCGCGGCGGCGCCAGCTGGCTGCGGCCGACGATCAGGCGCACGCCGTCGATTTCGAAAAAAGCGCCCGGATACGGCGGCGCCACCGCGCGCACGAGGTTGTGCACCACCGCCGCCGGCTGCGTCCAGTCGATGCGGCCATCTGCGGGCTTGCGCCCGCCGAAATAGCCGCCCTGCGCCAGATTCTGTTCGAAGTGCGGCGCGGTACCGGCGAGCAGCGCCGGCAGCACGGCATCGAGCGCCAGTTCGGCGGCGACGGTCACCTTGTTGAACACCTCGAAAGCAGTGTCATCGGGCAGGATCGGCACGCGCTGCTGCGCGACGACACGGCCGGCGTCGGGCTTGGCGAGCATCTCGTGCAAGCTCGCGCCAGTCTCGGTTTCGCCGTGCAGCACCGCCCAGTTCACCGGTGCGCGGCCGCGGTACTTCGGCAGCAGCGAGCCGTGCATGTTGTAAGCGCCACGCGCCGCCAGCGCCAGCAGCGGCGTGCCGAGCATCTTGCGGTAGTAGAACGAGAAGATGAAATCGGGCTGCAGTGCGGCGATGCGTGCCAGCAACTCGGGCGTGTTGGCGTCGGCCGGCGTGATCGTCGGAATGTCGTGACGCGCGGCAACAGCGGCGACACTCTCGAACCAGATGTTCTCGTCGGCCGCGTCTTCGTGCGTCACCAGCAGCGCCACCTCGACGCCATGCGCCAGCAGCGTCGACAGGCAGCGCGCACCGACCGAGTGGTAAGCGAAGACGACGGCACGCGTCATGCGTGACGCTCCGCAGCAGCTGCAGCGGTGGCGCCGCCAAGCGCCGGCGTGATTTCCGGCGTTTGCGCTTGGCGGCGATCGACGCGAATGTCCGGTGCTTCGAGTACCGCGTCGATCAGGAAACGCGGGCGGTGGCGCACCTGCAGGTAGATGCGACCGACGTACTCGCCGATCAAGCCGACACCGAAGAGCACCAGTCCGAGCAGGAAGAAGACGATGCCGAACAGCGTGAACAGCCCCTCGGCTTCCGGCCCGAGGAAGATGCGGCGCAGCGCGAGAACGCCGACAAACAGCGCCGAGAGCAGCGAAACGCCGATGCCGACCATCGAGAACCACTGCAGCGGCACCAGCGAAAAGCCGGTCATCAGGTCGAAGTTGAGGCGAATCAGGCTATACAGCGAATACTTCGATTCGCCGGCGAAACGCTCCTCGTGCGCTACCTCGATTTCGGTCGGGCGCAAGGCAAAGGTATAGGCCAGCGCAGGAATGAAGGTGCTCACTTCGTGGCAACTGTTGATTGCGTTGATGATGCTGCGCCGGTAGGCGCGCAGCATGCAGCCCTGGTCGGTCATCTTGATGCGCGTGATGCGCTCGCGCAGGCGGTTCATCGCGCGCGACGCGTAGCGGCGGAAAGCCGAATCCTGGCGCTGGCGGCGGATGCTGCCGACGAGGTCGTAGCCCTCGCGCATCTTCTCGACCAGACGCCCGATCTCCTCGGGCGGATTCTGCAGGTCGGCGTCGATGGTGACGACGATCTCGCCGCGACAGTGCTCGAAACCCGCCATGATCGCCATGTGCTGGCCGGCGTTGGCGGCGAGCAGGATGACGCGGGTGACGTCGGGGCGGCGCTCGTACTGCTCGCGCAGCAGCGCCGCCGAACGGTCGCGGCTGCCGTCGTTGATGAAGATCAGTTCGTAACTGGCGCCAAAGTCGTCCATCGCCGCGTAAAGGCGCTCGAACAGGGTCGGCAGGCCGGCCTCTTCGTTGTAGATCGGGACGACGACCGAGACTTCGGGAGAGTTCATGCGCGTGCTGGCTGAATGAGATCGAGAAGATGGGCACAGACGGCGTCGACATCGGCGTCGCTCATTGCCGGGAACAAGGGCAGCGTCAGCGTCGTGGCGCCGACGTGTTCGGCATGCGGAAAATCGCCCGGCGCATAGCCGAGATTACGGTAGAGCGCGAACAGGTGCATCGCCGGGTAATGCACGCCGGCGCCGATGTTGCGCGCACGCAGCGCGGCAATCAAGTCGCCGCGGCTGATTTTCATGCGTTCGAGCGGCAGCAGCACCTGGAACATGTGCCAGTTGCTGTCGGCAAAATCGGCGGGCGGCAGGCCGAGCCCGACGTCGGGCGCGCCAGCGGCCGGATCGAGCCGCGCGAAATAGCGCCGTGCCAGCTGGCGCCGGCGCGCGGTGAATTCGTCGAGCCGGCGCAGCTGGCCCAAGCCGATCGTCGCCGCGAGGTCGGTGAGGTTGCCCTTGTGGCCGGCGACGTCGACCTCCATCTCGCCGCCGTCGAGCCGGCGCACGCCCTGCAGGCGCAGGCGCTCGCAGAAAGCCGGATCGATGTCGGCCGGCAGCACCAGCGCACCGCCCTCGCTGGTGGTGAGGTTCTTGTTGGCGTGGAAGGAGAAGGAGACGAAGTCGCCGAGGCTGCCGATCGGCCCACCGCGCCAGCTGGCGCCAAGCGACTGCGCCGCGTCCTCGACCACGCGCAGGCCGTGCCGGCGGGCAATCGCGTAGAGACGGTCGCGGTCGACCGGCAGGCCGGCCAGATCAACCGGGATGATCGCCTTGGTCTTGTCGGTGATCGCCGCATCGACCAAGTCGAGGTCGAGATTGCGCGTGACCGGGTCGATGTCGACGAACACCGGCCGCGCGCCGCGATGCAGCACGACGTTGGCGGTGGCAACCCACGACAGCGGCGGCGTGATCACCTCGTCACCGGCGCCGACACCGGCCAGCTCAAGCGCGATTTCGAGCGTGATCGTTCCCGAATTGAAGGCGCGCACCGTGCGTCCGCCGAAACGCGCCGACAGCGCCGCTTCGAACTCCTGCACGCGCGGGCCGCTGGTGATCCAGCCCGAGCGCAGCGTGTCGCCGACGGCGGCGATGGTTTCCTCGTCGATCGACGGACGGGTGAAGGGAATGAAATTCGCAGGCAGAGGAATCATGAGCGGGCAACGAGATAAACGCCGACGACGATGAAGCCGATGCCGAACAGTTTCTGTACGGTCACCGCCTCGCCGAACAGCCAGTGCGCGGCGAAGGCGTTGACGATGTAGCCGATCGACAGCAGCGGATAGGCGATCGACACCGGCACACGCGAGAGCGCCATGATCCAGACGACGACGCTGACGACGTAGCAGCACAGGCCGCCGAAGATGTGCGGTTCGAAAGCGAGCTTGAGGCCGACCGGCAGCGCGTTTTCGAGCGAAAACTCGAAATGGCCGATGACGTTGGTACCGGCCTTGAGCAGCAGTTGCGCCGCAGCGTTGAGCAACACGCCGGTGAGGATCAGGGCAAAGGCGACGGCGCTCATCGGCGGCTCAGTGCGCAAGTGCCGGGCTGCCGTCGGCGGCCGGCCGGCGCACGATGACGCGCCGCGTGTCGCGCGCCACCACGTCCATCGGCAATCCGCCGGCGAGTGATTCGTAGGTATCGGGCGTCATCACGGCGAAGGCGTCGCCGCCGGCGAGCCAGCGTTCGCGGAACTCGGCGATGGTCGGCACCCACAGCTGCGGCTCCTGGTCGAGGCCGAAACCCAGTTCGTCGCGATAATCGACCAGCGTCAGCGTGCGCTGCAGGTAGAAGGGCAAGGTCTGCTCGTACATATTGACACTGTAGAACGGAACGCCGGGGCTGAGCAGCGGCTTCACTTCGGTGGCAATGTGATGCGCGGAATTCGAACGGCCGAGCTTCTCGTGCCCCTGCATCACGATCGACAGCGCCAGATAGCCGGCGACGGCCAGCAGCAGGAGTCCGCCGCCCTGCCGCCGCCGCCACACCAGCAGCCAGCCGCCGATGGCACCGGCGAGCAGCACGCCGGCGGCGACGCGCGACCATTCGGCGTAGGCGCTCATCATCGCGTGCGGCGTTTCGGTGTCGGCGCGGTCGCTGATGTGCGGCGCGAAATAGAGCGCCGCCAGCGCCACGGCGATGATGATGCCGATGTGCGCAAGCAACGTGCCGCGCGCGGCGCGACATAGCCAGACGCCGGTGAGCATCGCCAGCGCCGGCGCCATCGGCAGAATGTACGACGGCAGCTTCGAGCTTGAGGCGCTGAAGAAAGCGAGGATGACCAGCGCCCAGACGACGAGCAGGCGTTGCGGCTGGAAAGCGCCGCTGCGCTCGCGGAACCAGGCGCCGAACCACGCCTGCAGCATCATCAGCGTCCACGGCAGCGTGCCGACGAGCAGCACGGCGAGGAAATACCAGGGCGGCTGGTAGCGGCCGTGCGCCTTGGTCAGGAAACGCTCGAAATGCTCGTGGATGAAGAAGAAATGGAAGAACTCGGGGTTGGCGAGCGACACCGCGACGAACCACGGCGCGGCGATCAGCAGGAACAGCGGGATACCGCGCAACAGTTCGAGCCGCCGCCACGGTGACAGATCGCGTGCCAGCGCCGAATAAAGCACCAGCGCCGCGCCACAAAGCACCAGCGCGACCAGCCCTTTCGACAGCATCGCCCCAGCCAGCGCCGCCCAGACGACGAGCATCCAGCGTCGTCGCTCGACTGGCGCCGCGCCATCGCGATTGGCCAGCAATACACCCGACAGAGCCAGCTGCAGGAAGAACGACAGCCCCATGTCGAGCGTGTTGAGGTGACCGATGATCACCATGAACAGGCAGCCGGCGAGCGTGGACGCCGCCAGCAGCGCAGCACGCGAGCCAAACAGCCGGCGCGTCGTGAAGAAGGCGAGCAGGACGCTGAGGAAACCGGTAATTCCCGGCCAGATGCGCGCGGTCCACTCGTCTTCGCCGAAAACCTTGAAAGCGGCAGCGGTCACCCAGTACTGCAGCGCCGGTTTCTCGAAGTACTTGATACCGTTCAGTCGCGGCGTCACGAAATCGCCGGAAACCGCCATTTCGCGCGCGATTTCGGCATAACGCCCTTCGTCGGGCTTGATCAGCTTGCGGTATTCGAGCGTGCCGAACCAGACGACGGCAAACGCCAGCAGCAGCGCCCACAGCCCGCGACGAGAAAGAATCGGCGTGTCAGCCATCAGGAGAAGAGCAGCGCGACAACGACGCGACGCCCCTCGCCGGCAAGAACATTGTAGGTACGGCAGGCGGCACCGAACTCCATCACTTCCAGACCTTTCTGCGCCTCGGCGAAAGGCCGCAGCAACTCGGGACGCGGAAAACGCAGCGGCGACGGCATGCCGAGCAGTGTGACATCGGCATCCAGCCCGGCGAGGAACGCAAAGTCATCAATGGCAAGCTTATCGGCGCTGGCAAGCGTCCACCCGGGAAGAAGCCGTTGCGGCGAAACGAGCAGATTGCGCTCATGGCGCACGCCGTCGACACTGACGAAGCCAGCGCCGTAGGCGGTGAAGACATGAGCTCCGTCGGTCGCGGCGATTTGCAGCTTCATGGAAAATTGCGGTGCACAAATCGATAAAGTAGGATTATAGCTTTTTTGCTGACCGCAACTTGACGAAGCCGTCGGCCCGCGCAAGCAGCGCCCGCCCACCGTTTCGGCATGTCACAGGCCGACAACCCGAGAGCCATGAGAGAGTTTTCGCGCGTCAAGCGTCTCCCCCCGTATGTCTTCAACATCACCGGCGAGTTGAAGATGGCCGCGCGCCGCCGCGGCGAGGACATCATCGACCTAAGCATGGGCAATCCTGACGGGCCGACGCCGCAACACATCGTCGACAAGATGGTCGAGGCGACCGAACGCGGCAATACGCACGGCTATTCGGTCTCGAAGGGCCTGCCGCGCCTGCGCAAGGCGATCTGCGACTGGTACCAGCGGCGCTACGCGGTCAGTCTCGATCCCGAGAGCGAAGCCGTCGTCACCCTCGGCTCGAAGGAAGGCCTCGCCCACCTGATGCTGGCGACGCTCGACCGTGGCGACACGGTGCTCGTCCCCAACCCTTCGTACCCGATCCACATCTACGGCGCGATCATCGCCGGCGCCGACATCCGCTCGGTGCGCATGACGCCCGGCGTCGACTTCTTCGAAGAACTGCAGCGCGCCATCCGCGAGTCGATCCCCAAGCCGAAGATGATGGTCTTCGGCTTCCCGAGCAACCCGACCGCGCGCTGCGTCGACATGGAATTTTTCGAGCGCGTCATCGCGCTGGCGAAGCAGCACGACATTCTCGTCGTGCATGACCTCGCCTACGCCGACCTCGTTTTCGACGACGCCTTCCCCGACAACCGGGCGCCATCGATCATGCAGGTGCCGGGCGCGCGCGACATCGCCGTCGAGTTCTTCACCATGTCGAAGAGCTACAACATGGCCGGCTGGCGCATCGGCTTCATGGTCGGCAACCGAGAACTGTGCGCGGCGCTGGCGCGCATCAAGAGCTATCACGATTACGGCGCGTTCACACCGATCCAGATCGCTTCGGTAATCGCGCTCGACGGCCCGCAGGACTGTGTCGAGGAAATCCGCCAGCGCTACGAGCGCCGGCGCAACGTGCTGGTCAAGGGACTGCACGAGGCCGGCTGGGAAGTCGAGACGCCGAAGGCGTCGATGTACATCTGGGCGCCGATTCCGCCCGCCTACCGCGCGCTCGGCTCGCTCGAATTCGCCAAGCGTCTGCTCGCCGACGCCAAGGTCGCCGTCTCGCCGGGTATCGGTTTTGGCGAATACGGCGACGACCACGTACGCTTCGCGCTGATCGAAAACGACGAGCGCATCCGTCAGGCCGTTCGCGGCATCAAGGAAATGTTCAGAAAGGACGGCCTCTCTCCGGCCGACGTCAATGCCCACTGCTAAACCCGCAACCGAACTCTCGCTGCCAGCGCCCCACTCCACTTCGCCGCTGGTGCAGGCACCGATCCGCAAATCGGGCAAGCTCGCCAACGTCTGCTACGACATCCGCGGCCCGGTGCTGGCGCGTGCCCGGCAGATGGAGGACGAAGGCCACAAGATCATCAAGCTGAACATCGGCAACCTCGCCTCCTTCGGCTTCGACGCGCCCGACGAAATCCAGCAGGACATGATCCGCAACCTGCCCAATTCGGCGGGTTATTCCGACTCGAAAGGCATCTTCCCGGCGCGCAAGGCGGTGATGCACTACTGCCAGCAGAAGAAGATCCGCGGCGTCACGCTCGAGGACATCTACGTCGGCAACGGCGTTTCCGAGCTGATCGTCATGGCGATGAACGCACTGCTCGATCCGGGCGAGGAAGTGCTGCTGCCAGCACCCGACTATCCGCTGTGGACCGCAGCGGTCAGCCTTTCGGGCGGAACGCCGCGCCACTACCTGTGCGACGAGAACAACGGCTGGCTGCCCGACTTGGCTGACATCCGCGCCAAGATTTCGCCGAGCACGCGCGCCATCGTCATCATCAACCCGAACAACCCGACCGGCGCGCTCTATCCGCCCGAGCTGCTGCGCGAACTCGTTGCCATCGCCCGCGAGCACGGCCTGATCATCTACGCCGACGAGGTCTACGACAAGGTGCTCTACGACGGCGAGACGCACACCTCGATCGCCTCGCTGTCGGAAGATGTGCTGACCATCACCTTCAACGGCCTGTCGAAGAATTACCGCTGCTGTGGCTACCGTGCCGGCTGGATGATCGTTTCCGGCGACAAGCGGCGTGCGCGCGACTACATCGAAGGCCTCGACATGCTCGCCTCGATGCGCCTGTGTGCCAACGTACCGGGCCAGTACGCGATCCAGACCGCGCTTGGCGGCTATCAGAGCATCGACGACCTGATCGCCCCGGGCGGCCGCATGCGTCGCCAGCGCGACCTGGCCTACGAGCTGATCACGGCGATCCCCGGTGTGACCTGCGTCAAGCCGAAGGCGACGCTGTACATGTTCCCGCGCCTCGACCCGGAGATTTATCCGATCGCCGACGACCAGGAGTTCATCGCCGAACTGCTCGAAGCCGAACGCGTGCTGCTGGTGCAGGGCACAGGCTTCAACTGGCCGCAGCCCGACCACTTCCGCCTCGTCTTCCTGCCGCACGAGGACGATCTGCGCGAGGCCGTCGGCCGCGTCGCGCGCTTCCTCGAAAGCTATCGCAAACGCGCCGCCGGCGCTGCCGCAGCCTGATTCCTTGCAGATACCGCAACCCCAACCTCTCGACCTACAGGACCCCATGAAACCGATCAACGTAGGCCTTCTCGGCATCGGCACCGTCGGCGGTGGCACTTTCACCGTTCTCACCCGCAACGAGGCGGAAATCACCCGTCGCGCCGGCCGGCCGATCCGCATCTCCAAGGTTGCCGACAAGAATCTGGCGCTGGCGAAGGAAGTCACCGCCGGCCGCGCCGAAGTCACCGACGACGCCTTTGCCGTCGTTGACGATCCCGCCATCGACATCGTCGTCGAGCTGATCGGCGGCTACGGCATCGCCAAGGAACTGGTGCTGCGCGCCATCGCCAACGGCAAGCATGTCGTCACCGCCAACAAGGCGCTGCTCGCGGTACACGGCAACGAAATCTTCGCCGCGGCGCAGGCGCGCGGCGTCATCGTCGCCTTCGAGGCCGCCGTCGCCGGCGGCATCCCGATCATCAAGGCACTGCGCGAAGGCCTGTCGGCCAACCGCATCGAGTGGATCGCCGGCATCATCAACGGCACCACCAACTTCATCCTCTCGGAGATGCGCGACAAGGGCCTGTCCTTCGCCACCGTGCTTGCCGAAGCGCAGCGCCTCGGCTACGCCGAAGCCGACCCGACTTTCGACGTCGAAGGCGTCGACGCGGCGCACAAGCTGACCATCATGAGCGCCATCGCTTTCGGCATTCCGATGCATTTCGAGCAGGCGCACGTCGAAGGCATCAGCCGGCTGGCGGCGGAAGACATCCGCTACGCCGAACAGCTCGGCTACCGCATCAAGCTGCTCGGCATCACGCGGCGCACGCCGGAAGGCGTCGAGCTGCGCGTGCATCCGACGCTGATCCCGGAAAAGCGCCTGATCGCCAACGTCGAAGGCGCGATGAACGCGGTGCTGGTCAAGGGCGACGCCGTCGGCCCGACGCTGTACTACGGCAAGGGCGCCGGCGCTGAGCCGACCGCTTCGGCAGTGATCGCCGATCTGGTCGACGTGACGCGCATGCACACCGCCGATCCCGAACACCGCGTGCCGCATCTGGCCTTCCAGCCGCAGTCGCTGGTCGACCTGCCGATCCTGCCGCTGGCCGAGATCAGCACCAGCTACTACCTGCGTCTGCGCGTCGAGGACAAGCCGGGCGTGCTCGCCGACATCACACGCATCCTCGCCGATCAGGGCATCTCGATCGACGCGATGATCCAGCGCGAGCCGGACGAAGGCGAAGAGCAGACCGACATCATCATCCTCACGCACCAGACGCGCGAACGGCAGATCGACGCCGCGATCACGCTGATCCAGTCGCTGCCAGCGGTGAAGGCACCGCTGATCCGCCTGCGTCTGGAAAACCTGCTCTAGTAGCCCAAGCTCACGCGCCTGCCCGCGGTTCTCCGGGGCAGGCGCTGCTCTGTCGGCGGCGCCTTTACGGCAGTAGCTTCCAGCTCCCCCCGTGGCGCGGACTGGTGTTGCGGCGCCCGCCGCCGCCCTTTCTACTGCACTTCGTCAACGCGCAGCCAGACGCTGCGGCTGTCGCGCGCCTCGCTGCTGCCCACTGTCCAGCCGTTGCCGCCGCTCTGGCTCGCCAGCTGGCCGCTGCCGCCGAGCTCGATCCACTCGCCGAGACGCCCGGACACCGTCGTGGTCAAACGCTGCACCTCGATGGCCCCGCCGGCGCCGACGCTGTCGGCCTGCGGGCTGATCTCCAGCGTCACCCGCTCGCCGTTGAGCTGCGGCCGCGCGTAGAAGCCCTGCCCGACGTCGCGATAGACAACCGACTCGCTGCTCACCGCGCCGCCCGGCCCGACCCAGGTCTGACGCAGCGGCAAGGGCAGCGCGCGGCCAACCTGGATGAAGGCATTGCCGCCTTCGACCACCTGCACCGACTGGCTGGCGCGCGCCTCGCTCGCGTCGCGCGTGTCGACGACGCTGCCGCCGATGCGGCTGCCCCCGCGCTGTACCTCGATGCGCGTACCACCCGCCACGCCAGCCGACGGCCCGACGATGCGCACATTGCGGCTGCCGCTGCCGGCAAACTCGCCATAGACGCTGCCCGCCTGCAGCGCGGATTCGCCGTCGCGGTTCTGGCTGACGCGAATCATCAGCCGGCGCTGCGGCGTATCGAGCGCCGCCAGCGCCTGCTTGAGCTGTTGGCGATTGCGCTGCGAAGCGCGCACGATCAGCTGGTTGCCCATTCCCGACAGGGCGCCGCCCGGCTCGAGCAGCGGTCGCAAGGCGGGCAGCAGTTGCTCGACGCTGCGATGCTTGAGCGGAATGACTTCGAGCTCCTGCGCCAGCGCCGGCGCAGCAAGAAAGCAGAGCAGCAGGAGCAGGCGACGCATGACAACTCCTCTTCAGTTCAATGCCGGAAGCGTCGACGCCACCCGCGGCACCCGCTTCAGACCAGATGCGGCAGCGCCAGATACTCGCGCGTGCGCATTTCGGTCAAGCGGCTGGCGGTGCGAAAGAACTCGCTGGCCTGCGTGCCGGCGACGTAGAGCTGTTCGGGCTCGCAGGCGGCGGTGGCGATCAGCTTGACGCGGAAATCGTAGAACACATCGACCAGCCAGGTGAAGCGGCGCGCCTCGGCCGAGTGGCGCGCATCCATCTGCGGAATGCCCGAGAGCAGCACGGTCGGAAAGCGCCGCGCCAGTTCGAGGTAGTCGTTCTGCGAACGCGGGCCGCCGCACAGCGCATCGAAGTCGAACCAGATCACCCCGGCGGCACGCCGGCGGAAGGCAATCGGCCGGCCGAGAATGTCGATCTCGCCCGCGCCTTCACCGGCCATCGCCCCCGCTCCCTCCCCGGCGGCCAGTTCGGCAAAGGTCGCCGCCTGCTGCCTTTCGGCCGCGGCGTCGGCCGGCACGCGGAAGGTCTCGACGCGCTCAAGCGAGCGCTGCCGGTAATCGATACCGGCGTCGACCTCGACCACGTCGAGCTGGCGCTCGATCAGCGCAATCGTCGGCAGGAAGTTCTCGCGCTGCAGGCCGTCCGGATAAAGCCGCTTTGGCGGGTAGTTCGAAGTCATGACGATGACCACGCCGCGCGCGAACAAGGCTTCGAGCAGGCGGCCGAGGATCATCGCGTCGGCGATGTCGGAGACGTGAAACTCGTCGAAACAGAGCAGGCGCAGCTCGCCGGCGATCTGGTCGGCAACCTTGTCCAGCGGATCGCTGCCGCCCTTGAGCGCATTCAGTCGCGAATGCACCTCCTGCATGAAGGCGTGGAAATGCACGCGCCGCTTGCGCTGGTAGGGAACAGCGGCGAAGAAGCAGTCCATCAGGAAGCTCTTGCCGCGGCCGACACCGCCCCAGAAATAGACGCCACGCGGCGGTGTCGCGCGCGACAGCATCTTGCGCCAGGCGGTGCGCCGCGCCACCTTGAACGCCAGCAGCTCGCTGTAGAGCTGCTGCAGGCGCCTGGCTGCCGCGAGTTGCGCGGCGTCCGCGCTGTAGCCGTTTTCGGCCAGCTTGGCGAGATAGCTGTCGAGCACACCGTGCTCGGAAACATTGAGGATTCGGTAGGGCATGACTCGAAAATGACTTGAAGTGATCAAGGCAACAGACCGGCGCAGGGCACGGCCGTTCCCGGGCAAGCGCTCGCGCACACCGGCGTGCGCACTGCGCCGCGGCGCGTGGCCGGCAGTGTAAAGCATCATCGGCAATGTAAAGAGTTTGCGCACACGTGTTGCAATCCGCGAAAGAGTCGCTATAATGCGCGCTTCCTTCGGGACGCCAAGGTTTCGGCGAACGGGAGGCGCGTAGCTCAGCTGGTTAGAGCACCACCTTGACATGGTGGGGGTCGTTGGTTCGAGTCCAATCGCGCCTACCAAATTTCTTAGCGGAATCAACGCATTCCGCTAACGTTCAAACCGCCTCCGGGCGGTTTTTTCGTTGACTATGGCGAAACTATGACTTGCTCGCCATCGCTCACCGCCTGCACTGGCTCAGCCTTTTGCACTGCGAGCAAAGCCGGCTGATCGACCCACGCCCGCAAATGTTCGCCGCTGAGGTGGGCATACCGCTGCACCATCTTCAACGACGACCAGCGGCCCAGCTCCTGCAGCACATGCAGCGGCGTTCCGTTCTGCACGTGCCAGCTCGCCCAGGTGTGCCGCAGATCGTGCCAGCAGAAGTCCGCAATCCCTGCCCGCTTCAATGCGTCGAACCATGCCTTGGTGCTCGTCTGATGGACAGGCCGCCCAGCCTTCGGAAAGACCCAGCGCGTATCCTTGCCGCCCCACTCTTCCAGCACCTCCACTGCCTTGTTCGACAACGGCACCGCCAGCGCCTTCCGGTTCTTGACGTTCTCGCCAAGCACCCACGCCGTCCGTCTCGCCAGATCGACCTGCGACCACTGCAGATGTGTCACGTTCGCCCGCCGCAGCCCGGTCTGCAAGGTGAATTCGGCCATCGCTGCCAAGTGCGCCGGCAGTTCGGCAAGGAGCTTGTCGGCCTCGGTGCGTGAAATCCAGCGCACCCGACTTTTCGCCCCCTTAAGCGCCTTCACCTTCGGCGCCCGCTCGATCCACTCCCACTCGTCGCGCGCCTTGTTCAGCAGCGCACGCAGCGTCGTCAGGAAGCGATTGACCGTATCGACACCCGGCTTGCATTCGCGCTTCTGGCCGCTCTTGTAGACGCGGACATACGGCTTGGCGCGCTCGGCGGTGATCTGCTCGACCATCGCCTTGTCGACCTGATCGAGCGTCTTCTCGCCAAGATGCGGATCGAGCCAGCGCAGCGCATGGCGGTCGTTCTCAAGCGACGCTTTACCCGCCGATTCGCGCAGGTAGCGGACAACCGCCTCGCGCCACGTGTAGCGCGGCTTGGCGCCGAGCCGTTGCTGTTCCCAGCATTGAACCTTCAGGCGGTCGTGATACTCCTGCGCACGCGTGCGGTCGGCAGTCCCAGTGCTCTGGCGTACTCTTCGTCCTCCGATGGTAATGTCGATCCACCAGAGAGACGACTCCTTCTGTCGATAGATAGCCATGTGGCCTCCTTTCTTTCGGAGCTATCCCTCGACGCTTGCCACCTGTAGTGTGAGCGGAGGTATTCCGCCAGGTCAAGGTCGAGAAAGACCCAGCACTTGCCGGGCTTCGCTGCTGGCACTTCGCCGGCCTGAGCCTTGCGCAGCAGCGTGATCGGGTGAATGTGGAGGAAGCTCGCCGCCTCTTTCAGCGTGAGCGTTTTCATGCATCGCCCCCGGAAGGCGCGATGACAGGAAGGCGCAAGCGTCGCGGCGTCCCCGGCATCACCAGTTTTTCAAGCACGGCCTCGGCGCTGCCTTCAACGCCCAGCATCACACTGAAGTGCGTCCCGTAAGCAACCCGCGCCCAGGGCGTCAGATGTTCGTAGGAAATCTCGCCGGTTTTGCGCAAGGTCCGTACGCGGCACGCCTCTTCACTGACCCAACCAAGGCACGAATAGGCGCCGGCCACGTATGGCCCCGGATTCAACAACACATCGAGCGGTACTTCCCGGTCCCGGTTGTGGAGTTCAAGCTCCCACCTCGTCCACGGTGAAGAGGCACAGCCAAGCTGGCGCCCTTTCTCGTAGATGCGCAGCATCTTCCCGTTCTTGCGAATGCCGATGTTGAGCGTCCGCCCCGATCCGTCCGGGGCAGCCAAGTTACCAACTTGTTTCATGCGCGGCTGGTTGCCACGCGTACCAAAACGTCCTTCGAGAAACCACGCCAGCGCGAGGTCGACCGAATAACGTCCTTCGTAGTCATCGACGGCGCCATCCCAGCGCGTGATGCGCGCCTTCAGCACGTCACGCAAGAACGCGTGCGCCCTGCCCCAATCCTCGACCAAGGCGCAGCCCTCGCCGGGGATAGACAAGAAGCCCATGCCACGCTGCCCGCCATACGCGAACATCGCGCCGCCATGATCGAACTGGAACAAGTGGGTGAAACCGTTCAAACCTCGACGGCGATCCGTCAGCCCCCCGAACCTGGGGCCGAGATTCTCGATGACGCCGCGAAACAGCGCTGCTACCGCCTGCGACGTACCGGCAAAAGGAAACGAAACGCTCAACCAGTCCGTGAGCGCGGCGAAGGGATGGACGCCCGACCTTACAGTCGACGCAACATCGCCACCTGTTTTCCGGTCCCTACTAGCAGCGCCTTGGTCGATTGCCGCGCAGTCTTGATGATGGGGGGTATCAAAACTTTCCCCCCGTGTTCCCGTGTTACCAGACGGGGGGATGTCGCCCGATCTTCGGCCACCACGGACGCAAGCACCGCGGTTCCGGCCTCGTTTGGCCGTACGTTTGCCGCTCGCGCGGCAATCCGTGCGGCCAGCCCGAGGCCGGTCGAGTTGTCTTCTTGCTCTGTAGCGGACGACGAAGGGGTTTTCATGCCCCTCAGAATAAGGGGTACTTGGAACCCTCGTCAAGGGTTTTTATTACCCCTTACGCCAGTTCGCGCCGCTGCGCTTTCAGCTCGTCGTCCTTGACCTCGCCGCTGACCGCCTTCCAGAAGTTACCCAGCTTCTTGGCGATCTTGTAGCCAAGGGAGCGATGGGCGCTCGGCCCCTCTTCCGGAAAGAACTCGCGAATGTTGATGCCGAGAACTTCCTCGTACTTGCGGATCGTCCGCTTGTTGTGAACTAGAACGAGAGGCTTCCATCCTAGGTGATCGCCCATGTGAAGCATGCCAATGGCTGCTTCCAGCTCGTCGAGCTGGCCGGAAAACCTGGCAATGGCTTGGCGCTCGATGTCGTGCAAATGCTCGATGCGCTCGCGATCGAACGGAGCCAGTGAGTGTATGTTCTTCTGGATTTCGGCGGGCGTGAGGGTCATGAAGGAGGCCTCGCTTTCGGGAAGGGTAACTGTAACCCGTTAGCCGAAAACCATCAACTGCCTGCAGAGTGGTGGATTCGTCATCCACATGCGCAGTACGATACGAAAATGAACCTTACTATTTCTTGCCCACCAAGCCTCGGAAAAATTGATTAGGTTTTCTTCGAATGATCGTATTTATGAATTTCCCGATCAATTTAAGTGGAGTGTACGATGCGCCCGCTTCAAATATATCTCGACAGCGCCGATTTCTCGGACCTATCAGAGAGCAACAAGCCAGATCATTTAAATTCCATTGAGGAAAAATTGCTTTCTTGGCAAGAGCTTGGTTTTATTGAAATGCGCTTCAGTTACATCCATGTAATCGAAGCATCCCCTTTAAGAAAAGAGGACATAGAACTGGCAAGGAACCGAATCGATAAAATATCTCAACTATGCGGCAAAAAGTGTTTCGCTTCAACTATAGAGATTCTCGAAAGAGAATGCAGCAACACTGGAGAATTCAATCTTCAATCATACTCCGAGTGGCTATACAGAAATGATGGACAATGGGTTCCTCCCATCGATGGCATCGACGTTGAGTCTCTTTCGGCCACTGCACTTCTTCGCAACGAGATAAGCAACGCAGGACATGATCGATCTACGCGCAGAAAACTGCAAAGAACGTTTTTTGACCCGCAAGGACGATTGCGAACCGCCGGCAAGGCCAAGCTTCGGGAGGGGCGGGCCAGTGTGGTTAGGGAAATTGAAGATCGTTACCCTTTACCTCCCGGAGCCGCGGAAAAGCTAGCACTCGCGTTAGAAACGGGCGCCCAACAAAGTGAACTTAGAGAGCTAGTTCGTAGCTCAGTAAGCGACCTCAGATATTGGCCTCAGTGGTTCTTGAAGCAATGGGAAAAGATTACCCCAATGTGCAGTCTATTACGAACAGGGGCAAACCAACTCAACTCCGACCTTCTAAAGCACTCAGAGGATATACGCAACGCGTATCGCGAAGCAATTGCCGACGGTCTGCCGCATGAAAAACTTGAGCAGTTCTTCAGAAGAGAATTTGACAAAGAAATTCTGAACATGCAAAGAACGATTGTCGCGAGAATGAGTGAAAACCCTGTCTCACCATCTTCTTTGCAGACAAAAATGTCTCCGTGGGAGACTGCTCCTGGTATGACTTGCGCACTGACGGTTCAAAGCCGGATTGCTAGGCGACAACTGGTATTGTCGGGAAAGGGTAGACCTCCAGATGAAGGTGACTTTGGCGACGCACTACACTGCGCACATTTCCCATTCGTGGACTTATTTCGAGCCGATGGCTTTACCGCATCGATGATTTCAGAAGCCAAATTGCACAACCACTTTAAAGTAAAAGTTGTACCTAAGCTAACGCAACTTCCTGATGCCATCGAGAACAGCCTAAAGGAGTCAGGTAGGATTTAAGAGAACCTAGGGCCTATGACGGAACTATGACGCAACAACATGAAAGCGTTCGCAAATCACAGCTATGTCAGGCTATCTTTCACCGCCGGCAAGCGCCAAGATCAAGCGCAATCAAACACTTAGAGACGGCGCTTTCGGCCCAGCCCCATTGACATGGTGGGGGTCGTTGGTTCGAGTCCAATCGCGCCTACCAGATTCTTCCAAAGAATCAGGTAGAAACCACAACATAAAGCTGCCTTCGGGTGGCTTTTTTGTTTTCCGGCCGGCACGCGTCGTGGCGCTTGGGCTTTTCCCGCCGAACGCGATGCCGGCATCAGTACAGGACCTCGCCGCGCTTGCGACGCCGGATGCGTTAGCATGCCGGGACGCCATCCACCCAGGCACAAGTCCCGCTGCCATGCATACCTCTCACCTCTCGCACACCCCGTCTGTCTTCGTCTCTGAGCCTGCCGCTGCCGGCGGATTGACCCACGCCCTTGTACTGTGCGCCAGCGCCGCACCCATCGCCACCGCCGGGGCACGGCCATGATGCTGCTCGGCGGCGATCTCGGCGGCACCAAGACGCTGCTGGCGCTGGCCGAACTGCGCGCCGACGGCGCGCTCGCCATCGTCGACGAAGTGCGTTACGCCAGCGCCGACTGGCCCGACTTTGCGCCACTGCTCGCCGATTTCCGCGCGCGCCACAAGGTGCCGGTGAGCGCCGCCTGCTTCGGCCTCGCCGGCCCGGTCGATGCTGGCACGGCGAAGCTCACCTACCTGCCGTGGCGACTTGACGCGCAAGCGCTGGCGGCGGATTTCGCGCTCGGCCGCGTCGCGCTGGTCAATGATTTCGTCGCCGCGGCCAGCGGCATCGAACTGCTGCCGGCCAACGCGTGCGCGACGCTGCAGGCCGGCGCGCCGCTGGCGGAGGCGCCACGCGTCGTCGTCGGTGCCGGCACCGGGCTCGGTGTCGCCGGCGTACTCAGGCATGCGGACGAGACGGTCGTCGTCGCCGGCGAAGGCGGGCATCAGGGCTTCTCGCCGCAGTCGGCCGAACAGGCCGCTTTGTGGCAACACCTGTTCGCGCAGCACGGCCGCGTTACCGCTGAAGACATCATCTCGGGACCGGGGCTGGCGCGCGTGCATGCCTTTCTCGGTGGCGGCAACTGGTCGCCGGCGGCCATTGGTACAGCGGCGAAGCAGCACGGCGCGGCAGGAACGCAGCCGAAAGCCGGGCCGGATGCGGTATCGGATGCCTGCCCGCATCCGGCAACCGCCGCCGCGGCGCTATCGCTATGGCTATCGGCTTACGGCGCCTTTGCCGGCGATCTGGCGCTCTCCTGGCTGGCACGCGGCGGCGTCTATCTCGCCGGCGGCATTGCCGGCAAGCTGATCGGCGATGCCGAAGCGGCAACTTTTCTTGCCGCCTTCAACGCCAAGCGCGAACACCGCGCGCTGGCCGAGGCAATGCCGGTACGGCTGGTGCGCGAGGAACGCCTCGGGCTGCTCGGCGCGCTGGCGAAGGCGCGAGCGCTCCTGCGCCGCTAGGGAATCAGTCGAGCGCAAGCACCACGCAGGCCAGCGGCGGCAGCGTCAGGTCGACGCTCGCCGGCAGGCGCATCCATTCGCCGGGGTAAGCGTTGACGGCACCGCCGTTGCCGGCGTTGCTGCCGCCGTAGTGCGCCGAATCGCTGTTGAACACCTCGCGATAGGTGCCGGTCTGCGGCACGCCGATGCGGTAGCCCTGACGCAGCTGCGGCGTGAAGTTGCAGACGACGACGACATGGCGGCCATCGCGCGCGCGGCGCAACCAGGAAAGCACCGAGTGCTCGGCGTCGTGGCAGTCGATCCACTCGAAGCCAGCCGGCTCGAAATCGAGTTCGTGCAGCGCCGGCTGCGCGCGGTAGAGCTGGTTCAGATCGCGCACCAGACCCTGCACGCCGGCATGACGGCCATCGGCGAGCAGGCCCCAGTCGAGTTCGCGCTGTTCGCTCCATTCGCGCCACTGGCCGAATTCGCAGCCCATGAACAGCAGCTTCTTGCCCGGTGTCGTCATCTGCCAGGCGAGCAGCAGGCGCAGGTTGGCAAAGCGCTGCCAGTCGTCGCCGGGCATCTTGCCGATCAGCGAACCCTTGCCGTGCACCACTTCGTCGTGCGACAGCGGCAGAACGAAGTTTTCGCTGTAAGCGTACATCTGGCCGAAGGTCAGCTCGTTGTGGTGCCAGCGCCGGTAGAGCGGGTCGCGCGCGAAGTAGCGCAGGCTGTCGTTCATCCAGCCCATGCTCCACTTCATCGAGAAACCGAGTCCGCCCAGCCACACCGGTCGCGACACCATCGGCCAGGCGGTCGACTCTTCGGCCAGCGTCAGCGCACCGGGGAAGTCGCCGTGCACCATGGCGTTCAGTTCGCGCAGGAACTGGATGGCGTCGAGGTTCTCTCGCCCGCCAAAGCGGTTCGGCAGCCACTGCCCCGGCTGGCGCGAGTAATCGAGGTAGAGCATCGAGGCGACGGCGTCGACGCGCAGTCCGTCGAAGTGGTATTCGGAGAGCCACCAGTGCGCCGACGAGAGCAGGAAACTCTTCACCTCATGGCGCCCGTAATTGAAGATTCGCGTTCCCCAGTCGGCGTGCAGGCCAAGACGCGGATCAGCGTGCTCGTAGAGCGCGCTGCCGTCGAAATCGGCCAGCGCCCAGTCGTCACCAGGGAAATGGCCGGGCACCCAGTCGAGCAGTACGCCGAGGCCGGCCTGGTGGCTGGCGTCGATGAAGAACTTGAGGTCGGCCGGCGAGCCGAAGCGCGAGCTCGGCGCGAAATAGCCGGTGGTCTGGTAGCCCCAGGATTCGTCGAGCGGATGCTCGGTTACCGGCAGCAGCTCGATGTGCGTGAAACCCTTGTCGCGGGCGTAGGGAACGAGGCTGGCGGCGAGTTCGCGCCAGTTGTAGAGGCGACCGTCGGGGTGGCGCATCCACGAACCGGGATGCACTTCATAGACCGACATCGGCGCGTGCAGCCAGTCGCACGCGGCGCGCTCCTGCAGCCACTGCGCGTCGCCCCAGAGGTAGTCGCCGGGCGCGGCGATACGCGAGGCGTTACCCGGCCGCAGCTCACATTCGCGCGCGTAAGGGTCTGTTTTAACAAGACGGTAACCCTCGGCGGTGAAAATTTCGAAGCGATAGAGTTGCCCCGGCGTTGCATGGCCGACAACACCGGCCCAGACGCCCGAGGCGCCGAGACTGGCGAGCGGATCGGCGTTGCCGTCCCAGCCGTTGAACTCGCCGACGACAGAAACACGCGCGGCGTTCGGCGCCCAGACGCGGAAAACGACGCCGCCGGAGTCCTGAACATGGGCACCGAGCATGCCGTAAGCCTGGGTGTTGCGCCCCTCGTTGTAGAGGTAGAGGTCGTCCGCGCTGGGGGCGATTTCGGCGCGATGGGCTGTAATAGGGTTCATGGCGAAGTATGATAGCCACAAACTGATCGCCGCATATGCCTTTGTCCGGAGCCAAGAGATGCCCGTAGAAACCGAAAACAGATCCGACAGCGACTTTGACCAGCGTGAGCATGGTGACAGCCGCTTCATCAGCCAGCTCACACGTAACACCTTCGCCATGGTTCTGGCGGGAGGACGCGGCAGTCGCCTGATGCAGCTGACCGACTACCGCGCCAAGCCGGCGGTGTTCTTTGCCGGCAAATTCCGCATCATCGACTTCACGCTGTCGAACTGCGTCAATTCGGGCATCCGCCGCATCGGCGTTGCCACGCAGTACAAGGCACACAGCCTGATCCAGCATATCCAGCGCGGCTGGAGCTTCCTCGACGGCCGTTTCGACGAGTTCGTCCAGCTGATGCCGGCGCAACAGCAGATCGACGAAGTGCAGTGGTACCAGGGCACTGCCGACGCCGTTTACCAGAACATGCACCTGCTGCGCCGCTACCACCCCGACTACGTGCTGCTGCTCTCCGGCGACCACATCTACAAGATGGACTATGGCGCGATGCTCGCCTTCCACGTCAAGCGCCAGGCCGACATGACTGTTGCCTGCATCGACGTGCCGATCGAGGAAGCCAAGGGCTTCGGCGTGATGGGCGTGGACGAGCGCGACCGCGTCGTCAGCTTCAGCGAAAAGCCGGCCAACCCGGCGCCGATGCCCGGCCACCCGGACCGCGCGCTGGCGTCGATGGGCATCTACATCTTCAACACCAAGTTCCTCTTCGAGCAGCTGATCCGCGACGCCGCCGAACCGCGCTCGAGCCGCGATTTCGGCAAGGACATCATTCCGCACATCGTTCCGCGCTACCGCGTCTGCGCGCACCGCTTCGTCGATTCCTGCGTCGGCATGACCGACGATGTCCCCTACTGGCGCGACGTCGGCACCATCGACGCCTACTGGGAAGCGAACATGGAGCTGACCAAGGTTACGCCGGAACTGAACATGTACGACAAGGACTGGCCGATCTGGACCTACCAGGAACAACTGCCGCCGGCGAAGTTCGTGTTCGACGACGACAAGCGCCGCGGCGAGGCGATCGACTCGCTGGTTTCCGGCGGCTGCATCATTTCCGGCAGCACCGTGCGCCGTTCGCTGCTTTTCTCCAACGTCAAGGTGCATAGCTGGGCAACGGTCGAGGATTCGGTGATCCTGCCGCACGTCGATATCGGCCGCCACGCGGTGCTCAAGCGCTGCGTCGTCGACAAGAATTGCCGCATTCCCGAAGGCCTCGTCGTCGGCGTCGATCCGGCCGAAGACCGCCGCCGCTTCCACGTCAGCGAGAAGGGGGTCACGCTGATCACGCCGGAAATGCTCGGCCAGGGCGAATTCCCGGTCGCGCCGTGATCAGTCTCGCTTTCCTGTGGCACATGCACCAGCCGGATTACCGCCGGCCGGTGACTGGCGAATTCTTCGAGCCCTGGGTGCTGCTGCACGGCATCAAGGATTACACCGATATGGCAGCGCATCTCGAGCGGCACCCGCAGATGCACTGCACGGTCAATTTCGTGCCGGTGCTGCTCGACCAGATCGACGATTACTGCGAGCAGTTTCACACCGGGCAGTGGCGCGACCAGCTGCTCGCCGTCGCCGCCTGCGCCGACCCGGAAATGCTGAGCGCCGAACAACGCAGCTGGATCACCGGCATCGCCTTCCGCTGCCACCAGCCGACCATGCTTGAGCCCTTCGCACCCTACCGGCGGCTGCGCGACCTCTACCGCCGCCTGCGTGAAATCGGCGAGGACACCGAGCGTTATCTGGCCGGCAGCTACTACAGCGACCTCGCCGTCTGGTATCTGCTCGCCTGGTGCGGCGAGACGCTGCGCCGCGAGCAACAGGTCATCCCCGAACTGATGGCGCGCGGCGGCGGTTTCAGCCTGGCCGACCGGCAACGGCTGCTCAGCGTGCTCGGCGAGACTTTCGCCGGCCTGATTCCACGCTGGCGGGCGCTCGGCGAATCGGGCCAGATCGAACTGTCGTGCTCGCCGCAAGCGCATCCTCTGTCGCCGCTGCTGATCGACTTTGCCAGTGCGCGCGAAGCCTGGCCCGATTGCCCGCTGCCGGCGGCACCCAGCTATCCGGGCGGGCGCAACCGCGTCGCCGCCCAGCTCGACGAAGCCATCGCCAGCCATGGCGCGCGCTTCGGCGTGGCGCCGCAGGGCCTGTGGCCGGCCGAGGGCGCCCTGTCGGCGCCCTTCCTCGAGCAGATCAGCGAACGGCCGCTGCGCTGGACGGCGAGCAGCGCCGCAGTCCTCTTCAATTCGGCCGGCGCCGCCGCCGACATTTACCGGCCGTGGCGGCTGGCCGGCAGCGAACTGAGCCTCTTTTTCCGCGACGAGCACATCTCCGACCTGATCGGCTTCGAGTACGCGCGCTGGCACGGTCGCGATGCGGCAAGCCACTTCGTCGGCGAAGTCGAGCGCGTTGGCGGCGAACACCCCGACGGCGTCGTCTGCGTCATCCTCGACGGCGAGAACGCCTGGGAAACCTATCCGTACAACGGCTGGCACTTCTTCGAAGACCTCTATGGCGCGCTCGCCACGCACCCGGCAATCCGCACGGTGAGCATGGCGACAGCCAGTGTCGAACAGCGCGAACGCTGCAAGACGCTGCCGAAGTTCGCCGCCGGCAGCTGGGTTTACGGCACCTTTTCGACCTGGATCGGCGACCCGGCGAAGAACCGCGCCTGGGATCTGCTCTGCGAAGCCAAGCACAGCGCCGATCTGGTACTCGGCAGCGGCCGCCTCGACGCCGCCGAGACCGCCGCCGTCAAGGCGCGACTGACCGTCTGCGAAAGCTCCGACTGGTTCTGGTGGTTTGGCGACTACAACCCCGGCGAAGCGGTCGCCAGCTTCGACGCACTCTTCCGCGACAACCTGCGCGACCTCTATCGCCTGCTCAAGCTGCCGGCACCCGCCGCGCTCGAGCAGAGCATCAGCTCCGGACAAGGCAGCCCCGAAGCCAGCGGCACCATGCGCCGTGCCAACTAACCGAAAGTCGCGATGAATTCTCCCGTCAGCCTGCTCTTCGGAGTTCACGCCCATCAGCCGGTGGGCAACTTCCCGGAAGTGATCGCCGATGCGCACGAGCGCTGCTACCGCCCTTTCCTGCATACGCTGTATGCCTACCCGGAATTCCGCTTCGCCGCGCACTTCTCGGGCTGGCTGCTCGACTGGTTGCGCGAGCATTACCCCGAAGACATGGCGCTGCTTGCCGAAATGGCGCGGCGCGGCCAGGTCGAACTGGTCGGCTCCGGCGATACCGAGCCGGTGCTGGCGGCGATTCCGGCGCGTGATCGCGTCGGCCAGATCACCCGCCTGTCCGACAAGCTGGAAGACTGGGGCGGTACCCGCCCGAGCGGCGCCTGGCTGACCGAGCGCGTCTGGGAATCGTCGATCGTCAGCTCGCTGGCGGATGCCGGCATCGACTACGTTGCCGTCGATGACACGCACTTCCTCTACGCCGGCCAGCCGGCGGAAGCGCTCGACGGTTACTTCACCACCGAGGACGGCGGCGTGCCGCTCGACCTCTTTGCGATCTCCGAACAGCTGCGCTATCGCCTGCCGTTTTCGCCGGCGCACGAGGCCGTCGCCTACCTCGAAGGTCTCGCCGCCGACGGGCGCAGCGCCGCCGTCTATTTCGACGACATCGAGAAGTTCGGCGTCTGGCCGGAAACCTACGACTGGGTCTATAACCGCGGCTGGCTGAAGTCCTTCATCGAAGGCGTACTTGCCAGCCCGCACATCGTCACCCGCACCTACGCCGACTATCGGCGCACGCATCCGGGCCGCGGCGTCATCTACCTGCCGACCGCCTCGTACAGCGAAATGAACGAATGGACGCTGCCGGCGCCGGCCGCTGCCGACTACGCCGCGCTCGTCGAGCAGGAAAAGCAGGCCGGGCGACTCGAACGCAACCGCCCCTACCTGCGCGGCGGCATCTGGCGCAATTTCCTCAGCCGCTACGCCGAAGGCAACTGGATGCACAAGCGCATGCTCGGCCTGTCGGCGCGACTGGCGGCACTGCCGACCGCACCGGTCGAACTGACCGACGCGCTCTATCGCGCGCAGGCCAACGACGCCTACTGGCACGGGCTGTTCGGCGGCCTCTACCTGCCACACCTGCGCCGCGCCATCTGGAACAACCTGATCGAACTCGAAGCCGCGCTCGACCGGCTGGCACCGCGGGCCGCACAAAGCGTCGGCGATATCGACTTCGATGGTCGCCGCGAATGGCTGCTGCATGACGCCGGGCTGCAGATCGCCGTGCGCGACGACGGTCTCGCCGCGCTGTGCGAGCTGTCGAGCTACCCGCTGCAGCACAACTTCGGCGACACGCTGCGCCGCTACGCCGAGCACTACCACGCGCGCATCGACCAGACGCCGGGCGAAACGCCGGTGGGCGAAGGCATTGCCTCGGCGCACGACATCGTCCGCTGCAAGCACCCGATTGCGCCGGCCGACATCGTTCCCGACGCGCTGCCGCGCGCCATCGCCATCGACCTGCTCGACGGCGAAGCGCTCACCGATTACCGCGCGGTCGACGTAAAGGGCGGTGCCGCCGCATCGACGCTCGCCTTCACCCGCGACGGCATCGACAAGACTTACACCGTCGCCGACGGCGTACTCGAAGTGCGCTGGCAGTGCCGTGGCCTCGCCGGCCGCCGACTGGGCGTCACGCTCAATCTGGCGCTGCCCAGCTGCGACGGTTACGCCGGCCGCTACCGTCTGGCCGACGGCAGCATCCCCGGCGGCTTCGGCCAGCCGCTTGCCGTCGCACAGGCGACGCAGGTCGAGCTCGAAGACGGCGTGCTTGGCGGCACGCTGCGCATCGCCGCGCAACCCGCGGCGGCGTTTGCTGCTGCCCCGCACTTCACCGTCTCGCAGTCCGAGGCCGGCTTCGAAAAGATCATGCAGGCCGTTGAATTCGTAGCGTCTTTTGCTATCGACAGCGACAACACGCAGATCGTCCTGCGACTGAGCCCGGTGCGCGCGGAGTAAATCGAGGATGCCCGGTAGTGCGTGCCTCGTGGTCGCGATGGGCATGAAGCTATTTCTCTCCCCCCTTTTTCATCAACCGCCGCGCTGCGCCTGCGCGCGCGGCAACGCCCCGGCGCCGGTGCGCGCCGACAGGAACAGCCGTAAATGACCCGACTTGCCATTCTTTTTGCCGTTTCCGAAATCGCCCCCTGGGTAAAGACCGGAGGCCTCGGCGATGTCGCCGGCGCCCTGCCCGCCGCGCTGCGCCGCCGTCGCCAGGACGTGCGCGTACTGGTTCCCGCCTATCCGGCGCTGCGCCAGGCCTTTCCCGACGCGCAGCTCGTCGCCGAACTGCCATCGCTGGCACCGGCGCTGCCGCCCTGCCGCCTGCTCGCCGCCGATGGCAACGGCCTGCCGCTGCTGTTGCTCGACTGTCCCGAGCTGTATGACCGCCCCGGCAGCCCCTATCTCGACGCTGCCGGCAGGAACCAGCCCGACAACGACCGCCGCTTCGGCCTGCTCTCGCGCGTCGCCGCGCGTCTTGGCCAGGCCGGTTCGCCGCTCGGCTGGCAGCCCGACATCGTGCATCTGCACGACTGGCAGTCGGCACTCGCCGCCGCCTACCTGCATTACGAAGGCGGCGCGGCAAGCGTGCTGACGGTGCACAACATTGCTTTCCCCGGCAACTTCGGCCGTGAAGCAATTGCTGCGCTCGGTCTGCCCGCACAAGCCTGGAGTTTCGACGCGGCCGAGTACTACGGGCAGTTTTCCTTCCTCAAGGCCGGCCTGCAGTTCTCGACGCGCCTGACCACGGTCAGCCCGACCTACGCCGCCGAAATCCTCAACGAAACGCTCGGCTACGGTCTGGCGCCGCTACTGCGCTACCGCCGCAGCAAGCTCTCGGGAATTCTCAACGGCATCGAAAGCGATGTCTGGAACCCGGCCAAAGACCCGGCGCTGACGAGCCCCTACGACGCGCGCCGGCTAAACGCCAAACGGCCGAACAAGGCGGCGCTGCAGGTGCAACTCGGTCTGGAGGTGAATGACGAACTGCCGCTGCTCGGCGTCGTCAGCCGGCTGACCGAACAGAAGGGCCTCGACCTGCTGCTCGCGCTCGGCGAAGGCATCGCCACGCACCTGCCGGCACAACTGGCGCTGCTCGGCAGTGGCGACCCGACGCTGGAAGCCGGTTTCCGCGTGCTCGCCGAGCGCTTCCCCGGCCGCATCGCCTGCGTCTTCGGCTTCAACGAAACGCTGGCGCACCGCATCGAAGCCGGCGCCGACATCTTCGTCATGCCCTCGCGCTTCGAGCCCTGCGGTCTCAACCAGATGTACAGCCTGCGCTACGGCACGCCGCCGCTGGTGCGCGCCACCGGCGGCCTTGCCGACACGGTGGTCGACTGCAACGAAGAAACGCTGGCCGACAATACGGCGAACGGTTTCGTCTTTGCCGAGCCGACCGCACATGCCTTGTGGCTGACGCTGGAACGCGCCACGCGCACCTGGCGTGAGCGCAGCGTCTGGCGCCGTTTGCAGCAGAACGGCATGCGCGGCGATCGCTCATGGCGCCGTGCCGCCGACGACTATCTGGCGCTGTACGAGCGCGCCGTCGCCGAGCGCCGGCAGGAGCTGGCAGCCTGAGCGAGCCACCCAAACGGGGGCTGGCAAGGCTCTCGCTCAAGGCGCCGCCGATTGCTGCGCCTTGAGCGAAACCCCGGCTTCTGCGAAAATCGGCCTCGCTGATCAAGGAGAAACCTACATGTCCCGCCGAACGCGTCGCAGCACACTGCCCTGAACCACGGCGAGTCAGCACCCGAATTTCCAAAAGTGCGGCCTGACCGCACTTTTTTACTTCCGTGACCGGAAAAATCATGCCCCAGATCAAACTGCCCGATGGCTCCATCCGTTCTTTCGACGCGCCGCTATCGGTGCGCGAAGTCGCCGCGTCGATCGGCGCCGGCCTCGCCCGCGCTGCCCTCGCCGGCAAGGTCGACGGCAAGCTGGTCGATACCAGCTTCGTCATCGAGCGCGACAGCGATCTGTCGCTGATCACCGACCGCGACGCCGAAGGCCTTGAGATCATCCGCCACTCGACGGCGCACCTGCTCGCCGCCGCCGTGAAGGAGCTCTATCCGGAAGCGCAGGTAACGATCGGCCCGGTCGTCGACAACGGCTTTTACTACGACTTCGCCTACTCGCGCCCGTTCACGCCGGAAGATCTGGCGGCGATCGAAAAGCGCATGAGTGAACTGGCCAAGCGCGATCTGCCGGTCAGCCGCGAAGTACTGCCGCGCGACGAGGCCACTGCCTTCTTCCTCTCGCTCGGCGAGAAGTACAAGGCCGAACTGATCGCCGCGATCCCCGCCGGCGAAGACGTTTCGCTCTACCGTCAGGGCGATTTCATCGACCTCTGTCGCGGTCCGCACGTGCCCTCGACCGGCAAGCTCAAGGTTTTCAAGCTGATGAAGGTGGCCGGCGCCTACTGGCGCGGCGACCAGAAGAACGAGCAGTTGCAGCGCATCTACGGCACCGCCTGGGCCAAGAAGGAAGAGCTCGAAACCTACCTGACCATGCTCGAAGAGGCGGAAAAGCGGGATCACCGCCGCATCGGCCGCCAGCTCGATCTCTTCCACCTGCAGGACGAAGCGCCGGGAATGGTCTTCTGGCACCCCAAGGGCTGGACCATCTGGCAGGAAGTCGAGCAGTACATGCGCCGCGTGCTCAACGAATCCGGCTACCAGGAAGTGAAGACGCCGACGATCATGGACCGCTCGCTGTGGGAGCGTTCGGGCCACTGGCAGAACTACGCCGAGAACATGTTCACCACCTGTTCGGAGAACCGTGACTACGCGGTCAAGCCGATGAACTGCCCCGGCCACGTGCAGATCTTCAACCAGGGTCTGCGCAGCTACCGCGACCTGCCGCTGCGTCTGGCCGAGTTCGGCTCCTGTCACCGCAACGAACCGTCGGGCGCGCTGCACGGCATCATGCGCGTGCGCGGCTTCGTCCAGGACGACGCGCACATCTTCTGTACCGAAGAACAGATCCTCCCCGAAACCTCGGACTTCATCGACCTCCTGCAACGCGTCTATGCCGACTTCGGCTTCACCGACATTCTGGTCAAGCTGTCGACCCGTCCGGCGAAGCGCATCGGTGCCGACGAAACCTGGGACCGCGCCGAAGCGGCGCTGGCCAACGCGCTTGTCGCCAAGAACCTCGCCTACGAACTGCAACCCGGTGAAGGCGCCTTCTACGGCCCGAAGATCGAGTTCTCGTTGAAGGACTGTCTCGGCCGTGTCTGGCAATGCGGCACGCTGCAGCTCGATTTCTCGCTGCCGCAACGCCTCGGCGCCGAGTACGTCGGCGACGACAACGAGCGCCATTCGCCGGTGATGCTGCACCGCGCCATCCTCGGTTCGCTCGAACGTTTCATCGGCATCCTCATCGAGCACTATGCCGGCGCCATGCCGCTGTGGCTGTCGCCGGTGCAGGCCGTGGTACTGAATATCTCCGAGCGGCAGGGCGAATACGCAACACATGTTGCGCAAACACTACGCAAGGCTGGTCTGCGCGTTGAGGCCGATTTGCGCAATGAAAAAATTACTTATAAAATACGCGAACATAGCTTGAACAGGCTGCCTTACCAGATCGTCGTCGGCGACAAGGAAATGGCAGCCAATCTGGTAGCCGTGCGTACCCGCGGCGGCCAGGATCTCGGACAGATGCCGATCGAGACCCTGGTCGAGCGACTTCTCGCAGAAGTCGCGGCGCGAAGTGGCACGGCTTAGTTTTTGTCGAAACGAGGAGCGAAACCATCGCACTGCAAAAGTCGCACCGCACGAACGAAGAGATCAATGCACCGGAAATTCGCCTGGTCGGCGAAGAAGGTGAGCAACTCGGGATCGTAAGCGTCAGAACAGCACTGCAACTGGCTGAAGAAGCGGGAGTTGATCTTGTCGAGATCGCGCCGATGGCGCAACCGCCGGTTTGCCGGATCATGGATTACGGCAAGTTCAAGTACCAGGAGCAGAAGCGACAGCACGAGCAGAAGCTCAAGCAAAAACAGGTGCAGGTCAAGGAAGTCAAATTCCGCCCCGGTACCGATGAAAACGATTACCAGATCAAGCTGCGCAACATGACGCGCTTCCTGGAAGAGGAAGACAAGGTCAAGGTAACCCTGCGCTTCCGCGGCCGTGAAATGGCCCACCAGGAAATCGGCATGCGCCAGATCGAACGCATCAAGACCGATCTGCAGGAATTCGCGGTGGTCGAGCAGATGCCGAAGATGGAAGGTCGGCAGATGATCATGATCCTCTCGCCGCACAAGAAGAAGTAGCAAGGCTGACCACCTGTTTGGGTGGCCAGCCGGTTTGAGCAGCACCACAAGTGGTTCCGGGTTGACAAGCACTCCCGTCGGGAGACACCTGTAGCCATGTCAAATAAGGAGCATTCAATGCCCAAGATGAAGACGAAGAGCGGGGCCGCCAAGCGGTTCAAGATTCGCGCCAGCGGCGGCATCAAGCGGGGCCAGGCGTTCAAGCGCCACATCCTGACCAAGAAATCGACGAAGACCAAGCGCCAACTGCGCGGCATGACCGGAGTCCATGATTCCGACAAGGCCATGGTTCGTTCGATGATGCCGTACGCGTAAGGAGATAAAAGATGCCCAGAGTCAAACGTGGTGTAACGGCGCGCGCGCGCCACAAGAAGGTTCTTGCCCAGGCCAAGGGTTACCGCGGTCGCCGCAAGAACGTATATCGCATCGCCAAGCAGGCGGTGATGAAGGCCGGTCAGTACCAGTACCGTGACCGCCGGCAGAGGAAGCGTCAGTTCCGTACGCTGTGGATTGCGCGTATCAACGCCGCCGCCCGCGAACTCGGCCTGAAGTACAGCACCTTCATGAACGGCCTGAAGAAGGCCCAGATCGAAATTGACCGCAAGGTTCTCGCCGATCTGGCCGTGTTCGACAAGCCGGCCTTTGCGGCTATCGCCGAACAGGCAAAAGCCGGCCTCGCCGCCTAAGCTTCGCAGGTGACTAAAAAGGAGGCGCTCGCCTCCTTTTTTTTTCGGTCGTTTTCCCGGTAAATTCATGCAAACACTCGATCCCATCATCCAGGAAGCCGTAGCGGCTTTCGCGGCGACCGACGACGGCGACGCACTGGAACAGGTCAAGGCACGTTTCCTCGGCAAAAGCGGCAGCATCACCGCGCTGCTCAAGGGCTTGGGCGCGCTGCCTGCCGACGAGCGCAAGGCTGCCGGCGCTGCCATCAACCGCGTCAAGGAAGGCGTTGAAGCGGCACTGAACGCGCGTCGCGAAGCGATCCGTCAGCAGGCGCTGGCGGCGCGACTGGCCGAAGAGGCACTCGACGTGACGCTGCCCGGCCGCGGCGAAACGCGCGGTGGCCTGCATCCGGTGACGCGAACGCTTGAACGCATCGAGTCGCTGTTCCGCTCGATCGGCTTCGACGTTGCCGACGGCCCGGAGATCGAGACCGACTTCTTCAACTTCACCGCGCTCAATACGCCGGCCGACCACCCGGCGCGTTCGATGCACGACACTTTCTATCTGCAGGACGAGGCCGGCGGCGTTGCCGACGGCATCCTGCTGCGCACGCACACCAGCCCGATCCAGGCACGCTACATGCAGGCGCACGTCGCCCGCTACGCGCATCTCGAAACGATGCCGGAAATCCGCATCATCGCGCCGGGGCGCGTCTATCGCGTCGATTCCGACGCGACGCACTCGCCGATGTTCCATCAGGTCGAAGGCCTGTGGATCGGCGAGAACATCAGCTTCGCCGACCTCAAGGGCGTCGTCGCCGACTTCCTGCGCCGCTTCTTCGAGAGCGATGATCTGCAGGTGCGCTTCCGCCCCTCGTTCTTCCCGTTCACCGAGCCTTCGGCTGAAATCGACGTTGCCTTCATGGGCGGCGCACTGAAGGGCCGCTGGCTGGAGATTGCCGGCTGCGGCATGGTGCATCCGAACGTGCTGCGCCACGCTGGTATCGACCCCGAACGCTATACCGGCTTTGCCTTCGGCATGGGGCCGGACCGCCTGACCATGCTGCGCTACGGCGTGAATGACCTGCGCCTGTTCTTCGACGGCGACCTGCGCTTCCTGCGCCAGTTCGTCTGAAACCCGTCCGGAACTCGTGTAGCACTCGCCCAGAGGCCACTCACCGATCATGAAATTCTCCGAATCCTGGCTCCGCTCCTTCGTCGCCACCGACCGCAGCGGCGACGAGCTTTCGCATCTCCTGACCATGGCCGGCCTTGAAGTCGAAGAGGTCGAAGCGGTCGCGCCCGCTTTCAGCCAGGTCGTCGTCGGCCACGTGCTGGAAGTCACCAAGCACCCGAACGCCGACCGTCTCAACGTCTGCCGTGTCGACATCGGCAATGGAACCGTGGCGCAGATCGTCTGCGGCGCGCCGAACGTCGCCGTCGGCATGAAAGTGCCGTGCGCGCTGCCCGGCGCCGTCCTGCCCGGCGATTTCGTCATCAAGGTGGCGAAGGTGCGCGGCATCGAATCCTCGGGAATGCTCTGTTCGGCCAAGGAACTCGGCATCGACGCAGACGCCTCGGGCCTGCTGCCGCTGGCCGCCGACGCACAAGCCGGCGACGACGTGCGCCGCCTGCTCGACCTCGACGACCGCATGCTGACGCTGAAGCTGACGCCGAACCGTGCCGACTGCCTGTCGCTGACCGGCATCGCGCGCGAAGTCGCGGCGCTCACCGGCACGAAGGCTCAGTTCCCCGCTGTCGCCAGCGTTACCGTCACCGGCAGCGCAGCGCGCAGCGTCGCACTCGCTGCGCCGGCAGCCTGCCCGCGTTACTGCGGCCGGGTGATCAGCGGCGTCGATGCGCGTGCAGCAACGCCCGAATGGATGGCCCGCCGCCTGCTGCGCAGCGGCCTGCGCCCGATCTCGGCGCTGGTCGACATCACCAACTACGTGATGCTCGAACTCGGCCAGCCGCTGCACGCTTTCGACAACGCCCGCCTGCAGGGAACGGTGCGCGCACGCATGGCGCAGCCGGACGAAACGCTGCGCCTGCTCAACGGCGAAACGCTGACGCTCGCCGACGACGTCCTGCTCATCGCCGACGACGAAAAGGCGCTGGCGATGGCCGGCATCATGGGCGGTAACGACAGCGCGATCACCCTCGACACAACCGAGGTCTTCCTTGAATCGGCCTTCTTCGCGCCGGCAGCGATCGCCGGCCGCGCCCGCCGCTACGGCTTCTCCTCGGACGCTTCGCACCGCTTCGAACGCGGTGTCGATTTCGCCGGCACGCTGCGTGCGCTCGAACGCGCCAGCGAACTGGTCGTCGCCATCTGCGGTGGCCAGTCCGGTCCGCTCAGTGAAGCGCTCGCTGAACTGCCGGCGCGGCCACCGCTGCGCCTGCGCACGGCACGCGTCGCGCGCGTACTCGGCGTCGAGTTTGCGCCGGACACCATCGCCGAACTGCTCGGCCATCTGGCGCTCGACTGCCAGCGCGACGGTGACGACTTTGTCGTGACACCGCCGAGCTATCGCTTCGACCTCGAAATCGAGGAAGACCTGATCGAGGAAATCGCCCGCCTCTACGGCTACGACAACATCCCCTCGCAACCACCACGCGCCATGCTGTCGATGCTGGCGCAGAGCGAAGATTCCCGGCCGCTGCCGCGCCTGCGCCAGATCCTCGCCGATCGCGGCTTCCAGGAAGTGATCAACTTCGCTTTCGTCGAAGAGGCACGCGAAACCGACTTCGCCGATAACCGTAAGCCGGTCCGGCTCGCCAACCCGATCGCCAGCCAACTGGCGGTGATGCGCTCGTCGCTGATCGGCGGCCTTGTCGGCACCCTGCAAGCCAACCTGCGGCGGCGGCAGAACCGCGTGCGCATCTTCGAAACCGGCCGCTGCTTCCTGCGCGACCAGGCGGGTGCGCCGGTCGCCGGCTTCCGCCAGCCCTGGCGGCTCGGCGGACTGGCTTTCGGCGGTGCGCAACCCGAACAATGGGGCAGACCGGCGCGCGCCGTCGATTTCTTCGATCTCAAGGCCGATCTGGAAGCGCTACTGCTGCCCGCCGTCGCCCGCTTCGAGAAAGCGACACACCCGGCGCTGCACCCCGGCCGTACCGCCCGCGTCGTGCTTGACGGCGAAGCCATCGGTTTCATCGGCGAGCTGCATCCGCAATGGGTGCAGAAATACGAGCTGGCGCAGGCGCCGGTGCTCTTCGAACTTGAACTTGCCGCACTGCTGCGCGCACACCTGCCGCAGTTTGTCGAAGTCTCGCGGCAGCCACCGGCGATCCGCGACGTGGCGCTGCTCGTCGACTACGATCTGCCGCTGCAAACGCTGCTCGACGGCTTTGCCGCGCACTGTCCGCCGCCCGTCCAGGAACTGCGCCTGTTCGATATCTACACCGGCAAAGGCGTCCCCGACGGGAAAAAAAGTGTTGCTTTCCGGATAGTTATGCAAGATACTCAAAAAACTTTGCAAGACTCGGAAGTCGATTTCGCCGTGCAAAAACTCATCGATTATGCGCAGCAGGCGTTCTCCGCGCAGCTCCGTGTCTGACGAGGAAAAATAATGACATTGACCAAGGCAGAACTCGCCGACCTCCTGTTCGAGAAGGTCGGACTCAACAAGCGCGAAGCCAAAGACATGGTTGAAGCGTTCTTTGAGGAAATCCGCAACGCCCTCGAAACAGGCGACGGCGTCAAGCTCTCCGGCTTCGGCAACTTCCAGCTACGCGACAAGCCGCAACGTCCGGGACGCAACCCGAAGACCGGCGAGGAAATCCCGATCACCGCACGCCGCGTCGTCACCTTCCATGCCAGCCAGAAACTGAAGGCCGAAGTAGAAAATGGCAACCATGGAACCGTCGCATAAAGACGCCGGCCGCGAGCCGCTGCCGCCGATTCCGGCCAAGCGCTACTTCACCATCGGTGAAGTGAGCGAGCTTTGTGGCGTCAAGCCGCACGTCCTGCGCTACTGGGAACAGGAATTCACACAACTCAAGCCGGTCAAGCGCCGCGGCAACCGCCGCTACTACCAGCACCACGAGGTGCTGCTCGTGCGGCGCATCCGCGAACTGCTCTACAACCAGGGTTTCACGATCAGCGGCGCACGCAACCGCCTCGATGAAGGTCTGCCCGAAGAAGCCGCCGACAGCAGCGTGCCGACGCTTGACGCTGTGCGTGCCGAGTTGCTGGCAATCGCCGCGCTGCTCCGCCCCGAAGCCAGTACCGCCGCAGTGCTCGGAAATTGAGGCGCAGCGGGCGTTTTCGGATATAATGCCGGCCAGTCGGGGCGTAGCGCAGCCTGGTAGCGCACTTGCATGGGGTGCAAGGGGTCGCGAGTTCGAATCCCGCCGCCCCGACCAAAGAAACTGAAAAAAGGCCAATCTCCGGATTGGCCTTTTTGCTTTCTGAGTCGTTCTGCTTTTCGCCCCGCTTGTCAGCGCATGTGCCCGACGATGTGCGCCAGAGGCATTCGCTGGCTGCTCCCGACCTGATGGTGATCAATGAACAGACTGATCCAGGAATTGCGGCGACTCTATCTGCCTCCGGGCAGCGCATTGACGCCCGATCTCGTCGCCGCACAACTGGCCGGCGACGTCTCCCTGCCGCTTGACCCGGTCGACGCGAACGCTCAGGTCCGTACGCTGCTCGTCAGTTTCCGCAACTCTAGCGACTGGCCGCTGGTGGCAAAGCTCAATCGCTGTGTGCAGGAGGAACTGGGCCTGCCAGCGCCGGCGATCTCGGTTTCGGGATGCACTGGCTTTCAGCTCTGGCTGTCGCTGGCCCAGCCGCAAGCTCCGGCACAGGCCGGCCGTTTCCTTGAGGCCCTGCGTCGGCGCTGCCTCGGCGAAATGCCCGTGGCCGCGCTCGGCTTGCATCCCGTTGGCACCGGGAACGTGCCGGCGCTGCCGACTCCGCTTGAACTGGTGCCAGCGCTGGATCAGGTTTCCGGCAGGTGGTCGGCGTTCATCGACCCGAGCATGGGCAGCATGTTCATCGACGAAGGAGGACTCGAAAGCGCGCCGAACATGGACGCTCAGGCCGAGCTTCTGGCCCGCCTGCACAGCATCAAGGCCGACGACTTCGACGCCGCGCTGAGGATTCTCGAGTCGCCCGTCAGCACTGATGGCGATGTGAAGACGCCAGCGACCGGCGCGGACAACGTGGCGTCGACCGGCGCGGATCGCCGAAGCGCAGCGCACCAACTCAATCTTGGCGGCGGCTTCGCCGACCCGCAGAGCTTTCTGCTGGCGGTGATGAACGATCCGTCGGCAAGCGCCAAGCAACGCATCAAAGCGGCCAAGGCGCTGTTGCCCTACTTCGAGCGGAGCTGAAAGACCGCCTTCCGTACCGGCTGTTGAGTGCCGCGGCGGCCCGAATCAGCCATCGCGCATGCCGGACGAGCTAAGTGAAGTTCCGGCCGAAGAGCAGCGCGACTTTCTCCGCTTCCACCGGTCGCTGGAAGTAGTAGCCCTGCACCTCATCACAACCATTGGCGCACAGGAACTCGAGCTGTTCGGGCGTCTCGACACCTTCGGCGACGACGCGCGAACCAAGATTGTGCGCAAGGTTGATGATCGCCATGACGATCGCCCTGTCGTCGTTGTCGATCGACAGATTGCGCACGAATGACTGATCGATCTTGATCTTGTCGGCGCGGAAACGCTTCAGATGCGACAGCGACGAGTAGCCGGTGCCGAAATCGTCGATGGCAAAGCGGATGCCGAGCGCGCGCATGCGGTCCATGCTGTCGACCGTAAAGGAGATGTCCTCCATGGCGATGCTCTCCGTCAGCTCCAGCTCGAGCATCGCCGGTTCGACGCCGCTGGCGGCGAGCGAGTCGATCAGCTGATCGCACAGGCTGTTCTGGCGGAACTGCGCCAGCGACAGATTGACCGCCACCGGCACCGCCGGCAGGCCCGCCGCACGCCACGCCCTGATCTGCGCCAGCACCTCCTTGAGCACCCAATCGCCGATCTCGCGAATCTGCCCGCTTTCCTCGGCGATGGAAATGAACTGGTCCGGCGAGACCAGCCCCCACACCGGATGCTGCCAGCGGATCAGGGCTTCCAGCGCGACCATCTGCCGTGTCCGGGCGTCCACCTGTGGCTGGTAATGGATGAGGAATTCACCCCGCTCCAGCGCATGGCGCAGACTGTTCTCGATGCTCAGCACCTCGCATGCACGCTCGTGCATCTCGGCGGTATAGAACTGGTAGTTGTTGCGCCCGGCGTGCTTGGCACGATAGAGCGCCGAGTCGGCGCAACGCGAAAGATCGTCGAGGGTGCTGCCGTTTTCGGGGTATTCGGCGATGCCGATGCTCGCCGAGACGTTGAGTTCGTGGTGGCCGATGTAGAACGGCTGGGCAACCGATTGGAGAATGCGCCCTGCGACGTGCGCCGCGCCTTCGGCATCGGTATTCGGCAGCAGCAGCACGAACTCGTCGCCACCGAGGCGCGAAGCGCTGTCGCCTTCGCGCAACAGGACGGTCAGCCGTTGTGCCAGTTGCTTGAGCAACTGGTCACCGATGAGGTGGCCGAGCGAGTCGTTGATATTCTTGAAACGGTCGAGGTCGAGGAACATCAGGATGACGTTCTGCTGATGGCGGCTGGCCGCGGCCACCGAAAGATTCAACCGGTCCTGCAACAGGTTGCGATTCGGCAACTGGGTGAGCGGATCAAAGTGGGCAAGAAAGCTGATCTGTGCTTCGGCCGCCTTCGGTACCGAAATATCGGAGAAGATCGCAATCCACTTTTCGACTTTGCCCTGCGCGTCGGCAACCGAGCTGATCGACAGCCATTGCGGATAGGTTTCGCCGTTCTTGCGTCGGCCGTAGCGCTCGCCACGCCAGTAGCCCTTCTGCGACAGCGCTTCGCGCATCAGCTGGCGCGTGCCGAGTTCGTTGCGGCGCGAACTGAGCACGCGCGGATAGCGGCCGATTACCTCGCTCGTCTGGTAACCGGTGATTTCGGTGAACGCCGGATTGATCGACACCACGCGCCGGTCGGCATCGGTGACGAAAATCGCCTCCTTGCTGGCGTCGAAAACTGCTGCGGCGATGCGCATCTGATGTTCGGCATCCTTACGCCGCCTGGCATCGACGGCGGTCAGCATGGCCAGTTGCAGCAGGCCGGAGAGGATCACCGCGCTGAGCGCGAAGAGCAGACTGCTTTGCTGTTGCCAGACGGACAGCAGAGCCAGATTGCTGACGTAGGCCAGCAGTAGGCCGGTGAGCGCGCCGCTAGCGATGACGGCAAGCGAGGGAGCGCGCCGCCGGAGCAGGCCCAAGGGCAGAAACAACGCCACCGCCAGCAGGCCGGCGTTTGCCAGCCAATGTGCGGGCTTCAGAAAGAGGTCGTTGGCGAGGTTTTCATAGCTCAGCGCCAGAACATGAGCACCGGGCAGCAGGCCGCGTGGTGTCGGCACGCTGTCGGCCTGGATGGCCGAGCTGCCGATGAACACTACCTTGCCTCTCAGCCAGTCGGTATCGAGCTGTGCGCCGGAAGCCCCCATCGCCGCCAGCGCCAGAACGTAAAACGGCGCGGTACGGATGCTGTCGGGGTTGCGCGGATAGTTGAGCGTCGCTCGACCATTGCCGTCAATCGGCCAGACGTGCCGACCGAGCTTCAGTTCGCCCGTCGCGGCAAGATAGTCGGCCGCCGGCCGGGGTTCGCTGGCCAACAGGGCGGCCAGCGCCAGCGTCGGCAAACTGCTCTCTTGGGCTTGGTGAAACAGCGGAATGCGCCGCACCGTACCGTCCACGTCGGGCCACACGGAGACGATTCCCGGCCCCGCCCCGGTCAGCGCTTCGCCGCCTGCAGCCGCAACGGCCGAAGGCTGCCAGAACTCGGGCAGCGGCAGACTGAAAGCGCTCCAGTGCTCGCGCGGCAGCGCCGCCGGCAGCGTCCAGGCAGCCGCTAGCAACTGCTGCCGCTCGGCTTCGCTGATCGCCAGCGGATACGACAGCCCGGCCGCCGCGAAGACGAGATTGCGGTTGCGTTCGGCAGCCTGGGCAAGGGCGGGATCGCCGGCGCGCCGTTCGGCGAGCAAGATGTCGAAGGCGACTGAACGCACGCCAGCCTCGCCGAGATAGTCGGCGACGAGCGCGAAAATGTCGCGCTTGTACGGCCAGACACCGAGAAACGGCTCGAGCTTGCGCAGCGACTCCTCGTCGATATCGACGACCAGCGAGTCCTTGAAAAAATACTCGCGGGCAACGGTGCCCTGTTGCGCATCGTCGAGCCACAGTGCCAGCCGCTGGTAGGGTGTGCTCAGCGAAAGCAGCCAGCTGATGACCAGCGCCACAAAGACTATCGGCAAGGAGCGCACGGCCGGGAACATCAGCAACGTCAATGCGCGAGCGGCACCAGCAGCAGAGGCAGCAGCCACCATGGAAAGCGCGACGGCACGGCGATGCGCTGGGTGGTGCCGAAGGGTCCGGCAAAACCATCGCTGTCGATCGCCTTGACGCGCATGAAGTAGTCGCCGGCGTCGGGGCGTGCCAGTTCGATCACCGCTCGATCGGTTTCCTGTTCGACGACGATCTCGCTGAAGTCGGCGACCTTCGCCAGTTGCAGCAGATACCTCTGCCCGGGCTCTCCCGCCTGCCAGCGGAACGTCAGCTTCTCGTCGCCAATCTCGGACGACGCCTGCGGACTCGCGGGCATCGGCTTCTGCTCGAAACGCTGCACGTCGCCGAACGGCCCCTGCTTGCCGCGCGCGTCGATGCTGGCGACGCGCCAGAAATAGTGGCCGAGCGCCACCGGCTGCGTCGTTTCGGTTGCTGCCAGCGCCGGCAGATCGAGCAGGGGCTGGCTGAAACCGGCGTCGCTCGCCAGCTGGAAATGATAGGCAACGACGCCGGCGGTTTCCGTCCAGCTGAAGCGGGTGCTGTCGCCGTGGCCCTTGTCGCGCGGCGTACTGGCGAAAGGCGGTTCCGGCTGCGCCGCGAGCGTGAAGCGGTGGCTGGCGTTGACACCTTCGAGCCCGTCGGACCCGATGGCGCGCACGCGCAGCGTGTAGTCACCATCGCCAAGCGACGCCCATTTCGCACCGCCGTCGCCGAATACGCCGTCGAGGACGAGGCTGTCGCGGCTGTCGAATACCTGTGCGTGGAAGCTGTGCGCTGAAGCAGCTTGCGGCCAGGGGAAACGCAGCGGCAGGCGCTCGAGCCGCGTCGGCAGCTCGCGCAGATCGGGCGCCACCGGTAGCGGACGCGAGGCGTGCGGCGCTTCGCCGAGCGCCGCCAGCGTGCCGAAGCCCTTGCCGAGAACGACCTCCCGGCCGGCGCCGCTCATCCTGACCCTGCCGGCGAGCACCTCACCGCGCGTCAGCTTGCGCGTCGCACCCACGGCAGCGCGAAACTCGGTACCGCGCACCGACATGCGCAGCGCCGGCGTGCGCACCTCGTACTGGCCGGGGCGCTGCTTCAGCGGCGTCACGCGCGAGTCGACGCTGCCCTCGGAAAGATCGATCTGGATGCGATAGGTATCGCTCTTGCCCAGACGCACCGCCTTGCTCAGCGTCAGCGTGCTCTGTTCGAGAACCAGCAGGCGCGAGCCGTCGGGAAAGCGCAAGGTCAGATTGCTGCCGGCGCCGACGTGCAGCTTGTCGCCCACGCGCACCCAGTTACCTGCCTGCAATGGCGTTTCGTCACCGGCGCGCGAGCGTACGCTCGCTTCACCATTGACCATTAGCACTTCGGCACCGACCGGCACCGACTTCATCATCTTGAACGGAATCAGCAGTGGCTGTCCCGGTTGCAGGCGGCGCGGGTTTTCCACCTGATTGAGACTCTGCAGCTGCTGCCAGTCGCTCGGCCGGGTGAGATAGGCGTCGGCCAAGCCGATCAGCGTATCGCCGGGACGCGTGATGTGCGCCCAGTTGGCTCCCGCCGCGCGCTCGTCGGCACTTGCGCTGCCCAGCAGAACAAGGCCGGCTGCCACACCCGCGAGCCAATGCCGCGGCAAGCGGGCACGACGCTGACATCGGTTTTCAGGTAGTTTCAAGGCTGGCTCCTCGCATACGCAAAAGCAGAAAACTGCAGGCGAACAACAGGATAAACAACTGCCCCGGCCGAGGGAACAGCCATGATCGCGCAAAAAAATACCCGACAAATTCTATCGGATACCGGAATGACGTTTAAGGAATTTTTGCACGCTGGCATAGCGTGGGCGGAAGCTCGCCGATTTGCACGCAAAATGATGTCAATTCGCTATCCCGGCAGAGAAAACATACCTGCCGGCCTTCGTCCACGGTTGCTTGCAGCCGGCGAAAGTTGTCGTTTAACTGCCGGGACGCGAACGTAAGCCGCTGCCTCACAGTCAATGGAAGAAGGCCAGCCGGCCCCGCATCACATCAGCCAAGGACGATGAATGCCTGTCAGTACCCGCAGTTCCGCCACCAGTCAGCCGCCCCCCACCCGCCCCGCCGTCGCGCTCTTCAGCCTGCTGCGCCCCTACCGCGGCCGCGTCCTCATCGCCGCCATCGCCCTGATCGTCGCCGCGCTGGCCTTGCTCGGCGTTGGCCAAGGCTTGCGCGCGGTGATCGACCGCGGCTTTGCCGCCGGCGACCCGGCCTGGCTCGATCGCGCGCTGTTCATCATGTTCGGCGTCATCGCCCTGCTCGCGGCGGCAACTTACATGCGCTTCTACACCGTCTCCTGGCTTGGCGAGCGCGTCGCCGCCGACCTGCGCCGGCGCGTCTTTGACCACCTGCTGACGCTGCCGCCCTCGTTCTTCGAAGCCGGCCGCACCGGCGACGTCATCGCGCGCCTGACCGCCGACACGGCGCAGATCGAGAATGCCGTCGGTTCGAGCCTGTCGATCGCCGTGCGCAACAGCCTGCTGCTCGCCGGTGGGCTGGTCATGCTGCTCACCACCAGCGTCAAGCTCAGTCTGATGGTTCTCGGCGGCGTGCCGCTGGTGGTCGCGCCGATCGTCCTCTTCGGCCGGCGCGTGCGCGTGCTGGCAAGGCAAAGCCAGGACCGCGTCGCCGACCTCGGCAACCGCATTGACGAAACCATTCATGAAATCCGCGTCGTGCAGGCCTACGGCCACGAAGACGCCGACCGCGGCGACTTCGCCACGCGCGTCGAAGCCGGCTTCGAGACCGCGCGCCAGCGCATCCGCAGCCGCGCCGGGCTGGTTGCGGCGGTGATCGTCCTCGTCTTCGGCGCGATCGCGCTGATCCTGTGGGTCGGCGGACACGACGTGCTCGCCGGCGAGATCAGCCCCGGCCAGCTGTCGGCCTTCGTCTTCTACGCGGCACTTGTTGCCGGCTCGGTCGGCGCCTTGTCGGAGTCGTGGGGCGATCTGCAGCGCGCCGCCGGCGCCAGCGAGCGCCTGCTCGAATTGCTCGCAGTGCACCCGGAAATCGCCGTGCCGGCAGTGCCGCAGCCCTTGCCGGAAAGAACCCGTGGCGAAATCGTCTTCGACGCGGTCGGCTTCCGTTACCCATCGCGCCCCGACGCGGCGGCGCTCGCCGACTTCAGCCTGACGGTGGCGGCCGGCGAAACGGTGGCGCTGGTCGGCCCCTCGGGCGCCGGCAAGAGCACGGTCTTCCAGCTACTGCTGCGCTTCTACGACCCGCACAGCGGCGCCATTCGCATCGACGGCGTCGATCTCGCCGCCGCCGACCCGCGCGCCATCCGCCGGCACATTGCGCTGGCACCGCAGGAACCGGTGATCTTCGCCACCAGCGTGCTCGAAAACGTGCGCTACGCCCGCCCCGACGCCAGCCTCGACGAAGTGCGCGCCGCCTGCATCGCCGCGCACGCCGACGAGTTCGTCGGCGAACTGCCCGAGGGCTACGCCACCGATCTGGGCGAACGCGGCGTCAAGCTCTCCGGCGGTCAGCGCCAGCGCATCGCCATCGCCCGTGCGCTGCTCGCCGACAGGCCGATCCTGCTGCTCGACGAGGCCACCTCATCGCTCGACGCCGAAAGCGAACGTCTGGTGCAGGCGGCGCTCGACCGGCTGATGGAAAACCGCACGACGCTGGTGATCGCGCACCGGCTGGCGACGGTGCAGCGCGCCGATCGCATCGTCGTTCTCGACCACGGCCACATCGTGGAGAGCGGCACGCACGCCGAACTGCTCGCGCAGGACGGCCTCTACGCGCATCTGGCGCGCCTGCAGTTCGCCGCATAGCGGGAGCGCCGATTCTTTCCGAAGCTGCGCGGCGCTCGCTGGCCGGAGATAAATCGCGGAGTGGTCACAAGCTCCGCCAAAAGCTGGGCCACAGCTGTACCACACGCCGGGCCGGGCGCCGGGTGCGACGATTTGTGCAGCCATGAGGAGTACCCGGCGCCCGGTCCGGCGTGCGCGCCGCGCTGACTACCGAGCCCTGACTACCGTGCGCTGACTACCGATACCCGACTGCCTGCCCCACCCCGGCCGCCGCGCCCCACCGCCGCCTTTTTCCGGAACCGCCGCCTCAGGCGCGCGCTTCCAGCGTCTCCCAGCGCTCGAGCAGTTCGAGCAGTTCGTCGTCGATCTCGGCCAGCCGCGACGACATCGTCTGCGCCTGTTGCGCGTCCTGCGCCGAGCCGGCGTAGAGCGACGGATCTTCCAGGCGGGCGGCGATTGCTTTCTGCTCCGCCTCGAGTTCGGCAATTCGCGCCGGCAGTGCTTCGAGCTCGCGCGCTTCCTTGTAGCTGAGCTTGCTGCGCGGCGTCGCCGGTGCGGCAGCCGTCGTCTTGCCCGCTGCCGGCGTCTGGCGTGCTGCCGCACTGTTCGCCGCAGCGTCGGCGCGGCGCTGTGCTTCCTGCTCCACCCGCTGCTGCGCCTGCCAGTCGGCCCAATCCTGATAGCCGCCGACGTACTCGCGCCAGACGCCGTCGCCTTCGGCAGCGATGGTCTGTGTCACCACATTGTCGAGGAAGGTCCGGTCGTGGCTGACGAGGAACAGCGTTCCGGCGTAATCCTGCAGGCGCTGCTCGAGCAGTTCGAGCGTCTCGATATCGAGGTCGTTGGTCGGCTCGTCGAGCACCAGCACGTTCGCCGGCCGGGCGAACAGGCGCGCCAGCAGCAGGCGGTTACGCTCGCCGCCCGAGAGGGAACGCACCGGTGAGCGCGCACGCTGCGCCGGAAAGAGAAAGTCGCCGAGGTAGCTGATGACGTGCTTCTTCTCGCCGCCGAGATCGACGTAGTCGGAACCCGGCGAGATCACGTCGGCGAGCGTCGCGTCTTCGTCGAGCTGCGTGCGGAACTGGTCGAAGTAGGCGACCTGCAGCTTGCTGCCGAGGCGAACGCTGCCGCCGTCCGGCGCCAGTTCACCGAGGATCAGGCGCAGCAGTGTTGTCTTGCCGGCACCATTGGGACCGATCAAGCCGATCTTGTCGCCGCGCTGGATACGACAGGAGAAGTTGCGGACGACAGTCAGCGCCTTTTCGCCCTCGCCGAAGCGCTTGCTGACACCTTCAAGCTCGGCAACGAGCTTGCCGCTCTGCTCGCCGGAATCGAGTGCCATGCTGACGCGGCCGACGCGTTCGCGGCGCGCGGCGCGCTCGCGGCGCAGGTGTTCGAGGCGCAGCACACGGCCTTCGTTGCGCGTCCGCCGTGCCTCGACGCCCTTGCGGATCCACACCTCTTCCTGCGCCAGGAACTTGTCGAACTTGGCGCTATGCACCGCTTCGTCGGCGAGCATGCGCTCCTTGCGTTGCTGGTACTCGGTGAAGCTGCCGGGGAAGGACGCCAGCCGGCCGCGATCGAGTTCGACGATGCGCGTCGCCACGCGGTCGAGAAAGCGCCGGTCGTGGGTGATGAACAGCAGCGACGCGCTTGAACCGATCAGCAGTTCTTCGAGCCATTCGATGGCGGCGATGTCGAGGTGGTTGGTAGGCTCGTCGAGCAGCAGCACCTCGGGAGAGATGGCCAGTGCCTGCGCCAGTGCCAGGCGCTTTTTCTGCCCGCCGGAAAGGCTGCCGACGCGCGCTTCGGGATTGAGCGAGAAGCGCTGGATGACGCGTTCGGCCTGCGCCTCAAACGCCCAGGCGTCGCGCGCTTCCAGCGCCTGCTGCAGTTCATGCAGGCGGACAAGCAGCGCTTCGTGCTGCGCTGCGGCCGACGCATCGCTGCCGCCGGCATCGCCCAGGGCGTGCGACACGGCGTGGTATTCGGCGAGCAGCGCGGAAATATCGCCCATGCCGGCGACGACCGCTTCGAACACCGAAGCATCGGGGTCGAACGGCGGTTCCTGCGCGACATAAGCGACCGACAGACCGGGCGCGCGCCAGACCTCGCCGTCATCGAGCGCGCCCAAGCCGGCGAGAACGCGCAGCAGCGACGACTTGCCGCAGCCGTTGCGGCCGATCAGCGCGACGCGTTCGCCCGGATCAAGCTGCAGTTCGGCGTTGTCGAGCAGTGCTGCCGAGCCGAAAGCCAGCCCGGCGGCGGTGAGGATCAGTTGCGGCATTGACTCAGTTCTTTCCCGACAGACGTTTCAAGTCAGCGATCACTTCTGCGGCATGGTGCTCGGCGTCGACATTGATGTAGACCTTGGCGACCTTGCCCTGCGGATCGATGATGAAGGTGTAGCGGCGCGCGTAGCTGACCACCAGCCAGTCCGAAAACGCGCCGTAACGCTTGGCGACGGCGCCGCCACGGTCGGCGAGCAGCGGGAAAGGCAGGCGGTGCTTGCGCGCGAAAGCCGCGTGCGAGGCCGTGTCGTCGACGCTGACGCCGACGATCTGTGCGCCCAGCGCCGTCAGTTTGCTGTGGTCATCGCGGAAGCTGCAGGCTTCCTTGGTACAGGCGGGGGTGTCGTCCTTGGGATAGAAATAGAGGACGACCCACTTGCCGAGTTGCGCATCGAGACGGAACTCGCGCCCGTCCTGATCGGGCAGCGCAAAGCCCGGCGCCGGCGTGCCGACGGCGGGAACGTCAGCGGCCGTAGCCGCTCCGGTAAAACACAACAGTGCGGCGATCAGCCAGTTCTTGAACATGAAGCTTCTCCATAAAAAAGGGGCGCCGCCGGCGCCCCGCAGATCACGGATACGGGTAAGACTTACAGGCGGAAGCGCGCAAGCATACCCTGCAATTCGTCGGCCAGGCGCTGCAGACTCTCTGCCTGACTGGCGTTGTTGGCGGCAGTCGCGGTATTTTCCTCCGCCATCTGCGCGATGCGTTCGATCAGCCGCGCAATTTCCTGGCTGGCGGCGCTCTGTTCGCGCGTTCCCTCGGCGATGCTGCGCACCGTGACCAGCGCTCGTTCTGCCTGCGCGTCGATCTGCGACAGCGAATCGCCGGTGGCGCGCGCCAGATCGACGCCGCTACCCATCTCGCGACTGACCGCCTGCATGCGTTCGACGGCAGTCCCGGTGTCACCGATGATCGCCGTGATCGTCGTTTCGATCTCGGCGGTCGACAGCGCCGTCCGCTCAGCCAGCTTGCGCACCTCGTCGGCGACGACGGCGAAACCGCGCCCCTGCTCGCCGGCACGTGCTGCCTCGATCGCCGCGTTGAGCGCCAGCAGGTTGGTCTGTTCGGCGATTTCGCGGATGACGCCGACGACGCCGGAAATCTGTTGCGAACGTTCGCCGAGCGACTCGATCTGCTGTGCCGAGGCATGGATTGCCGTGGCGATGTTCTCCAGCTCGCCCATCGTCCGCGCCACGACCTCGCGCCCCTTCGCCGCCGAGCCCTTGGCTTCGCTCGAGTATTCGCTGGCGTCGCGCGCGCTGTCGGCGACGTGGCTGATGCTCACCGACAATTGCTCGACCGACGCGGCAATCCCCGACGCCGACTGCGACTGCAGCTCGGCACTTTCCGTGGTTTCCTGGGCCGCCGACTGCAACTGGCTGGCAGCGCCACCAAGCCGACCGGCGGCACCGGTAATCTCGCCGAGCAGGGCGCGCAAGCGCTCGACCATCAGGTTGATGGCCCGTGCCAGAACGTCCACCTCGTTGCGACTGTCGGCCGCCGCCGCCGGGATGTTGACGCGCAGATCGCCCTCGCCCAGTTTGGCCACCTCGCCGGACAGCGCGCCAAGCGCCGCCAGACGCTGCCGCACCAGGAAGAAGATCGCCAGGCAGAGTATCGCCGCCGAAACGAGCGAAACGATGATCAGGGTATTGCGCAGCTGGACACTTTCCTCAAGGAACTCGTCGAGCCAGCCGCTGGTGACCAGCGTCCAGTTCCACTTGTCGGACGTTGCCGACACCGTCAGCTTTTCGCGTATCTGGCCGTCGCCATCGGGCATGAAATAGCGGGCCTCGCCATTCTTGCGCGCGAGCATGTCGCGCAAGGCGGCCAGCGCGCCGGGATCGGAGGCCGCTTCGGCAAGCGTCTTGCCCTGTGCCGTCGGGTGCAGCACGAGTTCGGCGACCGCCTTTTCATCGGGCAAAGGCCGCATGATGAAGACGTAGCCGGTGCGACCGACGACAATCTTGCCGAACAGATCACGGATCTGCTTCATTTCGGTTTCGAGGTTGATGCGCATCGAAACGCCGCCGTAGACCTTGCCCTGCGCATCCTTGAGCGGATAGACGACGCTGAAGTAATTGACGCCGTTGCGCACGGTCAGTCCGCGATACTCCTCGCCCTTGAGCAGCGCCGCCGCCATCGGATCGCTGGCCGGGACCTCACTGCCGTACATCACCTTGTCGTCCTTCTTGAACAGGGTCGACGCACGCAGGACCTTGCCCTGATGGACAACCAGAATGCCTGCCTCGTCGCCGGTCAGCGTCTTGAACTCGACCAGCTGGCGATTCGTGCCGTTGATGACCTGCCCACCGACGAGAATCACCGGCGTCTCGACGTCGCCGGTACGCACCGAGCCCTCGCCGAGGGTGATTTCGCCACCGAGAGATTTCAGGAAAAACCGTGACTGCCGTTCGCCCCGCGCCTGCACGCTGTCGAAATAGCTATCGAGCGTACCGAGCATGATGTGCGTCTGCTGATCAAGCGACTCGCTCGCCGCACGCAACGCAGCGCGTCCGGCCATCCACTGACCGATGAAGGTCAGCGCCGTAAATACGAGCAGCAAAAGGGCAACAGTCGCAAAAATGAGCTGCTGGGCAACGGGCAAACGGCGGTAGAGGTTCAATTCAGCGACTCCTGTCAGCCAGTAAACGCCCTGCGAAAGCCGGGCATTCGTTTGACATCCTGCGCAAAACTCCCACTCGCCGGGAATGCAAGCCGACGAACAAGGACGAATATGCCAATATTTTAGCCATTTGCACCAAAATTTGCAAAATCGTCAGGCACGAATTTCACGCAGAGCAATCACCGACGACGCGGAAAATCCGCCGAACTCCCGGCCTGCGGGCCGATTTGGCCGAAGCCGCCGCTCCGGCTACAATGTGCGCCCTCTCTCCGTAGTTCAATGGATAGAACAGTCGCCTCCTAAGCGACAAATACAGGTTCGATTCCTGTCGGGGGGACCAATCAGCGATCCAGCGAAGACCAAAGAAGGCCGAACCCCCCTGAATCAGCAAGGGGTTTCGGCCTTTTTCACGCCCACGACATCCTTTACCAGCCCAATCAGTTCTCGCCAAATCCGAGGCGGTCGGGGGTGTCGAAATACTCCCGGCCTACACGGTGGCACACGTCCCAGTGTGATCAACCGCATCAAGTGCTTCGCATAGCGAAACGACATCCCCTGTCGCACTCAGTCCTTACTCTGCCACCTCCTGTCTCATCTTCCAGCTTAACGAGGTGTCAGCGAAACCGGCTGCAGCCTACAGAGGGCCATCCCACTCATGGCTACCGAAACGCTGCATATTCTATGGCGTAAGTCATATTGCATAACTTGTATTGGCCATGGTATTTTTTTAAAAAGACCAATGAGTCAGCAATGAAAATATCTACATTTCTGTTTCTCTGTATTTCTGCGCTGACTTTGGCTGCATGCGAGCAGGCGCAGCAAAAAACCGCCGACCTCTTGCGGCCACCGACGAGCGTCGAAATCAATCTGCGTGTGCTGAAACTGGCCGAGGAGGGCAAGCCTGCCGACGCCGTGCGGCTCGGAGAGGATTTTCTGAAATCCACTGCCGATACCGAGGGAAGTTTGCACGCGACGCTCGCGAAACTGTACATGGCGACGGGCGACACTGAGAGCGCAGTTCGCCACATGCAGATGATGAACAAGGGATCGAGCGTCAGCACGACCGTGATCGTGACAAAGGAAAACCCCGCTCCCCCGGCGCAACTCGCCCTGCCGCCAAGCCCCTCTGCTCTCGACCCAAGCAATGGCGGCGCCGCGGCCAGCATCGGGCCGAATGGCATCGAAGTTCGTGCCGGAGGCGCGCGCGCCAGCATCACGAACTGATCCGCAGTCAGTCCCTTCATTCCTCGCAGGGAGTTTCCCCATGCAACTGAAAAAAATCGTGCTCGCCCTGGCCGCCTGTGCCCTGGGCAGCGTTTCTGCAACGAGCGTCGCCGAAACCCTTTCCGCCAATGGTCAGGCGCAGGTGAGCGTTTCCGGCAATGGCGATCTGATCAACGCGCGCCGCGTCGCCCGTGAAGCAGCTGAACGTGACGCTGTCGCCGCGTTGCTACGCCTACGCATGAATCTCAGCGCAGCCGACGGCAGAACCGCCGGAGCGATCAGCGATCTCGCCACGCAACTGTCGCCCAATCTGAAAACCAGCTTCGTTACCGAGGGCGACTTTCTCACCGCGAGGACTAACCTCGAAGCCGACAGTGCACAGGTTTTCGATCTGGCACGTAGCCTTGGCCTGATGTCCAATACGTCGATGGCGCAAGCCAAGGTCGTATTCCTGATCGACGAGTACTACGGCATTGCCACCAACCTGCAGCCGGGACAGCCGCTGACGACCGAGGTCGAATACGCCCACGACAAGAGCAGCTTTTCGGACAAGAGCGCCAAAGTAGCGTCAGCGTCGAGCGCCGCGTCATCGGCGTCATCGGCGTCGCGCTCGTCGGTGGCCGTGGCCGCCAGTGACAGAACCTCAGTTGCCGGCAACCAGTCGAGCGCGTATGCAGCCCGCGACCAGCGCGCAGCGGCGATCTCTGACGGCTACGGCGGCTCTGCCGCTGCGGCCCGCGACACGCGGGTCGCGGGCGCTCAGCAAAGCAGCTATGCCGGTTCGTCGCAATCGAGTTTCGCCGGCAGCGCCAGTTCGGCGAGCGCCAACTCGGCGTCTTCGTCGCGCCAAGCCTCATATGGCTCTGACGTGAAGAACGTCAACCAGCAGAACGACAAGGTCTCGTTCAGGATGAAGCAGACCTTTCCCGACACCAACAATGCCAAACCGGCCGACGGGGCAGCTGCACTGATCTCTGCGCGCCTTGAGCAGGTCGTCAAGCAGTTCGGAATCGTTTATACGCCGGAGCGCGACCTGCGTGTCAAACCGGGCAGCGGCAAGACACGCATCTCGGAAATCGAACGGCAGGGAAAGTTTGCCGAATACACAGTCAAGGCCGGCAGCGGCGCGTTCAAGGCGAAATACGTCGTGTACGGTGAATCGGTGATGAGTTCTGAGGGAAGTTCGCCGAGCGGCGGATCGGTGTGCAGTGGCTCGCTGAAGCTTCAGTCATTCAACGTTGACAGCGGTGACGGTCTCGTTTCCGGGACAATTAACAAGCGCGCTCAGGGCTCTTCGGACCAGGATTGCCGCGCCAACCTGGCGACCGCAATGGCAACCGAGCTCGCCGAGGTCGTCGGCAACACGGCGACGCGCGAACTGCAGATCGCGGCGACGCAGGGGCAGAGCTTCTACGTGACGATCTACAGCAAGACGCGCATCCCGCCGCGAGTCCGCCGCGAGATCACCGACAAATTGCAGGGAATGGCCGAGCAGTTCGCCGAGGACAACGTGACCGACAACGCACGTACCTACGTGATGCAGGCGAAGGGCAACTTCCGCAGCAAGGTGCAAGATCTGGTCGAGGACATGGCCGACTCGATGGGTGAAATGAAGCTGGCATCGACCAAGGCCAATGGCAACCGGATGGTGATCTGCGTTGAAGGCAGCTGCCCGAAGGACTTCTGAGATGCTGCGCCGAAGCCATCTGTCGATAGCGTTTGCCGCGGCGATCGCAGCGACGAACGTCGGCGCGTCGCAGTTCTACATTTTCCCGGTCAAGGAAATCGAGGGGCTGAGCGAGCGAGCCACGGAAACAGTGCGCCCGCTGGTCGACCGTCGCGTAGTCAAGTACTTCACGCCGGAGATGCAGCGCGATCTGCTCGGCTACTTCGTTGCCGGCGTCGCCAGCATCTATCCGCAATCGACCGTCCATGCAAGACAGGTGCGCGATACGGTCAAGGGCAGCTACAAGTTCGTCAACAACGACAATCAGGCATGTGGCGAAGGATTTGTGGCACCGGTCGGCTCGGCTTACGCGATCGCGATCGGCGTCACGCGGGCCTCCTACTTCGAGGTTGATCGCGGCGCAAACGTCGAACTACTAATCCCGCTGACGATCAACCTGCAGTTGATCAAGCCGGAGCGGGGCAAGATTGCGTATACGATCAGTGAAACGATCTACACGCCGTTCCTGTTCACCAAACAGGAAATGGGCTTGCCGAAAACCGCGGCATCGATCAGCAACGCACTGGCAGACAACAGCAGGAAGCTGATCAGTTCGCTGCTCGAAACTGCGCGCCGGAACTTCAATCCGAACGAGACGCCGGTCAGGATCATCGGTCGCGACGGCAAGTTCCTAGTCGCCAACAAGGGCTTCGAGATCGGTTTCCAGCCCGGGCTCGAACTCGAGGCGGTCACTGCGGCGGGCAAGCAGGCGCTGTTCCGCGTGATCAGCGTCGACAGCGGCTACACCGTTCTGCTGCCGATTGCCGGCTCGGTCAGCGAAGGCGAAGACTACCTGTTCACCTTCGAGACCGGCGTCGACGACGCGCGCAAGCCGAAACTTATGCCGGTGACGAGCAACAAGCCGGAAAAGCTCTGGTCGAATCGCGTCGCAGAATTGTTTGCCAAGGACATCGGCTTCAACGCGCCGTTCCAGCTGGCGCCGGTCGACGTCAACTTCAGCGACACGATGGATTCGGTGCGTGCGCTGGCAAACTGCGTCCCCTGGGACAAGTATCCGGCCGCGCGGACGGTCTCCGACAGCCGCAGTGACGCGCCGCAGTTCTTCCTGCGTTTCGAGCACTCGCTGTCACCGGTAGCGCTGAACAAGGCAGCGAACAGCGTCAAGACGTCGGAAACCTTCATCAGCGCGGTGAGCGCGCAGGTTGTCGACAACGACGGCAACGTTGTCTTTGCCGAGCTCGGCAGCGACCGCTATGAACTCGACAAGGTCGACAACCGCGGCCTGAGCCTAGCCAACGCGCAGGAAGTCGCGCTCAAGAACGCAACTTCGCGTCTGGCTGAGAACTTCAGGAAATCCATCAAGCTGACGCCGACCGATTTCCGTATCGCGCGCGTCAGCGACGGAAATTTCTGGGTCGATGGCCTGCCGGCAACGGGACAGAACATCGTCTACGAAGTGCTGCGCCCGCTCTCGGTCAGCATCAACGGCAAGCCTGCGTTGATGAAGCAGGCTCTCGACGGAACGACGCAGCCACCAGAGCAGGATGGCGGACAGGCGCGCTTCGCCTATTCGATCTCATCGCCCGATGTGCCGAAGCCGGAAAAGGGGGACATCGTTCGCGTCCTCACACCATTGCGCGGCCACTTGCCGGAAATGTCGGCTTGTGGAGACATCTATCGCGCCGAAGGCTCATTGAAAGCCGACTACTTGGCGCCGCTGTTCAACCATGTCGCCTATCGCAGCCCGCGCTATCTGGTGAGCATTTCCGACGCCGATTTCTACAGCGACGCCAACCGTCTGCTCGCCTCGGGCTTTTACCGGTTCCGCCTGCCACATTTCACGCCGACCGAGTTCTGTTTCAAACCTGGCTACAAGCTGGTCCAGAAAAGCGGTGAGTGCAAGGAGTCGTGCACCTCGACCTTCCTCAGCGCTGGCTCGGTCATCGTCGAAAAGGGCGGTGCGCGAACACAGCAAGCAGTCGTGGCGCAAGAGGTAACGATCGAAGGATTCGCCGAAGCCGAACGCAACAACTTCATCGGACTGAAATCGATGGAGGAAAGCCTGCGCACGCTCGAAGATTTATCCCGGAAGTTCAACCCAAAGTAAGGAGCAATGCATGAACAAGTTCAACGCACTGGTCGTCGCCGCAATCGTTTCCATCACCGCCGCAACGCCAGCAATGGCACAGTTTGGCGGCCTTGGCGGCTTCGGTGGTGGTGCCAAGGCTGGGAGCGCCGATTCCGGCACACTGGACAACGACATCAAAAACTTCACCGAGAAGAGTTCGCAGGTCAATAAGTACGCGGCTCAGGCACTGCTGGCGATCACCGCCGCCTATGCGAGCGATGAAGAACGCGCTAACGCGGTAGCCAAGCTGGAAAAGCTGAATGCTACGACCGACCCGAAGGAGCAGAACGCAATCGTCACCGAAATCAACAAGTCGGAAGGCGCCAAGGTCGCACAACTCGCCGAATCGAAGGATCTCGGAGACAAAACGAAGAGCCTCGACAAGGAAAAGCAGAAGCAGGTCGGTGCTGCCGTCACCAACTACCTGATTGCCGGCGCGCGTGCGGTTGACCTTTCCAAGTCGGGACAGGCGCTATTGCAGGGCGCCAGCGGCAATCCGATGGCATTGCCGAAGCTGGCGTCGGTGAAGGACGCACTGCCGCTGCTCGGCGATGCCGCGAGCAACGCGGGCAAGGTTCTGCCGAAGTTCGTCAACGTTCTCCGCGGCGCCAAGATCGAGCTGCCGAAGGTCACCGCCGATTCGAAGCCGCAGGACATTAGCAGCATCTAGTTTGATAACGAAGTAACCCCGCACGCCTGCGGGTCAACAGGCGCCGCATGCAGCGATGCGTGCGGCGCCCAATCAAATGGCTATCCTGATGAACATTCAGCGAAGAATCGCGCAAAGTTTTTTCCTCCCGGGATCGACAACCGGGGTGAAGCCATTCATTGTGACCTGCCAAAAACATCTTTCCAGGAATCTGCTGAGTTTGGCGCCCTAGTCGCTCGGACAGGTGCTCAAACGACGAGCGGCGCTTCTTCCATCAGCGGGATCTGTTCGCGCAGCTCGAGAATGCGTTCCTGCCAGTAGCGCACCGTGTTGAACCACGGGAAAGCCTGCACGAAGGCAGGGTCGTCGTAGCGACGCGCCAGCCAGCCGGCGTAGTGGATCAGGCGCAGGCTGCGCAGTGCTTCGATCAGATGCAGTTCGCGCCGGTCGAATTCGCGGAAATCCTCGTAGCCGGAAAGGACTTCGCCAAGCTGCCGCTGCTGTTCGGCGCGGTCGCCCGAGAGCAGCATCCACAGGTCCTGCACCGCCGGTCCCGTGCAGGCATCGTCAAAATCGACGAAGTGCGGCCCCTGCGGAGTCCATAGAACATTGCCGGCATGACAATCGCCGTGCAGACGCAGCTGCGCAACGCCACCGGCGCGGTCGAAGGCGTAGCGGACGCCCTCGAGCACCTGCTCGACGACACCGAAGTAGACGTCTTCCAGCTCATCCGGCAGGAAGCGCTCCTCGTAGAGGTAATCGCTCGGCGCTTCGCCGAAGCTGTGCACGTCGAGCGTGCGCCGCTCCTGGAACGGACGCAGCGCACCGACCGCGTGCAGACGGCCGAGCACGCGCCCCATACGGAGCAGTGTTTCCGGCTGTTCGAATTCGGGGCCGCGGCCGCCCTGGCGGGGGAAGACGGCAAAACGCAGGTCGCCAAAGCGGTGCAGCGTACGGCCATCGATACACAGCGGCGCCACCGCCGGGATTTCATGCGCGACGAGTTCCTGCACGAACGCGTGCTCTTCGAGGATCGCCGCATCGCTCCAGCGCCCGGAACGGTAGAACTTGACCACTCGCGACGAACCATCGTCGAGCCAGACCAGATAGACGCGGTTCTCGAAGCTGTTGAGTCCGAGCAGGCGGCCGTCCGGTTCGAGGCCGACGGCAACCAGTGCGTCAAGCAGCGCGTCGGGCGTCAGCGTCGAGAACGGCGTGTCGGACGCGGCAGGCGTGGCTGGTGGGTTATCGCTCATGCCCTGCCCCGATTCCTGCGCAGGGTGCGTCGCGTCGCCAGTTGCTCCTTCATTGCTCATCTCCTGCGCTCTTGCGCCGTGGCGCGCCAGCATACACCCGGCGTCTGCGGCAGGCGAACCGGGACGCGCGCCGGCAGCGGCGAAAAGATACGGGCAGTATGGCCGGGAAGCGCCCGGCTCAGCTTGCCCGGCAAGGCCTCGTGCGGGTAAGATGCGCCCCTCGATCAAGCGCTTACGCGCGTTGTTCGCCCGGCCCGGCGGTTCCGCCGCAGCCGCTCCCGCCATGAGCAGCCTCCCTTGCCCGTCGATGATCCGTCGCCGCCCTTGCCGTTTCCTTCGCACCGCCCGGCGCCCGACGTCGACGGCCGGCTGAAGATGTCGCGCGCGCCGGATGGCGGCAAGCTGCCGCCGCAAGAAACAGACGCTGTCGTTTTCGGACTGGCCGACGACGCCTTTCTCTGCCGCCATCCGCGTGACGATGCCGGTACCAATGGCGCAACGGACGCAAGCCAGCCACGCGGCGGACTGATCACCAAGTTCGAAGCGCGCGCGGTGTCGCTGGCCAAGCTCGCGCTCGGCCGGCGCAGCGTCGTCTGGGACATCGGTGCCGGCTCCGGCTCGGTTGGGATCGAAGCCGCGCGGATCGCCGCTGACGGCTTTGTCTACGCCATCGAGAAGAACCCTGCCGACGCCGCCATCGCCGCCGACAACGCCACCCGGCTGGGAGTGCGCAACTATGCGCTCTGCGTCGGCAAGGCACCTGCCGGCCTCGGCGACTGGCCGACGCCGGACGCAGTTTTCATCGGCGGATCGGGCGGCGAACTGGCGATGCTGATCGAACTGGCGCTGACGCGTCTGCGTCCGGGCGGTCGACTGGTCATCAACCTGGTCACCCTCGACAATCTGACGCGCGCAACAAGCGCGCTCGACGCGGCCGCCGACGCTGGCGTCGCCTCCTGGGAAATGGTGCAACTGCAGGCCGCACGCAGCCGCCCGATCCTGAAGACGCTGCGGCTGGCGGCCGAGAACCCGGTGTGGATACTCACTGCGACGAAATGCGCGACGGCGGCTGCGAACGAAGCCGCACGCTTTGCCGTCGGCGTCGGCGTCGGCTGCGACCGCGGCAGCAGCGCGGCGAGCATTGCGCTGGCCGTCGAAACTGCGTTGACTGTTGGCGGCATCGGTGCCGACGCGGTCAGTGTCATCGCCAGCAGCGAGCACAAGGCCGACGAAGCCGGCCTGCGCGAATTCGCCGCTGGTCAGGGCTGGCCGCTGCACTTCTTTGCGGCAAGCGAACTCGACGGCGTTACCGTCCCCAATCCTTCGCCGCAGGCGCTGCAGCATGCCGGCAGCGCCTCGGTCGCCGAAGCGGCAGCACGGCTGGCTGCGGCCGGCGGCGATCTGCTCGTCGGCAAGCAGAAGTTCCGTGGCGCCGACGGCAAGCATGTCACCGTCGCCATTGCCCGGCTGAGCACCACCGATCTCACCACCGCGCCGAGCTCAACATCCGGCGCCGTCTGATGCAGTCTGGAGAAGTCACGATGAATTGCCCGCCCAGTGGCGCTGCCACGCCGGCGCCCGTCACCCTCGTCGGCTGCGGCCCTGGTGCCGCTGACCTGCTGACGCTGCGCGCGTTGCGCGCGATCGAAGCCGCCGACGCGCTGGTGTACGACAACCTGATCGGCGACGACGTCCTGCACTTTGCGCGCGCCGACGCCGAGCGCATCTACGTCGGCAAGCGCGCCTCGCGGCACACGCTGCCGCAGGAAGAAATCAATGCGCTGCTGGTGCGCCTGGCACGCGAAGGCAAGCGCACGGCACGGCTGAAAGGTGGCGATCCGTTCATCTTCGGTCGCGGCGGCGAGGAAATGGACGCGCTGCGCGCCGCCGGCATTGCCGTCGACATCATCCCCGGCGTGACCGCAGCCGCGGCCTGCGCGGCGGCCGCCGGCATTCCGCTGACGCATCGCGACGAAGCGCGCTCGCTGGTGCTGACCACCGGCCACGGCAAGCCCGGCGCGCAGGAGCCCGACTGGGCAGCGCTGGCCCGTCCCGGACAGACCATCGCCTTCTACATGGGGGTGGCCAACGCCGGCGAGATTGCGCGCGAGCTGCTGGCGCACGGCATGGCCGGCAGCATGCCGGTGGCGATCATTGAGCGCGGCGCGACGCCGGCACAGCGCATCCACGCGGCGACACTGGCGACGCTGACCGCACGCATCGCCGAACGTGCAATCAAGGCGCCGGCACTGCTGCTGGTCGGCGAGGTTGCCGCGCGCGCCGCCGACACGGGCGCCAGCGACACTGCCACCTCCCCGGCGGCCTGAGCGGCCGCGCCACTCTCGCAGCTCCCTCGGCGACCGGAAGCCCATCCGCATGGCACGCTACAGCATCGACATCAGCGAAGAAGCCGGCATCCGCTCGCTGCACTTCGGCTCCGACTGGGTGCAGGGCGCGATGCGCGTGCGTCGGCCCTTTGATCTCGAACTCGCCTATACGCGCGAGATGATGGCCGGCCTGCTGCTGCGCGACGCGCCATGGCCGAAGAACGCCTTGCTGGTCGGCCTCGGCGCCGGCTCGCTGGCGAAGTTCATCCATCGCAACCTGCCGCAGACGCGCAGCACGGTCGTTGAAATCGACGAGCGCGTCGAACTGGCGGCGCGCCTGCATTTCCGCCTGCCCGACGATCCGCTGCGCCTCAATGTCGTCATCGCCGACGCCGTCGATTACCTGCTGCGCGAGGAGCGAAGCTTCGACCTGATCCTGCTCGACGGTTTCGACAGCAGTGGCCGCGCCGGCGCGCTCGATACCGCCGCTTTCTACACCGCCTGTCGCGCGCATCTCACCGACACTGGACTGCTCTCGGTCAATCTGCTCGGCCGCAACCGCGGTTTTCAGGCGAGCGCGGCACGCATTGCGGCGGCTTTCGACGATCGTTGCTGTGTCTTTCCCTCATGCGACAGCGGCAACGTCATCGCCTTTGCCGCCGTCGGCGAAAAGGTCGACGTCGATCCCGACACGCTGAAAGCACGCGCCGAGGCGCTGCGTCTGGAAAGCGGGTTGAACCTGCTGCCGACGGTGGCACGGCTCGCCGCAGCCGGCGCCTTCAGCGGCGGCAGACTCTGCTTCTGAGGCATCTGGCGGCGCCCTGAAAGCGGCAGGTTCCTGCCCAACGACCCGATCATGCGGCTGCTCGGCGGGAGTCAGCGGGCTGACTCAATCAGCGCGCTGCACCTGCGCCAGGGCATGCGCCGCCATCGCCTGCACCACCGACTCGGCTTCGCCAAGGGCGCGCTCCTGCGTAAAACACGCTTGTGGATACTGCGCACGCAAGGCGACGAGTCGGTCCGGGAGGTCGCGCTTGAGATGGCCGCCTTCGGCGATGAATACCGGAACGATCAGGAAATCCTGCTCACCGCGGTCAATCGCTTCGGCAATGCACTCTTCGAGCGACGGCGCGAGCATGCCGAGAAAAGCCGTGCGCACCCGCTGCTGCGGGGCTTGCGCGCACACCGCCGCAGCGATCCGCTGCAAAGGCGCCGCCCAGAGCGGATCGCGCGCGCCATGGGCGACCAGGATCAGCGTCGGTGTGGCAGGCGTTTCGGCGGAAGTCTGAGCGGCGGTCATGGCGCCGCAGTCTAGCGTAATCAAGCGGCCGCGTCGCGCGAGCCGGATCCTGGAGCCCACGCCCGGCGAGAGGAAGCCAAGCGATGTGGGCTGAACCTGCGCCCGCTGCGTTTCAGTCAGGCATGCGCCGCGCCGGCGCCATCGACGGCGACGATGGCCTTGGCCTGATTGAGGTCGGTCGCATAGCCGCTGGCAAAGAGGCAGGCGGCAAGCTGGTTGCAGATCGGCTGCGGGATCGGCAGTTCGCCGGCCAGCGCGCGGCGAATCCAGTCGGCGGTGGCGCGCGCCTCGCAGTTTTCCGGCAGGTTGGGCAACGATTTCAGACTCTCGTGTTCGGCCTCGAAAAGTACCTCACCGACGCCTTCGTGCAGATGCTCGATGCGCGGCCGGCGCAGCGGGTTGGCGTAGGGCTCGCCCTCGCTCGCCCGCTGCAGCAGCGCGTGCGCGCCGTTGGCGAGCAGGATTTCGCGCATGCTGTCAAGGTAATCGGGATGCGTCGCCGCCGCCAGAACCAGGCCACTGCCGTTGAACGGGTCGAGCATCTTGACTAGGCTGTGCGCGCAATTGCGCAAGCCAAGCCGGCTGCGCAGCGCCAGTTGATCGGCAAGCCCCGGTGACAACAGCGACAAGGGTACATAAACCAGTTCGCGCCCGTCGATCGCCTGCTGCACCTGGGTGCGGTTGGTGCAGGGCAGAATGCCGAACTCGCGCAGGATCTGCGCACTGGTAACGCGGCCGTAGCCTTCGATCAGCCCGTGCAGCAGCACCGGCACGCCGTAACGCTGCAGCAGCAAGGCGAGCAAGGGTGTCAGATTGGCGCCTTTGCGTGCACCGTTGTAGCTGGGGATGACCACCGGGCGCAAGCTCCCCGACGGCGCGCGCAAGGCGTTCACCCGTTCGCCGGCAGCGGCAAGGAAACCGGACATTTCGTCGACGGTTTCCCCCTTCATGCGCAGGGCGATGGTGATCGCTCCCAGCTCCAGGTCGGGAACGCCGCCGTCGAGAATCGCCGCGTACAGCTGTCGGGCTTCGTCGCGCGTAAGGTCGCGGGCGCCTTCGGTGCCGCGCGCGATCTCGCGGATGGCACTGGTGTAATTCATGGTCTCTCCTCGCGGCAGCAATACGCGCCGGCCCTTGTCTTTTTGCTGGCCACTGCCTGGCCAGGTCTTCGTTCCTGCTGCGGCACACCTGAGCGCTTCGACACACCATCAAGCGCGTCGGGCACTGGCACAATCCGCTCACATTGCTCCGTGGCGGACTACTCAGCAACAGCCATGCCAAGTGCAAGAAAAGCAAAAAGGCTGACGGGACAGTCGTCCGGCCAGCCTTGGCGCATCATCGTGGTGCAAAGATTGGGCAAGACGCCCCGCCGCAGGGCGAATTACTTGACGCGCTGCAGGCGTGGGCGACTCGCCGGCGGAGGCGAATCGGAGGGGGGAGAATCGGGCGAAGTCGTGCCATCGGACGCCAAGACCGCTGTCGCCGGCGACGTTGAAGCTTCGGGCTCGAAAGCCATGCCGGCGCCGTTCTCGCGGGCGTAGATGGCGCTGACAGCCGCCACCGGTACCGACAACTCACGTGCAACGCCGCCGAAACGCGCCTGGAACTCGATCCACTCAGCGCCGATCGTCAGGCGATTGGTCGCGTCGTAGGCAATATTGAGGACGATCTGCCCGTCGCGGACGTACTCGCGCGGAACGACGGTGTGCGCGTCAACGGTCACGGCCAGATAGGGCGTGAAACCGTTGTCGGTGCACCACTCATGGATGGCGCGAATCAGGTAGGGCTTGGTCGACGGCAGGTCCACAGAGGCTCCGCGTAAGCAGCCGGAATTCTGCTGAATCCCGGCGGAGATGGGTCAAACGACGGTCGGGAAACGGCTTGCCGGTGCGGCGAGAAGCGCACCGGCACGTCGCTCTTTACTTGCGCATCGCCTTTTCCGACGGCGTCAGCGCGTCGATGAAGCCCTGGCGGCTGAAAATGCGCTCGGCGTACTTCATCAGCGGCGCCGCGCTCTTCGGCAGTTCGATCGCGTAGTGATCAAGACGCCACAACAGCGGCGCGATCGCCACGTCGAGCATCGAGAACTCATCGCCGAGCATGTGCTTCTGCTTGGCGAACACCGGCGCCATCTCGGTCAGACGATCGCGGATATGCTGGCGCGCCTTGTCCGCGGCCGCTTTCTGGTTCTTCTCCAGCGGCTCGATGTAGGCGAAGATTTCGCGCTCCATGGTGATCAGCAGCTGCCGTGCGCGGGCGCGCATGATCGGATCGGCCGGCATCAGCTGCGGATGCGGAAAACGCTCGTCAATGTACTCGTTGATGATATTCGGCTCGTACAGCACCAGATCGCGCTCGACAAGAACCGGCACGCGGTTGTGCGGGTTGATGACGGCGATGTCTTCGGGCTTGTTGAAGACATCAACGTCGATCACCTGGAAGTCCATCCCCTTCTCGTAGAGAACGATGCGGCAACGGTGGCTGAACGGGCAGGTAGTTCCCGAGTAGAGGTTCATCATGATCAATCCCTCAAAATAAATTCGGCATCGTGATAACAGGGGGCTTTACGCCCCCTGTCGACGATGCCGCAAACCGGAAGTCCGGAGCAGGCAGAACGCTTAGTGCACGTCCTTCCAGTATTCCTTCTTCAGCGCGTAGGCGGCGACAAAGAGCACACCGAGGAAGAGCAGAACGCCGACGCCGAGCTTCTTGCGGAAACCGGCATCGGGCTCGGCCATCCACACCAGGAAGCCGACCAGATCGGCGACCTGCTTGTCGTACTCGGCGGCCGACAGCTGACCCGGCTCGGCCAGTTCCAGCTGATGCGTTTCGTGGTTGAGATGCTGCACACCCTGCAACTGATAGAACACGTGCGGCATGCCGACATTGGCGAAAATCACGTTGTTCCAGCCGGTCGGACGATCCTCGTCGCGATAGAAGGAACGCAGATAGGTGTACAGCCAGTCGGCACCACTGCCGTCGCCGGAAGCGCGCGCGCGGGCGATCAGCGAGAGGTCGGGCGGGCTGGCGCCGAACCACTTCTTCTGCTCTTCCGGACGCGCCGCGATGCGCATCGGCTCACCGACCTTGTCGGCGGTGAACATCAGGTTTTCCTTGACCTGCTCTTCGCTCAGGCCAAGTTCCATCAGACGGTTGTACCGAACGTAGCTGGCACCGTGGCAGGACAGGCAGTAGTTCACGAACAGCTTGGCGCCGTTCTGCAATGCTGCCTGATCGCCCTGAACGTCCGGCGCCCGGTCGAGTTGGATCCCGCTGTTGGCGAAAGCAGCCAAGGGCGCGAAACAGAGCGCCAGCAGCAGATTTTTCAGCGAACGCGATTTCATTTGAACGTCACCCTTTCCGGTTCGGGTTGGCACTTGTCGATCTTGGTGTACCAGGGCATCGCCAGGAAGAAGGCGAAGTACACCAGCGAGCCGACCTGACAGAGGAAGTTACCCACGGGGGTCGGCGGTTGCGTGCCGAGGTAGCCGAGCATGAAGAAGGCGGCGAGGAAAGCCACGAGGAAGCCCTTGTAGATCGGGCCACGGTAGCGGATCGACTTGACCGGACTCCGGTCGAGCCACGGCAGGAAGGCGATGATGACGACACCGGCGCCCATCAGCACGACGCCCCAGAACTTCGCGTCAAGACCGAGGAACGGCCAGACCATGGCGCGCAGCATCGAGTAGTACGGCGTGAAGTACCACACCGGCGCGATATGCGGCGGCGTCTTCAGCGGATCGGCCGGGAAGAAGTTGTTGTACTCGAGGAAGTAGCCGCCGCCTTCAGGAGCGAAGAACAGGATGACCGAGAAGACCATCAGGAAGACGACCACACCGGCAATGTCCTTCACCGTGTAGTACGGGTGGAAGGGAATGCCGTCGAGCGGGATGCCGTTGGCGTCCTTCTTCTTCTTGATTTCGACACCATCCGGGTTGTTCGACCCGACTTCGTGCAGCGCCAGGATGTGCGCGGCGACGAGGCCGATCAGCACCAGCGGCACGGCGATGACGTGGAAGGAGAAGAAGCGGTTGAGCGTCGCATCGCCGATGACGAAGTCGCCGCGAATCCAGGTCGACAGCGGCTCACCGACCAGCGGAATCGCCGAGAACAGGTTCACGATGACCTGCGCGCCCCAGTAGGACATCTGTCCCCACGGCAGCAGGTAGCCCATGAACGCTTCGGCCATCAGGCAGAGGAAGATCAGCGAGCCGAAGATCCAGATCAGTTCGCGCGGCTGACGGTACGAGCCGTAGATCAGGCCACGGTACATGTGCATGTACACGACGATGAAGAAGGCCGAGGCACCGGTCGAGTGCATGTACCGGATCAGCCAGCCCCACGGCACGTCGCGCATGATGTATTCGACGCTGGCGAAGGCCACCGGAATGCCGCTCGCGTTGAGCGAGGCGTCCGGCTTGTAGTGCATGACGAGAAAGACGCCGGTGACGACCTGGATGACAAGCACCAGAATCGCCAGCGAACCGAAGAAATAAAGGAAGTTGAAGTTCTTCGGTGCGTAATACTCGGACAGGTGTGCTTTCCACATCGACGTTGCCGGGAAGCGCGCGTCGAACCACTCCAGCACATTGCCCTGCAGCGAACCGTCGGACTTGTACTTTTCAAAGTTGGTGCTGGCCATCGCTTACGCCCCCTTCTTTTCTTCGCCGATGACGAGACGCGTATCGGAAAGATACGTGTGCGGCGGCACCGGGAGATTGATCGGTGCCGGCTTGTTCTTGTACACGCGGCCGGCGAAGTCGAAGGTCGAGCCGTGGCAGGGGCAGAGGAAGCCGCCCAGCCACTCGGGCGGCATGCCTTCTTCGGCACCCGTCTTGAACTTCTGCCCCGGCGAACAGCCGAGGTGGGTGCAGATGCCGACGACGACCATCAGGTTCGGCTTGATCGAGCGCGTATCGTTCTTGCAGTATTCCGGCTGCTGCGGCTCTTCACACTTGGGGTCAACCAGGAGATCGGCGGCCTTGACCAAGGACTGCAGCATTTCTTCGGTACGGTTGATGATCCACACCGGCTTGCCACGCCATTCGACGGTCATCATCTGACCCGGCTCCAGCTTGCTGACATCGACCTCAACCGGCGCGCCCGCCGCTTTGGCGCGCTCGGACGGCAACATACTGGACAGAAAAGGGACGAGTGCGCTGACCGCTCCCACCCCACCGACGGCCGCCGTAGCGACTATCAACCGCCGCCTGCCGCCGTCCACTTTGCTTTCGTTGCTCATAGCGCAGATCCCTAGGACTATGGAAGGAATTGAAAACCCGCGATTATACGCCCGTAATCTCGATCATTGAAAGAGAGGACGGTCGCTGCAGCACCCTGGCGCCGCTTGCGGCGCCATCAATAAGCACAAATCAAGCCAAAGAACGACGCTCGCGGAAGGCCTGCGCGAGCGTTCCTGAATCGACATACTCAAGCTCGCCACCCACCGGAACGCCGCGGGCGATACGCGTCACGCGCACACCTCTGGCACTCAGGTGCTCGCTCAGATAGTGGGCCGTTGCTTCACCTTCGTTGGTGAAATTCGTCGCCAGAATTACTTCGCGAACCTCGCCACCACTGGCGCGGGCGACGACGCGCTCAAGCGCCAGTTCACGTGGCCCGATCCCGTCCAGTGGCGACAGGCGCCCCATCAGTACGTAGTAAAGGCCGGAATACGCCAACGTCTGCTCCATCATGTTCATGTCGACCGGCGTTTCAACGACGCAGAGCAGGCTCGCGTCGCGCCGCGGCGACGCGCAGCGCTCGCAGACATCCGCCTCGGTGAGCGTGTTGCAACGCTGACAGTGGCGTAAAGCCGACAAAGCCGTGACCAGCGAAGCAGCGAGTTGAGCGGCACCCTCGCGGTCACGCTGCAGGAGGTAATACGCCATGCGCTGCGCCGATTTCGGACCGACACCCGGCAAACAGCGCAAGGCTTCAACGAGACTTTCGAGACTTGAGGGGCTCACGACGGAATCTGCGCGGTGGTCGACGAAGAAGCTGACCCGCCTGACCGCTTGCTGCCGGCGATCAGAACGGCAACTTGAAGCCGGCCGGCAGATTGAGTCCGGAGGTAAGGCCGGCCATCTGCTCCTGGCTGACTTCCTGCCCGCGACGGACGGCCGCGTTGAAAGCCGCTGCGACGAGATCCTCAAGCATCTCGCGATCATCCATGACCGAGGCGTCGATACTCACACGGCGCACTTCGTTGCTGCAGGTCATGACCACCTTGACGAGGCCGGCGCCGGCCTGGCCCTCGACCTCAACCAGCGCCAACTGCTCCTGCGCCTTCTTCATGTTTTCCTGCATTTGCTGAGCCTGTTTCATCAGGCCGGCGATTCCGCCTTTCATCATGATTATTTCCTCAGTGCTGTTAAAGGTGCTGGATTGACGATTCAACCGGCGAAGCAGCGAAGAGATCGATCGCCGCCCGTACGAAACCGTCCTGCTCGATCGCGACGACGGCCCGGTCCTGACGTTCGCGCCGCTCCTGGCGCGCCGACTCGGCCGGCGTGACGTTTTCGACATCGCCGACTTCGACATTGAGTTTGAGTGCGCGCCCGAAGTGCTCGGACAACACCTGCTGCAGCTTTTCCTGCGAGGCGCGCATCAGCAGATGGCGATGCGCGGACGACAGCCGCAACACCATTTCGCTCGCACCAAAGCGGCGCACTTCGCAGTGCTGAGCGAGTTCGCGCGCCATGCCGCTGACCGCCAGGGACGTCAAAAGGACGTGCCAATCGAGCACAGCGGACTCCGCCGCCGCTGGCGGCTCATTGGCGACGTGCCGAGCGCTTGCCGGCTGCACTGCCGGTGTAACGCTCGCGACGAAGTCTTCTACGGGGAGCGCCGACGCCGGCGTACTCACGGATACTGCCGGAGCCGGCTGCGGTGGCGTTGCGGAGACGAGCGGATTCTCGGCGACGGCGCTGGTTGCCACAGCGCCTGGCGTCTGCAACCGCCGCGGCGAAGCAGGCATCACGCTGCGCGATGACAGCGATGAAGCGCCTACGGGTTCAGCACGCGACTGCGGCCGAAAAGCGAAGAGGCGCAGCAAGGTCATCAACAGGCCCGAGTTTTCGTCGGGAGCGAGCGCCAGATCGCGGCGGCCGTGCACGACAATCTGATAGGCCAGCTGGACGAACTCGATCTCGAGACGCTCAGCCAGCTCGCTGATGCGCGCCGCATCGACGCCGAGCGAATCGGCATCGGCGGCACCAGCGATCTGCGCGACCTGAACGCGCGTGAGCAGACTAGCCATCTCCTGCAAGGCGAGTTCGGCTGACAGGCTGCGCTGCGCCATCGCGTCGGCAACGGCAAGCATCGCCGTCGCATCACCGGCAATCAGCGCGGCGAAAATATCGAAAAGGTAGTCGAGATCGACCGTACCCAGCATGTCACGGACCAGCGCCTCTTCGACGCGGCCGGCGCCGTGGGCGATGGCCTGATCGAGCAGCGACAGCGCATCGCGCATGCTGCCGGCCGCCGAACGCGCCAGCAGCGTCAGCGCTGCCGGCTCGGCGGAAATCGACTCTGCAACCAGGATGGTTTTCAGATGAGCGGCGATTGCCGGCACCGTCATCTGCTTGAGATTGAATTGCAGGCAGCGCGAGAGGACGGTGACCGGAATTTTCTGTGGATCAGTCGTCGCGAGGATGAACTTGACGTGCTCCGGCGGCTCTTCGAGCGTCTTCAGCATGGCGTTGAAGGCAGAGCTTGACAGCATGTGCACTTCGTCGATCACGTAGACCTTGAAGCGACCGCGCGTCGGCGCATACACCGCGTTCTCGAGCAACTGGCGCATCTCTTCGACGCGCGTGTTCGTGGCCGCGTCGACTTCCAGCAGATCGACAAAACGGCCGGCGTCAATTTCCTGGCAGGCCGAACAGACGCCACAGGCTTGCGCCGAGATGCCCTGCTCGCAGTTCAGCGACTTGGCGAGAATGCGCGCAATGGTCGTCTTGCCAACGCCGCGCGTGCCGGTGAACAGATAAGCGTGGTGCAGACGTTTTTCATTCAGCGCGTGCTCCAAAGCACGCACCACATGCTCCTGCCCGACCAGACTGGAAAAGGATTTTGGACGCCACTTACGCGCCAGGACTTGGTAGCTCATGCGCGGAATATTAGCAGAAGCACTCAGCCGCCGGACCGCAGCGAACTGCCTGACGATGCGGCGCAAAAATCAGCAGGAAGGACGAACCCGGCCTCCGGAAGCGCCGCCAGCGAATGCGACGCAGAAAAGGAAGTGGCGAGCCTTACCCCCGGCACTTGCAGATAACGGCTGTGGCTGCTTCCTTCCGGACCTGACCAGGTTCACCATCCTGCAATGCGGGGAGACCCGCCGGGGCAAATAATACCACAGCCGGGGAGTGCGCTGGCGGTACTCTGCGGTAGGTGCGGGGAGGGGATGTCAGTAGACGGCCGACGCCCTCGCCGCTGGATAGCGGGGAGGGCGTTGG
>NZ_JACIGE010000010.1 GCF_014197755.1 Rhodocyclus tenuis | reverse complement strand
CTGTTCTTCGGTAAAGCGCTTCTTCATGTCCAATCTCCTTGTCGTCGTGGATTGGACTCTAAAGTCACGCGCTACTCAATTCGGGGGGGACGTCGGCGTAATACTCATGTCAATCCTTCAATCTCAAGGGAAAGTTCGGAGAACGTCGGGTAGGAGATCAAGATTTCATAGTCCCGGTACCAACCAAAAACAGTCAGCAGGGAATCATCGTCGACGGCGATCCAGAGGGTAGGCGTCGCGCGCAGTGAGTCGAGCAGCTGAGCGGTCCGCCATTTGCTAGCGTGCGGAACGATTGCCGGGAGTGAGCACACCCGGGCAAAGGCTCGCTGCACCAGATCCACATCTCCCCATTCATTGGACTCTTTACGGCTGTAGTCGCGAATACCTACTCTCGACCCGTACCTTGTCTCGGCGATCGCTTTTGCCTGGCCGAGCAACAAGGTGCCAACGCCCAATGAGCTGTCACCAGTAAGGTCGACACGAATTGTCGCCGCAGGGAATGACGGCAGATCAAGCGCGACGTGCTGTGGATCCGAAACTCTGTCTGCATAGAACCAGTCGTACCACGACGCAAACGCCGGCGCGCTGATAAGCGTAGTAGACCGGTCGTAAACAAGCCCATAGACGGGGTCGGTGACCCGGATCCTGATTGATGTCGCGCCGGACAGATTCAACACAGCCAGGGCATTCACAGCGGCACCTGGCTTGATCTCGTAAAAGAGACTCGCTGCTCGCACGGTGCGACTTGAATTGACCAGGTCGAATAACTTCCAGCGGTTCGTAGCAGAAACGCGCACCCACTTCGCCGGCGACGTTGCGGGAGTGCTGCCGACATTGCCGGCAACCAAACTCTCATAGACAGCGTGATCAGAGACGACGATGCACCGCGCGCCCAGCTCATAAGTTGTCGCGGCCGAGTACGGAGCGTAATCGGACTCCGGCACATCCGTGGACAGGAGCATCGCCGGCACGATCGTGAGTGGTTTGACAACACGCAGACTCACAGCTCGATCCTCGTGCTGGGCAGGCCATTACGCTCCCACCCCTCAAGCAAGCGCGCGACTCGCACCTGCTGGGCCGCCAGTGACCGCGCCTGAGCTGCGTTCTCCTCGCGCAGCTGCCGGATCTCCGCGGCAACCGTCCCAGTATCCAGCCCAGTCAGCAAATCGCGGGTTTGAGATGCCGAGTAAATTCGAGACGGGCCGGTCACCTCCAGCTCTGGCCCGTACTCACCTACCAATCGGATACCGCCGGTGAAATCCCCACCGGACGCAAAAGCGGGCAGCCCAGCCGTGAGCCGAGCGGAGCGAATAGCGTAATCAACGGCCGAGGTCGACTGCAGACGCGCCCGTTCCTTGGCTTCTGTCAGCAAGGCCTTGGTAGCCGCTTCCGACGACTCAACCAAGCTCGAAAACGCAGCGGAAACAGACATCAGTGCCGCGAACGCTTTCTGTCCGGAACTCGTTGTAATGTCTTGAGCCTCGACCATCTTCCGGAACTCATCACGAGTATCCGGCATCGCCAGTCCGGCAGCCGCAAGTGCCGCGGCGACCTCACCGGTCGCCCTCGAGGCTTTCTCCGCCTCAGTGAAATAGAGGTCGTAATACGATGCCAGAGCAGTGGCCACGGCATCGTATCCACCGATCGCAACGATCCCCGCCGCGCTGATTCGATCTGCGGATATACCAATCGCCTCAAACAGAGGCACCACGGCTGACATTGAATTCAGCGTGGCGAGTGCCGCGCTCAGGGCATCAGCAGATGCGGTAAGGGGATTGATCTGGTCGACAATTTTGTCCGCCCAGTCCGCGAGATCAGCGTCCTGCAGCGCGGCGACCATCATGCGATCAAGTTCAACCGTGAGCGCCGTCTGGATATCACCGACTTTCCGGTCATAGGAGAGAACTCTCCCATTGACCGTCGACTTCACGAGATTAGGGTTGCTGCCTTGAGGATCAGTCAGGTAGCCAAGCGCGTAGCTGCCGCTAACCGAATCTCCGCCGCCGAGCGCCTTGACAGTCGCGGGGATCGCACCCACCAACGTGGCCAACAGCTCACTCACTGCTGCGTTCTTGGAATTTGACGAGCGAAACAGCCCGCCATCCCCTAGATTCGCGGCAGCGCCATTGGTCAACGAATAGGCGGCATCTCCGCCGACCTTTGGCCCCCCTCCAGAGCCCAATCCACCGAGGATCGAAAGCACAGCGATCGCCGCCCATCCCCAAGGGCCCATTGCCGATAATGCTCCGGTTGCGCCAGCCATTGCCCCAGTTCCAGCCATTGCCCCAGAAACAGCCCCACCCAACGCCACAGTTCCTGCGCCGGCAGCTAAACCACCGCCAGCACCGTATTTTTGCGCCACACCATATGCCGCGAGACCTGGGCCAATGTACGACAAAGCGGTCCCGACTCCGGACCCGACCCCGGTCAGACCTCCAGCACTAGTGCCCGACCCGGCGGAGATCAAGTTACCGGCGCCGTCGTAAACCGGGGCCATGTATCCGGCAGACTGCGCCGTCGATAACCCTAAGGACTGTCCAATGCTGGAACTCGCGAACTGCCCGTAACCAGATGAGATCCTCCCGATGTTAAGAATCGAGGCATTGGATGATGCGAGATTCACCAGGGACGACGAGCTCGACGCAGATGAAAACCCGAGCGCGCCGGTCACCGCACTCGCCGCCGGCGACACCACTGCCTGGATGATCGGGCGCAAGACCAGCGTCTTGAACATATTCTCCAGCGCGTCCCGAAGGTTCTCTCCGGCGCCCTTGCCCGACTCAAAACCGCGCAGCAACGCATCAGTCAGACTACGTTCGACAGTCTCGGCAGTTCGCTCCCAATCCCGCGCGGCATCTTCCGAGGCTTTTCTTGCCGCCGCCGAAGCCGCACTTTGTGCATCGACCGATGCCTGCTTTTCCGCCTTAATCGCGACCAAACCGGCCTGATCGGTGAGAGCTGATGCTGCCGCTTCCCGCGCATCGGCCAGCGCCAGATAGTACCTGCGCGCATCGTCTGCAGCTGAGCCGCCCTGAATCATGCTGGCAGCCTCGCGCAGGTTCGCCGCGGTGAGCAATTCAGCCGCCGCGGCTGCCTCCAGTTTGCCAACCTGATAGGCAGTCAGCTGAGACGCCGACAGCCCCATCGTCGCGATCTCCTCGCGGAGCTTATCTGCATCATCAGCAAGCGCAGCGGCACGTTTCGACTCGGTCGAAACGATTTCGGCCATCGTCCTCAACCGGCTCTCTTCGGCTGATTGCTCTTCCTTGACCGCTTTCTCGTGCAACTTCGCAGCGGCTGTCGCCGCATCCTTTGCCTTGGCCTCCGCCACTGACGCTTTTGCCGATGCCGCTGCCAGTTGCGCCGCCTCGTCGGCCTTGCGGTTATCGAACTCGCGCGCCTCGAAACGCCGCTGCAGTACAGCGATCTGCGCATTTGCCGCTGCAATTTCCGCACGTGCAGAGGCAGCATATGCCGGATCCTCACCACGTGAAGAGCCGAGCCTTTCTTTCCACATTTCGCGCGTGGCAACCAACTGGTCGACCTGCTGCTGCTCGGTTGTTTTCCAGTAGGAAGACAAGGCGCGAACATTGTTGGTCAATCGCTCGACGAGCACAGTGGCACCGCGGACCGACGATTCGATCGCCGCCCCGACGCCAGAGTCATTGATCGTCCGGTAAAGCTCGTCCCAGGTATCCCCCAGATTCGATATCGCCCCATCGAGCGTTTCGGCGCGCTTGGTGCTGGCGCCAGCAAAATCGACATCACCGATCTTGCGCAGATACGCCACGATGTCTTCCGCGTTGTTCCCGATCTCGGTCCGCACACCGCGGAAGGTCAGCGTAACTTTGCTGCCCTCGACATTGGCCTTTACCCCGAACTCTTTCAGCCGCTCGAATTCCCCGGTCGCCGCATCTGCTACCGCCTCGATCATTTGATTGAGGCCTTTCCCCATCGCTGCGGCAGTGTTCCCGTAACTGCGCAACGCTGCCGCACTCGCGTCAAGACCAAGCGCCTTCATCTTGATAAAGGCGTTGGTCACCTCGGCCAGGCTGTAAGGAGTCTCTTTGGCAAACTCCTTGATCCACGCGAAGTTCTTTTCTGCAGCGCCCGCACTTCCAGTCACCGTAACCAGAGATGCATTCAAAACATCGAACTCGCGCTGAACAGCGGTCAGCTTCCCAAGCGCAGCAGAGACTGATAACGCACCGATGGCCCCAGCCAACAGCGGTCCTAACCGCTGCGCCGATGCGCCTATCGAGTCGATACCATCGGCTGCCTCCTTGCCGGCGCGCTTGCCCTCCGCACCAAGGTCTCGCAGATCCCGGCGGTTGCTCGCTACACCGGTAGCAATCGACTTGCCGTCGTAGCTAACCGTGATACCGAGTTTCATGTTGTCGGACATGCGCGATCCTGTTCTAAGTGCACCGGCGCGATCAGTGGGCCGCGTTCATGATTTCGAGGCATGCATCAAACATCGCGCGGATCTCGGCAAAGAGTCGACTGCGGTCGCTCCTACGTACGCCCAACATGTGCATGGCAGCCTGCAAGTCGCTGTGTCGCGGCGGCGACCACCATGCACCGCTAATCGACACCACCCGCTGCCACTGCGACGCCATCGCCAGAAAGACCTCGGCAGCACCGCTGTTTTCAGGCCAGATATCAATGACGTTTTCAGACCTGGCCAAGGCGGGAAGTCCGAAAGCCGCGAGATCCTGATCTAGTTCGTCTGCGCCGCCTCGCCCATTCCTGTCTCTTGCCCAGGAATGGGCGAGGTCGAGACGTTTTTTGCGCTGGCCATCCCGAAGCGGATCTCAAGCACGGCCACGTTCAGCGCGCGGCGAAGCTCTGGCCCGTTCGGACCGACCACCAATTCAGCCAGAGCGCCGGGCGTGTACGGCACCGGATTTCCGTCCTCATCGCTGACGCCCTCCCAACCAACCAACAGGGCAGAGATGAAATCGGCGTCGAGCTGGGCCTGCTCAGATACCGTCCGGCGTTTCGCGGATTCCGACAAAACCTCGTCGGTGCCTTCACCAAAAACGGCCTTGCGCGCCGCTACCACGTCGGACTCTCCGAAACTCCGCCACAAACCGATGAAGGTGTGCGTCTCCTCCACCACGACACCTTCAGCATTGCAGTCGCGCAGGATCACATTGACCGGCCAACGCCGAGTCGTCGATTGTCGAATCTTGAAAGCCATGGGAATTCCTACAGATAGGTCAAAACGAATTCGTCATTGCCGGCCACCGGTGCCAGCGTCAGCGCAAGCTTGTACGCAACGACGTTATCGATGTTTTCGTAGTCGACCCCGCTGATCTGCACCTTCGCGTCGACCTTCGCCTTCTTGCCCGCAACAGAACCGTGCGTCGTCGTGAGAGTCACGTTCGTCCCGGCCACCGACAGCGCAAACGGGTCAAACGTAGCCTGACTCGGCGCCAGCACAGTCACCGACCCGGACGGCTTGCGATCGACAATCTCGACCCCCGCCTGAGGTCCGGGCAGATTGAAGCGCGTCAGCTGATTGCCGATATCAAGATCAAGCGACGAGAACGCCAGTGGCACGCCGTTGATCGTTACCGGCAGCGTCGCGGTCGCATTCACCGCTTCTTCAACCGGCCAGCCCGACCGATCAATTACCGGCATTGCCAACGTATCCGGCGCCAAATATGCGGAGTCGCACGACACCTTCAGTAACGGGATGCCCTTGGCCGCGATCGATATCGCCACGTTCGCGCGCGCACCAACCATCTTGTGCCGCACGCCATCGACATTGATGTACGCCGTAAAGGCGCCGAAGCCGGAAGAGATCAGGTTGTACACCGCCGAGGTGCCGGCCGTGATCGTCTCCGCGAAGCCGGCGCCGAGCAGCACCGGGGAAATCTTCGGAGCCGAGCCAGCGGCACCAGGGCCCACAAGCGCAACTTCGAACACCGCCTTGCACCAGGTGCCCACAAGGATGCTGCCCGAGTTGCCCAGGTAAGGCAGTTGAATGTTCCGGTCGGCGCGCTCAGCGTCGAGAGGCGTCAAGCTGATATTGCGCGCCTCGATCCAGTTCGCAACTCCTGTCGGAGCTGCGTCGGTCCCCACGACTGTTTCTGCCTTGAGGATGATTGCCTTCTTGGCCCAGCTGCGCGGGCTTGCCAACACGTTAGCCATTGCCGTTCTCCTCCGTTACCTCATCAATCGGGGCCGGTAAACGTTTACCGTCAACAACGACATACCGGCCGCCCTGGCCCCAGTATTCGTCGCCCGCGTGTGCAAGAGCCTCGTCCGCGCCTTGCACCAGACTTTTCGGCAGCGGCGCCGTCGTGTTGCCCGCCGAAGCGGTGGTCTTTCCCATGAACTCCTCCTTTTGATCTTTCATCAGCTACTCAAATACCGACTGAGTCGTGAAGCGCAACCGTCCGCCATGACAAAGCACACCCGCAAAAAGCACGGGGCCGGACTCAACCAAGGCAATCTGTTCTCCATCCGGCGCAACGCTCGTCACCACGCCGCCCAGGGTGTTATCTGCACGAAATCCATCGCGTACCTCCTCGATCAACTCGTCGAAAGCCTTTTCGCTCGCCATCGCATCTGCAAGCGCCATATAGCCCCGGATCTCCCAGGCGTGCCGCACGTCGCGACGACCAACGAAAGGTTCTGATTCAGTCGCGCCAGTCCGCCGTACAAACCACCCGCGGAGCTGAGGCGCTCCGGATATTTCCGCCACATAAAGGCTTTTCAGCTCATCGAGAGACTTCGCGTAGCGCTCGTAGTCATGCACCCGACCGATGTCGGGAATGCCGCGCAGCAGTACGGCAATCGCCTCGCGAACCTCCCCGAGGTAACTCATGACGGCTTTCCCGAGATCGCTGTCATGCGTGCCACGATGCGCTTCGCCGCCACACGTGAACCGGCCTCCAGAGCCCCGCGGTTAGCTGCAAAAGCACGGTGAAACATGCCGACACCAAGCGTGCCCCGTTGGGCAATCCGATAAGCCACCGCGAAGGCAACCCCTTCAGCTTCCTTCTCTTCGAGCCCGAATTTCTGCTGCGCCCAATCGATCAGAGGCGCAATCGGCGGCGTGTGCGGCTTCGAGCCCAACTCGACCGGGATTGCATAGTTCGACGCCGTGCCGGTGACCCCCTCGACACCAAGCCCCACCGCGAACTCTCGAACCTCGTGGTAGATCGAGGCTCGTAATGAGCCGTGATTTGTCGGGACAAGATTTTTGGCGTCCTCTTCCATCGCGTTGACGCCCTTGAAGATCAGCGCGCGAAACTCCTCACGTGCAATCTCAGGTGCTTTTGCCCACAACGCCTCAACCTCGGCGAAGCCAGCCAACGTAACGGGCTCGACCATAGTCAGCGATTCCGCCAATGTGTCAGCCGGGGTCGGCCGCGGCTGTCCGCTTGGTCGAGATTCACAACTTCCCCGGCCGGCTCGGTCAGTTTCGGGTCGATGCCCAGCAGATCGAAATAGCGCTGGCGATACACATCAGCCTGCTTGCGCCAGGTGCGCGAAGGGCTTGTCTGGTCAACGCGATCAGCTTGTATCGTCGCCTCAGAGTTAGCCGCATACGCCGCGGCGAGCTGATCAGCCAGCAGAGCGCCAGCCCAGTGCGCCACCGCCTCGCGATCCAGCGCCGGGATAGTGTCGACCGCATCGGATAACACATGCGGCGCATAGAACCGGACTCGCACGCCAGTACCGGCAGCGAGGCTGTCGCGAACGCGAATGCCGTCGCCGGCCGGCACCGGCAGCACCAGCCAGTCTTCCTGGCTGATGAGTACCGGAGGCATTTGTCCGATCGGCGTCTCGAGCTCAAGCAGACGCGACGCACCGGACACCCATCCCGTCGGAAGCGGAACATCGTTTCCGCCAGCGCAAACGACATCCTCCACCAACACGCGCGGCCGGTCCTTGCCATAACGGACCACCGCCGACGCCAGCGCGCGATCAACCTTGGCGGGCGTGATGCGCCCCGAGGTATCGGGTACCAGGTCGTCGATGAGAGATTGGAGGTCGAAAATTGCCATGATCTTTATGGTCCTAGCCCGGCCGGAGCAATCTCCGGCCGGGCAGCTGCCGCGCAAATGCCCCCGATTCCGGGGGGCCAGGGAATTACGGCACGACGGCCTTCGTGAACCCGCGGAAGTCGGTCACATTGCCGCCATAGACATGGCGGAGCTTGTAGGTGACCTGATCGTTGCTGAACAGGCTGCCCACCGTCGGCATGTCCTGGACGAACATGTCCGGCTCCTGTTTGCCGTCGAGGAAGCCGATCTCGATACCCGGAATGTCGAGCGGGTTGGCGGCGGTGCACCAGTCGTTGGCATCGGTCCAGTACCAGACCGGAATGATCGTCGGCGCCAGCGACTGGATGAACGTCTTGTCCAGGTTCGTCGAGCGGTTGAACAGATTGACAGCCGCGTCCTGCAGCTCGACCGGCACGACCAGGAACGACGGTGCGATGCCAAGGCGGTCGAGCGACCCGATCTCGGTCTGCTTCATCATCGCCAGACGATGCGCATTGAACGTCGTGGCATCGAGCGCGGCGGTGAAGAGGTTCCCGTGCGTCGCATGGAAAAGCGTCAGCGTGTCGTAGATCGTCGGATTGGTACGCAGGAAGTCGAAGACGAACTTCGCGAGCGTCCTCGCTGCCGACCGCCCCATGCGGATCGGCACCTGGCGAATCGCGCCGACGTCGTCGTTGCGGATCGCTTCGAGTGAGACCGCTTCAGTGCCGCCACGCTTGGTCACCGCATAGGACGCCTTCTCGTCGGTCGGCGTCGTCAGCGCCGTGTACGCGCCTTTTTCCGCGACCGCCGGCAAATCACCGTACCCGCCGTAGCGCACACGCTCGTTCGAGCGGAAATCGTTGATCGGCACGATATTGACGATCTGCTTCCACGCCTGGAAGTCGACAGCGGCTCGGTAATTCGACAGCATCGCGCGGCGCAACGAGTTGCCGAGCACATTGGCAAAGCCAGCCGTGTCAACCGACTCGCGAAAGACGGCGCCAAAAGATTCGGCCATCCGCGTGCGGTCGCAGTCTTCGATGCGGCCCGTCACACGGAAGTCGCCGGTCAGCTGGCCGTAGCACTCGCGGAAGCTCTGCGTCTGTTCATGGTCCTTGTGCGTCGGGTCGAAGAAAGCGTCGAGCATGCTCGCCATCTTCACCGAACGGTCCTCGACCTCGATGTCCAGCCCCGGAATAACGACTCGGCCGGATTCGGTGAACTTCGCCAGATAAGCGCGCTCGTCGTCGATCGCCTTCTGCACATCGACAACAGCGAAAACATCCTTGGCCTCAGCAAAGCGAGACAGCAGCTTGTCCTTGGCCACCTGCGGCAGCGTAGAGCCGCCGATCATGACGCGAGCTTCGAAACGCGCTTCAACCAGACGCACAGCGGCCAGAGCATCCTTCCCCGATACCTCCTGACCGCTGCGAAACTGGGTTCCGGCGACGGCCTCCCGGTAATCGGTTTCAAGCTGCTCGTCGCTGACGCCTTCGCCCGTATATCCCGGCCGCTTGGCCGCGATCGCTTCGATCATCTTCTGACGCAAACCCATTTCATTCTCCTCGTGGGGGGTAGCCGGGGCGGCCTCGACCAAACGAATCAGCTCGCCGCCCGCCCCGGGCTCGACGATCAGATCAACTGACTGCACTTGCGTGATTGAGCGCGCAACGCGGACCTTCTTGCCTTCGCGCATGTCCGCTTTCGCCGCGCCGGACGCGTCGATCGAAAACCCGAACAGGCCGGCAAGGCCGCGGTCGTAGGCCTCCCGCAGCTTCACAGCCTCAGCCCCTTCTGCCTCGATCAGCGTGAAGACCGCCCGGATCTCGCCTTGGTCAGCCCCGGCACCCTCGACGAATTCGGCCTGCGCCAGTCCGCCGATGAGATTGCGCACATCCTTGCCGGCGCCCTTGATGTGCTCCGCATCGCTCTTCATGAAGACGCGGGCTCCATTGAACAAGGGGACGGCTTCACGCAGCACCGCATCCGGATAGAAGACATCGTTGGCAGAGAGACCGGCGCGGATCACGCGGATCAGCCACTTGCCCGAGGCGGCCGCGTTGTCGCCACTGATCGCCTCGATGAATGCGCCGGCGGCGAAGCCGGGCTCAGCCTCCTTGATCGGCACGTAGGTTTCCAGCACCTGAACCGGCACGCCAAGCGTTACCGTGTTGCCGTCGAGCGTGTAGGGGTAGGCCCAGTACTTGCCGTCGATTTCGATAACCGCGCGGTCGGGGTACATCGCTTCGAGACCGACCCACGGCGCTTCACCGCTTGGCACTTGCGACGCAAAAGTCCTGCGAATCGCGTCACGCACCAGCTCCATGATCTGACGCCACTCGCTGACCACTTCCGCCGCTTCGCGCAGGGCGACTTGGCCCCGAATACCGTTCGCGGGAATCACGCGCATGGCTTACTTGTCCGCCTGCGGCTTGGCCTGCAGATCGCCCTGCAGCTTCTGCCCGTCGGTCGTGACGACCACGACGATGCCTTGTTGCTCATCGACGCGGAAATCGAGCACCTCTTTGGCGCTCACTGCCTTGTCGGTCAGTTCGGCCGTGGGTTTCCCCTCCTTGACTACGGGGACACGACGCTTGACCAGCTTTGCCGCATCGGCGGCGGTAAGTGCGGTTGCCATCCTGGACTCCTGTTGGTGTTGAACAGGTGCCAGACTGCCGCGCGCGCGCGATGCGAGCGATTAAAGAGTTTTAGGTTTTCGCGGCCGAGCCATCAATCCGCATACTTCGGCAGCCGAGATTCCCATCCGGGAACAACCGGCACGGCGCAGCAGCCGCAGTTGATGATCTCGCCAGCCGGCGCGGTCGGATCGTGTGGGCACATCATCTTGATCGTGCCGTTCTTCGTCGGCACGTCAAACGGCATCCCTGCAGGACGCAACTGATGAGCGATCAGCTGATGATTTTGGCGCGGATTCGCCTTCCTCGACGCCAGCCACCTCTTTTGCAAGTCCGGGACGTACTCCAGCGTCTGGTCCATGCGCGACTGACCGGCAGTCGAGTAAGCCTGCGCGAGCTGAGTACGCACGATCATCACCCCACGCTGAGTCGTCTCTTCCTGCAGCAGATCGGTAATCGCCACCACTGCCTCGTATGGCGACTGCCCGCCGATCATCACCAGGCCGAGCTGCGTGTTGATCGCGTCGGCGGCGGCAATCGTGATGCCCGATATCTTGGACGTCGCGAACGCCCGCATCGCCTCGAGCTGGGGAACGCTGATGATCGGCAGCGCCGCCGCCAGATTCGGCAACCCAGCGGCAATCGGTCGATCGATCATATCCCGGCCAGCACTGATCGACTCTGACAACCCACTCTCGACGGCGCCCGCAGCGGTAGCGGCCGTAACACGTAACACCCTGTCAATTTCCGCTTGGAGCGCCGGCAAATACCAGCGCGCATAATCCCCGGGTTGAGATTGCAGCACCTTGGCAATCTCAACAGATGCCGTCTGCAGGAGCGTCCGGATCTCACCGGCGGTGTCGTTGATCAGACGAGTCCGTAGCTCGAGCACATCGTGCACCGCCTTGCCGGCGGCTTTGTCAGCGCTGCTCATCAGCGACTAGGCGCGCGATGCCGTTGTGTAAACATCACCAGCATCGCTCTCCGCAGCCTTCTCAGCGACTGCCGCCAGTTCTCTCGCCGGATCAATGTCGACACCGAGCCGCCCGGCGATCGCCGCGATCAACGCCAGCGCCTTATCCAGCGTGAGCAGCTTCTTGTCTACCGCCAGCGCCACCGCGACGACCGCCTGCTGCAGCGCCGCCGCGTACTTCGTCGTGTCTCGCGCCGTCATTTCCGGGAAGACCGCCTCGACTTTGAGTCTTGGATCGTCCCACTCCGGCTCCGCAGCAGTTTCCGCGATGATCTTCTGCCGGATGACGTAACGACCGACGCATTCAAGAATGTGTTTCAGCGTCCGCTGGCGCATCGAAAATATCTTGAATGTCGGCTCGCCCATCGACTCGCCTGTTGCTCGGTTGACGTCACCGCCACCGCCAAACCAGTGTTCGGGGATCGTGGCGCCGCCAAGTGCGTGGTTACGGAAAAGCCGGGCGGCCTCACCCGAGTCTGCCGCCTGCAGGTTTGGCGAAACCGCACTCCATTTTTCCGACTCGTTGTGCACGCGCACGCTGCCGGGCCGTGGCGCCTGTATCTCTTTCGAGCGCTGCTTTACCTTGTCGGCGTCCGCGCCAGTGAGCTCGACGTCCCACACGAATGCCCGCAGGAAGTTTGCCCGGTCGAGCTCTCCGAACAAAAACTGATCGTATGCATCGACCCAGTCCGCCGGCGCGCGCAGATCAGAGCGGCCCCGCCGACCGTTTGACAGATCGTTCACCGTGAAGAAGAAGCAGTCGCCGTCGGTGAATGAGGCGCGTATCTCGCGTGTGCGCTCGGTAAAGACATCCTCCGGGCCGTTCACAATCACACGGTAGCGGCGAGCGGCGCCGCGCTTGTCCTTGACGGTGACGATGCCGATCGCCTGTTCGGGGTTGTCCGGATCGACGACGACAGTGGCAATCAGCGACGGGTCGAGATACCCGAGCCGCACATGCCCATCCACCTCATTGACGAAAGCTGGCCAGCACTGCTCGCCATACAGAGCCAACTCGCGCACCTTCTTGGGCAGCTTCAGGTCCATGCTGTTGATCGGATCAGACCAAAAGCGATCGATAGCCGGTTGCAGCCCTGAATCCTCGCTGCGCAATTTCACGCCTCCTGCAAGTAGATACGCCAGCGGCAATTCGACGATGCGATTGGCGAGCAGATTGCCGTCCCACAGATAAACGGCCGTTTCCTGCATGCGAGCCTGGCTGAGTGGCGACAAATCGCGCTGCGCGTCACCGGACAGGCGGCGCCAGCCATCTTCCTCGTCATCGATCGTCGCGCCGGCGGCCTCGCGCAGGGCGACGGTTTTTTCGTCGCTTGCACCCTCGCTCGACCGTGACCGCCTCAAGATATCGATCAACCCCTGTATCAGACCCATCTGCCTTGCCTCCGGATGCTACTCAGAACGATTTATAAACATTTACAGCCATCGACCACCGAACGGCGTGGGCATCCGGCGCAGCTGGCGCCCGCCGATGGCGCGCAGGACGCATCACCGCCGCCGCGAGGACTTGCTACGCGCAGCGCGCTCCGACCGATAAGTGTCTTCATCAGCCTCGACCGTATCTCCGGCCGGCGGAGGCGTTGCAACATCCGCCGCGGTAAGCGCCAGAAAGCACGCCCAGGCGCGGTCAGCGTGGCCGGCGGCGTCGGAGTCGGCAACAAAGCGTGGCGCGCCGGTTGGCCCGCTGATCTTCTGCAGCTTGTGAAGGTCGGAGCGCATCTCGCGATCGCCGAGCGGGATGCGGATCTTGCGGTCTTCGAACGACTCCTTGCCGCGGGTGGCCATCGAGAGTTTTGCGGGGGCAGTAAACAGCACGCCTTCGACGCGCATCGATCCGTGCCGAGCCTTTGCATCCTCGACGGGCTTTTCCCCCATGCCCGTCTGGTCCATGCAGCAGCGCAACACGCAGTAGCGGGCGAACACGTCATCGAGTAGCGCGTCCTGCTCGGCAAACTTGATGCGCCGACGGACAATAACCTCCCGAGTCCAGTAGACATCGCCAACCAGCTCGATCACCCAAATGACAAAGAGGTCGTTACGCGCGGCGATATCGACACCGACGTAACACGGCCCGCCGGTATAAGCCTCTGGCCGCCCGGCGCCATCGTGCTCGACGCCATCGATCAGATCCCACGACAGCCAGGCCGACGCCTCGTCAAGCCACTTGAGCTCGAATTCCTGCGACCAGGCATCGTCATCGTTGAGCGCAAGCTTCATTTCGTCGATGTTGCGTGGCAACCCATCGGCGACGGCCTGATAGATATCGACCTGGTGGCGAGACCACACCTCGGCAAGCTTGGCGTCCGTCATCAGCTCGTAGAACTTGTTTCCCTTGCCGTTCGGCGTCGACGTGACGCGCAGCTTCCAGCCGTTGGAGATCACCGGAAACAGCGCCGTCCAGATCTTGCGGCTGTCGGCATGAAAGGCGAACTCGTCGAGAAAGACGTTCGCCGAGAAGCCGCGCGCCGTGTCCGGGTTCGCCGGTAACGCCGTGATCCGCGACCCGCCGGGCAGCACCACGTCGAGCATGCTGTAACGCTCACCCGACTCGCTGCGGAACTCGCCCTCGATCGTCTGCACGCCGAGCGAATACGCCTTGCAGTGCTTCTTGACGCCTTCTTCAATCGCCTCCTTGGCCTGGCGCTCGCCGCGCGAGAGGATCACCCAGCGCGTGCGGCCGCCGGCAGCCTCGACCTCGTAGCAGTCATCGACCAGCTCCAGCGTCGTCGTGAACGTCTTGCCGGTCTGGCGGGCAAACATACCGATCTTGAAGCGCGAGCGGTCAGCCAGCCAGCGCTTTTGATATCGGTAGAGCGATATCGCCGGCATCAGACGATCCCGTAGATTTCTTCGCGCACGATGCGCAGCGTTTCGGCGTCGAGAGAGCGTTTTCCGGAGCGAGCGTCAGCCTCCATCGCCTGCAGGCGGGCCGACTCGTCCCGGGCATACTTCTTATTCACGATTGACGCCCGCACCAGCTGCGACATTGCGCGCGCGGCTTTCGTCATCAAGACGAGCCGTGCCTCGCGGTCTTCTTCCTTTTCTGCATCTTCGAGATTCATCATCACGTCGAAGGCCTGCGACTGAATCATCGCAATGACTGCCGCCGAGCGGTCGTCGGCCGAGTCCTCGGAGCAGCTCGCAATCTGGCGCGCGGCCTCGGTTGCCGCGCGCACTTGCTCCATCCGGCGCTCGAGCTGCTGGCCGTAGCGATGCACACCTGTACGCGAAAGCGTCAGCGCCATGCCGCGCGCCGCGAGCTGCTCGTTGATGTAGGCGGCAACCCCCTCGTAGTCGCCAAACGCCTGGTCAGCGAGCAGCTTGTCCAGCGCCTGGCGAAGATCCGCCGGCAGCTCGGATATCTTCGATCGCCGAGCCATGATCAAGCCCAGTACTTCGCCGGCCGCGCAATACCGGGATCGCAGTCGATCGTGTATTCGGCGATGTCGGTGCCGTAGCGCGTGAGATCGGAAAACCAGCGACCGCTGGGCTCTTTCCGCAGATCGACAAGTTTGCGATCAGCCAGATAGTCGAGCTCCCGCCGCAGCTCGAGCGGCGTCGCGTCGGGGTAGGTCGCGCGGATCACGCTGAGTACGAGCTCTTCATAAGCGCCGATCGGGCGCGCATTGTTCAGCGTCAGCAACACCTGCCAGCGGATGTCTTCGCGCCGCACCTTCACCAGATCAACCATGTCCCGCTCCCTTGATTTGCACGATTTCCAACTTGCTGTAGAGCTTGTCGAGCTTCGCCTCGATCACCGACTGTCCCCGTACGTAGTCTTCCCGGCGGACGTACTGCAGCGGCATGTCGGCCTGCCATTTGAGGAAAGACCTTTCCAGCTCGACCACTGCAGCGGCATTGACGCGCTCCTCGGCCATGTGGGAACCGAGTGCGCGCGTGACCGTTTCAAAGCGCTCCCCCATGCGTTTCTCGACCTGGTCGAAGAACAGCTTGGCGGCGCCAGCCACGAACCCGAAGAACGCCAATAACAGGGTCACTAGCTGCCAGAAATCGACCGTTATGCTCACCGGATGCCCCTTTGCTTGTTGTAAAGCTCAACCCGCGTTCTGCATGCCACGCAGAGATCGACGCCGGGAACAGCTTCCCGGCGTGCCTGCGGAATGGCCGCACCGCAAGACGAACAGTTTTCCGCCGAGTCCGCGACCGTCTTGCCCTGCGTCTGGTCCGCACGTTGCTGAGCCTCGCGGGCGCCGGCGAGAAAATCTTCTTCGCACCGCACCGCTGCGTCGATCCAGTCACCCACATCGCGCTCAGGAACCTGATCGCAAATATCTGTCATGCGTCACCCTGCCTTGCGTTAAGTAAAACCATCAATCAACCGAGCACTGCAGACTTCGCGACGACTATCGAGCCCTCGGCCGCGCCGGCGTTTGGCGCCGCGAGCTCCCAGCGATAGGCCCATCTGCCGGCGGCGGTGAGCAGGATCTCGGCGAAGTACTCGCCGGCGCCGGTGCGCGATATCTCGGGCGCCACGCCGTAGGCGTAATCCGTCACCGCGCCGGCCGGCGGCTTGACCTTGAGCACCACGGCGCCCGGATCAACCGCCGCGCCGGCGGCGTTGGTGACGGTGAGCGAAAGGCGGGCGACCTCGCCCGGCAGAAAGTCAGACACGGCTCACTCCAGTGTTGAGGCGCGTGGCGCGGCTGGTGGCCAGCGCGCAAATCGTTGCGCGAGAGGCAACAGATCTGGTGCGCGTTGCGTGAGCGACAGCCGCGGTGAGGCGGTATGCGTGCCCGGCGGCGTCTGGCGTGCGCACCGACAGCACGGCGCCGGCGCTGGCGTGCGCCTCGGCTGCGGCGGTGAGCGGCACTTCGATGCGCAGCTGGCCCTCGGCCACTGCCTGGGCAAAGCCGGCGGCGGTGATGGCCACCCGCAGCGAGGTGCTCGCCCAGGCGTCGGCATGTGCGCTGGCGCCAGCGGCGAGCGCAACCGATACCGAAAGCAGCGCGCCAGCGGACGCATGCGCCTCGGCCACAGCAGCCATGCCGCCGGCCTCCAGCGCCTGCGGCGCAGCGGTAGCGGTGGCGCTGGCCAGCGCGTTGGCGGCGAGCGCGATCCGAGCAGCGAGATCCGCATTGCCCGACGCCTGCGCGGCAGCGCTGGCCGCCATCAGCACCGACGACGACACGCCGGCCGACGCCGCTGCCTGCACCAGGGCGACGGCGCCGATCGAGACGCGCGCCGACGAAGCCGCCCCGGCGCTGGAGACCGCGAGCGCGGCGGCGGAGAGCGGGATCGAGACCGACGGGGTAGCGCCGGCGCTGGCGCTGGAGACGGCGATTCCGGCGAGCGCGATCTGCGCGGACGGCGTGGCGGTGGCGCTAGCGGAGGCTGCGGCCGCGGCGGAGAGCGAGGCGCCAAGGTCGGCGCCTACAAAGGCAAAAATCCGCGCCGGCGCGCGCAGCACGCAATTGCCCGCCGTGGCCTTGATTCGCTCGTGCTCGGCCGGCGACAGCTTGCGCGCCCACCACAGGGCCAGTCCGGCGTAACCATCCCAGCCGCTATCCCAACTGTTGCCGGGGCCATACCAATAACTGCCGATCATGATCTTGTCGGGGCTGGACATGGATACGGCCGCCCCATTGACGGCAGCGGATACACCGTCGACAAACAGCTCTCGAGACGCTGGCGAAAAGTTGCCGGCGACCACATGACGGACGTCGTAGCCGTAAACGGCAATGTTGTCGCCGCCGGCCACCTGCCAGCTGCCATTGTTGGTCGAGATGGCTGCGACTTGCCCTCCAGACTCGATGCCCAGGTAGTGCGCCGGATTGTTCCCGCTGCCGAGCCCCCATGCGCCCGCAAGCACGCGGCCGGCAGTCGTGGTCGAGCCAGCGCTGCAAATCACGGCGCCGGCGTTGTCGCCAGCAATCGGGGGCACGTCAAACACGATGCGCGTGCTGCCGTCGGTAACTCGCGCCCACTTGCGCGCGATGCCGTAATCCGTCATTCCGGCGCCACCGACGCCGAGATATGCTGGGGGCTTGCCGTCGACAATATTGCGTAACGCATCACCCATCACGCCCAGCGGCGCGGCGAGGATCAGACCATCGGTAATCGGATCGTCCCACGCGATCTCAGGGATGGTCGACAGCGGCCGACCATCCTCAATCTCGGGCCAGAGATACGGCGTCAAGTCAATCGGAGCGCCCACGTCAGCCCCTACGGCGCACCCGGCGACCACTTGCGGGCACGGAACACGGCGCCAGCGAGGATCGGCTGGCCAGTGCCAGCGTTGAACAGGTAGTAGTCGGTCTTACCCTTGCGGAGCGGAACTCGGGGGCGCGAAAAGACAGGCGGCTTGACGGTGTTGGTCGAGCCAAACGACGGCGCAAGTGCGCCGACCGGCGTGCCGAGCAATCCGGCGAAAGGCGCCGGCGGCTGAGTGGCGCCATCAAGCGACCAATCAACCGCGACGATCTGGATCGATCCGGCGACCGGCGCGGCGCCCGTGGTCGGATGCGTCAGCTCAAAGTCCGCGAGCAAGGCCAGCCCGTCGCTGTTGTCGACGGTGAGGCAGTCGGCCTGAGCGGCATAAGCACCGCTGGCGATTTGCGTGGCGATGATGCGCTCGACGAGCGCGCCGATGTGGATTTGTGCGACGGGAGTCGCCATGTCAGTAGCCCTCGGCGTTAAGAATCGCGCTCACGTCCGATACGGAGACGGGATCGGCCACCTCGGCCAGCGAGTTGATCGCCCCGGCCTGTGCGGCGGTCATCACGCCCTGTGAGACAAGCGCATCGATCTGCCCGCGCACGCTGTCGAGCGACACATCAAGCTCGCCGCGGTCGATCAGCACCCACGCCCACTTGATGGCCGGCACCGTGTCACGCAGTGCATACAGCGCGTCGAGCAGCGCCGCGCCCGGCTCGGGTCCGAGCGTGTCGAGGATGGTGCCGATGCCGATCAGTCGCGGGCCTCGCCGCGTGCGGTCGACCGACAACATCGCCGCCAGCGCAGCATCGTTACGGGCGAGCAGCAGCGACTGCGGCAGCGCCAGCAGAGCGTCGCGCAGGCTCATGATCAGTCGTCGACCCGCACGGTGAGCTGGCCGGCGGAAAAGTAAACAGTCACGCCGGCACGATCCACCTGGAACGGCTGACCGAGATTGGCGCACACCCAGGCATTGCCGCCCGTCGATGCGTCGTACCAGCGCACGGACTGGATGGTGCCCCAGGCGCCGGTCGACACCGGGAAGGTGATCGTCGCGTTGTTGCTTGTCAGACCGGAGATGCCCGAGCTGGCAACCGCCGTGCCGGCGCCCTGCGTGCCTGCCCAAGCGGCGAGGCTCGCCGACACCGCCACGCGCGCATAACCGTTACCCGAGGGCTCGGCACCGTTGCCGGCATCGGCACAGACGTCGGTGCCGGCGCCGACATACCAGGTGGCCGGCGCGGCGAGCGCCTGACCGCGAAACAGCGCATCGACGATCTTGTTTTCGCCGACGTCGGTGATCGCGCCGGCGTTCGCCAGGGCGGAGCCCAGCAACAGTGCGGCGGTGAGCGTTGAGCGGAAGAGCGATTTCATGCGTGGGTCTCCTGTTTGAGATAGGTGGTTGTAATTTCTCGCCCCTTGAACAGCAGCGGCGGAATCCAGCGCGGTCGGGGCGCATCCGGGACGTACTCTTTTTTCACGATCGAGCCGTCCTGCAACTCGAAGAACACGGCGAAGTGCGGGAACCACCCCCAGTGCGACCGACGGATCACCAGGTGATCGCGCGTGCCGTAGCGCCACAGGCGCAGCGCGTAGAGCAGGCAGTTGCTGGCCATCACTTGCGTCGGAGCAGGTAGATGGCGCCGGCGATGCTCCACGCCGCTGCGGTGACGATGAGCGCGTCGGCCAGCGCCAGCGAGGCGCCGATGGCCCCGACCATGCCGCCATCGCTCCAGCGCAAACAGGCGCGCAGGAGCATGCCGAGGGTGATCGCGGCCGGCGCCGCCCAGATCCACTTAACGCTCATCGATCACTCCGGCTTGCGTGTTTCGCCACTCGCGAAGGGCGTCGATGCGCCCGCGGCAGGCGTCGTAGGCGTCGCGCGCGTCGCCGATCCAGCCTGCGACGTCGGTATCGGTGGCAGCGCCGGCAGCGCCGTCAGCAGGCTCATCGGCGGCAGCGGGCAGCTGCCCGACACGAGCGCCGGTTGGTTGGTTAAGCAGGCGGACAACATTGCCGTCGAGACAAGCACGGCCAGTGGTAAGCGACTTGAGCGCACGATCTCTCTCCTGGGCAGCGGTGTCGCGGGCAGCGTCGGCAGCGGCGACGCGTTCGGTAAGCTCGTCGGCCTGCCGGTTGGCGGCGATGAGTCGGGTAGCGGCGGCCTCAACGACCGCCGCGCGCTTGTTGGCTTCGGCACGCTGCACGCGCTCCAGCGCGGCGATGCCTTGGGCGTCGGCGTAGCGGTAGCCGGCGGCGGCGCCGACCAGCCCGGCAATGGCAGCGGCAACGATGCCGACGGTGGCGGTGTTGGGTAGGCTGATCATGCGGCGCTCCGGCTGGCGAGGTAGGCGCGGAATACCGACCCCGCAAAAAGCGTGATCGGCGCCTGCACGGCGGCCAACACGGCGGCCGTCTCCAGCCCCGGCCGGGCGGCGTTGCCGGTGGCGTAGGCCATCGACCAGCGGGACACCTCCCACGTCATGCAGATGGCGACGGCGAGCACCAGCCGACGGATGACGCCGTAGTGATTGACTATCTGGATGGGCGTCATGCCGGCTCCCACAGGTGGTCTGACAGCGGCGCCATGCCGCCGGCGAGCCAATCGGCCACCGAAAAGCCGGGGCAGATCTTCAGCCACTCGTGCGGCTCGACCTTGCCGTCGCCGTCGGTGTCAGGCGACAGATCTCGGTGGCCGACGACGCCGGCCTCCGGGTAGGTCTTTTGCAGCCCGGCGACGAGGACGCGCAGCGCATCCCACTGCAGGGCCGTGAAGCGGTCGGTGCCGATCAGGCAGATGCCGAGGCTCTTGGCGTTAAAGCCAGCGACGTGCGCGCCGATCTCGGCCGGGGCGCGGCCGGTGACGACGGCGCCGTTGGTGTAGATCAAGAAGTGGTAGCCGATGGCGACCAGATCAGGATTCCAAGCCTGGCGCACTTTCGGGGAGCGCCGGAAGCCGCGCGCCTGATGCATGGCGTCGATGGCCTGCACGGGCGTGCGCTGACTCGGCGTGCCTGGCGAGCCCCGGAACAGGCTGTCGCCGTTGGGCGTGGCCGCGCAGTGGATGACGATGAGGTTGATCTGGCGTGACATGCGCGCAGTTTCGCGCGCGCGCGCAGGCCGATCGATTAAAGGGTTTTAGGTTCGCAGCGACAGCGCTGACGAAACACCCCGGCCGGCGAGCTTTTCACCAGCCTTCAATTGCCCGATGAAGGCATTTATAAACGCGCAGGCGGAAGCAACGCCGCCCGCACGTCACATCCGCCTGTCCAGCGGTTACTCAGGCGCCTTGATGGTCGCCTCCGGCGCGTTTGAAATTCGCGTCGTTTCGTGCGTGCTCGAGCGCGTCGAACACGATTCCCGGTATCCGCGACAAATGTTCCGGCGAGGCCAGCAAAATTGCGTCTCCCGGACCAACCTGCAATCCGGCTCGGGCCACTTCCTTCAAGCGCACATCAGTCAGAGGGACACAAAACTGCACGCCAGGATTCTTTCGCGCACCGAAGTAACGCAAGAGCCAGCGATTGACCTTGCCCTGGTAGAGCACAGAGTAATAAGTCTCGGTGTCCTTACCGACCAGTTCCGCCGCGTCGCCGACGATATCGGACACGATCGCGAAGATCCGCCGCTCCGCTTCCGTTGTCACGATCCGCGGATTGTGCGGGTCGACGTAGTCGTCGGTTGCAGACACTTCCACGCTGCTCGCGGCGGCTGGCTGGTCAGGAGCCGCTGGCGTCACCGGCTCGGCAAAGCTATGTGCAACGCGTTCCGACATCGACTGCGCGACGGCCTGCTTCACGATCGGAGTAATCGCCTCGACAAAGCGCACGGTCAGCGTGCGCTGGATGCTCGAATGGTTGGCCACGAAGCGCACGAAGTCATCGGAACAATCGAGCACGCTTTTCTTGATGACGTCCTTGAACGCAGCAAGATAGACGCTTTCTTCAGCGAGGGTTCGCAGCGCGTCCGGCTGGAACTGGTCATGCCGGAAACGCGCCAGCTGCTCGATATCTCCGTTTGAGATACGGGAGAAATCGACAACCAGGAACGGCTCCTTGTCCATCACGTTCTTGGCCACCAGGTCAGTAAAGAAGCGCCACTCCCGACCGTTGGTAATCGCGGCGATCGTCACCTCCGGTACCGAGTTGAAATAGCGCGACAGCTGCGGAGCGTGATTGGTCAGGTTTTCCTTGACGCTCTTGGCCTCGATGAACATCACCGGTACGCCGTTGCAGAACAGCGAGTAGTCAACGCGCTCGTTGAACTTCACCCCGGGGAAGTCGGCAGCGAACTCGGCGCGGACCTTGAGCGGGTCAAAAGGGGAAAACCCGAGGGCATCAAGCACCGGAAGAATCAGTGCCTGCTTTGTTGTCTCTTCAGAGTCGCAGTGCTCGGATACGTTTCTCACGTGTGCTATGTGCGACTTCATTCGTTCCGCGAATTCCATGGTTTCTCCCCGATTGACTACTGTTGTTGAAACTCCGAGTAATAACGCTCCAGCGCCGGCTTGACCCGCTCGGCGATTCTGACTGGCTGCACGATGAAGCGCTGCGCTACGTACGCCATGAAGGAAAAAGCGCTCAAGGCCAGCGCGATCTGCAGCACGGTAAGCAACGGCAGATCCCGCGAAAGAACGGCGGCGAAGGTGAAAAGAGCAATCGACCCGGTCGCCAACATCACCAACGACCTCCCGTACCAGAGCTCCAGTCGAGACGGCAGCGCCTCGAGGCGCTGCTGTTCGACATTCAGGCGCAACGAGCTCATCTTGCGCGCCAGCGCCAGATCCTTCACGGCAAACCCCTCGCGGGCAAGTAGGTAGTCAAGAGCTTCGCGCTCCGGCCAGCCGCAGCTAATGCCCGTGTTCTGCTCGAAGCGTTTTTGCCGGGCAGCCTCATCAAGCATGCGAGGGCAATGCTCCTCGCCCGGACAGCCAACGATTACCGTGCCGTTGTTCTTGCGCACCACAGCGCCGGCGCTGCCGTGAATATGCGTCCCCCGGCCGCTCGAGCTCACTTCTTTCTACCCATGTTGACGGTGATCTCACCGGAGTTGTCTCTCATCTGCTGACCAACATCACCGTGGATGATCGTCTGTCCAGAGGTCAGCGGTGACGGCAGCGGCTCAGCGCGCGGGCAAAGCTTGACGACCGCACGGGCCAGTTGCTGCGCGTCGACTTTCTTGTCGAGCGAGAGCAGATCGACAGCGTCGAGTACAGCCTGGTGCACGGCGGCCTGCCCTATACCGTCGCCGCTGCGTTGCCCGGTGACGATGAAGCGGATGTCGGCGCCGGCCGCGGCGATCGCAGCCAGATAAGCAGCATCTGGCGCAACGACATCTTTCTCGTAGCCAATCTGGCTCTTCTTCGTCGTCCCGGCCACCGCGGAAAAGTCGGCCTGATTGAGCCCAAGTCGACCGCGCTCGCCTTTTAGCCTGTCTCCGATAGACACGAAACTATCCCCTAAAACTATTTGACAGGTAACGAAATCGTTACCTATAATCAACACACACCGTCAGAACACCGACAGCAACCTAACCGGCACTCGAAAGAGCGCCAACCACCCCTGAGGGAGCGACATCAATGAATCTACGTACCGCCGACGAGGCCCGCGCCGAGCTGAAGCGTCAGGGTCTTTCCATCTCCGCCTGGGCCGTCGCAAATGGCTTCTCGACCGGCCTAGTCTTCGAAGTCCTTGGCGGCCGCAAGAAGTGCTTGCGCGGCCAGGCGCACAACATTGCCGTCAAGCTCGGCATGAAAGACGGTGTCGTCTGCACCGACCCCACTCGCGCGCTCGATCTGCGCAGCGATCGCCGCATTGCCGCGTGAGGCCTGCCATGCACTGCATCTCGCTCACCAAGCTCCGCTCCCTTCTTCCTTTCCGCCGTTACCGCACGCTCACCATCACATCGTCAGCTGATGGCGGCTGGTTCATCCCCCGTATTGCCGAGTAACGGCCGTGGGAGACCTTGCCAAAACACTGTTCGACGCCGCGTTTTCGGGCCCGCGCGATCCGCGCAGCGTTCCCTACAAAGCAGGCGTGCTCGCCGCACTGCGCTATCGCGTTGATGGCGCGCGCATGACCAACCCCTATCCGGTCGCGACGGCGGAATCCGATGCCTGGTATGCCGGCACGCAGGAGGGGCACACGCTCTTCCGCCGGCATGCAGAACAGGCTCTCGACGCCTACGGTCGGCACGAGCTTTCCCCTGTTATTGCCGGCGGGCCCGCGCGTCATCGATCCACCCGGCCAGTTCGCCCAGCACGCGTCCAGATGTCTGCAGGATCTCTGCAGACGCAGCTGCAGAGCTGACCCGCGACTTCGCAAGCGCGCTCGCCCTCATGTTCTCGGTCAACTTTTCCCCATCGATGAGCGCGGCGTCTTCCAGATCCGCGATCACCGCCCCCGTCATCCACACCAGCGCATCGATGCGCCCTGCCAGCTCGTTGAAGTCTCTGCTGTTCATGGTTTTGCCCTCCGTTGCGACGCTCCCAATTTAGATACACGCAACGGATTTGCATAGTAACAAACGCCAACCATTTTTAGATCGCCAGAAAGGAGGTTCCCCGAATGTCTAGACGTATTTCGGTGGCCCCAGCCACGTCACTCCGAACAGCCTTCGAGCAGGACAAGCGCACGGCCATCATTGAGCACCGCCGCGGCATCGAGCGCATTGCCGAACTCATGAACAACGTCAAGCCGGCAACGTTGTACGACTGGATCGATGAAGTACGCATGCCAGTGCATGCGCTGCCGGCCTGGGAGCACGCCACCGGCGGCAGCAGCGTCATGCGTTACCTCAGCTCGCAAGGCGGTCGCCTGCTCATCGACATTCCTCGCGGCCGCGCGCTGGTGACGTGCGACGTGCAGGGTCTGCAGCGCGTCACGCACGAAGCGATCGGCACGCTGCTGAAGTTCAGCGAAGGTGAGGCGACGGCCGACGACGCAATGGCCGCGCTACTGCATGCAATGGGCGCGCTGGCCTGGCATCGCGAAAACGTTCGGCGGGCCAGCCAACCCGAGCTCGAGCTGGGAGAGGCGCAATGAGCCAGCCGAAGACGATGGCCGCCGGCAGCAAGGTGCTCGACGTGCTCAACGTGTTGATGGGCCACTTCGCGCACGGCCTGAGCCCGAGCGAGTTGGCAAAGGCGACTGACTTGTCGCCGCCGAACATCACCCGCTACGTTGCCACGCTGATCGAGGCCGGCTTCGCTGAGCGAATCCCCGAAACCGGTCGCATCCGCCCATCGACGCGCTTCGCTTTGCAAGCGATGTCGATCATGCGCTCTGTCGACGCCGCCCGCGGCCGGCTCGACGAACTTTCCGCTCGCCTGAACACGAAAATCTAGGAGTCGTCATGGCCCGTAAGCCAAGCATCACAACCCCCATCAGTCACGCCATTGCCGAAGCCGATGCCCCCGGATTGCCGGCGCTGCGCGAAGAGTGCAATCAGCGTGCAGTGCTCGAAATGCAGCTCGATGCGCATGTGCGCGCCGTCGCCGCGCAGATCGGTTATCAGCTGCCGGGCGACTACACCGATCCTGACCTGATCCAGCGCGATATCAGCAGCAGCATGCGCCGCAGCGTCGAAGCCTGCATCGAAGTCGGTCGCGGACTCGCGGTGCTCAAGGCCGCTTGCGAGCACGGGCAATTCATCTCCCGCCTCGATGTCCTCGGGATCGATCGTAAGGTGGCTGCCAAGTTCATGCAGTCGGCAGTGAAATTCTCAAATGTCTCGTCAACGAGACATTTGACTGCCGCGCTCGGAAACCAGACCAAGCTCTTCGAGATGCTCATCCTCGATGACGAGCAGCTCGAAGAGCTCGAGCTTACCGGCCAGACCGGCGAGCTGAAGCTCGACGACATCGCCACGATGTCGGTCAAAGAACTCCGCGCCAAGCTGCGCGAGGCGCGCGCCAACGCCAATGCGACCGAGCGCGTCATCGCGGACAAAGACGCGAAGATCAATGAAATGCACCGCACGCTGCATAAGCGTGTGGTTTCGCTGACCGATTGGCCTGAGGCCTTTACCGGCTATCTCGATCAGGTTGCCGCGGCGCGCCGATCGATGGAAAAGGCGATCGCCGATCTCGACATCATCCGGCGCGACGCCATGCTGCTGGATCCGCAGCCGGGGGAAGAAGACGGCCTCGAAAAGGCCCGCGAAGCCCTGGGCATTGCGCTCGTCGATGCGCTCACACGCGGCGACGAATGCCTTGCCAAGGTGCGCAACATCTTCGAAAAGACGCTTGGCGCGTTGGTCGGCGAGTAAGGGTCATGGACATGGCCGCCGAACTCACTCCGGACATGCTGCAGAAGCTGTTCGCGCTGCGTGATCGCATTGACGCAGCTGCGCACGGGCAGAAAGGTGCGATCGTTGGCGAATTCTGCGCACTGCACGGTACGCATATCGGAACCGTGCATCGCTGGCTGAAAGATCACGCCGGCCGCAAGACCAATCGTAAGCGTCGGGCCGACGCCGGGACAACGCGCATCGACGACACCACGCTGACGTTCATCGCCGGCGCCAAGCGCGAGGCGTTTCGCGCCAACGGCAAAGACACGATGCCGCTCGGCGTTGCCATGAACGTTGCAGCGGCAAATGGGCTGGAGGTTCCGGTATCGAAGTCGCGCGTGGCCACGCTGCTGCGCCAGCGGCGGATGGATGCAGCAACGGTGATGGCGGCACGGAATCACATCGAGCTGCGCAGTCTGTACCCGAATCACGTGCACGAAATCGACCCTTCGCTGTGCCTGATCTATTACATCGGCGGGCGGCAAATGTGCATGCGCGCTGAGGAGTTCTACAAGAACAAGCTGGACAAGATCGCCAAGGTGAAGCTGAAGGTCTGGCGCTACACGCGTTACGAACACGCCAGTGGCGTATTCGATGTCCGCTACTTTGAGTCCGCCGGCGAATCTCAGCACTGCTTGTTCGAGTTCCTGCTCTACACGTGGAGCAAGCAGCCAAACCGGCTTTCCTACGGGGTGCCGAAGATCCTGCTGTGGGACAAGGGCAGCGCCAACACCTCGCACGCGATCAAGCATCTGCTCGACGCGCTGGGCGTCGATCACAGGACGCATGCTGCAGGACATGCCTGGGTGAAGGGCGGTGTCGAGCAGGCAAACAACCTGGTCGAAACGCAGTTCGAAAGCCGTCTGCGCTTCGAGCCGGTGGAATCGGTGGAAGAACTCAACGCGGCAGCAGAGCGCTGGGCCCGTGACTACAACGCCAACGCCATCGAACACGTGGACTGCCGCCTGCGGCGGGCGTCTGGCGAGCCGATGGTGCGCGACGATCTGTGGCAGACCATTCTTCGGCACCCGGGCGCACTCGTCGAAATGCCTGAGCGCAAGGTCTGCCAGTGGTTTCTGCGCGGACAGGAGGCGACGCGGCAGGTGCGCGATCTGCAGATCACGTTCGTCCATCCGGAAATCGGCAAGACGGCAACCTACAAGCTCGCGGCGTGGGCCGAGTTGCTCGGCAGGAATGTCACCGTCCGCGTAGCGCCGGTTCTGCTGCGAAATGGCTTGCTGCGGGTCGAAATCGATCGCATGGGCGACGAGCCGCTGATCGTCGAGGTCGAGCCGGAGCGGGACTTCGACGCTTATGGCCGCTGCGAGTCGTCGCCCGTGATCGGCGAGGAGTATTCCCGCGCCAAGCAAACCGCTGATGAGGCGATCGCGCGCAAGCTCGAGCAGGCGGCCTACGGCGAAGGCGTCACGGCCGATGACGCTGACGCGCTACGCGCGAAGCAGGTCACTCCGTTTGCGCACATGAACGGCGGGCGCGGCGTCGTTGCTCACTCGCACCTCGGGCAGTGCGATCTTCCGGAGCGGATCCTTCCGCCGCCGCAAACGCTGGAAACGCCGCAAATCGCGGCAGCGCGCAAAGCGCGGGTCGAAGTGCAGCCGCTGTCGGTCGAGGAGCTCGCTCGGCAGCTCAAGAAGCTGGTGGAAGCCGATGGTGGCGAGTGGTCTGTCGACCGCTACCGCTGGCTGAGCCAGCGTTATCCGGACGGTGCTCAACCCGACCAGGTCAAGGACATCGCCGCCGAACTGGCCGCCCCGCGCGCAGGCCATCCGTTGCAAATCGTGCGCGCGAATTGAGGTGCCAAATGCTCACCCTGAAAAAAGTGCTCGCCCGCATTGGTCGCAATCAAGCCGATCTGGCGCGGGCAATCGAAGTATCGACCGCAACCGTGGCGCAAATCGTCAATCACGACGCGTGGCCCAAGAGTTTGCCGCGGCCGGCGCTGGAACTGCGCATCCGCGCGTTCCTCGCCGAGTCGGGTGCCACCGACAGCGAGCTGACCGACGCTTTCGCCGCCAATGAGGAGGGGAATCCGTGCGCCAACACGGATTCCCCGGTCTCCCCGAAGCAAGCCACTGACGAATCACTCAAGGAGAAGATGATGTTACTGCGTAAACAAACCCTGCTGCCAGCAACGAAGAAGCACTTCGGGATCTTTCGTGATCCGTTTGCCGACGATGCGATCCAGAGCGATGAGGACATGTTCGTCTCTCCGGATATTCGTTACGTGCGCGAATCCATGCTGGCGACGGCAAAACATGGCGGCCTGCTGGCGGTCGTTGCCGAGTCGGGCGCGGGCAAGACGACGCTGCTGCGCGATCTCGAAGACCGCATCAGCCGTGAGAATCAGCCGGTTGTGCTCATCCGTCCGTACGTTTTGGGGATGGAAGACAACGACACCAAGGGGAAGACGCTGAAAGCGTCGCACATCGCTGAAGCGATCATGGGGGCTGTCGCGCCGCTTGAAAAGCCTGTCTCCAGCCCGCAGGCGCGGTTTGCGCAACTGCATCGGTCGCTGAAGGAAAGCCACTCGGCCGGTTTCCGCCACTGCCTGATCATCGACGAAGCGCATGCGATGCCGATCGCAACGCTAAAGCACCTGAAGCGCTTCTTCGAACTCGAGTTCGGCTTCAAGAAGTTGCTGTCGATCATCCTGATCGGCCAGCCGGAGCTGAAGGCGAAACTGTCCGAGCGTAATGGCGACGTGCGGGAAGTGGTGCAACGCTGCGAAGTCGTTGAGCTGGCTCCACTGGATGGCGGTCGGCTGGATGAATACCTGAAGTTCAAGTTCGAGCGGGTTGGCAAATCGCTGGCCGATGTGATCGATGCAGGCGGTATCGATGCTGTGCGCGCCAAGCTGACGATCTCCTCCCGGCGCGCCGATCGTACCGAAACGCTCTCGCTGCTCTACCCGCTGGCGATCGGCAACATCATGACTGCGGCGATGAACGTCGCCGCCGAAATCGGCAGCCCGATCGTCACGGCCGGCGCCGTCAAGAGCCTGGGGATGGTGTGATGAAATCCGCCGATCATCTTCATGCGCTGCCGATGATTGACTCGGCAGCAGCCGAACAGACGCGCGCAACGTCGGTATCGATGGCCACCACGCTGATCATGAATCTCCTGCGCTGCGTGCTCTTCCTCATCAAGAACCGGCTCAGCGTCATTTCGTTCCGAGGCTATCGCGACATTGGCGGCGACAACATCGTGATCGTTGTCGCCCCCAGTCCGCGACTGCACGCCATCTTTGGCGAAGACTGCGCTTGGCGCCAGCGCCGGCCGGATGGCGAACTGACGATTTACACATGGTTTGCCGACCGTTTTGGCTGCCGCGTGGAGTGGGAGGAAGTGACATGCCTCTGATCCCCGAAACCATCACCTGGCACACCGGACCGGACGATCTGCCGGACGCAGACGAGACAGTGCTGACCGCGAATGATGATCCGGGCGACGTCTGGCCGGGTTACTTCGACGGCGAGCAATGGCGGAATGCTGACGGCTTCCCGATTGATCCGCCGAAGGCATGGTCCGCCATGCCTTCGGGGCCGGGAGCACGGCAATGAGCCTTCCCATCTTCTTTTCAGCTGTCTGCATGGTCTGCATCGCAGCGGCGTTCGCTGCAGCGTGCTTCGAGATCGCCGGCGAAGACGCGCTCATTGGCAAAACCGCTAGGCAGATCGGCGCCTTCGTGCTCGTGCTCGTCATCGGCGCGGCTTTCGAACTCGGGAGGGCATGGTCATGAATGCGCTCGTCTCCGCGCAGTGGCGCGCCGCGATCGTCGCCATCGCACGTCTACGTCTTGCCCTCCGCTACGCCAGGGCGTTGGGCTATACGCCTCGTCGCGCATGGGCCAGCGCGCGAAGGGAGAGTTGATCATGGCCAGTCTTCTCTCCCTGCAGCTGCAATCGCTGCTCACCACCAAGACGCTCGACGAACAAATCATCGACATCCTGCGTGAGGCCAGCGAGCCATACAGCGTGCGCGATATCGCTGTGCGGCTGACGCACGAGGTTCCGAACCTCTGCGACGAGATCCGGCGCTTGCTGCACGAGCGTCGCATTGAGCGCGTTGGCGAAAAGGATGCTCCGGCAGACATGCCGCGCAAGACCGTCGCCACCTACACGTTGCCAGGGCGTGACGGCAGCGCGGCCAAACTGGCGGCAGAGAAGCGCAAGCCAGCGCCCGCACCGAAACCGGCTCGTCGCATACACGACCCGGAATCGATCATGCTGCGCCTCGTCGCCGTGCTCAAAACGGCCGGTCCAGACGGCATGAAGGCAGAACAACTCTGCGCCGCGCTGCCCGATGTAGGTCGCTCGTCGATCTATCCGCAAATCACGCGTGCTGCCGAGCGCGGCCTGCTCACCCGTCCTGCTCGCGGCTGGGTTATGGCGAGAAAGGAAGCCGCAGCATGAGCCGCCACTGGCCCCAGGAGAAGCTCTCCCGACTTGCCGAGATCTACCCCGATCAGACCGCTGCAGCTTGTGCCGAACAACTGGGGAAAACCGTCCCGGAAATCTATCGCCAGGCGCGGGCCCTTGGGCTGCAGAAAAGCGCCGCGTTCTATGCGGGCCCGGCATCTGGTAGGCGCGACAACAGCCCCAGTCTCTGGGTCGAGCCGATGCGTAAGCGGTTGATCGAGATCTATCCCGACAACACCGCCGCCTTTTGCGCGGCAGAACTCGGGGTCAGCATTGGTCAGATCTATTCAGCCGTAGCGCGGATGGGCCTGAAAAAGAGTGAGGCGTTCAAGGCGAGCGCGAAGTCTGGCCGGCTCGACGGAATCCGCGGCGCGGAAACCCGGTTCGGCCGGGGTCAGGTTGCCCGGAAAAAGGGCATGAAAGGGCTGGCGCTCGGCTCAAGAACGACTCAGTACCCTCCGGGGCACAAGCCGTTCAACTGGGTTCCGATCGGCAGCGAGCGCCTCGTTGACGGCTACCTGCAGCGAAAAATGACCGATACCGGCTATCCGCCCAAGGACTGGAAATTCGTCCATCGCCTGATGTGGGAAGAGGCGAACGGGCCGATACCAGCCGGACACATGCTCGTCTTTCGTGACGGAAACCGCGCCCATATCGCCCTGGACAACCTTGAGCTGATCACGCGGGCGGAGCACATGCGGCGACACACCTTGCACAACTATCCGCCGGAGCTTGCTGAATGCGTGTTGCTTCGCAGCCAGATCACCCGGCACATCAATCGCCGAGAAGGGAAATAGACCATGAAAACGCTCAAGCAGCAGCACGAAGAGTATCTCGCCAGAGTCAAGGCGAAGGGCGCAAAGACGCTGACCTTCGTTACGCCGTGTTGTGGAAAGACGGTCGAGGATATGGCCGCGCACGCCGGTGAAACATGGGACACGCTGGCAACTTGCCCGCACTGCGAAACGATCTACTGGAAGGTGGCAACCGATAGCGAAATCGTCGCCACGATCCCGGACAAAGCCGCATAGGGGAAACGACATGAGCGACATCACACGACTCCGTTCTGCGCTCTTCGCCACGCTCGACGACCTGCGCGATCCGGCGAAAACCATCGATCTCGATCGCGTCAAGGCGATCAACGAAACCGCGAAGAACATCACTGACACCGCCAAGGTCGAGGTCAATTTTCTGCGCGTCACCGGCGCTGCGGAAGGCTCCGGCTTCATCCCGACGTACAAGCCGGCGCTGCCCGGCGGCACGAGTGAGAGCCAATCCACAGCAACGGGCACGAAGACCATCGAGCACGTTCCCGGCGGCACAAAGATCACTCACCGGCTCAAGTAGCCAGAAAGGACGTCACATGACCACCGCAACAATCACCGAAATCCGCGCCGCAGCACAGCGCCTGGCCGACGCGCACCGCCAGTCGGTCACCCGTGCCACGGCGCTTGAGCACGCGCTGTCCGAAGCCGCGGCGCCGATCTACGCCGCTCACCGCCCGGCGATCGACGAGGCGGCAGCGCACGAGGCCGAGTGCCAGGCCGAGCTGCAGGCGCTCATCGACGGCGCGCCGCAGCTGTTTGCCCGCCCGCGCTCGATCCTCGTCGATGGCGTGAAGTGCGGCTACCGAAAAGCCGAGGATGGAATCGATTACGACGACGAAGCCGCCGTGATCAAGCGCATCAAGGCGCTGCTGCCCGATCAGTCGGATCTGCTGGTGCGCTCGCAAGAATCCATCAACGTCGAGGCCGTCGCCCAGCTCGACAGCGCCGTCCGTCGCCAGATCGGCATCCGCTCGGTCAGCGGCGCCGACGCCTCGTTCATCAGCTTTACCGACACCGACGTCGAAAAGCTGGTGAAGGCGATCCTTGCCGACGCCGCCAAGCGCCAAGGCGAGGACGAGAAACCGAAGGCAAAAACCAAACGCAAGGGAGTATCAGCATGAAGAGCATCAACGCAAAGACGGTTTCCGGCGCCGACGCGCTCGCACTGCGCCGGGAGAAGAAGCTCAACCAAGCGCAGTTCTGGGGGCCAATCGGCGTTACTCAGTCTGGCGGCAGCCGCTACGAAAACGGCCGCAACCTGCCGAAGCCGATCCGCTTGCTGCTGGCCATCGCGCACGGCAGCGAGGCCGATAGCAAGAAGGCGGTTGCGCAGATTCGCGGGGAGGCATCGTGAGACACAGCATCCGCCCCGACATCCTTACGGTTTCCGGCCACTACTTCGATTTTCTGCAGCCGGAGAAAAGCTCTTTCGGTATCGGCGAGGTGGCGCATGCTCTCTCGCACATCTGCCGCTTCGCCGGCCACACCAGAGAGTTCTACAGCGTGGCGCAGCACTCCACGCTCGCGTCCTACCTGGTACCGCCGGAAGACGCCCTCGCAGCCCTGTTGCACGACGCGGCAGAAGCCTTCATCGGCGATATCTCGCGTCCCCTGAAGCAGCTGCTGCCCGACTACAGGCTCATCGAAGAACGCGTCGAGAAGGCCGTTCTGGCGCGCTTCGGCATTGATGCCATGCCGGCGTCCGTCAAGACGGCAGATCTGATCCTGCTCGCGACAGAACAGCGAGATCTGATGCCAGAACACGATGACGAGTGGTCGCTCATTGCCGGTGTTACGCCAATGGCAGAACCCATCGTTCCGCTACCGCCCGGTCAGGCCGCCTTTGCCTTCGTCGATCGCTACTTTTCGCTGATCGGCTCCGATACGCCGGTTCTCAGCGGGCTCAATGCATAGCGGCTCTCGCCTCAAGCCGCCCGCGTTAAGCGCCGGGCGGCTTCGGGAGAAAGCCAGCGAGATTTAACGGGGAACACCATGAACGAACGCGACAAGATCATCGCCAAAATCCGCAAGTGCCTCGCCCTGTCGGCCAGCGCCAACGAGCACGAAGCCGAGGCCGCGTTGCGCCAGGCGCGCAAGCTGATGGAAGCGCACGGCGTTGCCGATCTGGACATCCAGGCGGCAGAGGCGGAAGAACGGCGCACCAAGGCCGGAGCTACGGCTTCTCCGGCCAACTGGGAGACGGCGCTGGCCAACAAGATCGCGAAAGCATTTGGCTGCCAGGTGATCTTCTCCCGCAGATGGGATGGCCGCGCACTTTGCATCGTTGGCGAATGGGTATTCATCGGCTGCGGCGCGGCGCCAGAGGTGTCGCAGTACGCCTTCGCGGTGTTGCTGCGGCAGGCCAAGCGGGCGCGGGCCGATTACATCAAGACCAGCCTGAAGCGTTGCAAGCAGGCGACCAAAACCCGGCGCGCTGATCTTTTCTGCGAAGGGTGGGTTTTTGCCGTCTCCCGCACCATCACCGCGTTCGCCGAGACTGACCAGCAAAAGCGGGCAATCGGCGCCTATCTGGCAAAGCACTACCCAGCCTTGCGCGACGGCGATGCCCGCGATCGAAACGACGGCCGAAAGCTGAGCCAACGCGAATACGACGACGCGCAGGCCGGTCTCCTGTCCGGCCGTCAGGCAGAACTCAACCGTGGCGTCAGCGGCGGGCCTGCGCCGCTGGCGCTGGAGTAGCGCCATGCCCCAAGCCATCTACCCAGCCCCCCTCGCGGCCATGCTCGTCGCCAGCGCCGGCAAAAAGTACCGCCCGAGCAACGGCACCGAAGGCGAAATCTTCATTTCGCACTGGTGCTTTGCGTGCCAGCGCGACAAGGCGCTGCGCGAAGACCGAGACGTATTCGAGTGCGACGACAACGAGCGCTGCGACATCGTCGGCAACACGATGTGCTACGACGTCGACGCCGAGCAGTACCCGAAGGAATGGCAGATCGGCGACGACGGCCAGCCGTGCTGCACGGCGTTCGTGCCGGCCGGAGACCCCATTCCCTCGCCGCGCTGCGAACACACCCTCGACATGTTTGCGGAGGCGCCATGAAAACCAGCCCATTCCACAGCTCGCGCGTGCGCGCCGCCGAAACCTCGGCGCTGGGCAACCCACAGGACCGCGCTCGCCTTATCCGGCTACTGCACGTTGCAAAGCGCGATCTGCAGATGGCCGACGACACCTATCGCGGCGTTTTGATGAGCGTGGCCAGCAAATCATCATCGTCCGAGCTGTCCGTGACTGATCTGTATCGCGTGCTCGAGCACATGAAGAAGGCCGGCTTCAAGGTGCGCGTCACCAAGACCGCGGACGGCAAAAAACGGCAGTCGTCGAGGCCTCTGGCACAGCACGCCGAGGACAAGAAGATCCGCGCTCTGTGGCTGTTGCTGCACCAGCTTGGCGCGGTCAAAAATCCATCCGAAGAGGCGCTGGCCGCATACGTCAAAAGGCTTACCGGCGTCGATGCGCTGCAGTGGATCAACGGCGCTCAGTCGCTCAAGCTGATCGAGAGCCTGAAAAAGTGGGCGATGCGGTTTCTTCCGGCGGCCGTGAAGTCGCGCGCCGAAGAAGTCTCGGCGGCAATACGTACCGGCTCGCTGCAGCTCGAGCCTCAGATCATCAACGCTCTGGGCGTTGCCGTTGGTCTCGCCCAGTCACGCAAAACCTTCGACCCGATGCTCTCCGCGTGGGAGCTGCTCAACGAGGTCGGTCAGCAAAAGGAGTCCGGTGATGGCTCTGCAGATTGATGACAACTATCCGGAGATCCTCGCGGCGATCGCGACGTCGGCGTATGCGTTTATGACCGAGCGCCTCAGCCTGGATCACCAGGTGGCGGCCGAGGCGTCGTTCGCGCTGGCCGAGAAAGTGCGAGCCGATATCGGCGGCTGCATGATTTACCTGTCGAAGGGGCAGGCGTGGGAGCTTTCGATGCGCGATCGCGAGATCTACGCGCAATTCACCGGTGACAACTTTGCCGAGCTCGCGCGGCGCTACGACAAGTCCGAGATGCGCATTCGGCAGATCGTCGCCAAGTGCCGCGCCGACGATGTGAGGACTCGGCAACAACCCCTCCTGTAGCAGATTCGGCGGCGGCCGTCGTTTTCACGCCTCGCAAACGATTTACAATCACCGTCCCGAATCCTCCCGATAAGTCCTGCCTCATCCCGGATTTATCTCACGCCTCATCCCCCGTTTATCTCACTCCCTTTCAGGATGACCAGATCGCCCCACAGCCGGCGCCCCTCCCACCAGCGGTCGTAGGTGGTGCTGTTGCGAAAGCCGAGAAAGATCGCCAGCGCCAGACCGATCAGCGAGAACGGAATCGGCGTCAGCGTGATCTTGGTTTCAAAGACGCGGCCGTGCAGCAGCGTCACCAGCAGCGAGATGGTGACGGTGGTCGCCACCTCCCATTTGATTCGGTGCAGGATCGAGCCGCGCAGGACGAAGAACAGACGCCAGGCGGCGGGGCGTTCGCGGATGATCATCGGGGAATCCTGAGGTGCGCCGTGCTGCCAGGTGGGCGCTACGAATACGTCAACTGGAGGAAGTGGCGATCGGCAAGGCGCGAGTTTAACCTGAGCTCGCGCCTTGCCGACGCGGGGGCGTCCACGTCGGGATTCCGGCAGCCGCTCTTCGCGCCATGACGCTTACCCCATGCTTTCGCGTTTCATGGGGTAAATCGGCACACATTTTCGCCCGGGCTGCCGCGCCGCCCGCTGCTTACCAGAAGCTCCACGCGCCGGTCGCCAGCACCCAGCAGCCGAGCAGCAGGTTGGTCGTGGCGTGCGCGAGGATTGGCGACCAGAGGTTTTCGTGACGCCGGTAGAGCTGGCCATAAGCCAGCCCGGCGACGATGCCGGCGAGCCACAGATTGTGCTCGACACCGAAGAGGACAGCACTGATCAGCAGCGCGCGGCCGCTGGCGAGCGCCGGCGCGAGGCGCCGGAAGTCCGTCGCATCGATCCAGCGCAGGAGGAACGAGCGCCAGAACAGTTCCTCCATGATCGGCACGACGGCAGCGGCGCCGAACAGCCGGGTCAGCGCCAGCGCCCAGTCGATCGTGGCGTCGGGCGTGCGCGGGTCGAAGCCGGCGCCGGCGGGGCCGAGCAGCGCGCAGGAAAAATCGAGATTGATCCACAGCACGAAGACCACGCCGCCGCTGGCAATGGCTTCGATCGCCGCGCGCCTTGCCAGCACCAGGGGACACAGTTCGTCATAGTGGCGCGCGCAGAAGATCAGCGCCGCCATTACCGCGCCGATCTGCACGCCATACAGCCAGCGGGCGTCCCAGCTGTCGGGCAGGGCGGTGCGCAGCCAGGGCAGGGCGGCGAGAAAGGCGAGGTAGAGCGCGAAAGGGACAATGCGCGCCAGCGCTTGACGGCGCCGGTAGCTGACGGCCGGCGCGGAATCGGCCATCAGCGGGTGCGGCGGCGCGCAAGTCCGGTAAGCAGCAGCATGCCGGCGAGTAGCATCGTGCTCGTCGCAGGTTCCGGGACCGGCGCTGTGCCGACGAGCGTTATGTTGCCGCCCGGATCGAGCTGCAGTGTGCCGCCACCACCGGGCAGCGTTCCCGGGCGGATCGGCAGCGTCTCGCCAAGGATGATGCTGCCCAGGGCGCCGCCAGTTGCCGCGCCTCCCGCGGCGAAGCTGGCGCCGGCAAGATTCATTACGCCGCCGGCAGTGAGCAGCATTGTTCCGCCGGGCAGCGAGAGGCGCGCTGTGCCAAGATCAAGATCACCGGCGGCGCTGATGTCGAGACGGCGCGGCGCGAGGTCAAGACTGCTCCAGCGATTGCCGGAAGAATCGACCGCCAACTCGCCGCCCAGTGAATCGAGCATGAACAGCGCGCCGACGCGGAAGCCGTTGTCGACGCCTTCGATGAAATTCAGCCCGCTCAGGTCGAGCGAGCCGGGGCCGCTGATCGTCAGCGACTGCCCGGCGAAGAAGTACTCGAAGCTGCCGTCGGCATGGGCCGTTTTCTCGAAAGCCTGCGCTGGCGCGACGAGCGCCAGGCCGAGGGCAGTGATCAGTGCGGCGACGCCGAACCGCATTCGTCGCCGTTCCGGAATTGCGTTCGCCCGTTCAGCGTTGCAGCTTCTGTTCGTCAAGACGTTCACGGTTATCCTCCACGAAGTTTTCGATAGCGACACGCTTCAGGCCGGTAAAAGGCTCACCCTGCAAGGCCGCGGAGAAGCAGCCTTTCTGTTCGTAACGCTCGAGCAATTCGACGCCTTGTTCATGCAGTTTTTCGTTGCGCGCCGCGCAGTCGGCGAGCGATTTCTTCTGCTCGGCGGCAAGCGTTTCGAGTCGCTTGCGTTCGGCTTCGGTGTTTCGCTGTTGTTCGGTGAGTGCGGCAAGGCGCTGCTCGGTTTCGGCGAGTTTGCTGCCGAGTGCTTCCTTCTCGTTGCGCGTCGCCGCCAGCTGTTTTTCCAGCGCCGAGGTCTTGCGCGTGGCCTGCTTGCGCGTTTCTTCGAGTTCGCCGCTGGCTTCCTTGAACTTCTCTTCCAGCTCGGCCTTTTCCTGCGTCAGCTGCGACTTCTCCTGCTCGAACTTGCGCTGCATCTGCTGCATGCGGCGGGCCTGCTCCTTCGCTGGATCGTTCTTCTTGTCGGCGGCAAACGCCGGCAGGGCCAGGGCGCCCGCCAGTGCGAGCAAGGCGACGAGTGGTCTCAATTTGCAAGCGGATTTAGAAGCGGACATTGACGTCTGCCATGAAGACATCCTGCGCGAAACGATGCGCCGGGTTGAGCGAGAACGAATCGATCGAATCGGCGGAGAACCAGCGCAGGCCCAGCGCGGCGTTGCGGTCCAGACCATACTGCAGGCCAAGGATGTAACCCTTGAGGTTGGTACCGCCGCCGCCGAAGTCGGAATCGGTGAAGGCATCGAGTACGGCGTCGGAACCAAGACGGCGGTAGCTGACGAAGGCCTGCCAGTCACGCGCGTCCTTGATCTGCGGCATGCCGACGGTGAGCTTGTACTGGTAGCCCGTATTCGAGCCATCGGTGAGATCGACCCGGCCCTGCGTGCGCGAGTAGATTTCGCCGCGGTCGAAGGCCGTGTTGCGTACCCAGTCGCCGGTCAGCACGATGTGCACCGGGTCGAAGTTGGCGAGGTCGAGCGAAGCGGTCAGGTTGAGCGGGCGGAAGCGCGAGGCGAGCCCCCAGTAGGTGGTGGCGGCGGTATCGCTGGTCGCATTGGTAACGAACAACGAGTTGCCTTTCTGGCGCAGCCCGCTACCGTACTCGTACTGACCATAGTTGGCGGTATAGGGAACGAGATTTCCGCCCGAGTAGTCAAGCGAATCGTCGCTTTCGACCTTGCCCTCGAAATTCCTGAAGGCGTACCAGGCCAGGCCGACCTTGAAGCGCGTATTCGAGCTGAGATCCCACTGCGTGCCGCCCTGCACACCGACCATCGAGCGCCCCTTGCTCGCCGGCGGGTTCTGCTCCTTGATCGGGAAGTAGCCGACGGTGAGAAAGGGCTTGACCGTGTTGTTGGCGAACGAGGGTTTGAAGGTGGCGGCGACGCCCTCGAAGTTGAGGTCGATATCCCATACCAGATCGGTCGAGAACCACGGGTTGGGAATCTTGCCGCCGGTGATCGAAAACCATTCGGCCGGGTCGTACTTGATGAAAGCCTGATCGACGAGCAGGTTGTACTTGTTCCAGTCCTGACCGAGCGTCTGATTGGTGGACACGCGGTCGTTGGTATTGCCGGTCGCCAGACGGATGCCGCCGCTCCAGGTGTCGGAGATCTTGGCCAGCATGCCGAGACGTGCGCGCACGCGGAATCGCTCGCGCTGCTCACCGGTATTGGCCGTCGGCTCGCCCATGCTGTTGACCTTGGCCAGGTCGGCGGCGCGAGTTTGCGAATTCACGGTTCTTGCCGAGGCGTAAGACGTTCCTGCAGCAAAGGCGTAATCGAATGGCGTCGCGTTGTCCTTGCCGAAACTGTCGGTCTGGTAACGCAGGCGCACATCGCCTTCCCACTTGATGTTGTCGAGCCAGCCGGGAATTGCGTTGGGCTCGGCCCAGCGTTCGCTCTTCGCCTGCGCCAGCACTTCCTGCTTGATCTGTTCGCGGATCTCGGATTTGACGATCTCCGGAACGTATTGCACGCGAACGCTCGTGCTTGCGGGCGCTTTTTGCGCGAGCTTTTTCGCCGCATCCTGCTCGGCCTTTCTGATCAGGGCGTTGGCCTTGTCGCGTGGCAGCACACCACTGTCGACCAGCGCTTCGATCAGGCTCAGCGTCGTCTGGCGCAGCGCTTCGAGCGAGGCGCGCTCGTCGTCGGCGTAGGCGGGACCGGCCGTGACGATGGCCGCGATCAACAGGCTCAGGGTCTTCTGCTGGAAGTTCATGTCGGGGTTGTTTCCTGCGGTTGGGTGGGGCCGGTCAGCCCGTCATGCGATTGGTGATGCGCAGCTTGATCGGCTGCGGAAGATTGTCGGGAACCGCTGTCCGGATCGGCCCGAGTTCGCTCAGCGCCGTACGCAAGGCGCGATCGGTGTCGGCGTTGCCGCTTGAGCTGGCGAGTTCGGCACGGCTGATGCTGCCGTCCTTGCCGATCCACAGATTGACCTGGACGCGATAATCGCCGAGCTTGATCTTGCGATTGCGCGCCAGCTCATCCTGGACATGCCGCTGCAAGGCGTTCGAGAAGAAGGCGAACTGCATGCCGCCGCCGTTACCCGGCGTGCCACCGATGTAGTCGCGCGATACCTGTCCGGCGGCGAAAGGACTCTCGCCGGCGCCGGCAGCTCCCTCCATCTTCAACGGCTCTGCCTGTTGCGGTTGCTCAACCGGCTTCGGCTGCTCCTGCTTCATCTCCTTCGTCTCTTTCGGCTGCTCCTTTGGCGGCGGCGGAGGTGTGTCCGGCAGCACGCTGATCTTGGTCACCTGCTTTTTGGCGACCGGGCCGCTGTCGCCAAGCCCTTTGAGCAGATAGGTGACGATGCCGACCGCGGCAAGCAGCAGCACGGCGCCAGCGGCGATGCGCAGCCAGCGCGAGCCGGCTGCGCTTTCGATGTCGTCTTCGGCCAGTCCGCTCATCTCAGTTCCCGATGCGCGCCGTGACTAGGCCGACGCCGTCGATCGCCAGCGCATTGACCAGGTCGACCACGGCGATCACCTGCGCATACCTGCTGTGCGGGTCGCCCTTGATCATCACCGATACCTTGGCGTCTTTCGCCTTGGCGGCTGCTAGCTGCTGTTCAAGCTCGCCCATGCTGACGCCGACGCCGTTGATCAGCAGCGATCCTTCGGCAGTGATCTGCACGATCTTGATGTCGTGTTTTTCCGTGCTGGGTTTCTCGCTCGGCTTGGGCAGCGACATCGTCAAGCCCTGTACCGTCGCCGTCGTCATCAGGATGAAGACAACCAGCAGCACGTAGGCGAGGTCGAGCATCGGCGTGACGTTGATCGAGTCGTAGGGCTTGGTTTCGTTGTGGACCTGCATGGCTCACAGTTCCCGCTTGGTGACGAGGCCGACGTCGACAATGTCGAGCCGCTTGCAGATGTCGAGCGCCTGCATCACCTTGTCGTACTCGGCGTCGCCATCGCCCTTGAGCACCACCGGCAGCGAAGGATTGATCGCCTTGTGCTGCGCCAGACGCGATTCGAGCTGTTCCATGTCGACCGGATAGGCATCGAGGAAGACGTTGCCTTCGCGCGTGACCGTGATGGCGCGCGTCTGCGGCTTGGCTAGGCTCGAGGCAACGGCGGTTTTCGGCAGCTGAACCTTGACGCCCTGCACCGAGGCCGTGGTCATGATGATGAAGATGACCAGCAGCACGTAGGCCAGATCGAGCATCGGCGTGATGTTGATCTCGTCATACGGCTGGTTGTCTTCGCGGATATCGCCTGACATGTGAAGGGCTCTTCAAGAGGCCGGACAAAGACGGGCGACGAATCAGCGGCTGTAGCTTTCAGCCACGCGCGTGATGAACTCGTCGACGAAGATCTGCATGTCGGCGGAGATGTTCTTGATGCGCGAAGCCAGGTAGTTGTAGCCAAACAGTGCCGGAATGGCGACCGAGAGGCCGGCAACGGTGGCGAGCAGGGCGGCGGCGATACCCGGCGCAATGGCGTTGACGTTGACGTCGCCGGCGGCGGCAATGGCGGCGAAGGTGATCATCACACCGACCACCGTGCCGAGCAGGCCAAGGAAGGGGCCGCCGGAAATGGCGATGGTCAGCAGCACCATCTGCGCGTTGAGCTTGTGCGTTTCGCGCACCAGATCGGCATCAACCGCCGCCTTGATGGCGTTGATCGAAGCCGCGCTCAGATTCACTTCGCCGGCGGCGTTGGTACGCCTCTGGATTTCCCGGGTACCGGCCTGATAGAGACGGTAAAGCGACGAATTCGGATGCGCAGCGCCTTTTTCCAGATCGAGAATGTCCTCGCTGGCATGGCGGAAACGTTGCAGGAAGCTGCGGTTGTCCTTGTCGGTGGCGATGACGAGGCGTGCCTTGCCGATCATCACGGCGACGGCGACGGCAAACATGACCATCAGGATGGCGATGACGATCCACGCATCGACGGTCAGGTTGCCGACGAGAATGCCGAGATACGACGAGCTGCCGCCGTCACCGGCAGCCTCGTCGTCGGTAGTCAGACTCAGCAGCTTCGTTTCGGCGCCTTGCGCACTGGCGGCGATCCGGATCCAGTCAGCCGAGCGGGCGACACTTGCCAACTGCACCTCATCGATCAGCCCGACCAGTCCGTCGCCGATCCTGACCTCGCTCTGCGTGTCCGGCAGGACGGCTTCGCCGCCACCAACCCTGGCCCCGTTGAGGTAAAGCGTCGCCTGGCCGGCACCGACGGTCAGCGCCACGTGCTGCCAGACATTCGGCAGCAGATTGCCGCCGCTGATCGCTTGCTTGCCGGCACCGCTCAGGCTCAGCGTGCCGCCTTCAAGCGTCAATGCCAGCGGTCCCTGGCGATAGATCGTGGCGTTCGGGCCGGAGTCGTTCAGGCGTACCCAGGCGGCGAAGCTGAAACTGCCATTGCTCGTCAGTTGCAGGCTTGGCGAAGGTGCCAGCACCAGCGTCGCGCCTTCGAGCCGGGCACTGCTACCGAGCAGTCCGGCCTTTTCCACCGCCAGTGGCGCAATCGCATGATTGGCATTGGCCGACGAGTCGAGCGGCCTGTCGTCACCTTCGCGGAAATGAAACACCGCGCTGGTCGAGGCGTCGTAGCTCGCTGCAGCAGGAGTCAGTTCCGCTGGCGCAGCGGCATTGCCGAAATAGACGAAGACCTTCTGCCCGGCGGTTTTCACGGCAATCTGCGGCAGCTGCACCCAGGCCACGGCGAGTTCATTGACGCCGTCGAAGCGCTCGATGTGAAACTTGAGCGGCGTCTTGTCGTCGGCAGCAACGAAACGGATGTCGCTGCCATCCTTGCTGGCGGCGAGAAAGTCGAAATTACCGCTGTGCAGTCGCACCGGCACCGTCGCGCCGGACACCGTCGACGCCGTTTCGACCCCCGTAGCCGAAGTGTCGACAACGAGCACGCGGCGTTCGCTCCAGGCGTCGTTCCACCAGGCGTGGGCAGCAAGCGGAAAAGCGGCGGCAAGCAACAAGAGAGGTCTGAGCTTCATTGCACGAGGCTTGAAAAAGGTAAAACCCGAGTATAGGGACGCGGTGTTACAGCACCGATCGGCGCTGGCGCCGCACATAGACTGAAAGGACTACAGCTTTGTGACGCAGTCGCTTTCGGGCTCGTTGGCACGGCATTTCCGCCGCTTGGCCTTCTTCTCGTCGCTCTCGTCGGCCGATTCCTCGTTCGCCTTGCTGCCGGTCGAGCCGCTGGCGCCATCGCCCATCGCCAGCACCTCGACCGTCAGGATCGAGTTCTTCTCCTTCTCGCCGCTCTTCGGCGCAACGCTGGCGGTAGCGAGGTTGTCGGCGGGATTCGCCGTCACGCTGCCGAGCCCGCCGACCGACACCGAGGGCGGTGTGCTTACGGGGTTGACGGCAGTGCCGATGACGTTGTCGGCGCCGCGGATCTTGTCCGGGTCGAAATACACCACCGGCGCACGGATGAAGGCGTCGAGCGCGACCACCTCGCCGCGCGGAGCGAACAGGTAGGCGGCGCCGTCGGCCTTGCCGTCCGACGCGTCGAGGATGCCGATGCCGCTGCCGGTGGCCAGCGAAGGTAGTTCGAAACTGATGCTGCCGTCCTTCGGGTCAATCTTCGGCACCAGTGGCGGTACCGTCACCGTGTTGTTCGAGCCTTTCCCCGAGTCGATATCGCCGTTCGAACTCCACAGCAGGATATCGCCGGCACCGATGACGAAGACTTTCTGGGCGTTGACCAGGAAATTGCCGTCCGAGAAAGAACGAATGTTGCCGTTGGCGTAGGCGACCACACCGCGTTTGTCCGAGGTCTTCTTGCCACCGACGGCATTGGAGACATCAGCGCTGAGACCGACATTGACGCCGCCGCCGGGGGCGATGAACTCGATATCGCCGCCGCTCTTCGTCTGTACCTTGCTCTGGATCAGATCGATATTGCCGACGAAATCGAATGGCGAGCCGTAGCCGGCCAGATCGATCGCCTTGTAGCCCTGGGCATATCCCGCCTCCTTGGCTGTGGCGCCCTTGGCGCTCGATCCGGCAATGCCGCCGAGCTTGAGTTCGGCGAACAGCACCTCGTTGCGCATCCACTCGAAGGTCTCGCCGCCATAGACGTCGCTGGTGACGCCGGCTTTTGCCGCGGCCTGCGCCCACGCCGTCGCGTACGGTTTTCCGGCGGCCAGGTAGGTGCGACCGAATTCCTCGGCCAGTACCGTCTTGACGAAGGCGATCCGCCCCGCCGACGAGAAGCCGCTGAACACTGCCAGGGCTTCGTCGTCGGTGTAAGTGGCGCTGGCGCCCTGATTCAGCGTCTTCTTCACATAGTCGACCAACGCCTGGCGGTAACTGCTACCGCTGGGGGCGCCGCTGGCTCCCAGATAGTTCGTGACAAAACTGCTGAAACCGTCGGCATCGAGCGTGGCGGCAAGGCCTGCCGCCATGCGTATCGAGGCGCCCTCGGCCGATAGTGATGGGTTGTAGATATTACCGGTTGTTTCAACCCCGGCCGAGGCGCCGAGACTGAGCTGTCGTCCGGCCGTCATTTCCAGGGTGCCGGGGCCCGCCAGCGAGATCAGTCCGCGCGTCGGAACGATGGTGGTGCTGAGGATATTGCGTCCGGCGGAAATTTGCGTGACGTCACTCGCCCGATGATGTTGCCCGTACAGACTCAGGTTGATGATATCCATCCCGGCGCTGATCCGTGTCTGCTTAGGCGAGAGGATCAGCCTGCCGTCGGTGACCGTGATCGAGCCGTCGGCATGGATGCGCACGGGATCGTTGTCGCCGGCGTGCAGGTCGGTGAGGACGAGCTTGTTGATGTCGTAGCTGGTAATTCCGCCCGGCATGCCGACGAACAGGGTGGCCGCAGTTCCTTCAGTGAAATTCACGATTCCCGGCAGGCTGGCGGGATCGTTGTCCATGATGCGCACCGAGGTATTGATCAGCGTGTCGCCGCCCGAGTACAGCTCCAGGTTGCCGGTCGCCGACGGGAAGAGCGAGACGCCGAGCGCATTGGTGCTGTTGGCGCTGAGATTGATTCCGCCTTCAAACGCGGTCAGCCTGACATTGGGCGGGAGCACATTCAGCGTCAGGTAATCGGTATCGATCAGCGTCATTTTTTCGGCGCTTGCGGTCGCCAGTTTCGCCAGCGATGAAAAGACGTTCTGCGCGACGCTCGGCCAGGAAATCGAGCCCGCCGTGCTCGCCACGTCGAGGCGCGCAGCGTCGCCATAGGTGTAGAACGATGTTCCCTTCCTGGCGTTGAAGATGGTCGGGTTGAAGGCAGTCGTGATACCGATGTCGCTCTGCGCGCGCAACGTCCAGCTGCCGTCCATCATCGCCAGCACGGGAGCGAGTTGGCCTACGTTGCTGGCTGGCGAGCTTCCCTTGGTGATGCTGCCGCCGGCACTCAGCTTGCCCTCGCCGCGGCCGACGAAATAGGCACCGCCGGCGATGTTGCCACCGGCAGTCACTTCGATGTCGCCGCCGTTCTCGACGATCAGCCTAGACATATCTGGAGTGGTCGAAGCCATCCGCGCCGAGCTTGGCGCGACGGCACTCACGTTCTGCATGTTGCCGCCCGCGCTGAGGACGATGTTGCCGCCGCCGAATGAGCCAAAACCGTGCCGGAAGAGATCGAAACGGCTCCACCAGGCAACGTTGTCGTAGTACATGCCGGTGTCGGTATCGAGACGCCCGGAGCGGGAGAACCAGTTGTCGATCAGCAACTGGTCGCTGGCCGGACTCTTGATGTCATTCCCGGCGGTGGCACTGATGTGGGCGCCGTTCTTCGTGAACACGGCGTCGGCAGGCTTGGTGTACGCGGCGGCCAGATCCGGGTCGAGTTCCGACAGGGTGCCGGTGACCATGACCGTCGCTGGTGCGGCCGTCGTTCCGCCGAGAATGATGTCGTGGCCGGCGGCCAGATCAATCGATCCGGAGGTGGTGCGCAACAGCTTACCGCCGGCGATGCTGAGATCACCGCTGCCGGCAGTGTTGATCGCCAGCGGATTGGCGGCGACCGGAGTGCCGAGGCTTGCGTCGCCGAGGTCGGCGCCGGCAACGAGGCGCATTGACCAGGCGTCGCCCGACATGAGCGTCGAGTTGCGTGCGACGCCATCGAAGCCGTCGGAAATCGTGCCGTTGATGTTGAGCTTGCCGGCGGCGCGAATGGTCAGGAATCCTGCCTCACCGCCGAGGCGGCTCGCCGAATAGAGGTTCCAGTCCTTACTGACGGTGAAGTCGCCGGTCGAGCGGATTTCAACGCCCGGCCGCAGATGAAAACGCGAGTCGTCAGTGACACCGAGCGCATCGAGGATCGTCCCCTTGTTCTGCATGAAGGTGGTGTTGTCGGTGATGATCGAGTCCTGTCCGAGCACAGCGCCGTTGGTTTTCCCGGTCGTCAGCGACGTACCGGAATAGGTCTGCACCGCGTCGATGTCGATCTCGCCAGCGGTGATCGCACCGCCAATCTTCGCGACCTTCACCGTAGAACCGGCGCGCTCGGCGCGCAGCACGACACGGCCATCGAGGATGTCGTCGCCACCGACGTCGATTGTCGAATCCTCCATGACGCTGACGGTGCCGGCCGTCGACGCGAGCAGCACATCGCCACCGTTGGCGCCGGCGCGCGACGATGCGGCGAGGATCTTGCCGCCCTTGGCGAGGGTCATGTCCCTGCCGGCGGCCAGTTGCACGACGCCCCCTGCTGCGGCGCGCGCGTCGATGGTCGAGCTGACGCTCAGGCTGCCGGCGTCGGCGGCGATCGAAACCTTCTTTGCCCGTACCTGTTGCGACTTCAGCGCGACGTCGCCCTTGCGCACGCGCAGCTCGAACTTGCGGCTGAAGTTGCTCGTCGCCGCAGCGATCCTGTCGATACTGCCGTTCTCGGCGTCTGCGATCTTGCCAAGGTCGGCGCTGAAACTGCCGCCTTCGCCCTTGGCACCACCAGCGCCTTCGAGCACGGCGTCGCTGGCGAGGTCGAGCGTGCCGTCGCTGGCGGAAAGGCTCAGACTGCCGGCGTTGCCGCCGCCGGCGAGCGCCGCCACGCCGACGATGCCGTCGACCTTGATGTCGCCCTTGGCGGCAGTGACCTTGATCGAGCCGGCATCGCCGTAAGTCGTCCACTCGTCGGCGGCGACCGAGAAACCGCCGGCGCGCGTCACCGATCCGCTGCCGAATTCGACGCCATATCTGGCTGTGGCGGTGTTTGCCGCGTTGATCGTCAGCTGGCCGCCGGCGAGGTCGATCGTTCCGTTCTGTACGACGCGCTCGCCGGACAGGCTCAGTTTGGCGCCAAGCCCGACGCGTTCGCCGAGCGTGCGTCCGTCGTCAGGTCGATTGATCGTCAGCACGCCGCCGGCGGCGACCGCCTGGTCGGCCGCGCTGGTAGCGGTCACGCGTTGCGCGGCGAGCGTCAGATCACTCTGGCTGGAAAGCTTGCCGGTGCCCGAGAAGACCATGTCGCCGGTCGAACTGAGTGTCGCGCTGTCGAAGCCCAGCGACTGGTTACCCGGGCCGATCTCCATGCCCCCGGTCTTGCTGTCGCGCAATGGCGGCTTGGCGGCGATGCTCAGCGTTCCCTGTCCCGTCGCCGCGACCGTCTGACCGGTCGAATTGCGCAGCAATACTTCGGCAGCACCGAGATTGACCTTGCTGTCGGTGCCACCGCTCCCGCGCAGTCCGGCCGCGTCGAGAACGAGCTTGCCCTTGCCGGGAAGAATCAGGTCGAGGCTGTCGAGGAAGTCGATCGTGCTGTAGCTACGTAGCGACAGGCTGCTGGCAGCGCCCAGCGTTTCGAGCAGTTTGCCGTCGATGCTGACGCTGTCGCCTTCGGGCGAGGCGCCACCAAAGGAGATGCGCCCGGCGCCGAGGCCGAAGGCATCGGCGACCAGCGTCGCGCTGCTGTCGAGGCTCATCTTGCCGGTGGCGTCGACGTCGACCTGCGCGCCGGCGAGTTTCACATTCCTGCCGATCGTCAGTGTGCCGACGCCGGGAGCGCGGGCCGCGCCGCTGCGAACGACGTCGACGCCCTTGCGCGTCGATACGCGCAGGAAAGCGCCGTCACCGCTGAGCTTGAGCTGATTCGTCACGGTCTCGCTGCTGCCGCTGGTGCTGATTGTGACATTGTCGGCCACCGCGACTTCCGTCTTCGCCGCGAACAGCAGTTCGTTGCCGTTCATGTCCGATTCGACGCGGACCTTGTCGCTGCTCGTTGCGATACTGGTCGTGCCGTTGCTGTCGCTGCGCGTGCCGCCGAGCAGAATGCTGGCGGCGCCGGTCGCCGCCAGACTTTCCGTGCTGACGACGGTATAGCCGTCGGCTGCCGTGTGATTTTCCGAGGCGCTTTGCCCGTTCTTGACGACGACAATGTCGGGGACGGCCAGATCGAACTCGCCGCCCCTGGCGCCAGCGGGTGCCGCCAGATCGAACAGCGCCTGCCAGTTGGTCATGTGGGCGGCAGACAGCGAAATCCGTCCGGCATCCCTGGGCAGGCTTCCGGCAGCGCTGCCTTCACGCGCAGCCTTGGCGGCAAAGAAGTCGCTGCCGCTGGTCAGCGTGTATGACGATTTGGCGCGGAAGGTCGCTGCCGGCTCGATCACGTAGCGCTGGTAGTCGTCACCGGCCAGTGTTGTTCCGGCAACACTGCGGTACGCGGTCACCACCGCGCTGCCGTCGGTCTGACTGATCGCCGCGGGGAGGGCGCTGCTGCCCTGGTCAGCCGCCCTGGAAACGAGCACCGCATCGGGGCTCAACAGTGCATAGATCGCCGGCAACAGCGTGTATGTTCCCGGCGCCAGCTTCGATCCGGCCATGGTCACGACGATCTGCTCGCCCGGTTTCAGATCGCTGTTCGCATAGATCTGGGCGTCGTAGGGTGCGTAGTCGAACTTGTAGTTCGGCAGTACCGCGTAGAGGCCCTTGGTGCTGGCGAGATAGTCTGTCGAACCCCCGGCGCCGACAACGAATTCCGACGCCTGGACATCGCCGCCGCCGGCGGCGGAGACGCGCGCCTGCGCCGAGGCGTCGAGCGTCCCGGCGCTCAGCAGGATCTGCTTGGCCAGCGGCAAGGCGGTAATATTCACCAGCTCGCTGCTGCCCGTTCCCAGTGGCCGGTAGTACCAGGTTGTCCCGTTCACCGTGTTGCCAACCGGCACCGTCAGTCCGCTGCCGGCAACCGACAATTCGCTGTCGGCGTCGAGCGTCAGCTTGTTCGTCGCATTCAGCTCCAGCTGGCCGAATGGTGCGCGAATGACGCCGCCATGCTCGATGTTGTTGGCGCTGAGCTTCAGTTTGCCGAATGCCGAGAGCGGCAGCGCTGCGGTCGATCCGCCTTGCGGCGCAAAAGTGCTGATGGTCGAGTTGCCGGGCAGACCGGTGATCGCGTAATCGCTGAAAGTGGTCGGATAGATCTGGCCGGCAGTGAGCTTGAGCTGACCGGCGAAGAGCAGGGCGCCGGTCTGCGCCGTCGTGCCTGAAAACGCCCGCCCGCGCAGACGGATTTCGCCGTCCTGGCGGCCGCTGCGGGTAGCGTTCAGGCTGCTCGTCGCGAACCCCTGCAGGCCGAGCGTTCCCACCACATCGACCAGATTCGCCGTCACGGTGAAGCTGGCCGCACCGCTGCCCGCCGTCGGCGTGCTCATTCCGGTGATCGGCGCAATGTCGATGTTGCCAAGGGCGACATAGGGCGCTGCCAGCGTCACCGCGGCATTGCCCTGCGCAGCGATGACGCGGGTATCGAGTTCAAGTGAACGCGTGGTCGCGAGGTCGACGTCGTGTGCGAACTCGATGCGGTCGTCGGCGCGCAGTTTGGCGGCCGAGAAGGCGTTGATCGTCTTCGCCGAGATCGCCGCCACGCCGTTGCCCACAGCGCTGTTCAGGTCGTCTCCGGGTTTGATGTCTGCCGGCAGGCTCTTGCCGTCCTTGCGCACGACGATCCTGCGTTCGGCCGTCGAGTAGGCGTCGCCTTGTGTGAAGTTGTCGAGCCCCTGCCGGCTGATCGAGACCTCGAGCGTGCCGCCGGCAGCGCGGCCGCTCTCTGGCGCCGCCGCATTGATCGTCGAATCGACCAGGATGCCTTCCGGCGAACTCAGGAAGAGCGTTCCTGCGGCGCGCGAAACCAGCGTGCTGGCGCTGCCTTTATAGACGTCGAGCGTGGTCTCGTAGCCGCGGATGTCGATCTCGGAACCTTCCTCGGCGATCAGGTAGCCGTGTTTGGCGTTCAGCTTGACCGTGCCGCCGCCATAGACCTGCCCCGTTTTCATGCCGTTGCGGCTGTTCGCGTACTCGACGACGCCGCCGGCCTGGATCTTCGCGCTGTCGGTCAGCCACAGCGCCTGCGTCGGGTCGAAGCCGATCTTGTCGGCGTTGTCCACGCTGCCGCCACCGCGCGTGCCCTCGACCGTCAGCGCGATGCTGCCGCCCGGTGCGCTCAGCGTGCCGGCGACGGTCAGATTGTTGCCGGCGCTGAACGACAGACTGCCGCCCGCTTCGGTGGCGATGGTGGCTCCCTTGCCGACGACGAGGTTGGCGCCGTCGGTCCCGGTCACCACGGAGGGCTGACGGGTCGCGGCAAAAGCGATATTGACCGCCTTGCGCGCGACGGCGTCGACTTCGGCGCTGCTCGCCAGATGGCTGACGGCGGCGATCGCGCTGCCGCTTTGCTGCGCTGCGGCGTTGCTATTGAGCGCCCGGTTGCGCAGTTGCGCATTGACGGTCGTTTTTTCGGCGATGGTGAGGTCGCGGTTCGAGTTGAGCGTGATGTTCTCGAAGCCGTTGGCCGAGAAGAATCCGGGTTTGACGTTGAGGCCGGCCGTTGCCGCCGCGTCGGAAACGCTCAGATCGAGCGTCGTCAGCTTGAAGGTGCCGCCGCCGCTGAAGCCAAAGCCGCTGACGCTGCCGTCGAGGGTGACCTTCCCCACCTGCAGCAGTGGGTCGCTGTTGCCGGCGTTGGCGGCGAGCTCGATGCTGCCGGCCTTGCCGAAGCTGAGCTTGCCGCTGGCGTTGCGCCAGGCGCCCGCCGAGACGTCGAGCGCAGCGCCTGTCGGCAGTACGATCGAGTCGTAGGCGGCCACCGTGATCGACCCGCCATCGTTGGCCAGCGCCGAATCGACGTTGCCCCCCGCATTGCGTCCGTCGTTGCTCCAGTAACCGGCGGTGCTCAGGCTGGCACCCTCGGAGAACACGACCGAGGCGACGCCGGCTGCGGGCGTCGCCCCAGTCAGGATGGTCGGCGACGCGGTGAGCGTGATCGATCCGGCTGGCGCGCTGATCGAACCGTCGATGTCGATGTGGCCGGCAGTGGCCGAGAAGCTGCCGCCGGCGCCGAGATTGAGCCGGGTTCCTGTCTGCAGGCTGAACAGCTCATTGGCGAGCAGTTCGACGCGGCCGAAGCCGCCTGCCTGAAGCGCGTCGGCCGAAATCGTCGCGGTCTCGCCGCGAGCACCGAGGCCGGTGGCAAACGGGCTGGCAAAGAAGCTCTCGGCCAGCGCCGTCGCGCGCGTCTGGCTGAGCACCAGATTGTTCACATAGTAGTCGGGCGTGCCGCTGGGACCCGCGACGATGCCGACCTGCAAGCGGCCGGCCAAGGGCCGCGATCCGGCCGAAGCCCCGCGCTGGTAAGGCCCGGCAACGACCTTGCCGGCCAGTTCGCCGTCGAGCACCAGCCGGCGTCCGGCGACCGTCAGCGTGCCGGCGTCCTTGCCTTCGACATAGCCCGCTTCGTAACGGCCTTGGCTCGGGGTGATCACTTCGTCGTAGATCACGTCGGCGCGGGCATCGGCAATGTCGATCAGACGATTTCCCTGGCGCAGCAGCGTCGTCCTGATTTCGCCACCGGCATAGTTGAGGGTGCCGCCTGAAACATCGAGCCTGGCGCGCTGGCCGACGACAACGGCGCCGTCGGACTTGATCGAAATGGTGCCGCCCGCCGACAGCTTTTCCGCCGCAGTGCGCGCGATCTGGCCGTAGAAGTCGCTGACGTTGGCCACCTTCAGGCCGGTGTTGTTGTTCTTGCGCCGGTCGAAGGAGACTTCGGTCCGGTAGAGAACGCCGGTGCGTTGCAGCGGCGAGTCGGCCAGCTGGATCGCGAACAGTCGGCCGGTGAGCACGTTGCGGCTCATCGGCAAATTGACGTTCGTTCCCGAGACGTCGATCAGTACCTTCGGATCGATCACGATCCAGCTGTCATCGGAAGCGCTGGTCGCGGTGCCGAACACGCCCGAAGACAGTGGCGTCGCGCTGGCGACGATGCTCACGCCGCGTTTCGTCTCCTGATTGGTCGCGGTGGCAGCGGGAGTGACGCTGCCGGCGCCCGGGGCGATGATCTGCGCACCGCCGAGCAGGTGTATCTGTTTGCCTTCGAGGCGGACGATCGAGTTGTAGAAGTACTCGGCGTCGAGCTGGGTGGCGTTACTGGCATCAGGATCGACGCGCGTCACGCTCGTGGCGCCGAGCACCAGTTCGCCAGCCTCGACCGCCTTGGCCATGGTGTGCCCTTCGATCCCGTCGGAATGCGTCGCCAAGACGGTTTTGCCGTGCGCCAGCAGGTAGATCGCGCCGTTCTGCCCCTTCACCGCCGTCGTCGCCCGCGCCGTGCCGTTCTGCTTGACCGACAGACCGACCAGACTGATGCTGCCGCGTTCGGTGACGATCTCGTTGACCCGCTGCACCAGTTCGCCGCTGTCGAGCGTCACTTTCGTACTGCCGGTCGCCGCGTTTTCGACCGTGTTGTAGTCCTTGTCGGCAGTGGCGAATGGATCGACCTCGACCAGCAGCCCGCGCGCCGCCGGGTCGAGCGAGGCCGCCAGATAAACTTTCTGCCCGGCGGCGAGCGCCACCTGTCCGCCCGGTGCCGAAAGCCGGCCTTCGTTGAGCACGCGCGGCGCGAACATCAGGATGTCGCCGCCGCTAGCCGCGTTGATGCTGGCACCGGCCTCGACACGGATGAAGCCGCCGGTTTCGCCATCCGCTGCCTGAAAAGCCGGCGTGTAGCTGGTGATGTTGCGGTAACCCTTCTCGAACTGCTCGTCGGCGATTTTCAGCGTGGTGGCGATGAAATTGCCGGTAGTGACCGTCGCACCCTTGCCGAAAAGCATGCCGTTGGCGTTGTAGAGGATCACCTCGGCGTTGGCTTCGATATTGCCGAGGATCACGCTCGGGTCACTGCTGCGGATGTTGTTCAATGCCGAGCCGCCGGTCGGCTGGACGAACTTCACCGTATAGCCGGCGCCGATGTCGAAGCTCGACCAGTTGAGGATCACCCGCTGGTCGGTCTGGTTGACGATCATGCGCTGCGCGTTGGCGGCATCGATCGCCTGCGTGGCACGCCCGAGCTGGTTGAAGTTGGCGGCGGCCTGCGGCAGGTTGAACTGCGGCGTCAGGTTCGCCGAAGACGGCAGCGGCCGTGCCGCTTCGGCGTTTCCCGCCAGCAGCGCCAGCGCACTGGCAACGGCGGCGCCGGCGCTGCGCGGCGAACGCTGCCGGCTCGTCCGCTTGCCGCAGCCACGCACGCACTCGGCCGCCGGCACGTGCATGCCGCGCCGCGCATCGAAAACCAGCCGGAAAATTCCCTTGTTCATGGCGACTCCAGACCGCCCGGCATCAGGCGTTCGCGTTGTTTGTTCAGAACTGCAGCTTGAGCGAGAGGAAAACCCTCCCGTCATTGCGTTCGGTGTTCTTCGTTGCCATCTGCGGCAGCGCCCACTCGATGCGTCCGCTCAGCTGCTTGCTTTCGGCGCGCAGGCCGATGCCGAAGCTGCCCATGCCGACGCTGCTTTTTTCACCGGGCAGCGAGTCGATCAGCCAGACCTGGCCGCGCTCTGCAAAGCCGAGCCCCTTGATGCCGACGCTGCCCAGCCAGGCGACGACCGGGCTGCCGAGTTCGAGGCGGAGCAGGGCGCCGTTGTCGCCGAACTGCTCGTATTCGTAATAGCCGCGCACCGAGTCGCTGCCGCCGATGCCGAACTGCTCCTGCGAAACGAGCGGTCCGTTCGCCACTTGCGCGTCGCCGCGCACGCGCAGGTTCCAGTCGCCGAACAGCGGCCGGCGATGCTCGGCGCCAAAGCGCCAGCTCATGAAGTTGGGACGGGCGTTGTAACGCTTGCAGGCGAACTGGTCGGCTTCGAAGCCGTCGCAATCGACGCGGTGTTCGCCGAGCGCACGCGCACCGAGGGTCATGGTGGCGTCGAAGGAGTTGCTGATGCCGTCGCCCGAGTCGAACTGCGTCAGGTCGTAGCGCGCCGAGAATGTGCCGTAGCGCAGGGAACGCGGAACGACGAGTCCGCTCTGTGTCATGTCATCCTTGTTGTCCTTGAGGTCGGCGCCGACGCTGAGGCCGTGCGCGAAGGCGCCGCCGCGCGTCGGCAGCGCGAGTCGGTAGCGCGCGCCGAACGAGGTGCCCTTGACCACCGTGCTGCCGCCGATTCCCGACGGTGTGTTGCTGTTCGAGTGCGTGATGAAGGCGTAGGCGTAGTCGCCCGAGGCGAAAGGAACGCCGTAGTTGGCGGTGACGATGTCGGCGTGGTCGGTGTTGCGCGGCGCGACGATCCAGTTCAGGCCGAGCGAATGTCCGCGCTGGAACAGGTTGTCGTAGCGCAGTGCCGCTTCGGCGCGGCCTTCGACGGTGTTCACGCTCTGCTTGTTGTTGGCTTCCAGCGAAGCATGCAGCGGCAACCCGTCGTCGACCTTCAGTTCGACTTCGAGCTTGCCCGGCGCCTTGCCCGGGCGCAGCAGTGGCGTCACGCGCCGGTCGGGCTGGCGGCCAAGCGCGGCGAGCTCGCTCTGCACCTCGTCGAACTGCGGCACATTGCCCTGCGCCAGGCTCGGCACGCCTTCGCGGATGCGGCTCGGCAAGTGGTACTGCGCGCCGCTGACGCGCAGCTTCTCGACGCTGCCCTCGACCACGCGCAGCCGGATTTCGCCGGCATTGACGCGCTGTTCGGGCAATTCGACGCTGACCGTCAGGTAGCCCTCGTCCTGGTAGGCCTTCTCGAGCGCGGCGCGCGCCTGCTCGACTTCGCGTAGCGATAGTTGCGGACCGAGGAAAGGGTAGACCGCGCGCTCGATCGCTGGCGGCGAGAGCACGCTGTTGCCGTCGACGACGTATTCGAAAACGTCGAAACGAGGGGCTTCAGTGCTTGCCGGCGGCAGGTCGGCGGCATGCACGGCGGGCAGCGCCAGCAGCAGTGCCAGCGTCGCGGAAAGTACAGAGAAGCGATATGGGTCGATCATGAGTGGGTCCGGAGCTCGTCGCTCCATGAAGAAACGGTGAGCGTGGGCAGGACTGATGCGCCATGGCGCGCGAAATGAATGCAACAGCCCCTCCCGTCACGGGGAAGGGCTGTTGCGGGTATTGCGGGCAGGATGGCCTGCAATTTCAGGCCGTCAGCCTTTTGCTGCCGGTCCGGCTATACCGGATTAAAACGCTTGCAGCGGCTGGCAGGAACTCGGCGACGAGCCGCCACGAACCAGCTTGCCGACTTCGGCGCCATCGTAGGCGTAGCCGCTGGGGTTGACGGGGCTGATGAACAGGCCGACCGTCGTCGGGCCATCGTCGGCAAGCTTCAAGGCCATCTTGTCGGCGATTGCGTCGATCAGCGCGGCTTCGTCGGTGCTGGTCTTACCTTCCGGTCCCTTGTAGCCGACCGGTTCGAAGAAGAACGGATAGTCGCCCTTGATCGCGGTCTTCTTGTTCAGGCCGGTCGCCGTGCCATCGGAAATCGCTGCCCCGTCAACTTTGATGAAGCGCCAGGCGTCGGTACCCATCGTGACCGGGGCTCGGTTCTCGGCGGAGACGATGCCGAAGTAGTAGTTGGTCGCGGTTGCGAGCGCGTTGAGTACGTTCCCAGTGCCCGAATTGTTGGTCACGATGAACTTGCCACCGTTATAGGAGGGGCCGGGAGCGACGACGTCGAGTTCGCCGCCAGCCGGGCCGTTGGCGCAGCCCTTGCTCAGGAAGAACACCTGCGCCGAGGTCTGCGTTCCGGAGGTCACGGGGCGCTTAAGGTAGGTGATCGGCGTGCCGGCGGTCAGGCCGAGCGCCGAGGCGTTCTTCTTCTCGGCGGTGGACAGATTGCTGCTGATCAGCGCGCGGATTTGCAAGCTGCTCAGCGAAGGCTGGCAATCGGGAAGCGGGTTGCCGAGATCGCAGGTGCCGGATTCGTTGGGGGAACTGTCGCTGGTATCGCCGTCGCCGTTGATGTCGGTCGGCGTGCTGATCGCCTTGCCGACGATTCCCTGCGCGGTCTGCAGATCCTTGTACATCCTGTTGTTGACGGCGACGCCGAAGGCCTGCGCGACGCCGGTGGTTTTGGCGCTCACATCACCGATCGTGAAACCGTCGGCGTCAGCGTCGAGCCCTTCGACCAGACCGATTGCCGGGCCGTATTCGACGTCGGAGAAACCGCCGTTCGACGCCGCCTTCGTATCGAGGCCGCAGTTGGCCTTGACCGAGTAGCCGGCGAGGGCGCCGGTGCCGGCGTTGGCGCTGGCATCGCAGCCCGAAAACGACATCGGCTGCTGTTGATAAAAAGCGCCGTCCGGTGCCTTGTTGGTCGTGCTCGACGACATGCCGAGGATCGAGTTCAGCGAGCCGCCGGTCGTCGTGTGCAGCACCGTCGTGATCGAAGTGCCGGCCATGGGCTCGGTGCACACGTAGGCCATCTGGTTGGCCAGCGAAGAAACACCCGATCCGTTCTTGTAGACGGTCAGGGCGCCGCCAGCATCGCCACACAGCTTCTTGATCGAAGCGGCGACGTTGTTGCGGATCGCCGAGGCGCCGGTGATGTAGAGGTTGGTTTCATTGTCGGTGTAGGCATTGGCGGCGCCGGCGGACATCGCGGCGAGGGCGAGAGCGAGGTATTTGACTTTCATGGGATTTTCCTTGAGGGGGGTCGAAGGCAGGCGAGCCCCGGCGGCGCCGGGGACTCGTCAGTACAGGTGTGGATCGAAGGCGGGAGCGAAATCAGACGCGGTTGCCGAGGCGGCGGCGCGCCATGAAGCCGAGCATGCCGAGGCCGGCGAGCAGCATCGCGTAGCTTTCGGGTTCGGGAACCGGAACCGTGTAAGTCAGCACGCCAGCGGAGTAGCTGAACTTCGCTGCCTGGAACGGACTACCGGCGCCGAACTGGGTCACACCGGCGTACCTGTCATCAACGATGTTGCTGTTGTCGACCAGGTAGAAGGACTGGTCGACGCCTTCGTTGGCGGCGACCTTGAACGCGGCCTTGCCCTGGAAATTGAGCTGGGTGCCAAACTTGTAGCTGGCGCCGACGAAATTGATCGCCGTTCCGTTCAGCGCCGTGCTCGCATCGCCGTCCGCTTTCTGGTTCGCCGGGATGTACAAGGAGTTGGCCAACGAAAAACTGGACATATTGTTTTGCTGTTGGGTCTTGATCGTGCTCAAGGTGGACGTCGAGGTGACCAGATAGCCATAGTCGCCGGGAACGTCACCGGAAGAGACCGAATCACCACCATAGACGCCCCACTGCACCTTGTCGGAGCCAGCCAGCGTGCCAGCGTTCTGGAAGGCAGTGAAGGCGCTCGACCAGCTGCCGGCCGTTTGCGAAACGCCATTGACCGTCAGCGAGTTGGTGTTGAAGTTCCAGACGATCTTGGTACCGGCGGTCGCGGCGACGGTCTTGAAGTCCTCGTAGTTGTAGAGCAGGTCGATGAAGGTCGACGACTTGTTGGTGCCGGTGTTGTCGATTGCAAAGAAGCCGAGCGAGCTGTTGCCCGAGGCGAAATCCTCAAACGCGGCGTTGGCGCCGCCGGCGACGACCATCGCCGCGGCGGCGGCGATCATCTTGAGTTTGAAATTCATGCTTGATTCTCCTGAAGGTTGGGTTGGGTACTGCAGGCCCGCCACTTGCACGAGTCCTGACTCGCACTTTGCATGGCCCGCTTTACGTCCTTGGTATTTCAGGTTTCAGCTTTTCGTAGTCGTTTAGCACTACGTCCGCGGCGAACGGACCATGCCCGCGGCGGCGCCCGGCAACTCAGAAGTCGGTCGACATGGCGCCGGGGTTGGCGCCGCTGGCCAGCAGCAGGTCGGTGCTCTGCCGCTGCTGCCGGTAGATCGCCCAGAACAGCGCCGGACGGCCGCTGCGGTCGGGGAATTCGGCTGCGGCGCCGTTTTTGAGCAGCAGGTCGACGATTTCGCCGCGGCCGTCGCGCGCCGCCAGCGCCAGCGCGTGCAGGCCGTCGCGGTCGTAGCGTTCGAGGTCGGGCTTTGCCGCCAGCAGCACGCGCACGACGTCGACGCGGTTCATGAGCACGGCGTCGAGCAGCGGCGTGTTGCCGTGCGCGCTTTTCCGGTCGATGTCGGCGCCGGCCTTGAGCAGCAGCCGGGTCAGCGCCACATTGCCGGCCAGTGCGGCGAGCGACAGCGGTGCCATGCCGTCGGCGCCGCGCAGGTCGGCGTCGGCGCCGGCGTTGAGCAACTGCCGGACGAGTTCGAGACGGCCGGCGCGCACCGCCAGCGGCAGCGCGCGTTCGCCGCGCAGATCGGCGGCGTTGACCAGCACGCCGTCCTTGAGCAGGGCTTTCACGCGCGCAAGATCGCCGGCGCGCACGGCGGCGAGCAGTGCGTCGGTTTCGCCGTTGATTTCAATCGCGTTCGGCGCGTTTTGCGGCAGGCCGGCGAGAAACACCGGCGGCAGATCGCTGCCGTGTCGGGTTTGCGGCGCAATGCTGCGGCCGTCCCGCAGCCAGTCGAGGTCGGGCGTCGAGTCGTCAGCACTGGCGTTGCTGGCGAGTATTGCCAGCAGCAGCGGCGCCAGGCGGCAGAGGATGGCGGGGCGGCGGGGCGGCTTCATGCGTTGAGTCCGGCGGCGGAGTCGAGCAGGCGCAGCGAAATGCCGCGCGAGACGGCGTGCGCACGGTTCTGCACGTTGAGCTTGCGGTAAATGCGCTGCACATGGTTTTTCACGGTCAGCGGGCTGATGCCGAGCGCCGAGCCGATGTCCTGGTTGCTCTTTCCCTGCTGCACCAGGCGCAGGATTTCGACTTCGCGCGCGGTGATCAGCCGGTTGCCGGTGCCGATGCGCGGTTCGTTCACGCTGCTGCTCGGCGTCAGCAGGCGCAGCAGCGCGATCTGCAGGTGCGGCAGCATCAGTTCGAGCAGGTAGGCGTGGCGTTGCGTCGGGCCTTCCTTGAGGTCGAAGAGAACGAATACGCAGATGCTGCCGAACAGGTAGTCCGAGGCGCAGACCATGGCGTTGCGCAGTCCCCAGCGGCGGAAGTCGGCGCCCAGTTCCAGCTGCTGCGGCTCGTCGCCGCAGGCGAGGATCAGCGGGCTGCCGTGCTCGCCACACAGGCGCGCCAGGCGGACGGCGATGCCGTTGGCCGGATGGCAGATGACTTCCTGCCGTTCTTCGTCGAGCAGGCAGCTGTTGAAGCACTCCATCTGCAGCACGTGGCCGTCGTCGTCGAGGCGCAGGCAGATGAGCAGTTCGTGCGGCAGGATTCCGTGCAGCTGACCCTGCGCCCAGAGAAAGAACTGATGGCGCTTGCGCACATACAGCCCGGACTCGATGGCGCGAACGAGATATTCCCGCTCGCGCTCGGAGAGCATGACCAGATTCTTTTCGGGTGACGCGAGCAGCAGGTTCATGTCACGTGTCGGCGCACTGTCGCAGCAGGTAAGGCCGTGGCGGCCGGGTGCTGCGGACAAGGGATGGCGTGAGGCTGATTTGGCATGGCGGGTAACCTGTCGGGTCTGGCAAGGGCGAAAAAGCGTAAATGAAAGTTAAACGCCGACTGTTACGTTGAAGCTATGCCGCTGCCCTAGCGAGTTAGCCCGTTAGGACTATCGGCGGCGCCCGTGCCGGCCGATGCCGCGCCAGTGCTCGCGCTGGTGCTCGCCGGGCTGATCGCGCCGCGGCCAAACAGCCAGTCGGCATAGGTTTTACCGCCGCGCAACGCATTGTCGCGGGCAAGGAAGCCGTCGCTCTTCAGCGGTGCCTGCGTCGAGCGGCTGTGCAGGCCGACGATGCGGCCGCCCTCGCGCACCAGCACCCAGTCAAAGCGGCCGGTCACCGGGTCGGCGTAGAGCTGGCGCAGGTAGCGCCGCGTGTCGGGAAAGCGCGGGTCGCGCAGCAGGTCTTCCAGCCTAGCCGGACCGCGCAGATCGGTGCCGGGCAGCGCTTCGTCATAGCGGCGCAAGGCTTCGCGATACTGGTTGCCGACGAAGAGCAGCTCGGCCTCGCGTTCGCGCTGCGCCAGCGTCGTCCAGCTTTCGGCGGCGATACCGGTGAGCAGGCCCATCGCGGCGACGGCAAAAAGCAGCAGCAGATAGGTGTAGCCACGCTGGCGCGCGCGGCGCGCTCCTCGCATCACGCTGTGCACCGGCGCGTTTCGCGGCGGCATCAACTCACCACTCGCTGTAGGCGCTGCCGTCAAGGCCGTTGCCTTCGGCGCCGCTCTTCACGTCCCAGACGCGGCCGGCTCCGTTGGCCGGCGGTGGCGGCACGATCACCCAGGTTTCGGCGCTGTCGGTCAATGGGTCGACGGGAACGGCGCGCAGGTAGCGCTTGACCGCGAGGTCTTCGAGCGTTTCCGGGTAGGCGCTGGTGTCGCCGTGAAACTTGTCGATGGCGTCGCGCATCACCGCCAGCGACTGGCGCAGCGTCGCTTCGCGCGCGCGCTCAAGGTGATTGAAGTAGCGCGGTGCGGCGATGCTTAGCAGCAGCGCGACGATGGCCATCACCACCATCAGTTCGATCAGCGTGAAGGCGCGCTGTTTCTTCATGCGCTCACCACTGGCGGTAGGGAATGCCGTTGAGACCGCGCCCTTCGGCCAGCGAATGGACGTCGAAAACGTCGTCGCCGGGCGCCGGGTTGTCGGGCGCACTGGCGTAGCTGCGTTTGCCCCAGGTTTCGGCCGCCGGCAGGCTCGGGTCGGCGTTGAACGGGTCGCGCGGCAGGCGGCGCAGGAAATAGATTTTGGCGAGGTCGGGGCGGCGAATGTCCTCGACACCGTTTTCCAGCACTTCCAGCCTTGGCGGATAGCCCGAGGCGTCGGCGCGCAGCTGGATGCGGCCTTCCTCGCCGGCGCGCTTGTAGGCGTCGATGCCCTCGCGGATCTGCCGCAAGGCGCTGCGCAGTTCGGCTTCCTTGCTGCGCTGGATCGTCGTTTCGGCCAGCGGCAGCGCCATCGTCGCGAGCACGCTGACGATGGCGACGGTGACCACCAGTTCGATCAGCGTGAAACCGGACGCGTGTCGCCGCTGTTTCACTGCGGCGGGCTTTCGTTGGCGGCGCCCGGCGCCGGGTTGGCGGCTGGCGGCGCCGGGTTGATCGGGTCGCCGGCATTGACGAAGGGCGGTGGCGCGTTGACCTTGATCTCGTCGGGCGGCGACAGCGCTTCCGGCGGCGGCAGTCCGGGCGTGTTGTCGGCCGGCGCTTCGGGCGCTGCCGGCGGCTGGCCGGCGTCGCCGGTGGGCGCTGCTGCCGCTGGCGCGGGAGCGGCATTGCGGCTCATGCCGACGCCCAGACTGCGCGGCGCCGACGGGCTGATGCGCAGCGCTGGCGCACCGACATTGCTTTCGGTGCCGGCGGCCAGTGCCGGGTCGCTCCTTTGCGGCGGCGTCAGGTTGCGCATGATGCGCGGCGTGATCAGCAACACGATCTCGGTCTTGTTGCTGCTGTCCTTGTTGCTGGCAAACAGCCGGCCGAGCAGCGGCACGTCGCCGAATCCGGGCAGCTTGGCGGCGCTGTTGCGCTCCTCGTTGCTGATCAGACCGGCGAGCACCTGCGTTTCACCGTTGCGCAGACGCAGCGAGGTGGCGGCGCTGCGCGTGCCGATCTGGTAGGCGGTCGAGTTCGACGGGCCGGCGATTTCCTTGACCACGCTGCTCACTTCGAGGCCGACCTTGATCGCCACCTCGTCTTCCATATGCACGACGGGCTCGACATCGAGCTTGAGGCCGACGTCGATGTACGACACCGACGCGGCAACGCCGACGTTGGCGGTGGCGGTGGTGGTGAACACCGGCAGCTTGTCGCCGATGTGGATCTTTGCCTTCTCGTGGCTCTTGACGCGGATACGCGGGTTGGCGAGCAGCTTGCTGTCGCCGCCGTTCGACTTGAGGTTGAGCAGCAGGCCGGGATTGGCGACGAAGGTCGTCAGCCCGACACGGCTGCGCAGATCGATGTTGCCAGGAGCGAGAACGCCGCCGAAGGTGGTCGTCTGGCTGATGGTGACACCGCTGGTGTCGGTGACTTTGTTGACCACATCCGGCGTGATCTTGCCGTAGCCGATCTGGTCAGGGAAATCGAGACCAAGCTCGTAGAGCTGGCTGCGGCTGATTTCAAGCACTTCGAGGTCGAGCATCACTTCCGGCTCGGCCAGATCGAGCGACTCGATCAGGCGCTCGGCGAGTTTCACCACTTCCGGCGTGTCCTTGATGACCACCAGTCCGAGGCGCTCGTCGATGAACATGTCCTTGGCCTTGAGCACGTTCTTCAGCATCGTCTGCGCCTGCTTGGCGTCGCCGTTGGCGAGGAAGAAGCTGCGCACGACCATTTCCTGGTGTTCCTTGGCCTTGGCCGCGGTCTTCGGGTAGATGAGCAGCGAGTTTTCGTTGAGCTGCTTGCTCTCCAGCTGGTTGGTGGCGAGGATCAGGCGGACGATTTCATCGACGTTGCTGTTGCGGATGAAGATGGTGACCTTGGTGTCCGAACGCACGTCCTTGTCGAAGACGAAGTTGATCCCCGACGAGCGCGCCAGCACCTCGAAGACGGCCTTCAGCGCCACATCGCGGAATTCGAGCGAAATCGGCTTGGGTGCCGGCGATTTCGGCGCCAATGCCTTGGCTTCTTCCCGCGCCTGCCTTTCCTGCACGGCACGCAGCAGCGCGCGTGCGCCGCCGTGCGCCGGTGCTTCGGCGAGGACGGTGCGCGCGTTGCGTTCGGCGAGCGCCGGCTTGTCCTTGGCCAGTGCCGCTTCGCCTTCGCTGACCAGCGTGTTGCGCCGGCGGTCGGCGGCGATGGCGGCGAGGCCGCTGGCGGCACGGGCGTTCTTCTCGTCGAAACGCTGCACGCGCCGGTAGAGCGCTTCGGCCTCTTCCTCGCGACCACTGCTGCGCGCGCCGTCGGCGCTGGCCAGCAGCTGCGCGCTGGCAAGGTCACGCTGGCGATGGAAAGCGGCGCGCAGCTCGATGTCGTCGGGCGAGCGTTGCGTCGCTTCGAGCAGGCGCTGCATCGCGGCGTCGGTATTGCCGCTGGCCATCAGCTGGCGGCTGGCTTCGATCGCCGGGTGGCTGGCACAGCCGGCGAGCAGGCTCGCGGCAAGCACGGCGGCAACAAGCAGGCGTGCGGCCCGGGGCGGCTTGGTCAATCGTCACCTCCAAAAATCATGGTCTGTTTTTCCTGTAGCGGGCGGTAAACGAACACGGCCGAACTCTTGTCGATACGTTCGATGTCGTAATTGCCGAGGTGGTCGCCCTGCTTGACGAGGATCGTCTTGTTGCTCTGGTTCAGGAATATCTTCAGTCCGTCTTCTTCCATCAGCCGGCCGGCAAACTTGAAGGGCAGCGGCGGCGCGGTCGGTGCCGGTATGGGTGGTGGCGGCGGTGGTGGCGGTTGCCAGGAGCGGGCGGCGAAGAGTTGCGGCGCGTCGACGGCGCTCGCCGCGAGTTCGCTGCGCTCGGGCAGGGTGCTTTCGCCCGACTGGCCCGAGGTGGCCGCGCTGCGCAGGTAAAGCGTCAGCTGTACACGGCCGGCGAGCGGCTCGCCTTCGGCGTTGTCGCGATGCAGCGAGAGCTCGTCGACCGCCAGTGCCGGCTGGGTGTCGACGACCGCTGCCAGCCAGTGGCGCAGCGGCGTCCACGCGGCCTTGACCGGCAGGGCGATCTCGTAGCGCGTGAATTCGCCTTCCTGGCGCGCGCGATACTCGGCGACGGCGGTGCTCAAACCGTCGGCGGCCGCCGCCTGATGGATGACGCCGAGCGCGTGTTCGAGCGTGTCGCGCGCCGGCAGCGCGGCGAGCACGCTGTCGGCGTCGGTGGCGGTGGTGTTCACCACCGGCGGCAGGCTGCGCGCCTTGGCGATCTTCGCGCGCAGTTCGCCGATCTGCTGCTCGGCCGGCTCGACATAGGCGTAATGCATGGCCAGCGCGCCGGCGAACAGCGCCAGCCCGGCCAGCGCCGGCCAGCCGGCACGGCGCAGCAGATAGCGCAGCTGTGCGGCGAGCGGCACACGGGGCCTTGCCGGCGGCCTGCTCATCGGGCGCCATCCCGTGCTTCGGGCCAGCTGGCGGCGACCGTGAAGGCGATGACGCTGACGGCACCGACCGTGCGTGCCTCGTGGCCGAGCAGGAAAACGTCCTGCAGATGCTTGCTCTCGCGCAGGCGTTCGACGAAGGCGAGCATGTCGTCGATGCTTTTCGCCTCGCCAGTCAGACGCAGGTGCCGGCTGCGCGCGTCGGCGTCGACGCCAAGTAGCGCTACCGGCAATCCCGACGCGCTCTCGAGTTCGCCGAGCAGCGTATGCCAGGGGGCTTTCAGTTGCGGCAGGATCTTGCCGGCTGGGCCGCTGGCGCTGGCGGCGGTGTTGGCACTGCGTCCTGGGGCGACGGCGGCGGTTTTCACCGGCTGGTGCGCGGCGATGGCGCGCGTCAGGCTGCGCAGGCGCGCTTCGGCAGACGCCCGCTGCTCTTCCTTGTCGTCGAGGTCGAAGCTGACGGCGGCGAGCGTGGCAGCGCCGGCGAGAAAGAGGACAAAGCCGACGACGCCGATCTGACGGCGCGGCGCGGCGACAAAATCGATGGCGAGCGGCGTCATGCGGCGCTTTCGCGTTGGCTGTTCGCCGCCGCTGCCGGCAACCAGGGCAGGGCGGCACCGAGCGGGCTGACGGCGGCGCCGGGCAGCGTCGTCACGCACTCGCCGGCGCCGTCGCCGCAGAGCAGCAGACGGGCGGCATCGGTGGCGACGCCCGCGGCAAGGGCGCTGCGCGCCATCAGACCGGCGATCGCCTCGCCAGCGGCGTGGTCCGCGGGATCGATGCTTTCGCTGTGCAGCGCCAGCCAGCGCCGGTCGTGCAGCAGCCCGAGACTGAGGTGGGCCTTGTCGAGCAGGCCGAACCAGACGACACCCCGCGGCAGCTTCTTGCGCCAGTGATCGGCAGCGGCAGCGAAGAGCGGCCGGACGCTCTCCAGCCGGCAGCCATGTTGTGCAGCGAGCGCGCGCAGCCCGTCGAGCAGTTCCTTGTCGATGGCGCAGACCGGCGTTGCTTCGCCGGGCGGACGTTCGGCGCAGCTCACCTGCCAGTGGCGCGCCGTGTCGCCGTAGATTTCACGCAGGCGCAGCCGCGCCAGCGCATCGACTTCGACCGGCGAGGCGATTTCCGCCTGCCAGGGCAGCAGCAGCCAGCGCGCGTATTGCCCGGCGAGAACGATGTGCAGGCGCGGCGCGACGGCCGTCGCCAGCGCCCGCGGCAGGCGGCTGCCGGGGTGGCGCGGCGCTTCGGCGTGCAGTGCGCGATCAAGCGCGGCGAGTGCGGCGTACCAGGACGGTGCGTCGGGATCGGGGGAGACGGCGAGGCGGCAGCTGCCGGTGCGCCGGCGCAGGACGATTTCGTCCGGCGCCAGATGCGCGTCGATGCGTTCGGGGAGCAGCGTGCCGTTCATCTCAGGCCACCACGCGGTCGAGTTCGGCGAGGCTGGTCTGGCCGCGCCGCACCAGATCGAGTCCGGCTTCGCGCAACAGGCGCGTGCCCTTGCGCCTTGCCGCCTCCTTGATCTGGCGCACGGGTTCGCGCGCCGAGATCATTTCACGCAGCAGGTCGTCGAGGATCAGCACTTCGGCGATGGCGCGACGTCCCTTGAAGCCGGTGCCGCGGCACTGGGCGCAGCCGCGGCCACGACGGAAGTCGAAGCCGCTGATGTCGTCGACGCCGGCCTGGTCGAGCAGTTGCCGTGACGGCTGTTCGGCCTCGACGCAGTGCGGGCAGTTGATGCGCACCAGCCGCTGCGCGACGACGCCGTTGAGCGCGGCGACCAGACTGTAGGGATCGACGCCCATGTGCGTGAAGCGGCCGAGCACGTCGAAGGCGTTGTTGGCGTGCACGGTGGTGAACACCAGGTGGCCGGTGAGCGCCGCCTGCACGGCGATGGTCGCCGTTTCGCCGTCGCGGATTTCGCCGACCATGATCTTGTCCGGGTCGTGGCGCAGGATCGAACGCAGGCCGCGCGCGAAGGTGAGGCCCTTCTTCTCGTTGACCGGAATCTGCAGGATGCCGGGCAGCTGGTATTCGACCGGGTCTTCGATGGTGACGATCTTGTCGTGGCCGTGATTGATTTCGCCGATGGCGGCGTAGAGCGTCGTCGTCTTGCCGCTGCCGGTGGGCCCCGTCACCAGCAGCATGCCGTAGGGCTCGTTCGACAGCTGGCGCAGCGAGGCCAGCGTTGCGCCCTCGTAGCCGAGCGTTTCCAGGCGCAGACCGCTGACGCTGTCGCTGATGCGCTGCCGGTCGAGGATACGCAGCACCGCGTCTTCGCCGTGGATGCTCGGCATGATCGAGACGCGCACGTCGATGCGCCGGCCGCCGCCGAGGATGCGGAAACGTCCGTCCTGCGGCACGCGGCGCTCGGCGATGTCGAGCTCGGCGAGCACCTTGATGCGCGAGATGACCTGCTCGGCCGTCTCCGTCCCCTGGACGCCGCCGACACTGACCAGCACGCCGTCGATGCGGTACTTGATGAAGATGCCGCCGGGCGCGGTTTCCAGGTGGATGTCGCTGGCGCCGGCTTTCAGCGCGTCATACAAGGTCGAATTGACCAGACGGACGATCGGGCTGGCGTCCTCGCCGATGCTCTTCAGCGAAATTTCCTCGCCGCCGCTGTCGTCGTCGGCGTTGCCGGCGTCGGAGACGATGTCGTCCATGGCGTGCAGCGATTCCTCGTAAGAGGCGAGGAAGGCGCTGATGTCGCCCCGGTGCGCCAGACGCAGCGCCAGCGGCCGGCCGGCACGTTGCCGCGCCCAGTCGGCGACGGCAAAATCGAATGGATCGGCGATGGCCAGCAGCAACTGGCCGTCGGCGCCTTCGAGGGGGACGCAGCCGCGTTGCAGCGCGTCGCCGAAGGGGATGTGCGCAAAGCCGGCCGGCAGCGATTGCAGTTCGGCCAGCGTCAGCACCGGCAGGCGCACACTCGCGCCGAGGCGGCGGCAGAAATCGGCGGGCGCGAGGCCGCTGACCGCTTCGAGCGCATCGACCAGTGACTCGTCGCGGCTGCGCGCGGCGGCGATCTCCTCGGCGCTGAAGGGCTGCGCCATGCTGGCGGGAACGCGTGGATCGTTCATCGGATGCTGTCCGCCAGCTGGAAGATCGGCAGGTACATGAAGACGACGATGACGCCGATGACCACGCCCATGAACAGCATCAGCACCGGCCCGAACAGGCGCGTCGCCCAGTCGGCCCAGCGCGACATTTCCTCGTCGTGGAAGGCGGCGGCGCGTTCCATCATCTCGCCCATGTTGCCGGCGCGTTCGCCGACACGCAGCATGCGCAGCGCCACCGGCGTGCTCAGTCCTTCCTGCTCGAAAGCGACGGAAAGCGCGATGCCTTCGGTGATCTTGATGCGCGCGCGCTCAAGCGCCGTCGCCAGCTTCGCCGAGAGCAGCCCGGAAACCATGCGCATCGCCTGCGGCGTCGGGATGCCGCCGCGCAGCAGCATGCCCAGCGTGCGGTAGGCGCGCGCCAGCTGGAAGACGCGCAGGCGCTCGCCAAGCGCCGGGATGCGCCAGGCAATGCGTTCGCCGAGGCGGCCGAGTGCGCTGCGACCGGGGCCGCTGAACAGCGTGGCGACGGCGACGCTGGCAGCGACGAGGAGCAGCGGCCAGGCGTTCTCGACGAAGCTGCCCGATTCGAGCAGCAGGCGCGAGATCCACGGCAGTTCGCCGCCGAAGTCTTCGTAGATGTGCGCAAAGCGCGGCACGACGAAGCCCATCAGGAAAAGGATGACGAGACCGCCGACGCCGACCAGCAGCAGCGGATAGATCGCCGCGCTGGTGAGGCGGCCGCGCAGGTTTTCGAGTTGCGTGGCGTAGGCGGCGTAGCGCGAGAGTGCTTCATCGAGGCCGCTGGTGCGCTCGCTGGCACGGATGGCGGCGATGAACAGCACCGGAAAGGAGGCGGCCGAGGCTTCCAGCGCCGCCGACAGCGTCTTGCCTTCGCGCAGCGCACCATGCACGCCGTCGAGCACGCCGCGCACCCAGGGCCGCGATTCCTTTTCGAGCAGGGCTTCGACGGCTTCCAGTACGGAAATGCCCGAGCGCAGCAGGGCGAGCAGTTCCTGCGCGAAGAGCAGAACGGGAAACTGGCCGCTGCTGCGCGACAGGCCAAGGCTCAGGCCACGGCTGACCGAGAGCACGGTGCAGCCGAGCGCTTCGGCGCGACGCGTGGCGTCGGCGGGGTTGCTGGCGTCGAGCCGCAGGCAGGTGACGCCGCGTCCCGGCTGGACGGCCTTGATCCGGTACTCCATGGCTCACCAGTTGGTGATGTCCTCGGCTTCGCCGCTGCCGCCCGGCTGGCCGTCCTTGCCGTAGGAGAGCAGGTCGAATTCGCCGTGTTCGCCCGGCGATTTGTAGACGTAGGGGTTGCCCCAGGGATCGGGCGGAATGCCCTTCTTCAGGTAGGGGCCGGACCAGCGCGTGAGGCCGGAGGGACGTTCGATGAGCGCGGCCAGTCCCTGTTCGCTGCTCGGATAGCGGCCGACGTCAAGGCGGTACTGGTCAAGCGATTTTTCCAGCGAGTCGATCTGCGCGCGCGCCACCTTGGTTTCCGACTTGCCGATCTGCGCGAAGAAACGCGGCGCGACAAGACCGGCAAGCATGCCGATGATGACCATGACGACCAGCAGTTCGAGCAGCGTGAAGCCGTGTTGCGAGGGATGAAGCGCGCGTTTTTTCATGGGTCGCAAGTGGGTATCCGGTGGGATGGGATGAACGGTTTCTGCAGCCGGCGAGTCTAGGCGGCGTATGTGACATGACGGTGAAGTCGGCTGATGCGGACGCTCAGGCGGACTAGTCTGTTCGGACTATGCCGGGAGCGCCGGCCGGCGCTTGCCGTCGTCGCCGAAAAGACATGGCCGCGCAATCTGTTCGCCATCGTCATGACATCAAGCCTTGCCATCATCCGCGCTGCTCATTGCGCCGGGATTGAAGCCATGGATCGTGAATCGATGATTGACCTGCTGGTTCTTGACTGCTTTGAAAAACTGTCCGCGTCGCGGCATGGCGTCTGGCTGCTGGGCATCCTGCGCGATGGTTTCGCCGGCTTTGCCGCGCTCAGCGACGACGAACTGCGGGCCGAAGTGCGCCGGCGCGGGCTCGACATCGAGCCGCTCGACGATCCGGCGAAAGATGGCGACGACTGGGAGTTTCCCGACGCCGATCCCGATCTGGTGCTCGCCCTGGCGGCGTCGGCGAGCTTCGAGGACGCCTGATCAGCGGCGATCCGCCTTGCCCGGATCGTCGCTGCCGCGGCCGGTGTCCCTCTCGCTCTCGTCGTCGTGGTAGGCGCGCTGATTGACGTAAAGGCTGTTGCCGGCGATGGCCTTGGCCTTCTTCTTGACCTCGGTTGCCACGCGGGCAACGCTCAGATGGCTGGCGAACATGCCGGGAAGCGCTTCGACGATACCGATCGATAGCGAAGTGACCGAATGGAATTCGGGTTGTCCCTTGCGGTTTTCGGTGACGTAGCCGCCGAGTTCCAGATCGTCGTCGCTGAAGAAGCCGCGGATCTCCTGCGCAAAGCGCGCCAGCGCCTGTTCGCAGCGACCGCGCCAGTCTTCGCTGCGAAAGACGAGGATGAAGTCGTCGCCGCCGATGTGGCCGAGGAAGTCGCGCTGCTCATCGCAGCTGTCGGCGAGGATGCGGCCGCACAGGCGGATGACGGCGTCGCCCTTGGCGTAGTCATAGACGTCGTTGAAGGGCTTGAAGTTGTCGAGGTCGCAGTAGCCGATCGCGCACCATTCGCCGTTGCCGAGCAGGCTGTCGATATGCTTGTTGATCGGCACGTTGCCCGGCAGTTCGGTCAGCGGATTGGCATAGCGCGCGGCTTCCATCTGCATTGCCGTCACCTCGCGCATCAGGTCGCGCGCCGAGCCGACACCGAGGTAGCGGCCACCGCTGACGATGATGAAGCCACTCACCAGGTGACGCGGATGCGCGTGCACGATCAGTTCGGAGAGTTCTTGCAGCGACAGCCCGATATCGACGATCAGCGGGTCTTCGTCCATGAAGCGGGTGCAGGGCTTGCGGCCATAAACTTCCTGCCGGAACGGTCGCGCCATGTTTTCGACCATGTCGAAACGCGAAATGAGGCCGACTGGCCGCTCGTCGCGCAGCACCGCGATGGCCTGCGTTTCCTTGTCGCGTTCGAAGCGCATGAAGACGCTGACCGCACTGTCGCTGACCCTGGCCGGCGGCGTGGCAACGAGCAGGCGCTCGAGAACCGGCAGTTCGCAGCTGCCGCCCGGCAGTCCGCAGTTGCCGTGTTCGCGCATCAGCTTGCTGGCGGCCGCGGAGACGATGGTCGACGGCAGGGCGTTGTCACGACCGATGAAATCGCCGGCGGCATGCGTGATACCGAGCGCGACCACCGAGCGCCAGGCGGCCAGACTGTCGACGGCGCTCAGCAGAACCTGCCGCCCTCGGTCGCGCTCGCGGGCGATCAGCGCCGCGAAGCGCGACTGGCTCAGCGCCGGCATTTCCAGATCGGCGATGGCGCGCGCGTCAGCGATGACCAGCTCGGGAGCGACGAGCGACCACAGCCGCTGCTCGCTGTAATCACAGCCAAGACCGTGTGCCGCCACGCCAAAGCCCACGCTGCGTGCCGCCTGCAGCCAGCGCAGCGTCGCCTCCGGCGCCGCCGACGCCGGCGTGCAGCCGGCATGGACGAACATGATCTGCGTACTCGCCAGCCCGTGACTGTCGAGAATTGGCAGCAGGAGTTCGGTCAGATCAAGCAGGTGGCAATCGTCTTCCCAGCCACGCAGCGACAGCAGCAGGGTGCCCGGTTTGCCTGCCTCGGCGTAGCGGCGCACCGCGCCGGCAAAAAAGGCGCCGGCAAGCGCCGGCAGCTGCCCGGCTGCGCGCGCCACCGCCACCAGCCGCTGCGGCGAGTGCGGCAGCGAATGCGTTGCCGGGCTGATGCTCGCGATATGTCCCCAGATGCCGCAGCGGGCGAGTTCGGCAACGGGCCGGAAGCGCACGCACAGATCGCCGGCTGCCAGCATCTGTTGCAGATCGCTGTGGCAGGCGGCACATTCCGGCGACGAACAGGCCCTCGAGGGCAAAGACGCGGCGGGGGATAAGTCGGGAGTGGGGGAAGTGGGGGACATGAGGCAGCGGCATTCAATCCGGGAACAATGCACGCGCCGCATGATGGCCTTGTTACAGCGCGGACTATGCGCTGCCGCCGCCCATGATTTCATGGGCTTTTCACGCGGCTTTCGCGGCTGCAGACGGCGACCGTCACATCTTCTTAATGTTTCTCACGCACCATGGCCCGTCGCCATTTTTTGTGCCGAAGGCGCCTGCGCGCCGGCTTTATGCCATTGTACGCGGGCTCACCTTGCCGGCCTGATGCTCATGTCAAGTCATCTCCCCGAGCCAGCGGTCGCCAGCGGCGAGTCGCCGCAGCGGCAGTTCGTTTTCATCAGCGACGGTCGTCTGCAGGAGGCTCCGACGGTACGCCACCTGCTCAACTTCCTGTCGCCGCTGCGCGCGGAAACGCCGTGCCAGAAGGTGCTCGAGCGCTTTCTTGCGCAGCCGGACCTGTATGCACTGCCGGTGATCGACAAGGAGTCTCGGCCGATCGGGCTGGTTGATCGCCGCAGCTTCATCGAGTTCTTCAGCAAGCAATACAGCCGCGAGATATTCGGCCGGCGGGCGATCGTCGAACTCGATTCCTATGACGAATATGAAAGCGCCAATCCGCTGATCGTCGAGGATTCGTGCAGCGTCGAGGATGTGGCGCAGATGATCATCGATGCCGGCATGCAGCACATGGTCACCGGTTTCATCGTCGTCAGCGGCGGCAATTATCTCGGCGTCGCCAACGGCCACGATCTGCTCAACATCATCACGCAGCGCAAACAGGCCGAATTGCACTATCTCGCGCATTACGATCATCTGACCGGCCTGCCCAACCGCATGCTGCTTGCCGATCGTCTGGAGCGTGCCTGCCGTGACGCCGAGCGCAAGAACAGCCTCGTCGCCGTGCTCTTCATCGATATCGACCGTTTCAAGCAGATCAACGATTCGCTGGGTCACAGCGTCGGCGACGCGGTGCTGCGCAAGGTGGTCGAACGGCTAAAGCTGTCGGCGCGGCGCGCTGATACGGTGGCCCGCCTCGGCGGCGACGAGTTCGTCATCCTCATGGAGAGCCTCGACGATCAGGCCGATGTCGATCTCGTCGCCCAGCGTGTGGTCGAGGCGATGCGCGCGCCGATCGAGGTCTTCGGTCATTCGCTGGTGGCAACGGTCAGTGTCGGCAGTTCGCTCTATCCGGCCGACGATACGGAAATCAGTCCCTTGCTGGCCAAGGCCGATGCTGCAATGTACGAGGCGAAAGCCAGAGGCCGCAACGGTTTCCGCCGCTATGCGGCAGGCACGGCGATGTACAACCCGGCGCGCATCGCCCTCGAAAACGACTTGCGCAAGGCCATCGACGGCGACGAACTGGTGCTTTTCTTCCAGCCACAGGTCGATCTGGTGACGCAGGAGATTCGCGGCGTCGAGGCGCTGGTGCGCTGGCGCCATCCGCAGCGCGGGCTGGTGTCGCCGATCCATTTCATCCCCGTCGCCGAGGAAAGCGGGCTGATCGTGCCGCTCGGCAACTGGGTGCTCTGCGCCGCGTTGCACCAGCTCAGGCAATGGCAGATGCAGGAGCGTCTGCCGGTGCGCGTGTCGATCAATATCTCGGCGCTGCAGCTGCGCCAGGGCGGTTTTGCCCGCTATCTTGCCGAGCAGATCGAGGCATATGCGATCGATCCCTGCCTGATCGAACTCGAACTGACCGAAAGTGTGCTGATGCACAACGTCGAGGGGGTCCTGCAGACGCTGCACGAGATCAAGGCGCTCGGCGTCAGTCTGGCCATTGACGATTTCGGCACCGGATTTTCCAGTCTGAGCTACCTGCGCCGCTTTCCGATCGACCGCCTGAAGATCGACCAGTCCTTCGTCCGCGACATCGAGCGCACGCCGACCAACGAGTCGATCGCCCGCGCGATTGTTGCGCTGGCCAACAGTCTGTCGCTCGACATCGTTGCCGAGGGCATCGAAACGCCGGCAGAGAAGAGCGTGCTCGAACACATGCGCTGCTCCGAGGGGCAGGGCTATCTGTTCGCCAAACCGCTGCCGGCCGAGGAAATCGTCAACTGGCTCGGCGTCAGTCGCAAGGAACTGCTGCTCAGCTACTGAAACGCCAAGGCTTCGGCGACGGCCGGTGGCGCAGCGACCGGGCGAGCTCGCCTCCGTTTACCGCTGCGCGCCAGGCAGGGCGCTCAGTCGATGGGCAACTCGCTGACGCTGACCAGGCGCGGGCCGAGGTCGATCGCGATCAGCTCGCGGCCGAGCAGACGGGCGCCACCGCGACGCCGGTTGTTGCCGGTATCGCTGAACTCGAAGACATAGTCGCGTTGCAGCTGCAGGCGACCTGCATCGTCACGCGCGAAACGCATTCTGCCAACCGCGACGGTATCGTCGAGCAACTGCAGCGAACGCAGCGCGCAAGCGTTGCGTACCTCGTAAAGGCAGGCTTCACGTGCACGCAGCGTGTCGATCCATAGCCAAGCGACACCGCCAAGCAGGATCAGGGCACTCAGTTCAGCCCAGGGCATCACGCGAGTCTCCGCCGTTTTCCAGCGCCGCTGGCATGCGGGACGGTCAGAGTCGCTGCCGGATGGAGACGCTGATGCCAGTGCTGATCATCATCCACTTTCATGTCTGCGTTGCTCCGGAATATGCGCTCAATGCACGCAGCTCAAGGCGGAACGGCCCCGGCAGCCGGCCATCGGTCATCAGGCCGAAACCGTGGACGTTCGCCGGGTCAAGCGCCGGCGCGGCAGCGAGCGTTCGGCCACGACGGCGGGCGACAAAAGCGGCAAAGGGCAGGTCGATGCTTTGCCATTCACCCGGCGCGGCTGTGAAGCTGCCCTGATAGAGAATGCCGTCGAAGCCTGCGTCGATGAGCAGGGAGAGCTTGTACGGACGCCCGTCGCCGCGCACGCCGAGGCGCAGGCCATCATAGGCCGAAAGATCGCGCTGACCGGGCTGACAGCGAACCGAGGCAAAGCCGCCGCCATTCGCAAGTGAAACGCTGCCGCAGAAGACCGCGCCGCCGCTTGCATCGGGCAGCAGGGTGCCGGACGAGAGACCTCCCATCACGCGATCGCCGATGGCTTGCCAGAGCCCGATGCTGGCCGGGTCGGCAAAGTCGATGAGCAGCGTACTGGTGGTCTTGTCCATGTCACCGATTGTCGCCCAGAGCAACGCCGGCCGGAAACGTTCTTTTGCTGCCGGCCGGCAGCGCCTGGTGCTGCGAGCAAGTGTAGCGTGCGCCGGCAAGTCGTCAGCCGCGCAGGGCGCTCAGCCGCCGGTAGAGCGTTCGTTCGCTGATGCCGAGGCTTTCCGCCAGCGCGCGGCGCGATGCGCCGGATTGGCGCGGGAGCAGGGCGGCGCGTGCGATGGCCTCGGCTACCGTGTTTTCCCGGGTCGCGTTCATGCTGTTGTGGGCGAGCAGCGCCGCCAGCGGAAGCTCAGCCGCAGCTGTCGGCGAGGCCTCCCGATCGCCGGCCTTGGCGGCGAAATCCAGCGCCGGGCTGGCGCTGCCGTTGTTGCGTACTTCGTCAGCCAGATGCTGCGGCTGGATGGTGTCGCCGTCGCAGAGCAGGCTGGCGCGTTCGAGCAGGTTGCGCAGTTGGCGGACATTGCCGGGGTAGTCGTAGGCGAGCAGGAAGTCCATCGCGGCGTCCGAGATGCCGAGTTCGCGCTCGGGTGCGACGCGCTTGAGCAGCGCGGCAACGAGCAGCGGGATGTCGTCGCGTCGTTCGCGCAGCGCCGGCAGGCGGATCGGAAAGGTGTTAAGTCGGTAGTACAGATCCTGACGGAACTCGCCACGCTCGACGAGTCGCGCCAGCGGCTGGTGCGTCGCCGAAATCAGGCGGATGTCGGCGCGGCGCAGTTCGGTCGAGCCGACCCGGCGGAAAGCACCGGTTTCGAGCAGGCGCAGCAGCTTGACCTGCATGGTGAGCGGAATGTCGCCGAGTTCATCGAGGAAGAGGGTGCCGCCGGCCGCCGCTTCGACGAGGCCGATCTTGCGCTGTGCGGCGCCGGTGAAGGAGCCGCGTTCATGGCCGAAAAGCTCGCTCTCGAACAGTGATTCGGCAAGCCCCGAGCAGTCGACGGCGACAAACGGCCCTTTGGCGCGCCGGCTGGCCTCGTGGATGGCCTGCGCGACGAGTTCCTTGCCGACGCCCGACTCGCCTTGCAACAATACCGAGGCTTCCGCCGGCGCCACCCGGTAGACGAGTTCAAGCATGGCGCGGAAAGTCGGGGCACGACCGATCAGGCCACGCGAGTCTTCGAGTCCGCGGGCGGCCGGCAGCGGCTCGAGCTTTTCGACGAACCATGCAATCTCGCCGTCGGCATCGCGCACCGGCGACAACTCGATGTTCTCGTATTTTTCGCCGGCGGGCGTGTGGTGCAGGTGCAGCACGCGTTCGCGCTGGCCGGATTTGAGGCTGCGCGCCAGCGGACACGATTCGCCGGATTGGTCGCAGGGCGCGGAATAGCGGTGCGAGACTTCGTAGCAGCTGCGTCCGGCAACGTCGTCACAGCTGCCGCAATTGGCACGGTACGCCGCATTGGCGGCAACGATGCGGTAATTGCGGTCACAGAGGATGTGCGGCTCGGGCAGGGTTTCGAGGAAGGAAACCAATTCGGGCAACTCCGGTCTTTCACCAGCCATGTCCTGTCATCCTCTCTGCCAGATATGCTGCCAATCATCGCCATGATGGCAGAAAAAAGTCAAATGATTCGGCCGGGCTTCAGCAATGCGCTCTATCAAGTCATTGTTCTGCCTGGCTTGATCGACGCCTGTTCCGGCCGGCATGGAACTTGTTTGGAGGATTCGCGGCCGTGACGAAACCTATATTAGAATTGCCTTAAATGTCTGCCAAGTTTGTAAAGTCTGACGCTGGCCATGGAGCTTTTCATGCAGCAGCGTGACCGAAATCTCGTCAAGGACATTGTCTTTGTCGTAATCGTCAAGCTGCTGGCCATTGCCGCCCTGTGGTGGTACTTCGTACGTGATGCGCGCATCAGCGTCGATGCGCCGATGGCTGCCGATCATCTGGGCGCCTCTGCCTCGCCCGCCAAACTCCCCGCTGGAAATCCGAATGATCAGTGAACAACTCGTCGATCTGTCGCGTCTGCAATTTGCCGCGACGGCGCTCTACCACTTTCTCTTCGTGCCGCTGACGCTGGGCATGGTCTGGATCCTGGTGATCATGGAGTCGGTCTATGTGATGACCGGCAAGACCATCTACAAGGACATGACGCGCTTCTGGGGCAAGCTGTTCGGCATCAACTTCGCCCTTGGCGTCACCACCGGCATCACCATGGAGTTCCAGTTCGGCACCAACTGGGCCTATTACTCGCACTACGTCGGCGACATCTTCGGCGCGCCGCTGGCGATCGAGGGACTGATGGCCTTCTTCCTCGAATCGACCTTCATCGGCCTGTTCTTCTTCGGCTGGGACCGGCTCTCGCGCGGCCAGCACCTGCTGGTGACGCTGCTGATGGCGGTCGGCACCAATCTTTCCGCGCTATGGATCCTGATCGCCAACGGCTGGATGCAGAACCCGGTCGGCGCCGAGTTCAACTACACGACGATGCGCATGGAGATGGTCGATTTCTGGACGATCGTCTTCAATCCCGACGCGCAAGCCAAGTTTGTCCACACAGTATCGGCCGGCTACACCACCGGTGCCATGTTCGTCCTCGCCATTTCGTCGTGGTATCTGCTGAAAGGCCGCGACGTCGAATTCGCCAAGAAGAGTTTCCGCATCGCCGCCGCCTTCGGATTCGCGTCGGTCTGTTCGGTGATCGTTCTCGGCGACGAATCGGGTTACACCGTCGGCGAAGCGCAGCAGACCAAGCTGGCGGCGATGGAGGCGATGTGGGAGACGGAACCGGCACCGGCATCGTTCAACCTCGTCGCCATCCCCAACCAGGCCGAGATGAAGAACGATTTCGCAATCAGCATCCCCTGGGTGATGGGCATCATCGGCACGCGTTCGCTGGACAAGGAAATTCCCGGAATCAAGGAAATCAAGGAAAAGAACCGCGAACGCATCATCTCGGGAATGGAGGCGGTGACCGCGCTCGACGCCCTGCGCAAGAATCTCGACGACGCGGAAATGAAGGCTCGCTTCGAGGCGCACAAGGCGGACCTTGGCTTCGGTCTGCTGCTGCGCAAATACGTCAGTTCGATCGATCAGGTGACGCCCGCGATCATCGAGAAGGCGGTTGACGACACGATTCCGCACGTCGCGCCGATCTTCTGGGGTTTTCGCGCGATGGTCGGTCTGGGCCTGCTGATGCTGCTGATCTTCAGCCTGTCGCTGTGGCATTCGGTGAAGGGGAGCTTCACCGGCAAGCGCTGGCTGCTCCGACTGGCGCTGTTCTCGCTGCCGGCGCCCTGGCTCGCCTGCGAACTCGGCTGGCTGGTCGCCGAATACGGACGCCAGCCGTGGACGATCTACGGCGTCCTGCCGACGCATCTGTCGGTATCGACCCTGAGCGTGGAAAGCCTTTACGGCTCGCTGGCCGGCTTTGTCGGCTTCTATACGGTGCTGCTGCTCGTCGAAATGTATCTGATGGTCAAGTTTGCGCGGCAGGGCCCGGGCAGCCTCGGCACGGGTCGTTATCTCGACGAAGCGGCGCACGCCTGAGCAAGGAGGACACCATGCTGGATTACGCAACACTGAAGGTGATCTGGTGGCTGCTGGTCGGCGTTCTGCTGCTCGGCTTTGCCATCATGGACGGTCACGACATGGGTGTCGGCACGCTGCTGCCCTTCGTCGGCCGCAACGACGTCGAACGTCGCGTCGTCATCAATACCGTCGGTCCGCACTGGGACGGCAATCAGGTCTGGTTCATTACCGGTGGCGGGGCGATCTTCGCTGCCTGGCCACTCGTCTATGCAACCGCCTTTTCGGGCTTCTACTGGGCGATGCTGCTCGTGCTGTGGGCGCTGTTCTTCCGCCCGGTCGGCTTCGACTACCGCAGCAAGATTCACGATGCGCGCTGGCGCAGCACCTGGGACTGGGGGCTGTTCGTCGGTGGATCGGTGCCGCCGCTGATCTTCGGTGTCGCTTTCGGCAACCTGCTCCTCGGCGTTCCCTTCCACTTCGACGACCATCTGGTGTCGACCTATACGGGCAGCTTCTGGGCCTTGCTCAATCCCTTCGCGCTGCTTGCCGGCGTCGTTTCCAGTGCGATGATCACTTTCCACGGCGCGATCTACCTGATGCACCGCACCGAGGGCGAGATCCAGCGGCGGAGCGGGCGCGCAGCCGTGATCTTCGGCGGACTGCTGCTGCTCAGTTTTTCTGCCGCCGGCATCTGGTTGTGGCAGGGCATAGACGGTTACGTGATCACTTCCGCGGTCGATCCCGGTGCGCTGCCGAATCCGCTGGGCAAGACGGTGGCGCGCGAACCGGGCGCGTGGCTGGCCAACTACAGCCGCTACCCGGCGAGCATGGCGCTGCCGGTGCTCACCTATCTGGGCGTGATAGCGGCGTTGCTGCTGGCGTTTTCGGGCCGCACGCTTGCCGCCTTCGTCGCTTCGTCGCTGGCCATTCTCGGCGTCATCGGCACGGCGGGGGGCTCGCTGTTCCCGTTCATCATGCCTTCGTCAAGCGATCTGCGTTCGAGCCTGACGGTGTGGGACAGCGTATCCAGCCACCTGACGCTGTCGATCATGCTCTGGGCGACGCTGATCTTCATGCCGCTGATCATCATCTACACCAGTTGGGCGTACAAGGTCATGGCCGGCAAGGTCACCGCCGCCTACATCCGTGAGAACGAACACGGCGCCTACTGAGACCAAGCCTGCCCGGCGCCAGTGGCCGCCGGAAAACTGAACAAGGAAGGAGATCAATCATGTGGTACTTCGCCTGGATGCTCGGCATCGGTTTCGCCGTCCTGCTGGCCATCCTCAACGCCATGTGGGGCGAGAACGAGGACGCCCGTGCGGCCTCGCTGAGCAATGATGCCGAGCAGCGACGCTAGTCCGGCGCATACCGCTCCGGGCGCAAAGCCGGCGGCAGGGGGGATATCGCCGGTTTCGCTCGGGGTCGGGATCGTCCTGCTCCTGCTGATGACGGTGCGTCCTGATCTGGCGACCGGTAGCGACGGACACGTCGATTATCCGCTGACTCTGCTCATTTTCTGGGCAATGAACGCCGGTTTCGTCCGCGGCGTCGGCTTCATACCACGACACTGGCTGCCGCGCATCCTGCTCTCGACTATCGCTTGCACGGTGGCGCTGGCGCTCGTCCTGCTGCGGGCGGTCACGCTTGGCCGGCTTCCCTTGCTGCTCTGAATCAGACAATGAAAGAAGAAAATGCCTGATGGCCCGGTCCGGATCGCCATCCTTGGTGCCGGTTTCGCCGCCCTGAGCGCGGCCCGCGAGTTGCGTCGCCGTGCGCCAGACGTGTCCATTACGCTTACCGCACCACGCGCCGAATTCGTCTATCTTCCGAGCCTGATCTGGGTACCGACGGGCATTCGCCGCGCTGCCGATCTGGTACTGCCGCTTGCGCGCTTCCTCGACGATCTGCGGATCGATCATTTTCCGGCCAGCGTCACCGGGCTGCGCGACGGCGGTCGAACGATCGTTACCGACCAAGGGGAAGTCAGCAACGATGCATTGCTGATTGCCACCGGCAGCCGCTTCCTTAATGGCTTGCCCGGAATTGAAAACGCGCTGACCCTCTGCGCGGGTGTCGGCGCGGCGGAAGAAATCGGCGCCCGCCTGCGCCAGATGCGCGGCGGACATCTGGCCTTCGGTTTTGCCGGCAATCCCAAGGAGCCAACAGCCGTGCGCGGCGGCCCGATGTTCGAACTGCTGTTTGGCGTCGATACCTGGCTGCGGCAGCAGGGGAGACGACAGCAGTTTACGCTGAGCTTCTTCAATCCCACCGCTGAACCGGGCAAAAGGCTCGGGCCGAAGGCGATGACCCTGCTGCTGAACGAGATGAGCGAGCGCGGGATCAGCACTCATCTCGGGCACAAGCTCACAGCCTTTTCGGATTCAGCGATCAGTACCGAAGGCGGCGAGCTGCCGGCCGACCTGATTCTCTTCATGCCGGGACTGAGCGGTCCGGCCTGGGCAGCGAACAGCGGTCTCCAGCTTTCTGCCGGCGGCTTTTTCCTGGCCGACGAGTTCTGCGCGGTGCAAGCTGGCGAGCGCGTCTTCGTTGCCGGTGACGCCGGCAGCTATCCGGGGCCCGACTGGCTGCCCAAGCAGGCGCATATGGCGGACCTTCAGGCACGAGCCGCTGCGGAGAACCTGCTGCTCAGCCTTGAGGGTCAGGCTCCACGCGCACGCGCGCGTCCGGAGCTGATCTGCATCGTCGATAGCGTCAATGCCGGCATGCTCATCTATCGCGATGCGAAGCGCGGCTGGGTATTGCCTTCGTCGCGTGTCTTTCACTGGGCCAAGCGTTACTTTGAACGACACTACCTGCGCGTCTTCCGCTGATGATTGGCGCAAGCCCCGTCACGGTCCATTTTCCGGACAAGGTGCGGCGAAGCGCTCATCGTTGCGCAGAAGTGACGATCCGGTATCTGCCCCCGGAAAATTCCGGGAGCCATTCGCCTTCATCAAATGACAGCAACTCATGAAAAATGCCCTGCTGCACCTCTTTCTCGCACTGCTCGCCGTCTCTGCCCAGGCCGGCGATTTCAGTTACAGGGGCGTCAGGCCGGCGGTCATCATCGACGTCCGCACGCAGGAGGAGTTCGCGGCGGGACATGTCGATGGCGCGCTCAACATTCCCTACGAGCAGATCGTCGGTGGCGTTCAGTCGATCCGCAATCTGCAAAAAGACAGCCCGATCCTTCTGTATTGTCGCAGCGGCCGCCGCTCGGCGATTGCCCGCACCAGCCTGGAGCAGCAAGGCTACAAGCGGGTCATGGATGGCGGAGGAATGAGTACGCTGCTCCCCAGCCTCAAGGTGTGTACCAGCAGCGCAGCCTGCTGAGCAGATCCGCGCATTGATCTGACGCCCGCTTCGCCGGGCGATCACTTGCCGCTTTGCTGCGGCCGAACTGCACCGCAGCAAAGCGGCAAAGATCAGTGGTGGGTGCAGCCGCAAGCACCGTGCTCGTGCGCATCGGCGGAGCTCTCGCCGTGGCCGGAACAGCCGCAGCCTTGGTGTTCCTCTTCGGCGGCGTGCGCTTCGTGGTGTCCGCCGCCGCAGCATTCGACTTCCTCCACTTCCTGCAGGCTGCCGGCGGCAAGTTCAGCCAGTGCTTCGCCCGCGGTCAGCGCGTCGCTGTTGAATACCCGGATGCCTCGCTGCCGCAGGTTGTTGAACATGCCCCGACCGATGCCACCGGCACAGACGATCGCGTCGATCTGCGCCGGCAGCGCGCTACACGAGCCGCCCGAGGCGTCAATGCCGAAGTGTTGCTGCGTATCGCTATCGACCAGCAGCAGTGCCGGCGAAGCGCGGAAATTGGGAGCGATTTCAGAATCCAGGCCATTGAGCTGGTCTACAGGCAAACAGACTTTCATGATTTTTCCTTGCAACAGGGTTGATGAGAGCTAAGAGAAGCGGGGCCTTCGTTGCCGAGGGCAATTTTCAGGGCCTTGCCGTGGATGATGGCGTCAGCGACTTTCCTGCGCGCGCGCTCGACGATAGTGGCGAAGGTCTGACGCGAGACACCCATGCGCTCGGCCGCCTCGGCCTGATAGAGCGCTTCGAGGTCGGCCAGACGGAGCGCTTCGACTTCGTCGAGTTCAAGACTGACTTCTTCGAGCAGCGCCAGACCGACGCCGCGTGGTTTGAAGTAGGTGGCGGCCGGCGAGAAGCCGATACGTCTGCATTTCGGCGGGCGTGGCATGATTCAGCGGCCTCGTCCGCTCGCAGCGCGCGCGTTGCTGACACAAGTCGCTGCCGACAGCGGCCGCAAACGATCTGCCGCCAGTTCGCGCCGCAGTTCGCCGAGCGTGCGCGCGGCAGACGCCAGCACGGGCAGACCAGCGCGCCGCGACAGTTGCAGCAGGCGAAAACCAACGGAACGCCCGGCGATTGCGTCGAGCTTGCTGCCTGACAGGTCGGGCAGCGGGCAGCCGCAGGGGCCGCGACAGACTCCGCCAACCGGGCAATCGGCAAGGATCTCGCCGTTTTCGCTGTCAATCACGGCAAAACGTCCGGCAAGCCCGAAGTGCGTGGCCAGCGGTGAGTCGTTGCCCGAGGCATCGTTCACGCTGGACAACAAGGGGACACAAACACGCATGGATTTCCTTTCCGTGTGGCATGGACTTCGCCAAAAGCGGGGCCGCAAGGGCTTCGCTTTTCCGCAGGCGGGTCCGCTGGACATGAGTGGATCTACAGGTAGGGCGCGAACAGGCGCCCGATATCGATCCGCGCCCGCAGGCGCGCGGCGAGCATGAAAACGCCGGCGAGCTTGCGCTGCAGAAGCATGATGTCGGCGGGTGGCGCACTGGCAAAACCATTGTTCATGTACTGGTCACGGCCACCGGTGTAGGCGCGGCCGAAGAGGTCGGAGTGGCCGAAGTCGTAGGGACCGACATGGCGCAGCGGCTCGCTGCAAAGCAGCATCAGATCGACGACACCGGCTGTTTGCGCCTCCGAATCGCGTTCGCCAATGAAACCGACGCTGCCAGCGGTCGTCCGCACCCGCTCGCGGTCCTGATCGCGCAGCGCCCGGCCCATCTCGCGCAACACCTCGACGAGCGCGGGCGGAACCACTTGCGCCGCGCCGAAATCGAGCAGCGCGATGCGTCCGCTGTCGGCGTCATAGAGGTAGTTGGCGAAGTTGGGGTCGGTCTGCATCAAGCCGAATTCGAATAGCTCGCGCAGTGCCAGTTCAGCCAGCGCTTCGGCGACGCGATCACGCAAGGCCTGCGGGTAAGTTGCCTGCGCCAGCTGGTCGATCGACACGCCGGCCGCAAAGTCGGTGACGAGGATGCGCGGCGTCGACAGATCGGTGTGCAGCATCGGCACGCTGAGCAGCGGATGCTCGCCGAGCAGTTCGCGGTAGGCCATCAGCGAGCGCGCTTCGGCGACGTAGTCGGTTTCCTCGTGCAGCTGTTGCCGCGCACGTTCGAGGATCGGTGCCGGTTCCCAGCCGCCCGGAACGAGTCCCGGCAGGCGGGCAAGCAGTGCGACGTTGGCGATGTCACTGTCGATGCTGTCGCGCACGCCCGGATACTGGATCTTCACTGCCAGCGTGCGTCCGTCGTGCGTCTCGGCGCGATGCACCTGACCGATCGACGCGGCGGCGATCGGATTGAACGAGAAGCGCTTGAAACGGCTCTCCCAGCCGCTGCCCCATTCCTGTTCGAGCACGGCGGCCAGCTGGGGCAGGGGCATGACGTGTGCACCGTCGCGCAGGCCGGCGAGCAGGTGCGCAAATTCCGGCGGCAGCACGTCCTTGCCGTCCATCGACATCAGCTGGCCGATCTTCATCACCGCGCCGCGCATCTTCGACAGGCGCTCGGCGAGACGGCGCGCGTTGTCCGGCGTCAGCATCAGTTGCGACAGCTGCGGCCGCTGCCCGCGCGCCAGCCGCGAAATCCCGTCAGCCGCGGCCGACGCCGCCATTTCACCAACGGCGCGGCCGAGGTGCATGAAGCGGCGACTGCGGCCGCTCGGTACCGGGGCGCTGGGGCGAACTTCTTTGTTGGTCATGGAGCGAAATCTCGGTGATGAAAACTCTGCCAGGCGAGAGCAAAAGAACATCGCCTCATATTTACTGGCATATGCCCATAAGTATATGCTGATTGATAGCGCGTGTCAAAGGTGTTTCGAAGATCGGACGAATTCCGGCATGCGTTTCACGGAGCCCTTGCCTTGCCGCCGTTCGCCAGCCAACAGACCAGCCGTGGACACTTTTACGGCAGAACGACTGCCCAGCGTTTTTGCCTGGAGCCACGGTCAGCGGGGCGCCAGCGAACGAGGACGGTGAGGCAGCGCGCGGGCGCTCAGGGTCCGGCGCCGTCCGGCACATCAATGCCGTGTGCCGTTAACCAGTCGCGATCGATTTTCCAGCGCACGGCGCGAATTCCCGGCTGACTGGCAACGATCGTCTGTGCCTCGCCCTGGATTGCTGCCAGCCGCTTTTCTGCGGCGACGAAGGCGGGGTCGTTGGCGTCTTTGGTGTTGATGTCGGGGAACAGCAGGGCAATCAGGCGCGCCGCCGGCACGTCGAAGCTGCGCGGCGTGGTGACGTAGGCGACGCCCTCATCGACTTTGAGCACGCGGAACTGATAGGGATAAGCGAGCAGCTCCGGACTGCCCCTTTCGGCAATCGCGCGGGTGAGATCGCGCGCCTGCGAATCTGGCGCACGGATCGCCCAGTCGAGGGCGAACAAGGCAATGACGATGGCTGCGAGCCAGACGAGTTTTTTCACGGAAAGACCGATCAATCAGCGGTGGAAAACGTTTCGCTACTTGCGATCCGCGCCGCCATCAGCGCGTCGGAGCGGCAACGGAGGGCAGCGTGCGCAACGGGACGACCGGCGCGGACGGGGGGGCGGCGACGCGCTCCGACCTGCCCGGGGGATCGGCTGGCGCGAAACCGTGCTGGCCGGTGACGATGAGCAGCGGCAGGGCGAACAGAAAGCTGGCGACGACGACCGAAAGCTGAAGGCTGTGCATCTGGATCTCCTTGAAAGCCGGCGAGCTTGCGGCACTGCCAAAACCTCCGCCGTAGCGATGAACGCGCTGCACGCCCCTTGCCGCCTTGTTGCAATCAATATCCATGCCACTTGCAGCACGGGGTTGTTATTCTTTATTTACAGTAACTTGCTGAACCATGGCAGGGCAGGGTGGCTGGCGGGAAAAGCAGAAACTGCCATCTGGCAGTTTCTGGCAGTCAGTGCCACGCTGTTTTCCGCCATCACGCCCGGTCGATTTTGTCGTAAGGCATCGTTCCATCGCGGCGCGGCTTGTTGATGCGGGTAATATCGTTCCTGGAGCATCATGAGCACGCCAGAAGTCCTCTTGACGGGAGATGTGCAGATGAACCAGTCGATCATTTGGAACAAGCGCTACAGCGATGCCGGCGAGCAATACCTGTTTGGCACCGAGCCCAACCGCTTTCTCGCGCACCGGGCGGCGCTCTTCGAGAAAGGTCGCAATGCCCTGTCGGTTGCTGACGGCGAAGGCCGCAACTCGGTCTGGCTGGCAGAGCAGGGGCTGGAGGTGACAGCGATCGAGATCTCGGCGGTGGCGCTGGAGAAAGCGCGAAGACTCGCGGCCGGGCGCAAGGTGAGGATCGATTTCGTCCAGGCCGACATGCTGGCGCCAGGATGGCCGCCGGCCGAACTGCAGAACAGCTATGACTGGGTGCTCGGCATCTTCATCCAGTTTGTCGCCCCCGTATGGCGCGAACGGCAGTTCGACGTGATGAAGCAACTGACGCGGCCCGGCGGCAGGATCCTCCTGCACGGCTATACGCCGAAGCAGCACGAATACCGCACCGGCGGACCTTCGGCCATCGAGAATCTCTACACCCCGGAAATCCTGCGCGAGGCTTTTGCCGACTGGGAGATCGAGGAGCTGGTCGAGTACGAAGACGATATTGCGGAGGGCCTTGGCCACAAGGGGCGCTCGGCGCTGATCGGCCTCGTCGCCCGCAAGAACTGAGAGGAAGCAGGGGCCACCGATGTTCTCGTTGCGGCAGTTGATCGGCCGACAGAAGCCGCTTGCCGACTGCCGCAGCGGGCGTCTGGTTGCCGTGATCCACTGCATACTCGACCAGAATGTGCGTGACCACGGGGCTGCGTCTTTCCCCGCGGCGAACTGGGCTTTCCTCGATCTGTGTCGTGAACACCGCGTCGGGATGCTGCAAATGCCTTGCCCGGAAGTGCAGTGTCTGGGGATGTCGCGTGCGCGTCCCGCCGGCCAGTCGCTGCGGGATGCGCTGGCGTCACTGGCAGGACGCGCCGCTTGCCAGCGGCTTGCCGGGGAGACCGCCGCGCTCATGGCGGCACATGTCGCCCACGGACATCGGCTGCTTGCCGTCATTGGCGGCAACATGCAAAGCCCCGGCTGCGCGGTGCATGCTGAGGCTTCGGGGCTGGGCGAATCATCGGGAGTTTTCATGCTCGAACTCGTAGACGAATTGCTGCGACGCGACTTGGCGGTTCCCTTCATGCCGCTGCGCGATGCCGACCCGCAGCTCCTTGCCGAGGACATGCGTCGCATCGCGGCGCTTTTCAGCGAAGGTATTGGCGGCAACTGATCCGCGTGCCCGAAACGCGGAGCTTGCTGATGGTTGGTGGCGGACAAACGTTTCGGCGCGAGTGCGAGCACGAGGTTTTGAGGCAAACTAGCGGCTGTTCTCGCCGGGCAGTTCGCAAGCTGAAGGCTGCCCGTTCTGCCCGAAACCTCAAGCCGTGATGTTGTGCTCGCTGGCAGCGCGCGGGGAAGTTGCGCAAGCTGCCCGCACGGCGCTTTGCTCGTCTCGATGTAATTTGACATAATACAAATTATGCGTTTTAAGGATGCGGGAAAAGGCCCGCAAAACACACCGGATTCGCAGCCCCTGCCGTTAGCGGCCGAGCCGTCTGCTCAGGAGTCTGCCGCATTCGTTTGTGAGCCGCTGGTGTTCGTCGATCTCGAAACAACCGGTCCCAATCTGGCGGCCGATCGCATCATCGAGATCGGCATTGTCGAAGTCGACGCCGATGGCGTGCGCGAATGGAGTTCGCTCGTTGATCCGCAACTGCCGATCTCCGACTTCATCACTCGCCTCACCGGAATCGACGCCACGATGACCGATGGCGCGCCGCGCTTCGCGGATCTGGCTCCGGCGCTTTCTGAACGGCTGCGCGGCCGTCTGTTCGTCGCGCACAACGCGCGCTTCGACTACGGTTTCCTCAAACGCGAGTTCGCGCGCGTGGGCGTCGCTTTCCGCGCCCAGTGCCTATGCACGGTCAAACTCTCACGCCGGCTCTTTCCGCAACACCACCGGCACAGCCTCGACGCCTTGCTCGAACGCCACGCCATCGCCGTCGCCGCGCGTCACCGCGCGCTCGACGATGCGCGTGTGCTGTGGGACCTGTGGCAGTGCTGGTGCCTTGCGCAGTCGCCCGACCACGTATGGACGGCCGCGCTCGGCATCATCGGCAGGCCGCAACTGCCACCGCAGATCGATCCTTCGATCATTGACGACCTGCCTGACGCCGCTGGCGCTTTCGCCTTCTACGACGCCGCTGGCAAGCCGCTGCATATCGCGCGCAGCGCCAATGTCCGCCAGCAGGCGCTCGGGCTGTTTGCGCCAGAGCGGCGCGAAGTCGCGCTGGCGAATTCCACTCAGCGCATCGAATGGCGTGAGGCTGCAGGAGAACTCGGCGCGCGCCTGCACGAGCTTGCTTTCCAGCGCCCGCTCCGGCCTTTGGCGGACGATCTGTGCGCCTGGCGCCTCGTCGAGCACGCCGTTGGCGAGCTACGCCCGCAACTTGTCTATTCGCGCGAGCACGATCTGGCGCTCGGCGACGATCTCTACGGCCTCTATTCCAGCCGGCGCGAGGCTTTGCTCGCCTTGCGCCGGATCGCCGAGACACATCGTCTGTGTTTTTCCCTGCTCGGGCTCGGCGATACACCGCCCGGCAAGCCTTGTGTTGCGCATCGCCGTCACGCCTGCCGCGGCGCCTGTATCGGCAAGGAAAGCGCGACGCAACACACGGCGCGACTGCAGGCGGCGCTGGCGCGTATCCGTTTGAAGGAATGGCCCTATGCCGGGCCGGTGGCAATCGTCGAACGCGACGACTTCGGCTTGCGCGAAGATTTTCATCTGGTCGATCGCTGGCGGCTGCTGGCGACGGTGCAAACCCGTTCAGCACTGGCGGAAAGCCTCGAAAGAGCGCAGCAGGGCGTTGCCGTCAGCCCCCCCTTCGATCCGGAAATCTATCGTCTATTCAATCGCTTCCTGAGTTCCGGCAAGGTCAGCGCCCTGCCCTCGCCTGGTGGGTCCTGAGCGACGTGCTGCATCTTCGTCGTCACGAAAACGCTTGTCGACTGGCTCTCCGTATCAGCAAGCCGGAGATCGCCCCCTGACAACAGCTTATTCCCCCAGCGCAAGCAGCGCCTGCGTAGCAGCCAACCATCAGGGGATCATTCCGGCCAGACGAACGCTCATTCAGTCGGGGCATGGCCCTCAAGTGTTGCGATCCGGTCGACCTGGCGAGTAGAGGCTTTTTCCAGATCATCGATCAATCGCTTCTGTTGCGCCAATTGCCATTGGCGCTTCAAGGTTGCGGGCGTGGACAACAGGGCAACGATCAACGCCCCGCAGGCCAGAGCGAGCAGCAGTACCATGGCCAGAGAGCTGTCGAAACGCCAGAACAGGAAATTCACCGTCACTGGAACGTTGTTCTGCATGGCGAAGGCAACGCCTCCGATAGCCGTCAAAATGGCGGCGATGATCGCGATTTGCATGGGGAACTCCTTCTGAGCTAATAAAATCCGGGCTTCACACTTTCACGATGGAAGCAATCCGGCAGTCCGCTGCGCTGGTGAAGAACATGCCAGCATGGCTGTTGCGTCAGGCGCCGACGTTCGCGAGCGCCGACGATCACATCGCGGGAGCCCTTGCAGGTCCGACCGTCGAGTTGAGCTTAAGTTTATGGACGCGGCCGGCTGGCGCGCCTGCTTCGGCGCCGTCCGACCGGAATCACGGCGAATACTTTACCTCGACCCTGCGCATCCTCTTCTTGCAGGCTTTCGTGGCGCAGTGCGCGGCGAGTGTTTCGTTGCCGCGCACCGATCTGCTGATGCGGTTCCTCGCTACTCCGTAAGAACGCAGGATGTCGGCAACCGCGTCAACGCGTTTCCCGGCCACTGCCAGACTGTAGGAAGGGCTGCCCAGATCGTCGGTACGACCGATCAGCGTTACCGTGCTCTCGCTGTTCCTGTCGAGCTTGGACGCAAGCGCACGCAGTTTTTCGCGTCCCGCGACATCGACCTTGCTTGAACCGTAACCGAAATAGATGCTCGCTGCTTCATCTTCCCCCGCCCCCGTCTCTGTCGCGCCTGCCGCCCTTGTTTCCGGTGTTTCGACATGCGCGTGAACGCTCTGCGGCACTTTTTTCGGGAAGGGAGGGATCGCGCCATCCGCTTCTTCGCCGACCGACCGGCTTGCACAGCCGCCAAGCAGCAGACCGGCAACAAGACACACCAAGCACAGGCTTTTCAACTCAGACCCCACTTGAAAACGACTCCTGGCTGGAAGCATCGCCGCGGAAAACGAGCAGCGCAGAGTCGACCATACCCTCAACGCTTCCGCGCTCGGCATACTCCCGGCGCAGATAGCTTGCGTCACTGCCGGCATGCGTGATCCGGTAGATGTCCTCCAGTGCCGGTGAGCATCCAAGCGCGTCGGCGCGGGACTGGATGCGCCGTATCGTTGTCAGGATGTCCTCGCGCAGAGAGATTTGTTCATAGGTTTTCGGATGCACGATGCTGCCGTCCAGGCCAAAGCGGCAGGCCTGAAAACGGTTGTAGTTGTACACCAGATAGTCGTCTTCAGCAGGCTCGGCTTCGTTACGCTCGAGCAGATAGCTGCACAGTGCCTGCAGGTAGCACGCCAGAGCGGCAGCGCGTTCGACCGAGAGCGGCGTGTCGCATACGCGCAGTTCGATCGTTCCGTATTCGGGCTTGGGGCGAATGTCCCAGTAGAAGTCCTTCATGCTTTTGACGACCCCGGTGTGTTCCATCTTCGCGAAATACTGTTCGGCAAAATCATCCCAGCGCAGGACGAAGGGCGCGCGCCCGCTGAGCGGGAAGGCAAAAACGGAGTTCAGCCGGGCCGAATTGAACAAGGTATCGTGGCCTTGGACGAACGGTGACGATGCCGACAAGGCGATGAAATGCGGAACATATCTGTTCAAGGCATGCAGAAGGAACAGCGCTTCGTCACCGCTGACGCAGCCGACATGAACGTGCTGACCAAAAATGGTGAACTGCTTGCTCAGGTAGCCATAGAGCATCGAGACTTCCCTGAAGCGGGGTTTCCGGAAAATCCGCCGTTCGGACCACAGCTGGAAAGGGTGTGTGCCACCACCGCAAATTCCGATATTGAGACGATCTCCGGCGCCGATGAGGGTGTCGCGCATGGTCAGCAACTGGGCCAGCAGCTCCGGATATCTTTCGTGAATATCGGTGGCGACCTCGATCATGCTTTCCGTCACTTCCGGCGTCACACTTCCCGGAAACGACTTGCGTCGCAACAATTCCAGCATGTCCGGGCTGGCGGCAGCCAGGTCGAGATCGCTCAGGCTGACCAGTTGCAGTTCCAGCTCGACGCCCAGCGTCAATGCTTGCGAGGTCCTGAATTTTTCAAGGGGCACGCGCAGGCTCCTCGGCGTCGGGCACTTCATGCGCCCAGATCAGCGCGCGCTGGATGAATATCGGGCCGAGCACTTCGAGAATCAGCGCCGCTGCCGCCAGTGGCGCGAGTTCTTCGACGAGGTTGATTCCCAGATAGCGGGTTTGCTCGAGAACCAGAATCACAAAAGCCGAGATCGGCGTGCTTGCCATGCCGACCAGCAAGCCCTTGCGCAAGGAAATCCCGCTGATTCGGGCGAAGATGCCGATGCCAATGATTTTGGCGAGCTGGCGCACGGCAATGATGGCGAGGCCCAGACCGATCCCGGCGACGACCTGCCGCCACTCCAGCGTCGCTGCAATGAAGACGAACAGCAGCACCGAGAGCAGATCGCCCAGCGTGCCGAAGCCGCGCTGCGAAGAGTTGAAGACGATACGCCGATGGCGGGCAGACAGTCCAAAGGTCAGCGCCGCCAGGACCGGCGACAGCTTCAGGCTGTGCGCCAGCGCAACCAGACAGATGATCGAGATGGTAAAGGCAAGCGTGCTGTCCTGATTGGTGCGATGCGTGAAGCGCAGCAGCGCAGGGACGGCGAATCCGGCGCTCGCCCCAATAATCACCGAGACCGAGAGGACAATCAGGCTGTTGTAGCTGGCTTCCCAGAGGCTGCCGGAAGTCTCGAATACCACGAGTCCGACAATGATCTTGAAAACGAGAACGGCCAGCACGCAATTCAGCGCGGAAAGATGCAGGACCCGTTCGGTAACCTGGCCGGAACTGCGTTGTTCATTGACTACCCGGACAATGGTCGCCGGCGATGTTGCCATCGACAGCGCAGCCAGCAGCAAGGCAGTCGACGCAGGCAGCTCGAAGCAGCTGGCAAGAAAGTACACCGCCAGAAATGTCAGTAACGCCTCGGCAAGACTCGTTGCACCGATCCATGGGTTGGCCAACAGCCAGCGCAGATTGATCCGGTATCCACATTCAAACAGGATCAGTCCGAAAGCGATGTTGGCGAGCAGCAGCATTGATGCGGACTGGCTGTGCGGCAAGACAGCCAGCTGTGCCGGCCCGAACACAAAGCCGACCAGCGCATAAATGCTGATGCGCGGGATTTTCCATGTCTGATGCGCAAGTTCTCCGGCAAGCCAGGCGATCAGAATGGTAAGAGGCCAGGCCAGGTCGCTTGCGAGCAAGGCGATGTCGATCATCTGCCTGCCGATAGCGCCGGCGGACGGCAGGCGCTGGCCAGGCGCCAGCGCTTTTCCAGCTCGACGGCTGCTGCGCAAAAGACGGCAAAGGCGCCGATAGTCGCCCAATCGGAAAGGCCGATCGGCGCGGTCTGGAAAATGCTGTTCATTACCGGAACATAGGTGAATGCCAGTTGCAGCAGCAGCATCGCCCCGCTGCCGGCCCACACCCATGGATTGGCGAAGGCACCGATCGACCAGAAAGGACGGCTCAGCGATCGGCAATTGAAGAGATACAGCGTCTCGACCAGAACAAAGACGTTGGCGGCGATCGTTCGCGCTTCGGCAAGCGACTGCCCGCGCTGCAGGGCCAGCTCGAACAGACCGAAAGCACCGCTCAGGAGCAGGATGCTGACCAGCAGGATGCGCAGCAACAGCGGTCGATCGAGAATCGGCGCCGACGGTGCGCGCGGTGGCCGCTGCATGATGCCCTGCTCTGCCGGTTCGAAGGCCAGCATCATGCCGAGCAGGATGGCCGTCGTCATGTTGATCCACAGGATCTGCAGCGGCGTGATCGGCAGCGTCGAACCCGCAAGAATGGCGGCCAGGATCACCAGTCCCTCGCCGGCATTGGTCGGAATCGTCCACACGATGAACTTGACGAGGTTGTCGTAGATGCCACGCCCCTCCTCGACCGCAGCCTCGATCGTCGCGAAGTTGTCGTCGGTCAGCACCATTTCGGCGGCTTCCTTGGCGACTTCGGTACCGCCAAGCCCCATGGCGACGCCGATATCGGCCTGTTTCAGCGCCGGCGCGTCGTTCACGCCGTCGCCGGTCATCGCCACGACCTCGCCATCGGCCTGCAAGGCTTTCACCAGCCGCAGCTTCTGCTCGGGCTCGACGCGGGCGAACACGTTGACCGTCGCCGCTGCCTGGCGCAAGCCGTCGTCGTCCAGTCTGGCCAGCTCCTGGCCGGTCAGTGCGCAGGTTCCGGCGTCGGCAATGCCGAGCTGACGGGCGATGGCGACGGCGGTTCCGGGGTGGTCGCCGGTGATCATCTTGACCCGGATTCCCGCCGCGTGACACGCGCGCACCGCGGCAGCGGCGCTGCTGCGCGGTGGATCGATCATGCCGATCAGACCGAGAAAGACCAGGCCGCTGCCCAGATGCTCATGCTCGAGTACCTGCGTCGGGGACAGTTCGGAGCGGGCAAGGGCGAGCACGCGCAAGCCGGCCTCCGCCATGCGCAGCGCCGCCGCCTGGACGTCTTCCCCGGCAAGCGGCACCTCGCGTCCCTGACGATCAAGCCTGCCGGCGCAGGCGCCAAGCAGCTTCTCGACGGCACCTTTGACATAGACGACGCACACGCCGTCGACTTCGTGCAGCGTTGCCATCACTTGCCGGGCAGAGTCAAACGGCAGTTCGTCGCGGCGCGGAAAGAGCGAATTCAGGATCGCCTCGTCGAGATTTGCCTTGCGCGCCGCAACGAGGAGAGCGGCTTCGGTCGGGTCGCCGATCACCGTCCACTGATTTTCCACCTGCGCCAGACGCGCGTCGTTGCAGAGCACGCTGGCGACCAGGGTCTCCTTGAGCGCTCCCGCCACCGTCGCCGGTAATCCTTCGCGCTCAATGCCGCCGACGGGCGCGTAACCATCGCCGCTGAGCGTGAAATGCTCCCCGCCGGCCCGGATCTCGCGCACGGTCATCGCGTTCTCGGTCAGCGTCCCGGTCTTGTCCGAGCAGATCACCGTGGTGCTGCCCAGCGTCTCGACGGCCGAGAGCTTGCGGATGATGGCGCGGCGCCTGGCCATGCGCGCGACGCCGATGGCCAGCGTGACGGTCATTGCCGCTGGCAGCCCTTCCGGAATCGCCCCCACCGCCAGCGCCACGGCGGCCATGAACATGTCGAGCGCCGACTCGCCGCGCAGCACGCCGACGCCGAAGGTGAGCACGGCAAGAATCAGGATCGCCACCAGCAGGCGTCGGGCGAAAACATCGAGTTGTCGCGTCAGCGGCGTCGTCAGATCAGGAGCACTGGCGATCAGTGCTGAAATCCGGCCGGTTTCGGTCGCGTCGCCGGTGGCGACGACGACGCCCGTTCCCTGCCCGCCGACGACGAAGGTACCGGCATACGCCATGTTGTGCCGGTCGGCGAGCGGCGTCTCGGCAGGCAGCGGCTCGACGTGCTTGGCCACCGGCAGCGATTCTCCGGTGAGCGCCGCCTCGGCGTGACGCAGCTCCTTGCCCGAGAAAAGCCGCAAGTCGGCAGGCACCTTGTCGCCAGCGGCCAAGACCACCACATCGCCGGGCACCAGATGAATCGCGTCGAGGCGACGCCGCGCGCCATCGCGCACGACCGTGGCCTCGGCGGCGACTGCCCGCACCAGCGCCGCCAACGCGGCCTCGGCTTTGCCTTCCTGGATGAAACCGACCAGCGCATTGACCAGTACGACGCCGAAGATCACCGCCGAATCGACCCATTCACGCAGAAACAGGGTCACCATTCCCGCAGCGATCAGCACCAGAATCAGCGGCTGGACGAGTTGGGCGACGAAACGGAGAAAGGCGCCTCGTCCCGGCCGCGCACTCGGCCGATTGGCGCCGTAACTGCGCAAGCGCTCGGCAGCCACGACGTCCGTCAAACCACTGGCCGGATCGACAGCGAAGTAGTTCGTTACCGTAGCCGTTTCCGTCGCGTGCCATTTGAGCATGGTCAGATCCCCCTCAAGGTGGCGTTCAGAACCTGCATCACATAAAAGAACGCCTGCGGACAACGAGGAATCCGCAGGCGGCCCGACCAAGCCCCCGCCGGGGAGCTACGCGAACGCGATGCGCTGGCCGCAGCGGGGGCCAGATCGCTCAATGCAGCAGCCGGTACTGGACGAGATATGTCGCCGCACCGGCAAGATACCCTGCCAATGCCAAGCCGCTGATTTTTTTCACGTACCAGAAGAAGTGGATCTTCTCAAGTCCCATGGCGGCGATACCGGCAGCCGAACCGATGATCAGCATCGAACCACCGGTACCGGCGCAGTAGGCCATGAACTCCCACAGGAAATGGTCAGGCGGAAAGTCACTCAGGCTGTACATGCCCATTGAGGCGGCAACCAGCGGAACGTTGTCGACGATCGCGCTGGCAACGCCGATGATCATGACAATGACGTCCTGCCTGCCGACAGTCTGCTCCAGCCACTGCGCCAGCGCGGTAAGGATATGCGTGTGTTCGAGCGTCGCCACCGACAGCAGGATGCCGATGAAGAAGACGAGCGACCCCATGTCGATGCGCGTCAGCGCATGCGCCAGCGTCAGGTGCTGCTTGGCCTCCTCCTGCTTCTTGCGATGCAGCAGATCGCCGACCAGCCAGAGAATGCCCAGTCCGAACATGATTCCCATGAACGGCGGCAGGTGGGTCAGGGTCTTGAACGCCGGGACGGCGACGAGAATGCCAAGGCCCATGAAGAACATCAGATTGCTCTCAAAGGCCGTGCTCGGCAGTTCATTCCCGCCATCGACGCGTTGCGGCGCGACAACAGCACGGCCACGCAGGAGATACGCGCTGATGCCGAGCGGCACCAGCATGCTCACCATGGCCGGCAGCAGGACGCCCTTGATGACGGCCAGCGCGGTGATCTGACCGCCGATCCAGAGCATGGTGGTGGTGACATCACCCATCGGCGACCAGGCGCCGCCGGAGTTGGCCGCGATGACGATGATGCCGGCGAAGAGCAGACGATCATCGTGCTTGTCGAGCAGCTTGCGCATCAGCGACACCATGACGATGGTCGTCGTCAGGTTGTCAAGGATCGCGCTGAGGAAGAAGGTGACGAAGCCGACCAGCCACATCAGCGTCGACAGCTTCTGCGTCCTGATGCGCGAGGTGATGACCTCGAAACCGTCGTGCGCGTCGACCACTTCGACGATGGCCATCGCTCCCATCAGGAAGAAGACGATCTGCGCCGTCGTCATCAGCGACTCGCCCAGTTGTTCGCCGAGCAGATGTGTATCGCCGAGCGAGACTGCGTAGATCGTCCACAGCAGGCCGGCGCAGATCAGCGCCGAAGCAGCCTTGTTGATCTTGAGCGGGTGCTCGAGTGCGATTGCCGCATAGGCGACGACGAAGATGAGGATCAGCGTGGTCAGCATGCGCAGAACCCGGGAAGGCTGTTCGGCGCAGTCGCGCGAAACGGAAATGGACGGTAATTCATCCTGCGCAGGGTAGGAGAAATCCTGCTGCCGGGAAATTGGGGCCAGCCCTTAAGGGCTGACCCGGGGAGCACCGGTGACGACGCCTCCCGCTCACGGCAGACGCGCGCAGTGTGGCAAAAGCGCTGCCGCCTCAGGCGCCCGATGCCGGCGCGTAAAAGCGTCTTCGCGCGCACCGCCGCGCCGTTCGGGGTCGATCAGCCCTGCGGAATCTGCGTAACTTCTGCCATTTTTTCAGTCGCTTGCGCGGCTTTCATGAATTCATTCATGAATTCATTCATGAACTCCGGCAGCCGCTCCGCTCGGCGCTGCCGGAGCGATGCCTGCGGCGGCGGCCGGCGCCAGTTCGATCGTGACTTTCTGACCGCTGCCGCCACCCGCCGCGCGCAGCAGCGTGGCGATATCGGTATTGGCCGACTTCTGCGCCCAGTCGAGTGCCGTCAGGCCGTTTTCGTTGCTCAGCGTCGGATCGGCTTTGTGCTGCAGCAGCACCTCGACGACGGCCTTGTGGCCGTTGCGAGCCGCAATCATCAGCGCCGTACTGCCGTTTTCGCTGCGCGCGTCGATCTCGGCGCCGTGGCGGATCAGGTAGTCGGCGATCGTCGCATGGCCGTTGAAGGCGGCGTAGGCGAGCGGCGTCCAGCCATACATATTGACCGCCGCACCGGCCTCAACCAGACGCTTGACGAAGACGTCCTGACCGTTGAAGGCAGCCATGCGCAGGGCGGTATCGCCGTCGCGATTGCGGCTGTTGAGACGGGCACGGCGCAGCAGGAGCTGTTCGAGCAGTTCCGCGTTGTTTTCGCGCACGGCGAGCATCAGCAGCGAGTTACCGCTGCGATCGACGGTATTCACATCGACACCGCGGTCGAGCAAGGCAATGGCGGCGGGCGTATCGCCGGCACGCAGCGCGCTGAGCATGTCTTCATAGACGCCAGCCGTGGCCAGTGTCGGCAGCAGCAGCGCGGTAGCGAAAGCAGTGGCGACAAGAATCTTTCTCATGATTTGTTCTCCTGAGTACAGAGGCAGTTTCGCCGGGCAGGTGTCTGAGCGCAAGAGTCCAGCGGCGTCAAACGGGACATCGACTCAAACTCGCTTGGCTGCCTTGAAAAGACGGAAAAAATTGTCGGTCGTCGCCGTCGCCAGCTCGTCCAGCGGAATGTCGCGCAGACGGGCGATCTCTTCGGCAACGTGGCGCACGTAGCCCGGCTGGTTGATCTTGCCGCGATAAGGCACCGGCGCCAGATAGGGCGAGTCGGTCTCGACCAGCAGACGGTCGAGCGGCACGCGTCTGGCGACGTCCTTCAACACCAGCGCGTTCTTGAAGGTGACGATGCCTGAGAGCGAGATGTAGAAGCCGAGATCAAGCGCGGCGCTGGCGATTTCCCAATCCTCGGTGAAGCAGTGCATGACGCCGCCGACGCGGTCGGCGCCCTCTTCGCGCAGCAGGCGCAAGGTATCCGCCGCCGAGTTGCGCGTATGCACGATCAGTGGTTTGCCGCAGCTGCGGGCGGCGGCGATGTGCTGGCGGAAGCGCTGGCGCTGCCACTCTGGCTGGTCCTTGTGCCAGTAGTAGTCGAGACCGGTCTCGCCGATGGCGACGACTTTCGGATGCGCCGCCAGCTGCAGCAGCGCGTCGACGTCGGGCTCGGCGGCGGTTTCGTTGTCCGGATGCACGCCGACACTGGCAAAAAGCTGCGCGTGTGCCTCGGCAAGCGTCAGGATGCGCGGCAGGTTTTCGAGATTGACGCCGACGCAGAGCGCGTAAGCGACGCCGTTCTCCTGCATCAGGGCAAGGATCTGCGGCAGGTTTTCGGCGAGTTCGGGAAAATCGAGGTGGCAGTGCGAATCGACAAGCATCAAGAGGCTTTACAAGGTGTGGGTCGGCCGGCTCGACTGCATTACGCCGCCAAGCAGGCCCTCGATCTTGCGCCGCGCTTCGATCCCTGCTTCGTCCTTGTTGAAATGCACGCCGACGCCTTGCGCGCGGCCGTTCTGCGCGCCAGCTGGCGTGATCCAGGCGACGACGCCGGCAATCGGCAGGCGCGTCGGATCTTCCATCAGCGAGAGCAGCATGAACACCTCGTCGCCGATCTGGTATGGACGCGAGGTCGGGATGAAGATGCCGCCGTTGCGCAGCAAGGGCATGTAGGCGGCGTACAACGCCGACTTGGAGTTGATGTTCAGCGACAGCACACTCGGCCGCGCGGCGGCGGCTTTGGGCGAGGCGTGGGCTTTGGCGTCGGACATCGCGTGGCTCATATCCCGGAGAAGATCGCCGCGTAGCCCATGAAAACGTCCTCAAGGAAGAGACGGCTGTTCAGGGGCTGCTCGGCTTGCGAACGGTATTGTATCGCCTTCGCATTGAACGCCAACAAGCGTCGAAGTTCGGCCGTTTTCGCCAGACGCTGCAGGGCCGGCTGCTCGCGGATGAAATGCCGTGCCGGCTGCCCGGCCTGCGCCAGCGTCAGGTCGCACAGCCAGTGCTGCAGCCAGACGACCAGCCGCGACAGCGCTGCCGGCGCCTTTTCCGCCTTGACGACGCGATCGAGCGCTGCCGCTGCATTGAGTGCATCGAGGCGATCGCCACGACTGAGTTCACCGACCAGCGCGTCGAGCAACTCGCGGTCGCCACCGCCTTCGCTGTCGCCCATGGCCACGGCGCGCAAGGGCGCACCACCGGCGAGGGCCAGCCAGCGCTCGGCGTCGTCGACGCCGGCAGCGCGTAGCCAGGCGCTGGCCAGGCTTGCTTCCGGTCGCGCCACCGGCACCACCTGGCAACGACTGCGGATCGTCGGCAGTAGTCGTGCTGGCTCACTTGAAACCAATAAAAACAAAACACCTGCCATCGGTTCTTCAAGCGACTTGAGAAGTGCGTTCGCCGTCGCCCGGTTCATCGCCTCGGCTGGATTGACGAGAATCACGCGCAAGCCGCGACGGTGCGCGCCGACGTGCAGGAAGTCGTCGAGCGCGCGCACCTGATCGATGGTGATCTGCGCGCTCGGCTTGCGGCGAGCGCTTTCACCCTCGCCTTTGCCGCTTTCCTCATCGGCCGAATCGTCGAGCGCCGCCGGCTGCAGCAGACGGAAGTCCGGATGATTGCCCTGCGCCAGCCAGTTGCAGGCAGCGCAGCGGCCACAGGCCTGCCCTTCCGTACTGCCGTCCGTACGCTCACAGAGCAGGAGTTCGGCAAAAGCGCGCGCCAGTTCGAGCTTGCCGATACCGCGCTGGCCGGTAAACAGCAGCGCGTGTGGCAGCTGCGCGCGCCGCGCCAGCAGCCGTTTCCAGGTTTCAGCGTGAAGGTAAATAATGTTCATGAACAAATATTTGCGATCGTTTGTTCAAGTTCTTTACGAATATCTGCCGGCGTCTGATTGGCGTCGACCACGTGCATGCGCTGCGGCGCCGCCACCGCCCGTTCGAGATAGGCGTCGCGCACACGCTCGTGGAAATCGGCGCGCTCCTGCTCGAAACGGTCGAGGCCGCGCGCCTGCGCCGCGATGCGTCCCTGCGCGACGCTGTGTGGCAGGTCGAAGAGCAGTGTCAGGTCGGGCTGCAGATGGCCATGCACCCATTGCTCGAGCTGCGCGAACTTGTCGCGGTCGAGGCCACGACCACCGCCCTGATAGGCCCAGGTGGCGTCGCTGAAACGGTCGCAGACGACCCAGTCGCCGCGCGCCAGCGCCGGTTCGATCAGTTGCGCCAGATGTTCGCGTCGCGCCGCGAACATCAGCAGGGCTTCGGTTTCCAGATGCATCGGCTCGTGCAGCAGCAACTCGCGCAGCTTTTCGCCGAGCGGCGTGCCGCCCGGTTCGCGCGTGGCGACGACGTGCAGGCCGCGCGCGCGCAGCAAGCCGACCACATACTCGATCTGGCTGCTCTTGCCGGCACCGTCGATGCCCTCGAAGGTGATGAAGCGACCGCGCTGGCTGGCGTTCATCGCGCACCGCCCTTCTGGTAGCGCGCCACCGCCGCGTTATGTTCGTCGAGCGTGTGCGAGAAAGCGCTGCTGCCGTCGCCGCGGGCGACGAAGTACAGCGCACGGCTGTCGGCCGGATGCAGTGCGGCGCGAAGCGCGGCGAGCCCCGGCATGGCGATCGGCGTCGGTGGCAGGCCGTTGCGCGTGTAGGTGTTGTAAGGCGTGTCGGCAACGAGATCGCGGCGGCGCAGATTGCCGTCGAAGCGTTCGCCAAGACCGTAGATCACCGTCGGATCGGTCTGCAAGGGCATTCCTGCGCGCAGACGGTTGACGAAAACGGCGGCGATCATCGGCCGGTCGGCGTCGCGCCCGGTCTCCTTCTCGACGATCGACGCCATGATCAGCGCCTCGTACGGGCTGCGATAGGGCAAACTCGATGCCCTGCCCTCCCATTCCTGCGTCAGGTGCCGCTGCTGCGCGCGCCAGGCGCGCGCCAGGATGTCAATGTCGCTGGAACGCTTGGCAAACGAGTAGGTGTCGGGGAAGAACAGCCCTTCGGCGCTGGCGACGGTAAAGTTTGCCGGCGCGCCGACGCGGCGCAGCAGTTCGGGGTCGCTCAGTCCGCGCGAATCGTGGCGAATGTCCGGATGCGCATCGAGGCGCTCGCGCATCTGGCGCAGCGTCCAGCCCTCGATGAAGGCGATGTCGGTCTGCGTGACGTCGCCGCGCGTCAGTTTGGCGAGCAGCTGACGGGCGCTGACGGCCGAGTCGAGCGCATAGCTACCGGCCTTGATCGAGGTCTCGGCGCCGCTGAGCTTGCCGAGGGCGACAAAGACATTCGCGTCGATGGCAATGCCGGCCGCGTTGATCTGCCGGGCGACCGCGCGCAGGCCGCTGCCTGACTCGATCTCGAACTCGAGCGGCGTGCGCGGCAGGTTCAGCGGCGACGACACCAACCAGTAGAAAACACCCGCCAGCGCGGCCAACAGCAGCACAGCGAGAAGGATGAGGTTTTTGAGCGTTCTGAGCATCGGTCCGGCGCGGCGGCCGCGAAGGCGGAAAGAAGGGGAATCAGCCAAAACGGCTGGAATGACCGGGCTTCGGGCAGTCGAATGGCTTGCCCGCAGCGGCGCATATAATAGCCCATCCGCCGGAACTGGCACCTCCCGTACCGGTCTGTTCCCGCTGACTTGTTGTGCTGCGCCGCAGCGATGGCGCAGCAACAGATCCAACCCGCCAAACTGTTTCTCAAAATCCGAAAAGAAAACCGCGATGACTCATTCCGACTGGCAAGCATTCCTTGGCGCCGCTGGCGCCCGTATCGACAACGAACAGATCAGCGACTTCGGCGACCTCGCCGGCGAACTGCGCGCGGCGCGTGACGCGACGGTACTGGTTCCGCTGACGCATCTCGCGCTGATCGCCTGCACCGGTGAAGACGCGAGCGACTTCCTGCACAACCAGCTGACCAGCGACGTCCGTCATCTCGCCGATGGCGCGGCGCAGCCAGCCGCCTGGTGCACCGCCAGGGGGCGCATGCTGGCCAGCTTCTTCCTGCTGCGCGACGGCAGCACCTACACACTGCGTCTGGCGGCCGATCTGGCGCCGGCGATTGCCAAGCGCCTGCGCATCTACGTGCTGCGCTCGAAGGTGAAAGTCGAGGAAGGCGCCGCCGGCGCTGAACGCATTCAGCTCGGCCTTGCCGGTGTTCAGGCAGAAGCCGCGCTGAGCGGTGCCGGTTTGCCGGTGCCGACCGCCGATCTGGCCATTGCCGCTTTTGCGTCCGGCTGGGTGTTGCGTCTGGCCCCCGGTCGCTACGAAGTCGCCGTCGACGCGTCCGCCGCGCCAGCCACCTGGCAAGCCCTGGCGAGCCTTGCCAGGCCGGCGGGCAGCCCGGTCTGGCGCTGGCTCGACATCCGTTCCGGCTGGCCGCTGGTCACGGCGGCGACGAGCGAGGAATTCGTTCCGCAGATGGCCGATTTCGACCAGTTGGGCGGCGTCAGCTTCAAGAAGGGGTGCTATCCGGGGCAGGAAGTGATCGCGCGAACGCACTACCTCGGCAAGATCAAGCGCCGCCTGTTCCGCCTGCATGCGGCGACGCCCCTCGTCGCCGGTCTCGCGCTCTGGTCGCCGGACAGCCCCGAGCACGCCTGCGGCATGATCGTCGACGGCACACCGGCGCCGGACGGCGGTTTCGATGCGCTGGCGGTAGTCCAGGACAGCTCCGCCGAGCGCGCTTCGCTCAAGGTTGGCGGCGTTGACGGTGCCGACGCGGCGCTGTCGCCGCTGGCGCCGCTCGCGGCGAACGCTTCCACCTGACACGCGCCGATCTGCACCTGCCTACAGCAGCGCGATGTGCCTGATCGTTCTTGCCTGGCAGGCGCATCCCGATTACCCGCTGCTGGTCGCCGCTAACCGCGACGAGTTCTTCGCCCGGCCGAGCGCCGCAGCGGCGTTCTGGGACGATGCGCCGGCGGTATTCGGCGGCCGTGACCTGCAGGCCGGTGGCAGCTGGCTGGGAATTACCCGGCCTCAATCCATCGACAGCGCTTCACTGCTGGCGCCGGCGGATTGCGGCGCGGACACGGCGCGCGCCAGCCGCGCCGGCAAATCGCAGCAGACTGCCTGGCGCCAGGGTTTTGCCGCGCTGACCAACTTTCGTGAGTTGGCCGCGCCGCCAGCCGCTGCACCATCGCGTGGCCGCCTGGTTGCCGATTACCTGCGCGCTTTTGCGCGGGGAGACGAGTCGGGAAAATGCTCCGCCGACGGCTATCTCGCAGCTCTTGCGCCGCAGCTGGCCGGCTATGGCGCCTGCAACCTGCTCGTCGGCGACGGACAGCGACTTGGCTACTGCAGCAAGCGTGGCGGTGCAACCCGCTGGCTCGCGCCCGGCATCTACGGCATCTCCAACCACCTGCTCGATACACCATGGCCGAAGCTCGCTACGGCGAAGGCAGCATTCGCCGCTGCCCTGCCCGCCTTGCCCGCACTCGATCCGTTCTTTGCACTGCTCAGGGATGAGAAAATCGTCGCCGACGAGCATCTGCCCGAGACCGGTGTTTCACGCGAGTGGGAACGGCGACTGTCGGCGATCTTCGTGCGCTCGCCGGCTTACGGAACGCGCGCGTCTACGCTGATCGCCGTCGGCCGCGACGGCACGACGCGCTTCGTCGAACGCAGTTTCGGCCCGGGTGCAGAAATCATCGGCGAAGTCGATACGGTCTTTGGCGTCTGAGGTCGCTGCCGATCGGCAGCGGCGCCAGGCAGCAGGAGGCCTGGCTGCTTCGGCGCCGCCAGCGCGCAATCAGTCGATCAGCACTGGCAGATAAGGCGGCACCCGCTCGAACAGTTCGACGATGTCGGCGTTGCGCATGCGGATGCAGCCGTGCGAAGCGGGGATTCCCATCGGCGCCGAGTCCGGGGCGCCATGGATGTAGATGTAGCGGCGCATGGTGTCGACTTGGCCGAGCCGGTTGCGGCCGGGCTCGCAGCCCGACAGCCAGAGGATGCGCGAGAGAATCCAGTCGCGCTGCGGGAAGGCTTGCGCCAGTTCCGGCGTGTAGATCTCGCCGGTCGGCCGCCGGCCGCGGAAAACGGTGTTTTCGGGCATGCTGGCGCCGATGCGCGCGCGCACGCGATGCCAGCCGCGCGGCGTGCAACCGCTGTCGATGCACTCGCCAGGGCCATTGGCCGCGGTCGACACCGAATAATTGGCAAGCGTACGACCGTCGGCGGCGAGCACATTCAGGGTCTGCTGCGCCAGCGAAATGAACAGGCTGGCCACCTCGTCGGCCTTGTCAGCGGGCCCAGCGACTGCCGGTGACGCCGGAAGCGCTGTCGCTGCCCTTGCGCGAGCGTCATCGGCGGCGGCCTCGCTCATGCGCTGGCCCGCTGCGCCCGGCGTGCGGCAAAGAAAGCCGAAAGCGCACGACTGCACTCCTCGGCAAGGACGCCGCCTTCGACCGAGGTGTGGTGATTGAGCCGTTCGACGGCGAAGAGATCGACGACGCTGCCGTGCACGCCGGTTTTCGGGTCGCGCGCGCCATAGACCACGCGCGCGATGCGCGCATGCAGGATGGCGCCGGCGCACATGGCGCAGGGCTCGAGCGTGACGTAGAGGGTGGCGCCGGGCAACCGGTAGTTGCCGACGCGCCGCGCGGCATCGCGCAGTGCGGCAATTTCCGCGTGCGCCGTCGGGTCGCTTTCGCCGATCGGCGAATTGAAACCGCGGCCGATGATTTCGCCATCGCGCACGATGATTGCGCCGACCGGCACCTCGCCGAGGCATTCGGCGGCGTTCGCCAGCGACAGCGCTTCGCGCATGTAGTATTCGTCGTTCATCTGCGGAATTCTACCGAAGCCCAGGCCATGCCGGGCACGCGACAGCGCTGATGCAGGCAAGAAGCTGTCGCCGGAGAAGCCGGCCAGCAGCTCGCCGGCAGCTCCGGCGAGGCTCAGCCCTCGCCGTTGATCGGCTGCTTGATCGCCGCCTTGACCACTTCTTCACTCAGTTCGGGGGCGATCTTCTCGATGAAGGCGTAGGTGTAGGCACGCAGGAAGTTGCCGCGGCGCAGCGCCAGCCGCGTCGTGTTCGGCGGGAACAGCCCCTCGGCGGTAATCAGCGCCAGTTCGCGGTCCTTGTCGGCGTCGTAGGCCATCGCCGCAACGATGCCGATGCCGAGATCCTGCGCGACATAGGTCTTGATCACATCGGCGTCGATCGCCGACATGACAATATCGGGAACGATGCCGGCGGCGGCGAAGGTTTCATCGATATGCGTGCGGCCGGTGAAGCCTTCGTGATAGGTGATGATCGGGTATTCGGCGATCGCCTCGAGCGTCAGCGGCGCCTGCCGTTCGAGCAGCGGATGCCCATGCGGAACGACGATGGCGTGGCTCCATGTATAGCAGGGGAAGGTCACCAGCCCGGGAATCTGGTCGAGCAGTTCGGTGGCAATGCCGATGTCGGCGGTGCCGCTTTCGAGCATGTCGGCGATTTCGCGCGGACTGCCCTGATGCAGCGCCAGATGTACTTTCGGATAATCGGCCTTGAACCACTTGATGACGCGCGGCAAGGCATAGCGTGCCTGCGTGTGGGTGGTAGCGACAACGAAGTGCCCGGTTTCGCGGCTGGCAAACTGGTCAGCGATGCGGCGCAGGTTCTGTGCATCGATCAGCATGCGATCGACCACCGAGGCGAGTTCGACGCCCGGTTGCGTCAGGCCGAGCAGACGCTTGCCGCGGCGAACGAAAATCTCGACGCCAAGTTCGTCTTCAAGGTCGCGGATATGCTTGCTGACGCCTGGCTGCGAGGTAAACAAGGCGTTCGCCACCTCGGTGAGGTTGAAGTCCTGGCGAACCGTTTCGCGCACGATGCGCAGTTGCTGGAAGTTCATTGCTTTTTCCCCTGTGCCGTGCCGGATTCAGGTTTCGACATTCACCGCTCCGGCATCTTGCAGAGCAGTTTAGGGAAAGTCGCTTATAGCATCCAATAATTAGTGATTATCTTGTTAGCGCTTATCGTTATAAACAAACATTCGGACGACATGAAAAAGGGCGGACGCTTTGCCGCGTCCGCCCCTCTGATGCCAGCGTTGCAGCTGGCCTGCGCAGTCCTAGCGCCGGCCGGACAGATAGATCTGGTCGAAGACGCCGCCTTCCGAGAAGTGCGTCTTCTGGGCGGTACGCCAGCCACCGAAGACGTCGTCGATGGTGAACAGGTTCACCTTGCCGAACTGCTTGGTGTACTTCGCGGCAACCTTGGCGTCGCGCGGGCGGTAGTAGTTCTGCGCCGCCAGATCCTGGCCTTCCGGGGTGTACAGGTATTCGAGGTAGGCCTGCGCCACCTTGCGCGTACCGTGCTTGTCGACGACTTTGTCGACGACGGCAACCGGCGGTTCGGCGAGGATCGACAGCGACGGCGTGACGATATCGACCTTTTCCGGGCCGAGTTCCTTGACCGCCAGATAGGCCTCGTTTTCCCAGGCAATCAGCACGTCGCCGATGCCGCGTTCGACGAAGGTGATGGTCGAGCCGCGGGCACCTGAATCGAGTACCTTGACGTTCTTGTACAGCTGACCGACGAAATCGCGCGCCTTGGCGTCGTTGCCGCCCTGCTGTTTCAGCGCAAAGCCCCAGGCGGCCAGGTAGTTCCAGCGCGCGCCGCCGGAAGTCTTCGGGTTCGGTGTGATGACGCTGACGTCGGCGCGGACGAGGTCGTTCCAGTCGCGGATGTTCTTCGGGTTGCCCTTGCGCACGAGGAAAACGATGGTCGAGGTGTAAGGGGCGGCATTGTGCGGCAGACGCTTCTGCCAGTCGGCGGCGATCAATCCCTGGTCGGCGATGGCATCGATATCGTAGGCCAGCGCCAGCGTGACGACGTCGGCTTCAAGACCGTCCTTGACGCTGAGCGCCTGCTTGCCGGAGCCGCCATGCGACTGTTTGACAGTGACGTTGTCGCCGGTCTTGGCTTTCCAGTACTTGTTAAAGGCGGCGTTGTAGTCCTGATAGAGCTCGCGCGTCGGGTCATACGATACATTGAGCAGGCTGACGTCGGCAGCGACTGCGGCGCCGGAGAACATGGCCGCGGCGGCGAGGCCGGCGACGATGGCTTTGAGTTTCATGGAAGCTCCCGTGGATGGATGAAGGCAGGCGGAGTGTATGAAGCGGTCGCACCAGTCCGAACGAACGAATTCTTATTTGCTTATCGCACTGGCGATCGATACATATTCACGAAAGCGCCCACCAGCGTAATCAGCCTGCGCAGGCACTCCCGCGCGCGACCGCCTGCCCGCGCGGCGTCCACTGCCGGCCTGCCCGGCTTATCGCTGCCTGATCTGTCGATATGAATATTTCGTCGTAAGCCTCACTTCCGGCACGCATAAACTCGCAGTTGCACACGGTGACGTAAGCTTGCCCGATTGCCGGACATCGCCACCCTACCGCCCGAAAGTCCGATTTCACAGGAGAGATTCATGGCGCTTTACCAGAACAATGCACAGTCGATCGGCAATACGCCGCTCATCCGTCTCAACCGCATCACCGACGGCGCACAGGCGACCGTTTTCGCCAAGGTCGAAGGCCGCAACCCGGCTTACTCGGTCAAGTGCCGGATCGGGGCCTCGATGGTTGCCGACGCTGAAAAGCGCGGCCTGCTCGGCCCCGGCAAGGAACTGATCGAACCGACCAGCGGCAACACCGGCATCGCGCTGGCTTTCGTCGCAGCCGCGAAGGGCATCCCGCTGACGCTGACCATGCCGGAAACGATGAGCATCGAACGGCGCAAGCTGCTCACCGCCTTCGGTGCCAAGCTGATCCTCACCGAGGGCGCCAAGGGAATGGGCGGCGCCATCGCCCGCGCTGAAGAGATTGCAGCGTCCGATCCCGGCCGCTACGTCCTGCTGCAACAGTTCAAGAATCCGGCCAACCCGGCGATCCACGAAGAGACGACCGGCCCGGAAATCTGGAACGATACCGAAGGCAAAATCGACATTCTGGTGTCCGGTGTCGGCACCGGCGGCACCATCACCGGCATCTCGCGCTACATCAAGGGCACACAAGGCAAAGCGATCACCTCGATTGCCGTCGAGCCCGCGGCCAGCCCGGTGTTGAGCCAGCGCGTTGCCGGCGAACCGCTGAAGCCCGGACCGCACAAGATCCAGGGGATCGGCGCAGGCTTCGTTCCCGATGTGCTTGACCTGTCGCTGGTCGACGCGATCGAGCAGGTCAGCAACGAAGACGCCGTGCTCTTCGCCCGCCGTCTGGCGCGCGAGGAAGGCATCCTCGCCGGCATTTCCTGCGGCGCCGCTGCCGCTGCCGCGGTGCGTGTCGCGCAGCGCCCGGAAAACGCCGGCAAGACCATCGTCGTCATCCTGCCCGACTCGGGCGAACGCTACCTGAGCTCGATCCTGTTCGAAGGCATCTTCGACGCCGCGGGTCTGGCGGTCTGAGTCCAGACGCCCGGCGCTTGCGCCGGACGAGCGCAAGCTTCCGCGTTTCAAGCGGTTCAGCTGTAACACACCAAAATCCCGACATCACCCAGTGATGCCGGGATTTTTCTTGCAGGCAGCCGCTCAGCCAGCGTTGGCGAGCGATTCGGCGGCCAGCCTGGCGCACGGCAGGGGAGCTGTCTGTGCCGTCTGCGCCGAGTCGACGCGTAGCGGCAAAGGAATGGAATCGCCGCTGCGGCACTCCACCGCCGGTCGGCCGAGCAGATAGCCCTGCAGCGCATCGGCGCCGCTATCGCGGGCCAGCTTCAGTTGCTCCTGCGTTTCGATACCTTCAAAGACCGTGAGTGCGTCGAGTTCGTGAATGATGTCGACCAGCCGCGGCAGGGTTCGCCGCACCCGGTCGTTGTCGCTGGCAGTGACGATCAGGCTGCGGTCGAGCTTGACGATGTCGGGCTGCAATTGCCATAAACGGTCAAAGTTCGAATGGCTGCGACCAAAATCGTCGATGGCGATGCGGTAACCGCGGCGCTGGTAGTTGGCGAGCGCCTTCTGCAAGGCAGGCAGGTCGTCGACGCTGCTTTCCAGTATTTCCAGCACGACGCGCTCGGGCGTCAGCCCGCAACGTCTGAGCACCGACTCGAAATACGATCCGTGATCGCCGCTCACCTCCAGCAGATGCCGCGGGTGGATATTGAGAAACAGATCACCCTGCTGCTCACCCCGGAACTGCTGCTGCCAGCTGAAGTTGATGGTGTGCAGCGTACGGCAGAGACGGTCGAGATGAACGATGTCACCGCGCTCACCAGAACGCGCAAAGACCTCCTCGGGCGATACCGCTTCTTCGCCGCCGCCGCGCCTGCCCTCGTCGCTGGCCATTCCGCTGCGGCGCCAGGGACGCAGCAGGGCTTCATGGCTGATCAGTCGGCCATTGCCGGCGTCGAAGATCGGCTGAAAGACGCTGTTCAGGCGCAGATCTGCAACGTGGGCGACAATCTGCGCGTCGGCACGCGCGAAACGGGTTTCCGCAGAAGCGGCATTCGCGATCGGCGAAGTCGAAATCCCCGTTCTGGCGGCGCGGTAGAGCGAATTGAAATGCTCAAGCAGATCGGCGGGCGACATACCGGCTTTCGTACATGGTCAGGAAAGCCAATGTACCGGGTGACGGGTAGTGACCGAAATAAGGAATTCATCCGTGCAAATGCGTGCCCCGTATATGCCGGGAGCCTGATCTTGCGCAGCGCTCAGCCCCGCTCGTTTTTCTTGTGTACGGTGTAACCATGGCGGCGCAAGAGACTGATCGCCTGCTCGATGTCCGGGCTGCACTTGCGCAAGTTCTGGCGGAGCGCGGCGGGTCGCGCCCTGGTCAGCGGGTAACCGTGCGCTTCCAGCCAGAGAATGATCGTCGCCAGCCCCTTGCTGCCGATGCCTTCGGCCTGTTGCAGGCGGCGATGGCCAAGCGCCGCTACCTCTTCGGGCGAAAACCCCGAACGACCGAAGATCTTGCACAGCGCGTTGCGCTGCAGCGTCGGCAGGGCCGTTGCCGCTTGCGGCACACGTGCTTCGCCGCCGCCGGCGCTCGGCGTCGACGGGCAACAGGCGCTCAGATCCTTGTCCATTCCTGAGGGGGTGCGCGCATACGGCCTAGTCGCAGCACGCTTGCGCCGGGTGCGCAAGGCCGGCCAGACCGCGCGGTCGCAGCTGGGGTGCCAGCGGCGCCGTGCTCGGTGCGGCACATGGCTTCGACCGGCTGTTTCCGGCGCCGCCACGCAACGACATTGCAGCAATGATTCGACAGTTCATCGACGACTCCCGCGCCGCCAATGGCGCTTGTTCGAGGCGTCAGCGTAGGTAGTGACGAGGCAAAAACGAACAACGATTTATTCATAACGATATGGCATGCCGGCACAAGCGGCAGCAAAAAATGCCGGGGCAAGCGGCAACAGTCCTTGAGCACCACCGCGAACGACAGGCCAATGAGCAGCGCCGGCCAGGCGAGCATCTGGTCATGCGCCGGCGCCGCTTTCGCTTATGATGGCGATTGCCTGCAAGCAAATGATCGGGCGGCAAAATGGGCAGCAAAAACGAGAACTCGCAGCGACTTCTTCCGGCAAGGCTCCCCGCCAAACCAATCCGGCCGGCGGCGATGGCCGACGACCTGCGCGGCGCCAGCCAGCTGCTGATCGACGCGGTCAAGGGCGTCACCGATATCGTCGAGACAATGCACGCGACCATCGTCCGCGTTTCGCCGCCGGTCGGCGAGGGGCCGACGGGGCGAACGCGCGGCATATCCGGGCTGGTCTATCGCAGCGTGCGCGGTGTCACGCACGCGGTCGGCGTCGGGCTCGACAACGCGCTGGCCGGCCTTGCGCCCCTGATTGGCAGCAGTCATTCGTCGCCACGTCGCGAAGCGCTGCTCGCCGTGTTGAACGGCGTACTCGGCGACTACCTCGTCGCCTCCGGTAACCCGCTGGCGATTCCGATGCAGCTGCGCCGAAACGGCCAGCCACTGCGGCTCGAGCGACAGGCACTGGCTGCCGACTGCACACCGGCCAGCCCTCGCCTGCTGGTGCTCGTACACGGCCTGTGCATGGGCGATCTCGGCTGGCAACGCGCCGGACACGAGCACGGCGAAGCGCTCGCCCGCGATCTTGGCTACAGCGTCCTGCATCTGCGCTACAACAGCGGCCAGCACATCTCGAGCAACGGCCGCGAATTCGCGACGCTGCTCGAGCAGCTCGTGCAGGCCTGGCCGCTGCCGGTCGACGAACTGGTGATCCTCGGTCACAGCATGGGGGGACTGCTCGCCCGCAGCGCCTTTCATTACGCACAGCAGGATGGCCTGAAATGGCCGGGCCTCCTGCGCAAACTCGTCTTCCTCGGCACGCCGCACCACGGCTCGCCGCTCGAACGCGCCGGCAGCTGGGTCGACCTCGTTCTCGGCCTCAGCCCCTATTCCGCCCCGTTCGCCCGGCTCGGCAACATCCGCAGCGCCGGCGTCAAGGATCTGCGCCACGGTAACCTGCTCGATGAGGACTGGCAGCGGCACACCGCCTCTGCCCAGCACAGCGCGGGACATCTGCGTGACCGGCGCACGCCGGTACCCTTGCCCGCAGGCGTACGCTGCTACGCGATCGCCGCGAGCAAGCAGGCGAAACCGGCAGCGCCCGGCAAGCGGCTCGCCGGTGACGGACTGGTGCCGGTCAGCAGCGGCCTCGGCCAGCACAAGGAACAAACCCTGACGCTGCCGATCCCGGAGACGCAGCAGTTCATCGCCTACCGCCTGAACCACTTCGAACTGCTCAGCAGCGAAGAGGTTTACGCGCAGATTCGCAGCTGGCTGAAAGAACCCTGAGCAGCGAACAACGGAACGCCTGCGGGCTGGAAACGGCCGCCATGGCGGAGAAAGCAGAGAAGCGCCAGCTTTTCCGCCCACCGCTCGCCGGGCTGCCCACCAATTCGGCGAAAGGGCGAGGACCAAGTCGGCACCACTATCGATATGCCTCAATGACGATATGCAAGGATCGAAATAATCTTTGTGCCTTCGTCCGTGCGGACCTACTCTTACGGCATTGTTTGTCGCCGCGGGTCGTCTGCCATTGCGCACGATCCGGAAGGAACTGCCATGCCGCTCACCGATCTCGTCCGTCATCTCAACGCCCGCAACACTGCTGGCGAAGGTTTCCGCATGCATGCTCCTTTCGTCGCCACGCCGGGTGGCGAGGTGCAGCTGCATTTCGCCGGACTGTGCGTCGAATCGCTGTTTCTGCCGGTCGTCGATACGCGGCACGGACGTGCGCACGGGCACGCGGCAAGCTTGCGCGTCAGCGGCCTGACCAGCGGTCAGCCAGTGGCTGCCGAAGCCGTCTTCCTCCTGCCGGGCAATGACGCCGAGTTCATCCAGCTCGACCGGCTGGTGCGCACGCTGCATGCACTCAACTATCTGACGCAGCGCATCCGCGGCAACCTGCTGCTCAACGTTCATCCACGCCACGTCCTCAGCGTCAGCGACGATCACGGTCTGGCCTTCGAGGAAATCCTGCGTCCTTGCGGCCTGCTGCCGACCGAGATCACGCTCGAGATCGACGTCGCCGGCATGAGTACCGAAACGCATGTGCAGCGCGACTGGCAGGCGCACCTCATCCGTGCCGTCGGCAACTATCGTTCGCGTGGCTACGGCATCGCCTTGCGCGGCATCGGCCATGACCGTTCCGACCTGCCGCTGCTGCGCGCGCTGGCACCGCAGATCATCCGTCTCGACCCGCCCCTGCTGGCCTCGGGGCTGCCGCTCGGCAGGCTGGTCGCGCCGCTGCGCAATCTCGACGCCCGCCTGCTGATCGACGGCGCCGGACTCGCCGAGCATGCCGGCGCCAGCCACTGGGGCGATATCGATCTCGTTCAGGCGGCGGCGCTCAACAAACCCTTCCCTGCCGTTGCCGGCGACGCCCGCAACAACGGTTTTGGCCGTTACTTGCAGCGTTCGGCCGCCTGAGCAATCCCGGGCGCGGAGCGAACTCCGCGCAGAAAGCTTATCGTCCGCAGGCGATTCCGCTAAAGTGCGACGGGTTCGCCGCGCTCGCCGCGGCGCGGGACTCCCCGCAATCCCACGGACACCAGGCTTCGGAGATTTGCTCGCATGCTGATCAACTGCGCCGCCTACCAGGAAGGCGCCAAGCTTCAAGATATTTCGATTGCCGCCATCAGCGATTACGTCAGTCAGCCCGACTGTTTTGTCTGGGTGGCGCTGTGCGATGCCGACGACGCCGAACTGGCCGAGATGCAGAGCGAGTTCGGACTGCACGAACTGGCGGTCGAAGATGCCCGCCACGGCCATCAGCGTCCGAAGATCGAGGAATACGGTGATTCGCTGTTCGCCGTCATGCACCTGATCGAACTCGAAGGCGACGAGCTCAACGTCGGCGAGGTCAATGTCTTCGTCGGCGAGAACTACGTTCTGTCGGTGCGCAACCGCAGCCGCCGCGGCTTTCTTGGCGTGCGCGGACGCTGCGAACGCGAACCCGAGCTGCTGCGCCAGGGGTCCGGCTTCGTCTTCTACGCGCTGATGGACGCGGTGGTCGACCGCTATTTTCCGGTGATCGACGCGCTCGAATCCGAACTGGAACTGGTCGAGGAACAGATCTTCGCCAAGGGCGCGGCCAGCTCCAACATCGAGCGGCTTTATGAACTGAAGCGCAAGGTGATGACGCTCAGACACGCCGTCGCACCGCTCACCGAGGCGGCGAGCAAGCTCACCAGCGGCCGCGTGCCGCACCTCTGCGCCGATTCGCAAGCCTACTTCCGCGACGTCGTCGACCACCTCTATCGCATCAACACCTCGATCGACGCCATCCGCGACACCATCGGCACCGCCATCCAGGTCAACCTGTCGCTCGTCACCATCGAGGAAAACGAGGTGAACAAGCGGCTGGCCGCCTGGGCCGGGATATTTGCCGTCGCCACCGCCTTCGCCGGCATCTGGGGAATGAACTTCGCGCACATGCCCGAGCTGCAATGGGAGTACGGCTACCCGATGGCGCTGGCGATCATCGCCGCGACCTGCGGCTTCCTCTACTACCGCTTCAAGCGCGCCGGCTGGCTGTAGTCCACCCGCCGGCGCAAACAGGCTCAGCCCCAGACGCCCTGCCGCTGGTCGTCGACGCGCTTGGCCTTGTGCGTGGCGCGCGGCAGCGTATCGGGCGGCAGGATTTCAACGCTGGCCGAAATGCCGACGATCGACTTCAGCTGATGGCTGAAGCGCCCGGCCAGTTCGGCATCGGCGTCGGCCGAAGCTTCCGCCGCCGTGCGCTCGATCTGCACCGTCAACTGGTCGAGGTGATCGACGCGGCGGACGATCAGCCGGTATTCGCCGGTCAGCGCATGGTCCTTGCGCGCAATTGCTTCGACGTCGCTCGGGAAGACATTGACGCCCTTGATGATCAGCATGTCGTCGAGCCGGCCGTGCACACCAAGCATGCGCTGCGAGGTGCGGCCGCAGGCGCAGGGCTCCGAGGTAAACGAGACGATGTCGCCGGTGCGGAAGCGGATCATCGGCCGTGCCGACTTCTTCAGCGTCGTCAGCACCAGTTCGCCGCGCTCGCCTTCGGCCACCGGCTCGCCGGAATCGGGGTCGATCACTTCGACGTGGATGTGATCCTCGGCCCAGTGCAGGCCGTTGCGCTCTTCGCACATGCCGGCGCAGGAACCGAAGATGTCAGAGAGGCCGTAATAGTCATAGACCGACGCGCCCCACAGCGCCTCGATACGGTTGCGCGTCTCGGGAATCGAGCCGCCGGGCTCGCCGGCGACGAAAATGCGCCGGATCGACAGATCGCGCGCCGGATCGATGCCCTGCTTGATCGCCGTTTCGCCGAGATACCAGGCGTAGGAAGGCGTCGTCCAGATGGCCGTCGCCTTGAACTGCTGGATGATCGCCAGCAGGCGGTCGGAAGGCAGCGTGCCGGCGTGGATCGACAGCGCGCCGAGCTTCTGCGCGCCGAGCACGCAGGGGCCGCCGACGAACAGCGAGAAATTCAGCGAATGCGCGTAACGGTCTTCTGGCCGCAGGCCGGACGACCAGAACTGGCGGGCTTCGTAGTCGATCCAGTCGTCGAAGTCCTGCTGCGTGAAGGGCGACGCTGTCGGCACGCCGGTCGAGCCGCTGGAGGCCGAGATATAGACGATGTCGCGTTCGGGAACGGCGCAGATGTCGCCGAAAGGCGGCATCGCCAGCTGGCGGTCGCGGACGACCTTCTTGTCGATGAACGGGAAACGACGCAGGTCGTCGAGCGTCTTCAGCTGCGACGGATGCACGCCTGCCGCGTACCAGGCGGCGCGATAGTACGGCGAGCCGAGGTAGGCATGCTGCAGGTGTGATTTCAGCGAGGCGAGCTTGAGACGCTCCCAGCTTTCGCGGCTTTGCGTTTCGAGCGCCGCGTCCCAGTAGCGCGAGTCGCGGCCGGAATGGGGATGCGGCACAGCGGTGCTCGCCGAATTTGGCGACAACAGGGCGGAAGCGATGACCACGGCAGGCTCCTTCAAGGCAGGAATCGTCCGGCGCATGGCGCCGGAACCGCCCCGAACAGGGGCGACAGGCTGAATTCTGGAGAAGCCGCCGGCCGAATCGAACGAACCAGTTCTGCTAAGCTATGCAGGCGATTGCATATGCCAGGATGTACCGATCGTCGCCAGCCGACGGCACGATTCCGGCGCGGCAGAAGGCCGTTTCGGGAATGAACTCATCAGCATTGCTTCGTGGACAAGACGCTTTCGCCGCATCAATCTGCGCGACGCCCCAGGCCGCCAGCGGCCGCCCCACAACTCCGTCCAAGGACCGACACCCGGCAATGAGCTACAAATTCGACACGCTGACCCTGCACGCGGGCCAGATACCCGACAGCCAGTTTGGCGCGCGCGCGCAGCCGATCTACCTGTCCACGTCCTTCGTCTTCAAGGACGCCGATCAGGCCGCCGCGCTGTTCAACATGGAGCGCGCCGGCCACGTCTATTCGCGCATATCCAATCCGACCAACGCCGCGCTCGAAGAACGGATCGCCGCGCTTGAAGGCGGTGTCGGTGCGATCGCCACCGCCTCGGGACAGGCGGCGCTGCATCTCGCGATCGCCACCCTGCTCGGCGCTGGCAGCCACATCGTTGCCAGCCGCTCGCTCTACGGCGGATCGCATAATCTTCTTGAATATACGCTGCCAAGATTCGGAATTGAAACGACTTTCGTAAATCCACGCGACCCCGCCGCGTGGCGCGCGGCGATCCGCCCCGAGACGCGCCTGTTCTTCGGCGAGACGATCGGCAACCCCGGCCTCGACGTGCTCGACATCCCTACCGTTGCCGCCATCGCGCACGAGCATGGCCTGCCGCTGCTGGTCGATTCGACGCTGACGACGCCCTGGCTGCTGCGCCCCTTCGAACACGGTGCCGATCTGGTGCTGCACTCGGCGACCAAGTTCATCGGCGGTCACGGCACCGTCGTCGGCGGCCTGCTCGTCGATGGCGGCCGCTTCGACTGGGCGGCCAACGCCGAACGCTTCCCGACGCTGACCGCCCCCTACGCCGGCTTTCACGACATGGTGTTCGCCGAGGAATCGACCGTCGGCGCCTTCCTGCTGCGTGCGCGGCGCGAGGGGCTGCGCGATTTCGGCGCCTGTCTGTCGCCGCTCTCCTCGTTCCAGCTGATGCAGGGCCTGGAAACCCTGCCCCTGCGCATGGCACGGCATGCCGAAAACACCCGCCGCGTGCTCGATTTCCTCGTCGCCCAGCGCGACAGCAGCGGCACCATCGCACAGGTGGTTCACCCCGAACTGCCGGAGCATCCGGACCACGCGCTGGCCGCCCGCCTGCTACCGCGCGGCGCCGGCTCGATCATCAGCTTTGCGCTCGCCGGTGGCCGCGAAGCCGGCCGCGCCTTCATCGAGGCGCTGAAGGTCTTCTCGCATCTGGCCAACGTCGGCGACGCCAAGTCGCTGGTCATCCACCCGGCGTCGACGACGCATTTCCGCATGTCCGACACGGCGCTCGCCGCCGCCGGCATCGCGCCGGGAACGATCCGCCTGTCGATCGGCCTCGAAGACGCCGACGACCTGCTCGAAGACCTCGGCCGCGGCCTCTATGCCGCCGCCAAGGTCGGTGGCAGCAGCGCGACAAAGTCCAGCAAACCGGCTGCGTCTGCTGCCTCGCCGAAGCGGGAGGCATGATGGAACTCCTCGTCAGCGGCGAAACCGCTTACTGCTACACCGGCGGACGGCCTTTCCACGCGCACGCGCCGAGCTTTCCCCCGGCAGCGCCGGTGCATGCCGCCGGACCGGCCGCGGCGGCGCCGGTCGTTGTCTTCATCCACGGCGCCGGTCAGGACCACAGTTGCTGGAACCTGCAAAGCCGCTGGTTCGCGCACCATGGCTTCGCCGTGCTGGCGCCCGACCTGCCCGGCCACGGGCGCAGCGGCGGCACACCACCCGCCAGCATCGAAGCCGCCGCCGACTGGATCGTCGCACTGCTCGACGCCGCCGGCGTGGCACACGCCACGCTCATCGGCCACAGCATGGGTTCGCTGATCGCGCTCGACGTCGCCACACGTGCCGCGCCCTGGCGCATCAGCCGACTGGCACTGCTCGGCTGCTCGCTGCCGATGCCGGTGTCCGACGGCCTGATCGCCGCCGCGCGCGACGACGAGCCGGCGGCCTGGCAGATGATCAACGACTGGTCGCACTCGCCGCGCGCGCACGTCGGCGGCAACACCGTTCCCGGCGCCTGGATGCTTGGCGCCAACCGGCAGCTGATGGCCAGCCAGCGCACCGGTGTGCTGCTCGCCGGGCTCGACGCCTGCCGGCGCTATCAGGCCGACGCCACACCGGCCTCGCCACCGCTGACCTCGCTCGCCTGCCCGGTGCTGGTCATTGCCGGCGCCGCCGACCGCATGACACCGGCGCGCGCCACCCGCGAACTCATTGCCCGCCTGCCCGGCGCGCAGCTGACGACGCTGGCCGGCGCCGGCCACTCGCTGATGGCCGAACAGCCCGACGCCGTCCTCGACACACTGCGCGGATTCATTTCTCAATAGAATAAATACATGAAAAACAAAATCCTGAACAGCAAAGCTCAACAAGATTCTCAGCAGGTGCCGTCCTACCTCGAGCACATCGCCGCGCTCGACATGCAGCACCTCGACTTCGCCACGCGCGTCATCCACGCCGGCCAGTTCCCCGACCCAGCGACCGGCGCCGTGGTGACGCCGATCTACGCCAACTCGACCTTCGTGCAGCAGAGCCCCGGCGTGCACGGCGGGCTCGACTACGGCCGCTCGCAGAACCCGACGCGCTGGGCGCTCGAACGCTGCGTCGCCGACCTCGAAAGCGGCGCGCAGGGTTTCGCCTTCGCCTCGGGGCTGGCGACCATCGCCACCATCCTTGAGCTCTGCGAAACCGGTAGCCACGTCATCGCCGGCGACGACCTCTACGGCGGCACCTACCGCATGTTCGAGCGCGTACGCCGGCAGAGCGCCGGGCTCGACTTCAGCTTCGTCGATCTCGCCGACCTCGACGCCGTGCGCGCCGCGATCCGCCCGAACACGCGCATGCTGTGGGTCGAAACGCCGACCAACCCCTTGCTGCGCCTGGCTGACCTGCAGGCGCTGGCAGCGCAGTGCCGCGAACACAACATCATCGCCGTTGCCGACAACACCTTCGCCAGCCCGGCGCTGCAGCGGCCATTGGAGTCCGGCTTCGATATCGTCATGCACTCGACGACCAAGTACCTGAACGGCCACTCGGACATCATCGGCGGCATCGCCGTCGCCGGGGGCGAGCCGCATCAGGCGGCGTGGCGCGAGCGTCTGGCTTTCCTGCACAACGCGCTCGGCGCCATCGCCAGCCCCTTCGACAGCTATCTGGTGCTGCGCGGCATCAAGACGCTGGCGCTGCGCATGGAGCGGCACTGTGCCAACGCGCTCGAACTCGCCGGCTGGCTGGAGCAGCAGCCGGGCGTGGCGAAAGTGATCTACCCCGGCCTGCCCTCGCACCCGCAGCACGAACTTGCCAGGCGGCAGATGAGCGGCTTCGGCGGCATGATCGCGCTCGAACTCGCCACCGACCTCGCCGGCACGCTGCGCATGCTCGACCGCTGCGAGGTGTTCACGCTGGCCGAAAGCCTCGGCGGCGTCGAAAGCCTGATCGAGCACCCGGCGATCATGACGCACGCCAGCATCCCGCCGGAACAGCGCGCCGCCATCGGCATCGGCGATTCGCTGCTGCGCCTGTCGATCGGCGTCGAGAGCGTCGACGACCTGCGCCGCGATCTGGCCGGCGCACTGGCGGCGCTGCGCGACTGAGGCCAGGGTCAGCGGCGCGCGCCGTGGCGTGCGCCGCTGACGCTACCCGCGCGGATCAGCTGCCGCGCGACTCGCTGAAGCCGGCAGCACGCAGCTGCTGGCGGAGTGAGCGGACTTCCGCCTGCAGATCGGCCACCAGCGCCGCGAGTTCGGGCTCGGCGGCAAAGGCGCGCTCGAGCTGTCGCAGGCAACGGGCTCGCGTCAGGTCGTTGCTGCTGAAGCGCCAATGGCTGACGCCGAGCGAGCCGTCACCGAGAAAGCCGGCCTCGACATGCTCGACCACCCAGCGGGTGTCGACCGCGCAGGCCCGCGCCAGCTCTTCCAGCGTCAGTGCCGCCTCATCAAGCACCACGCCGACGACGATTTCAGTGTGCGTCATGGCTCAGACTCCTTTCGCCTGACCGTTTTGCCGGCGCGGATCGAAAGCCAGCTCGCGCGCCATTTCCTGATAGAGGTGACGAGCAGCATCGCTGTCGGCCGGCGGCAGCACCACTTCCAGCAGCACATACAGATCGCCGGCATCCTGCCCAGCCGGCGCGGGAATGCCGCGCCCCTTCAGGCGCAGCTTGCGTCCGCTTTGCGAACCAGCCGGCACCTTGAGCTGCAGGGGGCCGCTCGGCGTCGGCGTCTCGATGCTCGCGCCAAGCGCGGCTTCCCACGGCGTCACCGGCAGGCTGGTGAACACATCGCGGCCATCAACGCGATAGCGGACGTCCGGCCGGAAACTCAGTTCAAGAAAGAGATCGCCCGCCGGCCCACCGCCGATGCCGGGACTGCCTTTGCTGGCCAGACGGATGTGCTGCCCTTCCTTGACGCCCCTGGGGATCTGCACCTTCAGGCTGTGCTCGCGCACGACGATGCGCCCGGATTCATCCGCCACCGGCGCCTGCAGGCTGATCGTGCGCACCGCGCCGTGATAGGCGTCGGCCAGATCGATCAGAATCCGCGCGTGACGGTCTTCGCCACGCATCTGGTAGCCGCCCTGCCCGGCCGCCGAGCGGAACGGCCCGCCGGCCGCAGCGCCGCCGCGACCGAACAGATTGGCGAAGAAATCGCTGTAATCGCCGCCGGCACCGCCAAAGTCGCGGCCGGAGAACTCGAAGCCACTGCCCCAGTCCGGCGGCGGCTGAAACTCCTGTCCCGCCTGATAGCGGCTGCCAAGCTGATCGTAGGCGGCGCGCTTCTCGGCGTCGGAGAGCACTTCGTTGGCTTCGTTGACCTCCTGCATGCGCTTTTCCGCATCCGGCTCCTTGCTCACGTCCGGATGGTACTTGCGCGCCTGCTTGCGGTAGGCCTTCTTGATCTCGTCGGCGGTCGCGCTCTTGTCGACGCCGAGAATCTTGTAATAGTCCCTGAATTCCACGTTGACCGCTCCTGTCGTTGCGCCAGACGTTCAGCGTAGCCCCGCCGGCGGAATAAGTGCATTTTTCTTTGCCGACGAAGCGCCGGAAGACCATGCCAACATGCGATATGCTTGCGGCCTGCGCGCATGCAGGCCGCCGCTTCCACGCAACAAGCCTGCTGCTTTCTCACACAAGATTGCAAGCCAATGAATATTATCCGTTTTGGAACCACCCGCCGCTTCTCGGATGCCGTCGTGCATAACGGCACGGCCTACATCGTCGAAGTGCCGTCGAACCTCGATGCCGACATCAGCGCGCAGACCGAAAACCTCCTCGCCAGCATCGGCCGGCTGCTGCTGCAGGTGGGAAGCGACAGCGCGCGCATTCTCCAGGCGACGATCTATCTGGCCGACATGCAGGACTACGACGCCATGAACCGCGTCTGGGATGCATGGCTTCCGGAAGGATCGGCGCCCGTTCGCGCCTGCGTCGAGGCGAAGCTGGCCACCCCCCAATATCGCGTCGAAATCGCTCTGACGGCTGCCGTCAGCCAGATCACCCCGGAGAAAATCTGAATGAAAAAGTCCGCAAGCATTCTCGCTATTGCCGCCTTCGCCGCCTTCGCCGCGATCATTCCGGCAGCGCCCGCCATCGCCAGCCCGGCCACCGACGCGCTGTCGGGCTGTCTGGCCGACAACACCACCGGCCGCGACCGCAAGGACCTGGCGCGCTGGATCTTTCTCGCCATGTCGGCCCACCCGGAAATCCGCAACATCTCGAACGTCTCGCAGGCACAGCGCGATGAAATCAACCGCGGCATGGGCAACATCATCACCAAGCTGCTGACCGAAAGATGCCCCTCGCAAGCCCGGATCGCCATGGAACGGGAAGGCAGCGGCGCACTGCAAACCGCTTTCGGCGTGGTCGGTCAGCTGGCGATGCAGGAACTGATGTCCAACCCGGAAGTCACCGCGTCAGTTGGCGAGTACGTGAAATACATCGACCAGAACAAGATGAATGCGGTGTTCAACAAGAAGTGAGGCGCTTCGCTCCTGCCGCCGGGCCCGGCAAGGCGGGCCCGGCTTAAGCGGCACCGGCAAATGAATAGCCTGTCTTTGCCTGCTTTGCCCGATACATGGCCTTGTCGGCGAGATCGAGCAGCGCGTCCGCAGTGATTCCGTCCTTGGGAAAGATCGATATGCCGATGCTCGGGTTGACGCTCAGGCGGGTGTCGACATCGCGGACGCGAATGTCACACGGCGCCTGAACCGCATTGATGATCTTTTCGGCGACGGTCGCGAGATCGCGCTCGCTGTCGATTTCCATCAGGATGTAGAGGAACTCGTCGCCGCCGTGGCGGCAGACGGTGTCGTCCTCGCGCGTCGTTTCCTTGAGCCGTCCGGCGATGGTCTGCGGGACGAGATCGCCGACATCGTGCCCATACGAGTCGTTGATCCTCTTGAAGTCATCAAGATCGATGAACATCACCGCCAGTGGCAGGCCGTTGCGGTTGGCCGATGCCAGCCCATGGCTCAGTCGATCATTGAACAGCGCGCGATTGGGCAGGCCGGTCAAAGGATCGTGCAGCGACGCACGGCGCGCCTCGTCGGCCTGCCGGGTGAGCGTTGCCAGCTGCTCATCAATTACGGCCCGCTCCCTGACCTCGTCCTTCAGCGCACTATTCACCGCCGCCAGTGCCTCGGAAGCGTCCTGCACCTTGCTTTCGACGACCTCGCTCTTTTCGAGAGCGCTTTCAACACCGGGGGAAACATCAACCTCCTGCAGCTCGCGCTTCAGGCCGGCATTGACCAAGGACAGGTCGTCGGCACACTCCTCGACGATATCCCTGACGCGCTCGCTCTGGCCCAGCACCTGCGTCAGCGAAATGGCCGGCTCAGGCGGTCTCAGCAACAACGCGGTTTGCTCTTTTTTCATGATTCATCGGTCCCTGATGGCAGGTGAAGCCTGCTCGCCACCGTTGGCGAGGCGTTCACGCGTGCTCAAGGATATCGTCGCACCACGAAGATGCCCGGTCGGTGCGCCAGCGCACGGTGAGGGGCGAAGGTGCCTTGCGAGCCGGGGCAAGTTGTTTGCCCGTTCAAAGAATGAGACCCCTCTTCACCCGAAATGCGATCTTTGGATGGGTGCGCTTCACCGGGGACGCTTCGGATGCTAGAGTCATCGCAGCAGTCGCTTATCGGCCGGAAGCAGGCCCTGGCACCGACGCCCGATCGCAGACATATGCGCATGTAAAACTCGCGTTTTCGATGAATAATCAGCCATCTGCAAGAATTTTTACCGACAGTCCCTGTGCGAGGCGGAGCGCTTTGACGTGGACCTGCATCCGGTTCTCGATTTGACGGAAAAACCGGGGTCATTGGGACGTACTAAAATTTTCCATATCGATTTTTTCAAATGGTTTTGATCACAAAATTCGAGATTTTTCATAGGCCATGACGGAATGTTTCCCGTCTTTTAGGAAATCCACTTCACGTTAGAGAGCTCTCCCAATGGCCCAAGAAGACCAAAGTGGCTTTGTCCGCTGGCAAGAAATAACGCGTGAGCACTTCAGTTCTGTGTGCAACCTCATCCTCGCGCTAGCAACTGGCCTGCTTGCTTTTTACTCCACGCAGCTTCTCGATAAAAAGCTAACGTTGTGTTGTGCGTTTGGGTTCGCCGCCGCAGCCTTGATCGCACTTTCTTTATCTGTTGCGTTTGCACTGTGGTGCTCGATAAATCGCTTGCGCGACTTTCGACTTACCACCCAAATCTCCCGCCTCCGCGAAAATGGAGAGACGGAGCTTCAATATTTGCGTGACGAGTCAAAATCATTAGGCAAGTTCACTTGGGGTTTGTTCTGGTTTCAGCTCGCCACATTTGGTATTGGCGCGGCTTGTGGTGCGTTGGCTGTCGTCATTCAAGTATGGCCACGGTAACTCGCGTGCAGCTCTCTAACAGGCAGTCGAGCAGGACAGCCCAAAGCTGCGCTTTTGGTTCCCGCCGCTTCGCTCCGGCTGCCTCTCACTTCTACGTTAGCCATTCTTAGTTCACCGCGACAAGATGAACAGAACGATTATCTCGATGATGGCCCTGCTCGTGTGTGTTAACGCGTGGTCCGTTGAACCTGAAGTTACGTGCAAAGAGGTATCACCAAAGAAGCCGCCATCCGTTCGAACAAAAGAACCTCTGGTACAAGAGATATCCATTACCTGTGGGAACCAAACGGTAAGTCAAACCGCACCGGAAAAAACACCGGATAAGAAGGAGAGAGATGACGCATCGTTTTCTTGGGGAAAAATCGTCGAAGAGATTTTTAAGCTTATCGGCACCCTCTCATGGCCAGTTGCGGCAGTACTTATTGCTTATTTATTCAAGAAAGAACTTGCCGCAATGCTAGCAAGACTTAAAAAGGGGAAATTTGGATCGGCTGAGTTTGAGTTCGAAAACTATGTCCGCGAGGTAGATGCAGAGGCAGATATTCCGAGAGCTCCTGAGAACGAAAGCATTAGCCCTACTGCGGCAGCACGTGCTAGCACGGACCCACGCGGAGCGATTGTCAGCGCCTGGATTGAAGTTGAAGATGAGCTGTTTAACCTCGTCCGACGTCGTGATTTGTCCGAACAAGCCTCTTCCCCAAGACAGTCAAAGAACACGGTATGGGCCATTCGTGCTGTTCAAAAAGCTCAGGCATTGGACTCCAATTGGATCGCGCTCTTTCATGATCTGCGCACACTCCGCAATGAAGCAGCCCACTCGACAGACTTTTCGCCACCGCCAGAAGCTGTTATCAAATATGTTCAGCTAGCTAAGGAATTGGCAAATGCCATGCGTGTTGCAGCTATTGGCTAACCATTCCGTCGAGAGGGACCGCCCACAAGCTGCGCTTGTGGGCGCCCTCCGCGGCTTCGCCGCTACGGCGGCCCCTCACGTCAAACGTTAGAGTGAAGACCGATGCACTACCTCTTCATGCCATTAGATCAGCACTTTGATAAGGGGTTTGGCGCGGTAGCTGATTCTTTCAAGGAGGCTGCTGATTCGCTGACTCAATCAACAGCGGAGGCTCCTTTTCTTAACGCGCACCTTCCTGTCAGCTTTCTTTACCGGCACGCAATTGAGTTGTATCTCAAATCCGCCATTCTTATCTTCCATAGAAAACTCAAGATTCCGTATGGCACAACCCCTTGGGATGGAGAACCTCATGTTCTCGGCGATGCCAAATGGAAACCAATGTACAACGAGCACCGCATCCAAACGCTGTACTCATACGTTCGCGAATTGTTCTCACAGCAATCTGAGTACTTAGAAGAGAAAACCCGAACAGACTGGAGCTTTCCAGTCGAGCTGGATGATTGGATTAAAAAAATTGAAACAACTGACTCCTCCAGCACATTCTTTCGCTATCCCGTAACCAAAGACAAAATCAAAGACAAAGAAAAGTCAGCGATTCGTGAGGACGACTTTGAAAACATGTTAGCCAAGGCCAAATCTGGCTCGAAGCCGCTAAAGGCTTTTCTCGTTCTCGATAGCGATGATCAGGTAACGCAAGCCTTTTCTCATGACGATTCTCAGTCGCAAGAAACGATGGCAATCCTCAAAGAGGTATCGCATGTTTTGTATGGTTGTCACGCGGCGCTAGTAGGAGAACTTACGGGTGGTCGCTAAGCCCTCTAACCCCGCAGTCGAGAGGGACAGCCAACAAGCTGCGCTTGTTGCTTCCCTTCGTGCTTCGCACTCCGGCTGCCCCTCACTTCCACGTTGGGCCTCATGACCCGCTACCTCGATACAGTCCCGCATCCTTGGTCTCGCGACTTCATTGATACCGCGATATTCGCAAGTTTCTCGGACGCAAGAGAGTCAATTGAAGAGACTTCGGGTGGCAAATTATGGCGCGCCGTTCGGGATCTCGAAGACACTATATGGATATTTCATGCAAGCACTACAGAACTTCTCGACGAGATATGTCTCTTCGGAGACCGCAGCAAGAATCTAACGTTCTGGCACCAAGCAAACGAGAATGAAGCGGAGAGCCATACTCGCGCTGTCAAGAAGAAGCTCTTTCACTGCACTTCGTCTCTCATGGCGCTAGTCGATCATGCACGCAATTTTCAGGGGGCTGCACCTGTTCGCGAATACTCTGATCGATTGAAGGCCGCCTTCTCTTCTCCCGGGCTACACGATTTCTTGCAACGCCTTAGGAATTACAACACTCATTGGCGCATCGCACAGGCTAACTGGGGCATTCATCACGACTTCAACTCCCACTCACGAGTGGCTCGATTCACGGTTACGAAGCCTGAGTTGCTTGCATGGGATGGCTGGACCGCAAAGGCCCGTGAGTTTATTGAAAGCGCCTCGGACACAATCGATATCTACAACCTATTTTTCGAATACCGAAAGTATGTGCAAAGCTTTTATGCCTGGCATAAAGGTGCCGTTCTTGAAGAGTATGCGCAAGTCCTTCAGCCATACTTCGAATACAAGCGTCTCTACGAGGGCATACAGAAGAAATGCAGTTGGAATTTGATAATTTCGCATGCGCCGAAGACATCGAATCCATTTCAATACCTCGATCAGTATCTGTCAAAATATCAAATTGAAAGGCTTCTCGCATACGAACACCGAAGCGATGAACAAGTAGATGCTCTGATTCGAATGCTAGGCATGGAAGAGTTCTGCGACGAAGTTCTCCGCGCAAAAATATTAGCTCTCTTTAGGCCAACCACATGAGGCCCACCCCGGCAATCGAGCGGACCTGCGCGAAAAGCCGCGCAGGCCGCTCACTTCTACGTTGAACGACAGCTTTCCCCAGGCGCCCATGGCCGAATTGGGTCGATATCTACACATCGTTACTCAGAAATCCGACAACTCAGTTGGAAATAGATAGTGTTTCCCGGACCGCGGAAAACCACTGAAACCCTTGCCGTGTTAATCAAGGAGATGCCTTCAATGCAAGCCAACGCACGCCTGCGCAAGCCCGTCCTCGCGGGCATTGCGATTTCGCTGATTGCCTGCAGCCTCAGCCTGCTCCCGCGCGAGGTTCTCGCGCAGGAGAGTTTCGGCGGCGGGACTTTGCGCGAGCGCTTGAAACAGCGTTTGCTCGATTCACGGCAGGACAAGCAGGTTCCACCGCAGCGTTCGGACAGCCTGTCGCGCATCGACAAGCCCGGTGATTACAGCTTTTCGATCATGCACGACGGTTCGCCGCGCACCTACCGTGTGCATGTTCCCGAGCGCTACAGCGCGGAGAACCCGGCAGCGCTGCTGGTTGCGCTGCATGGCGGCGGCGGCAGCATGGACTTCATGGCCAACGACAAGTATTACGGGCTGATCTCGAAGTCGGAGGCCGAGGGTTTCGTCGTGGTCTTTCCGGGCGGCTTCAGCCCGCGCAGTTCGGGCAAGTTCGCCACCTGGAACGCCGGCAACTGTTGCGCCGCGGCACGTGACCAGAACGCCGACGACGTCGGTTTCATCCGCAAGGTGGTCGACCAGGTGAGCAGCCAGCTGAGCATCAACCGCAAGCAGATCTACGCGACGGGGATGTCCAACGGCGGGATGATGGCCTACCGCCTCGCCTGCGAGATGGCCGACACCTTCTCGGCGATCGCCGCCGTGGCCGGCACCGACAACACGACGAGCTGTACGCCGAAAGCACCGATCTCGATCCTGCACATCCATGCGCGCAACGACGATCACGTACAGTTCAACGGCGGCGCTGGCGAAAAGTCGGTGAGCCGGAGCAAGGTCACCGATTACGTCTCGGTGCCAGCGACGATCGCCAAGTGGGTCAGGCAGAACAGCTGCAATCCCGAGCCGCAGCGCGTGCTCGAAACGCCGGGCGCCTATTGCGAGCGCTATTCGGAGTGCCGGGGCAATGTGTCAGTTGAACTCTGCGTCACCGAAACGGGCGGCCACTCGTGGCCGGGCGGCAACAAGCTGCGCAGCAACCAGGCGCCGTCGCAGACGCTGTCGGCCAACGACGTGATGTGGTCGTTCTTCAAGTCGACGAGCACGCCGGCCGTCCAACAAGCAGAGCCAAGCAAATGATTGATAAATATTGGTTATTCATTCTCGCTTGCATGCTCCCCGCGCTTGCCTGCGGCGGCGAGATATACCGCTGGACCGACGATACAGGCCAGGTGCACTACGGCGACACGGTACCCAGCGCCTATCAGCGCGCGGCAAAGCCGGTGGACCTGAATAACGTCGAGGTGTCGGACGAGGAGCGCCAGGCAGCGGCAGTCCGCTTGCTGCAGGAGAAAAACCTCCTGCAGCAGAATGCCGAATCAGCTCAGCCCCCTGCCCCCGCGCCGCAGCCGGCGCCTGCCGAAAACCAGCCGGGCAGCTGTGAAGAGCAGTGGCTCAGATACGACGCAAGCTGGGCATGCTTCAATCCGTATCGCACCGCGTATGGCGCGGTAAAGGCCGAAGCCTTCAAGCACTGCACTGAAATCAAGGCGCCGTCGTGTACCCGCGAGGCGAAATAATGCGGAAAACCCTTCGAAAGCGCTGATCAATGCACTGGCTCTATCTGGCAATCGCCATCGTTTCCGAGGTGATTGCAACTTCGGCGCTCAACGCCACGCAAGGCTTTACGCGCTGGCTGCCTTCGCTGATCGTCGTGGTCGGCTACGCGGCGGCGTTCTATTTTCTGTCGCTGACGCTGCGTGCGATCCCGCTGGGCATCGCCTACGCTGTCTGGTCGGGTGTCGGCGTGGCGCTGATTGCGCTGATCGGCTGGGCCGTCTATCAGCAGCCGCTCGACCTGCCGGCAATGATCGGCATCGGCCTGATCGTCGCTGGCGTGGCGGTGCTCAATTTCTTCTCAAAGACGCTGAGTCACTGAACTGCACTCCCCTTGGTGCGTTGCGCGCCGGGGGCGGCAAGTGGTCAACGGCGCTCGTACCAGCCCTTGCTCGAATTGACCAGTCTGACCACCAGCAGCATCACCGGCACCTCGATCAGCACGCCGACCACTGTTGCCAGCGCCGCGCCGGAGTTGAAGCCGAACAGGCTGATCGCCGCGGCCACGGCCAGCTCGAAGAAATTGCTCGCGCCGATCAGCGCCGACGGACAGGCGACGTTGTGCTTTTCGCCAAGGGCGCGGTTGAGCCAGTAAGCGAGCGCCGAGTTGAAGAACACCTGGATCAGGATCGGCACCGCCAGCAGCGCGATGATCAGCGGCTGCGCGATGATCGCCTCGCCCTGAAAGGCGAAGAGCAGCACCAGCGTCGCCAGCAGCGCGGCGATCGACAGCGGACCGATGCGCGCCATCGCCGCCGCGAAAGCGCCCTCGCCCTTCGCCAGCAGCGAGCGCCGCCACCATTGCGCGAGGAGCACCGGGATGACGACGTAGAGCACCACCGAAACGATCAGCGTCTCCCACGGCACGCTGATCGCCGACAGGCCGAGCAGGAAGGCCACCAGCGGCGCAAAGGCAAAGATCATGATCGCGTCGTTGAGCGCCACTTGCGACAGCGTGAACAGCGGGTCGCCGTTGGACAGCCGGCTCCAGACGAAAACCATCGCCGTGCACGGCGCGGCGGCAAGCAGGATCAGCCCGGCGATGTAGCTGTCGATCTGCTCGGCCGGCAGCCACGGCGCGAACAGCTGGCGGATGAACAGCCAGCCAAGGAAGGCCATCGAAAAGGGTTTGACCAGCCAATTGACGAACAGCGTGACACCGATGCCGCGCACATGCTGGCGAATCTCGTGCAGCGCGCCGAAATCAACCTTGACCAGCATCGGGATGATCATCACCCAGATGAGCAGGCCGACCGGCAGATTCACCTGCGCCACCTCCAGCCGCCCGATCGCCTGGAAAGCGCCGGGGAAGAACTGCCCGAGCAGGATGCCGGCGACGATGCACAGGAAGACCCAGAGCGAGAGATAGCGTTCGAAGAGGCTCATGTTGATGGTGAAGTCCTTGGTTCAGGTCAGCGCGCCGACGCGATCGAGTTCGGCCTGCAGGCGGCTGCGATCCCCCTGCAGATCGGTCAGCGGCAGCGCCAGAAAGGCCTCGATGCGCCGGCGCAGCGTGCAATAGGCACGCAGAAAGGCGGCGTCGATTTCGGCATCGCTGCCTGTGGCATGCGCCGGATCGTCGACGCCCCAGTGGCTGCGCAGCACCGGGCCGAGATACGCCGGGCAGGTTTCGCCGGCGGCACTGGCGCAGACGGTGATGACGATATCGGGCGTCAGCGGCAGTGCGTCCCAGGACTTGCTGGCAGCGCCATCGCAGGCAATGCCTTCACGCGCGAGCAGCGCCAGCGAACGCGGATGAACGAGCCCGGTGGGACGGCTGCCGGCACTCAGCGCCCGCCAGCCGGCTGGCGCAAGATGATTGAAAGTCGCTTCGGCGAGGATCGAGCGGCACGAGTTGCCGGTGCACAGGAAAAGTACGTTCATCACAACACCTTCGGTCGAAGTATCGGGAAAACCACCGCGCTGATGGCCCGGATTATCCGCACACCCACCTTCAAAGCCAGCTGTCGACCTTGCTTCGTGAGGGCACGCCGCCGGCATGGACCACCTTGCCGTCGACCACCACACCGGGCGTGGACATCACGCCATAGCCCATGATCGAGGGCAGATCCTCGACCTTCTCCAGCACGATCTCGACGCCCTTTTCTCTGGCCACTGTCTCGACGAGAGCGACGGTATTGCGACAGTTGGCACAGCCGGTGCCGAGGACCTTGATGTTTTTCATGAGACTTCCTTTCGTGTTGATCAGGACGATTAAACGAGGCCGGATGAGGCCACATCACAGCAGCAGATTGAAAACGTAGCCGACGAGCAGGATGCCGCAGGCCACCACGCCGGCGAAGGTGGCGATCAATGGCGGCTTCAGCGCCTTGCGCAGGATGATCATTTCCGGCGCGGACAGCGCGATCACGCTCATCATGAACGCGAGCACGGTGCCCAGCGCGGCGCCCTTGCCGATCAGTGCCTCGACGATCGGGATGATGCCGGCGGCGTTGGTGTACATCGGCACCCCGAGGACGACTGCCGCCGGCACTGCCCACCAGACATCCTTGCCCATGAAGGACGCCATGAAGTCCTCGGGAACATAGCCGTGGATGCCGGCGCCGAGTGCGATGCCGGCAAGAATGTAGGGCCAGACCCTGCCGACGATTTCCCTGATGTGGGCCAGCCCGGCCGCGAAACGCCCGTTCCAGGAGATCGCCTCGCCCGCCGGATGCGCCGCCTGTCCGCCGAGAATTTTCTGCACCCAGTCTTCGAGGTAGCGCTCCATCTTCAGCTTGCCGATGACCAGCCCGGCGACGATGGCGACCAGCAGCCCCATGACCAGGTAGAGCGCGGCGACCTTCCAGCCGAACATGCCGAACAGCAGCACCAGCGCCACTTCGTTGACCATCGGCGCCGAGATGAGGAAGGAGAAAGTCACGCCGAGCGGAACGCCGGCTGAAAGGAAGCCGATGAACAGCGGCACGGCCGAGCACGAACAGAAGGGCGTGACGATACCGAGGCTGGCCGCCAGCACGTTGCCGACGCCCTCGCGCTTGCCGGAGAGCATTGCCCGCGTGCGCTCCGGCGAGAAAAAGGTCTGGACGATGCCCATCACGAAGACGATGCCGGTGAGCAGCAGCACGACCTTCGGGCTGTCGTAAAAGAAGAAGTGCAGCGCCTCACCGAAGCGCGTCTGCCGCGAAACGCCGAGGAGTTCGACAGCTGCGTCGGCAAAGTTGGTGAGTTGGCCGTAGGCGAACACCCAGGCGACGGTGGCGACGGAAATGCCCAGCAACCAACGCACCAGCTTGCGTCGTTCGGCTGTTTCGACGGGGACTGCGATCATGAAGCGGCTCCGGAGATCAACGATTGGCGGCCGCGCTTTGCGGCTTCTGCCAATGGAGACGGAGCAGAGACAAAAAAGACGCAGCGGCGCCGGCAGAAATTTGGTCCGGGATGGAATAGACACCCGTCGCGCAGGCTGCGGCGGGCGGCAAACGCCCTTGCTGAGCGCGATCAGCGCTCGGGCAAAGGCGGACGCGGGGTGAATCCGCTGACCGCGCCGGTTTCGTCGAACTCGACCTGGCACGCTGTTTCCAGCTGCTGTTTCAGGCGTCGGCGGGCTCGCTGCAGCCGTGATTTGGCCGCTGACAGCGACAAGCCGAGGAGGTCGGCCAGCGCCTGCTGCGAGTGGCCGTCGATGTCACAGAAGCGGATCGCTTGCCGATCCGCCTCGGCCAGTTCGGCGAGCACGCGTGGCAAACACTGGCTCAGTTCATCGACCGGCTTCAGCCCGTCGCTGACCGGTATCGCCAGATCGTCGGGCAGTGGCAGGTATTCATGGCGAAGGCGCAGACGGTCGGCGAGCGCGTTGCGCGCCACCTGAAACAGCCAGGCGCGCGGATTCTCGACGCGGCAGAAGAGCTCGCCCTGGCGGATGGCCTTGAGGAACAACTCCTGCATCAGTTCGTCGGCATCACCGGCATCGCCGATCCGATGCCGCAGATAGGCGCGCAGCGACGCCTCATTCGCCGACCAGGCAGCAAGCAGGCACGGCCGACTCATGCGCCGGGCTCGCCGAAAAAACGGCCATTGGCGGAAGACGGGAATTGCAAGGCTAAGGGAACGGCAGGATTTCGCATCCGCCGATACTACGACAAGCGCCGGAATGGCGGCAGCTGGCGGCGCATCTGCTCTCTGGAGCAGCCGGGATTGGTGCCTGGAATTGTGGCAAACGTGAGAAAACTTCTCATCCTGAGAAGGAAAAACACGTTAGATTAGCGCCCGGGGTAAACCGCGAAGACGGTTGCCCGGATCCACAAGAGGAGGAAACCGATGAGCGACGAGTCGCCCTGCGTGAAAACGCCCAAGGGTATCGAGGAGGTTGAGCGACGTACCTGGCGGCTGCCGATGCGTACGCGGCAGGTACTGATCATGATCGACGGCAAGCGCGACCGCGCAATGCTGTCGGCGATGTTCCCCGGCGATGCGCTGCCCGGCATCCTGCAAACGCTGCTCGACGAGGGCTTCGTCCGGCCCTTGCAGCCAGCGGCGCCAGCGGCCGGGGCGCAGGCGGCACCGGGCAAGGCCAAACCTGTCGCGGCGCCAGCCGATACTGGGGAACGTTTCCGCATGGCACAGAACTTCATGGCCAATACGGTGCGGGCTTTCATCGGCGTTGCCGGTTCGAGCCTGATCGACCGCATCGACGCCTGCGAGGATCTGGCGTCCTTGCGTCAGAATTTTCAATCTTGGCGCGAGGCGATCCAGCTGTCGAGCGACGGCAGGAAAGAACTGGCGACGCTCGAGAACAAGCTGGCGGCGCTGCTTTCCTGAGGCACGGCGCCGCCGGCGTGGCTACCTGATGGCTACTTGATGGCTACTTGATGAAGTCGCGGCTGACGCCGCGGAAGAGATCGGTGCCGGCGCGCTGCAGCCACTCGAAAGCAACCATCTCGCGCGAGACGATGTCGGCGCCGTGACGGCGCATGCGTTCGAGGGCCAATGCCTTGTCCGAGGCGCGGCGCGAGCCGACTGCCTCTTCGACGACAAAAACCCGCCGGCCGGCGGCGAGCAGGTCGAGCACGGTCTGCATGACGCAGACATGCGACTCGGTGCCGACGACGACGAACTGGCGGCGCTCGCCGCCCGGCGCGGCAAAGATGCCACCACCTTCAGCGCCGTCGCTGCCCGGCCCGGCAAGCCCGCCAGCGCACTCGGCGACCGCCGAAAAGTAGATCTTTTCGACGACGGCCGAGTCGGGCAGCAGTTCGCGCAGGGCCGGCACGGTCGGACCGATGCCGCGCGGATACTGCTCGGTGCAGATCACCGGCACACCGATGCGCTGCGCGACGCGCAGCAGCCACTGGCTATGCGCGAGCACGGAATCGCCCTGGTCGATGAAGGGTTGCAGACGCTCCTGGATATCGATGACGAGCAGCGTCGAGCGGTCGGGATGAATCAGCATGGCTTGTCTCCTCGGAATGCGCGGCTTGCCGGTCGGCGTACTGCTGCCGCCGTGCCACTTTTGCATGGTTTGATCAGCGCAGCGGTGGATCGTCGCTGGCTGGCTGCCGGATTATCGGTGGCGGGCGCGACCCTGACAAGATCGCCGCCGCGGGCCGACGATCGCCGTCAGGACAGCGCCGTGTAGCCACAGCGCAAGTCTCAGGCGAGGACCGCCACCGCCTTGATCTGCGCCCAGACCTGGCGCCCCGGCTTGATGTCAAGCAGCCGGCGCGAACGCTCGGTGATGCGTGCCAGCAAGGCACCGCCGCCGCCGCTGATTTCCAGCCGGACGATCACATGCCCAAGCCTGTCGGACTCGACAATATCGCTGACCGTCACCGGCAGGCGGTTGAGGATGCTCGAGTCGGGTGGCAGGTTGAGCGTCAGGCTGACATCGCTGGCGTGGATGCGACAGCGCAGACGCCGGCCGAGGGGATCAGCGCGCCGCCCGACGTACATCTGACCACCGGGAAACTCCAGTCGCGACAGTCCGTCTTCCTCGTGCGCGGCGAGCACGGTCTCGATCACGACACCGGCGTCGTCGGCAAATGCCGCCGGCAGATCGGCGCGCGCCAGCGTTTCGGTGAGCGGGCCGCTGGCAACGACGCGGCCGTTCTCAAGCAGCACCAGATGGTCGGCGAGCCGCGCCACTTCGTCGGGTGCATGACTGACGTAAAGGATCGGCACCGCCAGCTCGTCGTGCAGACGCTCGAGATACGGCAGGATTTCGAGCTTGCGCTTGAGGTCGAGCGCCGCCAGCGGCTCGTCCATCAGCAGCAGTTGCGGGTCGAGCGCCAGCGCGCGGGCAATGCCGACGCGCTGCCGCTCGCCGCCCGAGAGGTGGCCGGGCTTGCGCTTGAGCAGGTGCTCGATGCCGAGCAGTTCGATGGCACGTTCGAGATGCGTTTCAAGAGCGGCCTTGCCGGCGCTCAAGGTTTTCACGCGCTTCATGCCGAAACGCAGGTTGCCGATCACGTCGAGATGCGGGAACAGGCTGGCTTCCTGAAAGACATAGCCGATCGGGCGGCGGTGAACGGGACGCCAGTGGCCGTCATCCTGCCAGACATCCCCCTTCACCGAGAGGTAGCCGTGCGCTGCGCGTTCGAGCCCGGCGATGCAGCGCAACAGGGTCGTCTTGCCCGAACCCGAGTGGCCGAACAGGCCGCTGACGCCGCGGCCGGGCAGTGCAAGATCGACGTCGAGCGAGAAGCCCGGCCAGTCGAGGCGAAAGCGGAAGTCGATGCTGTCCATGCGCTCAGTCCCTTTTTGCATCCGGACGCCAGGCATACAGCGCAAGCAGGACGAGGAAGGAGAAGACCAGCATCACGCCGGCGAGGTTATGCGCATTGGCGTACTCCATGGCCTCGACGTGGTCGTAGATCTGGACCGAGACCATGCGCGTTGCGCCGGGCAGGTTGCCGCCGATCATCAGCACGACGCCGAACTCGCCGACCGTATGGGCAAAGGTGAGCACGCCGGCGGTGATGAATCCCGGCAGCGCCAGCGGCAGCGCGACGTTGAAAAAGGCATCGAGCGGCGAAGCGCGCAGCGTCGCGGCGACTTCCAGCGGCCTTTCGCCGACCGCCTCGAAGGCGTTCTGCACCGGCTGCACCATGAACGGCAGCGAATAGATGACCGAAGCGACGACCAGCCCCCAGAAGGTGAATGGCAGCAAGCCGATCCCGAGCGCCTGCGTCAGCTGGCCGACCGGACCGTTCGGCCCCATCGCCACCAGCATGTAGAAACCGAGCACCGACGGCGGCAGCACCAGCGGCAGGGCGACGACCGCGCCGATCGCTCCTTTCAGGCGCGAGCGCGTACGCGACAGCCACCAGGCGATCGGCGTACCGATGAGAAACAGGATCACGGTGACAACACTGGCGAGCTTGATGGTCAGCCAGATCGCCTGCAGGTCTTCTTCGTTCAGGAACATGGAATGCGTGTGTGTTGGTTCAGTGGCGTTTGGGCGCGATCAGTGTTTCGAAAAGAGATCGCGCAGACGGCACAGCGCGGTGCTCGGGTCGAAGCGCGGCTCGGGTTGCGCTTCGCCGGCGATGAGCAGACGCAGCGCATTTTCCGGGTCGCGCTCGCCGGTGAGCAGTACCTCGCCACCGCGCAGCTTCATGCGGCGGATGAAGCCCTCGCCGGCGCTACCGGTGAGCAGCATGTCGACGCCGTCGAGCGGATGCGGCTCGCCATCGGGAATGTAGTGGAAGGTCTGCTCTTTCTTCAGCGTCAGCCGCGTCGGTTCGGGCAAGGCGTCGGCGGCACGCGGCGTGTCGAAGTCGTAGATCAGCCAGTGCCGGGTCTTGCCGGCGTGGCCGGCCAGGGTCTTGAAGTTGCGCGTGGCGATGGCGATTTTCATGGCAGTTCGTTCGGGAGAGTGTCGGGAGCGGACGTTGACGCGGTGGCGGCGGGTGGGGCGCCGGCGAAACAGTGCGAATACTCGGAACAGGCCGAACAACTCGGCGCCGGGCAGACCGGAACGGCAGCACGGTCACAGAGTTCGCGGTAGAGGAACTTCTTCCAGCGCATGTCGCGGACGTTGCGTACCGCCAGCTGCGGAAAGTGCTCGCGCATCAGGCGGCCGAGCACCGGGCGATCGGGCAGATCCATGTCCTGCCACAGGTGGTCGGCGGACATGCAGGCGGTGGCGATGGCGTGCGCCAGCCAGACGATGGCATCGTCGGCGACGGCATGCTCTTCAAGCAGCAGCGCGACGATATCGGCGAACTCGTCGGCAACGCCGCTGCTCTCCGGGGCAGACGGATTCCCGCGCACGGCGGCCTGGGCCAGCAGCGCTGCGCGCTGCGCTGCCGCCAGCGCGGGGAAGAAACGCTGCAGCAGCCGGCGCAGCGCCGCCTCGGCAAGGCCGGCAACGGGCACGTTGTACGGCGGCGCGCGGCGCGCGGTGCCGCCGATGACTCCGGCGAAGGCCAGCGTCAGCGTCGATGCGTCAGGCGCGGCCGCAAGCAGATCGCCGCGGCCGGGCAAGGCAGCGATTCTTTCGTCCGGTTTCGGCTGGCGCGCAGATGAATTCATGTCGGGTGATTCTCGGGGTGAAGCCTGGCTGCGGTCGTCGTTGTGAAGTAGCCCATATAACGTTAAAGCAATCGGCGCGCCAAGCGCTATTTATGTCGGAACAGAGGGCGGTACCCGGAAAATACCAGCCGGAACAAGGGCTGGCGAGAATGCGGACGCTTTCCCGCGGTCGATTCCGCGTGTCGACTTCGAGACAAGCCGCCCCCGAATGGTGCGCAACGACGGCGCTCGGCGCAAGCTCAGTGGAAATCGCGGCTCGCCGGCGACAGGCGACCGAGCCACGCCGAGAGGTCGACCAGACGCTTGGCGACGAGATGCACGACCGCGCCTTCGCGACTGATCTGGCCAAAGACGCCGAGCAGCGTGGCGCCGAGCAGTTCGCGTCGCTGCCGCTCGACCAGCGGCGCATGCACGACGATATTGGCCAGCCCGCTTTCGTCCTCGATGGTCACGAAAACGATGCCGCTCGCCGTGCCGGGCCGTTGCCGGCAGGTGACGATTCCCGCGACGCGCGCCAGCTGGCGATCGGCGCAGCCGGCCAGGTCGGTGGCCGAAACAAAGCGCCGCGCGCGCAAGGATTCGCGCAGCAGCGCCAGTGGATGGCGGCCGAGCGTCAGGCCGAGGCTGGCGTAGTCGGCGACGAGATCGTCGCCCTCGCTCGGCAGCGCCAGCACTGGCGGCGCTTCGTCACGGATCGCCGCGGCGAGCAGATCGCCCTGCACCGGTGCGGCAGCCGCCGCCCACGCCGCCTGCCGGCGATGCCCGGCAATGCCGGCCAGCGCGCCAGCGGCGGCGAGCGCGTCGAGATCGCTGCGCGCAAGGCGGGCGCGTGCAGCCAGATCGGCGACATCGGCAAACCGCCCTTGCCGTCGGGCGACGACGATGCGCGCGGCGCCGCTGGTGCTCAGGCTGGCGATGCCGCCAAGGCCGAGACGGACAGCGCAGCAGCCGGCCGGCGCCTGCCCTGCCCCGGCTGCCGCTTTCGTTATCGCTGTTGTTGCTGCAGCCTCCAGCGTCGCCTCGACGGCGCTGGCCTGCACGTCGACCGGCCGTACCTTGACACCATGCCGGCGCGCGTCGCGCAGCAGTTGCGCCGGGGCGTAGAAGCCCATCGGCTGGCTGTTGAGCAGCGCGCAGAGAAAAGCGTCGGGGCGGTGGCACTTGAGCCAGGCCGAGACATAGACGAGCAGCGCGAAGCTCGCCGCGTGTGACTCGGGAAAGCCGTATTCGCCGAAACCGCGGATCTGCGCGCACAGGCGCTGGGCAAACGCCAGCGCATAACCGCGTTCGCGCATGCCGGCGATCAGCTTCTGCTCGAAGGGTTCGAGGCCGCCCTTGCGCCGCCACGCCGCCATCGCCCGGCGCAGCTGGTCGGCCTCGCCCGGCGTGAAACCGGCGGCGACGACGGCCAGCTGCATCACCTGTTCCTGGAAGATCGGCACGCCGAGCGTGCGCCCGAGCACATCGGCGATCTCTGGGCGCATGCCTTCGATCGCCTCGCGCCCGTCGCGCCGGCGCAGGTAGGGATGCACCATGTCGCCCTGGATCGGGCCGGGGCGCACCAGCGCCACCTCGATCACCAGATCGTAGAACTGGCGCGGTTTCAGGCGCGGCAGCATGGCCATCTGCGCGCGCGATTCGATCTGGAAGACGCCAACGGTATCGGCGGCACAGATCATGGCGTAGGTGGCCGGGTCTTCGGGCGGAATCTCGTCCATGCGCCGGCCGACGAGGTCGAGCGCGCGGCGGATCGCCGAGAGCATGCCGAGCGCCAGCACGTCGACCTTGAGCAGGCCGACCGCGTCGAGGTCGTCCTTGTCCCACTGGATCACCGTGCGCTCGGGCATCGCCGCGTTCTCCACCGGCACCAGCCGCGAGAGCGGTCCGCGCGAAAGCACGAAGCCGCCGGTGTGCTGCGACAGGTGGCGCGGAAAGCCGCGCAGCGCCTCGGCGAGCGCCAGCCACTTGGCGACGCGTGGGCTCGCCGGGTCGAGGCCGATCTGCGCCAGCCGTTCGGGCAGTTGCTCGCGCTTGTCCCACCAGGCCAGCGTCGAGGCCAGCGCGTCAATCTGCGCCGGCTCGAAGCCGAGCGCGCGGCCGACGTCGCGCAGCGCGCCACGCGTGTGGTAGCTGATCACCGCCGCCGCCAGCGCGGCGCGGTCGCGTCCGTACTTTGCGTAGAGGTACTGGATCACCTCCTCGCGCCGCTCGTGCTCGAAATCGACGTCGATGTCGGGCGGCTCGCCGCGCTCCTTCGAGATGAAGCGCTCGAAAAGCAGGTGCGAACGCGCCGGGTCGACCTCGGTGACGCCGAGCGCGTAGCACACCGCCGAATTGGCCGCCGAACCGCGCCCCTGGCAGAGGATGCCGCGACTGCGCGCAAAGCTGACGATGTCGTAGACGGTGAGGAAATACGGCTCGTAGCCGAGTTCGCCGATCAGCGCGAGTTCATGCTCGATGCGCTCGCGTACCGCCGGCGGCACTGCTGATGGCACCGAATCGCCGTAGCGCCGGAGCAGTCCGCGCTCGGTCTCGCTGCGCAGGAAGGATGCCGGCGTCTGCCCGTGCGGGACGACTTCCCCGGGGTATTCGTAGCGCAGTTCGTCGAGCGAGAAGTCGCACTGCGCCGCGACGTTCAGCGTTTCGGCGAGCAGTTCGGGCGGATACAGGCGCGACAGGCGCAGGCGCGTGCGCAGGTGCCGCTCGCCGTTGGCGAACAGGCGCTCGCCGGCGGCGAAGACGCTGACGCGATGGCGCGTGGCGGTGAGCACGTCCTGCAACGGCCGTCGCGCACGCAGGTGCATGTGCACGTCGCCAGCGGCGAGTGCCGGCAGGCCGCAGTCGACGGCCAGCGCCTGCAACACCGACAGCCGCTCGCGGTCGTCGCCCTCGGCATGCAGTTCGACCGCCAGCCAGCAGCGGCCGGCGAAGCGTTCGGCGAGGAATTGCCCTTCGGCGCGCAGCGCAGCCAGTGCGCCGTTGCTCGCGGCAGCCTCTCTGCTCATTTCCCTCGCCGCCTCTCCGGTCGCCTCGTTTGTCCCCCCGCCGCTTGCCGTACTCGCCGCTGCACGCGCGGCCACGGCGGCGCGGCGGACGAGTTCGGCAGGCGGCACCCACAGCGCAATGCAATCGGGAACGGCGCCGGCTGCGGCAGCCCAGGTCTTTGCCACCCGTGGCTGGCGCGCGGCATCGGAAGGTTTTTCCCGTAGCACAGCGCCGGCCGGCGAATCGAGGTCGCCGCGCAGCAGGCGGTAGCTGCCTTTGTCCGCGCGTCGCCGCGCCAGCGTGATCAGCGCCGAGAGATTGCCGTAGCCGGCACGGTTCTGCGCCAGCAGCACGAGTCGGCTGTGTGCTGGCGTCACCGGCTCGTCGCCGGCATGGCTGCCCGCACCGGCGGCTGCGCAGGCCAAGGTTGAGGCAGGGGTGAAGGCCGGAGCCGAGGCAGGAATAGAGGCGGTGAGGCGGAATTCGGCGCCGATGATCAGCTTGAGGCCGTGCTCCTTCGCCGCCCGGTGCGCACGCACGACGCCGGCGAACGAGCATTCGTCGCTGATCGCCAGCGCCGCGTAGCCCAGCGCCTGCGCGCGTTCGACCAGTTCTTCCGGGTGTGAGGCACCGCGCAGGAAGGAGAAATTGGAGACGCAGTGCAGCTCGGCGTAATCAGGCAGGCGGCTCATGGCGACAGGGGCGCGACATTACTCATGCCGCGACTTTTCCGCTGGAGTCCGGCGCGAATCAGCTGCGCGCCCATCAGGCAAACAGGCCGTGCAGGAACCAGCCGGCTTCGCTGCGGAAAATCCACAGCCATTCGCAACGCTGCGAAACGGCGATGAAATAGTCACGACGGACATCGCCGACTGCCGAGGGCTCGCCCTCGTCCCACCAGCCGCTTTCGATGCGTTCGGGGCCGGCGAGCAGGTGTAGCGGGCCGCCGCGTTGCGGGCGACCGCCCTGCTCCGACAAAGCCTGCGGCGCCGGCAGCAGCCACAGCGGCCGCGGCCCGTGCTGCGCCACCCCGGTGCCCTGCGCGTCCTGCCGCGCCAGCGGAGCGTTTTTCTGCGTGGCGTTTTCCGGGCGGTGCTCGGGATGCGCAGCGAGGCGATAGACGCCGTGCTCGCCAAGCCGCGCCTGCAGGCGTTCGATCAGTTCGGCAATCGTCGCACCGCCGGCGCCTCTGGCGGCATGGCCACGGGCGCTGCTGCCGTCGGCGGCAAACAGGGCGGCTTCGCGGCCGGCCAGCGGTTCCGGCGCCGTAGCGCGCAGGCACAGCGATTCGACCGACGCCGGCAGTTGCAGGCGGGCCAGCCGTTCGTCGAGCACGCGGCCGATGCGTTGCGCATCGCGCGTCACTTCGGCGAATGAAAGCGACAGCGTCAAGGCCGGAGGGGCGCCCGTCGTGCGTTCGCAGCGCAGGTCGAGAAAACATTCGCGGATGCCGGCGGCGCGCGCCGCCAGCCAGCCGGACAGCGCGGCGATCAGGCGACGCGCGGCAAAGGCCAGCGCCAGTGCGCTCTCGCTGCGTGCCGGCAGTTCAAGCGTCTGGCTGAAATGTTCGGGGAAAACGAAACGCGCGCGCGGATCGGGAATTTCGCCGAGTGCCCGCGCCAGATCGGCGACAAAATCGGCGCCGACGCGCCGTGCCAGCCCGGCCCGCGGCAGGCGCAGAACGTCGGCGAGCGTGCCGGCGCCAAAAGCGGCAAGCCGCTTCTCCTGCGCAGCCGGCAAGGCAAGCCGCGCCAGCGGCAGAACACCGAGCCTGTGCGCCAGCGGCGCCGCGTCAAGGCTGGCTGGAGTGCCGAAACCGGCGTCGGCGCCACCGGCGAAAGCCAGCCACTGCGCCGCCAGCGGCGTCGGCGCCAGGGCCGCCTGCACGCGCAAGCCCTGCTCTGTCGCCGCCTGCACGATGCCGGCGAACAGGCGCTCGACGCCGCCGAAAAAGCGCAGGGAACACGCGATTTCGAGCAGCAAGGTCGCCGGTGGCGCGAGGCTGACTTCGGAAGTGAAAGCGCCGGCCGAGCAGGCCAGGCGCGTCAGCGCGGCGCTTTCCTGCGCCGGATCACGCGGCTGGACGACCAGTTCAGGCAGGCGCGCACGCGCGCTGGCCAGCCGCAGCCCGGAGACGATGCCGGCCGCCTGCGCACGATCGTCGGCGACGACAATGCGTTCGCGTTCGACGACGGCACAGGGCGGCGCAGCATCAGAACAGGCGCAGGGACGCGCGTCGAGCGGCAAGCGCGGCAGGAACAGGGCGAGCCAGAGCATGCGACGAGGGGGGCAGCGAAGAAAGCGACGAAAGAGGCGGCGGTGACGAGGGAGAAAGCGTCGGCGCAGCTTGCGCGCAGGCCGGCATCGCCGCTGGCAAGGAGGCGGCCGGTAGCAGCGCTGGGCGTGGCACCGCCAGCGACAGCGGCAGCGCGCAAGCTGCGCCGCGCCGCTTGAGGATATGCACGCGCAGGCGCTCGCCTTCGCCGTCGAGTTGCAGGCGCAGCGGCGCCGGAGAAGCTTCGGCGGCGCAGGCCGCCGGACGGAAGACGAAGAGCAGCGAGCGGTTGGCTTCGGCGGCGAGATGCAGGCGACGCAGCAGTGTCGCGTCGGCGCCGGGTAGCCAGGCGACCACGGCACCGACACCGTCGGTATCAAGCGCGCGAGCGCAGGTCCACGCGGCATCGCGGCCGGGCGCACCGGCAATGAGCAGGCGCTCGAGCGCAATGCCACCCTGCGCCAGCGCCGGTGCGTGCAAGGGATGTGGCGGCGCAACGCAGACCACCCACGACAACTCGCTGGCCGAGAGACGCGCCAGCGCCGGCAGCAGCAGGCTCAGTTCGCCGACGCCGGTGCGCGTTGGCAGCAGTTCGCACAGGCCGCCGCGTGCCCAGCCGCCGCCGGGCAGTTCGGCGTCGAGTTCGGCAAAGCCGGTCGGCAATCCGGGCTGCACGGACGTAGCCATGACTCCGCCGCGCCAGACGTCGGCGCGGGTAAGGATGTCGTCAAGACGCGGGACGGCGTTCATTCACTTAACTTCGCGGGAGAGTGGCTGGCGCAGCGGGCGAAGCCCTACATCGCCTCGCCGCCACGGATCAGGCCGACGGCGATGCCTTCGATGGCCAGATGCGCTTCGCGGGTGTCGACGACGATCGGCTCGAAATCGGGGTTCTCGGCGATCAGTTCGACGATCGGGCCGTGCTGGCGGAAGCGCTTGACCGTGACCTCGTCTTCCAGCCGGGCGACGACGATCTGGCCGTTGTGCGCCTCCTCGGTGCGATGCACGGCGAGCAGGTCGCCATCGAAAATGCCGGCGTTGATCATCGACAGGCCGCGCACGCGCAACAGAAAATCGGCACGCGGCCGGAACAGCGTCGCGTCAAGCGCGTAACGCGCCTGCACGTTTTCGACGGCAAGGATCGGACTGCCGGCGGCAACGCTGCCGATCAGCGGCAGGCCGAGTTGTTCGACCAGCCGGATGCCACGCGCCGATCCCGGCTCGAGGACGACCGCGCCCTTGCGCGCGAGCGCCTTGAGGTGCTCTTCGGCCGCGTTCGGCGAAGCAAAGCCGAAAGCCGTGGCGATCTCGGCACGCGTCGGCGGCGCGCCGAGCACTTCGAGCGAATTGCGGATGAAATCGAGGATTTCCTGTTGGCGCGGGGTCAGCTTGAACATGGGGACAGCCTCCGGTTAACGACCACTGTAATTCTATACAGTAACCAAGCAAAGGCAAGCACTGCTTCGACCCGGAATGAAAAAACGCCGCTTGCGGCGGCGCTTTTCCGTTTGCACTGCCGTCATCATGACCGGCAGGACAGCTGCGGCTAGCGGAAGATCATCACTTCCTCGCGGCTCGATTCCTCACGGATCCGGTAGCTGCCGTCGCCACGCGGGTCGCCACCGCCACCGAGCTGTTCGTCGAGTTGGCGGGCGACATCTTCGCCGAGACTCTTCGAGACTTCCGACATCACCTTGCCGCGGTTGAGCACGACGCGACCGCCACGACTGGTCAGCAGCTTGACGTCCTGGCCGGTGCCCATGGCGCTGAAGGCCGCCTTGATCTTGTAGTCACGCGTGCCGATCAGGCTGAACTCGCCGACCAGCTCAAGGCTGAGCGTGTGCGAAACGGTGTTGGTGTTGTCGATCGGATTGGCTTCCTGACGGAATTCGATGCTGTTGATCGAGCCGAAAAGAACGTAGTCGGCGCCCGGATACATGCCCTGCTTGATGCGCGCGATCACGTCGTAGAGCTTCTCGCTGTGCTTGGTGTCGGTGAACGGCTTGCCCTGCACCAGCTGGAAACGGCCCGACTTGAGCATTTCGCCCTTGATGTCGGCGGTGAATTTGCGCAGTTCGCCGCGATCGATATAGCTGTAGGTGCCCTCGGCCTCGTAGTAGCTGCTTTCGGACTTGGCGTTCACCGAACCGCTGCTGCGCCGTGAATAGCCGGCGTCGGAATCGCGCTCGCTTTCGCGCCCGGAAGCGCGCAGCGAGGATTTCTCGTGCGCCGAAACGACGCGGAAATACTCGCTGACGCGTTCTTCGTAGGCGAGGTCGGTAACGGCGACCTTTGGCGCGGATGCTGCGCTGGCGCCAAGGCTGAAGGCGGCAAGCAGTACGCAGACACCGGCGCGGATGTGATTGATGGCTTTCATTCAGATTCTCCCGGAGTTCCTGCGCGCTGCAGGCTCAGCGCCGCGCCGACTTGCGGATTTCCTTCTCGTCCGACCACTCGACGATGCCGCTCTCGATCTCGATCAGACGCAGGTTCATCTTGTAATAGACGTCCTTCATGTCGGAAGTCTTCTTGACGATCGACGAGATGCTGCCGTCGAGACGGTACTTGGCGCCCTGCATCTTGCCCATCTTGACCGACTTGCCCTTGTCGTAGAGGCCGCTCTGGTTCTGCCGGCGCAGTTCGTCAACCTGGTTCTGCATGTTTTCGCCCTCGATCACGTAGCGCACGCCGTTCTTCTGCAGTTGCGTGAGCACGGTGTCGGTGATCTGCTGCGTGTCGAAGTATTCGCTGGTCTTGTTCTTCACCGGCGACGCCATCAGCAGCTGGCGCTTGCGGATGATGTCCTGCACCAGCGGATGCTGGATCAGCGAGGAGGTCATCTTTTCCGAGATCATCTGGATGTCGGTCGAGCCGAGGTCGGTCGTCACCGTCTCGACGGCCTTGGCGTCGCCATAGCTGACGTTGCCGCTGCCGGTGGTCGGCGACGTCGTCTGGCAACCGGCCAGCGTCAGCGCCATGACGCCGGCGATCAAGGTGAAGCGGGTGTGAAGCCTGGATTGCTCCTGCATGTCGCGATCTCCTGAAGTGAATGAGAAAGTTCCGCCGGGCGGGCGGAATCAGTACGTGGGACTGCTGTTCTGTTGCGGCTGGTCAAAACCGCTATTGCTCGGGCTTTGCAGGATCAGCCGGAAATCGGTGGCCTTGAAGGTCGGTGCGACGACGCTGATCACCTGCTTCTGCGCGCCATAGATGACCTGCGGCTTCCACGGCTCTTCGTCCCAGACGGTGAAACCATCGGCGTCGAGCCACTTGAAACGGTAGTAAAGCTGCTGGGTACTGGAACTGCTGTTGCTGATCTCGGCCTGGACGCGCAGCAGACCGTCGCGGCGTACCGCACGCAGATCGCTCACCTTGAGGTAGCGCATCGCGCCCTGCTCCTCGATCTTGCTGGCGATGCTCGGCGCTGGCGGCGCATCGGCAAGCGGCTGTGCCTGCACCAGCGGCGCAGCAAGCACGCAAACGATGGCGAGGGAAACGAGACTGGGGGTTTTCATGGCTTTCTCCTGTCGGACTTACTGATCTGCCGCCTTGGGCGCCGTCTTCGGTACCGCCTTGACGCGCTTGCCCTTCGTCGCGGTAGACGCCGGCAGCGGCGTCGTGGTGTCGGCAGAAACCGATTGTGCACCATCGACGGCGACATTGGCTTGCGCCAGATAGACGGCGCCACCGGTCAGGCGAATCGGAACGATGGTGAAGCGGTTGCCGATGAGCACCTCGCCGCGGTAAACGCCGGCGCCGGTCTGGAACTCGATCGTCTGTTTGCCGTGCGGCAGGATCGCGCGTGCCACCGAGATGCGCTCGGGCAGCGTCCGCCAGCTGCGGTCGTCGGCCTGTTCGGTGACGACCGAGGCGATGCCGACGGCGAGCCCGGCAATCGGATTGGCCTTGTTGGCCTGTTCCTGCGCGACCGATTTGAGCGCGGCGCGAACGACGGTGCGCAGGATGATGCCGGGCATCTGGTCCTTGAGCAGACGGCGCGCCATGGTATCGACATTGGTCAGCGTTTCGACCGGCAACTGGCGGCCGGAGACGCTGATCGACGCGGGAACGAAGGCGCTGTTCTCGGACTTGATCAGCGGGAAGGACAAAGGCGTCAGTACCACACCGTTCTGGCGCGGGATGGGAAGCGGGATGGTCAGCGACTTCCACGACGGAGCAAAGCCCGATTCGACGACGAAGAGCACGTCCGATTCGCGTGGACCGGGCTTCTTGCGACCGACGTTCTTCAGGCTCTGCTGGATGATCTGGCGGTGCGGCGCCAGTTGCAGCGCGTTACGGTAGCCCGGTTCGGCCAGCGAGGGCTCGCCGGTCACCTCGAAGAAGTAGCCAGCCAGGTAGTGCGCGAAAGCATTCTGGAAGCCGTTCTTCAGCTCACGCACTTCCGGCGTGTCGAGGTCGTCGAGCGGATAGCCTTTCAGTTGCTTCGGGTCGCTGCTCACCTTCTGCTTGTCGCCGTCTTCCTTGAGCTTGTCGTATTCCTTGTCGCGGAAGGACTCGATCAGCTTTTCGCGCTCGTAGGTCTTCTTCATCTCGATGCGCGCGAGATCGAAACTGCCGAGCAGCAGGTGATCAAGCGTGAGGCGCGACGAGAGCATCACCTTCTCGTAATCCTGCCCGTCGTAACGACGCGTCTTGTCACTGATCAGGTAGCTGCCGAGATCGCCGATCAGCTTCTGCGGATTGGTACGGAATTCCTCTTCCCACTGCTGCACGATGGCGTCGGCCTTGAGCCAGCTGTCGCGGCTTTCGGCGTAATCGTTGGCCAGCTTGAGCAGTTCGCCCTTCTCGAAATAGTAGAGAAGGTCCTTGTCCTGCGTCATCACGCCAGGGGCGTTGTTCTTCTCGAGCAGTTCGACCGCCTGGCGGACGGCGCCGGTTTTGACCAGCGTCACCGTTTCCTTGAGTTCGCCGTCGTATTGCCGCATCGGGTTGCCGGCACAGCCCGCCAGAACCGCAGTAGAGAGCGCCAGCAGCACGCCCAGTCCATTTTTTCTCAACATCTGATACGCCCCGTTCCGTTTGTGACTGGTTTCGCAGAACGGTGGCAGACAACACAGACATGCCCCGATCATGCAGATCGGGCGCCAGTGTAAACAAATGTTTTATTCCTGGCAGCTACTCAGTGCGCCGGTCTTCAACAAGACAGTTCGGGTCGGTCGCGGAAATGCTCGAGCGCCTCCGGATTGGCCAGCGCCTCGACGTTCTTCACCGGCCGGCCATGCACGACGTTGCGCACCGCCAGTTCGACGATCTTGCCGCTTTTGGTACGTGGAATGTCGGCCACCTGCACGATCTTCGCCGGCACATGGCGTGGCGTCGTGTTGTCGCGGATCTGCCGGCGCAGGCGCTCGCTCAGCGCATCGTCGAGCGCGAGCCCTTCGCGCAGCTTGACGAAGAGGACAACGCGCACGTCGTGCTGCCAGTCCTGCCCGATCACGAGCGCTTCGAGTACTTCCGGCAGCTGTTCGACCTGGCGGTAGATTTCGGCGGTGCCGATGCGCACGCCGCCGGGGTTGAGCACGGCATCCGAGCGGCCGTAGATGATCATCCCCGCGTGCGCGGTCAGCTCGACGAAATCGCCGTGGCACCAGACGCCGGGAAAGCGTTCGAAATACGCGGCGCGGTAGCGGGCGCCGTCGGCATCGTTCCAGAAGCCGACGGGCATCGCCGGGAAGGGTTTCACGCAGACCAGTTCGCCGCGCTCGCCGCTGCCCGGCGGCAAGGGCCGGCCGTCGTCGTCGAACACCTCGACCGCCATGCCTAGGCCGCGGCACTGCAGCTCGCCGCGCCACACCGGCAGGATCGGGGAGCCGAGCGCGAAGCAGGAGAGGATGTCGGTGCCGCCGGAAATCGACGCCAGCAGCACGTCTGACTTGATCTCGCGGTAGACGAAATCGAAGCTCTCCGGCGCCAGCGGGCTGCCGGTGGAGAAGATGACGCGCAGCGCGTCGAGCCGGTGGCTGACGCGCGGCGACAGGCCGGCCTTGGCCAGCGCGTCGATGAACTTGGCCGAGGTACCGAAGTGCGTCATGCCCTCGGCCTCGGCGTAGTCAAACAGGATCGTTCCGGCGACGCCCGAGGCGCCGGCGGCGAACGGCGATCCGTCATAGAGCAACAGCGTCGCCTGCGAGGCCAGCGCCGAGGCCAGCCAGTTCCACATCATCCAGCCGCAGGTGGTGAAGTAGAAGACGCGGTCGCCCGGACGCACGTCGCCGTGCAGCTGATGCTCCTTCAGATGCTGCAGCAGCGCACCGCCGTGGCTGTGCACGATGCACTTGGGAACGCCCGTCGTCCCCGACGAATACATGATGAACAGCGGGTGGTCGAAGGGCAGCGGTACAAAGTCGATCAGCGCCGCCGCAAAGGGCGCAACGAAGTCCTGCCAGCCGACGCCATGGGCGATGGCCGTAACTGCCGCATTCGCCGGCGCGCTGGCCGTGCCGAGATACGGCACCACGACAGTCTTCACCAGCGACGGCAGTTGCGCCGCCACCTCGGCGTTCTTCGCCAGACAATCGACCGCCTTGCCGTTGTACCAGTAGCCGTCGACGCAGACGAGCACGCGCGGCGCGATCTGGCCGAAGCGGTCGAGCACGCCGGAAACGCCGAAGTCGGGCGAGGCCGACGACCAGATCGCGCCGAGCGACGCGGTCGCCAGCATGGCGATGATCGCTTCCGGCAGGTTGGGCAGATAGCCGGCGACGCGATCGCCCTGCCCCACGCCCGCCGCGCGCAGCGCCTGCGCCAGACGCGACACTTCGTCGCACAACTGCCGCCGCGACAGGCGGCGCGCCACCTTGTCCTCGCCGCGGAAGACCAGCGCGTCGCGCTCGTCGTCGAGGGTGGAACCAGCGACTGCGCTGTTCGCAGAAGTGGCGGTACAACCTGACTGCAGCAGGTTCTGCGCGTAATTGAGCCGCGCCTGCGGGAACCAGCGCGCGCCGGGCATGGTGTTCGCGTTTTCAAGCACCGTCGCGCCGCGTTCGCCGACGACGCCGCAGTCGTCCCAGATGGCGGTCCAGAAGTGCTCGGGCTGCGCCACCGACCAGCGCCAGAGACTGGCGTAATCGCCCAATTCAGGACCATGTTGGCGCTCGATCGCGCGCATGAAGGCGCCGATCCGCGAATCAGCCAGCGCGTTGGCTGGCGGCCGCCAGAGTTGCGCCGATTGCGGCTGCTCGCCGCCCGACGTGCACGGGTTTTCCTGTTGCATGCTCTCCTCCTTATGGATATTCCGGCCGCGCGGGCGCGGCCATTGCGCTTTGCCGACCGTCGTTCAGGACGCGGTCAGTTCTTCGCGCAGTTGCTCGGGAATCGGTACCGATTTGCCGCTGGCCACGTCCATCCAGACGATCTTCGCCTCGCCGACCGCAAACAGCGTTTCCTGTCCCTGCAGGCGGATCTCGTAGGAGGACGGAATGCTGCTGCGCCCCGGCGCGCCGCAGAACATGCGCACCTCGACGACGCCCGGATAGTTCAGCGGCACGAGGAAGGTACAGGCGGCGTTGATGATCACCGGCGCCGAACCCTGCGGCGCCACCGCGAAGCCGAGCTTCTCGAGATACTCGACCCGGCATTGCTCGAAGTAGCGGAAATAGATCGTGTTATTGACATGGCCATACGCATCCATGTCGCCCCAGCGGATCGGAATCAGGCTGGTGTGAACGTGCTTGCGCCCTGTATCCATCAGTGTCTCCTCGTTTTTGGCGGCGTGTTTGCCGCTCGTCGGCAGCACTCCGGTAGTGCTTGACTCCGGAGCGATTTTTTCCATACGATACCGTATTGTAAACTGTACAACAACACGGGCCGACCGAGGCTCCGGATAGAACTCCACAGGAGGAATGCGTATGCAACGCGAAGCGATGGAATACGACGCTGTAATCGTCGGTGGCGGGCCGGCCGGTCTGGCGGCGGCGATCCGCCTGAAGCAGCTGGCTGCGGCGGCGGACAAGGAAATCGGCGTCTGCCTGATCGAGAAGGGTTCCGAGGTCGGCGCGCACATCCTCTCCGGTGCGGTGATGAACCCGCGTGCGCTCGACGAACTGATTCCCGACTGGCGCGAACGCGGCGCACCACTGCAGACCGAAGCCCGCGAAGACCGCATGTTCATCCTCTCGGCGCACGGCGAGACCGAGGTTCCGCACTGGCTGCTGCCGAAGTGTTTCCAGAACCACGGCAATTACATCATCAGCATGGGCGCGCTCTGCCGCTGGCTCGGCCAGCAGGCCGAGGAACTCGGTGTCGAGATCTATCCGGGTTTCGCCGGCAGCGAAGTGCTGTTCAACGACGATGGCTCGGTCAAGGGCATCGCCACCGGCGACATGGGCCGGCTGAAAGATGGCAGCGAAGGTCCAGCCTTCCAGCCCGGGATGGAGCTGCACGCGCGCTATACCTTCTTCGCCGAAGGCTGCCGCGGCCACCTGGGCAAGCAGCTGCAGGCGCACTTCCGGCTGAACGACGCTTCCGACCCGCAGACCTACGCCATCGGCATCAAGGAGCTGTGGGAGATCGTTCCGGAAAAACGCCAGCCCGGCCTCGTCATCCACACCGGCGGCTGGCCGCTCGAACCCGACACCTACGGCGGCGGCTTCATGTACCAGATGGACGACGGCCTCGTTGCCGTCGGCTTTGTCGTCGGCCTTGGTTACAACAACCCTTACCTGTCGCCCTTTGAGGAATTCCAGCGCTACAAGACGCATCCGCGCATCCGCGAATTCCTCGAAGGCGGCAAGCGCATCACCTACGGCGCGCGTGCGATCGCCGCCGGCGGACTGCAGTCGCTGCCGAAGCTGGTTTTCCCGGGCGGCGCGCTGATCGGCGACGACGCCGGCTTCCTCAGTGCCTCGCGCATCAAGGGTGGACACTGCGCAATCAAGTCCGGCGCCATGGCCGCCGAAGCCGCTTTTGACGCCATCGTCGCCGAGCGCTCGGGCGACGAACTCGTCGCCTTCCCGGAAGCCTTCCGCAACAGCTGGCTGTACCAGGAACTCTACGAAGGCCGCAACTTCAAGCCGTGGATGAGCAAGGGGCTGACCGTCGGCGCGCTGATGTTCGGCATTGACCAGATCGTCTTCCGCGGCCGTGCGCCGTGGACGCTGCACAACACGCCTGACCATCTGAAACTGCTGTCGGCCGCGTCCTGCTCGCCGATCCACTATCCGAAACCGGACAACAAGCTCACCTTCGATCGGCTGTCGTCAGTTTTCCTCTCCAATACCAACCACGAGGAAAACGAGCCCTGTCACCTGCTGCTGGCCGATCCGGCGAAGGCGATCGACGTCAATCTGGCGGTTTATGACTCGCCCGAGCAACGCTACTGCCCTGCCGGCGTCTACGAGATCGTGCGCGACGCCAACGCCGAACATCCGCGCCTGCAGATCAACGCGCAGAACTGCGTGCACTGCAAGACCTGCGACATCAAGGACCCGACACAGAACATCACCTGGGTCTCGCCGCAGGGCGGCGAAGGGCCGAACTACCCGAACATGTAATCCTGTCGCAACAGGCTTGCCGGATAATGCGCCCTCCCGCACGACGGCGCCCTCTTTTGCGGCGATCAGCAAACGGCAGATATCTGCCTTCAAACACGCTTCCGGATATGCAATACCTCTTCCGCCACCGGCCGCTGGCCAACGCCGCCCTGCAGTTGTCGATCGCCGCAATCCTGCTGCCGGCAACACTGCCGGCGTTTGCCGCACGCCCCTTCGTTACCGACGACGCACGACTGACCACGGCCGGCAGCTGCCAACTCGAAAGCTGGCTGCGCGTCTATCCGCAAAGCCGCGAAGCGTGGGCGCTACCGGCCTGCAATCCGGGTGGCAATCTGGAAATAACCGCTGGCGGCGGGCGCGCACGTGGCGATGGCGAGGCGGCGACGCAGGATTATCTGCTGCAGGCCAAGACGCTGTTGCGCACGCTGGAAGCCGACGGTTTCGGCCTCGGATTCGCGGCTGGCCGCGTCATGCATCCGACCGTCAACCCCGGACCCAACCTTTTCGGCAATACCTATGCCTATGTGCCGCTGACGCTCGCTTTCGCTGACGGGCGCACACTCATCCATGGCAACCTCGGCTGGCTGCGCGAACACAACAGTCGACAAGACAAACTGACCTGGGGAATCGGCGGTGAATATGCTTTCGGACAGCGCGTGTCGGCGATCGCTGAAGTTTTCGGCGACAACCGCGCGCAAGCCTTCTGGCAAACCGGCGTGCGCGTATTCATCGTTCCTGATCGCGTCCAGATTGACGCGACGCTGGGCGGACAAAACGACAGCGGCCCCGGCGGCCGCTGGTTCTCGCTCGGTCTGCGCCTGACGCCTGCGCAGATGTTCTGAGCCGGCTCAGGTTTCGAGCGCGAGAACGATCGAGTAGATCTCGTCGCCGGAGGCAGCGATCATTTCCTGCACCGTGCGCTGGTCAAGGCCGAGCGTGACGGCGCTGTTGGCCAGCGCGAGAACCCGCGTGTCAAGCGCGTCGATCGGGTCGGGACGCAAGGACAGCGCGCCGGCGACAAAGAGCAGGTCCGGCAGGGTCTCGGGCGGCATGCTGCCACCGTAGCTGCGCGCAGCGAGGACTGCGTCGCGCAAGGACTCGGACAAGCCGAGCTGATCAAGCAGCCGTTCGCCCACCGGCTCGCGCAGATCGTTGATGACCGCCGCCAGCGTCGCCGGATCGGCAACGAGTTCGGGGTAATCGCCGGCTCGTGCCAGCAGGTAAAAACGCGCGAGGTCGTGAATCACGCCGGCGAACATCGCTTCGTCGGCGTTGAGCCGGGTCATCTTGCGTGCCAGCACGTAAGCGAGCGCCGCCACGTGCATACTGCGTTCCCACAAGGCATCAGCCAGCTGGCGACAGGCGCCGGCGGGCGGCGCTTGCCGCAACTGGTCGACAATCAGCGCCATGGCCAGCGGTCGTACGCCGTCGATACCGACGCGCATGACCGCATGTTTGACATCGCTGACACGCGCTCCAGGCGCGCCGAGTGCCACGGAATTGGCCAGACGGATGAGCTTCGCAGAGAGCAGCGGTTCGGAGATGACGATCCGCGTCAACTCCTCAAAAGCCACGTCGGGATTATCAAGTGCGTGCAGGACGCGTCGACCAGCATCGATGCTGGTCGGAAATACCGGATCGATATCACCGTTCTGATCAAACTCGGCTGCCAGGGCCGCTGCCGCGCGCCGCACCGCATCTTCCATCGCCTTCTCCCTATCATCATTCCTGACGCGCATTTTAGCCGAGGCGGTGTCCGGGTTTTTCGTGGAAATGAAAAAAGCCCTGTCGCCTTCTCCGATCCGCTGCCTTGCCGTGGCGCTAAAAAATGGCAACGTCCTGAAAGCCGCTGATTAATGCCATGCGGATAAATCGCCGACAGTACCGGAAACAGGTCTCGCCGAGTGTTGCCGACATGCCGCGGTGCACGCTGGAAGTGGCCATTTCTTGCCAAGTAATGTTACCGACGCTTACGATTTTTCGCTAAATTGTCATCCGCGTTTGCTACGGGCGCGCTTTTCAGGGCGATCCGGCAAAGTCTGTTACATGGCTCCGGCCTGGAGCCACGCCGACAGCGATACTTTTTCAACAGCAAGGTTTCGACGCGATCGACACGCTCCCGGCACTCCGGGACGGGAAGATCGATTTTGCACGTAACTTCAACATCGGAGGATTTATGCGAGTTGTCGCCAAATGGCTGGGGGCTGCGGCCTGTCTTGCAATGCTCGGCAGCGGCAGTGCCGTTGCCCGCGACTGGAGCGTGATCAAGGATTCGGGAACGATCATCGCCGCCACCGAAGGAGCCTTCTACCCCTTCAACTATTTCGAAGGCCCGAAGCTCACCGGCTTCGAAGTGGAAGTCGCCGAGGCCGTCGCCAAAAAGCTCGGTCTCAAGCTTGAATGGCGCGTCGTTTCCTTCGATGCCCAGCTCGCCTCGATCCGTCAGGATCGTTTCGACTTCGCCATCGCTTCGCACGGTTACACGCCCGAACGCGCCAAGTCGGTCGACTTCGCCAATCCGCATTACTGTACCGGCGGCCAGATCGCCGCGCACAAGGATGGTCCGCTGACCGTTGCCGCGTTGACCGGCAAGACTGTCGGCGTGCAGCTGGCGACGAGCTACTCCGACAACGCCAAGAAGATCCCCGGCATCGGCGAAATCAAGACCTACAAGGCCGACCCGGAAGTCTTCTCGGCGCTCAAGGCGAAGAAGATCGACGCCTGGATCTCCGACAAGTGGGTGATCAAGGGCACGCTCGACAAGAACCCCGATGCCGGAATCGTTGCCGGCGAACAGGTCTTCATCGAACGCGTGTCGATGATCCTGCGCAAGAACAACAAGGAACTGATGGACCAGCTCAACCACGGCCTCGCCGAAGTGATGAAGGACGGCACCTACGCCACGCTGTCGCAGAAGTACTTCAAGACCGATGCGTCCTGTCGTTAAGCGGGTGGAAATGCTGGCATGAAGTGGAGCAGGCAAAACCCCGGCTGGGTGATGTTCGGGGCCATGATCGGCCTCTTGTTTTTTCTCTGGGGAATGGCAATTCCGCTCGCCGCCGCGCCCGACCCGATCGGGCCGGCGGCCAAGCAGTTCGCCGAAGGCGCGCGCGTGACGGTGTGGCTGACGCTGATTTCCGGCTCTGCCGGCGTTCTGCTCGGCTTCATTGCCGGGCTGGGCAAGCTGTCGTCCTTTCTACCGCTGCGCTGGCTCTGCAGCTTCTACGTCTGGCTGATCCGTGGCACGCCGCTGCTGCTGCAGATCCTCTTCGTCTGGCTGGCGGTGCCGCAGATCCTGCCCGACTCGCTGCAGATCTCCGACTTCGCCTGCGCGGCGATTGCGCTGGCGCTCAACGTCGGCGCCTACAACACCGAGTGCGTGCGCGCCGGCATCCTTGCCGTACCGCAAGGACAGGTTGAAGCGGCGCGCGCGCTCGGGCTGTCGCCGCTGCAGACCTTCCTCGACATCGTGCTGCCGCAAAGCATGCGCGTCGCGTTGCCGGCGCTGGCCAACAACCTCGCCTCGCTGGTCAAGGATTCGTCGCTGGCCTACGCGATCAGCGTCGTCGAGCTGACCATGGTCGGTTACCGCGTGCAGGCCGAAAGCTATCAGCCGATTCCGGTCTTCCTGACCATCGCCTCGATCTACCTGATCCTCACTACCGCCTTCACCACCCTGACCGCCGCACTGGAAACGCAGCTGGATGTCGGCAGAAAACGTCAGGAGAACAACTGATGGAATCTCTGCAAAGTGGCCTGAAGCCGATCATCGAAGCGCGTGAAGTGTGCAAGCGTTTCGGCAGTTTTGAAGCGCTGAAGGGCGTCAACGCCACCTTCTATGAAGGCCAGGTGACGGCCATCATCGGACCTTCGGGCTCAGGCAAATCGACCTTCCTGCGCACGCTGAACCGGCTGGAAGCGCATGACTCGGGCAGCATCCTCGTTGACGGGATCGAACTCAACGATGACCTGAAAAACCTTGACGCCATCCGGCGCGAGGTTGGCATGGTTTTCCAGAGCTTCAACCTGTTCGCACACCTTTCCATCCTGCGCAATGTCGCGCTGGCACCGATGCGCGTACGCAAGACGCCGAAAGCGGAAGCCGAAGCCAAGGCGCTGGCGCTGCTGGAACGCGTCGGCCTGGCCGATCAGGCCAACAAATACCCGATCCAGCTTTCCGGCGGGCAACAGCAGCGCGTCGCCATCGCGCGTGCGCTGGCGATGGACCCGAAGGTGCTTCTGTTCGATGAGCCGACCTCGGCGCTCGACCCGGAAATGGTCAACGAAGTGCTCGCCGTCATGCGCGAACTTGCCTACACCGGCATCACCATGCTCGTGGTGACGCACGAAATGGGCTTCGCGCGCGAAGTCGCCGACCGCATCATTTTCTTCGACCGCGGTGCGATCCTCGAGGACTGCACGCCCGAACAGCTGTTCACGCAACCGGCCCACGAGCGCACCAAGGCTTTCCTGTCGCAGGTCAAGCACGGCTTCTGAACAGCGTTTGCACCTGTCCGACAGCAATACCCAATCATTTTCCCCTCCCTTTTTCAGAACCAAGGAGAAGCCATGAAGCACAAGAAAATCGTCCTCGCGCTTGCCGCCGCCGGCCTCTGTGCCGGCGCGTTGCCCGCGCACGCCGCCGGTGACGCCGACCGCATCGCACAACTCGAAAAGCAGCTGAAGCTGCTGCAGGAGCAGGTCGAAGCGATGAAGAAGTCGGCCGCAACGACCCAGGAAGTCGCCGACCTGCGCGATCAGGTCACCGCGCAAGGCAAGGAAGCCGTCGTCGCCGGCGACATCCCGAATTCGTTCCGTGTTCCGGGGTCGGATACGTCGGTGCGCGTGTATGGCATCGCCGAACTGAACATGGTGCGTGAATCCAAGGGCGACAACAGCGCTACCGACTATTCGACCTTTGCCCCCTATATCCCCTTGAATGGTTCCGATCTCGCCAACCGGAAAGGACAGACCTATCTGCACGGGCGTACCAGCCGCATCGGCATCGAAGGTGCAACACCGACGCAATACGGAATGGCGATGTTCAAGGTTGAAGGTGACTTCAATAACGACCCGCGCACCGGCAATTCGGCCGTGACCGGATCGCTTGACAACATTTATACGCAACAAGCGACCAACAGCTACGGCTTCCGCCTGCGCCACGCCTATCTGCAAGTCGGCCCGTGGTTGTTCGGCCAGACCTGGTCGACGTTCATGGATATCGACAGCACGCCGGAAACCGTCGACTTCAACGGCCCGATTGGCTCGACCTTCATTCGCCAGCCGATGATCCGCTACACGCACACGACACCGACATACGGCAACTTCACGGCAGCCGTAGAAAACTCCGTCTCCTACGTGATCGATCCAGCAGGTTCGGCGACGACCGCTGGCTTCTCCAAGTCTCCTGACCTTATCGGGCGTTGGGACAAGGCCTACAACTGGGGGACGGTCAGTCTGCGTGGCGTCTCGCATGAACACCGTATTGATGGAACTGTTGCAACAGTGGCAGACCCAGTCGATATTTCCCGCCGTGGCTTCGGCCTCGCGGCCAGCGGTACGATCAAGGCTGTCGGTGACGACACGATCAGCTGGATTGTCACTGGCGGCAAGGGCATCGGCCGTTACTTCAACTACATCGAAGGCGCTGCTTACAACAAGTACAACAACACCATCGAGCTGGAAAAGGCTGTCGGTCTCGTCCTCGGCTACCAGCACAAGGCCAATGACCAGTGGCGCTTCAATTTCGTCTACGGTACGCAGAAGAGCTACGAGAACGGCTACACGACCATCGCCCGCGAATCGCTGGGAGATGAGCAGTACGCAGCCAACCGTCGCATCAGCCAGTTGCACGTCGGCGGCTTCTACAGCCCGGCCAAACCCATGGAACTCGGCCTGGAGTACATTTACGGCAAGCGTGAAACGGTCTTTGGTGACCAGGGCAACATGTCGCGCGTGAACTTCCTCGCCCGCTACAATCTCAACTGATGCACCCGCCGGCAGCGGTCTTTCGGCCGCTGCCGGAAAACGACGAAGCAGCTTTCGCTGTTTCCGTCAGACCGAACCGCCCCCTCCGGGGCGGTTTCTTTCTTCGGGCGCTTGCCCGCCCGGGGAGAAGCACATGGGCCACGATTTCCTCTCATCCGTCTTCCTTCTTCTGCTGCTGCTCGACCCGCTCGGCAACGTGCCGGTGTTCCTGTCGCTGCTGAAAGACCTGCCGCCTGCGCGGCGGCGGCACATCGTGCTGCGCGAATGCGCGGTGGCCGGTGTCGTGCTGATCGTTTTCGTCTTTGTCGGCGACGCGCTGCTCAAGCTGATGCACCTCTCCGACCCGGCGCTGGAAATTTCCGGCGGCATCATCCTGTTCCTGATCGCCATGGGAATGGTTTTTCCGCGCCCACCGCTCGCCGACAGCGACGTGGCGGCGAACGGCGAGCCCTTCATCGTGCCGCTGGCAATTCCGATGATCGCCGGACCGGCGGCGCTGGCGACGGTCCTGCTCGCTTCGCGGCAAGCCGAGCAACCCTGGCTGCTGGTCGCCGCCATCGTCGTCGCCATCCTGGCGAGTACGCTGATTCTGCTCGCTGCCGGCTGGCTGTCGCGAATCTTCGGCAAGTCCGGGCTGCAGGCGATGGAAAGGCTGATGGGTCTGGTACTGACGGCGATGGCCGTGCAGATGCTGATCTCGGGCATCCGCATCGCCTTCAACCTCGCGCCGGCCAGCATTCCCTGAACTCGTCCGAACAGGACGCCGCGTCACTCCCTTGAATTTACGGCTGACCAGCGACTCCGGTCGGTCTTTCCATCTGCAGATCAATGTCACGAACCCTCGCCAATTGCCTGATGCTGCTTGCCGCCCTGATTTGGGGAACGACTTTTGTCGCCCAGCAACTCGGGATGCAGGATGTCGGGCCGCTTACCTACACCGGCATCCGCTTTCTCATCGGTGCGCTGTTCGTGCTGCCGCTGGCGTTGCGCGAATACGGGCGCCTGGCGGCGCGCGGCGTCGTCATCGACCGGCGCGACCTCATCTCCTGGGCCGGACTCGGCTGCCTGCTCTTTGGCGGCGCCATCCTGCAGCAGGTCGGCATGCTCACCACCACGGTAACCAACGCCGGCTTCCTCACCGCCATCTACGTGCCGCTGGTGCCGCTGCTCGCCTGGATGCTGCACGGGCAGCGGCCGCACATTTCGACCTGGCCGGCAGCATTCGGCTGTCTGATCGGCACCTATCTGCTCAGCGGCGGCGAGTTCGCGGCGCTGACGGTCGGCGACTTCTGGGTCATTGCCAGCGCCTTTTTCTGGGCTGGCCATGTGCTCTGGGTCGGCCGGCTGGCGGCAAAGAAGGGAACGCCGATTCTCGTCGCCTTCACGCAGTTCGTCGTCTGCGGCGTGCTCGCCAGCGTTGCGGCGCTGCTTAGCGAGCCGATTTCGCTCGCTGGCATCAGCGCCGCAATGCCGGCGATCCTCTACGGCGGACTGCTCTCGGTCGGTGTCGGCTTCACGCTGCAGGTCATCGCCCAGCGCCACACGCGAGCCGCCGACGCGGCGATCCTGCTCAGCTCGGAAACGCTGTTCGCCGCCATCGCCGGCGCGCTCTATCTCGGCGAACGCCTCAACGGCATGCAGATGGGCGGCTGCGCACTGATCTTTGCGTGCATCCTCGCCGTGCAGCTGCTGCCCTATCTCAGCCGCGGCGACAAGGCGCCGGCGCACTGAGCGGGCGGGAAGCGCGCGCCCAGCGAACGAGAGCCGGCGCGATGCGACGCGGCGGCCGCGGCGGCCGCGGCGGCCGCGGCGGCCGCGGCGGCGGCAAGGATCAGCGCCTGACGCAAAGCGCGGACGAAAAAAAGGCGGTGCCTTGCGGCACCGCCCTTGCCGGCTCAGGACGCGAAGATCAGAAGCGGTCTTCCGCCAGCGCCATCACCGAGGCGGCACCGTCGGTGATGCTGTCGGCCAGCCCTTGCGCCTGGACCAGGATGTTGTCGGCAAAGAAGCGCGCGGTAATGATCTTGTCCTGATAGAAAGGATCGGTCTCGCCGGCCTTGATCTTGGCCTGCGCGATCAGCGCCGCACGCGCCATCTGCCAGCCACCGGTGACGATGCCGACCAGCATCAGGAAGGGAACCGCTCCTGCCGACGCGGCGCGCACATCCGGGCCGTAGGTATCGACGATCCATTGGCCGGCAGTCGCCAGCGCTTCGAGGCCCTCGCCAAAACGGCGGTGGATCGCTGCGAAATGCTCGCCTGCGGCCTGCGCCAGATCGGCATCGAGCGCACGCATTTCCTCGATCAGCGCCTTCAGCGTAGCGCCGCCTTCGCGTGCCATCTTGCGGCCGATCAGGTCGTTCGCCTGGATGCCGGTGGTGCCTTCGTAGATTGCCGAGATGCGCGCATCGCGCAGATATTGCGCGGCGCCGGTTTCCTCGATGAAACCCATGCCGCCATGTACCTGCACGCCGATGGAGGCGACCTGGATGCCGGTTTCGGTGCTCCAGCCCTTGACCACCGGGATCATCAGATCGACGAAAGCCTGGTTGCGGCGGCGTAGCGCCACGTCCGGATGGCGCGTCGCGACGTCGTGTGCGGCGCCAACGACATAGGCCAGCGCGCGCGTTGCCTCGGCGTAGGCGCGCATCGTCATCAGCATGCGGCGAACGTCCGGGTGGCGGATGATCGGCACTTTCGGCCCGCCACGCACGCCGGTTTCGACGCACTGCACACGGTCGCGCGCGTAGTCGCGGGCACGCTGGTAAGCACGCTCGCAGGCGGCAACGCCTTCCAGACCAACGCCGAAGCGCGCGGCGTTCATCATGATGAACATGTATTCGAGGCCGCGGTTCTCTTCGCCGACCAGATGGCCGATGGCGCCGCCGTTGTCGCCGAAGGCCATCACCGCCGTCGGGCTGGCGTGGATGCCGAGCTTGTGCTCGATCGACACGCACCAGGCGTCGTTGCGCTCACCGAGGCTGCCGTCGGCATTGACCAGGAACTTCGGCACGACGAACATCGAGATGCCCTTGACGCCCTCGGGCGCCGTCGGCGTACGCGCCAGCACCAGATGGACGATGTTCTCGGCCATGTCGTGGTCGCCGTAGGTGATGAAGATCTTCTGCCCGAAGATCTTGTAGCTGCCGTCGGCCTGCGGTTCGGCGCGCGAGCGGATCGCCGACAGGTCGGAACCAGCCTGCGGCTCGGTCAGGTTCATCGTGCCGGTCCACACGCCGGCGGCCATCTTTTCCAGATAGGTCTGCTGCAGCGTTTCGGAACCACACAGCGACAGCGCCTCGGCGGCACCGCCGGTGAGCAACGGGCACAGCGAGAAGGCGTGGTTGGCCGACTTCCACATTTCGGTGACGGCGGCGCCGACCACCTTCGGCAGGCCCTGACCGCCCCACTCGGGATCGGACTGCAGGCCCGTCCAGCCGCTTTCGGCGAACAGCTTGTAGGCTTCCTTGAAGCCGGCCGGCATGGTCACACCCGGCTTGCCGTCGTTGGCCGACCATTTGGCGCCCTCGCGGTCGCCGGGGATGTTCAGCGGCGAGAGCACGCCGCCGGCAAACTTGGCAGCCTCGTCGAGAACGGCGTCGATGAGGTCGACCGACGCGTCCTCATAGCCGGGCAATTGCGCCACCTGATCGATTCCTGCGAGTTCCTTGAGCACGAACTGCATATCGCGCAGCGGGGCGACGTATTCACTCATTACAATCTCCTTCAGCTAAGTGCAGATTCAGGTGGCAGACCGCAGCGGCCCGCTCTGGTTATAAAAATATAAATTATTCAACGACTTGCAAAATACTCGGCATCGTCGTAGGTCGACACCCACAGCGGCCGGTAAACCACCATCAGCGTGATCAGCATGCCGGACAGCCACGCTTCCGAAAAAGCCAGCAGCAGAACCGCCGGCAGATACTCGCTGAGCAGATAATCGAAAGTCTGCGCCCCGGTCAGTGCGAGCAGCAGCGACACGGCCACGCCGACCGCAATCACCGACAGCGCAGCGGCGAAAAAACCGCTGACAAACAGAAAAACAAACAGCTGATGCGGCAACAACCGGGCCGCCAGACGGCGTACGCCGACGCTGCTCAGCACGCCCACGCCGCCGGTGAGCAGAGCGTTGAGCGCATACACCTCGAAACCGGCAGCGCCGTTGAAGGTCGCCGCCGCCAGCACCACGCACAGGCCGATCCACGCCAGCCAGCCGCCGCAACACAGTGCCAGTACCGTTGCACCGAGGAAATGCAGGCCAAGCCCCGGCCTGACGCCAATCGGCACACTCCACAACAGCGAGAGCACGACGATCATCCCCAGCCACAGGTGAATCTGCCGGCCATCGGCCAACTGCCGCCACGGTGCGCGGCGCAGCGCAACGATCAGGACCGGCACGAACACGCCCCAGGCCGCCAACGACAGCACGCCGTCGAACAGGCCGGAGGGCAGGTTCATGCCGTTTGCCGCGGGTTCAGTCGATCGCCGCGAGCAGCGCCGGCACCGCGTCGAACAGGTCGGCCACCAGCCCGTAATCGGCGACCTGGAAGATCGGCGCTTCCGGATCCTTGTTGATGGCGACGATCACCTTGCTTTCCTTCATGCCCGCCAGATGCTGGATGGCACCGGAAATGCCGACGGCGATGTACAGTTCGGGCGCGACGATCTTGCCGGTCTGGCCGACCTGATAATCGTTCGGCGCGTAGCCGGCATCGACCGCAGCGCGCGAAGCACCGACGGCGGCGCCGAGCTTGTCGGCCAGCGGTTCGAGCACGGCGTGGAAGTTCTCGTTGCTGCCGAGCGCACGACCGCCGGAAACGATGACGCGCGCGGCGGTCAGTTCGGGACGTGCCGACACCGTCAGCTCGCGGCCGACCAGACGGCTGATACCGGCATCGGCAGCGCCAGCCAGCGCCTCGATCGGCGCCGCGGCGCCCTCGCCGGCCGGCTCGAAGGCGGTACCGCGAACGGTGATCACCTTGACCGCGTCGGCCGACTGCACCGTCGCCAGCGCGTTGCCGGCGTAGATCGGACGCACGAAGGTATCGGGCGAAACGACTTCGACGATGTCGGAAATCTGCGCCACGTCGAGCAGCGCGGCGACGCGCGGCAGGAAGTTCTTGCCCGCGGCGGTGGCCGGCGCAAGGATGTGGCTGTAGGCTGCGGCGTTGGCGACGACCAGCGCGGCGAGGTTTTCGGCGCCATGGTCGGCGTACTGCGCCGCATCGGCCAGACGCACGCGGGTGACGCCGGCAATGCGCGCAGCAGCTTCGGCAACGGCAGCGCAAGCAGCGCCGGCGACCAGCACATCGATATCGCCACCGATGCGCGCGGCAGCAGCGATGGCGTTACGCGTCGCCGGCTTGAGGACGGCGTTGTCGTGTTCGGCAATGACGAGAATGGTCATTTTCAGATCACCTTTGCTTCATTCTTCAGTTTATCGACCAGCGCGGCCACATCGGCCACCTTGACGCCACCGGCGCGCTTGGCCGGCTCGGCAACCTTCAGCGTCTTCAGGCGCGGCTTCACGTCGACGCCCAGCGCTTCCGGCGTCGTCGTTTCCAGCGGCTTCTTCTTCGCCTTCATGATGTTCGGCAGCGTCGCGTAGCGCGGTTCGTTCAGGCGCAGGTCGGTGGTCACCACCGCCGGCAGCGAAATCTCGATCGTTTCCAGACCGCCGTCGATTTCGCGGGTCACGGCAGCGCCGGTCTTGTCGGCATTGACCACCACTTTCGAGGCGAAGGTTGCCTGCGGCCAGCCGAGCAGCGCGGCGAGCATCTGGCCGGTCTGGTTGGCGTCGTCGTCGATCGCCTGCTTGCCGGGAATCACCATCTGCGGCGCTTCCTTGTCACAGACGGCCTTGAGCAGCTTGGCCACGGCCAGCGGCTGCAGTTCTTCGTCGGTGACGATCAGGATCGAGCGGTCGGCGCCGAGCGCCATCGCCGTGCGCAGCGTTTCCTGACAGGCGGCCACTCCGGCCGAAACGGCGACCACTTCGCTGGCGATACCGGCTTCCTTGAGACGGACGGCCTCTTCGATGGCCACTTCGTCGAAGGGGTTCATCGACATCTTGACGTTGGCGAGATCAACGCCGGAACCGTCACTCTTGACGCGAACCTTGACGTTGTAATCAATGACCCGTTTGACGGGAACGAGAATCTTCAATGGTTTCTCCTTTCGAGAGCAGAGCAGCCTTGCAGGCCACCAGCCTCAATTATGCGGCGCCTGTGCGCCAGATACGCATCTTGCGAAAGCGGTTTGACAGCCTTGTGACGTGTCCGGACAATAAGCCATACCCTGCGGTATGGAAGAGCGAACGCTACCGTACGGGTCGTAACGCTGTCAAGGTGAGGCAAACGCCCGTTTGAGACGCGCCGCGCCCAGCGCCGGAAACGGGTTGCGCAATATGCAACCCAGGGGAGGAGATGCAGCATGGATCAGGAAAACAGCAAGCCGCGTCAGCAACTTGAGCGCCGCGACTGGATCGAGGCGGCGCTCGACGTTCTCGCCGACCAGGGCCTCGACGGCCTGCGCGTCGAAGCGCTGGCCAAGGGTTTCAAGGTCACCAAAGGCAGCTTCTACTGGCACTTCAAGGACCGCCAGGATCTGCTCGCCGCCGTCCTCGAAACCTGGAAGGAAGGGCGCATCCGCGACGTCAGCCGGCAGTCCGCCGCGACGCCGGGCCACGAACGCGAACAATTGCACCGGGTCATCGACATCTACAGCACCGCGCGCAACCGCAAGGGCGTCTGGATCGAACTGGCGGTGCGCGACTGGGCGCGCCACGATGCCGCTGCCGCCGTCGTCGTCGAGGAAGTCGACGCCTGGCGCCTCGACTGTACGCGCCGCCTGTTCGTCGCCTGCGGTTTTTCCGAAGATGAGGCCAAGAGCCGCAGCCTGCTGCTCTACGCCTACGTCTTCGGGCAGAGCCTGATGGCTTTCGACCGGCAGGACGCGAAAATCAGCGAACTGCGCGAACGGATCACCGAGCGCATCCTCGGCAACTGACAACCTGACGCCCGCGGCCTGACAGCCCCCAGTCATCGGCACGACGCACCGTGCCAGGCTGAGGTCCGGCGCCTGATCGCTCAAGCGCCAACTCGCCTGCCGCGCGCAAACCCCGACCGCCGTTACAAACCGATACCTGCCCGCGCCCAAGAAGCACTTGTTCTGGACCGTTCGGTCCGCTATGCTGTCGCACCAACCGCACAAGACCGCCCTGCCATGCCGCGTTGCCGCGAATTCAATATCGACGAAGCCCTCGACCAGGCGCTCAACGCCTTCTGGCTGAAGGGTTACGCGTCGACTTCACTGAGCGATCTGCTGGCGGCGATGGGGCTCTCGAAAAGCAGCTTTTACGAGTGCTTCGGCAGCAAGCGCGCGGTAATGCTGGCGGCGCTGGCGCGTTACAGCGCGCGTGAACTCGCCGAAACGCGCTGCCATTTCGCCGCGGCGCGGCCGCTGCCGGCGCTGCTGGCCGAGTGGCTCGGCCATGCGCTGCTGCCCGACGCCTGCCGCCCGGCCGAGCGCTGCGGGTGTCTGGTCCTCAATCTGGCCATCGAACTCGCGCCGCACGACGCGGAAATCGAAGCCAGCGTGCGCCAGCACATCGACGCCCTCGCCGACGTTCTGGCCGAAGCGCTGCGCCGCGGCTGTGAGGAAGGCTCGCTGCCGGCGACGACCAAACCTCCGCTTGCCGCCGACGCGCTGCTCAACCTGCTCTCCGGCATCCACGTGCTCGCCAAGGGCGGCGTTGAACCGGCGCGCCTGCAGGCGGTCATTGACGGACACCTCGCCGCGCTGTTCGCCGGCCGCTGAATTTTTTAGCCATTCAGGACCACTCGGTCCACTCACCATCGAGCAAACAAGGAGAAGCCAATGCCGACGCAAACCACCCCCGCCGACCTCTTCCAGCCTTTCACCTCCGGCGAGCTGAAGCTCGCCAACCGCATCGTGATGGCGCCGCTGACACGCTCGCGCGCGCTCGCCGGCGACATTCCCGGCCCGCTGACGGTCGAGTACTACCGGCAACGTGCCAGCGCCGGCCTGCTGATCAGCGAAGCCTCGCAAGTTTCACCGCAGGGCAAGGGTTACATCCAGACGCCGGGCATTTACAGCGCCGGGCAGATCGCCGGCTGGCGCCAGGTGACCGACGCCGTGCACGCCGCCGGCGGCAAGATCTTCATCCAGCTGTGGCACGTCGGCCGCATCTCGCACCCCGACCTGCAACCCGGCGGCGCGCTGCCGGTGGCGCCGTCGGCAATCAAGGCCGAGGGCACCGCTTTCACCGGCAAGGGGATGGTGGCGCTGGAAACACCACGCGCGCTCGAACTCGCCGAACTGCCCGGTATCGTCGCCGACTACCGGCGTGCCGCCGAGAATGCCAAAGCCGCCGGCTTCGACGGCGTCGAAATCCACGCCGCCAACGGCTACCTGCTCGACCAGTTCCTGCGCGACAAGTCCAACCAGCGCAGCGACGCCTATGGCGGCAGCATCGAGAACCGCGCACGCCTGCTGCTCGAAGTGACCGACGCCGTCCTTGAGGTTTGGGCTAAGGAACGTGTCGCCGTACGCCTGTCGCCGCTGTCAACCTTCAACGATATCGACGACAGCGACCCGGTACCGCTGTTCACCTACGTCGCGCAGCAGCTGTCGGGCCGCGTCGGCATCCTGCACGCCATCGAAGGCGCCACCGGCGGCCCGCGCGACACCGGTCGCGGCATCGCGCCCGATTTCCTGCGCCAGCACTTCGCCAGCACCTACCTCGCCAACAACGGCTACACGCGCGAACTGGCGATCGACACGCTCGCCGCCGGCCATGCCGACCTGATCGCCTTCGGCCGTCCCTTCATCGCCAATCCCGACCTCGTCGAGCGCCTGCGCCGCAACGCGCCGCTCAACGAACTCGACGCCAGCACGCTCTACGGCGGCGACGAGCACGGCTACACCGATTACCCGACCCTCTAACAAGCAGTCCAGGAGCAACACATGCAGAACTTCAGCTTCCACAACCCGACCAAAATCCTCTTCGGCGAAGGCCGCATCGCCGACATCGGCGCTGAGATCCCGGCCGGCGCACGCGTGCTCATCACCTACGGCGGCGGCAGCGTCGTCAAGACCGGCACGCTGGCCGAGGTGAAGTCCGCACTCGCCGGCTTCACTGTCTTCGAGTTCGCCGGCATCGAGCCGAACCCCACCTACGAAACGCTGATGCAGGCCGTCGAGTTGGCGCGCCGCGAGAAGATCGACTTCCTGCTCGCCGTCGGCGGCGGTTCGGTGATCGACGGCACCAAGTTCATCGCCGCAGCGATTCCCTTCGTCGGCGATCCCTGGGACATCCTCGCCAGACGCGCGCCGATCACCAGCGCCGTTCCCTTCGGCAGCGTGCTGACACTGCCGGCGACCGGCTCGGAAATGAACAACGGCGCCGTCATCACCAAGAAGGCGACGCAGGACAAGCTGGCTTTCGCCAATCCACTGCTCTACCCGCGCTTTTCGGTGCTCGACCCGGCCAAGACGCTGACGCTGCCGCCGCGCCAGGTCGCCAACGGCGTCGTCGACGCCTTCGTGCACATCGTCGAGCAATACCTCACCTACCCGGCCGACGCCGCGGTGCAGGATCGCTTTGCCGAAGGCCTGCTGCTGACGCTGATCGCGGAAGGTCCGCGCGCGCTGGCCGAACCCGACAACCTCGCCGTGCGCGCCAACCTGATGTGGACGGCGACGCTGGCACTGAACGGCCTGATCGGCGCCGGCGTGCCGCAGGACTGGGCGACGCACATGCTCGGCCACGAGATCACCGTGCTCTACGGCGTCGACCACGCGCAAACGCTGGCCATCGTGCTGCCGGCAATGCTGCAGGTACGACGCGAGGAAAAGCGCGCCAAGCTGCTGCAGTACGCCGAACGCGTCTGGAACCTGCGCGACGGCGACGAAGAAGCACGTATCGACGCGGCTATCGCGCACACCCGCGCTTTCTTCGAGTCGCTGTCGGTACCGACGCGCCTCTCGGACTACGGCATCGGCGCCGACGCGGTAGCGGCGCTGGTCGCCCAACTCGAACGCCACGGCATGAAAAAGCTCGGCGAACGGCGCGACTTCGGCCTCGACGGTTCGCGCCGCGTGTACGAGCTGGCAGCCTGAGGCGTGCGCAGGGCATCCCGGACATGAGCCGCCGGGAATAAGGTTCTTGATCGACGGGGTGACAAGCCCGACAATCGCCGGATTGTCGGGCGCCCGGTTTTCCGGGTCTGATCAGGCAGGCAGCAGCTCCCCAAATCGCGAACACTTGAACGCCCGATGGCCATCACCACAACGCTCAGCAACAAACACTTCCTCGTTCTCGACGACCAACCGGAAATGCGCAGTTCGCTGCGCGCGCAAATCGGTTCATTGGGCTGTACCAACGTCGTCGTTTGCGCCAACGTCAAAGGCGCCATCGAACAGTTCGAGAAGCGCCGTTTCGACGTCGTTCTCTGCGACTACTACCTCGGCGGCGGCACCGACGGTCAGCAGTTCCTCGAGTACCTGCGCTCGCGCGAGCTGATCAGCCGTGGCACCATCTTCATCATGATCACCGCCGAAAAGAGCTACGAGAGCGTGGTGACGGCGGCCGAGTGCCTGCCCGACGACTACCTGCTCAAGCCCTTTACCGCCGACACCCTGCACTCGCGCGTCGAGCGCCAGCTCGAAAAGAAAGCCCGGCTGGCGAAGATCAACACGCTGCAGGACAAGCGCAAATGGGCGGAAGTGGTCACCGCCTGCGACGAAATCATCGCCAGCCGCGACCGCTATCAGGTCGACGCGATGCGCATCCGCGGCAACGCACTGATCGCCGCCGGGCGCTTCGACGAGGCCATCGCCTTCTACCAGCAGGTGCTCGCCGCACGCGCCCTGCCCTGGGCCAAGTTCGGCCTGGCGCACGCGCTGCACGCCAAGGGCGAACTGGCCGCCAGCAAGGCAACGCTCGGCGAGCTGATCGTCGAGTCGCCGCGCTTTCTCTCCGCCTACGACCTGCTCGGCCGCGCCCACCTTGAATCGGGCCAGGCCGACGAAGCGATGAAGGTGCTCGACCAGGCGACGCAGGTGGCGCCGAACTCGCTGACGCGGCATCGCGCCATCGCCAAGGTGGCCGAAGAGCAGGCAGACTTTTCGCGCGTCGAGGCGGCGCTCAGCCAGGTGGTGAAAAAGACGCGCAACACGCCGCTGCGCAACACCGGCGACATCGCCCGCCTAGGCAACGCCTTCACCGAGCTCGGCACGCCCGACAAGGCCATCGCGCTGATCGAGGAAGCCAAGACCAACTTCAAGGGCGACCAGCAGGACCCGCACCTTGCCGCCATCGAAGCGCTGGCGCACAGCAAGGCCGGTCGCCCGGAACTTGCCGCCAAGGCGCTGGCGCGCGTTGCCGAAAACGCCAACGTGCCGATGTCGCCGGAAGTGACGGTGCAACTGGCCAAGGCCTATCTCGCCAACGGCCAGATCGACGCCGGCGAGGCGATCCTCAAGCGCGTCGTGCAGACCAGCCCGGACTCCAAGGAAGTGCATGCGCTGGTGACCAAGGCGATGAGCGCGCACGGTTCGCCCGAACGCGCGCAGGCGCTGATTGCCGGCAGCATCGGCGAGGTCGTTGCGTTGAACAACGAAGCCGTCCGCCGCGGCAAGGCAGGCGAGCTTGGCGCCGCCGCGCAGATGCTCACCGAAGCCGCCGAACGCCTGCCCGAAAACGTGCAGATCGTCGCCAACGCCGCCTTCGCGCTGCTGCTCGACGTCTTCAGCAACGGTCTCGATCAGCAGAAGTTCGCGAAGGCGCTGGCCTTCCAGCAACAGTTGCAGGCACTTGACGAGCGCCATCCCAAGCTCGCCGACATCGCCGCGCTGACCACAACAATACGCAATAAATTCAATATATTAGAACAGCCTGCGGAAAGCACATGAGCTTCCTCGACATCGCGGCGCTGTCGCTGCACGACATCAAGAACCGCCTTGCCGCGATGGCGAGCCGGGCCGAGAGCCGCGGCGACAGCGACACACTGCGCGACGCGCTCGCCGCCGCCGCCGACCTGACCCGCCTGCTCGCGCTGTACAAGGCCGACGCCGGCATCCTGCACACCGAGATCGACGCCTGCTGCCCGCTCGATCTGCTCGGCGAACTGCAACGCGAAAACCAGCCGCTGACCCGGTTGCAGATCGTCGTCGATGGCGCGCGCGCACCGCAGCTCTGGTTCTACGACCCCTATCTGGTGCGCATGCTGGTGCTCGATGCCGTGCAGAACGCGCTGCGTTTCGCCCGCCAGCGCATCACCCTGAGCGCCGTTGAGAACGGCGACTGCCTCGAATTCCGCGTCAGCGACGATGGCGCCGGTTTCCCCGAGGAAATCCTGCGCGGCCAGACGCACACCAGCCGGGTCGGCCCGGAAGGCGCCGGCGTCGGCCTCTATCTGGCACAGCGCGTCGCCGCGCTGCACCAGAACCACGGCGTCGCCGGCAGTGTCGCGCTCAGCAACGAGCCCGGCGCGGTGTTCTGTCTGCGCCTGCCGCGCTGAGCGGCGGCGCAGCCTCCCGGCAAAAACCTGACCCGGCCGGGCGCGCTCAGCCAACCTTGATCTTCTCGCTGTAGCCGGTCATTTCCAGATAGCCGCGGCCGATCTCGCGGCCGCCTTCGGAAACGCGCACGGCGCCTTCCCAGTAAAGCGCGCCGGTCGAACGCCGGCTGTCGAGTTCCTGATCGTCGATGAGCGGCTGCAGATGCAGACGGCGCGCGCCGGCGCGAACCTGCCATTCCACCGGATAGTCGACGCCGGTGCGCGGCGAGCGCCAGCGGCGCAAGGCGGTGAACGCCACGGCCTGCGGCGAAAGGATCTCGAGCGCGGCGTCGGCATGGCGCAGCGTTGCCGCCGCCCACAATGCTTCGGCCTGCGCCGGTAGCGCCTCGCCGGCCGTCGCCACCGACAACGCAGCATCGGATTTGCCGCGCCCCGCAGTGGCCTGCTCGCGCCCGCGCAGGCGGAAAGCCATTAACGCGCTGCCGTCGTCAAAATTGAGGCCGATCCAGTCCCAGCCCTGCGCCGCCTCCGGCAGCAGTTCGCTCGACCACTCGTGGTCGAGCCAGGCGCGGCCGCTCACCGGCAGCGTGCGCCCGTCGAGGACGAGCGTGCCGCTCACCTGCAGCTGCGGCCGGCTGTAGTAGTAGCTGGCGTGCTTCGGGTCGGCCGCCTTGCGGCTGAAACCGCCCTCGCCGTTCAACATCGGCGGCGCATCGGCCGCGAGGTTCAACGCGTAGGAAAAACCCTCGGCCGTGACCTCGGCGCGATAGCGTCGGCCGCTGTCGTCGGTCTGCCGGAAAGACCAGTCGCCGACGTGAACGTCGGTGCGCGCACTCGAATAGCCGGCGCCGGCGGCGCTCGTGGCGTTGGCACCGCCAAGCACGCGCGCCGCGCGCTGGTCGTGACGCAGGCGCCCCAGGCGTGGATCGGCAATCGCCGCGTGCGCGAGGATCAGCTGGCGCGGCGCGAAGCTGCTCGGATTTCCCTCGCCGGCGCCGGTGCGCACACGGAAGAAAGTCGTCTGGAAACCGAGCGGGCTGCCGTCGGGCAGTTGCAGCCAGCCGGTGGCGTACCACCACTCGGTGCGGAAGTCCGGGTGCGCGCCGTGGTCGCGCGGGAAGAACAGCGGGCGGCCGCGCAGCACCGGCGCAAACACTACCGGTCCGGGCCTTGCGGCTACCGGCGCCCCTGCGGCTGCGGGCGCCGAGGGCGCGCCCGGTCCGAGCGGCGCTGCGCCGAGTGCGCGCCACGCCGGCAAGGCAGCCAGCGCAAGGAGAAATGAGCGTTTGTTCATCGCCGGATCACCGTTTCCACTACCAATCCTCGCGCACGGCCAGAACGGCTTCCTGGCGCATCGCCTGCCGGCCGGCGAGTACCGCCGCCAATGCCGCCAGCGCAACGAGTCCGCTGGCGAATACCGCCAGCGAAACCCACGGCACGTGCAGGTCCATGCTCCAGTGGAAACTCTGCCGGTTGACCACCTCGATCAGCACCAGCCCGATGGCGCCGCCGGCAACCAGGCCACCGAGAACGCCGACGCCGGCGGCCAGCGCGCCCTCAGCGGCGAGCATCCAGCCAACCTGACGACGTGTAAGACCAAGGTGACGCAACATGCCGAATTCGCGCCGCCGCGCCGCCGCCAGCGCGGCAAAACTCGCCGCGACGCCGGCCAGACCGATGAGCACCGCCACCGCCTCGAGCAGGTAGGTGACGGCGAAAGTGCGGTCAAAAATGCGCAGGCTGATGGCGCGGATCTCGCCCGGTAAAGCCGCTTCCAGTGCGCCGGGAGCGACGCTGTCGAGCAGCGTCTTGGCGATCGCCGCCGCGTCGCCGCCGGGGCCGAGGTGGATGCCGGCCTCGTTCACCAGCCGGTCGCCGGTGAGCTCACGATAGACCTTGAGATCGATCATCAGCGTGCCGGTCTGCCGCGAGTAGTCGCGCCAGATGCCGGCAACGTGCATCGGCACCAGTCGCCCGCCGAGCGGCACCTCGACGCGCTGGCCGGTACGCCAGCCGTAGAGGTCGCGCACCGCCTCCGACGCCCACACGTCGGGCAAATGATCGGCACCGCCGCCAGGCTGCGTCGGCCCGACCAGCGCCAGTTCGCGGCCGTCGGGGATCACCGGCCGCGCGATCAGCGCCACCGGCACCTGCCCGGCCTGCAGACGCAGGCTTTCGATGCGCGTGAAATCAACCTCCGCGACTCCCGGTTGAGCGAGGATGCGCTGCTGCAAATCATCGTCGAGGTAGGCGCCGCCCGCCGCCGTGCCGGCGCGCAGATATACGTCGGCCGACAGCACCTGATCAAGCCACTGGTTCACCGAGTCGCGGAAGGAAGTGACCATGATCGCCATCGCCACCGCCAGCGCAACGCTGGTGAGAACGCCGGCCGCTGCCACCACGGCATGCCCCGGCGCCGCGCGCAGCCGCGCCACGGCCAGGCGCCCCGGCACCGCACCGCGCAGCGGCAGATGCCGCGCCAGCGCGCCGGCCGCCAGCGGCAGTAGCAGGATGCTGCCGGCGAGCAGCAGCAGCACCGCCAGATAGCCACCAAGCGGCAGTTCGCCAAGCGGCGGAATGGCGCAAGCGGCGAGGCTAGCCGCCAGCAGCGCGACGCCGAGCAGCGGATGGCCGCGCCCCTGCATCAGCGCCGCCTCGTCGCCGGCCTTGAGCGCGCGCGCTGGCGAGACGGTTGCCGCCTCGCGCGCCGGCAGCCAGGCGCCGCCGATGCCGGCGGCGACGCCGAGTACCACGTAGAGCGCGCTCATCTCGGGCTGGAAGTGCAGTTGCGGCGTCAGCCCGGCGAAGTAGCCGGCGCCGAGGTCGCCACCGAGAACGCTGAGCATGACGCTCGCCAGCGCATAGCCCAGCGCCGCGCCGACGATGCCGCCGGCCAGACCGACCAGCGCGCCTTCGGCGAGCAGCCACGAGAACAGCCGCCGTCGGTCAAGGCCGATGGCGCGCAGGAAAGCGAATTCGGTGCGCCGGCGCACCACCGACAAGGCCTGCGCCGAGAAAACGAGGAAACCGCCGGTCACCAGCGCCATCGCCGCCAGCAAGGTGAGGTTCACGCGGTAGGCGCGCGACAGGTTGGCCGCCTGGTTTTCGGCCGCCTGCGGTGCCTCGACCAGCACGCCGGCCGGCAGCAGCGCCTGCAAGCGCGCGCGCACCGCCTCGGGGCTGACGCCTTCGCGCAGGCGCAGATCGACGCGCGACAGCCGGCCGATGCGCAGGAACTGCTGCTGCACGGCGGCGATGTCCATCACCACCAGACGCGGGTTTTCCGCCATCCCCGGCAGATCGCCGGCGACGCGCAGCGGCAGTACCTCGACGCCGGCCTGGATGCGCAATACCTCGCCGGGTTTGACGCCAAGCGCCGTCTGCGCCGCCGCGCCGAGGAAGGCCGTATCGTCGGCCAGTGCCGCCAGCGGCTCGGGTTCCTTGCCGGCCACCGCCTGCGGGCGCGGCAGCAAGGCCGGCGTGACGCGTGCCAGCGCAAAGAGATCGACGCCGAGCACCTGCACCGTCTCCTTGCGTCCGGCCAGCCGCGCTTCGAGTTCGATCACCGGGCTCGCCGCGGCGACATCGGTCTGCCCGGCGACGAGGCCATAGACCGACTCGTCAAAACCGACGCGCCCGCCGACGACCTGCAGATCGGCCTCGCCGGCCATGGTGCGCAGGCCGCGGCCGAATTCGGCGAGCGCCGCCTCATGCACCGCCTGCACCGCCATGCCGAGGCTGACGCCGAGCACGATGGCGGCAAACGAGAACGCTGTCACCGCTCGCCGCCGCGCCAGCGAGCCGAGGAAAACCTTGGCCAGACTCACCCGACAAGACCTTCGGCGGACAAGCGCAGCACGCGGTCGGCCGTTGCCGCCGCCTCCAGCGAGTGCGTCACCAGAATGCCGATGGCGCCGGCCTCGCGGATGCGCTCAGCCAGGAGCGCCAGCACGCGCGCGCCGTTGGCCGGGTCGAGATTGCCGGTCGGCTCGTCGGCGAGCACCAGCCGCGGCCTATGCACCAGCGCGCGCGCAATCGCCACGCGCTGCATCTCGCCGCCGGACAGCTCGCGCGGCCAGCTGTCGCCGCGCTCGCCCAGACCGACCGCCTCGAGCAGGTGCTGCGCCGGCGCTTCTGCCGCCGCGCCCTCAACGCCCTGCAGCCACAGCGGCAGCGCGACGTTCTGGCGCAGATTGAGATGCGGCAGGATGTGGAAGGCCTGGAAGACGAAGCCGAGCTTGTCGCGGCGCAAATGCGTCAGGGCGTCCTCGTCGAGGCTGCCGTAATCGACACCGTCCAGCGCCAGCCGCCCGCCGTCGGGGCGGTCGAGCCCGGCGATCAGGTTGAGCAGGGTTGACTTGCCGACGCCGGACTCGCCGACAATGGCAACGTATTCGCCCGGCTGCAGGCGCAGCGACACCTCGCGCAGCACGCTGCGGCCGTTGAACTGGCGGGAAATGGCTTCGATTTCGAGCATGGCAGCTGCAACATCCGGCAATGACGAATCCCCTGCCCCCGCACCAGGCAGGCACGAAACAGGCAAGAAACAGCTACGACAGGGAACTCGCACAATGATTGAAAAAACGGCCTCCGCCGCCCCGGCCGACCGCGGCACGCGCATCGCGCTGTGCTTCGCGCTCGTCGCCGAACGACTGACAGCCTACTACGAACACGGCCAGTGGCTGAACGAAGCGCAAGGCGCCAGCCTCGCCGCCGACTGGTTAAGCCGCTCGCAGCGCAGCCTGCCGCTGGCCGAGCGCCGGCAGCTATCCGCCGTCAGCGACGATCTGGCACGCGAGATCGCCGGCTCGCTGTCGCGTGAGGCGGGACTGTACACCGCGCATGAACTGATGGAGGCGCTTGATCCGAACTACGTGTCGGAAGTTGGGGAGTCGATCATGAGCGAGTGCGAGGGGCGGCTGGTGGCGGACGGGGCGATTTAGCAAGGGGCGCCGCCAAGCGGCTTTGCATCTCCTCGGCAAAATACAAAGTCGCTTTTCGCCAGTCGGCTTGGCGGGAAAATGCGCATGAGCTATGCTCAGCGCGTTACCGCGTTCAATGTAGCGATACCTAAAATGAGAGCGACGACAGGCTGCTTACGGCCAAGAGCTGACATCGGCAGTACTTCCCCGTAGCGGACAATCAAAGACGCGTTTATGCTTTTGTGCTGACAGCCGCTTTTCATGTCTTTTAGTAGCCATGATCTCCACGCCCAAGCCTCCAAAAGCTACTAACCATGCTGGTTTCCGGCGATATCACAGTCTGAAGTTAGGGGGATGGGAGCCGAAGTAAAACGTCAAAATTGTCTCCAGAAATTTAAGTTGGGCCTACAAAGGACGGTGATGGTGAGAATTCTCTTATCGAAAGCCTGTGTTGCACTTTCTTGTTTACTGATGTTCAGTTTTCCGGTGGGCGCTATCGCATCAAGCTTCGCATACAAGCTTCTCTCCGAAGCAGCTAGTGAAACTCTCCCTATAAGGACGACGACACAATTATTTGTGCACGAGCTAACAAAGGCAGTAGGGAATGATTTCCCATCAGAAGCCCTAAGCGATGAAAATTATACGCGGTTGAATATTGAGTTACGAAGGCTTAGTGAGCACATTGATGCAAATGGGAAGAATATAAACTCAGCGTTGGACGACTCACTGTGGCGATCTCAAATTGAAATGCTTCAGCGTCGGATTCAGTGGCTATTAAATGCAAATTTAACGAGAAGCTGCTCAAAACTAGGCATTGACTTGGAGTCGGCCAAGGACTCACATGGTGACTGGAGAAAAGTTCGAGCTGATGGAAATCCGAATATGGGGCGCCAGCCAGTTGGCTCTGAAATAAAACCAAGCAGTCACTTGCACACCAAGCTTTATTGGTATTACCGACTCGGTTGCAATGGGAAACAAGATTTGGAGACGGCTAGACGAGTATTGTTTGACATATCAGATCTTGAACCCAAAAATTTTTCGGAGCGTTCCGAGTTAAGGCCGGAAATACGACACTGTGCCGCCGAAGTTTGGGCAAAATTCGGTATTGGAGGGGCAGTAGACCAAGAACGGGCAGACGAGTTCTCGAGAAGATTCACGACTGCCGCATACTTTCTAAATCGTCCATATACTCCAGAACGTAGAGCGGAACTGACTGAACGCTTTCCTGATGCCGCCAAGAACAACTTTAAATGCCCGAAGCCGCTTGACTCGATGCGAATAGACCCTCGTGACCCGTGGCGTGACCTGTGGTGAGTAACTTACGCTATCAGCCCAACCCTGCGGTCACCCGGACGCTGCGCGATAAAGCCGCGCAGCGCCGGTCACATCCACGTTGAACGACCGCTTATTTAAGACGGCGACAGCCCTGATTGGGTCGCCGCCAGCCGTTCAGCAGTTGATTCACGTAAACATCAGCATTTCGAATGCCCCGTCTACGCATGCGGCTGAAAAGTCCGCTCTTCGATCTGGCGGCATTGAACCTGATTCAATCGAAAACTGATTCTTTGCCCGAACGATCAACACTCTCAATGGCGATATCACGCAGCTGTGTATGACGGAGCAGCTACCGCAGGGATTGCGCGTCGATGAGGTGTTCAGCTTCGAGCGCCAGCACCACGCGACCAAGCTTGAAGTGGTGGCGGACAAGGAACAATGACCATTTCCAACGCGGCGCAATGAATATCAGAGGGGCAAGCATGAAACCCGCCCGCAAGACCATCCCGCTGTTCGCCCACGCGCTGTGCGTCCTGCTCATCAGTGGCTGCACGGCGCTTGCCGACAATCCGGCGCGTGAAGCGACCAAGCTGCGCATGACGGAAGGCAAGGCGCTGTTTGACGAAAAGTGCAAGAGCGTTGCCGGAGAAAAGATCTACAAGACCGTTCCCGGCGTGGAGGGCTTGTTGCTGCTCAAAATCCGTCCGCGCCACAGCCAACGCGAGGAGTCCGACTGGATGTGGCCGGGAGCGGCGTTTGCGAGGGAGGGAACTGCCGATTATTACATTACGAGCTTCCTCGGCTACGAAGAAGCCTTTAGGTCAGACGGAACGCCGCGCCCTATCACCCAGATGAATCGGGGGTATATCAACACAAGTGCAAAGCCTGATCCCAAAGAGCGTCCCGGCTACCGCTGGGTTGAAGTGCTAGACGCCAAGGACGGCCAGCGGTATCGCTATACCGGTTCTGAAAAAATCGTTGGCAAACAAGACACCTCGGCCTACAACGTGCGGCTCGCAATCAGCAAAGACCCTAGCTACGACTTGAACGTTTATCGCTGGACTCTCAACAAAGTCCTCGCCCCAGACGCCGTTCCGCGCTACGGCGTCACCTTCGAAGACCACGTCATTCCCGAGGAGCGTCGCCTTGGCCTGGCCAGCAGCACGGTCAAGGTGCTCGACCTCCAGACCGGCGAAGTGCTGGGCGAGATGCTGCGCTATGCCTGGAGCCCAGGTGCCCCCAGTCCCGTCAACCCGACTCCGTGGCTGACGGCATATGTTTGTCCTGGCTATGCTGAAGCAGCTGGTTCAACAACCCGAATGTTTGTCGACCAGGTTCTGATTCCAGCCAAGGAGAAATAAACACTTGAGTCTCTCCGAATATCACGGAGGCCAACTAGTTTGAGTCGTGAGGGTTTACTCGCGGCAGACCCAGTTTGCGTGGACGCCTTATACGAAACATTTCCTACGTCCGCTTTCACAACGTGTAGGGCGGCTTTGGGTCGTCCTGCGTCATTCAGCACAAATGACGAAGCACCGTCAAAGCGTTGCGGTTTCACCCTCGTGGGCGCGCCAGCGATTCCATGAGCGCAGCCAAGATGGGCGTTATCTCGTCGCCGCTGGCACCGCCAACTTCGCCCGAATGAAAAGCACCAGCGTCGCTGACCTGCCTGAATTCTCCGGACCACTTATTCCTGGAGAACGGCCTCCGGTTGGGTGGTTGATAAACAGGCATTCTTGAACGCCGCTGGCGTCTG
>NZ_JACIGE010000009.1 GCF_014197755.1 Rhodocyclus tenuis | reverse complement strand
TGTTCTTCGGTAAAGCGCTTCTTCATGTCCAATCTCCTTGTCGTCGTGGATTGGACTCTAAAGTCACGCGCTACTCAATTCGGGGGGGACGTCGCGTCGGCATGAGTCCGAGTTCATCCCGTTACCAGCCGGCGATGGATCGCAATACTGCTTTGAAGGAGAAGATCGTCGTGCTCGCCCAACGTCATCGGCGCTACGGGGCCGGGATGATCTATTTGAAGCTGCGGCAGGCCGGCATGGTAGTGAATCACAAGCGGGTGGATCAGAAGAAATTTTGGGGGTGAACATACGCGGCAACAACGTTGGCGCTTGCTTGGAGGAAGATCAACAACGCGTTGCGGCTCTACTTGCAAAAGACTCACCGTTGGTCACAGAAGTAGGTGATCTGATCGCCAAAACCTCAACCAAGTAAAATTCGACGGTCTCTAATCCCGAGCAGAGCAACGAAGAATCAGTGGGTGGTTTGTCAAACAATCTATCAAAAAAAGCAAGCGGCCCCCATCAACCCGACTGCTGATCTTGGTTGAGAACTTCTTCAATTTCCGCCAAAAAGCTCTGAGAAAACTCTGCCTTCGTTGCCGAAAACCACGCCCGAGCCCGCACTCCGACCTGGACTTTCTCCACGTTCTGCAGATGAATTATCGCGTCGATCGCCGCCTCAAGCGCGAGTTCATCGACGTAGTAATTGAAGCCGAGCATCTGCGGTTTGCGACCGGCGAACGGCACAAGCCGGCCACGCTCAGCGGTAACCAGTTCATTCATGGGGGGAGCATCGGTCGTCAGAACCATTGCCGCACAGCCCATCGCTTCGACAATGGAATGGCCAAAACCCTCCGCTTCCGACGGGCATAGATGTATGCCATAGGAGTTCTGCATCTTTTGCAGTTCAGTGTCGTCGAGATAGTTCAGCCTGTGGATGTTGGGGGCGCTGATACCGAGCACCAACTCTTCGTCCTGAGCGACGACCGTCAGCGCCGGCCAATCAGGCCGGCGCGCCCACACATTCAGCAAGGTGGCCGTCCCTTTTTGCTTGCTTCGCCCTGCCGAATGGAAGAAACGTGAAAAGTCCTTCTGCACACTGGCATCGTGGCGGTCGGAACTCGAGAAGCCGACAAAACGGACCTTGCCAGGCAAAAGGCGAGAGAAGACCTCCTCGGCATAGCGTGTCTTGCAGAGAATGGCATCCATTGCCGTAAGCTGGCGGTAAGTTGTCGGGCGGCACCATTCCTGGTTGGGGATGAGGATATTGGCGCGCGCGTGCGGCAACCATTCCGGAAAAACCTCTTCGAGGAAGATGTTCAATGCGTAGCGCGGTCGAACTCTGCCACCGGAAAGCCGCAGCAAGCAGCGACGCAAGCGCTCGGGATACGTGTAGCCAGCCGCATGCCTGTCGAGCAAGGAGAATCCCGATCCCTCAAGCGCCTCCCGGATCACCTCGGCATCCTTTGCCAAGCCGCTATATGGGCGATACACGAGGTTGATTTCCCTGCCCTGCCTCTTCGCCATCAGGAATGCCTCTTCAGAATGCCCCGAAAACGCGCCAACAGGCTCGGCATTGCATTTGGGCCAATGCCGGCAAGCACGTAAAGAAGTGGGCGAGCTCAGTCAAGAGCACCTTAGCGCCGGATGCTCCAGATCGCCATGGGTGCATCCCTGTTGCAAGGCATTGACAAAGTTCCGCCAGTTCTGATCGGGTTCGCCGACGCGAAAACCGTAGAACCCGTCAAAGCCGTTGGCTTTGGCACGAACGGCCATGGCCTTGATCACCGAGGTGTCGCTCTTGCCAAGTTGTACGCAGGCAGAACTCCAGACATTGATCGGCAGTTCGTCCTTCGAATAAGCCTGAAAGCCGTACTCGGAAACCTCGATGACCTGAACCGTAAACTCGCCGTCTCCCTCCCGATCGACAACCAGTCTGCCTGGGCATTTCACTGAGAAACGCTGGTGTTGCCGCAACTGGATGCCGCTGCCCTGCGGTGGTAATTCAGGGAGAACATCCCGATAGCTTGGCAAGTCGTAAATCGAGTGCAGCAGCACCTTCTTGCGTGGGTCAAGGTTGGCAAAGCCTTGGGTACGCACGTTGAAGAAGTGGTTCAGCAAGTCCGGCGTCAAGACCGGATCGTTCGTCGTGAAGTAGGGCCGATTCGGCAACTTCACGTTCGGCAGCCTGATCTCGATGAAATAGCGGAAGAGGTTCTTTCTCGGTGGCTTTGACGCATAGGCGCGGTGCAGCAGCGACGACACCCCGTTCAGATCGAGCGTCGCGCCGACGGCAGGGGCGCCGTTGGCAAAATCGTAGTTTTCGACGACATTGGCCGCGAGTCGCTCGAAAAACAACAGCGATTCGTACATCTCGATGCGGTTCGGATTGACGGCAATCAGCAGATGTCGCGTATCGAAGTACTGCGTTGCGTACTCGTACATGAATTTCATTAACGGGAAGAGGATCGCCCCGCCGGTCTTGCGGAAACGCGGATGCACTGCCAGCGCGGACACCTCGGTGAGATTCCCCTCCTTCTGCCGCACACCACTCAGATCGAAGATCTTCTGCAGCGGGAAACCAAAAGCGCTTTCGCGGATCAACGATATGGTTCCCACGACCTCGCCATCCCACTTGGCGCACAGCGTCGTTGTCGTCGGCAGGGCATGGTAGATGGTGACACGCATGCCGGACGGGTCGGGCTTCATGAAGCCGCTGTCGACATAGGCGTCGTGCAGCAAGGCGAAGCATGCCTCAAGCTCTTCGCGGGTCTCGGCGATGTTCAGCGTCAGCCGGTCGCTGGGCGTCGGGTCGCAATCGACCAGATTGCGATAGATGGCGAAACGCTGCTCGCGCGGCAAAGCCGACAACAGCTTGCGCACACTCTGGTGCCAGATCTTTCGCGAGGCGTGCAAAAAACTACGGGCCATCGAACATCCTTAATGTCGCGCGGGACATGGGGTTGGGAACATTGTCTCATCTTTCGCGGGCGGCAAAAGCAAGCCGGGACGTTGCTTCCCGCGGCAAATCTTAGCAAGGAAAGCGCTGCGAACGTTCCCGTTCCGAAGGCGCCCTAGCCTTTATGCTAGAGCTTTCAACCGTACGAATGCGTACAATCCGACGCGCCGACGGTCAGCACCAGAAACAGCCAATGACAGATGGCAAGCATATGTGAATTAGTTCCTGTCACTCGCTTCGACTTGCTCATAGCATTCTGCCGCATGAGTCGTAGTTGAAAAGCACACGCTTGCCGGTGGTCTTTTTGCGAAGATCTGAAGATCAGAAGGTTCAAAGCAGGGGTTTGACGTGGTCCGACTATTCAATCACTGGTTACGCTGGCGTTCGCTGGCGCAAATGCTTTTCGACTTCTCCTTCGTCACCATTGGCCTGCTGGTTGCCGTGCTCTGGATCGGCAACACGTTTCCGGCGGACCGCCAGCAGATACTCGTATTCAGCGCCTTGCTTGGCGTCGCCATGCTGGTCGTCAATTCCCTACTCGGCTTCTATCAGCGCTATATCAAGCGCAGCATCCTGCAAAGTTCGGCTCTCGCCGTCGTCTCCATCTATCTGGCGATCCCGCTCGCATACGGCATCTATGCAATCATGCCGATGACCGGTGTCGACAAGGACTTCATGCAGTTGTCAGCCTTGTCTGCGGTTTTCGGCATGCTCGTTGCCCGCGTCGGTTCCAATCACACAGCGGTATCGGGGATCCTGACACGCCGCATTCTCGTGTTCGGCACCGGCGCCGCGGCCTTGCAGGTTCAGCAAGCCCTTGAAAAATCCGATCCCTCGGCGATGATTCTCGGCTTTTTTCCCTGCCCGAACGAAGAGCAGGTCAGTGTTCCGAGGAACATGGTCATTGCCAGCCAGCAATCGCTCGCAGATACCGCGCGGACGCTCAGGGCCGACGAGATCGTCGTCGCCATTTCCGAGCGCCGCGGCGGTGCAATGCCGCTACGCGAACTGCTCGACTGCAAGCTCCAGGGAATTCGCGTTCTTGATCTGGCGAGCCATTTCGAACAGACGCTCGGCCAGATTCGTCTTGACTCGCTTTACGCAGGCTGGCTGATCTTTGGTGACGGTTTCCGCCAGGGCCGGGTACGAACAGCGCTGAAGCGACTGTTCGATCTGTTTTTTGCGTCCTTGCTCATCGTGCTCGCGCTGCCGATCATGGCGGTAACCGCTGCGTTCATCGCTGCTGAAAACGGCTTCCCTCTGCTTTATCGGCAGGAACGCGTGGGGCTCAATGGACGACTGTTCAAGGTCATCAAGTTCCGCAGCATGCGTCGCGACGCCGAAAAGGACGGCAAACCGGTGTGGGCGGCGGCACAGGACGATCGCGTGACCCGTGTCGGCAGGATCATCCGCAAGTTGCGCATCGACGAATTGCCGCAACTGTTCAGTGTGCTGAAGGGGGACATGAGCCTTGTCGGACCACGTCCCGAGCGCCCTTACTTTGTCGATCAGCTGACCAAGGAAATTCCCTTTTACGCCGTCCGGCACAGTGTCAAGCCGGGAGTGAGCGGCTGGGCGCAAGTACGCTATCACTATGGTGCCACCGTTGAAGATTCAGCCAATAAGCTTCAATACGACCTTTACTACATCAAGAACAATTCCTTGTTTCTCGACATGGTCGTACTCTTTGAAACGGTTGGCGTCGTCCTCACCGGCAAGGGCGCCCACTGAGGGCGGGGTTCAGCGATGCTGCCCCGAGAGCGCTTTAGCGATGGCGGCGCGCGCCTTCTCCAGCGCAAGCTCGTTGGCGCGGCCTGCCCCGTTGCCCTCGACCAGAGAAGAGCAATCGCGCAAGGCCGCCAGCAAGCTGTCGCGCTGTTCGCGCAGACGCAGGAGCTCGTCTTCGGCCGGATGCAGGTAGAGAGGACTGACGCTCCAGGCACTCGACGGCGCCATCCAGGCATCGAAGTAGGGGTACATATCGACCTTGATCAGCCCCATCGCCTCGTTTTTTTTCAGATACGCCACCGGCTTCTGCCGCGGCGGCTCTGGCGCAGCAGCAAGCATCGCGCGGTAAATAACATTGGTATTCATTGAACCGGTTTTCATCTGCTCGCGTGCGCCAGCACTACCCCCAGCTTCAAGCATTCCCGGCGTTGCCTCCGTCGGCACCAGCCTGAGCCTCTTCATGACCTGAGCATTCCGGGCGTGACGACCATTCGTGACTATACAATAGAACCTGCCCCTCCACAGCTCCTGCTGTAACGCTTAACGATAGTGCATGAATACTGAATCGGCTTCGCTGATTGTCTGGAGTTCGGGACTTGCCGCCGGCGCTTATGCGCTGCTGTCGACCTATCTTTTGTCGCTGGGCGATGAATGGCGTTCCGGCAAAAGATCAAAAACCATGCTGCTGGCCGTTGCCCTGTCGGCCTTGTGGGCCGCCCTGACTGCCTTTGCTCTCTCCAGCGAAAGCGCTTCGGCAGCTGTTCTCGCATCGCTTGCCGACATCTGCCGACACGGTGCCTGGTATGCCTTCCTTATCTTTCTGCTGATTCCGCCCACCCAGGCGCAAGCAAGAAAAGCCATCACAGTTCGCGGCGGGATGGTCGCTGCCTGCGTGGCAATGATCCTCGCAGGCATCGCGCTGCAGCTTTCTCTCGCGTTCGGCTGGCTGATTCCCGAACAGTGGCTGCGGTTAAGCCTGTTTCACAGTCTGGCCATGCCGGTTCTGGCGCTTGTGCTCATTGAGCAACTGTTCCGTGCCGTCGCCGACGACTCGCTCTGGAACGTCAAGCCCTTGTGCCTTGGGCTGGCCGGCCAGTTCATCTTCGATATCTATCTGTTTTCCGACGCGCTGATGTTCAGCAGGATTGATGGCGATGCACTGGTCGTGCGCGGCTTCATCCACGCACTGACAACGCCGCTGCTCGTTCTGGCGACGCTGCGCAGCCGTAACTGGACATCGAAAATCCGGCTTTCGCAAAAAGCCGCCTTTCACTCGGTAACGCTGCTGATTGCCGGCTTGTATCTGCTGTTCATGGCCGGCATCGGTTACTACGTCCGTTATTTCGGCGGCGACTGGGGACGCGCGCTGCAATTGGGACTCGTCTGTGCCGCCATTCTCGGCCTGGGTGTTCTCGGTGTGTCCGGCGCAATGCGCGCGAAGCTGCGTGTGCTGGTCGGCAAACACCTGTTCAGCTATCGATACGATTATCGCGAAGAATGGCTGCGCTTCACGCACACCCTGTCGGCCGAGGATTCGCCTCAGGGAATGGGGCAGCAAGTCATTCGCGGCCTGGCCAACATGGTCGAAAGCCCCGCCGGTACGCTCTGGCTACGTGATGCAAGCAATGAATCCTATCGCCAGAACGCGCGCTGGAATGTTCCGGAATGTTCAAGTAACGAGGCCGCCAACAGCTCCTTGACGCGCTTCCTGCTCGACAGCGGCTGGATCATCAATCTTGAGGAGTACCGCTGCCATCCGAGCCGTTACCGTGAACTGGAGATTCCGGATTGGCTCTCGCACATGGCAAACGCCTGGCTGGTGGTACCGTTGATGGTCGGCAACGAGATGATCGGCTTCGTCATTCTCGCCAGTTCGCGTACGACGATCGACGTTAATTGGGAAGTCAATGATCTGCTACGTACGGCCGGCTGCCAAGCGGCCGGCTTTCTGGCGAGGATGCAGGCCACCGAGGCCCTGCTTGAGGCACGCAAGTTCGACGCCTTCAACAAGATGTCGGCTTTCGTCGTACACGACCTGAAGAACATCGTGACCCAGTTGGCACTGATGCTGCGCAACGCCGAGAGGCACCGCGACAATCCCGAGTTCCAGGAAGACATGCTGATGACCGTCGGACATTCGGTTGAGCGCATGCGGCAACTGATGATGCAATTGCGCGAAGGGGCGACACCGCCCGGTACCGCCTGCGGTGTCAGCTTGCCGGAGCTCATCCAGCGCATCCAGAAAGAGAAAATGGACCAGGGGCGACCTGTCGAACTGGTGATTCAGGACCGCCTGGCGACGCGGGGCCATGAAAACCGCCTCGAGCGGGTGATCGGGCATCTCGTGCAGAATGCGCTGGATGCGACCGACAATAGCGGCAAGGTCTGGATATCGCTGAAAAAAAAGGGGGATCGTGCCGCACTCGAAATCGGTGACAGCGGCCACGGGATGAGCCCCGAATTCATCCGTGAGCGACTCTTCAAACCGTTTCAGAGCACCAAGCAGGCAGGCATGGGCATCGGTGCCTACGAAAGCTCTCAGTACATACGTGAATTGGGTGGGGAAATGCACGTTGACAGTCAGGTGGGCGAAGGAACGCGTATCACCTTGATGCTGCCGCTGTTTGAATTGCGTACAGCGTCGGATCTCGGCGAGAAGGAGGCAGCGTGAGCACGGAAAAAAACCGGCCGCTGCTCATCGTCGAGGATGACCCGGCATTGCAGAAGCAGATGCGCTGGTCGCTTGATCAGTTCGATACGCTAACGGCGGGCGACCGGGAAAGTGCGCTGGCGCAGATTCATCGCTACTGCCCGGCCGTCGTCACCATGGATCTTGGTTTGCCGCCCGCGGCCGATTCGGTATCCGAGGGATTTCGTCTGCTCGAACAGACACTGGCAGCGGCCCCCGATACCAAGATCATCGTCCTTACCGGACAGAACGACCGGAGCAACGCCTTGCGCGCAATCGGGCTTGGCGCCTATGACTTCTTTGCCAAACCATTCGAGCCCGAACTGCTGGCACTGACCATCGAGCGCGCCTTTCGCCTGCATGATCTGCAACAGGAGAACCGCCGCCTGCAAGCGGCGCAACATCCGCCGGCTCTTGCCGGACTGATTACCGGCGATGCCGGGCTGCTGCGCGTTTGCCGCAACATCGAGAAAATGGCCAGCAGCAACGTCACCGTGCTCCTGCTCGGCGAAAGTGGAACGGGCAAGGAAGTGCTGGCGCGTGGCTTGCACGAAGCCTCGCCGCGAAAAAACGGGCGATTTGTTGCCATCAACTGCGCCGCCATTCCCGAGCATCTGCTTGAGAGCGAACTGTTCGGCTACGAGAAGGGGGCGTTTACAGGCGCCGCCAAGACCACGCCAGGGAAAATCGAAAGTGCCAATGGCGGCACGCTGATGCTCGACGAAATCGGCGACCTGCCGCATCCGCTGCAGGCAAAGCTGCTCCGCTTCCTGCAGGAACGCGTCGTTGAGCGCGTCGGTGGCCGCCAGGAAATTCCGGTGGACGTACGCATCGTCTGCGCGACCCACCAGGATCTGAAATCGCTGATCAGGGAAGGACGCTTCCGTGAAGACCTTTTCTATCGCCTCGCCGAAATCGTCGTCAACATCCCCGCATTGCGCGAACGCAAGGGAGACGCCGCCCTGCTGGCGCACGCATTTGTCCGCCGTTTTTCGGCCGAGCAAAATCGCGGTAGCATGACATTGACTGAAGATGCGATCCGCGCTGTTGAAGCGCATAGCTGGCCGGGCAATGTCCGCGAACTAGAGAACTGCATCAAGCGGGCGGTAATCATGGCCGACGGCATGCAAATCACGGCGGAAGATGTCAGCCTCGAATCGGTGACCGAGAGCGACGAGGATTTCATTGATCTGCGCCGCATCCGCGAGGACGCTGAACGTCAGGCAGTGCAAAAAGCACTGGGGCGCACGGATGGCAATCTGGTGCGCGCCGCCGAGATTCTCGGCATCAGCCGACCGACCCTGTACGACCTCATGCACCGCCTCGGTTTGAAATAGAACTTCATCTGCGAAAGACAACGTTCATGAAAATGCGCAACTCCACACTGGCGGTGGCGATTTCCGCCGTTCTGCTCTCCGGCTTGCTCGGCGGCTGCAACGATGACAATCCGCAAACCCTGATCGCTTCGGGCAAGGACTTCATCGCCAAACACGACAATAAGGCAGCGATCATCCAGCTGAAGAACGCGTTGCAAAAGGATCCGAATCTCGGCGAAGCCCGCTTTTTGCTGGGCAAGGCGCTGCTCGACAGCGGCGATGTCAGCGGTGCCGAAGTCGAACTGCGCAAAGCCTTTGATCTTCGCTACGCCAATGAGCAGACGCTGCCGCTGCTCGCCAGAACAGTTCTATCCACCGGACAGCCGAAGAAAGTCACCGACGAATTCGCCAAGGCCGAACTGACTGCCGGGGAAGCGCAAGCGAATCTGAAAACGACGCTGAGCATCGCCTACGCTGTTCAGGGCGACAAAGAAGCGGCAGCGAAGGCACTGGCTGCGGCGCTGGCGGCGCAGCCGGATTACGCGCCAGCCAAACTGCTCGATGCGCGCAACAAGGCCTCTGCCCAGAACCTCGATGAAGCGCAAGCCATCGTCGAAAGCGTGCTCGCCGAAGACGCAAAGAATGAAGACGCGCTGCTGCTCAAGGGTGCCCTGCTGGCGGCCAAGGGCGAGACTGAAGCGAGCCTGCTTTTCTTCCGCAAGGCGATCGAGACCAGACCGGATTTCCTGGCCGCCCACTCCGCGCTCATCTCCAGCCTCTTCCAGCAACAGAAGTTTGACGAAGCCGGCAAGGCCATCGAGGCGCTGAAGAAAATCGCGCCGCAAAATCCGCAGACGATCTATCTCGACGCGCAAGCCGCCTATCAGCGCAAGGATTACAAGGCAACGCGCGAACTGGCGCAGCAATTGCTGAAATTCTCTCCCAACAACCCGAATGTCCTGCAACTCGCCGGCGCAGCCGAATTCCAGCTGCGCTCCTACGCGCAAGCTGAAACCTACCTGAACCGCGCGCTGCAAGCCGCACCGCAATTGCCGTTGGCACGCCGACTTCTTGTTTCAAACCATTTACGCACGGGTCAGCCGAGCAAGGCGATCGCGGCCTTGCAACCGGTACTCAATCAGGTGGACAAGGATGCCGCATTGCTGGCGCTCGCCGGCGAGGCTTATCTGCAAAGCGGTGACGCCAACAAAGCCGCGGAATACCTGAGCAAGGCGAGCAAACTCGAACCGAACGATTCAGGTAAAAAGACGGCACTGGCGCTGGCACACCTTGCGCAGGGCAACACCACCGGCGCCTACGCCGAACTCGAGCAGATTTCTTCGAACGACAAAGGAACGACCGCTGATCTCGCGCTGATCGCGGCCTATCTGCGCAACAATCAGCTGGACAAGGCTCTGCGCGCCATCGACGCCCTCGACAAGAAACAGCCTGACAACCCCGCGACCTTCAACCTGCGCGGACGTACCCTGCTCGCCAAGAAAGACGTTCCGGCCGCACGCCAGAGCTTTGAAAAGGCGCTCGCGATCAACCACGCCTTCTTTCCGGCGGCGGCAAGCCTGGCCGCTCTCGACCTTGCCGACAAGAAACCGGATGACGCGCGCAAGCGTTTCGATTCCGTACTTGCCGCCGACCCGAAAAATGCTCAGGCGCTGCTGGCACTCGCAGAACTGCGCGCAGCCAATGGCGGCACACCGGATGAAGTTGCCGGCCTGATCGGCAAGGCGATCGCCGCCAACCCGGGTGAATCAGGGCCGCGGCTGGCGCTGATCCAGTACCACATCAACACCAAGGACAACAAGAAAGCACTGGCGGCTGCCAACGATGCCATTGCTGCGATCCCCGACAAGCCCGAAATCCTCGACGCTCTTGGCCGCACCCAACAATTGGCCGGTGACAGCAACCAGTCCTTGGTCACCTTCGGCAAACTGGCGGCACTGCAACCCGGATCGCCTCTGCCACAGCTGCGCGTCGCCGAAATTCACCTGGCCAACAAGAACAAGGACGAAGCGGCGAAGAGCCTGAAGAAGGCGCTGGAAATCAAGCCTGACCTGATCGAGGCACAACGCGGACTGATCCTGTTGGCCCTTGATAGCAATAAGCCGGCCGATGCCCTCGCCATGGCTCGTGAAATCCAGAAGCAGCGACCGAAGGAAGCCAGCGGTTTTGCCTTTGAAGGCGACGTCCACGCCGCCGCCAAGGAATGGAACGAAGCAAACTCAGCCTACCGCAACGCACTGAAGCTGGCGGCCGCCCCCGAACTTGCCGTCAAGCTGTACTCGGTACTGCTTGCCTCGGGCAATGCTGCCGAAGCGGAAAAAATGGCCGCAGGCTGGCACCGTGAGCACCCGAAAGACATTGCCCTGCACATGCACCAGGGCGATATCGCCAACGGCCGAGAGGAATACGCGCAAGCGGCGCAACGCTATCGTGCGGCGCTGGACATCCAGCCGAACAATCCGCTGGTACTCAATAATCTCGCCTGGGTGTCCGGAAAGCTGAAGTCGGCCAAGGCGCTTGAATACGCCGAGAGGTCGAATCAGCTGGCGCCAAACCAGCCCGCTTTCATGGATACCCTTGCCGTCTTGCTCGCGGAAAAGGGTGAATCGGCGAAAGCCATCGAACTGCTGCGCAAGGCGCTGACAATTGCACCACAGGCCGCGAACATCCAGTTGAATCTGGCGCGGGTGCTGATCGGCGCCGGCAAGAAAGACGAAGCGCGCAAGGAACTCGATGCCTTGGCAAAGCTCGGCGACAAGTTTGCCAATCAGACTGAAGTCACCAAACTCCAGCAAGGTCTCTGAGGCCGTTGGCAATACACCGGTTTCGCAATCATCGTTTTTGACTTTCACTAATTCTCACCGGGAAAATAATGACAACAATTGCAGTCGTCGGCCTCGGCTACGTGGGTTTGCCACTGGCCGTTGAGTTCGGCAAGAAATACCGCACCATCGGTTTCGATCTTTCGGCAGCCAAGATTGAAGCCTACAAGCGCCACGTCGACCCGACCGGTGAAGTCAGCAGCGAAGAACTGCAGGCGGCAAGGCTGCTCGAAGTCGGCACCGATCCGGCAGCACTGCGCGACGCCGACTTCATCGTCGTCGCCGTGCCAACGCCGGTCGACGACGCGCACCAACCCGACTTCAGCCCGCTCGTCGGCTCGTCGACCTGTGTCGGGCAGAACCTGAAGCAAGGCGCCATCGTCGTCTTCGAATCAACGGTCTATCCGGGCGCAACCGAGGAAGTCTGCATTCCGATCATCGAGCGCGAGTCGGGAAAAACCTGGAAGAAGGACTTCTTCATCGGCTACTCGCCGGAACGCATCAATCCCGGCGACAAGGAACGTACGGTCACCAAGATCATCAAGGTGGTCTCCGGTGACACGCCGGAAACGCTGGCCAAGGTCGAGGAAATCTATGGTGCGATCATCACCGCCGGCGTTTTCCCGGCGTCAAGCATCAAGGTCGCCGAAGCTGCCAAGGTGATCGAAAACACCCAGCGCGACCTCAACATCGCGCTGATGAACGAACTGGCGATCATCTTCGACAAGATCGGCATCGACACGCTGGAAGTGCTGCAGGCAGCTGGTACGAAGTGGAATTTCCTGCCCTTCCGTCCCGGTCTGGTCGGTGGTCATTGCATCGGCGTCGATCCGTACTACCTGACGCACAAGGCGCAAAAACTCGGCTATCACCCCGAAGTGATCCTCGCCGGCCGGCGCATCAACGACGGCATGGGCAAGTTCATCGCCGAGCAGACGATCAAGCATCTGGTGCGCAACGGCCACCCGATCAAGGATGCCCCGATCATCGTTCTTGGCCTGACCTTCAAGGAAGACTGCCCGGACCTACGCAACTCGCGCGTGATCGACGTCATCCGCGAACTCGAATCGTATGGGGCGAAGGTCGTCGTCCACGACCCGGTCGCCGACGCCGCTGAAGCGCGGCACGAATACGGCGTCGATCTGGTCGCGTGGGACGCGCTGCCGAAGGCCGCCGCCATCGTTGCCGCCGTCAATCATCGTGAATTCAAGTCGCGCCCGACAGCAGAGTTTCTCGCCAAACTTGAAAAACCGGGCGTCGTCATCGATGTGAAAAGCGCACTCGACCCGTCGGCTTTTGCGGCTGCGGGTGTCGATCTCTGGCGACTGTAGGCGCAGCGATGCACTCTGCAAGGCAAAGCTCTTCGCAGCTCGCGCGCCGGGCCTTTGCCACCCTGCTCGTTATGGCTGCCTGCGCCGAACCCGCATTCGCCGGGCCGGACAGCAGCCTGCGCGCGTCGGCGCTACGCCTTGAAGCCCGTGACTTCGAGCGCGGCAATGGCGTCAGCCGTGACCCGGCGAAAGCCGTACAACTGTATTGCGAAGCGGCGCGGCTTGGCGATCTTGAAGCGCAGTACGAGCTCGGCTGGATGTACGCCAACGGGCGCGGCATTGCCCGCGACGATGCGACAGCCGCCTACTTCTTCACGATGGCTGCAAAACAGGGCGACAAGCTGTCGCAGCGCATGTTGCGTCAGGTGGGAGACCCGGTGAGCAAGCCACCTGCATGCCTTTTCGACAGCGAGGGCAGCGATCTGGTCGACGCAGCGCCGCCCGAACAACGCAAGCTTATGGACATCGTCCTGAAGCTGGCGCCCGACTACGGGGTGCAGCCGCGGCTGGCAATGGCGATCATCCGCGCCGAATCGAACTTCAACCCCGGCGCCGTTTCGCCGAAGAATGCGCAGGGGCTGATGCAGCTGATTCCGGAAACGGCAGAGCGCTTCAATGTGCGCAAACCCTTCGACCCCGAACAGAACATCCGCGGCGGACTGTCCTACCTGCGCTGGCTGCTAGCCTACTTCCAGGGCGATGTCGCACTCGTCGCCGCAGCCTACAATGCCGGCGAGGGAACGGTAGAACGCTTCCACGGCATTCCGCCCTTCCCCGAAACACGGGGCTACGTGCAACGCATCCGCGAAATATTCAAACGCGAAGATCATCCGTTTGATGCGGGAATCACAGCCCCGTCGCCGGAGCTGCCGAAGATATCCTCGCGGCGCTTGATGTGATCAGGATGCGCGCTCAGCGGGCAGGTGTGATGGCGGGACTGCTCCTGCTCCCCTCCCTCGCCACCGCCGACATGCTGGAAGCAATCGAACGCGTCAAGCCGTCGATTGTCGTCGTCGGCACCTACAAGAAAACAGACAGTCCGCAATTCGTTCTGCGCGGTACGGGATTCGTCGTCGGCGATGGCAAGCTCGTCGCGACCAACGCACATGTTGTCCCGGAAGGCGGCGATCCGGACGGACCGGCGTTGGTGATCCAGGCGCGCGTCGGCAACGAGCCGCAAGTGCGGCGAGCGTATCTCGAAACGCGTGACCGCGAGCACGACCTCGCCCTGCTGCGAATTGAGGGTGCAGCCCTGCCCGCAGTCAAGCTGCGTAATTCCGATCTGGTGCGCGAAGGTCAGGCGATCGGCTTTACCGGTTTTCCGATCGGCGGCGCGCTCGGTTTCTCGCCGGTCACTCACCGCGGCATGGTCTCGTCGGTGACGCCGATCGTCCTGCCGGGCGGCAACGCCCAGCAGCTCAACGAAAAGGTCATCCGCCGCATCAAGAGCGGCAGCTTCAACATCTTCCAGCTGGATGCCACGGCTTACCCGGGCAACAGCGGCAGTCCGGTCTTTGAGGTCGAGACAGGCGACGTCATCGGCGTCATCAACATGGTTTTCATCAAGGGAACCAAGGAAGCCGCGCTCAGCGCACCATCCGGGATCAGCTACGCAATTCCGGCCAATTACCTCAAAAACCTGCTCGAGACGCGCTGAGAAGAAGCGATCAGAGCCCCTGGCGCTCCGGCGCCGGCGCACGTTCATCCTTCGGCGGTCGCAGCAGCGCCTTGTGCGTGAGATGGCGGACGAGCAGAAAGAAGGGCATGCGCAGCCAGTGCGCACGGATGTACAGCGCTTTCTTCGCCAGCCAGGCGCCACGTACATGGCAGCTGGCATGGTTCGGACGCAGGGCGCGCGCGTAGCAGAAGTGCATGAGCCAGCGTACCGCCGGCCCGGGAGCAATGCCCGGCAGCGCTGCGATCACGGTGGGCGGAACCGGCGTATCAAGCATCTGCCTCGCGAAAACGATCGCGTAGTAAAGCGGACGCTGCAGCCCGAGGACCTCTGCCCGCGACAATAATCCGGCCCAGAAGCTTGCGTCGTCGCCGAAATGACGGAACAGGGAGTCAAGGTCGAACAGGTCGCGCAACCCGTTGTCCAGTTCCCCTTCGTGAAAGAGATGGGTGGCGCTGTGCAGCACCATGTCGATGGGTTGCAGCACATGGACATTGCTGAAACCGGCGACCGGCAGCGGATCTTCGAACAGCGCCGCCGTATTGACTTTGACGCGGGCGGTTTCGGGCAGGATGGTGTGGTGCACGTCGATCGTTGTGCCCCGTCGCACATGCAGCATCGGCGGAATTTCGTGCATCCATTGCCGGTAATAGCGCTGGTCGTAAGCATCGTGATGCGCGCCCTGCCAGCCGTGGATCATCAGGGCACTCTCGGCCTCCTCGATCTGCTCCTTGGGCACCAGGATATCGACGTCGGAGAAGGTCCGCCCCTCGGCCGTCGGCAATCCGGCCATGACATAAGCCGCGCCCTTGAGCAGGATCAGATCGACGCCAGCACTCGCCAGCGCCTCGGCGATGCAAGACACCTCCCAGCGGATCGCCAGATTCTGCCGCTCGGCCATCTTCGCCGCGGAAATCAGGTGCATTCTCGGCTGCGCCGGAACTGCCAGCAAGGTGTTCGCACGCGAAAGCCCGATGGCCAGGCGCCCCAGCAGATTGGCACGACGCCCCTGACGGATCAGCAAATCCCATTCCGCCAAAGACAGCGAAGCTGGCTGACAAGACTCCTGCAGGGCGCGGACGACGAGCTCGGTTTCAGACAAGGGAACCCGCCTTGGCCAACTCGCCCAGAACACGTTCCGCATCGTCAAGGCGGCTGTAAGTGAATTGATAGCATTCGCAACGCTCGACGAGATCGCCAATCCCATCGAATCCGGCCCGCCCGTGAACGTTGTAGTTGAACGACTGTTCAGCGAGCAACATGAAGGTCCGCGCTTTCTCGTGGCGTTCAAGCAATGCGTCGGCGCCCGCCTGATAACGCGGCAGAACGATCCAGGCGGGTCGCGCCGGCTCGCGCGCACGGCGAACGCTTTCCGGCGGTGGTTTCATCAACGCGACCGTGCCCTTCGTTGTATCTGCCACGGGAGCCGTAATGACCGCTTCAGGCGCGTGCGCCCGGATGATGCCGATCGACTGGTTCTTCAGATTGACCGGCCGCGCCATACCATAGACCAGGCCAGCGTCCATATCATAGAGCGCCAGTTCATCCGACAGCAGGCGCCAGCCGCGGTTGATCAGCGCCGCACACAGGGTGCTCTTGCCTGAACCGGGAGGCGCGGGCAGGATCATGGAACGCCCGTCACGTTCAATCACTGCGGCATGGATGATCAGGTACTGGTGGGCATGCGCCGCAACACACCAGTTGATTCCCCATTCGAGCATGGCAAAAGCCTGATGCACCGGTAGCGGAATGAACGAGGGACGCCCGTCGAAATAAAAGCGTACGAGTGGCTTGAACCAGCGCCGGAATCCTCGTTCGTACGAAACCTCGACATGGAAGTCGGCAAAGCCGTTTGAATCGACAAGGGGAAAATCGCCGTACAGGCGAAGGACATCGTCGCCCAGCGCGGAGACATTCGAGGCTAGTCGAACCGTGAACGGGAGGATGCCGATATACAGCCCCCCCCCAGACAAGGCATCAGCAACGGCACTTCGTGTAAGACCGGAAACGTTCAATTGCTGACGCTGCCAAGCAAACCGGAATATCTCAGCCGCTCAATCGCCGCATCAACTGCTTGACATATCATCGCGGGGTCTTCAGCGGTGAATTCGACAAGCATGGAGCGCTTGATTTGATCGACTGTCGCTGGTCCGCTGACAAGGACCTGACAAGTCTCGAAAGAGACAGCGTCAAGCAAATGTGTGTCGCCGCTACGCGGATCAAAAACCACCGACAAATCACCGCCATCGAAATGGCGAAACACCAAAGAGGAGCTATACAGCCCGTATCGAATCAAGATCAATGACGCCCTGACAACCCGCGCCCCATCCGATCAGGGGACGACAATCCAGTTGTTATTGAGGTACTCAATGATCTGGCCCTGGCCCCAGACAACGTGCCGCATGTTCGGTGGCGTATAGGTACCGGTCGCCATTTCCTTTAGTTCAACCAGTGTTACGCAACGATCAAGGTCGTTAGGTGTCGCTAGAGGGGCCAGCAACAGGTAATTCAGCTGCGCAACAATCACGTAACTTCTGAAGTCCTTAGTATTCAGAACATTAACAACAATGTCAGTGTCGCTCATACCGCTCGGCCTGGTCAGCGCCCCAACAGTTGAGAACAGCTTGCCAACGGTGACCTTCCTAAAGTCGAACTGACCGCCAGTCTTGTTTGTCTTGTCGTAGACCTTGCTGTAACTACTCTTGAGTTTTCCCCAAGGTTGTCCGAAGCTGTTGCGCGATGTGTTGTTGACCCAGTTATCAATGGTCCACGTCTCGTCAGCATAGGACGCATGCCCGGCGTTGGTCTTCAGACTGGTGTTCGGATTGAGCTGCTCGGAGCCCCAAGCCGAGGGTGATTTGCAGTGCCACGCCAGAACAGGCCGACTCACCAGCGTTACCGCGACAACCGCAGCCCCCTGACGGAACAGGCGCCGACGAGAGTGGGCGACACCTTCTTCGGAAGACTGAACCTGCGCCTCCTCCGAGGCAGGGTTACGTTCAACAAGTGACTCTTTTTCTTCCATGACAAGCCTTTCAGGCGCCCACGCACTTACGAAGCAAGGGTAGCAAAGAGCGCCGCGTTACTGTGTGAGCGATTTCACACTTTCAGCATTTCGTATGAACCCCCTCCTGCCTTGCATCCAAGGCCGCCCGCATCCCGGAATAGCCGCCGATGACGCTCACTGCAGGGAAAAACCCGCACCAGCATCAGCCTTGGCTGAGGGATCGTCAAGATCGAAGATGCATTCTAGGTAGTCCCTGACGAGCGGCCAGTCCTTTTTGTCCTCGTACATCGCTTTCAGCGTCTGGCCGACGATAACCACGTTCACGCCGGGGTCCAGCAAGCCCCGCAGCAACGCGTCTGGCGAGTCGTAGTCGCCGTGCTTCTGATGGTCCTGATGAACGTAGGAGTGGAAGGATACGACACGTCCGGGCTTGGCCTGTTTGCCCACGGGACAGCGCTCTCCGGCAAGCGGATCGCGCCGCTCGACGTGCCCCTGCGCAAAGCTGTCCTCAACGAGGTGCAGCAAGCTGCCAAAAGCGATGTCGGGAAGGTTCTTGCGCAGCGCCGGATTCCCGAGCGAAAACAGATCCTGCACCGTCCAGCCGACCTTGCCGAAGAATGCCGAGAAGCCGGTAAGCGGTACCTCAGCCAGGCGCTGCGCGCCGGTATAGTCGCCTGACGCGACCGCCCAGGCGAACTCGCCCCACATGAGGATGCGTTCGCGCGTGACACTCGCCGTCTCGCCATCCTGTGCCGCCATCGCATGCAGGAACTGCAGATCGCCGAAATGCGAGCGGTACATCAGGTTGCCGCCTGCGTTATCAGCGTCAAAGAAGGTCGTCTTCGATTTCTGCTCGGCATCCTTGAACAGTCGGTACCAGCACACCGGCTGGGTGATCACGCGCACCGTTTCCTGCACCCGGCACTGACCGATACTGCTTCCATTCAGACGGAAGGGAGGATCGTCGTTCCAGCGCACACCGGCGATGACAGTCGGCGGCGCATACTCTGAATCGGGGTTCTGACACGCGGACTCGACCATGCAACCGTAAATCCGATGCGTGATCTGCTCATGCACCGGGTGCGTAAACTGGTGCACGCCGCGCCCGGCGACCCCCAACTGGAAACGCTGGTACCACGGCAGATTGAGATCAGCGCGCTGACGTTCGATCAGCGTTCCGCTTGGCGACAGCTGAAAAGCCGGCACGGAAGAGCAACAAAGAGCGAGGACAGCAGCCACTGAGATTCTATTGATGACTCGGCACGACATTTCGACTCCTCAGCGAAACAAGGTCGTTGGCAAGCGCAATCGCCAGCTGGCAGGTTAAAAGTTCTCGCCGCGCTCCGGCAAAGCCAACAGCAGCGCAGCACGTGAGCATGCTACATGCCCTTTCCGGATTTTTCAGGATGACGAAGAGGACTTGGACACGGCCTTGTCACACTTCACACAAAGATGACTCAAATGCGACAAAGAGTCGACACGAACTGTTGTAAGTGTCTGAGCACTGAGCGATCATTACGGACGGAACCCAAGCAAGGTTTCGCCATTTTTCCAACAAGAGGATGACACCATGAACGACCACAGCACTTCCCGTCGCAGGCTGCTCAAGATTGGCTGTACCGCGCTCGCCGCCATCCCGGTGCTTTCCGTTGCCGGCAATGCCTTCGCAGGAACCAATGCTGCCATGCGCAAGGCTTTCAACTACCAGGACACCGCCAAGGACGGCAAGAAATGCTCCGGCTGTGCGCAGTTCGTCCCGGGAGCGTCGCCAACCGCCGCTGGCGGCTGCAAGGTCATCCCGGGCGATAACGAAATCGCTCCCGGTGGCTACTGCGACGCCTTCATCGTCAAGAAGTAGCCTGCTCCCTGGCAGCGCACGCTGCCGTCAGTCTTCACGCCGGGCATTGCCCGGCGTTTGTTTTTGGCGGGTCGAATGCGTCGAGAAAGGCAAAAAACTGATCCTGATCAAACAGCCGTTTGCCTTGCATGGCGCTCACTGCCGTGTCGGCCGTATGATACGCAGCGACAGTGTTACCGCCAGAGCCTGGCGACCTGTAGCGATTGACCCCTATTGAAAGCGGAAATTACCGTCCTGTAGTTTACTTGTCACATTGAACCGAAACCGGCCGAGACCGGTGACGGACATAACAGAGTCCTGGTGATTAACCGCATGTTTGCCCCCCTGCTGCGACTGATCAGCCGCCTGAGCGTCGGTCGCAAGCTGATGCTGATCTATCTTCTCGACCTGTCGGCGGTGATTTTCGTCTCCGGCATTCTGGTCAATGAGAAATTCATCGCCATCGATTTCGCGCGCAAGGAAATCGTCGGCAATGCCTACATCGCATCGGTGCGCGATGCTTTCGTGGCAGCGGGCGGTACGCTGGCAAGCGTACCCAGCGCCAGCGAGAGCAAAACGCTCGCGACAGCGATCGAACGCACCGAACAAAACCTGGGCGCGGAACTCGGCAGCAGCGACGTCGCCAGCGCCTTCGCTGGCGCACTTGTAGCGCTGGCTGACGAAAACCTCAGCACAAAGACGAGCGGCAGCGCGCTGGCGCGTGGCCGCGCGCTGATTACCCGCGTCGGCAACCAGTCGAACCTGATCCTCGACCCCGATCTCGACAGTTACTACACCATGTCGCTGATCGTGCTGCGCTTCCCGGAACTGGTCGAACTGCTTGACCTGACAGCGCGGCAGGCCAAGGCCACGGCGTCGCTGCCGGCAGCGACGCGCGGCGAGGCCTTGACCCAATACCTGATACTCGAAGGCCGCCTCGACGCCATCGTCAATGGCAGCGAAAGCGACTACGCCGAAGCGCTCGCCGCCGGCGACAAAGCGCTCACAACCCGACTGACACCGACGCGGACTTCGCTGCGCGAGGCTCTGGAGGCATTCCGCCAGTCGTCGCGGGCAATCATCGAGACCGGGCCGGAGCAAGCACAGTCGCTGATGGTCACGCACGCAGCTGCATTGCAGGCCGCTGCAGCCGCCTGGGGCGCTGCACAAACGGCAATGGACGGACTACTGGCGGCACGCGTCAGCCACCTTTACGAACGCATGTGGACGCACCTTGGCGCCGCGCTGGTCTTGCTGATGCTGATCCTGTCAGTCGTATTCTTCGTCGCACGGCAGATCGCTCTGCCGCTGCGCAAGCTGTCCGACGTCGCCACGCGCGTGCGCGAAACGGGCGACTACAGCTTGCGCGCCGAGCGCAGGGACGAGGACACGGCGAGCAGCGACGAAATCGGTCGTCTGCTCAAGGCATTCAACGGCATGCTTGAGCAGCTCGATCAACTGCGCCTGGTCGAGCAGGAACTGGCCGCCAGCGCGCGCGCCGCGGCGACGCAGCGCGAAATGGTCGAGGCGATTCCGATTCCGCTGGTTGTCACCGCCATTCCCTACCACGAGGTACTGCACGCCAACGGCCCGGCTCAGGTCTGGCTCGGCAACTGCGACAAGAACCCGTGGCAGATGATGCTCGAGCCGCACGCACGTACCGGTTTCTTCCAGCGCCTTGCCGATATCGGCGAAGTCCGCGAATTCGAAGCGCGCTGGCAGCGACCCGGCGAGGCGCCGTCTTGGGCACTGCTCGCCGCGCGCCGGCTGGTCTATCAGGGTCGCGACGCGGTGCTTGCCACGTTCACGCCGATCAACCGCATCAAGCAGATGGAACGCCGGCTGGCGATGTGGGCGCGCGTCTTCGAGGCCTCGTCGGAAAGCATCCTCGTCACCAACGCCGAAGGCTTCATCATCGACGTCAACCGCGCCTTCAGCCGCACCAGCGCCTTTGACCCCTCGGAACTCGCTGATCTGCCGGCATCCTCGGTGCTCGCCAGCAAGCGCAGCGATGCGGCCTTCTTCAGCGAAATCTGGCGGCTGGCGGCGATTCAGGGATCCTGGCAGGGCGAAGCCTGGCTCGGCCGCAAGAGCGGCGAGAGCTTTCCGGTCTGGCTGCTGGTCAATGCCGTACGAGATGGCGACGGCCAGATCACCCACTTCATCGCCGCCGCGCGCGACATCAGCGAGCGCAAGTCGAACGAGGAACGCATCCAGCATCTGGCGCACCACGACCCGCTGACCGACCTGCCCAACCGCGCGCTTTGCATCGAGCGCCTGCGGCTGGCGATGCAGCAGGCACAGCGCAGCGGACAAAAGATCGCCGTACTCTTCATCGACCTTGATCGTTTCAAGAACATCAACGACTCGCTCGGCCACCATATTGGCGACGCCTTGCTGCGCTCGGTCGCCAGGCGCCTGATCGACGGCGTGCGTGCCGCCGACACCGTCAGCCGCCTCGGTGGCGACGAGTTCGTCATCATCCTCAACGGCTTCGAGCATACCGATGAGGTCATGGAGATCGTCTACCAGCGCCTGATTCCGCGCATCCGTCAGCCGCACGACATCGACGGCGCCGAACTGTTCGTCTCGTGCAGCGTAGGCATCGCCGTCTACCCCGACGATGCCGAAGAAATCGACCTGCTGATGCGCAACGCCGACGCGGCGATGTATCTGGCCAAGACATCGGGGCGCAACAACGCCCAGTTCTTCACGCCGGAACTGAGCATTCAGGCGAGCGAGCGACTGTCCATCGAGAACGAATTGCGTCACGCCATCGAACGCGAGGAACTGTGCCTGTACTACCAGCCGCGCATCGCGACCCGCAGCCAGAAACTGGTCGGCATTGAAGCGCTGGTGCGCTGGCAGCATCCGGAAAAGGGCCTGCTCTCGCCGATCCGCTTCATCCCGGTGGCCGAGGAATCGGGGCTGATCATTCCCCTCGGCAACTGGATCCTGCGCGAAGCCTGCCGTCAGCACATCGAATGGCGTGGGCGCGGCATCGGCAGCATTCCCGTCTCGGTCAATCTTTCGGCACTGCAGTTGCGTGATCCGGGCTTGCTGGCAATGATCGACAGCACGCTGCGCGATACCGGCATGGAAGCGTCGATGCTTGAACTGGAACTGACCGAGTCGCTGCTGATGGAGGACGTCAGCAAGACCATCGAGTTGCTCGCCGCGATTCGCGAACGCGGCCTGAAATTGTCGATCGATGACTTCGGTACCGGCTACTCAAGCCTCAACTACTTGCGCCGCTTCCCGATCGATGCGCTGAAGATCGACCAATCGTTCATTCGCGGCATGCTTGATGACGCGCAGCACCTGGCCATTACCAAGGCGATCATCGGCATTGGCCAGACGCTCGGTTTGCGCGTTGTCGCCGAGGGCGTCGAGCAGGACGAGGAACTGCGCGTACTGACGGCAGCCGGCTGCGACGAAATCCAGGGCTACTACTTCAGTCGGCCATTGCCTGCGGCAGAGATGGCAGCGTGGATCGCCAACTACGGCACCAAGGACTGAGCGCGGCAGGTAAGCTGCGCCGGTTCTGCCCGCGACGCATCGGCGGGGCCAAGCTGGCTAGCGCTAGCGGGAAGGTCCGCTCCGCCGCCGCTCGGCACGGAACAGCGCCGCAATCGTCTTGGCGTCGGTAATCCCGCCGCTTTCAACGGCGGCGACCGCCGCATCGAAAGACATGCTGAGCACATCGAGAAACTCGCCGGCGTCAAGTTGCGGTGCTGAAACGCGGCGCAGGCCGCGCGCGAGAAATATCTCGATACGCTCGTTCGAGTAACCGATGCACGGGTGCATCACGCCCAGGTGCTGCCAGTCATCGGCGACGTGACCGGTTTCCTCAAGCAGCTCGCGCTGCGCCGTGGCGAGAATGTCTTCGCCGGGATCGATCTTGCCGGCCGGCAGCTCCAGGAAGACGCGACGCAGCGGGTAGCGGAACTGGCGTTCGAAAAGCAGTTCGCCGTTATCCAGCTCGGCAAGGATGACGACCGCGCCGGGGTGCACGACGTATTCGCGCATGCCGGTCTTGCCGTCGGGCAGGCGCACACGGTCGCGACGCACTTCGAGCAGGCGGCCGCGAAACACCTGTTCGCTGTCGATCATTTCCTCGGCGAGAGGATCAGCTGCAGGCTTGGGCATCGGCGGCGCTGCCTTGATCAGCCGAGAATCGTCAGTGACAGGCGGACCGCCAGCAGGCAGAACCACATCAGGATGTCCGGAAACAGCCCGAGCACGGCAACGGCAAGGCCATTCAGCGAAATCAGCAGCTTCACTTCGAGCGGCGCATGAATCGGCGATGCGTCGGCGGGCGCGTCAAAGTACATCAGCTTGACGATGCGCAGGTAGTAGAAGGCACCGACCACCGACAGCAGCACGGCGACGATCGCCAGCCACAGATAGCCGGCAGCGACGACCGCCTGCAGCACCGCGAACTTGGCAAAGAAGCCGACGAAGAACGGGATGCCGGCCATCGAGAACATGAGCATCATCAGCATCGCCGCGAACCATGGATTGCGACGGTTGAGGCCCTTGTAGTCGTCAATGTTGTCGGCCTCGAAGCCGGCGCGCGACAGTAACAGGATCATGCCGAAGGTGCCGGCGCTGGAAAGCACATAGACGACGATGTAGAACATCGCCGAGCTGTAGGCATTCAGCGCGTAGCGCGCATCGCCACCGACGACGCCCGACGCCAGCGCGAGCAACAGGAAGCCCATGTGCGCGATCGCCGAGTAGGCGAGCATGCGCTTCATGTTGTGCTGGGCGATGGCGGCGATGTTGCCGATACCGATCGACAGCACCGCCAGCAGGATCAGCATCATCTGCCAGTCGTGCGAGAGGACGATCAGGCCGTTGGCCAGCATGCGGATGACGATGGCGAATGCGGCGAGCTTCGGCGCCGTGCCGAGGAACAGGGTCACCGCCGTCGGCGCACCGTGATAGACGTCCGGAATCCACATGTGGAAGGGAACGACGCCGAGCTTGAAGGCGATGCCGGCGACGAGGAAGACCAGACCAAAGACGAGGATGGTGTGATTGGCCTGCCCGGCCTGCAGGCGCTCGGCGACTTCGGCGATCTCGAGCGAACCGACCGCGCCATAGACCATCGACATCCCATACAGCAGCAGCCCCGAGGCCAGCGCACCGAGGACCAGATACTTCATCGCCGCTTCCGCCGCCGTCGGCGAATCGCGGTCAAGCGCCACCATCGCGTAAAGCGACAGCGACAGCAGCTCGATACCCAGATAGATCGTCAGGAAATGCCCGGCCGAGATCATCACCATCATGCCGAGTGTCGCGAACAGCGTCAGCGTGTAGAACTCGCTGCGTCCGAGCAAGGGCCGGGCGAGCAGGTAGGCACGTGCGTAGAAGAGGACGACGATCACCGTCAGGTAGAGCAGCAACTTCAGCACATCCGCCATGAAATCATGGACGTACATGTTGCTGAAGGTATAGACCACTTCACCCGAAGCACCCGCCCAGGTGACGAATGCGGCACCGAGCAGCGTCAGAATCGTCAGTGCGAAAACGGCCGTGCGGCGCGGGTCCTTGACGAACAGATCGACGATCAGGATCAGGCAGCTCATCGCCAGGACGAACAGTTCCGCGGCTGCGGGACGCAGGTCGGGCAGGACGAATTGCATTTCGGCGAGAGTCATGGTGCGGCGGCGTCCTTACTGGATCTTGCTGACGGCGATGTGGCGCAGCAGTTCATTGACCGAACTGTGCATCACTTCACTGAAGGGCTGCGGATAGAGGCCCATGCCGATGACCGTTGCCGCGAGCAGCGCGAGGATGGTGAACTCACGCGCATTGATGTCGTTCAGCGCGGCGACCTTGTCATTGGCGACCTTGCCGAAGACCACGCGTTTGACCATCCACAGCGTATAGGCCGCGCCGAGAATCAGCGTCGTCGCGGCGGCAAAGGCGACCCAGAAATTCGATTGCACCGCGCCAAGGATGACCATGAATTCGCCGACAAAGCCCGAGGTGGCCGGCAGGCCGGCGTTGGCCATGGCGAAGAGCATGAAGAAAGCGGCGAATTTCGGCATGGTGTTCACGACGCCGCCGTAATCGGCGATGCGCCGCGAATGCATGCGGTCGTACATGACGCCGATGCAGAAGAACATGGCGCCCGAAATGAAGCCGTGCGAGATCATCTGGATCAGCGCGCCCTCGATGCCGATCGCCGAGAAGATGAAGAAGCCGAGGGTGACAAAACCCATGTGCGCAATCGACGAATAAGCGACCAGCTTCTTCATGTCTTCCTGCACCAGCGCAACGAAGCCGATATAGACGATGGCGATCAGCGACAGTGCAACGATCAGGCCGGACAATTCATGCGAAGCATCAGGCGTGATCGGCAGCGAAAACCGGACGAAACCGTAGGCGCCGAGCTTCAGGGCGATCGCCGCGAGAACGATCGAGCCGCCGGTCGGTGCCTCGACGTGTGCGTCGGGCAACCAGGTATGCACCGGCCACATTGGAATCTTGACGGCGAAAGCGACGAGGAAGGCGAGGAAGATCCACACCTGCTCGCGCAGGCTCAGCGACGTCTGGTGCCAGTCGAGAATCGAGAAGCTGCCACCTGAAGCGAAGAACAGGTAGAGCAGCGCGATCAGCAGCAACAGCGAGCCGAGCAGCGTGTACAGGAAGAACTTGAACGCCGCATAGACGCGGTTGGCGCCGCCCCAGATGCCGATGATCAGGTAGAGCGGAATCAGCGATGCCTCGAAGAAAACGTAGAACAGCACGCCGTCGAGCGCCGAGAAGATGCCGTTGAGCAATCCCGACATGATCAGGAAAGCCGCGTTGTACTGGGCGACCTTGCTGTCGATCACCTGCCAGCCAGCGAGGATGACGATGACGGTGATGAAGCTGTTGAGGATGAGGAACAGCATCGAGATGCCGTCGACACCGAGCAGGTATTCGATATTGAAACGCGAGATCCAGCGATGCTGCTCGACGAACTGCATCGCCGGCGTGCTGGTATCGAAACCGGTGTACAGCGGCAGCGTCACGGCAAAGCCGACGAGCGCGCCGGCCAGCGCCAGCACCCGCGCCAGCGGCGCGTTACGGTCGCCACCGGTCGCCAGCACGGCAAGACCGGCCAGGATCGGTATCCAGATGGCGAGAGAAAGCAGTGGAGCCTCTGACATGGTATTCCCGGTTATTCCGACTCAGACTCGCCCGACCCACAGGGTCAGCGTCATCAGGACGAGTAGTCCGAAGATCATCGTGAAGGCGTAGTGGTAAATCCGCCCCGACTGGAAGAAGCGCAGCAGCGACGCGCACCAGCCGACCAGCCGCGCAGAGCCATTGACGACGCCGTCGATGACGCGCACGTCACCGCCTTGCCACAGCCCTCGGCCGAGCAGGCGGGCACCACCGGCAAAGACGGTCTCGTAGAAACGGTCGAAGTAATACTTGTTTTCCAGCAGCACGTAGAGCGGTTGCAGACGCGTCTTCAGCAAGGCCGGCAGTTCCGGCCGCTTCAGGTAAAGGAACCAGGCGAGTGCGACGCCTGATGCTGCCAGCCAGAACGGAGCACTGGCGAGACCGTGCAGCGCCATCGCGCCGGCGCCGTGGAAGTGTTCGGCGAGTTCGCGCATCGCCGGATGCGCTTCTGCGTCGACGAAGATCGCATCGGCAAACCAGTCGCCGAAGAGCATCGGCTCGATCACGAACAGGCCGAGTCCGAGCGAGGGAATCGCCAACAGCAGCAAGGGCACCGTCACCACCAGCGGACTCTCGTGCGGCTTTTCGCCGTGCGCCAGGCCATGGTGCTCGTCGTGCGTTGCCTGCTCGTCATGCGCAGCGTGTGCATCGTGCGCCTTCTCGTCATGGCCGAAGCGTTCCTTGCCGTGGAAGACGAGGAAGAACATGCGGAAGGAGTAGAAAGCGGTGACGAATACGCCGGCGATGATCGCCGCGTAGGCGAAGCCGGCGCCCGGCAGCGTTGAAGCGGCCACCGCCTCGATGATCGAATCCTTCGAATAGAAGCCGGAGAACAGCGGCGTGCCGATCAAGGCGAGCGAGCCGATCAGCGAGGTGATCCAGGTGATCGGCAGGTAGCGGCGCAGGCCGCCCATCTTGCGGATGTCCTGCTCGTGGTGCATGGCCATGATCACCGAGCCGGCGGCGAGGAAGAGCAAGGCCTTGAAGAAGGCGTGCGTAGTCAGATGGAAAATCGCTGCCGAATACGCCGACGCACCGAGCGCAACGGTCATGTAGCCCAGCTGCGACAAGGTCGAATAGGCGACGACGCGCTTGATGTCGTTCTGGATGATGCCGAGGAAGCCCATGAACAGCGCGGTGACCGCGCCGATGACGATGACGAAGGACAGCGCGGCGTCGGACAGCTCGAACAGCGGCGACATGCGCGCCACCATGAAGATGCCGGCGGTGACCATCGTCGCCGCGTGGATCAGCGCCGAGATCGGCGTCGGCCCTTCCATCGAATCGGGCAGCCAGACGTGCAAGGGAACCTGCGCCGACTTGCCCATGGCGCCGATGAACAGCAGCACGCAGATGGCGGTAAGCAGCGAGACACCCTCGCCATCGGTGCCGAACAGCGCGATCGTTTCGCCGACCAGCGCCGGCGCACGCGCGAAGACGCCCGCGTAGTCGAGCGTGCCGCAGGCCGAAAGCACCAGGCCAATGCCGAGGATGAAGCCGAAATCGCCGACGCGATTGACGAGGAAGGCCTTGAGGTTGGCGAAGATCGCGCTCGGCCGCGTGTACCAGAAGCCGATCAGCAGGTAGGAAACCAGCCCGACCGCTTCCCAGCCGAAGAAGAGCTGCATGAAGTTGTTGCTCATCACCAACATCAGCATCGAGAAGGTGAACAGCGAGATGTAGCTGAAAAAGCGGTTGTAGCCGGGGTCGTCGCGCATGTAGCCGATGGTGTAGATGTGCACCATCAGCGAGACGAAGGTGACGACGAGCATCATCGACGCGGTCAGAGGGTCGATCAGGAAACCGACTTCGAAAGCGTAGTCGCCGCTAGTGAGCCACTGGTAAACCGGCCCGTTGAGGCGCGCGCCGTCGGCGACCTGACGGAAGATCAGCAGCGAAGCAACGAGCGCGGTGGCAACGCCACCGATCGCCGCGCTGTGCGCCAGCGTGCGCGAAATGACGCGACAGAACAGACCGGCGACCAGCGCACCGGCGAGCGGCGCCAGGACAGCGAGCAGCGAGAGGCTTTTCAGGTCCATGCGCGCTCAGCCCTTGAGTTGGTCGAGATCATCGACATGGATGGTCTTCAGGTTGCGGAAGAGGACGACAAGAATCGCCAGACCGATCGCCGCTTCGGCGGCAGCAACGACGAGGATGAAGAAGACGAAGACCTGCCCATCGACGTCGTTCATGAAACGAGAGAAGGCAACGAAGTTGGTATTGACGGCGAGCAGCATCAGCTCGATCGACATCAGTAGCACGATCAGGTTCTTCCGGTTGAGGAAAATCCCGACGATGCCGATGGCGAAGACCAGCGCGGCAAGGATCAGATAGTGCGACAGTGTCAGCAAGGCGTCTCCTGTTGTTCTTGTCGACGCACCTGCGCGGCAGCTTCACTGCCCGCACGGTGCATCGCTGCGCTGCTCGTTTCCGACCGGATTCCTGTCCTCATCCGCGACATCACTCCTTCTTTTCGGCCGGCATGCTGATGATGCGTAGCCGGTCGCTCGCCTTGACCAGCACCTGCCGCGCCGGATCGATCGCCTTGGTCGGCTTGCGCTTGCGCCCGGTGAGCGCAATCGCGGCGACGATGCCAACCAGCAGGATCACCGAAGCGAGCTCGAAAGGATAAACGTAGTCGGTATAGATCAGGCGGCCGATGGCCTTGACGTTGCTCTCGCTGGCGGCCGAAGGAACGCTGCTTTCGAACAGGTTGAGGTAACTGCCGCCGAGGATGACACCCATCTCCAGCGCCATCAGCGCACCGACCGTCGCGCCGAGCGGCAGATAACTCCAGAAGCCTTCACGCAGCCGGTCGAGATTGATGTCGAGCATCATCACGACAAAGAGGAAGAGCACCATCACTGCGCCGACATAGACGAGGATCAGCGTCATGGCGAGGAATTCCGCGTCGAGCAGCAGCCAGATGCCGCCGCCAGAAACGAAGGCAAGCACCAGGAACAGCACGGCATGGACCGGATTGCGTGCGGTGATCACGCGCAAGGAGGCCAGGACGAGGATCGTCGAGAAGAAGTAGAAGACGAAGCTCTTGAAATCCATCACGGCGGCCCGTCAGCGAAATTTCGCATCACTCTCGCGGTCTTCGGCGATCTGCGCTTCATAGCGGTCGCCGTTAGCCAGGAGCATCTGCTTGGTGTAGTAAAGATCGCCGCGCTTCTCGCCGTGGTACTCAAGAATGCGCGTCTCGACGATGGCATCGACCGGACACGCCTCTTCGCAGAAGCCGCAGAAGATGCACTTGGTCAGATCGATATCGTAGCGTTTGGTGCGACGCGAACCGTCTTCGCGCTCATCCGATTCGATGGTGATCGCCAGTGCCGGGCAGACGGCCTCGCACAGCTTGCAGGCGATGCAGCGTTCCTCACCGTTCGGATAGCGGCGCAGCGCGTGCAGCCCCCGGAAACGCGGGCTTTGCGGCGTCTTTTCCTCGGGGTAATGCACCGTCACCTTGCGCGCGAAGAAATAGCGGCCGGTAACGGAGAGCCCTTCGAACAGCTCCTTGAGCAGCAGGCTGCTGAAGATATTCTTCATTGATCCCATGGCCGGCCTCTCATTTCCAGATGTTCAGGGGCGACATCATCCAGCAGCCGACGACGACGATCCAGACGATGCAAAGCGGAATGAACACTTTCCAGCCAAGACGCATGACCTGGTCGTAGCGATAGCGCGGGAAAGTGGCGCGAATCCACAGGAAGAAGAAAAGCACGGCGGAAATTTTCGCCAGCAGCCAGAAGATGCTGTCGGGCAGGAAACCGACCGGCGACAACCAGCCGCCGAGGAACAGCAGCGAGGTCAGCGCCGAGATGAGGATCATGTTGGCGTATTCGGCGAGGAAGAAGATCGCGAAAGCCATCCCCGAATACTCGACGTGGAAGCCGGCGACGATTTCCGCCTCGCCTTCGGCCATGTCGAACGGTGCACGATTCGTTTCGGCAACACCGGAAACGAGGTAAACGACGAACATCGGCAGCAGCGGCAGCCAGTTCCACGAGAGGAAACCGGCACCGTAATCCACGAAGACCCCCTGCCCCTGCGCTCGCACGATGTCGTGCAGGTTGAGGCTGTTCGAGACCATGAGCACGGTGATCAGCGCCATGCCCATCGCCACTTCGTAGGAGATGAGCTGCGCTGCCGAGCGCATCGCACCGAGGAAGGCGTACTTCGAATTCGACGCCCAGCCAGCAAGGATGATCCCGTACACGCCGAGCGAGGCAATGGCCATCACGTAGAGCAGGCTGGCATCGACGTCGGCGAGGATCAGCGTATCGGAAAACGGCAGTACCGCCCACGCCGCCAGCGCCGGCACGATCGCCAGCATCGGCGCGATCAGGAACAGGCTGCGGTCGGCGCCCGCAGGAATGATGATTTCCTTGAACATCAGCTTGACCGCGTCGGCAATCGGCTGCAACAGCCCCCAGTAGCCAACGCGGTTCGGACCGATGCGCACCTGCATGTAACCGATGACCTTGCGCTCGAAATAGGTCAGGTAGGCAACCGCCGCCATCAAGGGCGCGACGATGGCCATGATCTTCAGGATCGTCCACACCAGCGAGGCGCCATCGCCGAAGACGCTGCCGAGGAACTGCTGGAAGGCGTCCATCAGACGGCCTCCACGCTGATCGCGCCGAACATCGCACCGAGCGCCGCAGTGCTCGGATGTCCCGCCGAAACGCGAATACAGCCGTCGGGAACGCCGTCGTCGAGGACAGCCGTCAGCATTGCTTCGCCAGCGCCACTCGCGCTGCCGGCAAGGCTCTCCTGACGCAAGCGCACCAGCGAACCGGCAACGACGCCTGCTTGCGCCAGTGTCCGGGACGACATGCGTGCCGTCGGCGCCTGCGCATCATTGGTCTTCTGCAGTGCCGGTGCGCGTCGCACCAGCGGATCAGAGAAGTAGATCGGCACATCGGCAACACGCTCAAGGATTCCCTTGGCCGGAACCAGTGCGGCAGCATCGATCGGAAGCTTGATGCAATTGTCGAGGCCGGAGGCAAACTGCCCGTCCTTTAGGGACGCAGGAGGCAAGACCGCGTCGCGTACCTCTTCGCTCGAATCCTGATTGAAACCCTCGAGTTCGAGCAGGTTGCCGAGAACGCGCAGAACCTTCCACGCCGGCCGCGAATCACCGAGCGGACGGACAACACCCTTGAAGCTCTGCACCCGGCCCTCGGCATTGACGAAGGTGCCCGAGGTTTCGGTAAAGGGCGTCACCGGCAGCAGCACGTCGGCGTACTCGCGCATCGTCTCGCTGACAAAAGGCGAGAGCACGACGCGCAGGTCGGCCTGACGCAGCGCGGCGAGCGCCAGTTGCGGATTATGGCAATCGAGCTCGGGCTCGAGGCCAAGCAGCACGTAGGCGCAGCGCGGGTCGGTGAACATCGAATGCGCGTTGCGCGCACTTGGCAGCGCACCCGAGAGATAGCCGCCGACGATATTGCCAGCGTCGCTGAAGAAACCGATCTTCGCACCGGTGATATCGGACAGGTGCTGCGCCAGGACATGAATCTGCACCGCATGCGGATGCTGCACCGCGACGCGGCCGAGGAAGATCATGCTGCGGCCGCGCACCCGCAGACTGGTGGCAATCGCTTCGGAAGGAATGTCGGGAACGATTGCTTCCAGACCGGCTGGCACAGGCACGCGGCACTGCAGCGCCGCCGCCTTGACCACGCGCGCCAGTGCCGCCGGCAGCTCCGACGGCGCGACCACGACGTGTTCGTGCATGCTCATCAGCGGATCGTCGTTACCGAGCGAAATCAGCGTCACGCGCGTGCCGTTGTGCTTGGCTGCCTGGCGCAGGCGCTGCGCGAACAGCGGGATGTCCTTGCGCACGAAGCTGCCGACGACCAGCGCCGTGTCGAGTTCGTTGAGCTCGGCGATGCGCATTCCCAGCCAGCGCGCGCCGGCAGGAACGCCGCTCGGCGCAAAGTCCATGCGCCGTGGCCGGAAATCGACATTGCCCGAGCCGAGCCCACGCACCAGCTTCTGCAGCAGGTGCATTTCTTCGAGCGTCGACCAGGGCGCGGCGAGCGCGGCGATCTCATCGGCGCCATGAGTATTGACGATGTCGCGCAGGCCATGTGCGACGTAATCGAGCGCGACGCTCCAGTCCACCTCGCGCAGCTTGCCATCGACGCGGATCTGCGGACGGGTCAGCCGCTCGGGGCTATTCACGCCCTCGTAGGAGAAACGGTCGCGGTCGGAAATCCAGCACTCGTTGACGGCCTCGTTCTCGCGCGGCAACACGCGCATGACACGGTTGGCAAGTGTCTGCACGGTGAGGTTGGCGCCAACGCTGTCGTGTGGGCTGATCGACGGCAGGCGCGACAGTTCCCAGGCGCGCGCGGCGAAGCGGAAAGGCTTCGAGGTCAGCGCGCCAACCGGGCACAGGTCGATCATGTTGCCCGACAGTTCGGAGTCGATGCTGCGACCGAGGAAGGTGACGATCTCGGAATGCATGGTGCGATTGACCATGCCGAGCTCCATCACGCCGGCGATTTCCTGACCGAAACGGACACAGCGCGTGCAATGGATGCAGCGCGACATTTCCTGCATGGAAACGAGCGGCCCGGCTTCCTTGTGGAAGACGACGCGTTTTTCTTCCTGATAGCGCGAGGCGCCCATGCCGTAGCCGACGGCGAGGTCCTGCAACTGGCACTCGCCACCCTGGTCGCAAATCGGACAGTCGAGCGGGTGGTTGATCAGCAGGAACTCCATCACGCCCTGCTGCGCCTTGGCCGCCAGCGGCGAGTGCGTGAACACCTTCATGCCGTTGGTCGCCGGCGTTGCGCAGGCGGGAACCGGCTTTGGCGCCTTTTCGACCTGCACCAGACACATGCGGCAGTTGGCGGCGATCGACAGCTTCTTGTGATAGCAAAAATGCGGAATGTACACGCCCAGTTGCTCGGCCACCTCCATGATGGTGGCGCCGTCGGGGGCTTGCGTCACGATTCCGTCGATTTCGATTTCAGGCATCTCGCATCACTTTCAGGCCGACGCCGTGAAGAAACCGCTGCCGGCGCGCTGGACCTCGCGCGGCACAAGGCAACGGCCGTGTTCGATGTGATAGGCGAACTCGTCGCGGAAGTGCTTGAGGAAGCTCTGCACCGGCATCGACGCCGCATCGCCCAGCGCACAGATGGTGCGGCCCATGATGTTACCGGTGATGCTCGACAGCAGGTCAAGATCCTCGGGGCGGCCCAGGCCGTTCTCGATGCGCTGGATGATCTTGTACAGCCAGCCGGTACCTTCACGGCAGGGCGTGCACTGGCCGCAGGATTCCTCGTAGTAGAAGTAGGAGAGACGCTCGAGCGCCTTGACCATGCACGTCGTCTCGTCCATCACGATCACTGCGCCCGAGCCGAGCATCGACCCCGCCTTGGCGATCGAGTCGTAGTCCATGGTGCAGTCCATCATCAGCTCGGCGCTCAGCACCGGCGACGACGAGCCACCGGGGATGACGCCCTTGAGCTTGCGCCCGCCACGCACACCGCCGGCCATCTCGAGCAGCGTGGCGAAGGGCGTACCCATCGGCACCTCGTAGTTGCCGGGACGCTCGACGTGGCCGGAAACCGAGAACAGCTTCGGACCACCGTTGTTCGCCTTGCCGGCCGCGAGGAAGGCGTCGCCACCCATGTTCAGGATGAACGGCACTGACGCCAGCGTTTCGGTGTTGTTGATCGTCGTCGGCTTGCCGTAGAGGCCGAAGCTCGCCGGGAACGGCGGCTTGAAACGCGGCTGCCCTTTCTTGCCCTCGATCGACTCGAGCAAGGCGGTTTCTTCGCCGCAGATATAGGCACCGTAGCCGTGATGCGCGAACAGTTCGAAAGTGAAATCGCCGCCGAGAATGTGCTTGCCGACCAGACCTTCGGCGCGCGCTTCGGCGAGCGCGTCCTCGAAGCGCTGGTAGAGCTCCCAGATTTCGCCGTGGATGTAGTTGAAACCGCGCGTGGCGCCGATCGCGTAACCGGCGATGACCATGCCCTCGATCACCGCGTGCGGGTTGTAGCGCAGCAGGTCGCGATCCTTGAAGGTACCGGGCTCGCCCTCGTCGGAGTTGCAGATCAGGTACTTGTCGCCGGGCAGCGTGCGCGGCATGAACGACCACTTGAGACCGGTCGGGAAACCGGCACCGCCACGACCGCGCAGTACCGACTTCTTCACTTCGGCGATGATCTGTTCCGGCGTCGTCCGTTCGGCAATGATCCGGCGCAGCGCCGAATAGCCGCCACGGGCGACATAGTCGGCAAGCCGCCAGCTGCGGTCGCCGTCGAGACCCGCCGTAAGAATCGGGTTGATCGAACCGAGGATCGCCATCAGTCGAGCTCCGCCAGCAAGCGATCGATTTCGGCCGGGGTCATCGAACAGCACATGTGTCGATTGTTCACCAGCAGCACCGGCGCGTCGCCACAGGCGCCCATGCACTCACCCTGCTTGAGCGTAAACTTGCCGTCCGGCGTCGTTTCGTCGAGGCCGATGCCGAGCTTTTCCTGCAGATATTCAAGCGCATGCATGCCACCGGAAAGCATGCACGGCAGATTGGTGCACACCGTCAGCTTGTGCCGACCGACCGGCTTGAGGTCGTACATATTGTAGAAGGTGGCGACTTCGAGCGCCGCCACCGGCGACATCTCAAGGTAGCTGGCGACCGCCTCGATCGCTTCCGGCGACAACCAGCCTGCTGCTTCCTGGGCAATGGCCAAGGCGGCCATCACGGCCGACTGTTTCTGCTCGACAGGATACTTGGCGATCTCGCGATCAATACGGGCAATGAGCTCGGGGGTCAGCATCAGGGAATTCTGCATCAGCGGTCGATCTCGCCAAAAACGATGTCCTGCGAACCGATCAGCGTGACCACGTCGGCGATCATGTGCCCGCGCGTCATCTCGTCAATGGCGGAGAGGTGGACGAAGCCGGGCGCGCGAATCTTCATGCGATACGGTTTGTTGGCGCCATCCGAGACGAGATAGATGCCGAACTCGCCCTTGGGATGCTCGACGGCGGCGTAGGCCTCACCCTCGGGAACGTGCATGCCCTCGGTGAACAGCTTGAAATGGTGGATCAGCTCTTCCATGTTCGACTTCATCGCTTCGCGCGAAGGCGGCGCCACCTTGGCGTTGTCGGTCATCACCGGACCCGGATTGGCGCGCAACCAGTCGATGCACTGGCGGATGATCCGGTTCGACTGGCGCATCTCTTCCATGCGCACCAGATAGCGGTCGTAGGAATCGCCCTCGGCGCCGACCGGAATGTCGAAGTCGACACGGTCGTAGGCCGCGTACGGCTGCTTCTTGCGCAGATCCCAGGCGACGCCGGAGCCGCGCAGCATCGGCCCACTGAAGCCGAGGGCGCGCGCACGCTCGGCGGTCACCACGCCGATTCCGACCAGACGTTGCTTCCAGATGCGGTTTTCCGTGAGCAGCGTCTCGTATTCGTCGATCAGCTTCGGAAAACGCGTGACGAAATCGTCGAGGTAATCGAGCAGGGAACCGCTGCGCGAAGCATTGAGCGCCTTGACGGTACTCGCATCCTTCCACTTCGACTCGCGATATTGCGGCATGCGCTCGGGCAGGTCGCGATAAACGCCCCCCGGACGGTAGTAGGCGGCGTGCATGCGCGCGCCGGAAACCGCTTCGTAGGCGTCGATCAGGTCTTCGCGCTCGCGGAAAGTGTAGAGCACCATCGTCATCGCACCGACGTCGAGTGCGTGCGTGCCGATGTTGAGCAGGTGATTGAGGATGCGCGTGATCTCGTCGAACATCGTGCGGATATACAGCGCACGCAGCGGCGGCTCGATCCCGAGCAACTTTTCGATCGCCATGCAGTAGGCGTGCTCGTTGCACATCATCGAGACATAGTCGAGCCGGTCCATGTACGGCACTGATTGCAGCCAGGTACGGTGCTCGGCGAGCTTCTCGGTGGCGCGGTGCAGCAGGCCGATGTGCGGATCGGCGCGTTCGACGACTTCGCCATCGAGTTCGAGCACCAGCCGCAGCACACCGTGCGCTGCCGGGTGCTGCGGACCGAAATTGATGGTGAAGTTGCGCAACTCAGCCATGGCCGGGGGTTCCGTACTTTTCCTCGCGCACGATGCGCGGGGTGATTTCGCGTGGCTCGATACTCACCGGCTGATAGATGACGCGCTGCTGCGTCGGGTCGTAGCGCATTTCGACATGACCGGAGACCGGGAAATCCTTGCGCAGCGGATGGCCGATGAATCCATAGTCGGTAAGAATGCGGCGCAAATCCTCGTGCCCCGGGAAAATGATACCAAACAGGTCGAAAGCCTCGCGTTCAAACCAGTCCGCGACCGTCCATAGACCCGTGATCGAGGGTACCACCGGGAAAGCGTCGTCGGCAGCAAAACAGCGCACACGTAGCCGCCAGTTATGCTCGATCGACTGCAGATGGCAGACCACCGCGAAGCGATTGCCGGACCAGACACCGTTGCGATAGGTCGAATAATCGACACCGCAGAGATCGATCAACTGGTCGAAAGCGAAGTCCGGATCGTCACGCAACACCGCCAAAAGGTCGAGGTAATCACTGACCGCCACCTCGACAGTCAGTTCCCCCAGCGCCGTGCGTTGCGTCACGATCAACTCGGCTAGCCTGTCGTTCAGATGCTGGGCAAGCGTATCCAACTTCGCGGTCATATCGCGCTCTCGTTCCGGTCAGCGGGCGATGGTACTGGTGCGGCGAATCTTGTTTTGCAACTGGATCAGCCCATAGATGAGCGCCTCGGCCGTCGGCGGACAGCCCGGCACGTAGACATCAACCGGAACGATTCGATCACAACCGCGCACTACCGAATACGAATAATGGTAATAACCGCCGCCATTGGCACAGGAGCCCATCGACAGCACCCAGCGCGGCTCGGCCATCTGGTCATAGACCTTGCGCAAGGCCGGTGCCATCTTGTTGGTCAGCGTGCCGGCGACCAGCATCAGGTCCGACTGCCGTGGACTGGGGCGAAAAATAATCCCGAAGCGATCAATATCGTAGCGACTGGTCGCTGCGTGCATCATTTCGATTGCGCAACACGCCAGACCAAAGGTCATCGGCCAGAGCGATCCGGTGCGCGCATAGTTGATCAGCTTGTCGGCGGTCGTCGTAACGAAGCCTTCCTGCATGACGCCTTCGATACCCATCGCTCACTCCCACTCCAGTGCGCCCTTGGCCCAGGCATAAACAAAGCCGACGACCAGAATGGCGATGAAGACCATCATCTCGACAAAGCCGAACCACTTGATCGACTCCGTTTCGACGATTTCCTTGAAGATTGTCGCCCAAGGAAAGAGAAAGGCGATTTCCAGATCGAAAATGATGAAGAGAATGGCGATCAGGTAAAACCGCACATCAAACTTCATGCGCGCGTCTTCGAAGGCCTCGAATCCGCACTCATAAGGGGAGAGTTTTTCGCTGTCGGGGCGACTGGGAGAGAGAAACCAGCCTAACAGCATCGGCAGGCCGCCGACGACGGCGCCTACCGCTATGAAGACGAATACCGGGAAGTAATTTTCAAGCATGATCCGCCGCGCCATCGCTGCATTTCAAACCAGAGCCATCCCTTCCCTGATGACTCCACTTGGTGCCGACGGTGAGACTCGAACTCACACGACCGAAGTCACTACCCCCTCAAGATAGCGTGTCTACCAATTTCACCACGTCGGCACTGCTACAGTCAGATCACGGGATGATCGAGGAATACTGCTTCCCCGCGTCTGATATTTCCCAAAGCTTATTTGGGAATTTCCTTCGCCTTGGATCCGGAATCGATCGGGCCACCAGAATCAGTCAAACCAGGAGCCTTGTCGCTTCCGGCCGCGGCTGGCGCCGGAACAGATTGAGAGTCTACCGCATCTTGCATCACGCTGCCAGTGACTTTTGGCTTGTTTGACTCTATGTAAGCCAGGGACAGGCTGGTGATGAAGAAAATCGCGGCCAGCACAGCCGTCGTCCGGCTGAGGAAGTTCGCCGACCCGGTGGCACCGAACAGACTACCGGAAGAACCGCTACCGAAAGCAGCCCCCATGTCGGCGCCTTTGCCATGCTGAACCAGCACCAAGCCGATCACGCCAAGGGCGACCAGAATGTGCAGGACCAGAATCAGCGAAAAAAAAGTATTCATGTTGCTCCGTCACTCATCTGCCGCACGGCAGATCTTCAAAAAATCTTCCGCCACCAACGCAGCACCGCCTATCAAACCACCGTCAATATCGGGCTTGGCGAACAATTCGGCAGCATTGTCCGGCTTGACGCTGCCACCATAGACAATGCGCACACCGGCAGCCACGTCGGCATCAAGCACCGCAAGCTGCTGCCGCAAACCCGCATGAACCTCCTGCGCCTGCTCGGCGGAGGCAGTACGCCCTGTACCGATCGCCCAGACAGGTTCGTAAGCAAGCACGACCTGCGCGAAAGCTGCGACTCCGACGCGATCAAGCACCGCCGCGAGCTGAGCACCGACCACTTCCATGGTCGATCCGGCTTCGCGCTCCGCCAGCGTCTCACCGACGCAGAGCACCGGCCGCAAGCCATGCGCCAGAGCCGCCTCGACCTTTGCCACGACTTTTGCGTCAGTATCACCGAACAGCGAACGACGCTCGGAGTGACCGACCAGCACGTAACGGCAAGCAAAATCGCCCAGCATTGCGGCACTCACCTCGCCGGTGAATGCACCCTTGGCGTGCTCGCTCAGGTTTTGCGCCCCCCAGGCAATCGCCGTCGGCGAAAGCAGGGACTGCGTCTGCGCAAGATAAGGAAAAGGCACGAAGACGGCCAATTCGACGCGACCAAGCGTCGCGGCACCAAGGACAACGTCCGCCAGCAAGCGCTGGTTCGCGACCAGGCCGCCGTGCATTTTCCAGTTTCCGGCGACAAGATTGCGACGCACTGTTTAGCCCCGTTTAAAAGCCGTTCATTATAGTGAAATCGGCATCTCCGGGTCAATATGAAACGGGCTCGCGGCCGCCTTGACAGCGCCCGCGAGCCTTCGCTGGATCAGCCGAAGCGACCGGTGATGTAGTCTTCGGTCTGCTTCTTTTGCGGCTTGATGAAGATCTGGTCGGTCACGCCGAACTCGACCATCTCGCCGAGATACATATAGGCCGTGAAGTCGGAGATGCGCGCAGCCTGCTGCATATTGTGCGTCACGATCAGCACCGTCACCTTTTCCTTCAGTTCGGAAACGAGTTCCTCGATGCTGGCGGTGGCAATCGGGTCAAGTGCCGAGGTCGGCTCGTCGAACAGCATCAGTTCCGGATCACTCGCCAGCGCACGCGCGATACAGAGGCGCTGCTGCTGACCGCCGGAGAGGTTGGCGCCCTGCTCTTTCAGCCGGTCCTTCACCTCATCCCACAAGGCAGCGCCACGCAGCGCCATTTCTACCTTGTCTTCGATCACGGAACGAGTGCGTTCGCCACGCACACGCAAGCCATAGGCGACGTTCTCGAAGATCGACTTCGGGAAAGGGTTCGGCTTCTGGAAAACCATGCTGATACGCATGCGCACCTCGATCGGATCGACCTTCGGCGAGAGCAGGTTGGTACGGTCGGGATGAAACTCGATCGCGCCTTCGTAGCGGTTGCCAGGATAGAGGTCGTGCATGCGGTTGAAGCAGCGCAGATAGGTTGACTTGCCGCAGCCGGAAGGACCGATCAGCGCGGTAACCTTCTTCTCATACACCGGCATGTTGATGTTCTTGAGCGCGTGGAACTTGTCGTAGAAGAAGTTGAGATTCCGGGCTTCCGCCTTCAGTCCGGGTAGGGATTCGTGGTTTGCTGCGTCGTTCATTGAAAATTCACCAGGGAATTGAAACGTCTACCAGTTGATGTTCTTGCGCAGGCGGTAGCGCAACCAGATTGCCAGCCCGTTCATCGCCAGCGTCATCAGCACAAGGATGAAGCCGGCGGCGGCGGCATTGGTGGCAAAGGCCGCTTCCGGACGCGAGGTCCAGTTGAACATCTGGATCGGCATCACCGTAAAGGGCGCGAACAGCCAGTCGAACATGCCGGCCGGCGGGTCACCGGCGAACGGCGCCGGCGGCAGGAAGGCGATGAAGGTAAGCGCACCGATGGTGATGATCGGCGCCGTTTCGCCGATGGCGCGCGCCATGCCGATGATGATGCCTGTAAGAATGCCGGCACTCGAATACGGCACGATGTGATCGCGCACCACCTGCCAGGTCGTCGCGCCGCAGGCATAAGCACCTTCACGGATGATCTGCGGAATCGAGCGGATCGCTTCGCGCGTGGCAACGATGACCACCGGCAGGATCAGCAGCGCCAGCGTCAGGCCCGCCGAGAGAATGCTCTGCCCGAGACCGAAGGTGTAGACGAAAAGACCAAGGGCGAGCAGACCGTAGATGATCGACGGCACACCGGCGAGATTGGAGATGTTGATCTCGATGATGTCGGTCATCCAGTTTTTCGGCGCGTACTCTTCGAGATAGATTCCTGAAGCGACGCCGATCGGAACGGCGGCGAAGGCGGTGACCAGCATCACCAGCGTTGATCCCACCCAAGCCGAGAGAATGCCGGCGTTCGCCGCCCGCCGCGAGGGGAACGAGGTCAGGAAATCAGCGTCGATTCGCCCCAGACCTTCGATCGCCATGTTGGCAAACAGGCTCAGAAAAGTGAGCACGCCGATCATCAGTGCGAAGATGCCGAGGATGCCGAACAGAAAGTCCTTGCGCTTGTGCGCAGCAATCAGCGTGCGCAGCGCCTGCAGTTCCTGTTGATTCATTTCAGTAAGCCTCGCGGAATTTCTTCCGCATGTAGTAACCGAGCAGATTGAACGCCAGCGTCATCAGCATCAGCGTCAGACCGGCGGCGAAGATCGTTTGGTAGCCAATGCTGCCGTGCGGCAGATCGCCGAGCGCAACCTGGACGATGTACGAGGTGATCGTCGCACCGGGTTCGGTGGGATTGAAGGTCAGGTTCGGCTGCATACCGGCGGCGACGGCGAGAATCATCGTTTCACCGACCGCACGCGAAATACCGAGGATGTACGCCGAGGCAATGCCGGACGTCGCCGCCGGCATGACCACGCGCAGCGAGGTCTGCAGGCGCGTCGCCCCCATCGCGTAGGAGCCTTCGCGTAGCGCCATCGGCACCGCTTTCATCGCGTCTTCGGACAGCGAGGCGACATACGGGATGATCATGATGCCCATGACGATCCCCGCGGAAAGCAGGTTGAAGCCAGGCAGGTCGGGGTAGATCTTCTGCAGCAGCGGCGTCAGGAAGACCAGCGCGAAATAGCCGTAGATGATCGTCGGCACGCCGCCGAGCAGTTCGAGGAAAGGCTTGGCCACTTCGCGCACGACAAACGGCGCAAACTCGGAAAGGTAAATGGCGATGATCGTCCCGAGCGGAATCGCCACCAGCAAGGCGACCACCGAACTGGTGATGGTGCCCGAGAGCAGCACCATGATGCCGTAATGGGCATCGTCAAACAGCGGCGTCCATTGCCGGTCGAAAAGAAAGTCGCTGAGCGGAACCTGGCGAAAGAATACGGTCGACTCGCTGACCAGAATGTAGACGATGCCGAGCGTCGTCACGACTGAAACGAAAGCCGCCAGGAACATGATCGATTCGATCACGCGCTCCTTGAGGTGGCGGAAATGATCAACCTTGAGACGGTCGCTGGGGCTGGACATCGAATCGAGGTTGTCTGCAGTAAGGGGGATTGAACTCACGTGGCGCGCCCTGAGAATAGCTGTCGCCGAATGGCGAAACAAGCCCCGGGAGTTATTCCCGGGGCTCTTGCTGCTGAATCGCCAGAATTACTTGGCTTCAAGCTTCATCAGTTCTTCGATGGTGGTGCCGACCTTGTTCTCGCCACCAAACTTCGTGCCCTTCAGGCGCTTGTTGAAGTGATCGACATTGTAGGTGTAAGCCTTCGAGGGCAGCGGCACGTACTTGACTTCCTTGGTCAGCGCTTCGGCGTTCTTCATGTAGAACTCGACGAATTCCTTGACCTCGGGCTTGTCAGCCGACTTGGCATTGACGTAGATGAAGATCGGGCGCGCCAGCGGCTGGTACGTACCGTCGATCACCGTCTTGATCGAAGGAGAAACCGCGGGCTTGCCTTCGGCAGCAATGATCGGCACGGACTTCAGCTTGTCGCGGTTTTCTTCGTAGTAGGCAAAACCGAAGAAGCCCAGACCACCGACATCGCGCGCGACACCCTGAACGAGCACATTGTCATCTTCCGAAGCGGTGAAGTCGCCCCGACTTGACTTCGACTTGCCATTGACGGCTTCGGTGAAGTAATCGAAGGTGCCCGAATCGGCCCCCGGACCAAACAGCTTGAGCGGACGATCCGGCCAGGCGGCATTGACCTGCTTCCAGCTGGTGACCTTGCCCTGCGCGCCCGGCTCCCACATCGCCTTCAGCTCGGCGACGGTCAGCGCCTTGATCCAGTCGTTCTTCGGGTTGATAACGACGGTCAGCGCGTCGTAAGCGACCGGCAACTCGAGGTATTCGATGCCGGCGGCCTTGCAGTCGTCAATTTCCTTCTTCAGGATCGGACGCGAGGCGTTGGAAATATCGGTCTCGCCGCGGCAGAACTTCTTGAAGCCGCCGCCCGTACCGGAGATACCGACGGTTACCTTGATCGCGTTTTTCTTCGCCTTCTGGAACTCCTCGGCAACAGCCTCGGTGATCGGATAGACCGTCGACGAGCCGTCAACCTTGACCAGCGTGTCGGCAAAGCTTGACGACGAAGCAGCAATGCCGGCCAGGGCCAGCGACACAAGAGCGGCGATTTTTGCGGATTTCATGCATGAACTCCTTCGGAAAACGCTGCAAAGCAGCAGACGAACGGAGTTTAGATACCGATTATTACACCTCTGTGACATCTCCCCCGACGGCCTCGCGCACCGCTGCCGCCAGCGTCTCGACGGCGAGCTCGACGCGCGCGGCGTCGCGCCCCTCGACCATCACGCGCAGCAAGGGTTCGGTTCCGGAAGCACGCAGCAGAAGCCGCCCATGCCCGGCCAGCGAGGCTTCGACCTCACGGCGGACGGCATCGATACGCGGGTGATCGCGCCAGGGGAAACCCTTGACCAGCGGCACATTGATCAGCTTTTGCGGATACAGCGTGAAGCTGCCGAGCAGCAAGCGCAGGTCGCCGCCGGAGCTACGCAGTGCCGAAAGTACCTGCAGCGCCGAAATGATGCCGTCACCGGTGCTGTGCTTGTCGAGACAGAGGATGTGCCCAGAATTTTCGCCACCAAACAGCCACCCGCGCTCAAGCAGCATTTCCATCACGTAACGGTCACCGACCGCAGCGCGCGCAAAGGGGACCCCGAGTGCGGCGAAGGCATGTTCGAGCGCCAAATTGCTCATCAGCGTACCGGCCACGCCGGCGACCGGCCCAAGCAGCAGTCGGCTCTTGACGATGGCGTAAAGCAACTGGTCGCCATCGTAGATGGTACCGGTCGCGTCGACCATCATCACCCGGTCGCCGTCGCCGTCGAGCGCGATCCCGAGGTCGGCACCCTGCGCCAGGACGGCGTTACGCAATGCGGCGGGGGCGGTCGCACCCACCGCATTGTTGATGTTGAGGCCGTCGGGATCGGTACCGATGCTGCTGACCTCGGCGCCAAGCTCGTGCAGCACGTGCGGCGCGATGTGATAGGCGGCGCCATGCGCGCAGTCGACAACGATCTTCAGCCCGCGCAGATCGAGATCGCCGGGGAAAGAGCTCTTGCAGAACTCGATGTAGCGACCGGGGGCATCGTTGATGCGCCGCGCCCGACCGAGCTGCCCCGACGGAACGCATTGCATCGGCGCTTCCAGCCCGGCTTCGATCTCGACCTCGACCGCGTCGGGCAGCTTGGTGCCATGCGCCGAAAAGAACTTGATGCCGTTATCGTAATAGGGATTGTGCGACGCCGAAATGACCACGCCGGCCTGCAGCCGCAGCGCGCGCGTCAGGTAAGCCACCGCCGGCGTTGGCAGCGGGCCGACCAGACAGACGTCAACGCCGGCCGCGGCGAAGCCCGCCTCGAGTGCCGCCTCGAGCATGTAGCCGGAGATCCGCGTGTCCTTGCCGATCAGTACCGCCGGCCGTTCGCCGGCCTTGATCTGGCTGCGCGCGGCCTCCTGCGCCACCAGCGCGCGGCCGGCCGAATAGCCGAGGCGCATCACCAGATCCGGCGTTATCGGCGCCTCACCGACACGACCACGCACACCGTCGGTTCCGAAGTATTTCCGCACGCACTTCTCCCTGAACTGCCGCCGCCCACAAAGGCCGGCCGGCAAAGGTCGTCATCATACTGAAACCGGCGCTGCTTGACCTAGCCGCCCCGCTCTTCCGGCGCAACCGACGCCGCTTGCGCGAATCCGGCACGGGCAACCGCACAAAACCAACGCCGGCGGCGATGTCGCACCTGCGCGCCGGCAGCGTCTCTCGCCCGCTCGCCCCGACACCCCGGCTCGGCAAAAGACGTTCAGTCGCCCGCGACGGCTTGCCAGACAGCCAACGCGTCACGCGTCGCCGCCACATCGTGTACGCGCAGGATGCGTGCGCCGCGCTGGGCCGCCAGCAGGGCGGCAGCGACACTCGCCGGCTGACGCGAAGCCACCGGCTGTCCGGTAATCGCGCCGAGCATCGACTTGCGCGAAAGACCGGCCAGGACCGGCAAGCCGTCGATGGCCATTTCTGGCAGACGGCGCAGCAGCGCCAGATTGTCGGCGAGCGTCTTGCCAAAGCCGAAGCCCGGATCGAGCACGACGCGGCTACGTGCGATGCCGGCCGCTTCCGCTGCGCGCAAACGTTCTTCAAGGAAGGCGCGCACTTCGCCAACGACGTCGCCGTAATTCGGCTGCAACTGCATGTTGAGCGGTTCGCCCTGCATGTGCATCAGGCAGACGGCGCAGTCGCTGTCGGCGACGGCCGCAAGTGCGCCGGGCTGGCCCAGACCACAGATGTCATTGATCATCGCTGCGCCAGCGGCGATGGCGGCGCGCATCACCTCGGGCTTGTAGGTGTCGATCGAAACCGGCACACCGCAGTCGCGCAGCCCGTCGAGAATCGGCAGCAAGCGGCGCAGTTCTTCGTCGAGCGGCGTCGGCTGCGCGCCGGGTCGCGTCGATTCGGCGCCGAGATCGAGCAGATCGGCGCCTGCTGCGATCTGCGCATGCGCATGCGCCAGCGCCCGTTCGGCGCCGACACCGTCACCGGAAAACGAATCCGGCGTCAGGTTGACGATACCCATGATCAGCGGACGGTCGAGATCAAGGGAAAACTTGCCGCAGTCGAGTCGGGACATGGTTTGGTCGCGTTATCTGGAACGGTCAACGGAAACGGGGGAGCGCAAGCTCCCCCGCGAAAACTCCCGGCAACTAAGCGGGAAGATACTCAGGCCGGCGCCGTCGCGTTGGGCGCAGCGCCGGGCGTACTGCCGCCCGACTTGTTCGGCGCTGCCGACTGCGCCGGTTTCGGCGGGCGCGGGCTGCGTCCGGCCATGATGTCGTCGATCTGCTCGGCGTCAATCGTTTCCCATTCGAGCAGCGCCGCGGTCATTGCCTCGACCTTGTCGCGGTTGGCTTCGAGAATACCGCGCGCCAATCCGTATTGCTCGTCGATGATGCGCCGGATTTCGGCATCGACCTTCTGCATCGTCGCTTCCGAAACGTTCTTGTGCGTCGTCACCGAACGGCCGAGGAAAACCTCGCCCTCGTTCTCGCCATAGACCATCGGCCCGAGTGCATCGGACATGCCGTAGCGCGTGACCATGTCGCGCACCATCTGCGTCGCGCGCTCGAAGTCGTTCGAAGCGCCGGTCGTCATCTGATTCATGAACAGTTCTTCGGCGATACGGCCACCGAACAGTACCGCAACACGACTCATCAGATAGACGCGGTCGTAGGCGTAGCGGTCTTCCTCGGGCAGTTGCATGGTCACGCCCAGCGCGCGGCCGCGCGGGATGATGGTGACCTTGTGCACCGGGTCGGACTTCGGCACCAGCTTGGCGACCACCGCATGACCCGACTCGTGATAGGCGGTGTTGCGCTTCTCTTCGTCGTTCATGACCATACTGCGGCGCTCGGCGCCCATCATGATCTTGTCTTTGGCCTTCTCGAAATCGTCCATGTCGACCAGACGCTTATTGGTACGCGCCGCAAACAGCGCCGCTTCATTGACCAGATTGGCCAGGTCGGCACCGGAGAAGCCCGGCGTACCACGCGCGATGATGTCGGCCTTGACGTCGGGCGACAGCGGCACCTTGCGCATGTGCACGATGAGGATCTGTTCGCGGCCGCGAATGTCCGGCAGCGGCACGACGACCTGCCGGTCGAAGCGGCCCGGACGCATCAGCGCCGGGTCAAGAACGTCCGGACGGTTGGTCGCGGCGATGACGATGATGCCGGTCTGTCCCTCGAAGCCGTCCATCTCGACCAGCATCTGGTTCAGCGTCTGTTCACGTTCGTCGTTGCCACCACCGAGGCCGGCGCCACGCTGACGGCCGACGGCGTCGAGTTCGTCGATGAAAATGATGCACGGCGCGTGTTTCTTGGCGTTCTCGAACATGTCGCGAACGCGCGCGGCGCCGACGCCGACGAACATTTCAACGAAGTCTGAGCCTGAGATCGAGAAGAAAGGCACTTTCGCCTCGCCGGCGATAGCCTTGGCGAGCAGCGTCTTGCCGGTACCCGGATTGCCGACGAGCAACACACCCTTCGGGATGCGGCCACCAAGCTTCTGGAATTTCGACGGATCGCGCAGGAAATCGACGAGTTCCGACACCTCCTCCTTGGCCTCGTCACAGCCGGCCACGTCGGCGAAGGTGATCGTGTTGGTCGACTCGTCGAGCAGACGCGCCTTGCTCTTGCCGAAAGAGAACGCACCACCACGGCCACCGCCCTGCATCTGGCGCATGAAGAACACCCAGACACCGATCAGGATCAGCATCGGGAACCAAGAAACGAAGATGTTCATCAACATCGACGGTTCTTCTTCCGGCTTCGCCTCGATCTTGACGCCGTACTTGAGCAGGTCGGAGACCATCCACAGATCCGGCGGCGCATAGGAGTTGAGCTTCTTGCCCTCGTTGGTCGTCGCCTTGAGCACACGCCCTTCGATCACCACCTTGGCGATACGCCCTTCCTTCACCTCGTCGATGAACTGGGAGTATTCCATCGGCGCCTGCGTCACCTGGCGATTGTTGAACTGGTTGAAGACGGTCATCAGCACGAGACCGATAACCAGCCAGATCGCCAAGTTCTTGAACATGTTATTCAAAGCAGTACCTCTTCATGGATGCGCAGCGGAAGTCCGGGAGTGACTCCTGCCCGCTTGGGCCAGCGACGAAAATTCTTCGCAGCTTCTGAACATTGTAAACCGATTACTCCAGCCTCGCTCAGGACAAGGAATTCAGGTCTTGAGCCCGCGACCGAGCAGATAGGTTTCCGAACTGCGGTCGCGCGACGCTTCCGGCTTGCGGGTGGCGACGGTTGCAAAAACCTTGCGCATGGCACGGACATAGTCCTCGTAGCCGTGCCCCTGGAAAACTTTGACCAGAAAAGCGCCATCCGGTTTCAGCCAGGACTGCGCGAACTCCAGCGCCAGTTCCGCCAGATGCATCGCCCGCGCCTGATCGGAGATGGCAATGCCCGATATATTGGGGGCCATGTCGGAAAGCACAAGAGCGACTTTCTCCCCGGCCAGCGCATCCTCGAGTTGCTGCAAGACCTCGGCCTCGCGGAAGTCGCCTTGGAAGAAGGTGACCCCCGACAGAGGTGTCATTTCCAGAAGGTCGAGCGCAAAAACGCGACCATGCCCCTTGAGACGCTTGGCCGCTACCTGCGACCAGCCGCCGGGCGTCGCGCCAAGATCGACAACCGATTCGCCGGCGCGGATGAGCCGGTCGCGATCGTCGATTTCCATCAGCTTGTAGGCGGCACGCGAGCGATAGCCGTCGGCCTTCGCGCGCTGCACGAAGCTGTCGTTCACATGCTCGCGCATCCATGCCTTGCTCGTCCGTGTTCGCGCCATATCCCAGAACCCGTTAGAATCCGTGCTTTTCGGACGATCCGACAAGCCAATGCCCATTCCTACGCTCACTCCCGAGCAGCGTCGCGCGCTGCGCGCCCGTGCCCACGACCTGAAGCCCGTCGTTTCGATCAGCCAGAACGGCCTGTCGGACTCGGTACTCAAGGAGATTGGCGTCTCGCTCGCCAGCCACCCGCTGATCAAGATCCGTGTCTACAACGATGACCGCGAAGAGCGCGAAGCTTTCCTTGCGGCCATCTGCAGCCAGTTCAATGTCGCGCCCGTCCAGCACATCGGCAAACTGCTCGTCGTCTTTAACCCGGACACGCAAGCGCGCATCGACGCCGAGGCGGCAAACGCCGGTCATCGTGGCACGCGTCGCCAAGCGCCGCGGCGCAGCAAGCGTAGTTTCCAGAACGACTGACCCGGTGCCTGGCCGAACGCTGCGCCGGACCGCGCGCAGCGAACTGGCGCCTGCAACAGCCTTCCACGCCGCCTGACTCATCGCGGACTGCGCCCGGCGACGACCACCAGCAGCGCACCAATCAGGCTCTGAATCAGGTAGAGCACGCTGGCGATACCGTGCCAGGTCGCAAAACGGCTCTTGCGCACGGCATCAACAGCATTTTCGACGGCGTCAAGCGGCAGTCCCTCGGCCTTGATCTGCGCAATGATCGGCTGCACACCGAAATGACCGATCAGGGTCAACAGCAGCATCAGCAACGGCAACCAGAACAGGCTGCTGCGCAAGGCCGAAGCGCCCTGCCGCAGCAGCAGGTAAAGCAGCATATAGCTGGCGCAGCCGATGCCGATCCAGCTGATCAGCGCGAACAGGCGACCCGCCACGGCCCCGGCCAGTTGCCGGTCGGCCAGCGCCGAAAACAGCGTCGGCGCGACGATGTAGCCGATGCTCCACAACCCGCCGACCCACAGCGTCAGCGCCAGCCAGAAAAGTGCATCGGCAAAGCGTCGCACCTTGAAGCTTACTCGTAACGCACGTCGAGGACTTCGTACTCGCGCAGTCCGCCGGGCGCCATGACCTGAGCCATGTCGCCGGCGAACTTGCCGATCAACGCGCGCGCGATCGGTGAATTGACCGAAATCTTGCCGCCTTTGATGTCGGCTTCGTCCTCGCCGACGATCTGGTAGGTCACCGCGTCGCCGCTGTCCTGATCCTCAAGATCGACCGTTGCGCCGAAGACACAGCGGCCGCCGGCATCAAGCAGTTTCGGATCGATGATCTGGGCGTTGGACAGCTTGCCCTCGACTTCCTGGATACGCCCCTCGACGAAGCCCTGCCGCTCCTTGGCGGCGTCGTACTCGGCGTTTTCCGACAGGTCACCGTGCGAGCGCGCCTCGGCGATTGCCGCAATCACGCTTGGTCGCTCGATGGTTTTCAGGCGATGCAGTTCGGCGCGCAATTTCTCGGCGCCCGTCAATGTCAGTGGAACCTTGCTCATGGTTTGGTCGCCAGCAAAAAACCGCCGCCACCCGGCACTTGCAGGTGTGGACGGCGGTTCGGGTGTGGATCAAACGAGCTGCGCGTGCAGCTCCTGAATGGGATAAACAACGAGTTCGCCGCGATTCCTGATGCCTTCGGCAGCAGCCTCGGCGCCCCAGATCGTCGTGTAGCTGGTGACGCGCGCTGCCAGCGCCGAAGTGCGGATCGAGCGCGAATCGTTGATCGCCTGCCGCTTTTCATCAACGGTATTGATCAGCAGCGCGATTTCGTTGTTCTTGATCATATCGACGACATGCGGGCGGCCTTCGGTCACCTTGTTGACCACCGACACCGGGATACCGGCGGCGGCGATCGCCGCGGCCGTGCCGCGCGTGGCGACGATATCGAAGCCCCCGGCATGCAGGTCGCGGGCGACGTCGACGGCTTTCGCCTTGTCGGATTCCTTGACGCTGATGAAGGCCTTGCCCGAACTCGGCAAACGCACACCGGCAGCCAGCTGCGACTTGAAGAATGCTTCGGCAAAACTGACACCGACCCCCATCACCTCGCCCGTCGACTTCATTTCCGGACCGAGAATGGTATCGATGCCAGGGAACTTGGCGAAAGGGAAAACCGCTTCCTTGACCGAGTAGTAAGGCGGGATGACCTCGCCGGCAATGCCCTGCGCACGCAGCGAACGACCCGCCATGCAGCGCGCGGCGATTTTCGCCAGCTGCAAGCCGGTCGCCTTGGACACGAACGGAACGGTGCGCGAAGCACGCGGATTCACTTCCAGCACATAAACCTGGTCGCCCTGGATCGCGAACTGCACGTTCATCAGGCCGACGACCTTGAGCGCACGCGCCATCGCCTTGGTCTGACGACGCAGCTCGCCCTGCACTTCCTGGCCCAGCGAGTAAGGCGGCAGCGAACACGCCGAGTCGCCCGAGTGCACGCCGGCCTGTTCGATGTGTTCCATGACGCCGCCGATGATCACTTCCTCGCCATCGGACAAGGCATCGACGTCGACTTCGCAGGCGTCGTTGAGGAAGCGGTCGAGCAGCACCGGCGAATCGTGCGAAACCTTGACCGCTTCACGCATGTAGCGTTCGAGATCCTTCTGCTCATGGACGATTTCCATGGCGCGACCACCGAGCACGTACGACGGACGCACGACCAGCGGATAACCGATTTCCTCGGCCAGACGCAGGGCGTCGGCTTCGGTGCGCGCGGTACGGTTGGGCGGCTGCTTGAGGCCCAGCTCGTGCAGCAGTTGCTGGAAGCGCTCGCGGTCCTCGGCAGCGTCGATCATGTCCGGGCTGGTACCGATGATCGGCACGCCGTTGGCTTCGAGCGCCAGCGCCAGTTTCAGCGGCGTCTGGCCGCCGTACTGGACGATGACGCCGACCGGCTTCTCGACGGCGACGATCTCAAGCACATCTTCGAGCGTCAGCGGCTCGAAGTACAGGCGATCCGAGGTGTCGTAGTCGGTCGACACGGTCTCCGGATTGCAGTTGACCATGATCGTTTCGTAGCCGTCCTCGCGCATCGCCATCGCTGCATGCACGCAGCAATAGTCGAATTCGATGCCCTGGCCGATGCGGTTCGGACCGCCGCCGAGCACCATGATCTTCTTCTTGTCGGTCGGCGCGGCTTCGCACTCTTCCTCGTAGGTCGAGTACAGGTAGGCGGTATCGGTAGCAAATTCGGCGGCGCAGGTATCGACGCGCTTATAGACCGGACGCACGTTCAGCGCGTGCCGATGCGCGCGCACGGCAGCTTCGCTGCTCTTGGTCAGGTGCGCCAGACGACGGTCGGCAAAACCCTTGCGCTTGAGGAAACGCAGCTCCTCAGCCGTCAGCGAAGCCAGTTCGCGCTGCTCGACAGCCAGTTCGAGATCGACGATTTCCTTGATCTGCACCAGGAACCACGGGTCGATGCGGGTCAGCTCATGAACCTTGTCGACCGACATGCCGACGCCGAAGGCATCGGCGACGTACCACAGACGATCCGGCGTCGGATGCGCCAGCTGTTCGTCGATGGTCGCCGGATCGACCGTCTTCAGGTTGAAGCCGTCGACGCCGACTTCGAGACCGCGCAAAGCCTTCTGCAAGGACTCCTGGAAGGTGCGGCCGATCGCCATCACCTCGCCGACCGACTTCATCTGCGTCGTCAGCGTCGAGTCGGCCTGCGGGAATTTCTCGAAGGCAAAACGCGGCACCTTGGTGACGACGTAGTCGATCGACGGCTCGAACGACGCCGGCGTCTTGCCGCCGGTAATCTCGTTCGCGAGTTCGTCGAGCGTGTAGCCGACGGCCAGCTTGGCCGCCACCTTGGCGATCGGGAAGCCGGTCGCTTTCGACGCCAGCGCCGACGAACGCGACACACGCGGATTCATCTCGATGACGATCATGCGGCCATCGTCCGGGTTGATCGCGAACTGCACGTTCGAACCGCCGGTGTCGACACCGATCTCACGCAGCACCGCGATCGACGCGTTGCGCATGATCTGGTATTCCTTGTCGGTGAGCGTCTGCGCCGGCGCGACGGTGATCGAGTCGCCGGTGTGCACGCCCATCGGATCGAGGTTTTCGATCGAGCAGATGATGATGCAGTTGTCCGCACGGTCGCGGACGACTTCCATCTCGTATTCCTTCCAGCCGAGCAGCGATTCCTCGATCAGCAATTCGCGCGTCGGGCTGGCTTCGAGACCGCGCTTGCAGATCTCGACGAATTCTTCCTGGTTGTAAGCGATGCCACCGCCGGAGCCGCCCATGGTGAAGGACGGCCGGATGATCGCCGGGAAGCCGATCATCGCCTGCACCTGCTGCGCCTCTTCCATCGAGTGCGCCACCGACGAGCGGGCCGAACCGAGGCCGATCTTGGTCATCGCGCGCTTGAACTTCTCGCGATCCTCGGCCTTGTCGATCGCCTCACGCGAGGCGCCGATCATCTCGACGCCGAATTTCTCGAGCACGCCATGGCGCGCCAGATCGAGCGCACAGTTCAGCGCCGTCTGCCCGCCCATCGTCGGCAGCAAGGCGTCGGGGCGCTCGCGCTCGATGATTTTCTCGACCACTTTCCAGGTAATCGGCTCGATGTAGGTCACATCGGCCATTTCCGGGTCGGTCATGATCGTCGCCGGATTGGAGTTCACCAGAATGACGCGGTAACCCTCCTCGCGCAGCGCTTTGCAGGCCTGCGCGCCGGAATAGTCGAATTCGCAGGCCTGACCGATAACGATCGGGCCTGCACCAATGATGAGAATGCTCTTGATGTCGTCGCGCTTAGGCATTTGTCGCCTTATTGTCTTGCATCAGCTTGATGAAACGGTCGAACAGGTAAGCCATGTCGTGCGGACCGGGACTCGCCTCGGGGTGACCCTGGAAGGAGAAGGCCGGCACGTCGGTGCGCGCCACGCCTTGCAGCGAGCCGTCGAACAGCGACACGTGCGTCGGCCGCAAGTTCGCCGGCAACGTTGCCGGATCGACCGCAAAACCGTGGTTCTGGCTGGTGATCAGCACCTGCTTGGTATCGAGGTCCTTGACCGGGTGATTGGCGCCGTGATGGCCGAACTTCATCTTCAGCGTGCGCGCGCCGGAAGCCAGCGCCAGCAACTGGTGGCCGAGGCAGATGCCATAAACCGGCACACGGTGCGCCAGCAGTTCGCGGATCGCCGCGATCGCATAATCACAGGGTTCCGGATCGCCCGGGCCGTTGGACAGGAAGACGCCGTCGGGCGACAAGGCAAGCACCTCGGCCGCCGGCGTCTGCGCCGGCACGACGGTGACGCGGCAGCCACGCTGCGCCAGCATGCGCAGGATGTTGCGCTTGACGCCGTAATCGTAGGCGACGACATGGAAAGCAGCGGCCGGGGCCGCCTGATAGCCGGTCAGCGTCCATTCGCCGGCGCTGGCGCCGTGACCGGCAGCGGCGCAGGAATTCCATTCGTAGGGTGCATCAACCGAAACGACCTTGGCCAGGTCCATGCCGGCGAGACCGGGGAAGGCGCGCGCCTCGGCGATCGCCGCCTGCGCGTCGTCGCCGGTGAGGATGCAACCGGCCTGCGCGCCCTTTTCGCGCAGCAGACGCGTCAGCCGCCGCGTATCGATGCCGGCGATGGCAACGACGCAGTGGCGACGCAGGTAGGACGAAAGGTCCTCGCGCTTGCGCCAGTTCTGGGCGCGCGCCGGCAGGTCGCGAATGACCAGACCGGCAGCGTGGTTGGCGGCCGATTCGAAATCCTCGTCGTTACAGCCGGTGTTGCCGATGTGCGGATAGGTCAGCGTGACGATTTGCCGGCAGTAGGACGGATCGGTGAGGATTTCCTGATAACCGGTCATCGCCGTATTGAACACCACTTCGCCGCCGACACGACCGGCAGCGCCAATGGCGTGACCGCGGAAAAGCGAACCGTCGGCGAGGGCAAGAATCGCGGGTGGAAAATCTGGGTACAGGGCGGGGAACGACGGCACGAAACACTCCTGTTGACGCGGCTGGGTGCGCAGCCCGAAGAATGCCGGGCTTAGATACGCAAAAGCGGAAGGGCTCGCAGCCCTCCCGCTCACATCCAACCGGATGACCCGATTATACCGGAAGCCCCCCCTTGACGGCAATTGAGGCGCCGTCGCGTCCTTGCGCCGACACCCCGCAAGCGCCCGTCAAAGCTTGCAACAGCGCAGAAGAAGTGGCCAGCAGGCGCGATGGAGAAACCGCCCGGCACGGCCAGTCCAGCACTATCGCTCAGCGCAGATCAAGCACGTCCTGCATGTCGAACAAGCCCTTCTCGCGTCCGGCCAGAAAACGCGCAGCGCGCAGACTGCCGAGCGCATAAGGCATGCGGCTGGCGGCCTTGTGCGTGATTTCGACCCGCTCGCCGTCGCCGCAGTACATCACCGTGTGGTCGCCGACGATGTCGCCGCCACGCACCACCGAGAAGCCGATGCTGCCCGGCTCACGCTCGCCGGTGACGCCCTCGCGCGCGTAAACGGCGCAGTCGGCGAGCTGGCGCCCTTGCGCCTGCGCGATCACCTCACCCATGCGCAGCGCCGTTCCCGACGGCGCATCGATCTTGCGCTTGTGATGGGCCTCGAATATCTCGATGTCGTAGCCCTGCGTCAGCACCCGTGTCGCCAGATCGAGCAGCTTGAACACGACATTGACGCCAACGCTCATGTTCGGCGCAAAAACCACCGGAATCGCGCTCGCCGCCTCGGCGATGGCGCGCTTGCCCGCGTCGTCGAAGCCGGTCGTACCGATCACAGCGGCAACCCCGTGGTGGCGGCAAATCTCGAGATGACGCAGGGTGCCGGCCGGCCGCGTGAAATCGATCAGGCAATCGGCCGCGGCGATGCCGGCCTCAACGTCGCTGGTGACCAGCACGCCGCAGGGCAAACCGAGCAGTTCACCGGCATCACGCCCCAAGCCAGGGGCGCCTTCCTGATCAATCGCTGAAACCAGAACTGCCTCGCCATCCTTGAGCGTTGCTTCGATCAGGTTCTGACCCATGCGCCCGCAGGCGCCAACAATCGCAATCTTCAATCTGCTCACCTCAAAAACCCACCGTTTCCAGCATCCTGCCAAAAAAGCCGCGCTGCTCGGTAGCGGGCGCCGCCGTCCCTTCCGGGACCGAGCCGAGATCGATCAGGCGCGAACGCACCTCGGGTTCCGCACCGGCATCCCCCGCGCTAGCGGCGGCGACATCGCCGGCGACGCGAAAAAGGCGGCCGTCAGCATCGAAAAACACCGTAAACCGTCGCGTTTCAACCGTGTCGGTCGCGCCTTTGCGCAAGCGATAAACGTAGTCCCAACGATCCGCATGGAACATGTCGATCAGCATCGGCGTACCCAGGATGAAACGAACCTGCTCGCGGGTTTGTCCGGGCTTCAGCTGCGCGACCATTTCCTGGGTGAGGACATTTCCCTGCTGAACATCAATACGGTACTCGGTGACGAGCTTGGGTACCGACGAGCAACCGGAAATCGCCACCAGCAACAGGGCAGCGGCAAGAATTCGCTTGGACTTCATGTGCAGAAGGATTCCGTAGGTATGCGAAGGACGGAGCAGAAGCACCCAAGAAAAGAGCGCTGCCACGAAGCAGCGCCGCCCGCCCGTTGGCAGAGACACGATCACGGACAGCACCCCTAGTCCGCCGGGACCTCATGACAGGTTTTCTCTTCTCGTTGCGGGCGGTATATCATAACCGAAAAAATCCAACGGACGCCCCGGGCTCACCATCAGTCGCGACCCGGTATGCGGACTTACTGCGAGCAGAGGACACCGATGAGCAATCCGCAAGATCTCCGGAGCTTGGGGCTGAAAGCCACCATTCCGCGGCTGAAAATCCTCGAATTGTTCGAACGTTCGGACATTCGCCACCTGGCCGCCGAAGACGTGCACCGGCTGCTGATCGCCGAGCAGTTGGACATCGGACTCGCCACCGTTTATCGCGTATTGACCCAGTTCGAGCAGGCCGGCCTGCTTGAGCGCCATCATTTCGAGTCGGGCAAGGCGGTTTTCGAAAAGAATGCCGGACGCCACCACGACCATCTGGTGTGCGTCGATTGCGGCCGCGTCGAAGAGTTCTACGACCCGGAAATCGAGCGCAGGCAAGCAAAGATCGCCAAGGAACGCGGCTTCGCCATCCAGGAACATGCGCTCTATCTCTACGCCGGATGCCTGAAACCCGACTGTCCGCACCGCGCCGCGCGCAAGGCAGCCGAAAAACCAGGCGACGCCGGGAATAGCGACGGCAACTGAGGCCACTCCTGCCGCGCCGACGCTTGACCGCAGCGGCCGCGCCACCGTCCGGCACCACCCGCTCTCTGCCAATTGCAAGCGGCCCTCCTGGAATTCGCCCCAGGTGGGCGTTTGCGCGTTTGTACTGACCTCACCTGCTCATGGAAGCCTTCATCACTTCGACACTGCTCGTCGCGCTCGCCGAAATCGGCGACAAGACGCAGCTCCTGTCTTTCGTGCTCGCCGCGCGCCTGCGCCGGCCGGCAGCGATCATCGCCGGTATTTTTGTCGCAACACTGGCCAATCACGGCCTTGCCGCTTCGCTCGGCGCGTGGATCGCCTCGTGGTTCGCGCCCGACACCCTGCGCTGGACAACCGGCATACTTTTTCTTGCCTTCGCCGCCTGGACGCTGCGCCCCGATACGCTCGATGACGACGACGCGCCGCCGGCCGGTCACGCCAGCGCCTTCATGACCACGCTGGTGGCGTTCTTTCTCGCCGAAATGGGCGACAAGACGCAGTTCGCCACCATTGCGCTGGCGGCGCGCTTCGATGCACTGGCCTGGGTCGTCGTCGGCACCACACTCGGCATGATGCTGGCCAACGTGCCGGCCGTGCTGCTCGGCGAACGCCTCGCCGGACGGCTGCCGCTGACCGCGATCCGCTGGGCTGCGGCCGCTGTTTTCGCGGTTACTGGCCTGCTGACGCTGTTCACTTCCGGCTGATCGGTCCGCGCCCTGAGCTCGGCACTGGCGGCTGTCTCGGGCGGTTTTCAGGCGCTTCAGAGAGACCTGCGCAGCCGCGACACGGCCAGCGCAAGGAGCAGGCGCCCCGGATCAGGCAAAAGTATTCACCTGCGACGCTTGCCCGGGCTCGCTGCCGGCACGCGCTACCGCGCTGTAGGCGGCTGCCGGACCGGCCGTGCCGCCCTCTCGCGCCAGCCGGGCAAGCTCCTGCCGGGCTTCGGCCTCCATGCGCGCAGCGCTCGCGGCGACGCTTTGATCCTGCGCTGAGGGGTCCGCCGGCGCCAGCGCCGTATTGCGGATGTGGATCGCTTTCGGAATCGTCTTTTCCGGCGTCGACGCTGGCGAAGCATCAATCGACACCTCGCCGGCGACGGCGTAGCGCTTGCCGTCCGGCCCCTGCTGGTATTCGTAGGAGGCGCCGCCGCGCACCAGATCACGGCCAACGGCGAGATGCGCCTGCTCATGCTGGCGGACCTGACGATCGGTATTCGCCAGCGCCTGCACCTGACGCTGCTGCTCGGGCGTCATGGCGGTGCCGGCGGCATCGGCACGCGACTGTGCTGCCGGCGCCCGGCCGGCAGTCGCGGAAGAAGAGGAGCTCCACAGCCAATCCTGTGCAGCTGCACCGACCAGGCCCGAAATCATCGTCCTTCCCGAAAGGTGGCTCAGGTCAACGCGTCACCGAGCCGGTGGTTTTGCGCCGAAGCCAGTTCATCATAGGCCAGCGGGCGTAGCGCTGCCGACCTATTGCCCGTCGGCAGCGCTTCCCGGCGCCAGCATTTCGCGCGCGTGCTGCCGGGTAATCGCGGTGATCTCGACGCCGCCGAGCATGCGCGCGATTTCCTCGACGCGGCCGGCCGCGTCGAGTGCGAGCAGCCGGCTGCGCACGCCGGCACCGTCGCTCTCCTTGAGTACCCGCCACTGCCAGAGCGCACGCGCCGCCACCTGCGGCAGGTGCGTGACGCACAAGACCTGACGTTCGCTGCCGAGCTCGCGTAGCAGGCGGCCAACGACTTCGGCGACGCCGCCGCCGATGCCGACGTCAACCTCGTCAAAAACCAGCGTCGGCACACGCGTCGCCTGACTGGCAACGACCTGAATGGCCAGACTGATGCGTGACAACTCGCCGCCAGACGCAACTTTCGCCAGCGCGCGCGCCTCGCCACCGGCCAGACCGGCAATACGGAACTCGACCTGCTCGCTGCCATGGACGCTGCCGGCAGCCAGCGGCAGCAGGGCGACTTCGAAACGCCCACCGGCGAGCGCCAGCTGCTGCATGACGCGACTGACGTCCGCCGACAGTTTTTCGGCCGTCGCCCGGCGTGCCGCGCCCAAGCGCGCCGCCACGGCCTCGTAGTGCGCTGCCGCTGCGGCAACGCGGGCGTCGAGCGCTGCCAAGTCGGCGACCTCGCCGAGTTCGGCGAGACGCGCGCGGCTACTGGCGAGCAGCGCCGGCAACTCGTCCGGCGCGACACGGTACTTGCGCGCGCAATCGAGCGTTGCCTCGATCCGTCGTTCGATTTCCTGCAGACGTTGCGGGTCGACATCAATACGGTCGACGTAGCGGCGCAGCAGCGAAGCGGCCTCGGCCAATTCGGCCTGCGCCGAACGCAGCAGCCCGGCCACCTCGGCGAGTGCCGGATCGACGTCAAGCAACGCGTCGATGCGCTCGCCGGCAAGGTCGAGCTGATGCAGCGCCGCGGGCGCATCACCGCCGGCCCCGGCGCCCATGTCGTCGTCGGCGATCAGCGCCAAGGCGGCCTGGACGCCGTCGATCAGGCCGCTGGCGTGCGCCAGGCGGCGATGCTCGCCATTCAGCGACGCCCATTCATCAGCGGAGAAGCCGAGGCGCTCAAGTTCGCGTAGCTGCCAGGCAAGCTGCTCGCGCTCGGCGAGCAATGCTTCGGCGTTGCCGGCGGCATCGGCGCGTGCCGCGGCGGCCGCCCGCCAGGCGCGAAACGCTGCCGCCACTTCGCCACACAGTGCGTCGAGCCCGCCGTGCGCGTCGAGCAGCGATCGCTGAGCATCGGCACGCAGCAGCGACTGATGCGCGTGCTGCCCATGGATATCGACCAGCGATTCAGCCACCTCGCGCAATTGCTGCAGCGTCGCCGGCGAACCGTTGATGTAGGCACGCGAACGCCCGCCGGCATCGATCAGGCGGCGCAACAGCAGCGCCTCGTCGGTAGCGAAGTCGTTGGCCTGCAGCCACTCCGCAACGGCCGGCGAGCTGTCGAACTCGGCGCTCACTTCGGCGCGTTCGGCACCGCTGCGCAGGATTCCGGCGTCGGCGCGCTCGCCGAGCGCAAAGGCCAGCGCATCGACCAGAATCGACTTGCCGGCACCGGTTTCACCGGTGAGTGCGCCAAAACCGGTGGCGAACTCGAGGTCAAGCCGGTCGACCAGAACAAAGTCTCGTATCGTCAGACGATGCAGCATGATCTCGTCAATTCAATCAATGATCTTGCGGACGTTCGCTCCAGTGCAGCTTTTCGCGCAGCATGGCGAAATAGCTGTAACCGGGCGGATGCAGAAAGCGGATCGAGTGGCTGGAACGACGCACGACAACGCGGTCGTCGGGCAACAGATCAAAGGTCAGCTGCCCGTCCAGGTGAGCGCGCGAAGCAGCGGCCTGAGTGATGCCGATGGTGAGTTCGGCGCTGTCGCCGATGATCACCGGCCGGTTGGTCAGCGCATGCGGACACAACGGCACCAGTGCGATGCCAGCGACCTGCGGATGCAGGATCGGGCCGTTGGCCGACAGCGAGTAGGCGGTGGAACCCGTCGGGGTGGCGATGATCAGGCCGTCAGCACGCAGGTTGTAAATGAATTCGCCATTGATATACAAGGCGAATTCGATCATGCGGCCGATCGCCCCCTTGTCGACGACCACCTCGTTCAGCGCCACACCGGAAGCCATGACGGCACCGTCACGCCATACCTGTGCCTCAAGCAGCATGCGGTTTTCCGGGACAAAGCGCCCGGCCAGCAGATCGTCGATGCGCGCCGTCATCTCGTTGCGCGCAACATCGGTCATGAAGCCGAGACGCCCCTGATTGACGCCGACCAGCGGCGTGCCAAAGGGCGCAAGCTGACGTGCGGCGTTGAGCATGGTACCGTCACCGCCAAGGACAATGGCAAGCTCGGCCTCGCTGCCGATCGCTGCGAAGTCGCGTACCGGCCAGGAGGAAAGCTCCCCACCGCTGGCCGACTCGGCGGTCGCCGCTTCGATGAGGACGCTGCCGCCGCGCTCTTCAAGATGTCGGGCGAGCGCTGCGAGCAAACCTGCCATCTCGGGCGTTCCAAAACGCCCGATCAGGGCGAACTTCCGCGGCGGCGGCGAATCGGAAAACGCGGAACCGGGGCTCTCTTTCATGGGGCGAATTAAACCACAAACCCCCAAGCACGCCCCGCGGCAGGCACATTTTTTGTAGAATTCGGCCCTTATGCTCGACGAACGCTCGCGGACCCTGCTCAAGACACTGATCGAACGCTACATCGCGGACGGCCAGCCGGTCGGCTCGCGTGCGCTTTCCAGGTACTCGGGTCTCGACCTGTCGGCGGCGACGGTGCGCAACGTCATGGCCGACCTTGAAGACATCGGTTTCATCGCCAGCCCGCACACCTCGGCCGGGCGCATTCCGACGCCGCGCGGCTACCGTTTTTTCGTCGACAGCCTGCTCACCGTGCAGCCACTCGAGCAGCACAAGATCGAAGCCATCGAGTTCAAGCTGCATCCGTCGCCGCCGCAACAGCTGATCAGCAGCGCCTCGCTGCTGCTCTCCGGACTGACGCACTTTGCCGGTATCGTGCTGGCGCCGCGACGCATGTCGCCGCGCATCCGGCAGATCGAGTTCGTCGGACTGTCGGAAACACGCATCCTGCTCATTCTCGTCACTGCCGACGGCGACGTGCAGAACCGCATCATCTGCGCCGAGCGCCCTTACTCGCAGGCCGAACTGGTCACTGCCGGCAACTACCTCAACCAGTATTTTGCCGGCCAGGAATTCGACGCCATCCGTCAGCGCATCAAGGACGAGGTGCTGCAACTGCGTGGCGATCTGCAGGGTCTGATGGCCGCCGCGCTCACCGCCGGCGACGAAGCCTTGTCGGCACCGGGCGGCGAGTACGTGCTCTCGGGCGAACGCAACCTGCTCGACGTCGAGGAATTCACGTCGAACATGAAGCGCCTGCGCGAACTGTTCGATCTCTTCGAGCAACGCACGGCATTGATGCAACTTCTCGATCTGTCCAGCCGCGCCGACGGTGTGCAGATTTTCATCGGCGGCGAATCGGGCTTGGCGCCGCTCGACGAATGCAGCGTGGTAACCGCACCCTACGAGGTGGATGGTCGAATTGTCGGCTCGGTTGGTGTCATCGGTCCGACGCGCATGGCTTACGAGCGCGTCATTCCGATCGTTGACATCACCGCCCGGCTGCTTTCATCCGCCCTTACCCAACAGGCCCAATCCTGATGTCCCGTTACATGACCGAACCTCCCGCACGCCATGACGCGCCGTCGCAGACTGCCGTACTGCTGATCAATCTCGGTACGCCGGAAGCGCCAACCACGAAGGCGGTTCGCATGTACCTGCGCGAATTCCTTTCCGACCCGCGCGTCGTGGAAACCTCGCGCCCGCTGTGGCTGATGATCCTCAACGGTCTCGTCCTCAACTTCCGGCCAGCGCGCTCGGCGGTGAAGTATCAGGCGATCTGGACTGAGGAGGGATCACCGCTGCGCGTGCATACCGAACGGCAGACCAAGCTGTTGCGCGGCTTCCTGCACGAAGCGGGCTATCGCGTGCGTGTCGAACACGCCATGCGTTACGGCCAGCCGTCGATCGGCGACGCATTGTCACGCCTGAAAGCCGAAGGCTGCGACCACATCCTGCTCCTGCCGCTATATCCGCAGTACTCGGCGAGCACCACCGCCACTGCTTTCGACCGGGCGTTTGCGTGGGCGCAGGCCTGCCGCAGCCAACCCGAATTCCGCACGGTCAGAAGCTACCCCGACAATCCCGGCTATATCGCCGCGCTGGCCGCCAGCGTGCGTGAACACTGGGCGAAATACGGCCAACCCGACGACGACTACCGGCTGGTGATGAGCTATCACGGTGTGCCGCGGTCGACGCTGAAGGTCGGCGACACGACTTTCTGCGAGTGTCACAAGACCAGCCGACTGCTCGCCGAAGCGCTTGGCCTGACGGAAGACAAATATGCGGTCTGCTTCCAGTCGCGCTTCGGCAGTTCGAAGTGGCTCGAGCCCTATACGACCGACACGCTGAAGGCCCTTGGTCAGGCCGGGGTGAAGCGCGTGGACATCATCTGTCCGGGCTTCGTCTCCGACTGTCTTGAAACGCTTGAAGAGATCGCCATCGAAGGGCGCGAGGATTTCCTCACCGCGGGCGGCAGCGAATTCCACTTCATCCATTGCCTCAACGAACGCGACGACTGGATTCGCGCACTCGGCGAACTCGCTGCCCGGCACATGGCCGGCTGGCCGACCTCGGGCGAGGAGCCGAACAAGGAGCTGGTCGAGTGCCTGCTGCGCGCGCGCAAACTCGGCGCGCCTTGCTAGGCTGACTCTTGCAGCGCTGATCTCCGCCCCGATATACGTCTGCTCACCGTCGGGAGCTGCCCCATGCCGCAACATTCGTTACATCTCGTCTGTCCGCACTGCGCAGCGGTCAATCGCCTGCCCCGCGCACGCCTCGCTGCCGCGCCAAGCTGCGGCGGCTGTCATCGGCCGCTGTTTGCCGGCAAGCCGTTTGATCTGGACGCCAGCAACGTCGACCGGCACATCGGCCGTAGCGAATTGCCGGTTCTCGTCGATTTCTGGGCGCCCTGGTGCGCGCCGTGCCGCAGCATGGCACCGGCGTTCGCGACGGCGGCAGCCGAGCTCGAGCCGGACTTCCGTCTGGCCAAACTCGACACCGAGGCGCTGCCGGAGATCGCCGGCCGCTTCGCCATCCGCAGCATTCCGACGCTGATACTGTTTCGCGACGGTCGGGAGATCGCGCGGCAATCAGGCGCCCTCGATAGCGCCAGCATCGTTCGCTGGGCACGCAACCAGCACTGAAGCAAGCGAAGGCTCAAGTCGCCGACGGGGCCGCCGTTAAATATGGTTAAGAAAGCCCATATTTCCGGAGGTCGCCATGAAAATCGCCAGCGCCGCGCTGCAGTTGAAGTCCACCCACTTCAGCGAGCAGCGCCACGAGATCACTGAATCCTTGCGCAGCTGGCGGGGCCCGCGCCAAACGCGGGGCAGCGACGAAGGTGCCGCATCGGCTGCCTCGGCTGCGCCGGCCAACGACCCGGTAAAACTATCGGCCCAAGGCAGGGCCGCCAGTACCCAATCCAGCAGCGCCCTCGAAGACGCGCTGGACGCCTCAGAGAATGATCCGAATCTGCGCCTGATCCGCCAGCTGCTGGTTTTTCTCACCGGACGCGAGCCGCGGGTGTTTGATGCACGCGATCTGTCGCGCGGCACGACGACATCAACGCCCGATGCCGCCAGTGATGGCAGCCCCACGGCCACAACCGCCGCTAGCGGCAGCAGTTCAGGCTCCGGCAACGCGCCGGCAAACGGCGGCGGGGGCGTCGCCTATGATCGTACCGAGACGTACTCGGAAATCGAGCAGACCCAGCTCTCGGCCAGCGGCATCGTCCGCACCGCCGACGGCAAGGAAATCGCGTTCTCGCTGTCGCTCTCGATGTCACGCAGCTACCAGGAAAGCTCGACGACCAGCCTACGCATGGGCGATACGCGGCGCACCCAGGATCCGCTGGTGGTCAACTTCGACGGCAACGCGGCACAACTGTCCAGCCAACGTTTTGCCTTCGATCTGAACGCCGACGGCGAGAGCGAAAGCATCAACTTCGTCGCTCCCGGCAGCGGCTTCCTGGCGCTCGACAGGAACGCTGACGGGCGCATCAACAACGGCAGCGAACTGTTCGGCGGCACCACCGGCAATGGTTTCGGCGAACTGGCAAAGCTAGACAGCGACCACAACGGCTGGATCGACGAAAACGACGTGGCTTACGAGCAATTGCGGGTATGGAGCCGTGACGACAATGGCGACCGCCTCTCCACCCTGCGCGAGGCCGGCGTTGGCGCCATCAGCCTCGCCCAGATCAGCACCCCGTTTGCGCTCAAGGATGCCAACAACGAACTGCTCGGCCAGATTCGCTCAAGCAGCGTTTTTTTGCGGGAAGACGGCAAGGCTGGCACAATCCAGCAAATTGATCTGACTGTCTGAAAGGGCCCGGCGAGGGGCGTGCGCCGTTCCTCATACTTTCCAAAACCGCCCCCAGGGAGTCGTCGGTAATGAAGAACTGGAAGATATGGGTCCGGCTGACCGCTGCGATCTGGTGTGTGCTCGTCGTCGTCTGGAGCGTCATGATTGCCTGGGAAAGCCAGGTCAATCGCGAAACGGCGATCCGTCAGGCTGAGGACTTTTCCAAGAGCATTCACGAAATGACGCTGGCCGGACTGACCGGCATGATGATCACCGGCACCATTGGCGACCGTGACATCTTCCTCGACCAGATCAAGCAGCTGTCGGTGATCAAGGAAATCTTCGTCGGCCGCGGCCAGGCCGTCATCGACCGCTTCGGTCCCGACACCAAAGCCACCCGCGAACCCGACGAACTCGAAAAGCGCATCCTCAAGGACGGCATCGCCTACTCCGAAGTCATCCGCGATGGCGACAGCGATGTGCTGCGCATCGTCAATCCGGTGCGCGCATCGTCGAACTACCTCGGCAAGAACTGCATCATGTGCCATCTCGTTCCCGAAGGAACGCAGCTTGGCATCGTCAGCATGAAGATCTCGCTCGAGTCGGTCGACAAGGAGGTCGCAGCCTTCCGTCTGAAGATCGCCATTGCCGCCGCCGGCGTCTGCCTGCTGCTGCTCTTCGTCATCTACTTCCTGACGCGCAGCTTCGTCACCAAACCGCTCGACGCGCTCAAGGACGGGCTGCAGGATATCGCGCGCGGCGAAGGCGACCTGACGCGACGCCTGCCGGTCAAGGGGCAGGACGAGATCGGGCAGACCTCGACGATCTTCAACGAGATGATGGAGAACTTCAACGGACTCGTCCGCCAGGTCAGCAATTCGGCGGCACAGGTGTCCTCACGCGCGCAGGAACTGGTGCATGCCTCGCGCGATGTCGAATCCGGCTCGCATCAGCAGAGCGAGAAATCGATCCAGGCCGCCACGGCTGTCGAAAATCTGGTGAGCAGCATCGCCTCGATTTCCGAAAACGCCGACCACGTCAATCACCAGTCGCAGGAAAGCCTGCACCGTGCCGAAGAAGGCGACCGCAGCCTGAAACAGCTGCTCGCCGAAATGGGCGACGTCAAGCATGCAGTGACGATGATGGCCGACTCGGTCGGCAATTTCGTGCAGAGCACCGAGGCCATCAACAAGATGACGCAGGAGGTCAAGGGCATCGCCGAACAGACCAACCTGCTCGCGCTGAATGCAGCGATCGAGGCCGCGCGCGCCGGCGAGGCGGGTCGCGGCTTTGCCGTTGTCGCCGACGAAGTGCGCAAGCTGGCCGAAAAATCGGCACAGTCGGCCAACGAAATCGACCGCATCACCGAAACGCTGTCGTCGCAATCGGTTGCCGTCAGACGAGCCATCGGCGACGGCCTCGAGCACATCGCCTCCAGCCAGAAGACGGTCGACAGCGTCGCCGAAATCATCAGTGCCACCAACGGCTCGGTCGCCGAGGTCGGGCGCGGCCTTGACGCCATCGCCGCGGCAACCGAGGAGCAGCGTCGTGTCTCCGGACAGGTCGCCGAGGGTATCGAGTCGATTGCCGACATGGCGCGGCAAAACAACCTTTCGGTCGAGAAAACGGCAGCAGCAGCGCAGTCGCTCGAAGCGCTGGCCGAAGGACTGCAATCGACCGTCGGTCGCTTCAAGGTCTAGGCGCGAGGCATCCCGGTCACCGAGAAACGGGCGCCGCGAGTCTGCGGCGCCTTTTTCTCGCCTGCCAAGCGGAGCAAGCAGCTCGCCGGCGCAGAGACCTAGAGCAGTTCGAGCGCAGCGCTGAGGCCAGCCTCGCTGGCAGGGTTACGGCCCTGCACTGCCGGCTGGCCAAGTTTGGCCAGCGCCTGTTCGGCATTGCGCAGCCGCGCCAGCGACTTTGCCAGCAGCACCTTGTGGAAACGCTCCTGCAACTCTTCGGAAGCGAGTTCGAGCGCCGCACTGTTGATGTCGAGAAACAAGGTCGGCTCCAGCGTCACCACGCTCAGGTGGCGCAGCGGTTCGCCCGGCGCCAGCAGACTCTCCTCGCCAACGACCTCGCCCGCACCGAGCCGACCGATGGCGCGGCCGCCACTCGACAACTCGACAAAGCCGTCGACGATGACGCCGAAGCGGCGCCCGTTTTCGCCCTCGGCGAGCAACAGCACCTTCTCGGCAATCTCGCGCCAGACACTGATGCGCAGGATCTCCCACAACTCGATGTCCTCGAATTCGGTGAAGAAGGCCAGTCCGCGCAGACGCGCAAAGTGCTCGGCATCGCGCTCGCTGTCGTCCTCCTCGAGCATCTGATAGCGAACCGTCGACAGATCCTTGGCGAACTCGGCGCCATTGCGATAGCGGTTGTAGAGATCCTTTTCCAGCGCCTTTTTCACGATCGGATCGAGTCCCGCCGGCAGTCCGGGATTGAGCGCGCAGACCGAGGGCGCGTCCATGTTGATGATCTTGTACACCAAGGTTGCCGGGTTGTTGGCGCGAAACGGTAGACGCCCGGTAAGCAGCTGGAAGAGCAGCACGCCGAGCGAATAGAGGTCGGTCTTCTGGTTGAGCGGATAGTTCTTGATCTGCTCGGGCGACATGTACGCCGGCGAGCCGACGCCCATGATGAAGGTCGAGTCCTTGCCGATATCCTTCTGCAGATTCAGTGCCAGACCAAAATCGGTGATCTTCGGATTGTCGTCGGCGTCAATCAGGATGTTCGCCGGCTTGATGTCGCGATGCACGACGCCCTGACGGAAGGCATGATCAAGCGCCAGGCAGCATTTGAAGATGATGCCGATGACGCGGTACATCGGCAGCAGCTTGTCGATCGAACAGAACTTGTCGAGCGCTTGCCCGTCGACGAACTCCATCACGATATAAGCCTGCTCGGCCTCGATCACCGCGTCGTAAATCCTGACGATGTTCGGATGATTGAGGCGCCTGCCGACTGAATCCTCGGTCTGGAAAAGCTTGAGCAGGCGGCGCGACATCGCCGCATTCTCCTGGCCGAAGCGGACCAGCTTGATCGCCACTTCACGCCCGTCCTCGGGATCACGGGCGAGATAGACAATCGCCGTCGCGCCCTTGCCGAGCGGCCGGATGATTTCGTACCTGCCGATTTTTTCGATCATGCCGACACCGTACTCCCGACACCCGTGCTGCGCAGACGTTCATCGCGTGCCAGCGATCCGCAACTTTGCGCAGGCACTCACCAAAGGCTATGGCAGCCAAGGTCCGCAGAAATTTTAACCGCAAACTGCCGCACGCATGCCGCCTGACTGAAGCGCCGCCGGTAGATCAGCAGAGCCGGCGTCAATGCGGCAAATAACCAGGCTTTCCGGCAACGATGAACAGCCGTGAAAAAAAGCTGCGCGCCGCCATCTTGAAAGCCGCCGCAACACCCCAATATGGGCAAGGTTTTTCTGGAGACCGCCGACCATGCACGCAAGCGACACGCAAGACCCCAACACCCCCGCAGAAGAGAACGCGGCAGCGCCCGCCGGCCCCGCCGCAACGGACACGACTCCCAACCTCGAAGAGGCGATCCGTCAGGCCGAACTGAAGGCCGAAGAGCATCACGATGCCTGGCTGCGCGCCAAGGCCGAGACCGAGAACGTCCGCCGCCGCGCACAGGAAGACATCGCCAAGGCTTCGCGCTATGCGATCGAGAAATTTGCCGGCGAACTGCTCGCCGTTCGCGACAGCCTCGAAGCCGCGCTCGCCATCGATACGCCGAGCGTCGAAAGTCTCAAGGAAGGCAGCGAACTGACCTTGCGCCAGCTGAGCGCCGCTTTCGAGAAATCCGGACTCACCACGATCGATCCGGTCGGCGAGAAGTTCGATCCGCACCGCCATCAGGCGATCAGCATGCTCGAATCGGAGCAGGAGCCGAACACGGTGATCACCGTGCTGCAAAAGGGCTACCTGATCGGCGAGCGCGTGCTGCGCCCGGCGCTGGTCATCGTTTCGCGCGCCAAGTCTTGAAATAAACGCCGGCAGCCTCATCTGCGCTACCAGCGGTAATGCTACCGATAACGAATACACGGAAAGGATTCTGAACATGGGCAAGATCATCGGCATCGACCTCGGCACCACCAACTCCTGCGTCGCCATCATGGAAGGCGGCAAGCCGAAGGTCATCGAAAACTCGGAAGGCGCGCGCACCACGCCGTCGATCGTCGCATACGCCGACGACGGCGAAATCCTCTGCGGCGCACCGGCCAAGCGTCAGGCCGTCACCAACCCGAAGAACACGCTGTTCGCGGTGAAGCGCCTGATCGGCCGCCGCTTCGACGAAAAGGAAGTGCAGAAGGACATCTCGCTGATGCCCTACAAGATCGTCAAGGCCGACAACAACGACGCCTGGGTCGAAGTGCGCGGCACGCGTACCGCACCGCAACAGGTATCGGCCGAGGTGCTGCGCAAGATGAAGAAGACCGCCGAAGACTACCTCGGCGAGGAAGTCACCGAGGCGGTCATCACCGTTCCCGCCTACTTCAACGACAGCCAGCGTCAGGCGACCAAGGACGCCGGCCGCATTGCCGGCCTCGAAGTCAAGCGCATCATCAACGAGCCGACGGCGGCCGCGCTCGCCTTCGGCATGGACAAGAAGCAGGGCGACAAGAAAATCGCCGTCTATGACCTCGGCGGCGGCACCTTCGACGTCTCGATCATCGAGATCGCCGAAGTCGATGGCGAGCACCAGTTCGAAGTGCTCTCCACCAACGGCGACACATTCCTCGGCGGCGAAGACTTCGACCAGCGCCTGATCGACTACATCATCGACGAATTCAAGAAGGAATCCGGCGTCAATCTGAAGAACGACGTGCTCGCGCTGCAGCGCCTGAAGGAAGCCGCAGAAAAGGCAAAGATCGAGCTGTCCTCGGGTCAGCAGACCGAAGTCAACCTGCCCTACATCACCGCCGACGCCTCCGGCCCGAAGCATCTGGCGCTGAAGATCACGCGCGCCAAGTTCGAGTCGCTGGTCGATGAACTGATCGAACGTACCATCGCGCCGTGCCGTACCGCGCTCAAGGATGCCGGCCTGAAGATCACCGACATCGACGACGTGATCCTTGTCGGCGGCCAGACGCGCATGCCGAAGGTGCAGGACAAGGTGAAGGAATTCTTCGGCCAGGATCCGCGCAAGGACGTGAACCCGGATGAAGCCGTCGCCGTTGGCGCCGCGATCCAGGGCGGCGTGCTGCAGGGCGAGGTCAAGGACGTGCTGCTGCTCGACGTGACGCCGCTGTCGCTCGGCATCGAAACACTGGGCAGCGTCATGACCAAGCTGATCCAGAAGAACACGACGATCCCGACCAAGGCCAGCCAGGTCTTCTCGACCGCCGACGACAACCAGAACGCGGTGACGATCCACGTGCTGCAGGGTGAGCGTGAAATCGCCTCGGGCAACAAGAGCCTCGGCCAGTTCAACCTGACCGACATCCCGCCGGCACCGCGCGGCATGCCGCAGATCGAGGTGACGTTCGACATCGACGCCAACGGCATCCTGCACGTCTCGGCCAAGGACAAGGCCACCGGCAAGGAAAACAAGATCAAGATCCAGGCATCGAGCGGCCTGTCCGAAGAAGAAGTCCAGCGCATGGTCAAGGATGCCGAACTGCACGCCGAAGACGACCGCAAGGCGCGCGAACTCGCCGACGCGCGCAACCAGTGCGACGCGACCATTCACATGGTGAAGAAGTCGCTGGGCGAATTCGGCGCCGAACTCGCCGAAGACGAAAAGGTAGCGATCGAAGCCGCGATCAAGGACGCCGAAGACGCGATCCGCAATGGCGACCTCGACACGCTCAAGGCGAAGAGCGAAGCGCTCGCCACGGCGGCGCAGAAGCTCGGCGAGAAGGTCTATGCCAAGCAGCAGGCGGAGTCGGGCGAAGCCCAGGCCGCAGGCGGGGAAGCGAAGAAGGACGACAGCGATGTCGTCGACGCCGAGTTCACCGAAGTCAAAGACAAGAAGTAAGACCGGTCGGCGGAGGTCGGGACGTATAATTCCGCCCTCCGCCTCCGCTCATCCGAATACCAATGGCTAAACGCGACTACTACGAAATTCTCGGCATCAACCGCGATGCCGGCGAAGACGAGATCAAGAAGGCCTACCGCAAGCTGGCCATGAAATACCACCCGGATCGCAATCCGGACAATCCCAAGGCCGAGGAGCAGTTCAAGGAGGCCAAGGAAGCCTACGAAATCCTCTCCGACGGGCAGAAGCGCGGTGCCTACGACCAGTACGGTCACGCCGGCGTCGACCCGCAGGCGGGAATGGGTGGTGCCGGCATGGGCGGTTTCTCCGACGCTTTCGGCGGCATTTTTGACGAGATATTCGGCGGCGGCGGTGGCGGACGCGGAGGCAGCCGTTCGAACATCTATCGCGGCGCCGATCTGCGCTACAACCTCGAAATCTCGCTCGAACAGGCAGCTTTCGGTACCGAAACGAAGATCCGTATTCCGGCGATGGAAGTCTGTGAGCCCTGCAAGGGAACGGGCGCCAAGCCGGGAACGCAAGCCAAGACCTGCCCGACCTGTCAGGGCAGCGGCCAGGTGCGGCTGCAGCAGGGTTTCTTCTCGATCCAGCAGACCTGCCCCAAGTGCCACGGTACCGGCCGCATCATTCCCGAGCCGTGCAGCCATTGCCAGGGCGCCGGCCGTGTCAAGCAGCACAAGACGCTGGCGGTGAAGATTCCGGCGGGGGTCGACGAAGGCGATCGCATCCGGCTTTCCGGCGAGGGCGAGCACGGCATCAACGGTGGCCCTGCCGGCGACCTCTACGTACAGATCCATCTGAAGGCGCATTCGGTCTTTCAGCGCGAGCAGAACGATCTGCATTGCGAAATGCCGATCAGTTTCACCACGGCAGCGCTCGGCGGCGAAATAGAAATCCCGACGCTCGACGGTGTCGCCAAACTGAAGATCCCGGCCGAGACGCAGTCGGGCAAGGTCTTCCGCCTGCGCGGCAAGGGCATCAAGGGCGTGCGCAGTCACACGCACGGCGATCTGCTCTGCCATGTCGTCGTCGAAACGCCGGTACATCTGACCGAGCGCCAGAAGGAACTGCTGCGTGAACTCGAGGAATCGAGCCGGGCCAATTCGGGCCACCACAACCCGCGCGCCAAGTCGTGGATGGACCGGGTACGCGAGTTCTTCGCCGCCAGTTGAGCAAGGCGGAGCGGTGTATCAACGGCCCTACCCGTCAATCAGATCTGCTTTCGGTGAGCTTTTCGTCAACTGAAGCGGCATTGTCACGGCGGCGCCAAAACGGCGCCGCCGTTTTTTATTCACCCGACCGCGCATGTAAAGGACAGCCCTTGAAGAAGCTCCGCCATCTGCTGCTGAGCAGCCTCATGCTTTGCTTGGGCAACGCCATCGCTGCCGGCGCGCCTGAGGTCGGCGTCAGCGACAACAGCATCAGCATCGGCATGACCGCCCCTCTTTCCGGCCCGAACGGCTCCTACGGCGTGGAAATGCGCGAAGTGATCGAGGCCAGCTTCCGGCAGATCAACAGCAGTGGCGGGATTCACGGACGCAAGCTGCAACTGGTCGCGCTCGACGACGGCTACGAAACCGATCGGGCGGTCGCCAATACGCGCACGTTGATCAACGAGACGAAGGTCTTCGCGCTGCTCGCCTCGTACGGCAGCAGCCCGACAACGGCGGCGATGAACGAAGTGTTCGGGCCTGCCGCTGTGCCGCTGATCGGAACCATTTCCGGCGCCGACTCGCTGCGCCAGTCGCCGAAGGAAAATACCAACAGCCGTTACATGTTCAATGTGCGCACCAGCTACGCCAACGAAAGCGAAGCCATCGTCAAGCATCTGACCGCGCTCGGCCTGAACAATATTGCGGTGTTCTACCAGAACGACGGTTTCGGCAAATCGGGGCTCGACGGCGTCACAGCAGCGCTGAAGAGACGCAATCTGACGCCATCAGCGCAGGGCTCGGTCGAACGCAACTCGCTCGATGTCGGCAAGGCGGCGCAAGCGATTGCCCGCGCCAACCCGCAGGTGGTGCTGATGGTGACCCTGTACAAACCGAGCGCCGAATTCGTCCGGCTGATGAAGAAACTCGGGCAGAACCCGCAGTTCTTTGCACTGTCGCCGGTCGGTGCCGACCTGCTGGTGGGCGAACTCGGCGCCGAGGCACGCGGCATCGGCATCGCGCAAGTCATGCCCTATCCGTGGAACGACGCCACGCCGGCCGTTCGCGAGTACCAGCGCCTGCTGTCCGGCGACAAGAAGCCGACCTACTACGGCATCGAAGCGTACCTGATGAGCAAGACGCTGCTCGACGGGCTACGCAAGAGCGGCCGCGATCTCACCCGCGAAAAGCTGATTGCCAGCCTGGAAAGCATGCAGAACCACGACCTTGGCGGCTACCGTGTCAGCTTCAGCGCGAGCGATCATTCGGGTTCGTCCTTCGTCGACCTCACCGTCATCGGCAGCGGCGGCCGCGTGTTGCACTAGCCGCCGCGCAAACCCGATCAGGTACGGCGCCAGCGCGTTCCCTGCGCGCCATCCTCGAGCACCACGCCGGCGACAAGAAGCTCGGCACGGATGCGGTCGGCCGCGGCGAAATCGCGCCCGCGCTTGGCCTCGGCGCGCGCGGCAATGGCCGCCTCGATCGCTGCCGGCGTCAGCGCGTCCGTGGCGGCTTCGCCGCTCACCGGAGCAGCCTGCAGAAAGGCTTCGGCATCACGCGCCAGCAGGCCGAGAACGCCGCCGAGCGCACGCAGTTGCCGCGCCGCCGCCGGGGCGTTGACGCCGCCGCGATTGACCTCTGCCGCCAGTTCGAAGAGTACGGCGCAGGCACCCGGCGTATTGAAGTCGTCGTCCATCGCCTGCCGGAAACGCTGCGCGTGCGCCTCGTTCCAGTCCGGCGCCGCCGCCTCCGACGTCAGCGGCAGACCGCGCAGCGCCGTGTACAGGCGCGCCAGGCCTTGGCGCGCATCGTCGAGATGCGTGTCGGCGTAATTGAGCGGGCTGCGGTAATGCGCGCGCAGGATGAAAAAGCGCACCACCTCGCCGTCGTACTTCTGCAGCAGGTCGCGGATAGTGAGGAAGTTGCCGAGCGACTTCGACATCTTTTCTTCGTCGATGCGCACGAAGCCGTTATGCATCCAGTAATTGACGAACTGGCAGCCGTGCGCGCCCTCGGACTGCGCGATCTCGTTCTCGTGGTGCGGAAACTGCAGGTCCTGGCCGCCGCCGTGAATGTCGAAATGGTCGCCGAGCAGATCGGAACTCATCGCCGAGCACTCGATATGCCAGCCGGGGCGTCCCTCGCCCCAGGGTGAAGGCCACGACGGTTCGCCGGGCTTGGCACGTTTCCAGAGAACGAAGTCGAGCGGATCGCGTTTGGCGCTATCCACTTCAACGCGTTCGCCGGCGCGCAGGTCGTCGAGCGACTTGCCCGAGAGGCGGCCGTAGCCGGGGAAACTGCGCACCGAGAAATTGACGTCGCCGTCCGGCGCCACGTAAGCCAGTCCCTTGCCTTCGAGTTCGGCGATCAGTGCGATCATCTGCCCGACGTAGGCGGTCGCGCGCGGTTCGAAATCAGGGCGCTCGACGCCCAGTGCCGCCGCATCCTCATTCATGAAGTCGATGAAGCGCTGCGTCAGCTCGCCGATCGATTCGCCGTTTTCGGCGGCACGGCGGATGATCTTGTCGTCGATGTCGGTGATGTTGCGCACGTAGGTGACGTTGAGTCCGCTGGCACGCAACCAGCGCCTGACCGTATCGAAAACGACAAGAACTCGTGCATGGCCCAGATGGCAGTAGTCGTACACGGTCATGCCACAAACGTACATGCGGGCAACGCCCGGCTCGATCGGCACGAAATCCTGCTTCTCCCGGGCAAGGGAGTTGTAAATCTTCAGCATCCTGAAACACTCGCGAGGAGCTCCGGCAGCACGTGCGGAGCATGGGAATACTTGGGAATCGACGCGCTTCTTGCTAGAATTCGCCGACTCGGGAAGGCACTCGGCCGACGATTTTACGCCGGATCCGGCATCGTCATCAGCAACATCTGCGGCCCGCGCCTGCCCCGAAATTGCTCAGTGAGCGCTGTTACCGAGGCTTTTCCTGCGGCACCGATAGTATTGTTTTCAGCCGCTTTCCGCTATTTACCGGCTTTTCTTCTCGCAAAGCATACCATACCGATGCACCCCGCCTTCCCGACGCAGCGCCCGGCACGCTCCCTCTCCAGCCGTCTGACCGCCCAATTTTCCGCGCTCGCCGTCGGTCTCTGTCTGGCGATCGGCGCCCCGCTGGCGCTTGCCGACGAACTGCCCGACGCGCAGCGCTTGCTCAAGCAGGGGCAGCTGCCGCAGGCGCTGGAAAAGGTTGATTCCTACCTGTCGTCGCGACCGAAGGACGCCCAGGGCCGCTTCATGCGCGGCCTGATCCTCACCGAAATGGGGCGCACGGCCGATGCCATCGCCACCTTTTCGCGCCTGACCGAGGACTATCCGGAACTGCCGGAGCCCTATAACAATCTCGCCGTGCTCTACGCACAGCAGAAACAGTACGACAAGGCACGCGGCGCGCTCGAAATGGCGATCCGCACGCACCCGAGCTACGCCGTCGCGCACGAAAACCTCGGCGACGTCTACGCCAAGCTCGCCAGCCAGGCCTACGGCAAGGCACTGCAGATCGACTCATCAAACGCCGCCGCGCAGTCGAAGCTGTCGCTGATCCGCGAGATGATCAGCACCGCGCCGAAGCCGGGTGGCAAGCCCGCCGCCGCCAACCGCCCGGTCGCAAGCGAGCCGGTCAAGGTGGCGGCAGCCGAAGCGCAACGTCCAGCGGCCGCGGCACCCGTTGTCGCAGCACCCACGGTCGCTGCCCCGGCGTCGGCCGCCGCCATCACCAAGGTGCCGGAAAAAGCGCCGGAAAAGACCGTCAAGCCGGTCGATGGCAGCGGCGCCGGCACCCCTGCGCGCAGCGCCGACAGCAGCGCCGAAGCCGACGTCAGCCGGGCGCTGCAGGGCTGGGCCGCCGCCTGGGCGCGCAAGGACGTCAAGGCCTACCTCGCCTTCTACGCCAGCGACTTCCAGACGCCCGGCGGCGCCTCGCGCAAGGAATGGGAGAGCGAACGCGCGCAGCGCATCGACAAACCGGGCAAGCTGCAGGTCGCCGTCGAAGACATCAAGGTGTCGATCAGCGGCGACAAGGCGACGGTCCGTTTCCGCCAGCACTATCGCTCGGCGTCGCTCAAGTCCTCGACAACGAAGACCGTCGTCTTCGTCAAGTCCGGAGCCAAGTGGCTGATCCAGCAGGAACGCGTCGGCTGATGCAACGATTCCTCCTGGCGCTGGCACTGCTCGGCGCCTGTGCACTGAGCGCATTGCCGCAGGCCCACGCCGCCGATCCAGCCGCTGAAAAAGCCGCCGATGCGGCGCGCGAAGCCGGCCCGGAAGCCCAGCTCAAGCGCATTCTCGACGAAATCGAAGCCAATCGCCTCGACGCCGCGCTGCAGAAAACCGAGGCCTTGCTCCGCCAGTACCCGAACTTCCGTCTGGCCAACCTGATCAAGGGCGATCTGCTGCTCGCCCGCGGCAAGCCGATCAGCAGCTTCGGCGCCGCCACCAATGCGCCGCAGGACCGCCTCAACGACCTGCGCGAGGAAGCGGTCGCCCGACTGCGCGCCTACCGCGACAAGCCGACGGCCAATCAGATACCGCGCTATCTGCTGCAGATGCCCGCCGACCAGAAGTACGCGGTGGTCATCGACACCAAAAAATCGCGCCTTTACCTGTACCAGAACGACACCAGCAACGGCGGCCGGCCACGTTTCGTCGCCGACTACTACATCACGCACGGCAAGCTCGGCACCGACAAAATGCGCGAAGGCGACAAGCGCACGCCGATCGGCGTCTATCGCGTCACCTCGAGTCTGCCGACGCAGAAACTTGGCGACCTTTACGGTACCGCCGCCTATCCGCTCGACTATCCGAACGAATGGGACCGGCGCCAGGGGCGTGGCGGACACGGCATCTGGCTGCACGGAACGCCGTCGGACACCTATTCGCGACCGCCGAAAGCCTCCGATGGCTGCGTCGTTCTCGCCAACGCCGACCTGACGGCACTGGCCAAAAACCTGCAGATCGGCACCACGCCGGTAATCATCAGCGACTCGGTCGAGTGGCTGTCGCTTGACGACTGGCAGGCCGAGCGCACTGCGCTCAAACGCCAGATCGAGGACTGGCGCAACGACTGGGAAAGCCGCGATACCGCACGTTATCTGCGCCACTACTCGAAGCGCTTTCAGGCAGGCAATCAGAGCTTTGAACAGTTCGCGCAGCAGAAGCGCCAGGTCAACGCCAGCAAGGAATGGATCAAGGTGCAGATCGCCAACCCGTCGGTATTCCGTAACCCCGGCAAGGAAGAATTCGTCGTCGTCACTTTCGATCAGGACTATCGCAGCAACAATCTGAGCAACCAGATGCGCAAGCGCCAGTACTGGATCCGCGAAGACGGCACCTGGAAAATCATCCACGAAGGAGCAGCCTGATGTTGCGCAAACTGATCTCTCTTGCCGGCAGCCTGTTGCTTGCCGGCGCCGTCTGGGCCGGCCCGCAGGTCGAACTGCAGACCAGCCAGGGCCGCATCGTCGTCGAACTCGACGCCGCCCGCGCACCGGCCACCGTCGACAACTTCCTCGCCTACGCGCGCTCGGGCTTCTACGACGGAACGATCTTCCACCGCGTCATCAACGGCTTCATGGTCCAGGGCGGCGGCTTCGAGCCGGGACTGAAGCAGAAGCCGACGCGACCGCCGGTCAGGAACGAAGCCGACAACGGACTGAGGAACGATCGCTACACAATCGCCATGGCGCGCACCAGCGATCCGCAGTCAGCCACCGCGCAGTTTTTCATCAACGTTGCCGACAACGATTTCCTCAATCACCGCTCGCCGACAGCCAGCGGCTGGGGCTACTGCGTTTTCGGCCGCGTGATCGAAGGGCGCGAGGTCGTCGATCGCATCGCGCAGGTAAAGACCCTCTATCAAGACGTGCCGAAGGAAGACGTCGTCATCCGTTCGGCAAAAATCCTCCCCGAGAAAAAGTAAGGAAATCCTCATGATCAAGCTGCATACCAACTTCGGCGTCATCGCCATCGAACTCGACGCCGAAAAGGCGCCGGAAAGCGCCGCCAATTTCACCGCCTACGTCGAATCCGGCCACTACGACGGCACGATCTTCCACCGCGTCATTGACGGTTTCATGATCCAGGGCGGCGGCTTCGAACCCGGAATGAAGCAGAAGGAAACGCGCGCGCCGATCAAGAACGAAGCCGACAACGGCTTGAAGAACGACCACTACACGATCGCCATGGCGCGCACCTCGGACCCGCACTCGGCCAGCGCTCAGTTCTTCATCAACGCTACCGACAACGACTTCCTCAACTACCGCGCGCAGACGACGAGCGGCTGGGGCTACTGTGTCTTCGGCAAGGTTGTCGAAGGCACCGAGGTGGTCGACAAGATCGCCAAGGTGAAGACCGGCCGCTCGGGCTTCCATGACGACGTGCCGAAGGAGGACGTCATCATCGAACGTGCCGAAGTCTGCTGAAACCCGCACGCCAGTAAAACAGCCGACGGGCGCAGACGCGATGAGCGACATCCTGTTCATTTCCGACCTGCACCTGTCGATGCGCACGCCCGGTATCGCCGGGCGTTTTTTTGCCTTCCTCGCGAACGAAGCGCGTGCCGCCGGCGAGCTTTACATCCTCGGCGACCTGTTTGAAGCCTGGCCCGGCGATGACGCCATCGACGACGCCGACGAGCCGTGCAATGGCGCGGTCGTCGCCGCCCTGCGCGCCTTCAGCGACGCTGGCGGACAGCTCGGCATCATGCCCGGCAACCGCGACTTCCTGCTCGGCGAGACCTTCGCCCGGCGCAGCGGCGCGCGTCTGCTCGCCGACCCGAGCGTAGTCGAGCGCGACGGCAGCCGGCTCGTCCTCGCCCACGGCGATGCGCTGTGCGCTGCCGACACCGACTACCAGGCCTTTCGCCGGCAGGTGCGCGACGCGGCCTGGCAGGCCGATTTCCTCGCCCGACCGCTGGCCGAGCGCAAGGCACTCGCCGACGCACTGCGTCTGCAGAGCGAAAGCGTCAAGCGCGACAAGCCACCGCAGCTGATGGACGTAACCACGGCAGCCGCCGAGCAGCTGCTGCGCGAGCAGCGCAGCGAACCGGCCCGGCTGACGCTGATCCACGGCCATACGCACCGGCCGGCCGAGCACGCGCACGAGATCGACGGTGAGCGCGTCGAACGCTGGGTGACCGCCGACTGGAGCGAGGCTCGCGGCGAATACCTGCGCTGGGACGGCAAGACACTTACGCGCCACGCGCTGCCCTGACCGTCGGCCAGCGCCCTCCTGCATGTGGCCGCGCGATTTGACCTGCGACCTGCGTTCGGGTAGATTGACGCCGACGCATCCCACAAAGGGGAGTAGCTGGATCGCAACATCGTCAAGACGGGAAGTTCGCTTCCCCGGTGTTGCGGGCGAAAGAGGAGCATCAGGCCACGGCAGTCGCCGGGCGATGCGCAAAATCCTCTTCCGCAAGCGAGACCTTTGCCGACTCGGCAAAGGTCTTTTTTCGTTGACGACCGGCGCCGGCGAAGGTGCGCGTTTGACCTCTCATCGCCAAGGAGCCGCCTCATGACTATCGCCAACCTGTTTTCCTCCCGCCTGCGCCAGCTGCTATTCACGCAAGTGCTGCGCCTGCTTGCGCGCATGCTGCCACTGCTCGTCGCCGCACTGCGGCGCAGCGCCGGTGGAGCGCAACTGCGCCCCTTGAACGCCGCAGCGGCGCGCACTGCTGCCAGCCAATCGGCCGGTCGCGTCTTCGACGGCGAATACCGCCGCGAGGACAGTGGCGCATCGGCCAACGGCAGCTGGCCACGTCACTGAGCGCGCAACCATGACCGAAATTGCCAATGGCTGGATGTGGGCAGGCTTCGCCGTTTTCGTCGTCGTCGCCATCTTCGTCGATCTCGTCAGCCTCGACCGGCGCGGTGCGCATGTCGTCGGTGTGCGTGAAGCGCTGACATGGTCGGCCCTGTGGGTCGGCCTGGCGCTGCTCTTCAACGCCGGCCTCTGGCTATGGCTCGACTACAGCGCTGGCCGCGAGCTCGCCAACCTCAAGGCAACCGAGTTCCTCACCGGCTACCTGATCGAGAAATCGCTGTCGGTCGACAACATCTTCGTCTTCCTGATGCTGTTCAACGCCTTCGCCGTGCCGCCGGCACAGCAGAAGCGCGCGCTGATCCTCGGCGTCATCGGCGCCGTCGTGCTGCGCGCACTGATGATCCTCGTCGGCGCCTGGCTGGTCACGCGCTTCAGCTGGCTGCTCTACGTCTTCGGCGCCTTCCTGCTGTTCACCGGCGGCAAGATGCTGTTCCTCGCCGACCACGAGCCGGATCTCGAGAAGAATCCCATCCTGCGCTGGATGCGCGGCCATCTCGCGATCACGCCAGGATTCCACGGCGACCGCCTGTGGCTAAACGAAAACGGCAAACGGGTGTTCACGCCGCTGTTCGTCATCGTCATCCTGATCGGCGTCACCGACGTCATTTTCGCCGTCGATTCGATCCCGGCGATCTTTGCGATCACGCTCGATCCATTCATCGTCATGACATCGAACATCTTCGCCGTGCTCGGCCTGCGCGCGCTCTACTTCCTGCTCGCCGACATGGCCGAGCGCTTCCACCTGCTCAAGTATGGGCTGGCGGTGGTGCTCGTCTTCATCGGCAGCAAGATGCTGCTCGCCGGCTGGCTGCACATCCCGGTATTCCTGTCGCTCGGCGTCGTCGCCGTGATCATCGCCAGCGCCATCGCGCTGTCGCTGTTGCGGCCGCCAGCGACGCCCAAGGGATGAACATGCCGGCTGAACCCGTCGGCGATGCACGCTCGCCGGCACAGGAAATACTGCAACGCGTCTTCGGCTACGGCGCCTTCCGCGACCGACAGGGCGAAATCATCGACCATGTCGTGCGTGGCGGCGACGCGCTGGTGCTGATGCCGACCGGCGGCGGCAAGTCGCTCTGCTACCAGATCCCGGCGCTGCTGCGCGACGGCGTCGGCGTCGTCGTCTCGCCGCTGATCGCGCTGATGCAGGATCAGGTCGATGCGCTGCTGCAGGCCGGCGTGCGCGCGGCTTTCCTCAACTCATCGCTCGACTTCGACGCCGTCGTCGACACCGAGCGGCGACTGCTGCGCGGCGAACTCGACCTCGTCTACGTCGCCCCCGAACGCCTCTTGACCGAGCGCTTCATCGGTCTGCTCGACGCGCTGGTCGAACGCGGGCAGCTGGCGCTGTTCGCGATCGACGAGGCGCACTGCGTGTCGCAGTGGGGACATGATTTCCGCCCTGAGTACATCCAGCTGTCGCGCCTGCACGAGCGCTACCCGCAGACGCCGCGCATCGCGCTCACCGCCACCGCCGACGCGCTGACGCGCGAGGAAATCGTCGTCCGTCTCGGCCTCGACAGCGCGCGCATCTTCGTCTCAAGTTTCGACCGGCCAAACATCCGCTACACCATCGTCGAGCGCGACAACCCGCGCCGGCAGCTGCTCGACTTCCTCGCCGGCCGGCGCGGCGAGGCCGGCATCGTCTACTGCCTGTCGCGGAAAAAGGTCGACGAAACCGCCGAATGGCTGGGTACGCAGGGCGTCGCCGCCCTCCCCTACCACGCCGGCCTCGACGCGGCAACGCGACAACGCCACCAGCAGCGCTTCCTGCGCGAGGACGGCATCGTCATGGTGGCGACGATCGCCTTCGGCATGGGTATCGACAAGCCCGACGTACGCTTCGTCGCCCACCTCGACCTGCCGAAGACGCTGGAAGCCTACTATCAGGAAACCGGCCGTGCCGGCCGCGACGGCGAGGCCGCCGAGGCTTGGATGACCTACGGCCTCAACGACGTGGTGATCCATCGCCAGCGCATCGACGAATCGCCGTCGGGCGACGAGCAGAAGCGCGTCGAGCGGCAGAAGCTCGAAGCCATGCTCGGCTTCTGCGAAAGCGCGCAGTGCCGGCGCGTGACACTGCTCAACTATTTCGGCGAAGCCGCCGAGCCCTGTGGTAACTGCGACGTCTGTCTCGACCCGCCCGAGCTGTGGGACGCCACCGTCGCCGCGCGCAAGGCGATGTCGGCGGCGCTGCGCACCGGCCAGCGCTTCGGCGCCGGCCACCTGATCGACCTGCTGCGCGGCAAGAAAACCGAGAAAATGACGCAGTACGGACACGACGCGCTGCCGACTTTCGGCGTCGGTGCCGACATCGACGAGTCGGGCTGGCGCTCGATCTTCCGCCAGTTGCTCGCCGCCGGCCTGCTCGAAGCCGACGCCAGCGCCTACGGCGCGCTGGTGCTCAGCGAGAACGCGCGGCCGATCCTGCGCGGCGAAGCCGAGTTGCGCCTGCGCCGGCCGCGACCGCGCAAGAAAGCGGGCGGCAGCAAGGAACGGCGCAGCAGCGGCAGCGCTGCCGGTTTCGACAGCGACGATCCGCTGATCCAGGTGCTGCGCGTCTGGCGCGCCGAAAAAGCCAAGGAACAAGGCGTTCCCGCCTATGTGATCCTGCACGACCGCAGCCTGCGCGAACTGGCGCTGCTGCGCCCGGCCGACGCCGAAGCGCTGCTCGATGTACCCGGCATCGGCGTTGCCAAGGCCGAACGCTACGGCGCCGACGTGCTCACCCTCGTTGCCCGGCATCCGCTGCGCTGATCACGACAACGGCGCCGCGGCGCAGCTCCGGCAGCCGTTCCTTGCAAAGCGCGCCTGACTAACGGTGGCGGCTGCCGCTACGCGGCGCGCCGCCGGCAGGACGCGGCGCCGGTGCGCGGCCGCGCGCCGGCTGGCCGGAACGCCCTGCGCCGCCCCGGCTGGCACCGCCACGCGGCGCGCTCGAGCGCATCTGGATCGGCTCGGCGCGAATACGCGGATCGGGCTCGTAGCCGGGCTGGATCAATTGTTCGATCTCGCGCCCGAGCAGACGCTCGATGTCGTGCAGCAGCTTGTGTTCGTCGACACAGACCAGCGATACCGCCTCGCCCGGACAACCGGCGCGACCGGTGCGACCGATGCGGTGCACGTAATCTTCGGCGACACTCGGCAGCTCGAAATTGACGACATGCGGCAGTTCGTCGATGTCGATGCCGCGCGCCGCGATATCGGTCGCCACCAGCACGTGCAGGCGGCCGTCCTTGAAGCCCGAGAGCGCGCGCGTGCGAGCGTTCTGGCTCTTGTTGCCGTGGATCGCGTCAGCCTCGATGCCGGCCTTCTGCAGCTTTTCGGCAAGCGCATTGGCGCCCCACTTGGTACGCGTAAACACCAGCACCTGTGGCCAGTTGTTGGCGCGGATCAGATCGACGAGCAGATCGCGCTTGCGCTCGCGGTCGACCAGGAAGACGCGCTGATCGACGAGGCCGGAAGCGGTGTTGCGCCGCTCGGCTTCGACGTGCAGCGGATCGTTGAGCAGGCCGCCGGCGAGCGTGCGGATGTCGTCGGAGAAAGTCGCCGAGAACAGCAGGTTCTGCCGCTTCTTTGGCAACAGCGCCAGCACGCGGCGAATGTCGTGGATGAAGCCCATGTCGAGCATGCGGTCAGCCTCGTCGAGGACGAGGATTTCGACAGACGACAGGTCAACGGTCTTCTGCTGCGCGTGGTCGAGCAGACGTCCCGGTGTGGCGACGAGGATATCGACACCGCGGCGCAGCGCGGCGATCTGTGGGTTGATGCCGACACCGCCGAACATCACCATCGACTTCAGCGGCAGGCCGGCGCCGTAGGTGCGCACGCTCTCTTCAACCTGCGCCGCCAGCTCGCGCGTCGGCGTCAGGATCAGCGCGCGGATGCGCGGCGTGCCGCCTTTATGCGTCGACGCCAGGCGTTGCAGGATCGGCAGGGTGAAGCCGGCGGTCTTGCCGGTGCCGGTCTGCGCGCCGGCCATCAGGTCGCGACCGGAAAGAACAACGGGAATGGCCTGCGCCTGGATCGGCGTCGGCTTGGTGTAACCCTGCGCGGCGACGGCCGACAGAATCTCGGGCAACAGGCCCAGATCGGTAAATTGCATTGGAAAGGACTCCTGACCTTCGCGTCGTCGCGAGCGCGCAAGCGCTCCGGCAATGCGGGCGAAGGGATGGTGAAAGCTAAAGGCCGCGCGGCGAGGGGATAGACGTGCGGTATATGTCCACGTCTGGCGCAGCGGAACGATGGCCCTGCCAAGGGCGGCATCGCGAGGAACGGCGATTGTAACACGCACGCCGCCGGCACTCCGGCGGCGGCACTCAGATCAGCGCGAGGCCCCGCGCCAGATCGTTCTGCAGATCAACGACCGCCTCCAGACCGACGGCGACGCGCAGCAAGCCCTCGCCGATGCCGGCAGCGGCACGCTGCTCGGCCGACAGGCGACCGTGCGTCGTCGTCGCCGGATGCGTCAGCGTCGTCTTGACGTCGCCAAGGTTGGCGGTAATCGAGAGCAGACGGCAGTGGTCGACCACCGTCCATGCCTCGCTGCGCCCGCCGCACACCTCGAACGACACCACCGCTCCGCCGCTGCGCTGCTGGCGCATCGCCAGCTCATGCTGCGGATGCGAGGGCAGGCCCGGGTAGTAGACACGCTCGACACGCGGCTGCGCTTCCAGCCAGCGCGCCAGTTCCAGCGCACCGGCCGACTGCGCCTGCATGCGGATGGCCAGCGTCTCCAGCCCCTTCTGCAGCACCCAGGCGTTGAACGGCGACAGCGAGGGGCCGGCCGTGCGCAGGAACTTGTACACCTCGTCGACCAGCGCCTTCGGGCCGACGACGGCGCCGCCGAGCACGCGTCCCTGGCCGTCGAGATACTTGGTCGCCGAATGCACGACGAGATCGGCGCCGAGCATCAGCGGCTGTTGCAGGATCGGCGTGCAGAAGCAGTTATCGACCACCAGCAGCGCGCCATGCGCGTGCGCGAGTTCGGCCAGCGCGGCGATGTCAGCGATGGCGGTGAGCGGATTCGACGGCGTCTCGACGAACAGCAGCTTCGTTTCCGGCCGGATCGCCGCTGCCCACTCGGCAAGTTCGCTCTGCCCGACGAAGCTCGAGTCGATGCCGAAGCGCGGCATGATGCCGCCGAGCAACTGCTGCGTCGCGCCGAACACACCGGACGAGGCAACGATGTGATCGCCCTTGCTGCACAGCGCCATCACCAGCGAGAGGATTGCCGACATGCCCGAGGCGGTGGCGACGCAGGCTTCGGCGCCTTCAAGCGCCGCCAGACGTTCCTGGAAGACCGAGACGGTGGGATTGGTGAAGCGCGAATAGACGTTGCCGGCCTCATCGCCGGAGAAACGCGCCGCCGCCTGCGCCGCGTTTTCGAAGACGAAACTCGAGGTGAGATAAAGCGCCTCGGCGTGCTCATTGAACTGGCTGCGCACCTGCCCGGCGCGCACTGCCAGCGTTTGCGCCTGCAACTTGTCGCCGTCGCTCATCAGGCCTGCTCCGCGGACATCAGATCAAGCTGCATCTGCGGTGCCGCCGTGTCCTCGATCACCGGCTTCGGCTTGCCGCCACGCGCCGTCTCGATTTCGTCGAGGTATTCGGGTGACACGTCGCCGGTGACGTAGATGCCGTCGAAACACGAACAGTCGAAACGCCGCATCTGCGGATTGAGGTCGCTGATCGAGGCCTTCAGCGCGTCGAGGTCCTGATAGACGAGCGCGTCAGCACCGATCTCGCGCGCGATTTCCTCGTCGCTGCGACCGGTGGCGATCAGTTCGGCACGCGTCGGCATGTCGATGCCGTACACGTTGGGGAAGCGCACCGGCGGCGCCGCCGAAGCAAAATACACTTTCAGCGCGCCGGCAGCGCGCGCCATGTCGACGATCTCGCGGCTGGTCGTGCCGCGCACGATCGAGTCGTCGACCAGCAGCACGCGCTTCCCCTTGAACTCCTGGCCGACGGTGTTGAGCTTCTGCCGCACCGACTTCTTGCGCGTCGACTGGCCGGGCATGATGAAGGTACGACCGATGTAGCGGTTCTTGACGAAGCCTTCGCGGTACGGGATGCCGAGCCGCTGTGCCAGTTGCATCGCCGACGGACGGCTCGAATCGGGAATCGGAATGACCAGATCGATCTCGTCGACCGGAATGCGCTGCGCCACCTTGTCGGCAAGGTATTCGCCCATGCGCAGGCGCGTCTCGTAAACCGATACGCCGTCGATCACCGAATCCGGGCGCGCCAGATAGACATACTCGAAAATGCACGAGGCGTGCTGCGGCTTGACCGCGCACTGCCGCGCGTGCAGTTGCCGGCGCAGGTCGATGAAGATCGCTTCGCCGGGCTCGACGTCGCGCAGCACGCGGAAATTGAGCGTGTCGAGCGCGACCGACTCCGACGACAGCAGGTATTCGTCGCCCTCCGGCGTTTCATTGACGCCGATCACCAGCGGCCGGATGCCATAGGGGTCGCGGAAAGCGAGCAGGCCGTAGCCGGCGATCATGGCGACCACCGCGTAAGCGCCGCGGCAGCGGCGATGCACGCCGGCGACAGCGGCGAAGATAGTGTCGAGGTCGAGACGGCAGCCGCTGGCGACGCCCTGCAACTCGTGCGCAAGCACGTTGAGCAGCACTTCCGAATCGGAGTTGGTGTTGATGTGGCGGAGGTCCTGCCGGTACATCTGCTCCTTCAACTCGACCGTGTTGGTCAGGTTGCCGTTGTGCGCGAGCATGATGCCGAACGGAGAGTTCACGTAGAACGGCTGCGCCTCGGCGAAATTCCACGCCGAACCGGCGGTCGGGTAGCGGCAGTGGGCGATGCCCATTTCGCCGGGCAAGGCACGCATGTTGCGCGTGCGGAAAACGTCGCGCACCAGCCCCGGCCCCTTGTGCAAATGGAAGGTGTTGCCCTCGGCCGTGGCGATGCCGGCAGCGTCCTGACCGCGATGCTGCAGGACCATCAGTCCGTCATAGAGCAGTTGATTGACCGGCGTGGTTGCAACAACCCCGAGAATCCCGCACATAGTGTCTTTCCTTACCTGAATCGAATTCGTTTAGCCGCGTCCGCCGGTAACCAGGGGCGCGCGGCGAGTACCGCAGTTTCCAGTGGCGGCGACAGCGCCGCCTCGTGCCACCAGCGTTCTTTCGGCAGCGAGGTCATGCCGCCGATCGCCACCAGCGCCAGCACGATCAGCAGACCACGCGCGACGCCAAAAATGACGCCAAGCAGTCGATCGGTGATCGACAGCCCGAGCGCCTTGAGCAGACCCTGTACCGCCAGTCTGGCCAAGGCCAGCAACAGGATCGTCACGACGAAAACCGCTACCCAGCCGGCGACCAGTCGCAGCGCCGGATCGGCAATCGACGTGAACAGCAGCGTCGCGGCTTCGCCGCCCCACGCTTTCGCCGCAAAAAAACCGAGAATCCAGCCGGCTAGGGCAATGACTTCACCGACGACGCCCCGCCACAGGCCGAGCGCCGCCGAAGCGATGAGAATGCCGAGAATTACGTAGTCGAAAACCGTCATTGCTTGGCGGCGACCACTCCGTTGACGCCAATCCGCTTCATCCGTTCCAGCGCCTTCTCGGCGGCATCGCGGTTATTGAACGGACCGGCACGCAAACGCGTCTTCAGGCCCTGCGGCGACTCGAGCGGCTCGGTGTAGGTCTTGACACCGATCTCGCCGAGCTTGCTCTGCAACTGCTTGACGTTGGCCGGGTTGGCGAAGGCGCCGATGAGGACGACGTGCGCGCTCGCCGCCGCGGACGAAGCCGCCGGCGCGGCCTTGTCGCCGAGAATCGCCGCCGCGCGGCGCGCGTCGTCGGTTGGTTTCTCGGCGGCTTTTTCCGCTGCTTTGTCCGTGGCGCGCGCGTTCGCTTTTGCGGTGTCTTTCCCGGCGTCCTTGACGCCTTCTTTCGCGGTTTCCTTAGCCGGCTCCTTGGCTGACGGGCGTGCCGCCGTTTTTTCGGCTGCTGCTTCGGGCTTGGCGACCGGCTTCTCGGCGGCTTTCTCGACGGGCTTTTCGACGGGCTTCGCCGCTGCCTTCTCGGCAACGGCGGGTTTGACCACTTCAGGCGGAGACGCCGGAATCGGCGCGGGTAGCGGCGCCGGCGGCGACCTCAGCTCGGGCTGCGCCGGACTCGCCGCAGGCGCCGCCTTCGTTGCCGGTGATGCTGCCAGCTTGCCGGGTTCGAATGCCGGCTGATCGAGCGAGGGAATGCGGATCTGCACGTCCTGCGCCGGCACCTTGGGCTCTTCGTCCATCACCATCGGCAGGACGAAGGCGGCCAGACCGGCGAAGGCAACGGCGCCGACGAGGCGCCGACGGGCCCGCTTTTTGAGCGGAAGTTGCGCGTCGGAAGTGTCGGTCATGGGTGGCGAAAAGTTGATCCGGTGATCTACGGGAGCGCGTTGAACAGGAAAATCAGCGAAGACGCTGGAGTTCACGCATCACCGCAGCGACGGTGAGGAACGATCCGAAGGCGACGATTCTATCATCTTCACCTGCCAGCTTGCGGGCACGCGCATAAGCCGCCGCCGGCGAGTCGAAGCATTCGACTTCGCCGCCGAGTTTGCCAGCACTGGTAGAACCGTTGACCATCGCCGCCAGCGCCGCTGCCGGCGCCGCGCGTGGGCCGTCGAGATCGGCGAGTAGCCAGCGATCGACCTTGCCGGCCAGCGGCGCCAGCGTCGCGGCGATGTCCTTGTCGGAGAGCATGCCGACGACGGCCAGCGTGTTCCGGAAAAAGCCCATCGAGCCCAAGCTGCGCGCCAGCCCTTCGGCGGCCTGCGGATTGTGCGCGACGTCGAGAATCAGCGCCGGCCGCCCGGGAATGATCTGAAAACGCCCGGGCAGCGCGATTTCGATCAGTCCGCGGCGCACCGCCTGCATCGACACCGGCAGACGCTCGCGCAGCAGTTCGACGGCAGTCAGCGCCGCCGCCGCGTTGTCGAGCTGGCGTGCGCCGCGCAAGGCCGGTGGCGCCAGCCCGCCGCGGCGCAGGATGGCGTCACCCGCGGCACCGGCTTGCCCGCGCAGCCAGTAAGTCCATTGCGTGCGGCTGTCGGCCGGAGACTGATCAGCGCCGGAAGTACCGCCGAACTGGCCGCCGAAGTGCCCGAAATCACGGCCGATCAGCAACAGCTGCGCGCCGATCTCCTGCGCATGCGCGAGCAGGCTCTGCGGCGGTTCGGGGTCGGCGCAGATCGCCGGCGTTGCCGGGCGGAAGATGCCGGCCTTCTCGCGGCCGATCGCCTCGCGCGTCGGCCCCAGCCAGTCGGTATGGTCGAGCGCGACGCCGGTGACGATCGCGCAATCGGGCGTATAGGTATTGACCGCGTCGAGCCGGCCGCCGAGGCCGACCTCGAGGATCAGCACATCGACCGCCGCCGTGGCAAAGACTTCCCACGCCGCCAGCGTGCCGAACTCGAAATAGGTGAGCGGCAGCGCATCGGCCGCCTGCCGCGCCGCTTCGACGCGAGTGAAAGCGTCGATCAGCGCCTTGTCGCTCGCCGGCACACCGCCGACGCGCACGCGCTCGTTGTACTCGAGCAGATGCGGCGAACTGTAGCAGCCGGTGCGGTAGCCGGCAGCGCTGTAGATCGCTTCGAGATAGGCGCAGGTCGAGCCCTTGCCATTGGTGCCGCCAACCATGATCAGCGGGCAGAACGGCTCCTGGCCGAGCGCGTCGCGCATGCGCACGACGCGTTCGAGACCCAGTTCGATACCGGCCTGTCCGCGCGGGTGCAGGCTTTCGAGATGCGCCAGCCAGTCGGCGAGTGTCTGCGGCGAGGTCGGCGACGAGGCGGGCAGCGAGGTGGGCGGCGCTGATGATGAAGGCGCCACCGGTGAATCGACGCTCACGCCGCGGCCGGCAGCTTCTGCAGCAGGGCGAGCAGGCTCGCCACGCGCTCCTTGAGTTCGCGCCGGTCGACGATCATGTCGAGCGCGCCCTTCTCGATCAGGAATTCCGAACGCTGGAAGCCCGGCGGCAGCTTCTCGCGCACCGTCTGCTCGATCACGCGCGGGCCGGCAAAACCGATCAGCGCGCCGGGTTCGGCGATGACCACGTCACCAACGAAGGCGAACGAGGCCGAAACGCCGCCCATGGTCGGGTCGGTGAGGATCGAGATGAACGGCTGCCTGACCTGCGAAAGACGCGTCAGCGCCGCCGTCGTCTTGGCCATCTGCATCAGCGAGAAGAGCCCTTCCTGCATGCGCGCGCCACCGGAGGCGGTGACGCAAATGAAGGGAATGCGGTTCTCGACGGCAGTCTGCACGCCACGCACGAAGCGCTCGCCGAGCACCGAGCCCATCGAACCGCCCATGAAATCGAACTCGAAGGCGGCAACCACCGCCGGCAGCGAGCGGATCGTTCCCTGCATGACGACCAGCGAATCGGTTTCGCCCGAGGATTCGGTCGCGTCGCGCAGGCGCTCCGGATAGCGGCGGCTGTCCTTGAAGCGCAGCGGATCGACCGGCAGCACTTCGGCGCCGATCTCGAAGCGCCCTTCGGCGTCGAGCAGCAGATCGACGCGTTCACGGGCACCGAGGCGGTTGTGGTGCGCGCACTTCGGGCAGACGTTGGCGTTGTTCGCCAGATCGGTGGCGTAGAGCACCGCTTCGCACGACGGGCACTTGCTCCACAGACCTTCGGGCAGCGCCGAGCGCCGCGCAACACCGGGCTCGGCGCGCTTGATTTTCGGTGGCAGCAGCTTTTTCAACCAGCTCATGATTTTCCTCCGGCGGCATCAATGCCGCGACGCAGTTCAGCGACCAGTACGCGCACGCGGGCGCACACCTGATCGGGTTCGGATTGTTCGATTTCTTCGATGATGCGGCTGCCGACGACGACCGCATCGGCGATACCAGCGATGGCGGCGGCGGTTGCCGCGTCGCGGATGCCGAAACCGACGCCGACCGGCACGCCGGTGCGCGCGCGAATCTCGGGGATGCGCGCCGCGACGGCGGCAACATCGAGCACCGCCGAGCCAGTGACGCCCTTCAGCGACACATAATAGACGTAGCCGCGCGCGTAAAGGCCGACATCGGCAATGCGTTGCTCGCTTGAGGTCGGCGCCAGCAGGAAGATCGGATCAAGCGCGTGTCGGCGCATGGCGTCGACGTAGGCGGAACTCTCTTCCGGCGGGTAGTCGACGAGGAGCACGCCGTCGACGCCAGCGTCGTAGGCGCAGGCGGCGAAAGCCTCGATACCCATCGCCTCGACCGGATTGGCGTACCCCATCAGCACGACCGGCGTTTCGCGATTGTCGGCACGGAAATTCGCCACATATTCGAGCACCTGGCGAAGGCTGACGCCCTTGGCCAGCGCCCGCTCGGAAGCGCGCTGGATGGTCGGGCCGTCGGCCATCGGATCGGAGAAGGGAACGCCGAGTTCGATGATGTCGGCGCCCGCCTCGACCAGCGTGTGCATCAGCGTGACGGTCAGTGCCGGATCGGGGTCGCCGGCGGTAATGAAGGGAATCAGCGCCTTGCGGCCCTGCGCCTGCAAACGTTCAAAGGTTGCCTGTATTTTCGACATGACGGCGCCAGTGGAGATCAGAAGCGGATGCCGGATTTTTCGGCGACGGTATGCATGTCCTTGTCGCCGCGTCCGGACAGATTGACGAGCAGGACTTGGTCAGCCGGCAAGGTCGACGCCAGACGCGTCGCATAGGCGATGGCGTGGCTCGACTCGAGCGCCGGGATGATGCCTTCGAGCAGGCACAGTTCGTGGAAAGCAGCGAGCGCCTCGCTGTCGGTGACGGTGACATACTCTGCGCGACCGCAATCCTTGAGCCAGGCATGCTCGGGACCAACGCCCGGGTAGTCGAGACCGGCCGAGATCGAATGCGTTTCGATGATCTGGCCGTTGTCGTCCTGCAGCAGGTAGGTACGGTTGCCGTGCAGCACGCCGGGACGCCCGGCGGTGAGCGAGGCCGCGTGCCGGCCCGTGTCGACGCCATCGCCGGCCGCCTCGACACCGATCAGCCGCACGCCGGCATACGGGATGTACGGATGGAAGATGCCCATGGCGTTGGAGCCGCCGCCGACGCAGGCGATCACCGCGTCGGGCTGGCGACCGATCTGTTCGGGCATCTGCTCGATCGATTCCTGACCGATGATCGACTGGAAGTCGCGCACCATCATCGGGTAGGGGTGGGGGCCGGCGACAGTGCCGATGATGTAAAAGGTGTCGGAAACGTTGGTCACCCAGTCGCGCATCGCTTCGTTGAGCGCGTCCTTGAGCGTCTTCGAGCCGCTTTCGACCGGGCGCACTTCGGCGCCGAGCAGCTTCATGCGATAGACGTTGGCCGCCTGCCGGCGCATGTCCTCGGAACCCATGTATACGACGCAGTCCATGCCGTAGCGCGCGGCGACGGTGGCCGTGGCAACGCCGTGCTGGCCGGCGCCGGTTTCGGCGATGACACGCTTCTTGCCCATGCGCCGCGCCAGCATCGCCTGGCCGATACAGTTGTTCACCTTGTGCGCGCCGGTGTGGTTGAGGTCCTCGCGCTTGAGATAGATCTGCGCGCCACCGCAGCGTTCGGAAAGGCGACGGGCGTGGTAGATCGGGCTCGGGCGGCCGACGTAATGCTTCAGTTCGTAGGCAAATTCGGCGGCGAAGGCCGGATCGGCGGCGGCCGCGGCGTAGGCGTTCTTCAGTTCGTCAAGCGCGCCGATCAGGGTTTCGGCGACAAAGACGCCGCCGTAGGGGCCGAAGTGGCCACGGGCGTCGGGCAGGTCGTAAGCGGTGCTGGTCATGCGGTTTCTCCTGGAGCGTGGGCAGTCAAAAATCCGGAAACGGGTGCGGCGGCGATACCGAGATCGCCACGACCCGGTTCTCAGGTGTGCTTTGCTGCAAAACGCCGCCAGCACCTGCGTGTCCGGCCGCCGGAAAACCTGCGCATGAAACCCCTTTCATCTCCCTGCCCGACGCTGCCGCCGGCAGAGAAATAAATCAACATATTCAAATACTTATAAATCTACCGCGCGCGCAGCCGCGACGAAAGCGCGCACCTTGGCGGCGTCCTTGATGCCTTTCGCCGCCTCGACGCCCGACGACACATCGACCGCGGCCGGCTGCAGCCGGCGAATGGCCTCGCCGACGTTATCGACGTCGAGTCCGCCCGACAGCACCAGCGTACGCGACAGCGCCGCGGGCACCAGCGACCAGTCGAAGACCGCACCGCCGCCGCCATAGCCATCGACGAAGGCGTCGAGCAGGAGCGCTTGCGCCGACGGAAAAGCGGCCGCGTATTGTAGCAAATCCAGTCCCGGCCTCACGCGCGCCGCCTTGATGAAGGGCCGCCCGAACTGCCGGCAGAAAGCGTCGTCCTCGTCACCATGAAACTGCAGCAAGTGGATCGGCGCACTCGCCAGCGCTTGGCGCACCGTGTCGGCGTCGGCATTGACGAAGAGACCGACGACGCTGACGAAGGGCGGCAGCGAACGCGCCAGTTCGGCCGCGCGTGCCGGCGTGACGTAGCGCGGGCTCGGCGGATAGAAGACGAAACCGACCGCGTCGGCGCCGGCGTCGGCGACCACTTCGACGTCTTCGCTGCGCGTCAGCCCGCAGATCTTGATGCGTGTATGCATGAACTCAAGCCCCGATGAAGTCCGGCAGTTCCGGCAGCGCTACCTCATTGTTCGGCAGCCCCCATACCGGATCGTAATCGACGCCGACCAGATAGAGGCCGGCGGCGGCGAAAGTCGGCGCCGCCAGCCGCCGGTCACAGACCCTGAGCAGTTCGCCGATCCACTCCGGCGGCCTGCGGCCGAGGCCGACATAGACCAGGCTGCCGACCATGTTGCGCACCATGTGATGCAGAAAAGCGCCGGCGGCAAAGTCGAAGACGATGAAATCGCCGCAGCGGCGCACCTCGGCCTGGCGCACCAGCTTGACCGGCGAACGCGCCTGGCATTCGGCAGCGCGAAAGCTCGAGAAATCGTGTTCGCCGAGCAGTTGCGCGGCGCCGGCCTGCATCGCCGCCAGATCGAGCGGCGCGTAGTGCCAGCCGGCACGGCCGTGCCAGATCGCCGGCCGCTGCGGCCGGTTGAGCAACAGATAGCGGTAACGGCGGCCATGCGCGCTGAAGCGCGCATGAAAATCGTCGGCGGTCGGCTGCGCCCAGCGCACGACGACGCTCGCCGGCAGAAAGGTGTTGGTGCCGCGCCACCAGGCGGTCAGTGAACGGCTGACCGGCGCGTCGAAATGCACCACCTGCCCGGTCGCGTGCACGCCGGCGTCGGTCCGCCCGGCGCAGACAACCTCGATCGGCACACCGGCCAGCTTGCCGAGCGCCGTCTGCAACTCGTCCTGCACGCTGCCGCCGCCGGGCTGCTTCTGCCAGCCGCAGAAGGAACTCCCGTCGTATTCGATCCCCAGTGCAATACGCATCGCCGGCCCTAGACGAGAATGATCGCGGCAAATGCCGCGACACCGGCGAGCAGCAGCACGCGGTCGAGCGGCGCCAGCGGCGCGTCGTCGAGTTCGACGCTCTCGCTCACCGGCACGGCCGGCGCAGCAAGCAACGTGCGCCAGTCACGCGGGCGCGGCAGCGCCTCGGCGTAGCGCAGGACCAGCATCAGGCGGATGACGCCACGATCGGCGTCGATGCCGGCACGGCGCAAAGGCTGCAGCAGGCGGCGTGCGCCGCTGAGCAGGCTGCCGAGCGGCATCGTTTCGAGAAAGGCGGCAACGGCGACAAGCACCAGCAGCAAACGTCCGACCTGCGTCGCCGCCTCTTCCAGGCCTTCGCGCGTCGGCGCAGCGAAGCCCTGCCACAGCGGATCGCCAGCGACGCCCCAGGCGAAGACGATCAGCAACGACAGCAGCAGCCAGCGCGTGCGCCGGATCAGCCGTGCCGCCCGCGCGAGGATCGCGCGGCCGAGCAGCGCCGTCGCCGCCAGCGCGACGAACAATGGCAGGCCGGCGAGCCGCTGGATGGCAAGCAGCACCAGCAACCAGCCGGCAAGACGTACCGCAGGATGCAGAACGGGAAGAGTCAAGGAGTCAGCCAGCAAAAAGGAAAGGCCGCGACTCCTTGCAGAGTCGCGGCCCGCATTTTACCTGCAGCCGTCGCGCCGGCACACCGCCTTGCCGGGATGGCTTAACCGGCGATGCGCGCGAGAATCGTCGTCGCCGTTTCGCGCTGCTCGGCGTTACCCTCGCCGAGCACCTCCTGCAGCAGTTCACGCGCGCCTTCAAGATCGCCCATTTCCTCGTAGGCCTTGGCCAGATCGAGTTTGGTCGCTGCTTCTTCACTGGCGGGTTCGTCGCTGCCAGGCGGCACCTCGCTCGACAAGTCGATTTCCGGCGCCAGATCGAGATCGGGCGCTTCGCTGGCAAACTGCGGATTGACCACCGTTTCGACCTGCGAACTGAGGAAATCGGCATTGACGAGAGTATCGACCTCGAAGCGATCGATCGCGGGTTCGCTTGGTGCCGGCGTTGCCGCCGGTTCAGCGGCAAGTTCAAGCGGCGGCTCGTCAAGGTCAAGACTGATCGACGACATGTCGAAGCTCGGCGAAGCCATCGGCTGGCCGAGAACCGTCGACTCGGTGAGATGCACATCGAACTCCAGCGCGCTCTCGTCAGGCTCGATCGGTTTGCTTTCCTTGGCCTCTACCACCGCCTTCGACGCCGCGGCCGGCGCTGTTTCGGCGGGCGCCGGCGCCGTTGCGCCAGTTTCCGAGGCCAGGCCGAAATCGAAATCCAGTGCCTGATCAAGCGCGGCAGTTTCCGCTGTGGTCGTTTCCGGCACCGGCTCGGACAACTCGAAATCGATTTCGAGCGCGTCCTCGACGGATGCGGCCGGCGCTTGCGCGACCAGCGTCTCGTTGGTGCTCAGCGGTGCCGCCAGATCGAAATCGAGCGCGCCGATCTCGAGCTCTTCTTCTGCCGCCGTCGGCGCAGGCTCGGCCAGCGGCGCAGCGCTGAGGGCGGTATCGCCGAGACCCAGATCGAAATCGAGGCTCATTGCGTCTTCGCTCGGCTTGGCAGCGGTATCCGTCGCGAAGTCCGAAGAGAAGTCGAGTGCCGGCTCGGCGAAAGGCTCACTGGCGGCAGACGCTGCGACGACCTGCGTTGCCTCGTCGTTACCAGCCGCCGGCGCATCGTCCAGCCTGAGCGCCGGCACGGCGATCAGCGGTTCGAGCAAGGGAGCGGCGTTTGCCGCACTCGCTTCGGTCGCCATCTGCGCCAGCCGGCCGGGCATCATCACCGTATCCTTGACGCGCTGTGCTGGCACCACCGGTGCGGCAGCACCTGCCGCAGCCTGGGCAGCGTTGCCGAACAGCGGATTCTGCGGATCAAGGCGGGCGCCCATTGCCGCCGCTTTCTCCCAATCGGCACCAAGCCCGGCGGTCTCACCATAGAGTTCGGTCGCCAGAGTCTCGAACTGCTTGACGTTCTTCCGGTTGGCGTAAATCTCGAGCAGCTTCAGATGGATCGCATGACGCTTTGGATCCTTCTGCTTGGCTTCGAGCAGGATCTCCTCGGCCTGGGCATCGCGTCCATAAGCCATGTAAACATCGGCTTCAGCGACCGGGTCGACTTCATCGGTATCGATGCTGCCGGGACCGGCCTGACTGAAATCGGTCTGTGCCGGCGTATTCGAGGTATCGACGCTCTGTCCGCCCGTCGCGCGGAACACCGAATTGGCGGTAAGCCCGCCGCTCTGCTGCGACAGCGTCACCGGCGCCGCAGCCGCCGGCGCTGCCTCCTCGGCCGCCGCTCTCTGGCGCCGCTTGTAAAGCAGGTAGAGGCCAAGCAGAACGGCGATGCCGCCGCCACCGGTCGTTGCCATCGGATTGCCGAGCAACTCGCTGAAGAAGGACTCTTCCTCGGGCTCTTCCTCGAGCGGCGGAATCACCGGCTTCGGGCGCGGCTTCGGCGCTTCGGCCGCTTGCGCCGGCTCGGCAGGTTTTTCCTCGACCTTCAGTTCAGGCTTGGCATCGCCAGCTGGGGTGGCCGACTCCGGCTTGGGCACATCGAGCGGCTTGTCGGCTGCGGCAAGCGGCGCGGGCTCTGCTTTCGTTTCAGGTTTCGCTTCGGGCTTCACCACCGGCTTCGCTTCCGCCTCCGGCTTCTTCGCCTCAACCGGCGCTGCTGCAGGCGCCGCGGACTTTGCCGCCGCCTGCTTCTGCAGGTCGGCGAGGCTCTGATTCTTTAGCTCGACCAGCTTCTGCAGGTCGTTAACGTTCTTCTCCAGCGAGGCGACGCGCTCGTTGGCTTCCTTGAGCGCCCGTTCACGGGCAATGATTTCTTCTTCCGCTGCGGCCGAGCGACCGCCGCTCGCTTCGGCTTTCGATACCTTCACCCGATCCTTCGGCGCCGCGGGAGCTGCCTTGTCTTCGACCTTCGCCGTGATGCGGCCACCGGTTTCCTGCCGGCCGGAATCGTCCTTCGCCGTCGATTGCGCGGCGAGGCCGGCGAGCTTGCGCCGGTAGGCATTCCAGTCGGCCGACTGGGCGACGACGATCTTCTTGGCTTCGGCGTCGGGTAGCGCGGCAACACCTTCGGCATCGGGCAGGTTGAGGATGCGACCTGCGCGCATGCGGTTCATGTTGCCGTCAAAAGCATCGGGATTGCTGCGGAACAGGCCGACCAGCATCTGCTCGAGCGAGACGCCTTCCGGCTTGGTTTCGCTGGCAATACGGCGCAGCGTTTCGCCTTGCTTGATCTCGCGGGTATCGCCCGTGGCGGCGGGAGCCGGTGTTTCGGCACGAACTGCTGGCGCAGGCGCGGGCTTCTTCGCCGCCGGCGCCGGTTTTTCGAGAGCAGGCGCGGACGCCGCCGCGACCTTTGGCGAACGCCTGGCAGCCGGCGTCGCCGCAAGCGTGCTCTCGGCAGGACGCGTCACCGCCGGCACGACTGGCGCCGGCGTCGCCGCCGCAGCGAGTTCCGGCGGATCAAGCAGGAAGGTGTATTCGCGCACCAGTCGGCCAGCCGGCCAGTTGAGCTCAAGCAGCAGGTCGATGAACGGATCGTTGACCGGACGTTCGGTGGACAGCTTGATCACCTGCTGGCCGTTGGGCCGCTTGTCGATGACGAACTTGATGCCGAGCAGCGTCGTCGCGTAGTCGAGCCCCGCCTGCTTGAAGGCGTCCTGTGGCGCAAGTTGCGCCTTCATCCCCGAGAGTTCCTCGCGCGTGGCCGACAGTTCGACTTCGGCGCGCAAGGGTTGGCCGAGGGCGGAAAAGACATTGACCTTGCCGAGGCCGGCTGCATGCGCCATGTAGGAAGGCGCCGCGAATCCGAGACAGGTCGCCAGCACCAGTGTCGAGGCGCGTAATTTAAGCGTGCTGAGTGCAGGTTTTGATGGTTGGGCCACGGCGCCACCCCAAAGGTCCATTTGGAATATTCAAAATAACATCATGAAGTTAGGCTTGCAAGCTAAACTTGCTTCTGATGTTGCGACGATGCGACGAAAAAAACCGGGGCATGCCCCGGTTTTTTTCGTCGCGGAGTTACGCGCGGCGCGTTCAGGCGTCGAGCAGGATGCGCAGCATGCGCCGCAACGGTTCGGCAGCACCCCACAGCAGCTGGTCGCCGACGGTGAAAGCGCCGAGATACTCCGGGCCCATCGCCAGCTTGTGCAGGCGGCCGACCGGAACACCCAGCGTGCCGGTGACGGCGGTCGGCGTCAGCTCGCGCTCGCTGATCTCGCGCTCGTTGGGGACAACCTTGACCCACGGGTTGGCGGCGGCGATCAGGCTTTCGACATCGGCCAGCGGCACGTCCTTCTTCAGCTTGATGGTCAGGCCCTGCGAGTGGCAGCGCATGGCGCCGATGCGCACGCACAGGCCGTCGATCGGGATCGAACCGGCGCTGCGGAATGGCGGCCGGCCGAGGATCTTGTTGCACTCGGCGCCGCCCTTCCATTCTTCCTTCGACTGGCCGTCGGCGACGGGAACGTCGATCCACGGAATCAGGCTACCGGCAAGCGGCGTATTGCGGAAGTTCTTCGTCGGGAAGTCGGCCGAACGCATCGTTGCCGCGACCTTGCGGTCGATGTCGAGGATCGCCGACGCCGGATCGGCCAGTTCGGCCTTCACCGCGTCGTGCAGCGCACCCATCTGAGCCAGCAGTTCGCGCATGTTCTGCGCGCCGGCGCCCGACGCCGCCTGATAGGTCATTGCCGACACCCATTCGACGAGGTCGGCACGGAACAGGCCGCCGAGGCCCATCAGCATCAGCGAGACGGTGCAGTTGCCGCCGATCCAGTTGTTCACACCGCGCGCCTGCGCCGCCTTGATGACGTCGAGGTTGACCGGGTCGAGGACGATCACCGCATCGTCGGCCATGCGCAGCGTCGATGCCGCGTCGATCCAGTGACCCTTCCAGCCGGCTGCGCGCAGCTTCGGAAACACCTCCTTGGTGTAGTCGCCGCCCTGGCAGGTGATGATGATCTCCATCGCCTTCAGCGTATCGATCGACGCCGCGTCGTGCAGGACGCCACCGACCTTGCCGCCAAAGGCGGGCGCCGCGCTGCCGGCGGCCGAGGTCGAGAAATAGAAGGGCTCGACGTGGGCGAAGTCGCCCTCCTCGGCCATGCGCTGCATCAACACCGAGCCGACCATGCCGCGCCAGCCGACCAGACCCAACTTTGTCATTGCCATCTTCGTGTCACTTTCTTCGCATCGCCACGGCGGCTCCTGCGCATTTGGGCGCGCGGGCCGCCGATTCGTTCATTCGGAGGGAGAGTCGGGCTGGCGCCCGACCCTGTCTACGTGTAACGCAGGAAAGCGGTTTTCGCCTACAGCGCGGCGAGGACGGCGTCGCCCATGCCGCGCGTGCCGACCAGCGTCGTTCCCGGTTCGTAGATGTCGCCGGTGCGATAGCCCTGCGCCAGCACCGTCTTCACCGCGTTCTCGATGCGCTGCGCGGCATCTTCCTGCGCAAAGGTGTAGCGCAGCATCATCGCCGCCGAGAGGATCGTCGCCAGCGGGTTGGCCTTGTCCTGGCCGGCGATATCGGGCGCCGAGCCGTGCGAGGGTTCGTAGAGTCCCTTGTTGTTGGCGTCGAGCGAGGCCGAGGGCAGCATGCCGATCGAACCGGTGAGCATCGAGGCTTCGTCGGAGAGGATGTCGCCGAACATGTTGCCGGTGACCATCACGTCGAACTGCTTCGGGTTGCGCACCAGCTGCATCGCCGCGTTATCGACGAGCATGTGCGAGAGTTGAACGTCCGGGTAGTCGCGCGCCATGTCGCTGACGATGTCGCGCCACAACTGCGTGCATTCGAGCACGTTCATCTTGTCGACCGAACAAAGGCGGCCGTTGCGCTTCTGCGCCGCCTCGTAGGCGACCTTGGCGATACGGCGGATTTCCGACTCGCTGTAGATCATCGTGTTGTAGCCGACGCGCTCATTGCCGTTGCCCGTATCGCGCAGCTCGATGCCGCGCGGCTGGCCGAAGTAGATGTCGCCGGTCAGTTCGCGCACGATCAGGATATCGAGCCCGGCGACGACCTCGGGCTTCAGCGTCGAGGCATTGGCGAGCTCGGGGTAGAGGATCGCCGGACGCAGGTTGGCAAAGAGGCCCAGCGTCTTGCGGATGCCCAGGAGGCCGCGCTCCGGACGCTGCTCGCGCGGCAGCGTATCCCACTGCGGGCCACCGACGGCGCCGAGCAGCACCGCGTCGGACTCCAGCGCCAGACGGCGCGTTGCTTCCGGGAAGGGATCGCCGGTGGCGTCGACGGCACAGCCGCCGAGCAGCGCTTCCTCGAAGCTGAAATCGAGGTCGAGCGCGCGCAGCACGCGCAGCGCCTGCGCCATGATTTCGGGACCGATGCCGTCGCCGGGCAATACGCAAATCTTCATTTCATTCCTCGATGTGGGCGCCGCTGGCGCATGGGTACGAACCGGCCCTGCGGCCAGTCCGGCCGCCGGACGTGCCGGCGGCGATCAGAAAACGCCGGCGCCCACGGGCGCCGGCCTGCCGTGCCGAGGCACGGCGACGGAATTACGCGTCAGCCGCAGAACAGCCAGGGCTGTTCGCGCCGCCGACGTTCCTCAAACTCGCGGATGATGTCGGCGTGGCGCAGGGTCAGGCCGATGTCGTCCCAGCCGTTGAGCAGACGCTCCTTGCGGTAAGCGTCGATGGCGAACGGCAGCGAGATGCCATCAGGCCGCTCGATCAGCTGCCGTTCGAGATCGATCAGCAGCCGGTAGCCGGGCGTAGCGCTGACGGCAGCGAACAGCGCGTCGATCTCGGCGGCCGGCAGCGTGATCGGCAGGATGCCGTTCTTGAAGCAGTTGTTGAAGAAGATGTCGGCAAAGCTCTCGGCGACGACGGCGCGGAAACCGAAGTCGAGCAGCGCCCACGGCGCATGCTCACGCGAGCTGCCGCAGCCGAAGTTCTTGCGTGCGAGCAGGATCTGCGCGCCCTGGAAGCGCGGCTGGTTGAGCACGAAATCCGGATTGCGCGGACGGTGCGTACTCTCCTGACCGGGCTGACCGACGTCGAGGTAACGCCACTCGTCAAACAGGTTGGGGCCGAATCCCGAGCGCTTGATCGACTTGAGGAACTGCTTCGGGATGATCGCGTCGGTATCGACGTTGGCGCGGTCGAGCGGCGCCACCAGCCCGTTGAGGCGAACGAAAGCTTCCATCAGCGGGCTACCTTTTCGATCGCCTGTCCGCCGCGTTCGATGTCCTTGCCCAGGCCCTGGACGGTGTTGCACGCCGACGCGGCGATCGCCAGCGCAACGAGGATGAATGCAGTAATGCGGCTCATATGTGCCTCCTTTCGGATTTCAGACGATTTCACGGACATCGGCAAAGCGGCCGGCGATCGCCGCCGCCGCCGCCATTTGCGGACTGACCAGATGCGTGCGCCCACCGGCGCCCTGGCGACCTTCGAAATTGCGGTTCGAGGTCGACGCGCAACGCTCGCCCGGCTCCAGCCGGTCGGCGTTCATCGCCAGACACATCGAACAGCCGGGTTCGCGCCACTCGAAACCGGCGGCGACGAAGACCTTGTCGAGCCCCTCGGCCTCGGCCTGGCGCTTGACCAGACCGGAACCGGGCACGGCCAGCGCCAGCTTGACGTTGGCAGCGATGTGGCGGCCCTTGAGCACGCAGGCCGCGGCGCGCAGATCCTCGATGCGCGAGTTGGTGCACGAGCCGATGAACACCTTGTCGATGGCGATGCTCTCGACCGACTGGTTCGGCGCGAGGCCCATGTAGGCGAGCGCGCGCTCGGCGCCCTCGCGCTTGACCGGATCGGCGAAGGACGCCGGATCGGGAACGCGGCCCTTCACCGACACGACCATCTCCGGCGAGGTGCCCCAGGTGACGAGCGGGTCGATCGCTTCGGCGCGCAGCTCGACCACCTGATCGAAACGCGCCCCCTCGTCACTCGTGAGCTGCCGCCAGCTGGCGACGGCGCGCTCCCAGTCATCACCTTTCGGCGCGAACGGGCGGCCCTTCAGGTAATCGATGGTGGTCTGGTCGACGGCGACGAAGCCCATGCGCGCGCCGGCCTCGATCGCCATATTACAAAGGGTCATGCGGCCTTCGATCGACAGCGCGCGAATGGCGCTACCGGCGAACTCGATCGCGTAGCCGGTGCCACCGGCAGTACCGATGCTGCCGATCACCGCCAGCGCGATGTCCTTGGCCGAGACGCCGCGGCGCAGCTGGCCCTCGACGCGCACCAGCATGGTCTTCGACTTCTTCTGCACCAGACATTGCGTCGCCAGCACGTGCTCGACTTCCGAGGTGCCGATGCCGTGCGCCATGCAGGCGAAAGCGCCGTGCGTGCTGGTGTGCGAGTCGCCGCAGACGACGGTCATTCCCGGCAGCGTCGCGCCATTTTCCGGACCGACGACGTGCACGATTCCCTGGCGCGCGTCCTTGAACGGGTAATAGGCGAGCGCGCCGAACTCGTTGATGTTGGCGTCGAGCGTCTCGACCTGCAGACGCGACACCGGGTCCTCGATCCCGCGCTCCCAGTGGTTGGTCGGCGTGTTGTGGTCGGCGGTGGCGACGACCGACGAAATCCGCCAGGGCTGGCGCTTGGCCAGCTTGAGGCCTTCGAAGGCCTGCGGGCTGGTCACTTCGTGGATCAGGTGACGGTCGATGTAGATCAGCGCGGACCCGTCGTCCTGCTCGAGTACCACATGGCTCTGCCAGAGCTTGTCGTAGAGGGTTTGCGGCGAATTTTGCGACATGGAATCAGCCCGGAACGCGTAACTGAAAATGCTGGACGGAGTTTCCGGCAGCGGCGAGAAAAGCTGCCGAAGGCCGGAGCGAAAGCGGCCGATTATGTCACAGCGCCAATGCTGCTGTCAGCCGCCCGACGACAGGCGAATCGCCCGTCGCCACTGGCGCCGCCGCGCTGCAACATGAAGCGGCGCGCTGCAAAGAACGTTCGCTAGCTTTCTGCGGGCGGCAGCGGCGACGGCACAGCTGCGGCGACTTCTTTCGCGCCGGCGGCGCTGGAATCCTCTTCCCGGGTTTCACGCACGCCGACCCAGACGAGCGCAAAACCGGCGAGCGCAAACAGCGAGCCAAGGCTGAAAGTGATGCCGGCGCCGAGCGCGTCCCAGGTCCAGCCGCTGAGCAGACCGCCGAGCAGGCCGCCGGCGCCGAAGGAAAGGCTCGAATAGAGGGCCTGTCCGCGCCCCTGCGCGCGGCCGGGGAACCAGCGGTTGATCGCGGCGATCGCCGCCGCGTGATGCGCACCGAAGGTCAGCGCGTGCAGCAGCTGCGCGACGAAAATGATGGCGAAACTGTCGACGCCCCAGCCGATCATCACGAAGCGAAGCGCCGCTGCCGCGAAGCAGACGAGCAGGATGGAGCGCAGGCTGAAGCGGCGCAGCAGCGGCGCCATCACCATGAACACGCCGATCTCGGCGAGTACTCCGAGCGACCACAGACCGCCGACCAGCGAAGTCGAGTAGCCGTTGCCGGCGAGATGGATCGAGTAAAAGACGTAATACGCGCCGTGCGCCGCCGACATCGCGAAACACGCGGCAAGCAGGGCGCGCACGCGCGTCTGCCTGAGGATGGCGGCGAGCGGCGGCGCCGGCTGGCTGGCCGTGCCGTGCGACTTCGCTTCGGGGACGAGCAGCGCGCAGGCCATGATGCCGAGCAGCGTCGCCAGCAGCATCCACAGCAGGTTGCCGATCGGCCAGCTTTCGAGTAACGCACCGACGCCGACAACGGCAACGATGAAGCCGATCGACCCCCACACGCGGATACGGCTGTAGCGCGCCGGATCGTCGCGCAGGTGGTCGAAGGTCTGCGTCTCGACCAGCGGCAGCGCCGCGCTCCAGAAGAACGCAAGCATCGCCATCGCCGCCAGCAGCCCGCCGAGGCTGGTGGTGAAGAAGAAGGCGACAAAGGAAACCAGGCTGATCGCCGCCGCCAGGCGGATGATCGGCGTGCGCCGCGGCTGCCGGTCGGCGAGCGCGCCCCAAAGATAGGGCGCGAACATGCGCATCAGCTGCATCTGCGACATCACCAGACCGATGTCCCAGGCCGAGAACGACAGCGACTTCAGGTAAAGGCCGAAATACGGCGAGAAGGCGCCGATGAAGGCGAAGTGGAAGAAGTAGTAGCTGGACAGTCGCCAGTAGGGCAGCGCGGACAAAGTGACGACAGCGGGTGTGAGCCGTGCGGATCAGGCCGCCGACGACGGCAGGCGCGGCGTTGCGCAGACGACATCGCCGCACTGCGCGCGCTGGCGCAGCGCGTGGTCGATCAGCACCAGCGCCAGCATCGCTTCGGCGATCGGCGTTGCGCGCAGGCCGACGCAAGGGTCGTGGCGGCCGTGCGTCGCCACCGTCGACGCCTCGCCGGCGAGATTCACCGACTGCCGTTCGAGGCGGATGCTCGACGTCGGCTTCAGCGCGATGCGCGCGACGATGTCCTGCCCGGTCGAGATGCCGCCGACGATGCCGCCGGCGTTATTGGAGAGGAAGCCGGCCGGACTCATCTCGTCGCCGTGCTCGCTGCCCTTCTGCGCCACCGACGCAAATCCAGCGCCGATTTCGACGCCCTTGACCGCGTTGATTCCCATCAGCGCGTGCGCGATGTCGGCGTCGAGGCGGTCGAACACCGGCTCGCCCCAGCCCGGCGGCAGGCCGCTGGCAGTGACCGTTATCAGCGCGCCGACCGAATCGCCCGACTTGCGCAGCGAATCCATGTACGCCTCGAGTTCGGGAACGATCGCCGCGTTCGGCGCGAAGAAGGGGTTGTCGTCGATCACCGCCGCGTCGACGAAAGGAATGCTGATTGGCCCGAGCTGGCTCATCCAGCCGCGGATGACGACGCCGTAGCGCTCCTTCAGCCATTTGCGCGCGATCGCGCCAGCGGCCACGCGCGTCGCCGTCTCGCGTGCCGACGAACGGCCGCCGCCGCGATAGTCGCGGAAACCGTACTTCTGCGTGTAGGCGTAGTCGGCGTGCCCGGGGCGGAAGGTCTCGGAGATGTTGCCGTAGTCGCGGCTGCGCTGGTCTTCGTTGCGGATCAGCAGACCGATCGGCGTGCCGGTGGTGCGCCCCTCGAAAACGCCGGAGAGGATCTCGACCGTGTCGGACTCGCGTCGCTGCGTGACGTGACGCGAACCGCCGGGTTTGCGCCGGTCGAGTTCGACCTGGATGTCCGCCGCCGCAAGCTCCAGCCCCGGCGGACAACCGTCGACGACGCAACCGATCGCCGGACCGTGCGACTCGCCGAAAGAGCTGACCGAATAGAGGAGACCGAAACTGTTGCCTGACATGGCGATTCCACGGGCGTTGGGAAGAAGGGAAAGTGTACCATGGCCGATCATGACGACCGGCAAACGCAAAAGCCCACCTGCCGCGCCAACGCCTGCCATCGGGCGTGCCGGCAAACGACCATCGGCAGCAGACGCAGCGTCGACGCCTGTTCCGGCCTCGGCGGCGCCGGCGCGCTGGGCGCGCCGCGTTCGCTTCGGTTGGGACAAGGGCGGCGCCCGCGGCGGCAGGCGCTGAGCGGCAAGGCTGAACCCCCTGCCGCCGGCAGCTAGCAGGACTCCCACGGGCTGGCGAGCAATGCCGAGAGCATTGTGGCGCCGCTCTCACGACACGGACGTAAAAACGCCCCGACGATCATGCAATCGACGGGGCGCGGACTTGCCTGGCTGCGCAGATGCGTCGTGAATCAGGCGGCAGGAACATCGTCGCGCAGCGCGCGACGCAGGATCTTGCCGACATTGCTCTTCGGCAGTTCGTCGCGGAACTCGACGAAATGCGGCACCTTGTAACCGGTGAGACTCTCGCGGCAGTGGGCAATCAGCTCCTGCGCGGTCAGCGCCGGATCCTTCTTCACCACGAAGATTTTCACCGCTTCGCCCGAGCGCTCGTCGGGAATGCCGAGCGCCGCTACCTCGAGCACGCCCGGATGCAGGGCGACGACGTCCTCGACCTCGTTCGGATAGACGTTGAAACCGGAGACAAGAATCATGTCCTTCTTGCGGTCGACGATGCGCACGAAGCCGCGGTCGTCCATCACCGCGATGTCGCCGGTACGCAGGAAACCGTCTTCCATGAACACGCGCGCGGTTTCCTCGGGGCGCTGGTAATAGCCCTTCATCACCTGCGGGCCGCGCACACACAGTTCGCCGGGTTTGCCGAGCGGCAGATCGTGACCGTCGTCGTCGCGGATCACCACCTCTGTCGACGAAATCGGCAGGCCGATGGTGCCGTTGAAATCGGGGAGATTGAGCGGATTGATCGTCGCCGCCGGCGAGGTTTCGGTCAGGCCGTAGGCTTCGAGCAGCGGCTTGCCCGTCACCTTCTTCCAGCGATCAGCAACGGCCTTCTGCACCGACATGCCACCGCCCAGCGTCACTTTCAGGTTGCTGAAGTCGAGCGCGGTGAACGCCGCGTTGTTGAGCAGCGCGTTGAACAGGGTATTGACGCCGATCAGCACGGAGAAGGGGTACTTCGCCATTTCGCCGACGAAACCCGGAATGTCGCGCGGGTTGGTGATCAGCAGATTGGTCGCACCGATCTTGATGAAGGTGAAGCAGTTCGCCGTCAGCGCGAAGATGTGATACAGCGGCAGCGCCGTCACCACCAGCTCCTGCCCCTCGCGCACCGCCGGTTTGATCCACGCGTGCGCCTGCGTCAGGTTGGCGAGGATGTTGCCGTGCGTCAGCATGGCGCCCTTGGACACGCCGGTGGTGCCGCCGGTGTATTGCAGGAAGGCGATGTCGTCGTGCCCGATCTCCACCGGCTGCAGCTTCGCCGCAGCGCCGCGTGCCAGCGCCGCGTTGAAGTTGGTGACTTGCGGCAGATGCCAGGCCGGTACCATCTTCTTCACGTATTTGACGACGAAGTTGACCAACGCCCCCTTCGGGAAGCCGAACAGGTCGCCCATGCGCGCCATCACCACATGCCGGACAGCGGTGCCGGCGATCGAATGCTGCAGCGTCTGCGCGAAATTCTCGAGGATGACGATCGCTTCGGCGCCCGAATCCTTGAGCTGGTGTTCAAGCTCGCGCGGCGTGTACAGCGGATTGCAGTTCACCACGACGTAACCGGCACGCAGCGCGCCGATCATCGCCACCGGGTACTGCAGCACGTTCGGCATCATGATCGCGATGCGCGCGCCACGCGGCAGTTTGAGTACCGACTGCAGATAGGCGCCGAACTGCCGCGACAGTTCGTCAAGCTGTCCGTAAGTCAGCGTCGCGCCCATATTGATATAGGCAATGCGCTCGCGATAATGCTTCACGCTGTTGTCGACCAGCGCACCAAGCGACTTGAATTCGTGGACGTCAACCTCGGCGGGAACGCCTTCCGGGTAGCTCTTCAACCACACTTTTTCCATCTGTCTCCTCCTGATACGGTTTTTTATTTATTGGTAAGGGTCAGCGGCAGTGCCGCTTCCGATCCTGTTTTCAGTGGCCGAAGCCTGACAAAAACGCCGCCGCCAGATCGGTCAAGCTTCGTCTTTTTCGCCTTCGGGCCAGTTGCGGATGTAGTTCTTGAGCAGCGTGTTCTCGAAGCTCTGCTCTTCCAGCACTGCCTTGGCGACGTCGTGGAAGGAGATGACACCGACCAGCGCGCCGTCGTCGATCACCGGCAGATAGCGCGAGCGATGGTCAACCATCAGCTGACGCAACTCGTCGAGTTCCATTTCCGGCGTCGCGACCACCGGTTCGCTGACCATCACCTCGCCGACGGTCAGTGCGGCGTTTTCCGGCTGCCCGTGCAGGGCACGCAACAGTTCGCGAAAAGTGAACATGCCGGCGAGCCGGCCATCCTTGACCACCGCCAACGAGCCGATATCGTGCTCGGCCATCGCGCCCATCGCTTCCGCCAGCGTCTGCTGCGGATCCACCGTAAACAGGCCAGGGCCCTTGACGCGCAATACTTCTCTTACCTGCATGATCGCTCCTCTCGCTCACTATCGGCCGGAATCGATGTTCCGACTCGCGGCAGGCCTTGTCCGCGCGCCTTTCCGGCGACTTCGGAACGGCAAATATTAGTCCTTTAGCGCACTTTGCGGAAGCCACGACAGCGGGGTGAAGTGCCCCCATGCCGCGACAGTGAAAAAGCGGGCGATCTCACCGGACGAGCCCACGTCAGGGCAGGCTGCGCCGACGGCGACGCCCTTCATCCGGAAGCGGCGGGTTCGTTCGCATCGACCTCGATGCATTCGCCGCTGGCGAACGCAAGCAGGCCACGCACCGGCCGTCCCGGAAACACCGCTGCGACGATCCGGCAATAGTCGGCGACCTGCTGCCGGTATTCGGGCAGCCGCGGCGTCGCCGCCGACGAACTCTTGTAGTCGAGCACCCACAGTTCGCCGGGGTCGCCGTCGGCGTCGGCAAACTCGACCAGCCGGTCGAGGCGCAGCAGGCGTCCGTCGGCCGCCCCGAGATCAAGCTCGTTCCAGGCCTGCCGATAGCAGCTCGCGTCGAAAAAGCGGCGCAAGGACGGCGAATTCAGCATGCGCCCGGCCGCCGGCTGCACCGCGCGATACTCGTCGTCGCTGAAACCGAGCGCGCGCCACCAGCCGTCTTCCGCTGGCAAACCGGTCCGCCGCTCGATCAGCGCGTGCAGCAGCACGCCGAAACGCTCACCGGCAGACGCCGCAGGACGACGCAAGCCGACGCTGCGCATAGCGACCGGCGCAGCCGTCTCTTCCGACACTTCCTGCTCTGCCGCCGCCTTGTCTCCCGCCGCAGATAAGGGCGCAGCCGTCGCCAGGCCAGGGGCAAGGCATCCGGTCAGCGGCGACCAGCCGTCCGCCAGATCACCATGCGCCAGCGCTTCGCCCTCCGCGTCCTCGCCCACCTCCGCCGCGGCAGCGTTTTCGGCCAACGCCGCCAAAGCCCGCTGCAGCCGCCGATAGGGAGTCGTCTCACTGTCCTTGCGCCCGGCGATGCCGCTGGCGATGAACACCTGCCGCGCGCGCGTGATCGCGACGTAAAGCAGGTTCAGCTCCTCACGCGCCGCCGCAGCCGCTTCCGCCGCGAACAGCGGCTCGCGCGCCGCGCCGCGCAGCTCCTTGTTGCCGCGAATGGAGAAATGCCGTGGCGCCGCTTCCTCGGGCAACCACTCGACCAGCGGCTGCCAGCCCGATTCGGGGCGCGTGCTGCCGTTGGCGTCGAGCAGCCAGACGATCGGCGCTTCCAGCCCCTTGGCGCCGTGGATGGTGAGGATGCGCACGCGCGAACCGTCGTCGGCGTCGAGCGGCGCATCGATGACGCCTTCGTCGGGCGCTTCGTCGTCGGCAACATCGACCAGCGCGCGCAGCTCGTCGATGAAGCGCGGCAGGCTCGGGTAACGCCCGCCGTCGAGGTCGAGCGCCAGCAGCAGCAGCGCGCGCAGATTGGCGTCGACGCGTTCGACCAGCGCCGCCGGCACGGCCTGGCGGTAGCGCTCGCGCAACTGGCCCTGGTGGTAGATGCGATCGAGCAGATCATGCGCCGGCAGGCGCGCCGCGGCTTCGCGCCAGTCGGCGAGCAGTTGCGCCGCGCGGACCAGCGTTGGCGGCGCTACGGGCGTCGCCGCCAACTGGCATAGGCGTGCCCACCAGCCGGCCTCGGGGCGCGCCGCCAGCGCCAGCAGTTCGTCGTCGCCGCAGGCAAAGAGCGGTGACGCCAGCGTTTGCGCCAGCGCCAGATCGTCGGCTGGATTGACCAGAAAAGTGAGCAAGGCGGCGATGTCGCGCGCCTCGAGCGTCTGCAACAGACCGCCGCGCGCGGCGCCGACGAAGGGAATGCCGGCGGCGGCAAGTTCGCGCTCGTAAATGGCGAGCTGCGTGCGCGTGCGCGCAAGCAGCAGGATGTCGCCGTAACGCGCCAGCCGGCAACGGCCGTCGCGCTCGACGATCTGCCAGCGACCGACGATGGCGCGCAAGGTTTCGGCTAGGCGAACAGCCTCGCGCTGGCGGCGTGTGTCCTGTTTTTCCGCTGCCGGCTCGCGCAGCGGATCGCGCAGACGCGTTGTCGACTCGCCCTCGCCGGCCGCCGCGGCAGGCGGCTCGCCGTTTTTCCGGGCGGCCGATGCGTCGACAGCGCCCTCATCCTCGCCGAACAGCGGCAACAGCTCGACGCGCCCCGGCAGTTCGCCGGCGGCCGACAGCTGCTGGCGGAAAGGCTGGAACAGTTCCTCGCCGGCAAACAGCGCATTGACCACGTCGACGATCGGCTGCGCATTGCGCCGGGTCGCGTCGAGCGCGCAGCGCGCAGCGGCGAAATGCGTGGCGAGAAAGTCGCCAGCGGCGGCGAACAGGCGCGGTTCGGCGCGGCGGAAGCGGTAGATCGACTGCTTCGGATCACCGACGAGAAAAACCGCCGGCCGCGCTGCGTCCGAGTAGGCGCCGAACCAGGCGAGCAGGATCTGCCACTGCAGCGGGTTGGCGTCCTGGAACTCGTCGAGCAGCACATGCGAGTAGCGGGCGTCGAGCTTTGCCTGCACGTAGGCGGCGTTGTCGTCGTCACGCAGGAGCTGCAGCACGCGCCATTCGGCGTCGGCAAAGTCGATGATGCGCCGCGTCGCCTTGAACTCTTCGACCTCGGCGAGGAAGGTATCGAGAACGAGCAGCGCGTCGCGGTTGAAAGCGTAGGCCGCGGCGTCGGCCAGCCGCGCGACGCAGGTGCCAACGCGCGCACCGAGCTCGGCGTGCAAGGTGAGGAAGCGCGCGGCGCCATCAACACCGAAACGCTCGTTCAGCGCCTTGCTTTCCTTGCGCGCACGCAAGCCACCGGCGGCAGTGAAGAAGACCTCCCGCAGTGCGGCGAGCCGCGCCGAGGCGCTGGCGGGATCAGAAACCGCATCGGCGAGCGCTTCTCGCCGGGTCTGCGCCGGCGTTTCATCGCCGGATGAGCCGGCAGACCCGATCGCCACGCCAGCGGCATCTGCCAGCGCCGCGCGCAGATTCTGCGCCAACGCCAGATCGGTCTTCAGCGAACTCTGTTCGAGGAAACCGAGATAGGCGTGAAAATCGGTCTCCCAGCCGGCGGCGAAGAATCCGGCCAGCAGCGCGGCGCGGTCGTCAGCGGGAGCAGCGTCGATGCTCGCCGCCGGCAGCCCGAAGTCGGCGCGCAAGCTGGCGAGCGCTGCCGACACGGGCGCGATGCCAGGCTCGCCGCCCTCGCCGAGCCAGATCAGCCATTCGGCACGGCGGTCGAGACCGCGGCGCAGCAGTTCGCGCGTCGCGTCCTGGCCGATCGTTTCGAGCAGCGAACGGAAAGCCAGTCCCGCCGGGCTATCCGCCGCAGTGCCGACCAGGCGTGTGGCGAAGTTCTGCCAGCATTCGTCGAACAGGCGCGCGCCGCCGGCAACCAGCGTCGTCCCCGCCAGATTGGCCGACAAGGGCGCTGCAGCAACGAGTTGCAGGAACCAGCCGTGGAAGGTATTGACCGTCAGCCCCGGCTGCGCGGCGAGCGCGCGCTCGAACAAGCCACGCGCCCGGCGCAGGATGGCGGCGTCGGCAGCGACGCCACGCTCGCGCAGGAAGGCGATCGCCGTTGCCTCGTCGGCCGTTGCCAGCAGGCGCAGCCAGTCGAAAACGCGCTCCTCGATCTCGCGCGCCGCCTTGCGCGTGAAGGTGATGGCGAGGATTTCGCCGGGCGCCACGCCGGCGAGCAGCAGACGCACGACGCGCGCGGCGAGCAGCCAGGTCTTGCCGCTGCCGGCGCAGGCTTCGACGACGACGCTGCGCGCCGGATCGAGCGCCAGCGTGTTCAGCCCAGCGACGGCTTCAGTGCTGTCAGCCATGCTCCCTCCGGCACAGTCCGGCCATTTCGCACCAGCGGCACACCGCCTCGACGCCGTGCGCCGGCAGCGGTGCACCGGCGCGCATCGCGGTAAAGGCGGTGACGAGGCGTTCGCCGTGCGCCTGCGCCGCCGCCTGCAGCGCTTCGGCATCGCCGTCGGCGGCGGCGAGTGCGGTGATGGCGTCGTCGTCGAGCGCGACGTAGGCAGCTTCGACGACGGCATCGACTGGCGTTTGCGTGCTGGCTGACGATTCGCTGGCGAAGCTCGCTGTGTCGGCAATGGCAGCGGCGCCGCACAACAAGGCATACGCAGGCAGTTGCAGGTCATCGGCGAGCGTGTCGCGGATCGTCTTTACCGACTGCGTCTTGTAGTCGAGCAGCGCGCAACCGTCGTCGCGCCGGTCAATTCGGTCGATGCGCCCGCGCAGTTCGAGCGGACTGCCGTCGGCGAGGACGAATTGCCGGCGCACCGGCGTTTCCGCCTGCCGCCAGCGCCAGCCGGCCGCCTCGCGCTGGCGCTGCCAGTCGAGATAGGCGTCGATCCGCTGCCGCCAGCGGATGCACCAGCCGAGCGCCAGCGCGTTTTCCTCGATCGCCGGAGCGAACACTTCGTCAGTGATGGCGAGCAGCGCCGCCCGTGCCGCCGCCGGATCAAGCGCCGACACCAGCGGGTGGCCGGCGTGAAAGATCTCGAGGACGCGGTGCACCAGCGCGCCGTAGTCGCGTTTGCCGACCGTTTCCAGCACTTCGTCGACCTCGCCGAGGCCGAGCACATGGCGCGCGAAAAAGCGGTAAGGACAGGCGACGAGGCTGGCGTAGGCGCTGACGGTGATGCGTTGCGGCAGCAGCGCGGCCGGCGCGACCGGCGCCACGACTGCCGCGCGCCGCGGCCTCGCAACAGTGTCCGGCTCGCTGCGCGCCACCGCCGGCGTGCCCCAAGGCAGCGGAGCGCGCCGCAAATCGTCATTCCAGGCGAGCGCATGCAGCGCCGAGAGCAGGTCGAATTCGGGCGCCAGCAGATTGGCCTCGCCGTCGATTTCCGACTGCCAGACGACGACAACGCGCGGCACGCTGGCCAGCAGCAGTTCGAGATCGCGGCGCATTTCACGCTGAGCCTCATCGTGCGTGCGCAAGCCCAGCTCGCGCCGCACCGCCGCGTTGAAGAAACTGCCGCCCTCGCCCGGAGACAGTTGGCGGGCGTCGCCGCCGAGAACGATTGCCGCGTCGAAACGGCGCAGGGCGACGGCGTTGAGCGGCGTCAGCACGATCGGGCTGCTGATCGAGGCGTCGCGGAAGGAGCCGGCCTCGAACTCGCGGTTGAGCCAGTCGCGGAAACTGGCGAAGGCAAAGCTGGCGGCGTTGGCGGCAAGTTCGTCGCGCCGCGTTTCGAGCAGGGTGAACAGCGCCTGACCGGCCGGATCGGCAGTCAGCGCCGCACGCGCGCCGAGCGCATCGAAGGCCTTCTGCAGACGCTCGAGCCAGCGCGCCAGCGGCGCCGGCCGGTCGGCGAGCAGCGTTGCCGCGGCATCGACGCGATCGAGCAACTGCTGCGCCAGCGCCGTCGCCGCGGCATTGCCGTCGCCAGCGTGTTCGCGCAGGGCGCGGCGGATGCGTGGCAGGCCATTGCGTGCCGACGCGGCGCGCAGTGCCGCTTCGAGCGTGAACACCGCCGCCTCCTTGACCTTGCCGGTCGCCGCCGGCGCTGCGCCCTCGTCCGCTGGCGCGAGGTCGGCAAAGACGAAGGGCGACTTGAGCAGATCGAGCAGATCGCGGTGATAGGCGTTGCCGGCGACGGTTTCGAGCAGCGCGTCGACGCAGGCGGCGGCGCGCGAGGTCGACAGCTTCCAGCCGGTTTCGTCGGCGACCAGCACGTTCTCGCGTTCGAGCAGCGCGCGCACGCGTCGTGCCGTCAGACGGTCCTGGCTGATCAGTGCGATGCGGCGGCAACCCGCGTCGATCCAGTTGAGCACCTGCGCCACGGCCGCTTCGGCCTCGGTTTCGCGGCCCGTTGCCGCGACCAGTTGCAGACGGCCGGCGAGCGGGCTGCTGACGAGTGTCGATTGCAGCTGGGCTGCGCGCTCGGCCAGCGGCGCCGCGTCAGTCGGCGCATCTGCCGCCGCATCCACAGACATTTCCGGCCAGGCCGCCGCCAGCACCGACTGCAGCGCCGTCGCGCCCGCGGCGCGCGGTGCCGGGTGATAGACGGCAAGCGGCTGCCGTTCGCCCCAGCGCAGCAGGAATTCGCTTTCCGCCGCATCGAGCGCTTCTTCCGGCGCCGCGTCGAGCAGCACCAGCAATGGCCGAGCCGCCTGCGCCGCCAGCCGGGCCAGGCGCAGACGCCGCTGACTGGCCAGATCGGGACGCCCGACGGCGGCCAGCGCGCGCCAGAGTTCAACGACCAGCCGCGCCTCGAAAGCCAGCGGTTCCGACACGCGCAGCGCGTAGGCTTCAGCCAGCTGTGCGGCGAGCGCCTTGTCATCGTCAGGCAGGACGACCGCAGCGGCGGTCAGTTCGTCGAAGAGCGCCGCCAGTTCGCCGGCGATGGCCCAGCGCGCGCCGTCATCGAACCAGCCGCGCTGGCGCAAGGCCTCGTGCAGCAGCGCCAGCCGTTCGCTGTCGGGCAGCGCCGCCGGCAAGCCGGCAAGCGGCTCGCTCTGCTCCCAGCGGCTGAGCACGTCGAAACGCGGCAGCATGACCGGCCGGGCAATGACGCGGATGAAGGATTGGCGCAGCTCGGCGGCAATCGGCAATGACGGTGCCAGCACCAGCCAGGCCGAGAGATCGCTTTGCTCGCCGGCAGCCGCGTCGATGCGCGCCAGCATCTCGGCGGCCACCGCGTCGAGAAAGCCGTCGCCGGGAGGCAGGGCGGTCGACGCCGGGAATCTGCCCCGCGCGGCAATTCCCGCCTGCGCCAAGCTCATGCCTGCCCCCGCGGACGGAGGGAGGCAATCCGGGTCAGCGTTCGAGCAGCTTCAGCTTGTCCGGCTTGCCGTTCCATTCCTCGGCGTCGGCCGGCGCCGCCTGCGTCGCGGTGATCGTCGGCCACTGTTTGGCGAGTTCGGCGTTGAGCGCGATAAAGGAGTGTTGCGCCGGCGGCACATCGTCCTCGGCCAGGATCGCTTCGGCCGGACATTCGGCGACGCAGAGCGTGCAGTCGATGCATTCGTCGGGGTCAATCACCAGGAAATTGGGGCCTTCACGAAAGCAGTCGACGGGGCAGACATCGACGCAGTCGGTGAACTTGCACTTGATGCAGTTTTCGGTAACGACATAAGCCATGGTACTTGCGCTCCGCAGGGAAAACCGCGCGGCAACTATAGCGTATCGGCCGCGTGCGGGCTCGCTTCCCTTGGCCGATTTTTTTCGCTAGCATACCGCGCTGATTGATAAGCGATGCGCGCACGGAAGTGCGCCGTTCATCGGAAAGCTGTTCGACGTGCCAGGCCCGGAGCGGTTCCGTTCCACGCGCGGTCCGCACGCGAAATCCGCCGGCGACACAGCCACACCGGAACCATTCCAGCAGCCACCACTCTCTCCGTTCTGCGTCATCCATCGCACAGCGCCGTCTCTGCCCACGTCAAGCGGCCGTTCCCGCCCGGATTCCGGTCGCCGCGAACGTCCGGCAGCAGCGACGATGCCACAGGATCTTTTCCGAACAACTTCCCGTCACAGCAACATTCCTGATTCACCGAAAGGCCAATTCCGATGAGCGAGCACATTCTTTACGTCACCGACGACAGCTTTGCCAGCGAGGTCCTGCAGTCGACGCAGCCGGTGCTGGTCGACTACTGGGCCGACTGGTGCGGCCCCTGCAAGATGATCGCGCCGATCCTCGACGACATTTCGACCGAATACGCCGGCCGCCTCAAGGTCGCCAAGCTGAACATCGACGACAACCAGAAGACGCCGGCCAATTACGGCATTCGCGGCATCCCGACGCTGATGCTGTTCAAGAACGGCAACGTCGAGGCAACCAAGGTCGGCGCGCTGTCGAAATCGCAGTTGACGGCGTTTATTGACAGCAATCTTTGAAGCCGCTACCCTCCGGCATCCGTTTCGAACCGCGCGGCCCCCGCTAACAAGCCAATAAGAGGCTGCCGCGCGAGTTACCGCGTACTTCGCCAGACTCAAGCGCCGGTTCTGCCCGTCGGGGCCACCGCCGCCAGACCGAATTCGAAACCGCTCCGCTTCAAACCTTTCCGCTCGAAAAACTGCTCCTTTCCACCGTGCTGGCCGCCGCTCACCGCTGCGTCCCGGCACTGCCGACCGCCTCCAGGCCAGATCCCGCCTGCCCGCACGGCATCCCCTGTCGCAATCCGCCTGTCGCGACCCACGTCACCTCCCTCTTCACGTTCGCCCGCCCATGCACCTTTCCGAACTCAAAGCGCTGCACGTCAGCCAACTCCTCGACATGGCCGTCGCCAACAACATCGAGGGTGCCAACCGCCTGCGCAAGCATGAGCTGATCTTTGCCCTGCTGAAAAACCAGGCGAAGAAGGGCGAAAGCATCTTCGGCGACGGCACGCTGGAAACACTGCCCGACGGCTTCGGTTTCCTGCGCTCGCCCGACACCTCGTATCTCGCCAGCACCGACGACATCTACGTCAGCCCGTCGCAGATCCGCCGCTTCAACCTGCATACCGGCGACACCATCGAAGGCGAGATCCGCACGCCGAAGGAAGGCGAACGTTACTTCGCGCTGGTCAAGGTCGACCGCATCAACGGCGAGGCACCGGAAGCGTCGAAGAACAAGATCCTGTTCGAGAACCTGACGCCGCTGCACCCGGCCGAGCACATGCGTCTCGAGCGGGACATCCGCGGCGAGGAAAACATCACCAGCCGCATCATCGACATCATCGCGCCGATCGGCAAAGGCCAGCGCGGCCTGCTCGTCGCCAGCCCGAAAAGCGGCAAGACGGTGATGATGCAGCACATCGCGCACGCCATCACCACCAACCATCCCGACGTTTCGCTGATCGTGCTGCTGATCGACGAACGCCCCGAGGAAGTGACCGAAATGCTGCGCTCGGTGCGCGGCGAAGTGGTCGCCTCGACCTTCGACGAACCGGCCACCCGTCACGTGCAGGTCGCCGAAATGGTCATCGAGAAGGCGAAGCGTCTGGTCGAGCACAAGAAGGACGTGGTCATCCTGCTCGATTCGATCACGCGTCTGGCGCGCGCCTACAACACGGTGCAGCCGGCCTCGGGCAAGGTGCTGACCGGCGGTGTCGACGCCAATGCGCTGCAGAAGCCGAAGCGCTTCTTCGGCGCCGCGCGCAACATCGAGGAAGGCGGCTCGCTGACGATCATCGCCACCGCGCTGATCGATACCGGCAGCCGCATGGACGACGTCATCTACGAGGAATTCAAGGGCACCGGCAACATGGAAATCCACCTCGACCGGCGCATGGCCGAGAAGCGGGTGTATCCGGCGATCAACGTCAACCGCTCCGGCACGCGCCGCGAGGAACTGCTGTTGAAACCCGACGTGCTGCAGAAGATGTGGATCCTGCGCAAACTGCTCTACAACATGGACGACCTCGACGCGATGGAATTCCTGCTCGACAAGATCCGCTCGACCAAGAACAACGGTGAATTCTTCGACGCGATGCGTCGCTGATTCACGCCAGAACGGCAAGCGCCTTGCGTTGCGTCGGCGAAACGCGGATAATCGCGCGCTTTACCGAATCCGCCGCGCGCAACGGCAGACCCGAACCACCACAGGAAATCAAGCGATGAAGCCCGACGTCCATCCCAGCTACAACGAAATCCAGGTGACCTGCTCCTGCGGCAACACCTTCACCACGCAATCGACGATGAAAAAAGCGCTGCACATCGAAGTCTGCGCTGCCTGCCACCCGTTCTACACCGGCAAGCAGAAGATCGTCGACACCGCCGGCCGCGTCGAGAAGTTCAACCAGAAGTACGGCGCGATGCGCAAGTCCGCCTGAGGCGAAATGCCTTCCCGCTGACAGGGAAGGCATTTCTGGCGCAGCAGGCCACGGAACAGCTGCCGGGCCTGCCGGGCCGGCGCACATGAAGGCAGCCCCCGGGCTGCCTTTTTCATTGCCGTAAAATTCCCGGCCAGCGACAGGAATCGACAACTCTCCGGCCATGCCTGCGCACCCCGAACATCCCCGTTTCCGCAGCATCGCGCTACCGCCGCGAGGCTGGCCGCTGGCCATCCTGCTGGCGCTCTATCTGCTGCCGGGGCTGACCGGCCACGATCCGTGGAAGGTCGACGACGCCGCCGCTTTCGGCGTCATCCACGACATGCTGGTGCGCGGCAGCTGGCTGACGCCGTCAATCGCCGGCCAGCCGACCTTCGATTCGCCGCTCTATTACTGGATCGCCGCCGCGCTCGGCCAGTTGCTTGCGTGGCCGCTGTCGCTACTGCTGCCGCTGCACGATGCGGTGCGCCTGACCAGCGCCGCTTTCTCGATTCTCATCCTCGGCTTCGTGCACCTCGCGGCGCGCGCGCTCTACGGGCGCGAATACGCCGTCGCCGCGCCGCTGATCATCGCCGGCAGCATCGGTTTCCTCATCCACACGCACGAGATGCAGCCGATGCTCGTGCCGCTGGCAGCGCACGCCGCCGCCTACTGGGCGCTGGCGATGCTCGATCGGCGACCATGGACTTCGGGCACCGCTCTCGGCGCCGCGCTCGGACTCGGCGTGCTCGGCGGCGGACTGGCGCCGATGGCGCTGCTTCTGCCGCTGGCGCTGGTCGCTTTCTTCTTCAGTGAGAACAAGGCGAAAACCGGGCCGGCACTGCTTGCCGGACTGCTCATTGCCGCCGCGCTGCTGGCGCTGTGGCTGCTGCCGCTGGCCAGCAGTCATCCGGCTTATCTGGCAAGGTGGTGGAGCAACGAGCTGGCACAGTTCGGCAGCCCGCCGCGACCGCTCGACAATGCGCTCGGCTATCTCAATCTGCTGCCCTGGTACGCCTGGCCGGCGCTGCCGCTCGCCGGCTGGACGCTGTGGTCGAAGCGCCGCCAGCTGGTGACGCCGCAACTGCTGCTACCGCTGTCGGGTTTCCTGCTGCTCTGGCTCGGTCTGTGTTTCACCTTCGACGCGCGCAGCGTGCCGGCGCTGCTGCTGCTGCCGCCGCTGGTGCTGCTCGCCGTTCCCGGCATCCCCTCGCTGCGCCGCGGTGCCGCCAACGGCTTCGACTGGTTCGCGATGATCAGCTTCACGCTGTTCGCCGGCCTGCTCTGGGTCGGCTGGAGCGCGATGGTGTTCGAGTGGCCGGCGAAACTGGCGAAACAGGTGGTGCGTCTCGAACCCGGCTTTGTCGGCAGTTTCTCGCTGCTGCCCTTCCTCGTCGCGCTCATTGCCTTCGCCGCCTGGCTCTGGCTGATCGTCACCACCGCTCGCTCGCCTTTCCGCGGCATGACGCACTGGGCCGCCGGCGTGACGCTGTTCTGGCTGATGGCGAGCACGTTGTGGCTGCCCTGGGTCGATTACGGCAAGACCTACCGTCCGCTCGCCACTGCGCTGGCAAAAGCGCTGCCGGCAAGCCACGGCTGCATCGCTGACACGGGGATCGGCGAACCGCAGCGCGCCTCGCTCGACTACTTTGCCGGCATCGTCACACAGCCCTACAACTCGGCCGCGGGTCGCCGTTGCGAGTGGCTGCTGACGCAGGGTGGCCGTAACGCCGAAGGGACGCCGGCTGGCAGTTGGAGCAAGGTATGGGAAGGCTCGCGGCCGGGCGACCGCAAGGAACGACTGCGGCTGTACCGCAAGACCGGCAGCGGCCAAGTAGTCAGCGCAGTGCCGGCAGACGAATCGACGGCAGACGCCGGCAGCGAGACGGCCGACGCCACGCCATCGGTGACCAATCCCTGAAGTCTCCTCGCCACGCGTCGCGACAGAGAGCAGGACTTCCTGCAACAGGCGTTTGCTCTGCCGCACAAGCGTTCGCCGCTGCCGCGTCAGCGCCACGCCGGCAGCGACGCGACGACTCAGCCGCGGATGAAATGCTGGCGGTAGTACTGCAATTCGGCAATCGACTCGCGGATGTCGGCGAGCGCGGTGTGCGCGCCCTGCTTGCTGAAGCCTTTGTAGATCTCGGGCTGCCAGCGGCGACAGAGTTCCTTCAGCGTCGACACGTCGAGGTTGCGGTAATGGAAGCAGTCTTCGAGCTTTGGCATGTAGCGGACCATGAAGCGGCGGTCCTGGCCGATCGAGTTGCCGCACATCGGCGAACTACGCGGCGGCACGTACTCGGCCATGAAGGCCAGCGCCGCTGCCTCGACCGCGGCATCGTCCATGGTCGAGGCGCGCACGCGCTCGATCAGTCCGGAACGGCCGTGCGTCTTCTTGTTCCAGTCGTCCATCGCGTCGAGCACCGCATCGGACTGATGCACCACCCAGGCCGGCGATTCGGCGATCACTTCGAGATTGCTGTCGGTGACGATCATCGCCAGTTCAATGATGCGTTCGCGCTCCGGGTCGAGCCCGCTCATTTCCATGTCCAGCCAAACCAGGTGGTTCGCGTCCTGTGCCATATAATCCGCCATTCTTCTGAAATTCTTCGGGTTGCCGGCAAGCTTGCCGGCCGGGCGCTGCGCCTGCCCGGCAAAACAACCGGCGGCGGCATTTTCTCATACTGCGCATGAACGCTTTCACCTTCGTCTTCCTCGCCGCACTGCTCGCCTCGCTCGGCGTCCGTCTGTGGCTGGCCAAGCGCCAGATCACGCACGTCGTCGCGCATCGCGCCGCGCCGCCGGCGCAGTTCGCCGGACGCATCGACGTTCTCGCGCACCGCAAGGCCGCCGACTACACCATCGCGCGCACCGCTTTCGGCATCCTCGCGCTTGGCGTCGAAACCGGCCTGTTGCTGCTGCTGACGCTCGGCGGCGGCGTACAGGCGGTGCAGGATTTCTGGCAAGTGCACCTCGACGGACTCGCTGGCGGCGTCGCGCTGATCGTCAGCGTCGCCCTGCTCGGTGGCATCGTCGATCTGCCGCTGGCCTGGTGGCGGCAGTTCGTCATCGAGGCGCGTTTCGGCTTCAACCGCACGACGCCGCGTCTGTTCTTCGGCGACCTGCTGCGTCAGGCGGCGCTCGGCGCGGTGATCGGTATTCCAGCCATCGCCGCAGCGCTGTGGCTGATGGAACGCATGGGCGACGCCTGGTGGCTGTGGGTGTGGGCCTTCTGGTGTGGACTCAACCTGTTGCTGCTGTTCATCTTTCCGACCTGGATCGCGCCGCTGTTCAACCGCTTCACGCCGCTCGACGATGCGCCACTGAAAGCGCGCATCGAAGGCCTGCTCAAGCGCTGCGGGTTTGCCGCGTCGGGCTTCTTCGTCATGGACGGCTCGCGCCGCTCAAGTCACGGCAATGCCTACTTCACCGGCTTCGGGCGCAACAAGCGCATCGTCTTCTTCGACACGCTGCTCGGCCGCCTGCAGCCGGCCGAAGTCGAGGCGGTGCTGGCCCACGAGCTCGGTCATTTCCGCCGCCGCCACGTGCTGCAACGCATCGTGCTGATGTTCGCGCTGGCGCTGGTCTTTCTCGGCCTGCTCGGACAACTGGCAGCGGCACCGTGGTTCTTCCACGGGCTCGGCGTCGCCGATGCCGGCAAGGCACAGGCGCTGCTGCTCTTTTTCCTCGCCGCGCCGGTGTTCTCCTTCCCGCTGACGCCGCTGATGAGCCTGCTCTCGCGCCGACACGAATTCGAGGCCGACCGCTACGCCGCCGAGAACGCGTCGGCGAACGATCTGGTCAGTGCGCTGGTCAAGCTCTACGAGGACAATGCGGCTACGCTGACGCCCGACCCGCTGCATTCGCTGTTCTACGACTCGCACCCACCCGCCGCCTTGCGCATTGCGCGGCTGCAGAATCCGGAGGCCATATGAAACAGGACACTCCCGCCGGCGCCGACAAGCACCTTGCCGCTGCCGACGCTGCCGCCCTGCTCGCCGCGCTGCCCGGCTGGCGAATCGAAGGCGAAGTCGCCGGCGGTCAGCTGTGCAAGGAATTCCGCTTCGCCGATTACGCGGCAACCATCCGCTTCGTCGTCGCCGTTGCCGCCATCGCCGAAGAAGAAGATCACCACCCCGATCTCGCCGTCGGCTATGGCCGCGTCGGCGTCAGCTTCACCACGCACGACTGCGGCGGGCTGTCGGACAAGGACTTCCGCTGTGCCGGCCGCGTCGCAACATTGGCCCGCAGCGGCAAGGAAGCGCCTGGAGCAGGGGCAGCATCCTGAACCTCGACGCTGAAGTCGTCGCCGCGCACGGCCGCCAGTATCGCGTGGCGCTGGCTGACGGCACGACGCTGCTCGCCTTTCCGCGCGGCAAGAAGAGCGAAGTCGCCTGCGGCGACCGCGTCGTCCTGAACCGCAGCGGCGACGGGCAGGCAGTGATCGATTCGATCGCGCCGCGCAGTTCGCTGCTCTACCGTTCCGACGAATACCGCAAGAAGCTGATCGCCGCCAACGTCACGCAGATTGTCTTCGTCGTCGCCGTCGAACCGGGCTTCTCCGCCGAATTGCTGACCCGCTGCCTGGTTGCCGCCGAGGAACAGGAGTTGCGCGTGCTGATCGTGCTCAACAAGTGCGATCTCGCCGAGCGCGTACCGGCGGCGCTGGCGACGCTGGCGCCTTTCGTGCGGCTCGGCTACCCGCTGCTGCAACTGTCGGCGCTTGAATGCGCCGAAGCCTTGCGCCCGCATCTCGCCGGCCAGCTGAGCGTGCTTGTCGGCCAGTCGGGAATGGGCAAATCAACGCTGATCAACGCACTGATCCCGGAAGCGAAGGTCGCCACGCGCGAGATTTCCGCCGCGCTCGATTCCGGCAAGCACACGACGACGCATGCGACGCTCTACCGCTTCGACGCTGCTTCGGCACTGATCGATTCGCCGGGACTGCAGGAATTCGGCCTGCACCATCTACCGGTGGGCAGCATCGAACACGCTTTCGTCGACTTCCGCCCCTTTCTTGGCGACTGTCGTTTCCGCGACTGCCGCCACGAGCGCGAACCCGACTGTGCGATCCGTGCCGCCGTCGAGCGCGGCGACATCGACGCACGCCGTTACGAAGTCTTCCGTAGCTTGCGCGCGCAGGCCGGACAAACCTAGAAGAGCCGCATGAGTGAAATCAGCATCCGCCGTCGCCACGGCCAGACCCACGCCGCCGCGCGCGCCTCGGCCGAGCGCCTGGCGCGCGAACTGCAAGAAGAATTCGACCTCGCCTACGAGTGGGACGACGACTGCCTGCGCTTTACCCGCTCCGGCGTCTCCGGCGATCTCAGGCTGGATGACACAGAAGCCGAACTCAACATCCGTCTCGGCTTCCTGCTCTCGGCACTGAAACCGATGATCGAACGCGAAGCGCACCGCTTCTTCGACGAGAATTTCCCGGCCTGAGTGCACTGCCGCCGCGCCCCTTGCGCGGCGACGCTTGCCGCCCAGCTGTGATCTCTCTGTAGGTTGTTCACTCGGGGGTTCTCCCCGGAGAATTGGAGGCGCCAACCAAACAAGCCTCCGAGGCCCCGAATGAACGTCCATAAAAATGCCCGATTAACGCCGCGCGGTCGAGCCCTGCTGGTCAGTCGGATACTCGATGATGGGCTGCGTCCCGAGGAAGCCGCACAAGCCTGCGGGGTGAGCGTCCGCACGGCCTACAAATGGCTACGGCGCTTCCGCGAAGAGGGGGAAGCCGGACTCAACGATCGCTCGTCCCGCCCGAAATCCTGCCCGCACGCCTTGCCAGCAGCTGTTCATGTGCAAGTGATCGCACAGCGGCGCAGCCGCCAGACGTATCGCCAGATGAGCCAGCAATGCGGGATCGGCCAGAGCACCATCGCCCGCTGGCTTCAACGTGCTGGCCTCAACCGCCTGGCCGCTCTCGAACCGGCAAATCCCATTGTCCGCTACGAGCACCCCGAGCCGGGCGACATGCTCCATCTGGACATCAAGAAGCTGGGACGTTTCCAACGGCCAGGACATCGGGTCACGGCCGACCGCACACAGAACTCCCGCCGCGCGGGTTGGGAATTCGTCCATGTCGCACTCGACGATCATTCGAGAGTCGCCTTTGCCGACATCCAGCCGGATGAAAGCGGTCGCAGTGCTTGCCAAGCCTTGCTCTCGGCCTTGCGTCACTATCGCCAGCTGGGCGTAACCTTCCAGCGAGTCCTGACCGATAACGGCGCCTGCTACAAATCCCGCCGCTTCGCCCGGCTTTGCCAGCGACTGGGTTTGCGCCACCTGCGCACCAAGCCCTACACCCCACAAACCAACGGCAAGGCCGAGCGCTTCATCCAGACCGCCTTACGGGAATGGGCCTATGCGCGCCGCTACGAGTCGTCTGATCACCGCGCCCAGCATCTGCCGCTCTGGCTGCACCATTACAACTGGCACAGGCCTCATGCCAGTCTTCAATATCTGCCGCCTATCTCCCGAGTCAATGCGCTGAACAACGTGGCGGGTTTACACACCTAGACGCGCAGCGATTCGACCAGCGCGATGTAGCGCTGCTTGGCTTCATCGCTGGCCGTTCCCTTGAGCGCATCCCAGGCGTCGAACTTGGCGCGACCGACCATGTCGGTGAAACCGGGACGGCGCCCGGCGACATCGCCCTCCGTTGCCTGCTTGTACAGCGCATAGAGCTTGAGCAGGACGCTGTTCTCCGGGCGCTCATTGAGGGTCTTCGAGCCAGCGACGGCGGCCTCGAAGCGCGATTGCAGATCGCTCATTGCATTTCCTCCTGTGGAATTCCGGTCTTACCGCCGGTCGACGGTGCTTGCTATTATATGGGCACGTCATCCACCGCCGGGAGCCGCTTCGATGAGCCATCGCGAACGCATGTCGCACGTCGATACGGCATGGTTGCGCATGGACCGGCCGGTGAACCTGATGCAGATCGTCGGCGTCATGGTGTTCGACGGCAAGCTCGATTTCGCCCGGCTGCGCCGTGTTGTCGCGCACCGTCTGCTGCGTTACCGGCGTTTCCGCCAGATCGCCGTCGTTGAAGATAACGGCGCCTGGTGGGTCGACGATCCGGCTTTCTCGCTCGACGCGCACCTGCGCCGTTCGCTGCTGCCGGCACCGGCCGGCAAGGCCGAACTGCAGCAATTCGTCAGCGAACTGATCGCCAACCCGCTCAATCCGGCAAGGCCGCGCTGGGAATTCAATCTGGTCGAACTGGCCGACGGCAATTCGGCGATGGTCGTGCGCATCCATCACGCCATTGCCGACGGCATCGCGCTGGTCGGCGTCATCACCTCGCTCACCGATGCCGACGCCGCGGCCGAAGACGCCGCCGACGACGAAGAGATCGCCGGGCTGACGCTCGCCGCCAGCGCAGACGACGACTGGCACGAAAACGACGTCTTCTGGCGCCACCTGTACGAGCCGATCAACGAGGCGACGCTGGCTTCGATCCGCATTGGCAGCAGCCTGTGGAGCAAGTACTTCGAAATGCTGCTGTCGCCGACGCGCGCCTTCGACTACGCGCGCATCGTCGCCTCGTTTACCCAGGAAATCGCCAAGCTGGCGCTGATGCCCAACGACACGCCGACGCGCTTCAAGGGGCGGCCGGGCACCGCCAAATGCGTTGCGTGGTCGGAGCCGATTCCCCTGCCCGAGATGAAGGCGGTGAGCAAAGTGCTCGGCTGTTCGATCAACGACCTGCTGCTCTCTTCGGCGGCGGGCGCCTTGTGCCGCTATCTTGCCGAGCACGGCGAACTCGCGCCCGACACGGAAATCCGCGCGCTGGTGCCGGTCAACCTGCGCCCGCCCGGCGACATCGGCGAGCTCGGCAACCGCTTCGGCCTCGTTGCCCTTGAACACTCGCTTGGCATCGAAAACCCGCTGGCGCGGCTCTACGTCACCCGGCAACGCATGGAAGCGCTGAAGGAGTCGTATCAGGCGGCGCTCACCTTCTCGATCCTCGGCGTCGTCGGCATGGTGCCGAAGTTCCTGCAGCAGAAGGTGCTCGACCTGCTCGCCAACAAAGCGACGGCGGTGATGACCAACGTCCCCGGGCCGCAGCAGGCGCGCTATCTGGCCGGCTCGCGCATCGCGCAACAGATGTTCTGGGTGCCGCAGTCGGGCGACATCGGCATGGGGCTGAGCATCCTGTCCTACGACGGCAAGGTGCAGCTCGGGCTGATCACCGATCAGGGAATGGTCCCCGACCCGGAAAAAATCGTCGAACGCTTCGCCGTCGAGTTCGAGAAGCTGCTCTGGCTGGTGCTGATGGAACCCTGGGAGCGACTCGACCAGCCACAGGCGGTCGAGGAAGCGCTGCAGGCGGCGGCCAGCGAGAGCCAGCGCCGTTCCTCGGCGACAGAGGAAAGCGCGGCCACTGCAGCCAGACCGGCCGCAGTGGCCGCGACGAAAAAACCGAAGGCAAGAGCGCGGCCGGCCGGCAAGGCGGACGACGCCAAAGACGCCGCGCTGCCCGTCGCAAAAGAAACCGGCGCGCCTGCCAGAGCGCGCCGCCGTCGGCCAGCTGTCTGAACGGCTGGCGACGAACTCAGTCGTCGGCGAGCTCGGCGCGCGCCAGTTCGACGTCGAGCCGCTCCATCGCATCGACCGGCACGCACGCCGCCGCTTCGGCGTAAAGACGCTCGGCGTCCTTGAGGCGCGAACGCCCGTACATCATCGCCAGCGCGTTGGCGAACTCGACACGCGCGATCGCCGAATCCGGGTTCAGGCGCAAGGCCGTCTCGAAGTGTTCGACGCCGGCATCCTTGCGTGCGCCGTAGGTCAGGCCGCCGACCAGCGCACCCACCTTGTCGATCACCTCGGCGTGGTAAGTTCCCAATGCGATATGCGCGTCGGCGTGCTTCGGCTCGATCTCGACGGCGCGGTCGAGGCTGCGCCGGATCTTGCCGCCCAGCCCCTGCGCCAGCGCCTTGCTCACCGAGATGCCCTGGCTGTAACGCCCGAGCGCATTGGCGTGCTGATACCAGACGTTGGCACAGTCGGGCGTTTCTAGCTGCAGCGTCTCGCAGCGCTTCGCGACTTCGAGGAACAGCGCGAGCTTTTTCTCGTCGTCACTCTCCAGATACGTGGCGTAGATGATCGCCGCCTTGTTCGCGGCAACCAGACCGGCGCCGCCGGCGGCCAGCCCGAGTTCGACGGCGCGCGCGAAATCGCCAGCATGAAAGGCGCGCCAAGCCTCCTGCACCGCGGCGTCGCCGGGGAAAGGCTCGGCGTCGCCGCGATGCAGGCGCGCCCAGTGTTTCTTCAGCGACTCGCCGGCATGGACGTAAGCCTTGTCGGGATGGGGAAATTTCTTCCAGGGCATGCGCTTCCTCCTTGTCTGCGCGCCGGCGAGGCGCGTTGCGGCACTGCGATCAGAACCCGTTCACGGGCTTTTCAAGTATTCGGCGGCGAGGCGTTCGAACAACGCGCGCGAATCGCCGAGCAGGAAAGGCGAGAGCATCGCCATCGACTGGAAAACGCCGCGACCGATGCGCTCGCTTTCGTCGCCGCCGCGCGGGTCGCGCGCGTACTCGAAAGACAGCCACCACGACGCGATAACCGTCATGTTGATCGCCAGCGCGCGCAACTCGGCCGAGCTGGCGCGCATCGCGCCGCTGCTGACGAGGCCCTCGCACAAGGCCGTCGCCGTGCGCACCTTGTGCGCGAGGATCTGCTTGAAGTGGATTTCCAGCGTGCGGTTGCGCGTCAGCAGATCATTGAGATCGCGATAGAAGAAGCGGTACTTCCAGATGTGCTCGAAGAGCAGATGCAGGAACAGCCAGATGTCGTCGACCGTCGCCGAACGCCGCGTCGGCGCCGCCAGCGTGGCCTCGATCTCGCGCTCGAAGACGGCAAAGATCGCCTCGACGATCTCGCCCTTGCTGTGGAAGTGGTAGTAGAGATTGCCCGGACTGATGTTCATCTCGTCGGCGATCACCGTCGTCGTGACGTTCGGTTCGCCGAAATCGTTGAACAGGCGAAGGCTCGTTTCGAGAATTCGCTCGCGCGTGCGCCGCGGGGGTTTGCGTTCCATCAGCGTCTGCCGGTTATCCGGTCGTGGTTGTCTCCAGCGATGAGCATAGCATCATCGGGCACGCCCGGAACAAGTCGAAAAATGCCGGTGAGCTGTCAGGCAACGCCGGCATCAGCGCGGAGAAAAGCTCGCCCGGAACGCCGCGGGCCTCAGGCCGCCTTGTCCGCGCGCAGTTGCAGACAGTGCGCGAGTTCGTCGAGCGAATGCTCGAGCGAGTCGGTGAGCGTCGCCAGACGACCGTTACGCGAATCCGGCAGCAGCGAACAGCGGCGATCGCGCAGCAAGGCCAGATTCAGGCGGATGCCGTGGCGGGCCAGGATTGGCGCCAGTTCCTCGCGGCGCCGGTACAACTCGCTGCGCGTGCGCTGATAGGCGTGTTCGCAGACGCTGCGCCGGCTACCGTAGCTGAAGACATTGGTGAAGAACATCTCGGCATCGTCGGCGGCCGGCTCGAACAGCACCACATCGGCGTTCTCGAACTCGCGCTGGTAACGGCCCATACCGACCTGCATGCGCGAGCGGATGATGGCGCGAAAAGTCTGCGACAGCACCGCCGGCAAGCCGCCGTCGACCAGCCGTGGCGGCGTGTCGTCGGGCGTTGCCGCCCGCGGCTTCTGTGCCGCCAGACCCGAATCGAAAGGCACCAGCGGGTTGATGCACAGCACCAGATCGGCCCCCTCGCGCAGCGCGACCGAGGCGTGCAATGTCTTGATCAGCGCGCCGTCGACATAGAAATTGCCGTCGATCTCGACCGGCGGGAAAAGCCCCGGCAGCGCCGCACTCGCCTGCACGGCAGTCGATATCGGCGTGCTGTCGCGGCCGGGGCCGCCGAAAGCCACCGACGCGCCCGACTCAAGATCGGTGGCGACGAGAAAGAGCTTCTTGCGCAGCTGACGGAAATCGTTGGTGCGCCCATCGCCGCTGAACAGCCGGCAGAGCAGCGCGTCGATGCCGGCGCTGTCGAAAATTCCCGCCGGCAAGGCGCGGCTCATGCGCTGGAAGGACTCGAACAGGCCGGCATGCAGCGGATCGGAGAGATAGCGCAGCAAGGAAGACCAGAACAGCGGCGGCACCCGGCGCAGGCGCTTGCCGTACTCGCCGAAGGCCGGACGCAGCAGGATGTCCGGATCGAACACCTCGTCGGCGTCGTTCTCCATGAGCATGCGCGCCAGCTTCGCCGGACGCAGGCCGTTGGCCAGCATGGCGGCGACGAAGGCGCCGGAACTGACGCCGACGTAGATGTCGAGATCACTCAGATCGGCGCCGTCGAGCGCCTCGTCGAGCGCCGCCAGCGCGCCAACTTCATAAATGCCGCCGACCGGCCCACCGCCGGCCAGCGCCAGACCAATGACCGGACGCGAACGCCGCCGTGCAGGACTCATCGAATGACCCCTTGAAAAAACATCAGCGGCAAACGCCAGCCGCTGCCGGCGAGTGCATCCCGGTGACGACGTCAGGCGTCGTCACCGGAAAGTCTGCGCGCTTCAGGCGTTGCTCTTGACGATGGTATTGAGCACATCGGCCGGCGTCACCGCCGGTGCCTTGGCCGCCGGCTTGCGCGCTGCTGCCTTCTTCACCGGAGCGGGCGCTGCGGCAGGCGCTGCCGCGACGGGTTCAGCGGCCTTCGCAGCGGGCTTCGCGGCCGGCTTTGCCGCCGGTTTCGCTGCTGCCTTGGCCGGCACCTTGGCGGTCTGCTCGCTGAGTTCCTGCACCACGGCGGTCAGTTCGGCAACGCGCCTGGCCAGCTTGTCGATGTCCTTCTTGGTCGGCACGCCGAGGCTGCCGAGCGCACGCGCGACGCGATCCTCGAACACATGTTCCAGACGATCCCAGGTGCCGGCGGTCTTGCCGGCGACTTCAGCGATCTTCTCTTCGGTGATCTTGCGCGTCCGCGCCTGGATCACTTCGCCTTCCTTGACCAGCGCGTCGAAAACCTTGCCACCCTCCTCCTGCGCCTTGGCGAAAGCGCCCAGCCCAGCCAGCCAGATCTGATGTGCCGATTCCTTGACGGTGGTCGCCAGTTGCGTTTCGTTCACACCGGCAGTCAGTGCTTTGAGTTTCTTGCCCATGATCTTCTCCTGAAAATTCGCTTGATGATGGTGAAGTGCGCCGCTCGGGCGCATTTCTCTTGCCGCACGATGCCACTGTAGTGAAAATGCCTAGAGTAAGCATACTAAAGAGAAGCGGTGATCCGACCATCCGGCGGCATCCGCCAGAAAAGACAAGCACAAGGAGGAAGGCATGAACTATTTTGTCACCGGCGGCACCGGTTTCATCGGCAAACGGCTGGTTGCGCGCCTGCTGGCGCGGCCGGGCAGCGTCGTCCATCTGCTCATCCGCGACTGCGAACAGGAGACTTTTCCCGCCCTCATCGACTACTGGCAGGTCGACGCCAAGCGCGTCATTCCGCTGGTCGGCGACCTGACCGAAGCGCTGCTCGGCATCGACGCCAAGGCAGCGCACAAGCTCAAGGGCAAGGTCGAACACTTCTTCCATCTGGCCGCCATCTACGACCTTTCCGCCAGCGCCGAAGTGCAGCAGCGCGCCAACGTCGACGGCACGCGCAACACCGTCCGTTTCGCCGAGTCGATCGCTGCCAGACACTTCCATCTGGTCAGTTCGATCGCCGCCGCCGGCATGTTCGAAGGCATCTTCCGCGAGGACATGTTCGAAGAAGCCGAAGGCCTCGACAACCCCTACTTCCGCACCAAGCACGATTCGGAAGGCATCGTCCGCCGCGAGTGCGGCATTCCCTGGCGCATCTTCCGTCCCGGCATCGTCGTCGGCGACTCGCGCAGCGGCGAGATGGACAAGATCGACGGTCCCTACTACTTCTTCAAGCTGATCCAGAAGATGCGCAAGCTGGTGCCGTCGTGGATGCCGATGATCGGCATCGAAGGCGGGCGCATCAACGTCGTACCGGTCGATTTCGTCGTCGCCGCGATGGACCACATCGCGCACGCCAAGGGCGAGGACGGGCGCTGCTTCCACCTCACCGACCCGACGCCGATGCGCGTCGGCGACCTGCTCAACACCATCGCCCGCGCCGCGCACGCGCCGCAGATGACGATGCGCGTCAACGCCGCGCTGTTCAGTTTCATCCCACGGCACATGCGCAAGGCGCTGCTGGCGCTGACGCCGGTGAAGCGCATCCGCAGCGCGATCATGAAGGACCTCGGCCTGCCTGACAGCGTCTTCGATTTCATCAATTACCCGACGCGTTTCGACTGCCGCGAAACGCGGCGTGTCCTGGCGAGCACCAATATCTCCGTACCGCAGCTGGAAAGCTACGCCTGGTGCCTGTGGGACTACTGGGAACGCCACCTCGACCCCGATCTGTTCATCGACCGCACGCTGAAAGGCCAGGTCGCAGGTCGCGTCGTTCTCGTCACCGGCGGCTCGTCAGGCATCGGCAAGGCGACGGTGAAGAAGCTCGCCGAGGCCGGCGCGATCACCATCACCATCGCGCGCGAGGCCGAGCAACTGGAAGAGACGCGCCAGGAGTTCGCCGCCGCCGGTCTGCAGCTCGACGCCTACGTGGTCGACCTGACCATCCCCGAGCAATGCGCGGAACTGGTCAAGACGATCAAGGAGAAATACGGCGCCGTCGATATCCTGGTCAACAACGCCGGCCGCTCGATCCGCCGCGGCATCGAGAATTCCTACGAGCGCATCCACGACTTCGAGCGGACGATGGAGCTCAACTACTTCGGCGCGCTGCGCATCACGCTCGGCGTGCTGCCGGCGATGGCCGAACGGCGGCGCGGACAGGTGATCAACATTTCGTCGATCGGCGTACTGACCAACGCGCCACGCTTTTCCGCCTACGTCGCCTCGAAGGCGGCGCTCGACGCGTGGACGCGCTGTGCCGCATCCGAATACACCGACCGTGGCATCCACTTCACGACGATCAACATGCCACTGGTGAAGACGCCGATGATCGCGCCGACCAGATTCTACGATCACGTGCCGACGCTGAGCCCCGACGAAGCCGCCGATCTGGTGGTCGAGGCCATCGTGCACAAGCCGGTGCGCATCGCCACGCGGCTCGGCATCTTCGGTGCGACGCTGCATTCGCTGATGCCGCGCGTCGCGCAGATCATCATGAACACCAGCTTCCGCATGTTCCCCGACTCGTCTGCCGCGCGGCACCAGCACCCGGCCGATGCCGCAGAAAAGCCTTCGGCCGATCAGATCGCCTTCACGCAGATGATGCGCGGCATATACTTCTGAACGAGCGGCAGCAAGGCAGGCGCGGCCGCCTCAGAGGCCGCGCAGCTTCCAGCCGGCGCTGGAACTGCTCGGCAACTGCAGTGCTGCCTGCAGCGCCGAAGCGACGCGCAAGGAAAACAACATCGACAGGTGGCCGACGCCGTCGATGCGCCGGTGTGGCACACCGGGCAGTTCGAGCAGCGCCTGCGGCATCACGTAGTTGTCGTGCGGACTGTAGAGAACGATGGTGTCGACGCCGGGGGGCGTCGTCGCCAGCGTGCGCAGCCAGTCGCTGCCGGGCTCCATCTGCCGGCCGTTCTGGCCGAAGCCGATGCGCGCCAGCGCGCTGCCGCGATGCGGCGTCCCGAGCGTCAGCAGCCGCGCCACGCGCTGCGGGCCGTAGCGGCGCAGATAGGCGCGCGAAACCAGCCCGCCCATGCTGTGCCCGATCAGGATGACGCGCGCCGATCCGGTCGCCGCGCACACCTCTTCGATGCGCTTTGCCACGGGATCGACGAAATTGTCGATGCTGGTATAGACCGGCTCGAGAGTGATCGTCGCCACCACCCAGCCCGCTGCTTCCAGCCGGCGGCGTAACCACCACCAGGCGCCACGCGAGCAGCCGTAGCCATGCACCAGCAACAGCGGTGGACGATCCGGCGACGGCCGCAGCCGGTCGGGGCCGAGCCAGAAGCGCTCGCCGGGCAGCAGGAAAACGAAGCAGAAGACGAAAGCCGCGTACTCGATCAGCAGCATGCGCGCAAAGCGCAGGAAGCCGAGTTCCGGCCACGGCGTGCGCAGTGCCGAAGCGAAGGACCAGGTGACGACGTTGATGCCGGCGCGCAGCCCGAGTACGCCGCCGAGCGCGGCGACGAGGCATTGCATGGGCGAGGCGTCGAAGAAATGACGGGCAACGAGAACGTACAGCGAACACTCGAACGCGAGAAGAACCGACAGCGCAATCGCAAGCATTACCGATAAAACCCTTCAGGAAAACGTTGAGGCGACGAAGCTTCAGCCGGCGGCAACGCGGCCGAGGTCTGCGGCGAGCAGGCTGGCGTTGCGCGCAACCAGCGCGTAGATCGACAGCTGCGGATTGACGCCAAGGCTGGTAGGGAACACCGAGCCGTCGTGCACCGACAGGTTCGACAGCCAGAAGTGGCGACCGCGATGATCGACCGTGCCGCGCACCGGTGCATCGGCCATGCCGCAACCACCCATGACGTGGGCACTGACGATACGGCAAAGCAGCGGTTTCAGGGGCAATTCCGTAATACCCTTCTTCGCCGCCGCCCAGCTGGTATAGCCGGCGCTCATTTCATGTACCGGCGTTACCCAGCGCGCGCCGGCGGCAAACTGGATTTCGGCCATCGCCAGCAAGGCCCGCCGCGCGCCTTCCCAAAACACCTCGCCGAGCAGGTAATCGAGCACCGGCAGGTTGTGATCACCGAGACGCACCTGCCCACCGCGGCTTTCCGGATGGAAACCGTCGCGCAAGAGCGCGATCAGTGCGTGCGCGTTGGTAAAGTCGCGCATCAGCTGCGCATGGCTTTCGCCGAAGCCCTGCAAGGTGGTCGAGAACAGGACCGGATGCAGCGGCGGCGTTTCCAGCTTGAAGCCGAGCGGCCCGTCGATCGGCCCCTGCTGCAGGAAATGATCGGAATAGACAGACTGCGGCGCGCCAGCGAACCCGTTGACCGGTTCAGGCATCAGCCCCGACGAAACCACCGTCGGATGCAGGAAGGTGCGCTTGCCGAGCAGGCGGTAGGGATCGGGTACGCCGCTCGCCAGCAGCAGCGCCGGGCTGCCGATGGCGCCGCCGGCCAGCACGAAATGGCGCGCGCGCAAGCTCAGGCGCCGACCCGACGGACGGATGCCGTCGGCGCCGAGCGCCGCCGCGTCGAGGGCGATGACGCGTTCGCCGCGAAAGAGCAGGCGTTCGGCGCGCAGCCGCGAGTAGAGCGTGGCGCCGCGGTCGAGCGCAGCCGGAATGGTGGTGAGCAGCATCGACTGCTTGGCGTCGGTCGGACAGCCCATGCCGCAGTAGCCGAGATTCCAGCAGCCCTTGACGTTGCGCCGGATCAGTCCGAAATCGACGCCGAGCTTGCCCGCACCACGGGCGAGCGTCTGGTTGTTGGCGTTCGGCGAAGTCTCCCAGGGGCGCACCGAAAGCTTGAATTCCATCGCCGCAAACCACGGTGTCAGCGCCTCGCCGGTGAGCGGCGACAGCCCGTACTGGCGCGCCCAGAAGTCGAGTACTGCCGGCGGCGTGCGGAAACTGCTGGTCCAGTTCACCGTCGTCGAGCCACCGACGCAACGCCCCTGCATGATGTTGATCGCCTTGTCGGCGGTCTTGCGCGCCGCCGACTCCTGATACAGCGACGGATACGCCTCGGCCTCGCGCATGTGGAAATCGGTCGACGAGCGCAAGGGTCCTTCTTCGACCAGCGCAACGCGCAGGCCAGCGGCGGAAAGAATGTCGGCAGTGACACCGCCGCCGGCGCCGCTGCCGACGATCACGACATCGAACTCGTGTGTCGCCGAGGCGGTGAGCAGCGAAGCGTCGACGTGCTTCCAGCCGGCGGCGAGTCCGGCGCGTATGCGATCCTTCATTTGAACAACTCCGGCGGGCCGGGATAGCCGATGGCGCTCCAGCTTTCGGTCTGCGCGTACCACGCGCCGAACACCAGATCGTGCAACGCGGCGTAAGCGCCCTGCAGCAAGGCGAAGCGGCTGTTGCGCCAAGATTCGAGGAAGCCCGTCACTTCGGCCACCGAAGCCTCGCGCCAGGGCCGGCTGACGCCGGCGATGAGCCAGCGTCCCGGCGCGACGACGAGCAGGCCGAACAGTTCGCCGATCTCTTTCTGCGTTGCCAGCGACAGGCCGGCAACCGTCTGCTCGAGCCCGTCGACGACGCGCTGGATGCGTGCACGGCGCTGCGCCGGATCGTCCGGGAAAGTGCCTTCGAGGATCGCGGGAACGATGGCGGCGAGCATGTCGCGCTCTTCACCCGAGAAGCGGCGCGCGCCGGCGGCGTTGAGCCAGCCGCTGACGGCGAGGAGCAGGCTGCCGGCAGTGCCGGCGGCGAGGAACTGTCGGCGAGAGAATTTCATCACCTTAGTCATCGCATCAGGAACGCCAGCAGGCGCTCGAAAAGTCTGCCGTAAGGCGGCTTGAACAGGCCGACGCCATTGACGCCCGACTGGCGGAACACCGACTTGCGGTGCGAGAAGGTCTCGAAGCCGGCGCGGCCGTGGTAGGCACCGATGCCACTCGGCCCGACGCCGCCGAAAGGCAGGTCGTCCTGCGCGATGTGCAGCAGCGTGTCGTTGATCGTCACGCCGCCGGCGACGGTGCGCTCGAGCAGACGCTCGACGCGCGCGCCCTCGGCATCGAAGAGATACAGTGCCAGCGGCCGCGGCCGCGCATTGACGAAAGCGATCGCCTCGTCGAAATCGCGGTAGGGAATCAGCGGCAGGATCGGCCCGAAGATCTCGTCCTGCATCACGCGCATGCTGTCGGCGACCTTGAGCAGCAGCACCGGCGGCAGGCGGCGACGCGCCGGGTCGGCGGCGACACCCGGCGCCAGCGGTACCACCTCGACGCCCTGCACCAGCGCTTCGTCGAGGTAGCCGGTGAGCCGCGCGTAGTGCCGCTCGTTGATGATGCTGCTGTAGTCGGGCGTCGTCGCCAGATCGGGGTAACAGCGCGCGACCACCTGCCGCGCCGCTTCGACGAACTCCTGCTCGCGCCCCTGCGGCAGCAGCACGTAGTCGGGCGCGATGCAGGTCTGCCCGGCGTTGAGGCACTTGCCGACGACGATGCGCTCGACGGCGCGCGCGAAATTCGCTTCGGGGCCGATGATCGCCGGCGACTTGCCACCGAGTTCGAGCGTCACCGGCGTCAGGTTGGCCGCTGCCGCGCGCATCACCAGCCGGCCGACCGAAGTGGCGCCGGTAAACAGCAGGTGATCGAAGGGCAGCTGCGAAAATTCCTGGGCGACGCTGGCGTCGCCTTCAACCACCGCCACTTCGTCGTCGGCGAAGTTTTTGGCGATCAGCTCGGCGAACAGCCGCGCCGTCGCCGGCGTGAATTCGGACATCTTCACCAGCGCGCGATTGCCGGCGGCGAGCGCGCCGACCAGCGGACCGACGGCGAGAAAGATCGGGTAATTCCACGGCACGATGATGCCGACCGCGCCGAGCGGCTGCCAGCGCACTTCCGAACGGCCGGGCAGGAACCAGAACGAGGTCGAGCGCGACTGCGGCCGCAACCAGCCGCGCAATTCGCGCCGCGCCTGACGGATCGCCTCGCGGCTGGGAAAGAGTTCGGCGAGCCGCGTTTCGGCCGGCGAGCGATGGCCGAAATCGCGGCTGACGGCGTCGGCCAGCGCCTCGGCGTGGTCGGCGAGCAGCGTTTCCAGCCGCGCCAGCCGGCGATCGCGCGCGGCAAGATCGGGGAAAGGATCGGCGCGCGAGGCCGCGTGCAGGCGGGCGAAACGTTCGCCGAGCGTCGCAGCGGCGGCAACGCTGTCAGCGGCCGCAGCGGCAACATCCGGGCTGACGGGTGTGTTCATGGGTCGCTCCTTTCTCCTGCCGGTCTGGCCGGCGGCAATCGATCCGGCGCGGCCATGCGCGGAACTGCAGTGTATGACCTTGGCGAATTCCCTGCCTAGGCGTTTTCCTCTAAACCCCGGACGCGCGCTCGGCGCATAATCCCCTCGCCGCGCCGGCGCACCCTGCCCGCGCGCCATCACAAGCCCGCCGATCATGAGCGAACTGCCAGAAGAAGAAAGCAAGGAGGCGCTCGCCGCCGCGTTGCGCCGACACCTGTCGGCCGCTGCCGAACTGCGCCGGCGCGCGCCGCCCGGTAGCACCGAGGGCGACGACCGCCTTGCCCTGCGCGCCTGGCAGGCGGCACGGCTGGCCGAGAGCCACGCGCATTTCCTCGCAAGCGAGCGCTTCGGCGAAGCGTCGCGCTTTTTCCTCGACGACCTCTACGGCCCGAAGGACTTCTCCGAACGCGACGAGGAAGTCGAACGCATCCTGCCGATGCTGGTGGCGATGCTGCCCGAATCGGCGCTGCAGGCGATGGCGCTGGCGGTCGAGCTCGACGCCCTCTCCGAAGATCTCGACGCGGCGATGATCGCCGAACTGCGCCGCACGGCAGCGCCCGCAACGGCGCCGGGCCGCGTCGGCGAAATCGACGTCGGCCGTTACGTCGCCGCCTACGTCACCGTCGGCCGCCGCCCTGAACGCCTGCGCCAGATCGCGCTGATCGGCGAAGTCGGCGCCATCCTTGAGCATCTGGCACGGAAGTCCCTGCTGTCGACGCTGTTGAAGCTGATGGCCGGACCGGCGCAACTGGCCGGGCTTGGCGAACTGCACGCCTTCCTCGCCCACGGCTTCGCCGCCTTCCGCCGGATGGGCGACGACGCCAGCGAGTTCCTCGACGGCGTCGCGCGCGGCGAAAAACGCCTGCTCGAACGCCTGTTCGCCGGCGACCCGGACGCCTTCGCGCCCTTCGCCACGCAAGCCTAGGCGAGCCTGCCCGGCCAGCCCCCGTCGTCCGGTTTTCCGGACGGCTGCCGGCGCGCACATCCGGTTTTCCGACCGGCGCGCCCGACAACCCGAAAAAAGCCCTTTGAAACCAGTGCCCCGGCGCCTGTCGCGCTGGCACGGAGCGTGCGAACAAGCTGGCAGCGCACTCGCCCCGGCCCAGCCGACCGTCCGCGCCGGCCCCTCGCTCCATTCGCCCCGTTCAAAGGAAATTCCCATGAAAATGAATCGGCTGACCTCCTGGATCGGCATCGCCATGGTCCTCGGCATCATCGTCGGCTACATCTGCAACACGCAGGCCGGCAGCCCCGAAGCGGCCAAGGAAATTGCCGGCTATTTCAGCATCCTCACCGACATCTTCCTGCGCCTGATCAAGATGATCATCGCGCCGCTGATCCTCGCCACGCTGGTTTCCGGTCTGGCCGGCATGGGCGACTCGAAGACGGTCGGCCGCATCGGCGCCCGCGCGCTCGGCTGGTTTGTCGGCGCCTCGTTCTGTTCGCTGCTGCTCGGTCTGGTCTTTGCCAACCTGCTGCAGCCGGGCGCCGGGCTCAGCGTGCCGCTGCCCGAATCGGGCGCGGCGCTGAATCTGAAAACCAGTGCGCTCAACCTCAAGGACTTCATCACCCACGTTTTCCCGAAGAACATCGTCGAGGCGATGGCCGCCAACGAGATCCTGCAGATCCTCGTTTTCGCCGTCTTCTTCGGGCTGGCGCTCGGCCACCTGCACAACCAGGCGGCGCGCAGCCTGGTGAACACGATGGAAGAGATCGTGCACGTGATGCTCAAGGTGACCGACTACGTGATGCGCTTTGCGCCGGTCGGTGTCTTCGGCGCGGTGGCCGGCGTCATCACCACGCAGGGCGTCGGCATGCTGCTCGTCTTCGGCAAGCTGCTGTTCGGCTTCTGCGTTGCGCTCGGCGCGCTGTGGCTGGTGCTCATCGCCGCCGGCTATTTCGTTCTCGGCAAGGAGGTGTTCCGCCTGCTCAAGCTGGTGCGCGGCCCGATGCTGCTCGGCTTCTCGACGGCGAGCAGCGAGTCGGCGTATCCGAAGCTGATGGAACAGCTGGAGAAGTTCGGCGTGCGCAGCCGCGTCACCGGCTTCGTGCTGCCGCTCGGCTACTCGTTCAACCTCGACGGTTCGATGATCTACACCACCTTCGCGACGCTGTTCATCGCACAGGCCTACGGCATCGAGATGAGCCTGACCACGCAGTTCACCATGCTGCTGGTGCTGATGGTGTCGTCCAAGGGGATCGCCGGCGTGCCGCGTGCCTCGCTGGTCGTCGTCGCCGCCGTGCTGCCGATGTTCGGCCTGCCCGAAGCCGGCCTGCTGCTAGTGCTCGGCATCGAACACTTCCTCGATATGGGCCGCACCGTCACCAACGTGCTCGGCAACGCCATCGCCACCGCCGTCGTCGCCAAGTGGGAAAATGCGATCGATCCGGTTGACCCGGCGCTGGCCGACGAGGACGCAGCGCTGACGCCGGCCTCGGAACTGGCGCTCGCGCCGACTGCCTGAACATGCAGTTCCAAAGCGGGGGTGGCCTTTACCGGCCACCCTGCTTTCCGTAGCATCTTCGGCCCGGTGCGCTGCACCGGGCTTTTTTCCTGAAAGAATCGTGAACAACGCATGATCGACTGGCCCATCCTGGCGGCTGCCGCCTTCTTTGCCGGCATGGTCGACGCCGTCGTCGGCGGCGGCGGACTGATCCAGATTCCGGTGCTGCTGGCGCAGTTTCCGCAAACAGCGATCCCGACGCTGTTCGGCACCAACAAAATAGCGAGCATCGCCGGCACCGGCGCCGCGCTGTGGCGCTACTCGCGCAGCGTGCGCATTCCCTGGCTGGTGGTACTGCCGGCGACGCTGGCGGCGCTGGTCGGCGCCTGGGGCGGCGCCGCGCTGGTCGCCTGGCTGCCGCGCGAGACGATGCGTCCGCTGGTCGTCGTGCTGATGATAGTGGTGGCCGTCTACACCTTCATGCGCAAGGATCTCGGCCAGCATGCGACGCGCGAGCTCAATGCCGCCGACCGCTGGAAAGGCGCACTCTTCGGCGGCGTCATCGGCCTCTACGACGGTTTCTTCGGGCCGGGCACCGGCAGCTTCCTGATCTTCGGCTGCGTGCGCCTGTTCGGCATGGATTTCGTGCAAAGCTCGGCCAGCGCCAAGATGATCAATTTCGCCACCAATCTTTCGGCGATTGCCTTCTTTGCCGGCCACGGCCCGATCCTGTGGCAGATCGGCTTGATCATGGCGGTGTGCAACCTCGCCGGCTCCTACCTCGGCGTCCGGCTGGCGCTCAAGCACGGCGCCGGTTTCATCCGCAAGGCTTTCCTCGGTGTGGTGGTGGTGCTCATCGCCAAGCAGATCGCCGACCTGATCGGCTGATGCCGCTGCTACCATAGCCCGCAGCTCGGCCTCCAGGCACTTTCCAACCACTCCCCGCTCCGCGCATCCCCAGCGAACCGACGCCGATGCCCCAAGCCCGCACGCTCCGCGCGCTGTCCCTGCTGCTGCTCTGCCTGCTGCTGGTCGGGCTATGCGGCTTCTCGGCCTACCGCATCGGCCAGCGTCTCGGCATCGCCGAGCTGCAGGCGACCGGTCTGCACCGACTGGAAATCTACGCCGGCAGCCTCGAACGCGAGATCAGCAAGTACGCCTTCCTGCCCGGCACGCTGAGCCTCGAGCAGGAGGTGCTCGACGTGCTTGCCGGCAAGGTTGACAGACGCACGCGCGAACGCGTCAATGCCTACCTGGAAAAGCTCAACGAGCGCGCCGGCACGCTCTCGATCTACATCATGGATACGCAGGGCCGCGTGCTGGCGACGAGCAACTGGCGGCGGCCGGACAGCTTTCTCGGCGAAGACCTGTCGTTCCGCCCCTACTTCAAGGACGCGCTCGTCAGCGGCAGCGGCCGCTTCTTCGGCATCGGCACCACGCGCAGCGAACCCGGCTACTACCTCGCCACAGCGCTGACCGGCGACAAGGGAACGCTCGGCGTGGCGGTGACCAAGGTCAGCCTCGAACAGCTGGAAAAGTCGTGGGCGACGGTCGAAGCGCCGGTGTTCGTCGCCGACGAGAACGGCGTCGTCATCCTTTCGGCCGTTCCCGGCTGGAAATTCACCGCACTGCGCGGGCTCGACGACGCCACCCGCGCCAACTTCGAGCGCACGCAGCAGTACAACCGGCGCCCGCTGCCGCCGCTCGGCCTGCAGCAGCTGGCGACCTATGAGGGCGGCACGCGGCTGGTGCGCATTGCTACGACGCGACCGGAAACCGTTTCGGTCTATCCGGTGAGCGGGCGCTTCCTCGAACAGTCGCGCGCGCTGCCCGGTACGCCGTGGACGCTGACCGTGCTCTCGCAACTCGAGCAGGTCGACGAACTGGCGCAGAGCCGCGCCGCGCTGGCCGCCATTGCCGCCGCCTGCCTGTGCATGCTCGGCATCATCGTCAACGAGCGCCGCCGCCACCTGCGCGACCGGCTGGCGGCGCGCGAGGAACTGCAGCGCGCGCACGACCAGCTCGAACGCAAGGTCGAGGAGCGCACCGCCGACCTATCCACCGCCAACCAGCAGCTGCAGGACGAGGTGGGCGAGCGCATCCGCGCCGAACGCACGCTGCGCGCGGCGCAGGACGAGCTGGTGCAGGCCGGCAAGCTGGCCGTGATCGGCCAGCTTTCGGCCGGCATCGCGCACGAACTCAACCAGCCGCTGGCGGCGCTGCGCACGCTCTCGGCCAACGCCGGCAAGTTCCTCGAACGCGGCGACGTCGACACCACGCGCACCAACCTCGGCCGCATCGCCGAGATGGTCGACCGCATGGGGCGCATCAGCGGCCAGCTGCGCACCTTCGCGCGCAAGTCGAGCGGGCAGAGCGCCGAAGTGCCGCTGTGCCGCGCGCTCGACAACGCGCTGGCGCTGCTCGAATCGCGGCTGCGCCGCGCCGGCGCCGTGGTCGAACGCAGCTGCCCGAGCGAAGACCCGGTGGCCCTGTGCGACGCCAACCGGCTCGAGCAGGTGCTGGTGAACCTGATCGGCAACGCGCTCGACGCCATGGCCGGCCAGCCACAGCCGCGCCTCGAAGTCGGCTGGGAATGCAGCGAGACGCAGGTGCGCCTGCACGTGCGCGACCACGGGCCGGGCCTTTCCGACGAGGCGGCGGCGCACCTGTTCGAGCCCTTCTTCACCACCAAAGCCGCCGGCGACGGACTCGGCCTCGGGCTGGCGATTTCCGCCGGCATCGTGCGCGATTTCGGCGGCCACCTGCACGGCGCCAACCATCCCGACGGCGGCGCCGTGTTCACCCTCGAACTTCCTCTCGCGGCACGCCATGACTGACAACCCGACCCCGCTAAGCACGCTGATCATCGAAGACGACCCCGACGTCGCGCTCGGCTGCGCGCAGGCGCTGCAGCTCGAAGGCCTGATCGCCGAGTGCGTCGGCAGCGCCGAGCTGGCGCGGCGACGCCTCTCGGCCGACTTTCGCGGCATCGTCGTCAGCGACGTGCGCCTGCCCGGACAGGACGGCATGAGCCTATTGCGCGAGCTGCAGTCGCTCGACGCCGAACTGCCGGTGGTGCTGATCACCGGCCACGGCGACGTGACCATGGCGGTGCAGGCGATGAAGGACGGCGCCTACGACTTCCTGCAGAAGCCCTTCGCACCCGAGCAGCTGGTCGACGTGGTGCGCCGCGCCATCGAGAAGCGCCGCCTAGTGCTCGAAGTGCGCGACCTGCGCCGGCAGCTGGAACAGCGCGAGCATCTGGCGGCGCGGCTGATCGGTGATTCGAGTGGCATGGCGCGCGTGCGCGAACTGATCGGCGCGCTCGCCAGCAGTGCCGCCGACGTGCTGATCCACGGCGAAACCGGCACCGGCAAGGAACTCGTCGCGCGCTGCCTGCACGACGCCAGCCCGCGCCGGCGCGGCAACTTCGTCGCCATCAACTGCGGCGGCCTGCCGGAAACGCTGTTCGAGAGCGAAATCTTCGGCCACGAGGCCGGCGCCTACACCGGTGCCGGCAAGCGCCGCATCGGCAAGATCGAGCACGCCAACGGCGGCACGCTGTTCCTCGACGAAATCGAGAGCATGCCGCTGGCGATGCAGATCAAGCTGCTGCGCGTGCTGCAGGAACGCACGCTCGAACGGCTCGGCTCGAACACGCCGATTGCCATCGACTGCCGAGTCATTGCCGCCACCAAGGAAGACCTGCTCGCGCTCGCCGGCCAGGGGCGCTTTCGCGCCGACCTTTACTATCGGCTGTCGGTGGCGACGCTGCCGCTGCCACCGCTGCGCGAGCGGCGCGAGGACATCCCGCTGCTGTTCGAGCACTTTCTGCTGCAGGCCGCGGCGCGCCACCAGCGCCCGCCGGTGCAGCCGCAGTCCGGCCGTATCCGCCAGCTGATGGGCTACCCGTGGCCGGGCAACGTGCGCGAACTGCGCAACGTCGCCGACCGCTGCGTGCTCGGCATTGAGGGCGGCTCGCCGCCCTTCGGCGAAGCCACCGCCGACGCGGCCGGCAACACCGCGCGGCCGCTGGCCGAGACGGTGGAAGCCTTCGAACGCGCGCTGATCGCCGACGCCCTGCGCCGCCACGGATCGCTCGCGCGCACCGCCGAAGCGCTGGCCATCGCCAAGACGACGCTGCACGACAAGGTGCGCAAGTACGGTCTGGCGGAATGAGCAGCAAGCCAGCCAGACGCCGCGCAGCGCTATAATTGCTTCCGCTGGCCGGTGCAAGGCCGCCAGCTTTTCAATCAAAACAGGCTTCCTGGATATGTTGGAGATTGTCGCAATCCGATAACTGCCGCGCTTTTCGGTGTGCCAGTTATCGCTATGCAAAGAATCGGTGACGACCCTATGGGTCAGTCGCCTGTCATGCATTTTGATTGCTTGAGAATCTCCACAATGAACATTTCAAAGCCTGAGCAGAGGACGCTGCACGTCCTCGCCAAGGGCGGTCGCATCGTGCACAGCCGCGATGCCGCTGGCCACATCTCTTCGATCGACTGTTACACCCGCGACGGCCTGCTGCTGGCGGACTGCACGCTGCCCGTCTTCAAGAAGCTGCGCAGCAAGCGCCTGATCGCCTCGCAGAACGGACAGCCCTACCGCATCAACAAGGCTGGCCTGCGCGCGGTTCGTGCACAGCTCGACAACCAGTAAGCCACTGCGGGCAGGGCCAGCCGCTGGCCCTTGCCCGCTCACACCTGCAAGGAACACACACCATGGACATCCCACGCATCTTCAACATCAGCGAAAGCGCCCACCGCATTCACAACCCTTTCACCGCGCAGAAGTTTGCAACGCTCGGCGAGGCCCTGCGCCTCGAACCCGAAAACCGCGTGCTCGACCTCGGCAGCGGCTCGGGCGAAATGCTGTGCACCTGGGCGCGCGATCACGGCATCGTCGGCACCGGCGTCGACATGAGCCCGCTCTTCACCGCGCAGGCAAGGCACCGCGCCGAAGAACTCGGCGTCAGCGGGCAAGTCAGCTTCATCCATGGCGACGCCGCCGGCTACGTTGCCGACGAAAAGGTCGATGTGGCGGCGTGCGTCGGCGCCACCTGGATCGGCTGCGGCGTTGACGGCACGGTCGAGCTACTGGCAAGGAGCCTGCGCAGCGGCGGAATCATCCTGATCGGCGAGCCCTACTGGCGACAAGTGCCGCCGACGGAGGAAATCGCCAGGGGCTGCCTTGCCCAATCGGTTGCCGACTTTATGGCGCTGCCCGAACTGCTCGCGTCCTTCGGCCAACTCGGCTACGACGTCGTGGAAATGGTTCTCGCCGACCAGGACGGCTGGGACCGCTACGAGGCGGCCAAATGGCTCACCCTGCGCCGCTGGCTGGACGCCAACCCCGACGACGAGCTGGCGGCGGAAGTGCGAACCCTGCTGAACACGGAACCGACGCGCCATGCCACCTACACGCGTGAATACCTCGGCTGGGGAGTGTTCGCGCTGATGGCGGGGTAGGGGGTTGGGAGAGCGGCGTTCACCGGCTTCGGGGAGATGCGGGCGTATTTCGGGTCGGGGGACGGGCGTTCTCCATGCTTGGCTACCAGATCGGCCTTTGCGGTCGGTAGCTGACGAGGGTGGCTCAGCGTAACGAACGTCCGCTCCCAGTCCCGACAACCGCTCACTCCCGAGCTATTCCGGTCATTGGCGCCCTAAGAAAGCGGTCGCTCAACGGTTGAAATCACCGGCCTGCGCGGCTATTCGCGCATGTCCGGTGGATTATGGGTTGGGCGTCAGTTCTGCGACTTTTCTATTACCCATTGGATGTTGTCCATGTAGTCGGCCAAATCTATTTTGCGGAGAGTAAACGCGTCTGCGACTTGCACTGGAACCAGAGCTGTACCGTAGGGCGTCCCGTCTTTTAGGACTAACGAGATTCCAGCTCTATCCAACGCATTCCGTGTGGAAGGATCAAGAAGGATTCCAACACTGAGTTGATCGAGCATTTGAGAGGCGTGTATTAGTGCGTGCCGTGCTGGTCTGCCCTGGCGATCACGTACGACAAGAACACCATCTCGCTTAACACATTTCCATGCAACACTCTCGAAGCCAACGGTTGACAGGCCGTGGGCGATATGCAGCAGCGTAGCCGACAGGCGCCTGTTGATTGTCGGAATTCCCAATGCGTGCAATTCTGGCATGTGCTCTATGTAGGTAATTGTGTTAGCGAGCCGCGTTGCCGTGTGTATTCGTAAAAGCCAATGCCACACCTTTCTGAGTCGATGTAAGCCGAGTCGACGAACGTGAGCAGTTCCCTTCCCATATTTGATTTCGATTGTCCGCGGCCCGACTAGCTGAAACGTCTTGTGGGCCGCAATATTGCGCCACTGATTAATATTGATTGATAATTCAGGGTCCGTCAGCAACGCCGATGCTTGACTGCGCAGACTGCCCGGAAACTCAGCAACAAGGGCACCGAAATCCATCTTAGTGACGTCGTTCGGCCACGGGTTCCCGGAGCATCTTTGCGCGAACGAAAACAGAATCTGGAGTTGGGGTTTGAAGCAACCCTCGGCAACCCCATCGATTGTAGAAAACAACTGATAGATCTTGTCGTGTATAGCTGCATCTGCCTCAAGCGGAACCGAAGTTTCAAACATGTTTAGCCATCGGTCGTCCGATGTCTGCATATTCGCAAAGTACTTTAGTAAATTTTCGTACGCCCCTTGGCGATCAATCCGAAGAACCCGACGATGCAAACGCAAACACCACGAAAGAAGGTATGTGTATTCTGGAAATAGAGCAATGCGCGCAAGATTTCTTAGTTCGATGTGGAACGAGTCAATGTTCTTGCTTAATTGCTGCTGGCGACGAAAGTACGGCGTGAATGCGCTTCGTGTGGCAATGCTCCAATCATCTCTAGTAAATGCCTTGGAAAGTTGGTGTTCCTTAAGTGATCGGACAAGTTTGCGCATTCTCTAGTCGCAACGTCATCTGTCTATGACGCCCAACGTGGAAGTGAGGGGCAGCCGGAGTGCGAAGCACGGGGGGAAGCAACAAGCGCAGCTTGTTGGCTGTCCCGCTCGACTGCAGGGTTAAACATCAACGCGCGAACAGCCGTCTGAAGAAAATCGCGATTAATAGCCATAGCGCGTAGGATTTTCCAAGACTGTCGTAGCCGTGTATCTCGCTTGTTCTTCGGAAAAGCGAACCTGGAGCAACACGCTTTGCAGCGCATCTAAGTCTCTCGACCGCGCCGCTGCGTCGAAGGCTTCCATCAAGCCGAAGTGATATAGCCGCTCATTTACGGTCATTCCTTGAATGGATTGATCGGACACTGTTATTGGTCCTAATGTCTAACGTGGACTTTCTAAAAGACGGAAAATAATCCGCCATCGCGTCAAATAATCTTGAGCTTTGCGATGAAATCTATTTGAAAACATAGATGTAGGAACTTTTAGCACACCCTAATCAAACCCGTCTTTCCGTAAAATCAAGAGCTGGCGCCTGAACCACCCCGGAGGGCATTGCCTTGCTCAGAATTTGTCGATAGCTGCCAGCGATTCGCTGATTATTCGGTGGAAATGCGAATCTCACCGGCACGTAGGTCCGCTATGGAGCCGCCGTGCCGCTGCCCCCTTCTGGCCGAAAGCGCCAATATAGCACCTCGGCATATACGTCCACAAAGACCGAATACACGTCAATCGACCCGCACGATTGCTGTACTTACACCGGGACCACACCCGAGCCGACAGGGTAGCGCCTGCAACCGCCTTTACAACAAAAGCGCCCCGGAATGCCCTTTTCCCGCTGCCACGCCATTCTTCAATCCTCAACGTCACCCATACGCATGGCAATCGGCCGCACCAGCAACGTTGGCATCGGCGCGGTGACTGGCACTCGGCTGCACCACGCCGTTTTTGCCACTCCGGCGCCGTAGCGCTGCGTGCCCTCATGCCAGCGACCGGGCGCGCACCGCTTTCTGGCATGATGCCGGATGCGTGCATCGACTCGCACGCCCCCCCACCTCATCAGAACGAAACATGCATCTGCGCTTTCCCTCCCGATTCCGCGCGGCCCTGGCGTTGAGCCTGGCGCTGCTGGCCTTCGGGACGTCTCCTGCGTGCGCGCTGGAGCGGGTGGCGCTGCAGTTGAAATGGACGCACGCCTTCCAGTTTGCCGGCTACTACGCGGCGGCCGAGAAGGGCTTCTACCGCGACGTCGGGCTGGACGTCGACATCCGCGAGGCACGGCCGGGGAGCGATCCGGTCAGGAGCGTGGTCGACGGCCAGGCTGAATACGGCGTCGGCAACAGCAGCCTGCTGCTGGCACGCAGGAGCGGCCAGCCGGTGGTGGCGTTGGCAGTGGTATTCCAGCATTCGCCGCTGGTGCTGCTGGTCCGCGCGAGCGATGCCACGCAGGGCATTCACGATCTCGTCGGCAAGCGCTTCATGATCGAGCACCAGTCGGACGAACTGATCGCCTACCTGCGCCAGGAAGGCATTTCGCCGGAGCGCATCACCCTGCTCCCGCACAGCTTCCGCTATCAGGACCTCGTTGACGGCAAAGTCGATGCGATGTCGGCCTACGTCACCAACGAAACCTATTACCTCGATCAGGCCGGGATCAGCTACCACACCTACACGCCCCGCGCCGCCGGCATCGATTTCTACGGTGACAACCTGTTCACCACCGAGCGCGAAATCGCCCAGCGCCCGGACCGCGTGCGCGCCATGCGCGAGGCCAGCCTGCGTGGCTGGCAGTATGCGATGGAGCACCCGGAAGAAATTGCCGAGCTGATCCACGCCAAATACTCGCAGCAGCATCCGCGCGACTTCTATATGGCCGAGGCGCGGCGCATGGCGCCGCTGCTGCGCACCGACCTGATCGAGGTTGGCTACATGAATCCGGGGCGCTGGCGCCATATTGCCGACACCTACGCCGATCTCGGCCTGCTGCCGCGCGCCTACCCGCTCGACGGTTTTCTCTACGACCCGAGTCCCGAGCCCGACCGCACCCCCTGGTATGTGGCGCTGGCGATCCTCGTGCTGGCGAGTGGCGCTGCGGTGTTCGTGTACCGCTTCAACCGCCGTCTCAGCCACGCCCTCACCGAAAGCCGGACGGCGCAGGAAGCGCTGCGCGTCTCCGAGGAGCGCCACCGGCTGCTTGCCGACCACGCCACCGACGTCATCTGGACGATGAACCTGGCCGGCCAGATCACCTACGTCAGTCCGTCAGTGGAAAAGCTGCGCGGCTACAGCTGCGCGGAAGTCCTGCGCCAGTCGATCGACGAACTGGTGACGCCGGAATCGGCGCCCATCGCGCTTGACGCGCTCGCGCGCACGGTCGCCGCGGCAAATGCGGGCCTGCCGATTCCCGAGTTCCGCGGCGAGCTGGAGCAACCGTGCAAGGACGGCAGCACGGTGTGGACCGAAGTCACCACCGCCGGCATGAAGAACGCCGCCGGCGAGTTCGTCTGCATTCTCGGCGTGACACGCGACATCAGCGAACGCCGCCAGATGGAAGCGCAGGTGCGGCAACTGGCCTTCCACGATCCGCTCACGCAGCTGCCCAACCGCCGCCTGCTCGACGACCGGCTGCATCTGGCCATGGCCGCGATGCGGCGCGGCGGCGGCTATGGCGCCTTGATGTTCATCGACCTCGACAACTTCAAGCCGCTCAACGATGCGCACGGACACGAAGCCGGCGATCAGTTGCTGATCGAGGCCGCCCGCCGCCTGCGTAGCTGCGTGCGCGAGCTGGACACGGTGGCGCGCTTCGGCGGCGACGAGTTCGTGGTGATGATCAGCAGTCTCTCGGCCGGACGCACGGAATCGTCGCGCCAGGCCAGCCAGATCGCCGAGAAGATTCGCATCGCGCTCGCCGCGTCCTACGCGCTGAGCGTCCCCAAGGCCGATGGCAACGCGCTCGCCATCGCGCACCGGTGCACGGCGAGCATCGGGCTGACGCTGTTCTGCGGCGACGACGCCTGCGCCGAGGACATTCTCCAGCGCGCCGACACGGCGATGTATCAGGCCAAGGTGGGCGGCCGTGACGCGGTGCGTCTGGCCGAGGAAGCCGACGCCACCCGGCAGGTGAGCGACGCCGACCGGATGAAGCTCCTGCATCTCGTCTGGCATGCCGACTACGCGTGCGGCCATGCGCTGATCGACCAGCAGCACCGCAAGCTGTTCGAGGACGCCAACGCGATCATCGCCGCACTGCTCGCCGATCTGCCGAACGACAGGATGCGCCCCCTTATCGACACGTTGATGAACGACGTGGCGCAGCACTCGCGCGACGAGGAAGCGGTCCTCGCAGAGATCGGATTCGCCGATGCCGCCGCGCACGCCCGCATCCACGGCCAGCTGCTCGACCAGGCCGTGGCGCTCGCCGGCCGGTACGACGCGGGCACGCTGGCGCTCGGCGAACTGCTCCAGTTCCTCGTTCAAGACCTGGTGGCGCGGCACATGCTCGGTGACGACCGGCGCTTCTTCCCCCTACTGCGGGGAATCGCCACCGGGAGCGCGGCCGCCGCGGGCTGACGCCGCGCTATCGGCATACCGAACACGCGGACGGGGCCGACGCCCCGCACCGTCTTGAACCTGCGCGTAGGTTAAAAGTCGCAGCCGCCCGGCAGCAGGCGCTCGTATTCTTCCTGAACGACCGCGTAACACTCGCAGACGCGCTTTTCGAGCTCGGCACGGTCGCGGATGGTGATGCGGCCGCGGGCGAGCGCCAGCAGCTCGTCTTTTTCCAGCTGGCCGAGAATCTGGGTGACGCTTTCGCGGCGAACGCCGAGCAGTTTGCTGATCGCCTCGTGCGTGATCGCCAGCACATCGCCGTCGCTGCGGTCGAGCGACATCAACAGCCAGCGGCACATGCGCTGATCCAGCGAATGGTGCTGGTTGCAGACGGCAGTCTGCGAGGTCTGCGCGATCATCGCCTGCGTGAACAGCAGCGCCACGTGCTGCAACTGCCCGCCGAGCGAGAACTCGTGCTTCATCACCTTGCGGCTGAGCCGGTAAGCCTGGCCGGCGCTCTGCACATCGGTGCTGGTCGGCATGCTCTCGCCACCCATGAAGATCGAGATGCCGACCATGCCTTCGTTGCCGACCAGCGCCGTTTCGCTTGATGAGCCGTCTTCGAGCGAGTAGATCAGCGAGACGATCCCGGAGACCGGGAAGTGCAGATAGTTCACGTGATCGCCCGACTCCGACATCGTCCAGCCCTTGGGCATGTCGACGAGTTCAAGCTCGCTCAGCAGACGTTCGTAATCCTTGGCGGGAAGCGACGCCAGCAGGCGGTTGCGCTTCGGGTCCGGCAGGCTGTGCGGTTTCTTTTTCTTGGTCATGTAGGCCAGTCCGTTGGGGAAAGGCATGCGCGCGCAGCAAGCTCGAGTTGCCTGCCCGGCAGCCATCGAGAAAACCCGGTTCGCACACTGCGAACGGCGGCACTCGCCCGGTGGCGGATTCTACCGCGGAAGTGTTTCAGCCCCCTGCGCAAGCTTCTGCCGACGCTTGCGTTCGCGGTGCAGGGCCGGGCAGCAGACGGCACGCCAGGCACTAACAGTAAATACTCTGTCGCTTTGTGAATTTATGCGCTAGAGTATTTTCATATTTGAGGAGACATCCATGGGGCGTTCCGCCGTCAGGTTGTTGCCACGTAGTGCGCGGTTGCTCACCGATCTGGGTGAGAGGATCAGGCTCGCCCGGCTCCGGCGCGGCATCACCAGCGAACAGATGAGTGAGCGTGTCGGCGTCAGCCTGGTCACTTACCGCAAGATCGAGTCGGGCGATGCCTCGGTGGCAATGGGGCACTATCTGGCGGCGCTGCAGGTGCTGCAGTTGCAGTCCGATCTGGCGCTGGTGGCACGCGAGGATGCCAGCGGACGGCTGCTGCAGGACAGCAAGCTGCTCGCGCCGGCAAAGCGCCGGCGGATTTCGCGCACGCTGCCGCGAGCAGCGGCAGAGGCGCCCGCGGCAGTTCCGGCGACCGTGCCGGACGAGCCGGTGAGCGGCGAAGGCGCGGTCAGCAATCGCGACTTCCTGCACCTGTTGGAGCGGGACTGAGCCATGTCGCGCGAACTCGCGCTCCATGCGGACTGGGCGCAGACCGGCGAGCCGACCTGCTTTGCCAAGCTGCACTGCCATCGCGCCGGGCGGAGCGAAACCTTCGAACTGGAGTTGCTGGCAGACGAAATTCCGCGACTCGAAAGCCTGGGCGCGCCGCTCGATCCTGCCATCCGCTGGCTGCGCGGACCGCAGTACCCCGCCCAGGGGCACAAGAGCTTCGGCCTGTTGCAGGACATCGCACCCGACCGCTGGGGGCGCACGCTGATCGAGCGGCGTTTCGAGCGGGACAGGAAAGCCGGGCGTGTCGAGCCGGGCGCGCGCCTGATCGAATCCGATTACCTGATCGGCGTACACGACCTCTTCCGCGTCGGGGCGATCCGTCTGCGCGTCGATGACGCCGGCCCCTTCGTCGCCGATCAGACCGGCATGGCCGCGCCGCCGATGACCCGTCTGCGCGAACTCGAACACGCCTGCCGCGAGATCGAAAAAGGCGAAGACAGCGCCGCCGTCGACGAATGGCTACGTCTGCTGCTCGCGCCCGGTGGCTCGCTCGGCGGCGCCCGGCCGAAAGCGGGTGTGGTCGACGCGGCCGGCAATGCCTGGATCGCCAAATTCCCCAGCCTGCACGACAGTTACGATCTCGGCGCCTGGGAGCATCTCACCTACATCCTCGCCGAAGCCGCAGGACTGCGCGTCACCGCTGCCGAGTCAAACCGCTATGCCTCGGCACAGCGCACTTTCCTCGTGCGCCGCTTCGACCGGCCGGCGCCGCAGTTGCGCCGCCACTTCGCCTCGGCGATGACGCTCACCGGGCATGTCGATGGCGAAGACGCGTCCACCGGCGTCTCCTATCTGGAGATCGCGCAGGTGCTCTACGACCATGGTGCGCAGGCAAGGACAGACCTGCGCGAGCTGTGGCGCCGCGTTGTCTTCAACCTGTGCGTGAGCAATTGCGACGACCACCTGCGCAATCACGGCTTTCTGCTGGCGCCCGGCAGGGGCTGGGAGCTATCGCCCGCCTACGACCTCAACCCGACGCCCGCCGCCCGCGGCCTCAAGCTCAACATCACCGAAAAGGACAACGCGCTGGACCTCACGCTGGCGATGGAAGTCGCCGAGTACTTCCGCTACACGCCCGCTGAGGCAGAAACGGAGATCGCGCGGATTCAAAAGATCGTCCGGCAGTGGCCGAAGATCGCCGATGCGCTGGGAATTGCCCGCAGGGAGCAGGAGTGGATGGCGCCGGCGTTCCAGCTCGCCGGCTAGCCGCCCCGGCGCCGCAGCCGGCTAGAAGTCGCAGCCGGCCGGGCAGACGTAATGCGATAGCGCGTGCACGTCAGGAATGAAGTAGCCACGCCCCTGCTTGGCGATGAGGCCTTTTTCTTCCAGCTCGCGGAAGGCGCGCGAGAGGTGCGAGTCGCTGATTCCCAGGCGCGAGGCGAGCTTGTTGCGCGGGATGGCCAGATGCAGGCTGTGCGTGCCATCGGGCGAATCGGGCCGGCGGTCGAAGTGGCAGACGAGGTAGCAGACCAGCCGCGCCGCGGCTTTCTTGGTGCAGAAGGTGAGTACGTCGCGGCTCACGTAGTCGATACGTTCGGCGACGAGTGCCATCAGCCGCCGTCCGAAGGCCGGGTACGTGGCCATCCATTCGCCGACCAGCGGCTCGGGCAGTTGCAGCACGGCGGCCTGGGTGAGGCTGCGCGCCGAATACGGCAGCGCGCGCCCGTCGAACAGGCTTTCTTCGCCAAGCGTGCCGCCGATCTGGGCAAAGTCGACGATCTTCTCGCGGCCGGTAGCGTCGACGACGAAGGTTTCGATGGTGCCGTGGGCAATCACCCACAGCCCCGGCTGCGGCATGCCGGCTTCGAGGAATACGGTATCCGGCGGCAGGCGCAACTGCTCGCCCTCGCCCGCCGACAGCGCCGCGTCGACCACCGGCGGCGGCAGGTCGCTGAGCAACTGCGCCGATTTGATCAGGGCAATTTCGGTATCACTGAAAGGCATGCTCCGTTCCCTCTTCTCCGCTGCTGTCGGTAGTGAGCGGAGTGACCGTCACGGCAACGTCGAGTTGCTGTTCACCGCCACCGAGAATCACGCCACGCATCGGCGAAACGTCGGTGAAATCGCGCCCCCAGGCGAGCGTGACGTGCTCGTGCGTGGGCAACATGGAATTGGTCGGATCGAAATCGACCCAACCGAATTTCGGACAGAAAACGGAGACCCAGGCGTGCGACGCGTCGGCGCCGATCAGGCGCGGTTCGCCGGGTGGCGGCTGCGTCAGCAGGTAGCCGCTGACGTAGCGCGCGGATAAGCCGAGCGAACGCAGGCAGGCGAGCATCAGGTGCGCAAAGTCCTGGCAGACGCCGCGGCGGCGCTGCAAGACCTCGCGCACCGGCGTCGATACTGTCGTCGCTTCCGGGTCGAAATCGAACTCGTCGAAGATGCGCTGCATCAGCGCGTAGGCCGACTGCAGCAGCGGCCGGCCGGGCAGGAAGGAGTGGCTGGCAAAGTCGGCAAAGTCGCGGCCGACCTCGACTGCTGGTGACTCAAACTGGAAGCAGCTCACTTCCGGCTGCGCCGGCGTGCCGTGGTAGGCCAGCGTGCGACTGACGTCTTCCCAGGACGGCGACGCCGCCAGCCAGTCGCCCGAGCCGGGCTGCAGCGAGCCGCCGCTGCGCGGTATCAGCGCCACGACGCTTTCGGCACGCACGTGCAGGAACTGGTGCGGCGCCTCGATGGCGAACTCGTTGACCAGATTGCCGAGGGCGTCGATGCGCTCGCGCTGGCAGGTCGGTAGCGGCTCGACGAAGAGGCGGTGCGAGCGGCAGTTCTGCCACAGCGTATCGCGCGGCGTCAGGTGCAGCAGCTGGCGCGACAGCGAAACCGGCACGCTGTAGGCGTAACGCGTTTCGTGCACCACGTGGTAGAGGAGTGTCGACAGCATCAGGCAGCGAGCGTCTGCCGGCCGACATCGCCGACGTGGGTGAAGTAGCGCATGGCCAGCTGTTCCGAGAGCCAGTAGGCCGAGGAAGCGACGGTGTCGAGCCGCGCCGCCAGTGCCAGGCGCGCGGCACCGACGAGGCCCGGCGGCGAATCGGCGGCGAAGGGAGCGAGATCGAGCGCCAGCAGCCCGTCAAGATCGCGGCGCAGCGCGTCGACGCCCGGCTCGCCGAGTTCGCCGGCCAGCGGCTGCAGGTAGCGGATCAGGCTCTTCAGCTGGAAGCAGACGGCGTGCGGATTGCTGTCGTCGAGCACGATCAGGTCGAGCGCCGGCAGCAGCTCGGGGATGTTCATGTAGCGCGCGCGGTAGGTGATGATGCTGTCGCCAACCTCAAGCAGCCATTCGATGCTGCCTTCGCTGCGCGCCGATTCGAGGCGCAGGAAGCAGGCCAGCGCGTTGGCGAGAAACATCAGCCGCTCGATGCGCCGGCCGATGATCAGGAAGCGGCGGCCGTCGTCGCGCGTCATGCTGTCCATGGCAAAACCAGCCAGCGCCGACGAGGCGAGCAGCACGCGGTCGAGGAAGGCAAGCGCTTCGCTGGCGTCGATATGCGCGCCGCCGCTACCCGAAAGATCGGCCTGCAGGCGGTTGAGCGCGTGCCAGTGGTCGCCGGAGAAGCGTTCGCGCACCTGCGCGCCGCTGCGCAACAGGCGGCGGATGTCGCCGGCCAGCGCGCGACTCTGCTGTTCCTCGTAGATGGCCGCGAGCAGCGCGTTCTGCAGTTCGGCGGCCTTCAGCGTGCCGCCGCCGGCCGGCAGCAGCCCCAGCTGGTGGCAGAGATCGGCGGCCGAAACCAACGCCGGCTGCGTGTCGGCGCCGGCTTCGATCAGGCGCGAAAGCACGGTGCGCAGGAGACGCGCGCTGTCGTCACAGCGCTCGGCGTAGCGGCCGAACCAGTAGAGGTTTTCGACGGCGCGCGACGACAGGTTGCGCCCGCTGCGCACCAGATCGCCGACGCCGATGTCGCCCTTGGCCAGGCTGAGCGCGGCATTGGTCGAGCCGCCGAGCACCCAGCAATCCTTGGACAGGCCGCCACGCTGCATCGAGACGACGCGCGTGTTGCTGCCGGCAACGCGCGTCAGCCCGCCGGGCATGACGACGTAGCCGTTGGGCGTTGCCGCGGCATAGACGCGCAGGCCGACGCCGCGCGGCTGCAGACGCAGACCGGCGGCACCGGCCCAGGCCGGCGCCTGCGAAAACTCGACCAGTTCCTGCGCCGTCCATTGCTGCGGCTGCGCGCGCAGGCGTTCGATCATCGCCGCGCGACCGGCGGCGTCGAGGTCGGCGCCGAACACCGGCTCGATGCGCTGCGCCGGGAAAGCGCCCTTGATCACCAGCCGTTCGAGGTAGCTGCAGGTGAATTCGAGCGCCGCCGGTTCGCCGCACCACCACGAGGCCACCGCCGGCATCTGCAGTGTTTCGCCGAGCAGCGCGCGGCAGGCGCCGGGCAGGAAGCCGGACAGCGCGCCCGATTCGATCAGGCCGCTGCCGATCGCGTTGGCGACGAGCACGCGTCCGGCGCGCACCGCCTGCACCAGTCCGGGCAGGCCGAGCGCCGAGTCGCCGCGCAGTTCGAGCGGATCGCAGTAGTCGTCGTCCTGCCGGCGCAGGATGGCATGCACGCGGCGCAGCCCGGAAAGCGTGCGTAGGTAGACCGTTTCGCCGCGCACCGTCAGGTCCTGGCCTTCGACCAGCGGCAGACCAAGGTGACGCGCCAGCCAGGCGTGTTCGAAGTAGGTTTCGTTGGCCGGCCCCGGCGTCAGCAGGACGATCAGCGGCGTTTCGTCACCACAGGGCGCCCAGTGCGCAAGGCTGTCCTGCAGCGCACGAAAGAAGGTGCCGAGCGACTGCACCTTGAGGTCGCGGAAGGCTTCGGGAAAGACGCGCGAGACGATCTGCCGGTTGGCCAGCGCGTAACCGGCGCCGGAAGGCGCCTGCGTGCGGTCGGCGACGACCCACCAGGTGCCGTCGGGCGAGCGCGCCAGATCGGCGGCGTAGAGATGCAGATGCACGCCGCCGGGCGGCACGATGCCGTGACAGGGCCAGAGGAAACCGCTGTGGCCGTAAATCAGCGCCGGCGGCAGGCGGCCTTCGCGCAGCAGGCGCTGTTCGCCGTAGATGTCGGCAAGCAGGGCATTGAGCAGGCGCGCGCGCTGGCTGACTGCGGCGGCGATGCCGCGCCATTCGTCGGCGCCGAGGATCAGCGGCAGCGGATCGAGCTCCCACGGCCGGTCGGCGCCCTGCGGATCGCTATAGACGTTGTAGGCGACGCCGTTTTCCTGGATGCGCCGGCGCAGGATGTCGGCACGGCGGCGCATCTCTTCCGGCGTCGCCGTCGCCAGCCTCTCGACGAAGGCGCGCCAGTCGGGACGCACAGTTCCGGCCGCATCGATCATTTCGTCGAAGCGGTTGTTGCTAGCCGGGTAGTTCGACAGCAAGGTGCGCGGCATTTCGGCGGGGCGTGGCGCGCAAGCGCCACGACTGTTGGGAGGCGTTCTCAGTCTAACGTAAACACGGGCCGACCAAGACAGCCTGCGCAGGCACGGCGAACTGCGCCGTCGCAGCGCCACCGGAGTCTGTGACAACGGCATGGCGCGTGCCGCCGCCAGCGTCTATGCTGATCGTATAGCAAGCCGCGACCGGCGCACGCTCGATGCCGACCAACCCGACACACAAACCTCGCGGAGAACTCCATGATCCGAAGCAGCGATTATTCCAGGCGAATCGGCGTGAGCGCCGTTGCGCCAGCCGCCCGAAGCACCCGTCTGGCCGCTGGCGTCTGCCTGCTTGCGGCGGCCATGCTGCACGCAGGCGCCTGCCGCGCCGACGCGCTGCAGCCCCTGCCGGCGCTGAACATCGACATCACGCAGACCTCGCTGTCGGGAATTTCCTCGGGCGGCTTCATGGCGGCGCAATTCCAGGTAGCGCATTCGTCGATCGTCAAGGGCGCCGGCATCGTCGCCGGCGGCCCGTTCTACTGTTCGCAAAACAGCGTCGTCACCGCGACGACGCGCTGCTCCTGTACCGGCGAACCCTATCTGCATTGCGCGGTCAGCGCGAACAGTGCCGACGTTCCGGCGCTGCTCGCCGCCACCGCCAGCATGTTCAGCCGCAAGCTGATCGACGATCCGGCCAATCTGCAGGCACAGCGCGTCATCAGCATTGCCGGCGGCAAGGATGCGCTGGTGCCAAAACCGATTGCCGCGCAACTGGCCGACTACTACCGTGGCGTCGGCGTGCCGGCGCAGAACATCAGCATGGTGACGCTCGACAACGCCGGTCACACGCTGCCGACAACCGATTTCGGCAAGGCCTGCGCGCTGACCGAAGAGCCCTACCTCGGCAAATGCGGTTTCGACAGCGCCAGGTCGATCCTCGGCTGGATCTACGGACCGCTGCAGCCGCGCACGGGCAACAAGGCGAAAGGACGCTTCATCCGCTTCGACCAGAAACCCTTCATACCCAACGACGAGAGCATCAACTTCGCGTGGAATTCGGGCATCGACAGCAGCGGCTGGGTCTATGTGCCGGACAGCTGCGCCAGGGGGGCGCCTTGCCGCCTGCACATCGCGCTGCATGGCTGCAAGCAGGGGCAGAGCTACCTGCCGCTGCAAGCGCCGCCCGGCGGCGGGCTGTATTACGGAACGACCTTCGTGCGCAACGCCGGTTACGACCGCTGGGCCGACAACAACCGGCTGGTGATCCTGTTCCCGCAGGCCTTGTCGATCCCGGCGCGCAACCCGAACGGCTGCTGGGACTGGTGGGGGTATACCGGCGCCAACTACGCCAACCAGAAAGGCGTGCAGATCCTCGCACTGCGCGCCATGACCGAACGCCTTGCCGCCGGCGCCCGCCGCTGAGTTGCAGCGCAGGCGCTGCTACGCGCCGCAGCCTACTGGCTCAGAAGGTTGACCAGTCGGGGTCGGGTAGTTCGGAGAAGGCCTGACGCAGGCGCTGGCTCCACTGCGCGCGGATCTGGCTGAAGTACACGTTGTCCTGCGTGATCGAACAGTGCTGGCGAACGCGGAAGGAGTCGCGCTCGTAGATCAGCAGGTCGAGCGGCAGGCCGACCGAGAGGTTCGAGCGGATGGTCGAATCCATCGACACCAGCGCACATTTGGCGGCCTGCTCGAGCGTCATCTCGCGCCGCGTGACGCGGTCGACGATCGGCTTGCCGTACTTCGACTCGCCGATCTGGAAGTAAGGCGTGTCGTCCGAGGCTTCGATGAAGTTGCCGGCGGCGTAGATATGGAACAGCCGCTGTTCCTCGCCGGCGATCTGGCCGCCGAGAATCATCGACGCGTTGAAGTCGATGCTGAACTCGTGCAAGGCGTCGGCATCGCGCTCGTACACCTCGCGCAGCACCGAACCGATGTGGCGTGCCGCCTCGAACAGGTTGGGCACGTTGAACAGGTTCTCGCCCTCGCTGTCGGCGATGCGCTCGCGCAGCATCGTCACCACCGACTGGCTGATCGACAGGTTGCCGGCCGTCAGCAGCGTCAGCACGCGCTCGCCCGCTTGCTCGAAAACCGCCATCTTGCGGAAGGTGTTGATGTGGTCGACGCCGGCGTTGGTGCGCGAATCGGAGAGGAAAACAAGGCCGGCATTGAGCCGCATGGCAACGCAGTAGGTCATTTTCGCTTCGGATTCGGTACGGTGATTGGGCATAGGCGGCGCAGGATAACGGGCGTCCTGCGCCGGGTCAAAGGCAGCCTTGCTGCGAAATACGCTGGCATCGCCCGCCCGATGGCAAGGCGAACGCCTCAGCTGGCGGTCGCCAGGAAGTCGCTGTTGATGCGTTCGCCGAGGTCGAAGATGCTGTCCATGAAGTCGGTGAGGTAAGGGTGCAGGCCATGCGCCATGATGTCGTCAAGCCGCGCATAACGCAATTGCGCACTGAGCAGGCCGGCACGACGGACGGTTTCGGCCGACTGCGCATTGGCGACCAGGTCGAGCGCGCGCGCGATACCGGCGGTACAGGCGCGCAATGAGCGCGGCATGTCCTCGCGCAGCATCAGCAGTTCGGCGACGCGCGCCGGCGTGATCACGTCACGATAGACCTTGCGATAGACCTCGAACGCCGACAGCGAGCGCAGCAGCGCACCCCACTGGTAGAAGTCGGTCGTCTCCTCGTCGCCGTTCGGGCGCAGCACGTGGTACTTGACGTCGAGGATGCGCGCCGTATTGTCGGCGCGTTCGAGCTTGCCGCCGAGGTGGATGAACGACAGCGCTTCGTCCTGCAGCATGGTGCCGAAGGTGACGCCGCGCGTCATCGCCGAGCGACGCTTGACCCAGTCGAAGAACTCGCTGACGCCGCCGGCAAGAATGCTGTCGAAATTCTGCGTGCGCATCTCCAGCCAGGTGACGTTGATGCTTTCCCACATTTCGGCGGTGAGCGTGCCACGAACGGCACGCGCGTTCTCGCGCGCGCTGCGCAGGCAGCTGATGATCGACGAAGGATTGTGGCTGTCGGCGACCATGAAGCGCAGGACGTTCTCGGCGGTGACGCGGTCGAAGGAAACGGCGAAAGCCGATTCGAGACTGTTCAGCGCGAGGATCGCGCCCCAGTTGCGTTCCTCGGCGTCGACGGTCTGCGGCACCAGAGACATCTGGTAGGTGACGTCGAGCAGACGGGCAAGATTTTCGGCGCGCTCGGTGCAGCGCGACATCCAGTAGAGGTGATCGGCGGTACGGCTCAGCATGTCAGTCCTCCAGAACCCAGGTGTCCTTGGTGCCGCCACCCTGGGACGAGTTGACGACCAGCGAGCCGTCGCGCAGCGCGACGCGAGTCAGCCCGCCCGGCGCCATTTCGATGCTGCTGCCGGAGAGGACGAAAGGCCGCAAGTCGATGTGGCGCGGCGCGATGCCGGCGAACTCGCCGTCGATGAAGGTCGGACAGTTCGATAACGCCAGCGTCGGCTGTGCGATGTACTTTTCCGGCGCGGCGATGATGCGCGCGCGGAAATCCTCGATCTCGGCCCTGGTCGAGGCCGGCCCGACGAGCATGCCGTAACCGCCGGCGCCGTGCACTTCCTTGACCACCAGTTCGGGCAGGTGCGCCAGCACGTAAGCGAGGTCGTCCGGCTTGCGCAGCATCCAGGTCGGCACGTTGTTGAGCAGCGCTTTTTCGCCGAGATAGAAGCGGATCATCTCGGGAACGTAGGGGTAGATCGACTTGTCGTCGGCGACGCCGGTACCGATGGCGTTGGCCAGCGTCACGTTGCCGGCGCGGTAGGCCGAGAGCAGTCCGGGAACGCCGAGCATCGAATCCTTGCGGAAGGCAAGCGGATCAAGGAAGTCGTCGTCGAGACGGCGGTAGATGACATCGACGCGCTGCTTGCCCTGCGTCGTGCGCATGTACACCACGTCGTCGAGGACGAAGAGATCGCGGCCCTCGACCAGTTCGACGCCCATCTGCTGCGCGAGGAAGGTGTGCTCGAAGTAGGCGCTGTTGTAGGCACCCGGCGTCAGCAGCACAACGGTCGGATCGACGACGCCGCGCGGCGCAACGGTGCGCAGGTTTTCCAGCAGCATGTCGGGGTAGTGCTGCACCGGCGCGATCTTGTGCAGCGAGAAGAGTTCGGGAAACAGGCGCATCATCATGCGCCGGTCCTCGATCATGTAGGAGACGCCCGAGGGAACGCGCAGGTTGTCCTCAAGCACGTAGGCTTCGCCGTCACCGGCGCGGACGATGTCGACGCCGGCGATATGCGCGTAGATGCCGCCCGGCGGATCGACGCCGATCATTTCCGGGCGGAACTGCGCGTTGTTCTCGACCTGCTCGCGCGGGATCAGCCCGGCGCGCAGGATTTCCTGAGAGTGGTAGATGTCGTGCAGGAAGGCGTTGAGCGCGCGCACGCGCTGCCGCAAGCCGGCCTGCAAGCCACGCCATTCCTGCGCCGGAATGATGCGCGGGATGATGTCGAAAGGAATCAGGCGTTCGGCGCCGGCTTCTTCGCCATAGACCGCGAAGGTGATGCCGACGCGACGAAAGGCGATGTCGGCCTCGGCACGTTTGCGCGCGATGCGTTCGGCGGCGCTTGCCGCCAGCCAGTCGGCATAAGCCTGGTAGTGTGGCCGCGGCCGCCCGGCGGCGTCGGCCATCTCATTGAAGAATGCTGCGCTCATCGTGACCAGTCCAGGATTGCGGTTTGCCTGCGAATTTGCTTGCCAGTGCGACGATAACTCAGCAGAAAACATGCCAGACGCGGAATCGCGACGATGCGGGCGAGTTGCCGCCGAGCCGCCGGCAATTTTCCACCAAGCCGCCGAAAGACGCAGCGATTTCGCTTAATCGGCCCGCTTTCCGGCTGTCGTCGACGCACCGCCGGCAGCCCCGATGCGGCCACGCGAAAACCATATGCACCATTGCGGGGCATCAACGCACCAAGGCGGATGCCGGCGAATGCGCGACTGCGGCGTGTGCGACAGCGGCTGGCCGCCGCGCGCTTCGCGCGCTGCACCATTGGGCGCAGGCTTTCGCGGCAAACGCGCGACCCGGGAAAAAGCCACTACCTGTAGTAGCCCGAATGATATTTTCGACTACCGGCAGTAACTTATTTGCCACTGAGCATTGTTAGCGCCGTTTGCTGCAGCTACAATGCCCTCCATCTCCGGCGTCAAACAAGCGTGCGTGCGAGTGCATAAGCCTCCACCCACCCTTGCCCGAGAAGGGAATCCGGTGTGAATCCGGAACTGACGCGCAGCGGTATTGGGGAACGAAGCTGCTGGCGGGAAAACCGCAGGCACTGGCCACAAGGCCGGGAAGCCGCAGCCCAGGCAAGCCTCCTCGTGAGGTCCGCCCCTGAGTCCGAAGACCGGCCGGAGATGCGGCGCGGCCCTGTGGACCACCGCGCTGCTTACGCTGGACTCGCGCGCTCACGAGGACCAGACGCTGGCGGCTGCCGGCGCGCGCCCGCGTGCCGCTGCATACTTTCCGCCACGTCGACTCCCCGCTTTCGCGCTGTCTGGAATCCCACGCGAAGCAGGGAGTCAATGATGCAAACCCCGTTCAATCCGCCAGAAATGGCAGCCTCCGGCGCGCCGGTAGCAGACACCGACGGCCGCTCGACCGGCAGCGAGTCGACGCCGGCACAGATCCTCAAGCGCGACGGCAGCACTGCCGCCTTTGATGCCGCGAAAATCGTCTCGGCCCTGCAGCGCGCCGGTGCCGCCAGCGGCGACTTCGACGCCGACGAGGCACACCTGCTCACCGCGCAGGTCCTGAAAGTGCTGCGCCACCGCTTTGCCAAGCGGCCGCCGAGCGTCGAGGAAGTGCAGGACGTCGTCGAACAGACGCTGATCTCGTGCAACCACACGCGCACCGCGCGTGCCTACATCGCCTACCGCGACGCGCACGCCCGGCTGCGCGCCGACCGCCGCACCTTCGTTGACGCCGCCGCATCGATCAATGAATACCTCGACCGCGCCGACTGGCGCGTGCAGGCCAACGCCAACCAGGGCTACTCGCTCGGCGGCCTGATCCTCAACGTTTCCGGCAAGATGACCGCCAACTACTGGCTGTCGCACGTCTACCCGCCGGAAGTCGGCCAGGCGCACCGCGACGGCGACTACCACATCCACGACCTCGACATGCTCGCCGGCTACTGCGCCGGCTGGTCGCTGCGCCAGCTGCTGCACGAAGGCCTCAACGGCGTGCCGAACAAGGTCGAGGCCGGACCGCCCAAGCACCTGTCGTCGGCGCTCGGCCAGGCAGTGAATTTCCTCGGCGCGCTGCAGAACGAATGGGCCGGTGCGCAGGCCTTCAGCTCCTTCGACACCTACCTCGCACCCTTCATCCGCCGCGACGGCATGCCCTACGACGAAGTGCGTCAGGCGATCCAGGAGTTTGTCTACAACCTCAACGTGCCCTCGCGCTGGGGAACGCAGACGCCGTTCACCAACCTCACCTTCGACTGGGTATGCCCGGAAGACCTGCGCGAGCAGATCCCGATCATCGGCGGCGAGGAGCAGCCGTTCAGCTACGGCGAGCTGCAGGCCGAGATGGACATGATCAACCGCGCCTTCATCGAGGTGATGAGCGCCGGCGACGCCAAGGGCCGCGTGTTCACCTTCCCGATTCCGACCTACAACATCACGCCGGACTTCCCCTGGGAAAGCGACAACGCCGAACGCCTGTTCGAGATGACCGCCAAGTACGGCCTGCCCTACTTCCAGAACTTCATCAATTCGGAACTGACGCCGAACATGGTGCGCTCGATGTGCTGCCGCCTGCAGCTCGACCTGCGCGAACTCCTGAAGCGCGGCAACGGCCTCTTCGGTTCGGCCGAGCAGACCGGCTCGGTCGGCGTGGTGACGATCAACTGCGCGCGTCTCGGCCACGTCTTCGCCGGCGACGAAGCCGCGCTGATGGCGCGCCTCGACCGCCTCGCCGAACTGGCCTGCCAGAGCCTCGAAATCAAGCGCAAGGTGATCCAGCGGCTGATGGACCAGGGCCTGTTCCCGTTCACCAAGCGCTACCTCGGCACGCTGCGCAACCACTTCTCGACGATCGGCGTAAACGGCATCAACGAGATGATCCGCAACTTCAGTCTCGACTGCGAGGACATCACCACGCCGGCCGGCGAGGCGCTGGCGCTGCGCCTGCTCGACCGTCTGCGCGAGCGCATGCGCGAGTTCCAGGAACGTACCGGCCACCTTTACAACCTCGAGGCAACGCCGGCTGAAGGCACCACCTACCGTTTCGCGCGCGAGGACCGCAAGCGCTATGCGCAGATCATCCAGGCCGGCACCGTGGAGAAGCCTTACTACACCAACTCCAGCCAGCTGCCGGTCGGCTTCACCAGCGACCCCTTCGAGGCGCTGGCGCGTCAGGAAGCGCTGCAGAAACGCTACACCGGCGGCACCGTGCTGCACCTCTACCTGAACGAGCGCGTCTCGTCCTGGCAAGCCTGCCGCGAACTGGTGAAGAAATCGCTGAGCAACTTCCGCCTGCCCTACGTGACGGTGACGCCGACCTTCTCGATCTGCCCGCAGCACGGCTACCTCGCCGGCGAGCACGAGTTCTGCCCGCGCTGCGACGAGGAAGCGCTCGCGCGCAAGCGCCGCGCCGCCGGCCTCGCCGTCGCCTGAGTACACCGTCCGATCCCGCCGCCTGAGCCCAGATCACTGCGGCAAACCCCGAACAGACTTCCTCAACAGGAGAACAGCATGCAAACCGATACCATCCGTCTTGAAGACCACGAACGCACGCGTTGCGAAGTGTGGACCCGTGTCATGGGCTACCACCGCCCGGTTTCCGAATTCAATCCCGGCAAGCAGGCCGAACACGCCGAGCGCTGCCATTTCAACGAACCGGCCGGACTGCAGGCGGCGGCTGCGGAATCCGTGCACGCGTCATCGCTCGCCACCGCCCGTGCGGCAAGCATCGCTCACGACGATGCGGCGCTGGCAGCCTGAGCAACTCAGCGGCGCTGCCAGGATCGGCAGCGCATGCTGAGCGTCGGCGGCATTCAGCCGTTTTCCAGCGTGGACTACCCCGGACGCCTGGCGGCCGTGATCTTCTGCCAGGGCTGCCCGTGGGACTGTCCGTATTGCCACAACCCGCATCTACGGCTTTTTGCCAGGGAGCGCAGCGCCGGCCAGCCGTCGTGGGCGGACGCGCTGACGCTGCTGCAGGCGCGCCGCGGACTGCTCGATGCGGTGGTGTTCAGCGGCGGCGAGCCGCTGGCGCAGCCGGAACTGGCGGCAGCGATGCAGGAGGTGCGCGCGCTCGGCTATGCCGTCGGTCTGCATACCGCCGGCATCAATCCGCTGGCACTGGGTCGCGTCCTGCCTTACTGCGACTGGGTGGGCTTCGACGTCAAGGCGACCGCCGCCGACTATCTTGCCGCGTCCGGCCGCAAAGCCGGCTCGGTGGTGGCAGCGAGCCTCGCCGCGATGATCGCCAGCGGCGTCGACCATGAGGTCAGGACCACCGTCGATCCGCGGCTGTTCGACCAGGCGGCTCTGCTGCAACTGGCCACAGAACTCGCCGCCGCCGGCGTGCGTCGCTGGCGGCTGCAGACCTGCCGCGGCCTGCCCGACAGCGTGGTGAAACCCGATCTGCGCAACTGGCTGCCGGAACTGCAGGCGCTCATCGCCGACAGCGAGGTACGCTGAAGCCGGCTGACGGCTGGCGGCTGGCCAGTAACATCCTGATCGCATTGCCACCAATGAAACGGCCGGCGCTCCGCAAGGAGGCGCCGGCCGTTTGGTTTATTGCAGCTTACAGGCGTTCGAAGATGGTCGCGATGCCCTGACCGCCGCCGATGCACATCGTCACCAGCGCGTAACGGCCGCCGACACGTTGCAGTTCGTACAAGGCCTTGGTGGCGATGAACGCCCCCGAGCAGCCGACCGGATGGCCGAGGGCGATGGCGCCGCCGTTGACGTTGGTCTTCGCCGGGTCGAGGCCAAGACCGCGCGACACCGAGATCGCCTGCGCGGCAAAGGCTTCGTTCGACTCGATCACGTCGATGTCGTCGAGCGTCAGACCGGCGCGTTGCAGCGCCAGCTTCGACGCCGGGATCGGGCCTTCACCCATCAGGTGGCTCGGCACGCCGGCCAGCGCCCACGACACCAGCCGCGCGATCGGCTTATGACCGGCGGCGGCGGCGGCATCGGCCGAAGCGAGCACGAAGAAGGCCGCGCCGTCGTTGATTCCCGAGGCGTTGCCGGCGGTGACGGTGCCGCCTTCCTTCTTGAACGCCGGCTTCAGCGCCGCGAGCTTTTCCAGCGACGTCGCCTTCGGATACTCGTCGGTATCGAAAACGATGTCGCCCTTGCGGCTCTTGATGGTGACCGGAACGATCTGCGACTTGAAACGGCCGTCGGCGATGGCAGCGGCAGCGCGCTCCTGCGACTGCAGCGCCAGCGCATCCTGCTCTTCGCGCGAGATGTTCCACTTGGTCGCGAGGTTTTCCGCGGTGACGCCCATGTGGCCGGCGCCAAAGGGGTCGGTCAGCACGGCGACCATCATGTCGGTCAGCTTGGTGTCGCCCATGCGCGCGCCATTGCGCATCGCCGTCGACAGGTAACCCCCGCGCGACATCACTTCAACGCCGCCGCCGACGCCGAACTCGGTATCGCCGAGGATGATCGACTGCGCCGTCGACACGATCGCCTGCAGGCCCGAGGCACACAGGCGGTTGACCGCCATCGCCACCGAATCCATCGGCAGACCGGCCTGGATCGAGGCGATGCGCGCCACGTACGGGAAACGCGCTTCGGTCGGAATGGTGTTGCCGACGGTGACGTACTTGAGGCGATCGGCCTCGACGCCGGAGCGCGCCACCGCTTCCTTCATGACGATCCCGGCGAGTTCGGCCGGCTCGAAGCTGCTGAGTGAACCACCGAACGACCCTATGGCGGAACGAACCGCGCTCAGAACAACGACTTCCTTGTTCATCAACAACTCCTTGGCAAGTGAAAATCAAGCGCCGGCAAGACCGGCGAACCCCAGCAACAGCAGTAACAGCAAGCTGAGCAGCAGCGCCCGCCAGACCAGCCCGACGGCGCTTTGCATGTGATCGGCGTCGGCGTCTTCTCCGGCACCGACTTCAACGATGTCTTCAGCCACTTCGTTCGGCGCTGCCGACGGCACCAGGCGAACGCCGAGCGCGCCGGCACCGCTGGCGAGAACGATGCCGATGCCGGCGTCGCTCTCCTTGTCGGCCTGCGTGCGCCAGCAATAGACCGCATCCTCGAAATTGCCGACGATGGCAAACCCGGCTGCCGTGGCACGCACCGGCAGCCAGTTGATGACGGCGAAGGCGCGCGCCGCGAAAGCGCCAAAGGCGCCGAGGCTTGCGCCGTCGTGTCGGCCGAGCGACCGCCCCCAGTAATCGGCGAGGAAATCCGCGATGCGGTAAAGCACCGCACCGCTCGGCCCGGGCAGCAGGACGAAGCAGACGAGCACGCCGAAAACATGCCGGTGCGAAGCGACCAGCGCCATGCTGATCGCCGCGCGCGCGATTTCATGCGAATTTTCGTCCGCGTTTACGTCCGCTTTGCAGTCGTCGGCCGGGCTGCCGCGCCATTCGCCAAGCAGTTGCCGAGCGTGCGGCAGATCGCCCATGCGCAGCGCCAGCTGGATGTCGGTGAAATAGTGGCTGAACTGGCGGAAACCCAGCGTCAGGTAAAGAACGCCGACATTCCACAACCAGGCGAGAAGCGGCGAAAGCGCATGCAGTGCGTAGAAAACCAGACCGGCCAACAGCGCCGGCACGAGCACGGCAAGCAACCAGGCCAGCGTGCCGTGCTGGCGCGCGCCGCCATTGAGACGCGCCTCAAGGAAATCGGCCAGTGCCTGCAGCGGTTCGCGGACGAAACGCCGGTAGGGCAAGGGGCGCAACTGCTCGAGCAGCAGGGCGACGACAAGAGAAAGCAGACTCATCCCGATATCAGAATTGGCGCGGCCGCGAAGGCCTTACCCCGGTCGATTGAAGGACTGACGATAACACAGGCAGCCGTGATCGCCGCAAAGCCGAGGCGCCGCTACGGCTTGCCGGCAGCATGCGCCGCCGCTTTGACAGGCGCATCAGCAAGACGCGTCGAAAGATCGCAGATCATTCCCGCCGTGGCGCCCCAGATGTTGTAGTCGCCCCAGGGAATCGCGCGGTAGTGCCCGGAACGGCCGCGCAACGTGTAGGCATGGCGCTGATGGTTGTTCGGATCGAGCACGAAGCCAAGCGGCACCTCGAAGATTTCGGCGACCTCGAAAGCATCGGCCGCCAGTTTGAAAGGCGGCGTCAGCAAGGCCACCACCGGCGTGATGCGAAAACCGGTGACAGTCAGATAGTCAGGCAGGAAACCGAGCACCTCGACATGCGCGGCATCGAGGCCGATCTCCTCGGCGGCTTCGCGCAGCGCGGTATGCGCAGGACTCGTATCGCGCGGCTCGACGCGGCCACCGGGAAAGCTGATCTGCCCCGGATGATCGCGCAGATGCTCGCTGCGCCGCGTCAGCAGCAGCGTCGGCGCCGGCTGGCGCAACACAATCGGCACCAGCACCGAGGCCGCAATCGCCGCGCCGCCAGCACGCACCGCTGCGCCGGCGAGGTGGGCGCTGCCGGCTACGTCATCGCCGATCAGCTCACCGCCGGCCGGCTGCAGGATGGCGGCAAGACGCCGCCGCAGTTCGTCGGTGCCGATATCGGCAAACATGTCAGGTCGCTCGCCGCTCAGGCGCGTGCGCTGTTTTCCTCGTTGCCGGCGATCTCGGCATGAACGGCGGCCAGCGCGTCGTGCAGGGTTTCTTCGGACAAGGCGTTGATCGTCGTCGCCGCCAGATCGGCGGCCTCGACGGAAGCGAGAGGCAGATGCTTGCTGTCGAGTCCGGCGATCAGTGCCGCGGCGGCGCCGACAACTTGCAGCAAGGTCTGGCGTTCGCCCATGAGCAGTTCAAGTTCGCGGCGCAACAGGGCGATTTCGTGGTCGCGATGGGGCATGGTGTGTCTCCTAGAAACGTTTTTTAAGGGTCAGCGTCGAGCCTTCGCGCTGCATTTCCATGCGGTTGAGAAAACTCATGCCGAGCAGGCCAAAAGGCAGATCGTGCTCATGCACGATGGCGTCGACGTTGTAGAGCGTGATCTCGCCGACACGGACGCTGTCGAGGCTGACGCGGCGCACCGGCGTCTGCCCGTTGGCGGTATTGGCAAATCCCGGCTGTCCGTTGCGCGCGTCGATGCCGAGCCGGGCGGCATCGCCGGCGCCGAGTGATACCACGGAGGCGCCGGTATCGACAAGAAAGCGCATGCTGCGGCCGTTGATCAGTCCAGTGGTCAGAAAATGGCCCTGGCCATCGGCGCTCAGCACCGCTTTCTCGCCTTCCGTGGCGCGCTGCGCGGCGACGTTCTGACCGACGCGCAAGGCGCGCCGCCGCCCGTCGACTTCGAGCGTCGCCGACTCGCCATCAACGACGAGCACACGCACGCCCTCGGCGGTCGTGCTGCCGAAGGCAACGGTACGCGGCGCACCGCCGTTGATCGTCAGCAAGGCCTTGCCGGGAAAAACTCCGGCCAGACCGACATCGGCGGCGAGCACCGGTGTACTGGCCATGCCGGCGAGCAGACATACACAGGTCAATGCGGCGCGCGTAGAATCGGCGGCTTTCATCGCCAGCGGGCAAAGCGCGTCGATCATGAAGCCAGTCGTCATTTTTCGTCACTTGGCCACGGAAGGTCCGGGCTATTTTGCCACATTCCTCGAAGCACACCGGATTCGCTGGACGCTGGTCGCCATCGACCGCAACGAGCCGATACCGGCCAGCGCCGCCGATTACGCAGGCATCGTTTTCATGGGCGGACCGATGAGCGTGAACGACCCGCTGCCGTGGATCGAGGCCGAATGCGCACTGATCCGCGACGCCGTCGCACGCGGCGTGCCGGTGCTCGGCCACTGTCTCGGCGGCCAGCTGATCAGCCGTGCGCTCGGCGGCACGGTGACACGCAATCCGGTCAAGGAAATCGGCTGGTCGACGGTGCAGGCCGAGGAGAATGATACGGCGGCGCGCTGGCTTGGCCCGCGCGCTGGCGACGACGCGGTGATCGACCGCGACGGCAAGGCCGTCGTCTTCCAGTGGCACGGCGAAACCTTCAGCCTGCCGCCGGGCAGCGAACGTCTGTTCAGCAATGCCGAATGCGCCAACCAGATGTTCGCGCTCGGCCCGCACCTCGGCATGCAGTGCCATGTCGAGATGACCGAGGCGATGATCGAGCGCTGGTGCGAAAGCTGGCCCGAGGAAGTCGCCGGTCTCGGCGAAAACCTGCCGGCCAGCGTGCAGACGCCGGCGGTGATGCAGGCAGCAACACCGGCGCGGCTCGCCGCCATGCGCCGGCTTGCCGACCGCCTCTACGGGCAGTGGCTGAGGGGTCTGGTCCGCGACTAGAAAACAGTCAGGGCCGCCGCGGCGTCTGCCGGAGCGGCCCTGACAGCCTGACGAATCGCGCGAAGAAAACGGGCAAAAAAACGCGCCAGGGAACGTCGCGCAGCGCTCAGTCGCGGAAGTTGCCGGAGCGGATCGGGAAATCGGTGATCGACTTCTTGATCAGCGCGATCGCTTCCTGCAGCACATCGCGTTTGGCGCCGGTGACGCGCACTTCCTCGCCCTGGATCGCCGCCTGCACCTTGAGCTTGGAATCCTTGAGCAGCTTGACGATCTTCTTGGCGAGCTCGCTGTCGATGCCGCTCTTGATCTTCAGCTCCTGCTTGACCTTGTCGCCCGACACCTTCTGCATCGTCTGCGCATCGAGGCGCTTGGTGCAGTCGGCTTCCTTCTTTTCCATCTCGGGAAAGAGGATGACCTTGATCTGGTTGAGCTGGAAGTCGGAGTCGGCGAACAGGGTGACGACCTTGTCCTTTTCGTTGAGCTCGACCTTGGCGCTGGTCCCCTTGAAATCGTGGCGGCCGATGATCTTCTTGCCGGTCGCGTCGATGGCGTTCTTCAGCGCCACCATGTCCAGTTCGGACGAAAAATCGAAGGATGGCATTGCAGGCTCCGCTCAGCCGAAGTGGCAGACGTAGTGATAGGGCTCGTCGCAGGCGATGTCGAAGGACGAGTTTCCCGGCGCGGTGAAGGATTCGCCGGCGGCGTAGGTTTTCCACTCGCGCTCGCCGGCGATGCGCACGCGCGCCGAGCCAGCGACGCATTCCATGATTTCCGGCACGCCGGTATTGAAGGTGAGCGAGGACGGCAGGATGACGCCGACGCTCTTGCGTGTGCCGTCGGCGAGAATCACCGTGTGGCTGACGCACTTGCCGTCGAAGTAGACGTTGGCGGCCTTGACGACGCTGACCTGGTCGAATTGCGGGGATGCGGACATGTCTTTTCCTGAAAGTCGATGAATGAGCCGGTCCTGCGAGGACCGGAAATCTATGCGCGGGAACCGCCTCGCCGGAGCCCGCCCCGGAAACTCAAGCGGGTACGAGGCGCGAATTTTCCCATTTTTTCGTCGTTTCCGGCGAGCGCGACGGTGCCGCTCAGCTCTCGCTCGCCTGGAAGCGACTGGTTGCCAGCGCTATCTCGCGCAGAAAACAGAACAGGCCGCCGATCAGTCCGAGCATCGCGGCGATGAACAGTGCGGCGACAATCTCGCCCGGATCGATGCGCAGTTCGGCGCCAACGAAGAGCGCAACGATCACCAGGCAAACCAGCAAGGCCGAGAGTGTGCACAGGGTGATCGAGCGATGAATCCAGCGCGTACGCCGCCACAGCATGCGCAGCTCTTCGGCATGCAGCAGGCGCATCTCGGCCGTGAATTCGGCAAGTTTGCGTCGCCTGTCGACGATGCGACCGAGGCGATTGACCAGCACGCCGAGAATCGCGCCGATGCCGGTAAGCAGGAACACCGGCGCCACCGCCGTCTGGATGACGTGCGCGACGCTGATGACGCTGGCAGGGTTATCCATGTCCATGGCGACCTCCGTGAAAAACCACGCCGGGGGTCCGACGTAAACCAGAATCAGGCCGGGATGGTGCCGGGGATGCGGCTCACATCCCCCAGACTTTCTGGATGATGGCCTTGGCGACGAAGCCGAGCATGCCGAAGGCGAGAACGAAGAACAGGATGACCGTTCCGGCCTTGCCCGCCTTCGCCTTCCACGCCAGTTCACCGATGATGAACAGCATGAACAGCATGAAGGCGCCGATGCCGAAGGTCATGCCGAAATCGGCGATCTGCTCCTCGCTCAGCCCGAACATGGCGCGGCGCGCTCGCCCCGCCTAGCCCTTGCGCTGCGCCAGATTGGCGGCAATGCGCAGGCGCAGCGCGTTCAGCTTGATGAAACCGGCGGCGTCCTTCTGGTCATAGGCACCGGCGTCGTCCTCGAAGGTGGCGATGGTCGAATCGAACAGCGAATCGGTCTTCGAATCGCGGCCGACGACGATGACGTTGCCCTTGTACAGCTTGACGCGCACCCAGCCATTGACGTTCTGCTGCGTGTTGTCGATCAGCGCCTGCAGCGCGCGCCGCTCGGGGCTCCACCAGTAGCCGTTGTAGATCATGCTGGCGTAGCGCGGCATCAGGTCGTCCTTCAGATGCGCGACTTCGCGGTCGAGCGTGATCGACTCGATGGCGCGGTGCGCGCGCAGCAGGATCGTTCCGCCGGGGGTTTCGTAGCAGCCACGCGACTTCATGCCGACGTAGCGGTTTTCGACGAGGTCGAGACGGCCGATGCCGTGCTTGCCGCCAAGCTGGTTGAGCTTCGCCAGCAGTTCGTGCGCGGCGAGGCGTTGGCCATTGATCGAGACCAGATCACCCTTCGCGAATTCAAGGTCGAGGTATTCGGCGGCATCCGGCGCCGCTTCCGGCGACACCGTCCAGCGCCACATCGATTCTTCGGCTTCGGCCGCCGGGTTCTCGAGATGGCGGCCTTCGTAGCTGATGTGCAGCAGGTTGGCGTCCATCGAGTACGGCGAACCGCCCTGCTTGTGCTTCATTTCGACCGGGATGCCGTTCTTCTCGGCGTAGGCCAGCAGCTTCTCGCGCGACAGCAGATCCCATTCGCGCCACGGCGCGATGACCTTGACACCGGGCTTCAGCGCATAGGCGCCGAGTTCGAAACGCACCTGGTCGTTGCCCTTGCCGGTGGCGCCGTGCGAAATCGCGTCGGCACCGGTCAGGTTGGTGATCTCGATCAGGCGCTTGGCGATCAGCGGTCGGGCGATCGAGGTGCCGAGCAGGTATTCGCCTTCGTAGACGGTGTTGGCGCGGAACATCGGGAAGACGAAGTCACGAACGAATTCTTCGCGCAGATCGTCGATGAAGATGTTCTCGGGCTTGATGCCGAACTTCAGCGCCTTGGTGCGCGCCGGTTCGAGCTCTTCGCCCTGGCCGAGGTCGGCGGTGAAGGTGACGACTTCACATTCGTAGGTGTCCTGCAGCCACTTCAGGATGACCGAGGTGTCGAGGCCGCCGGAATAGGCAAGAACTGCTTTCTTGATGTCGCTCATTGGTTTTTCTCCGCTTGCTGGATGGACGCTGACCGCCGGCTTTCGTTCGCCGCAGCCTTCGTCTCAGGATTCGATGCGGCCGAGGAGCAGATACTCCATCAGCGCTTTCTGTGCGTGCAGACGATTCTCGGCCTCGTCCCAGACGAGGCTCTGCGGACCGTCGATTACCTCGCCGGTGACTTCCTCGCCGCGATGTGCCGGCAGGCAGTGCAGGAAGATCGAGTCGGGCTTGGCGACGCGCATCATGTCGCCGTCGACCTGCCAGTCGGCAAAGTCTTTCAGACGCTCGTCGTTTTCGGCCTCGAAGCCCATCGAGGTCCACACGTCGGTGGTGACGATGTCGGCGCCGCGTGCCGCTTCCATCGGGTCGGCGAACTGCTCGAAGTGGGCGGTACCGACCAGACCGGCGCGCTCGGGCTCGACTTCATAGCCGGGCGGCGTCGACACGCGGACGCGGAAGTCGAGCACCTCGGCGGCCTGCAGCCAGGTGTTGCACATGTTGTTCGAGTCGCCGATCCAGGCCACGGTCTTGCCCTGGATCGGGCCGCGATGCTCGATGTAAGTGAAGATGTCGGCCATGATCTGGCACGGGTGGTACTCGTTGGTCAGGCCGTTGATCACCGGCACGCGCGAGTTGGCGGCAAAGCGCTCGATGATGTCCTGTTCGAAGGTGCGGATCATCACCAGATCGCTCATGCGCGAAATGACCTGCGCCGCGTCCTCGACCGGTTCGCCGCGACCAAGCTGCGAGTCGCGCGTATTGAGGTAGATCGCCGAACCGCCGAGCTGCTGGATACCGGCCTCGAAGGACAGACGCGTGCGCGTGCTCGCCTTCTCGAAGATCATCACCAGCGTACGGTCGGCCAGCGGCCAGTAGCGCTGGTAAGCCTTGAACTGGCGCTTGATCCACAGCGTGCGCTCGAACAGGTAGTCGAAATCGGCGCGTGAAAAATCCTTGAACTGCAGGAAGTGCCGAATCGCGGAACTCATGAGGCCGCCTTTTCCGCAAGGAAAGCCGAGATCAGCGCCGACAGCCGCTGCACCAGTTCGCGCGCTTCATCAGCGCTGAAGTTGAGCGCCGGCAGCAGGCGCACGACCGAGTCGGCGGTGACGTTGATGAGCAGACCGGCTTCCAGCGCGCGCCTGACCAGTTCGCCGCAAGGCCGGCTGAGTTCGATACCGATCATCAGGCCGCGGCCACGGACGTCAACGACGCCGGCCTTGCCCGCGAGCTCGCTCTGCAAGCCACAACGGATAAGTTCGCCGATGGCGACGGCGTGTTCGATCAGGCCTTCCTGTTCGACGACGGCCAGCGTCGTCAGCGCCGCGCTGCACGCCAGCGGATTGCCGCCGAAGGTGGAACCGTGGTTGCCCGGACCGAACAGGCCGGCAGCGCGGCCGCTGGCGAGACAGGCGCCGATCGGCACACCACCACCAAGACCCTTGGCCAGCGTCACCACGTCGGGCAGGATGCCGGCGTGCTGATAGCCGAACCACTTGCCGGTGCGGCCGATGCCGCACTGCACTTCGTCGCAGATCAGCAGCCAGCCGCGCTCGTCGCACAGGGCGCGCAGGCCGCGCAGGTAGTCGGGATCGGCGAGGTGGATGCCACCCTCGCCCTGCAGCACTTCGAGCATCACGGCAACAACGTTGCTGTTGTGGCCGGCAACGGCCTGCACCGCCGGCAGATCGTTGAACGGAACGCGCACGAAACCGGAAACGAGCGGCTCGAAGCCGGCCTGCGTCTTGCGGTTGCCGGTCGCCGACAAGGTCGCCATGGTGCGCCCGTGGAAGGCATGCTCCATGACGATGATGTTGGGGCTGTCGATGCCGCGGCGATGGCCGTAGAAGCGCGCCAGCTTGATCGCTGCCTCGTTGGCCTCGCAACCGGAGTTGCAGCAGAACACCTCGTCCATGCCGGACAAGGCCGCCAGCCGGTCGGAGAGGGCTTCCTGCTCGGGAATGCGATAGAGATTGGAGGTGTGCAGCAGCCGCGACGCCTGCGTGGCGATGGCCGCAACCAGTGCCGGGTGGTTGTGGCCCAGCGTCGACACGGCGATTCCCGAGAGCGCGTCGAGGTAGCGCTTGCCCCCGACATCGGTCACCCAGCTGCCTTGACCGTGGCTGAAAGCGACAGGCAGGCGGGCATAGGTATTCATCAGGTGAGACATAAGAATCCTCTGTTGGAGGCTCTGAAACTGAAACGGCGGCTTGCGCCGCCGGGAGATCGAAAAAATTATCCGTGAAACATCATCAACTTCGCCGCCGAACGGCTGCACAGCACTGCTAGCGGCCTTGCAAGGGGAGGAATGTTAAGGGAAAAATAGCGCCTTGTACATAAGCGCGTCGGGCTACAATTGGCTATGCGAATCGCTGTTTTCAATCAAAAAGGCGGCGTCGGCAAAACGACGACGACACTCAACCTCGCCGCCGCCGTCGCGCGCGACGGCGGCTCGCCGCTACTGATCGATCTCGATCCGCAGTGCCACCTGAGTGCGATTCACGGCTCCTCACCACAGGATTCGGCGCACAGCCTGTTCGGTTTCTATCAGGACGCACGCACCCTGAAGGATCTGATCGTTGCGTGGGACGGCATCGGCCGGCTGGTGCCCTCGCACCAGCAGTTGATCAAGGTCGACTCGATCTTCGGCAAGGGACCGGCGATCCTCAACAAGCTGCGCGGCGGGCTTGACGCCCTCGACGCCGAGAACGGCGGCGCCACCGTCACGCTGATCGATTGCTGCCCGTACATCGGCGTTCTGTCGCTGAACGCGATCTTCGCCTGCGACCTGCTGCTCATCCCGGTATCGACCGATTACCTCTCTTTGCAAGCAGCGGAGCGCATGACGCAAACGCTGGCCATTCTCGAACCGGTGGTCAAACGGCGCATTCAACGACGCTATCTGCTCACCCGCTTCGACCGTCGCCGGCGCATGAGCGAGGACGTGCGCCAGCGCCTGCTTGCGCTGTATCCGGACGAGGTGTGCGCAACGGTGATTTCAGAGAATGTAGCGGTTGCCGAAAGCCCTTCGGAAAACCGCGATGTGTTCAGTCACAACGCCGCCAGCACTGGCGCGCGCGACTATGCGGAACTTCGCCATGAACTTGCTGGTCAAGGACTGCTAAGTCAGGTGGCGAGTGGTGGAGTGAAGACTAGCGACCCGAAATGAGGTCGACGACATCTTCGTAGGTGAGCGGACCATTGCGTGGTGCCTGGATGAGTAGCCGACGTGTTTCGAGAATTTCGCAGCCGAGATAGATCTGTCTGAGCTTGCGTTCCGCCTCGGGTTCGTCGCGGCCGGAAATGGTCAGGTTGTCGACCACAGCGCCATTGCGGGTACGGATGCGGAAACCGAATTTTGCGTTCAGTGCGGTATGCATGAAAGCACCTATATTTCAACCATATGCCTCGACTATATGCAGCAATTTGTGAACTTGCAAGCGGCACAGGAATTGCCGCAATCCGGTGTTGTCACACCAACGCCGGCAGCACCGTCTGAGCGCGGCGCGATGAGCAGCGAGAGCGAAGCAGCGCACTCCCGTTCCTTCATCATTGTCGGCCAGACGACGGCCGGCAAGCGCTTCCGTCCAAGCGACTGGGCCGAACGCCTGTGTGGCGCACTGTCGGCTTTCGGTTCGGGCAAACGGGTTCAGTATTCGCCGTATGTCGGCCCCGGCGAACTCGACGGCTACAAGGCCGTCTTCGTCGATGGACAGCTTGAAGAATTCGAACCGATGGCCTATCGCTTCGTTCTTCATTTTGCGCAGGACAACGACTTGCGGGTGCTGGAAAACTCCTGCGGCCTGTCTCCGGACAGCTAGCAAGACAACATCGCCGCGCTTGCCACGCGGCGATCCGGGCAAGTGCTCGCGAGCCTCCGCGCCTTTGTCGCATTCGCAACAAACGCAGAGGCTGTCGCGCTGACGCCAGCCGCGGCAGCTGGCATCCCCCTGAAAGCGCTCGCTTTCCTTGAGCGGAAAAAGTGTGGACCGGGAATTGCTTCGAATCTCCTCGAGGAGATCACATGCACCCGCCCAAACTTCCGGTCGTTATCAACGACACGACGCTACGCGACGGCGAACAATCTGCCGGCGTCGCCTTCTCGCTGAACGAGAAGCTGGCGATCGCGCACGAGCTTGACGCGCTTGGCGTACCCGAGCTCGAAGTCGGCATTCCGGCCATGGGTGACGCCGAGCGCGAGAGCATCCGAGCCGTCGCCGCGCTGCCCTTGCGCGCCCGGCTGATGGTGTGGAGCCGCATGCACGCCGCCGACATCGACGCCTGCAGTGATCTTGGCGCGCATCTGATCGACATTTCCCTGCCGGCCTCCGACCAGCACCTCGCTTACAAGCTGCGCCGCGATCGCGACTGGCTGCTCGGTCAGATCGGCGGCTACGTCGCGCAGGCGCGCGACGCCGGGCTGGCCGTCTGCATCGGTGCCGAAGACGCCTCGCGCGCGGACCCCGACTTTCTCAAGCGCATCGCCGAAACCGCCGAACGCGCCGGCGCCTGCCGCATCCGCTTCGCCGATACGCTCGGCGTGCTCGACCCCTTCGCCACCGCTGAACGCATCGGCGACTTGCGCCGCGCCACCAGCCTCGACATTGAAATGCACGCGCACGACGATCTCGGTCTGGCGACGGCGAACACCCTCGCCGCCGTGCGCGCCGGCGCCACGCACGTCAATACGACGGTCAATGGCCTGGGCGAACGTGCCGGCAATGCGCCGCTCGAAGAGGTCGCGCTCGGCCTGCGCCAATGCTACGACATCGACACCGGCGTCGACCTGCGCCGCTTTCCGGCCTTGTCGGAACGCGTCGCCCGTGCCTCCGGCCGGCCGGTTGCCTGGCAGAAGAGCGTCGTCGGCGAAGGCGTGTTCACGCACGAAGCTGGCATCCACGTCGATGGCCTGATCAAGCACCCGGACAACTATCAGGGTTTCGCGCCGGAAGCGGTCGGCCGCAGCCACCGCATCGTTCTCGGCAAGCATTCGGGCGCCAGCGCCGTCGCGCTGGTCCTGCAGCGCCTCGGCAAGACGCTGACAACGACCGAGGCGACGCTGCTGCTCGCCTGGGTGCGCGATTTCGTCGGTCGGCGCAAACGCTCGCCGCGCGACGACGAACTGCTCACCGCCCACGAACACATGATGCGCAAACTGCGCGCATCGGTCTGAACGCAACCCACCACGGCGCCACGGCGCAGGAGATTCCCATGAGCACTCGCACAGACGCCCCCGGCGACGAAGATTTCGCCGACGAAGTATCCGAACTGCGCTCGGCCGAGGACTTTCTCGACTATTTCGGCGTGGCTTACGATCCGGACGTCGTTCGCGTCAAGCGCCTGCACATCCTGCAACGCTTCCACGACTATCTGGGCAAAGTCGCGGGCGAACCCGGCCGCGCCGATTACCGGCGCTGGCTCGAGCAGGCTTACGCCGACTTCGTCGTCTCCGACGCGCAGACCGAAAAGGTTTTCCGCGTCTTCCACATGCACGAGCCGAAGACGGTCTTTGTTCCGGTCTCGAGCATCACGCGGCGCTAGCCATGCACACGCGCTGGACTTTCGGTGACCCGGTACGCCTGACGCGCAACGTGCGTGACGACGGTACCTACCCCGGCGCCAACGCCGGCGACCTGCTGGTGCGCTGCGGCAGCATCGGCAACGTCGTCGATATTGGCACCTTCCTCTTTGACCAGATCATCTACTCGGTGCATTTCCTTGATGGCGACCGCGTCGTCGGTTGCCGCGAAGAGGAACTGATCGACATCGACGAGCCCTGGGTCGAGAGCGCCTTCGATACGCGGCAGTTCGTTCGCGCGCGCTGCACGCTGGCGCTTGGCGGCGAGACCAGCATCGCCGCCGGCACACGCGGCGAAATCATGCACGTCGCGCGCGAAAGCGCGCCGGCGAGTTACCACGTGCACTTCGAGTCGCTGCCCGGACGCATCTTCCGGGTTCCGGAAAGTGCACTTGTCGCCGAGGAAAGTTCGGCAACGAACGAAACCACTGCCAGTACCACGGAGAGCAGCAATGCCGCCTGAAGCATCTGTGCCCGGAACAGACCTGTCCGAGCCTTCGCCCTATCTGACGCTGAAACTGGCGCACGGCCTGTTCAGCAAGACGCCCGCCGAACTCGGCAGCGACGAGAAAGACCGCCTGCGCAGCGTCGCCGCGCGGCTGCAACTGATCGAGCAGCGCATCTTCGCCACCGCCGACGCCGCCTGCGTCGCCTTGCCGGAAGCCTCGGTCGACCAAGGCTACGCGGAAATCCGCCAGCGCTACGACAGCGACGAGGCCTTCAATGCCGACCTCGAACGCCTCGACCTGAGCGAAGCCGATCTGCGCGAAGCCTTGCGCCGTGAACTGCAGGTTGAAGCCATACTCGACCAGGTGGCCAGCCGTGTCGCGCCGCCCAGCGAAACCGAGGTCGAGATCTTTTACCTGATGCATCGCGATCGCTTCAACGCGCCCGAACGACGCCGCCTGCGCCACATCCTGATCACACTCAATGAGGAACTGCCCGGCAACACGCGCGGCGAGGTGATGGCACGCCTGGAAGCGGTGCGCGCGCGCTGCCTCAAGGCACCGGAACGCTTCGCCGAACAGGCGCTGAAGCACTCCGAATGCCCGACCGCGATGAACGGCGGTCTGCTTGGCGAAATCTCGCGCGGTCAGCTCTACAGCGAACTCGAACCGGCAGCCTTCGCGCTCGCCGCCAACGAACTGTCGGCCATTGTCGAATCGCCGATCGGCCTGCACCTGCTGCGCTGCGACGAAGTGCTCGCCGCCGGCCCCCTGCCACTGCCGCTGCTGCGCGAACGCATCACCGAACAACTGACCGAGTCGCGCCGCGCGGCGAAGCGCAAGGCCTGGATTCGCGAATTGCTCGGCGACGAAGCACGCGACAAGGGCACGCAACGCGCCGCCGGCTGATCAGACCCGGCCGGCACGGCCATTCCGGCAACAGCGAGCGGCGCCAGCCGCTCGCTGCCGTACACTCCGCCGGGCAATTTCCCGCCCTCGCAGCCCGGGCAAAGCGCGGCAGCGCGGCCCGATCGGCACCAACGAGCCCCCCGTTCACTGCCAGGCGTTCACCTTGCCCCTGTCGCCCGAGCAGCATGCTGCCGACTGCCCAGCAGACCCTGTTGCAAACGCGCACGCGCATCCGCCGCGGCAGCACGCTGCCGCCGGCCGAGCGGATGGCCGTCGGGACATCCGCTCGGCCAGCGCAACAGCCCTTCTCGCCTTGTGGGATTTCTTGCAGCGTGTAGGACTTGCGACACAAGGGAACTGATTCGCTGACGCCCCTCGCCCCCCGCAGACGCCGGGGCAGCGCCGAAATCTTCATGCTGCTGCGGAGTTAGCAGCACCCAAGCGCAGTCGGCGGACCAACAGCAGCGCTGGCACGGAATGTGCGCCATTGCAGGCGAACGCACCAACGGGTTTGACATGAGATATCCGAACAACACGCGGCAATCCCCATCCGGCACAGGCGCCAGAGCGCTTCCCGCCATGGAGGCGATGGAATGAAACAGAACTCGATGATTCACGGCCTGGTCCTCGGCGCTTTCTGTCTGGGCTTCGGTTCCCTGCTGGCGCTGACCAACGACGCAACAAAGAACGACGTCGCGGCGCGGGCGCTTGAGGACAAGCAGAATTCGCTGGCCCAGGTCCTCCCCGACGACATCCACGACAACAGCCTCGTCGCCGATCCGATCACGATGACCAACCAGCAAGGACGCGAGATCACCGTCTTCCGCGCGCGCAAGGCAGGAAAGATCACTGGCGTTGCCTACGAAGTCTACGGCAGCGGCTATTCCGGCGAGATCCGCGTGATGCTGGGCGTCGACGCCACGGGGCAGGTTCTCGGCGTCCGCGTCCTGGCGCACAAGGAAACACCCGGGCTGGGCGACAAGATCGAAGTTAAGAAGGGCGACTGGATTCTGCGTTTCACCGGTCTCTCCTTCGAGAACCTGCCACTCGAGCGCTGGAAGGTGAAAAAGGACGGCGGCGTGTTCGACCAGTTTGCCGGCGCGACGATCACCCCGCGCGGCGTGGTGACGGCAGTCCGTGGCGGCATGGAGTTCTTTGCCGCGAACAAGGGCAAGCTGACGGAGGCTGACTGACATGAGCAACGACTTCAAGACGCTGGCCAAGGACGGCCTGTGGAACCGCAACGGCGTCTTCAGCATGATGCTGGGGCTGTGTCCGTCGATGGCAATGACCACCAGTGCCACCAACGGCTTCGGCATGGGCATGGCGACGCTGGTCGTCATCATCGCCACCAGTTTCCTGGTCTCGCTGTTCCGTAAGGTCATCACCCAGGAAGTCCGGATCGCCATTTTCGTCGTCATCTCGGCGGTCATGGTGACCGTGGTCGACATGGCGATGAACGCCTGGCTGCACGAGTTGTACAAGGTGCTCGGGCTGTTCATTCCGCTGATCGTCGTCAACTGCCTGCCGATGGCGCGAATGGAGTCCTTCTCGTCGAAGCAGCCGCTGCTGCCTTCGGTGATTGACGGCCTGTTCACCGGCCTCGGCTTCACCTTCGCGCTGACGCTGATGGGTGCCGTCCGCGAAGTGATCGGCTCCGGAACGCTGTTCGCCGACGCCTCGCTGCTGCTCGGCCCGGCGTTCAAGGTCATCGAGATGCGCCTGCTGCCCGAGGACATGGGCGTGCTGATCATGATCCTGCCGCCCGGTGCCTTTCTCGTTCTCGGTCTGCTGATCGTCGCCAAGCGGCTGATCGATCAGCGTAGTGAACGCCGCGCGCAGCAAGCCAGCGCCGTCCCCAGCCTGGCCTGAAGCCATGAGCGATCTGGTCACCATGCCGGCACAAGCTTCGCCAAGCGCGCGCCGCGTCCGCAGCATCGCCAGGGTGCTCAGCGTTGACGGCGGCACCGCATGGCTCGAACCCGAACAGACGTCGGCCTGCGGACACTGCGCCTCGGCCGCCAGCTGTGGTTCGAACGGCCTTGGCTCGAGCGGCAGCCGCCTTGAGAAACGGCGCTTCCCGCTCGCCAACAGCGCCGACCTGCAAGCCGGCGAACGGGTGGTCGTGACCGTCGACGAAAGCTCGCTGCTCAAAGCATCGCTCACCGCCTACATGATCCCGCTCGTCGTCGCCATCGGCGCCGGCAGCATCGCCGAAAGTCTCTATGGCAGCGATCTGCTGTCGCTGGCCGCGATGTCGCTCGGGCTGATCGCTGGCCTGCTGGTCGCACGTCTCGTCGCGCGGCGACTGGCGGCGCGCGGCGAGCTGGCACCGCACTACCTGCGCCGGGCAGCGCCCGGCGAATCCTGCAACGCGGACTAAGGGCCGAAAATGAAAGAAATGCTCCTGATGATGGTCAGCGCTGCGCTGGTCAACAACGTGCTCCTGGCGCGCTTCCTCGGTCTCTGCCCGTTCATGGGCGTCACCTCGCGTATCGACACGGCTGCCGGGATGGGGCTGGCAACGACCTTCGTCATGACCTTCTCGGCGATGATGGACTGGACGGTCCAGCACTATCTGCTGGAAGCCTATGACCTCGGCTTCCTGCGCATCGTCACCTTCATCCTGGTCATCGCCAGCACCGTGCAGTTTTCCGAAATGGTCATCCGCAAGGTGTCGCCGTCGCTGTTCCGCATGCTCGGCATCTACCTGCCGCTGATCACCACCAACTGCGCGGTGCTTGGCGTCGCGCTGCTGGTGGTCGACGCGAAGATGGGATTTCTCGCTTCGATACTGTTCGCCTTTGCCTCGGCACTCGGCTTCAGTCTGGTCATGATCATCTTCGCCGGCCTGCGCGAACGGCTCGTGCTGGCGCAAGTGCCCGGCCTGTTCTCCGGCGCGCCGATTGCCCTCATCGTCGCCAGCCTGCTGGCCATGGCCTTCATGGGCTTTTCCGGCATCGGAACAATTTAAGAGAAAGGGAGAATCGTCATGTTGATCGCAGTTGGCAGCCTCACCGCGATGGGCCTCGCTTTCGGCACCCTGCTCGGCAGCGCAGCGCGTTACTTCGCCGTCGAGGAAGACCCGCTTGATGCCGAAGTACTGGCGATGCTGCCAGGTTCGCAGTGCGGCCAATGCGGTTTTGTCGGCTGCTCGCAAGCGGCCAGCGCACTGGCCAAGGGTGAAGCACCGGTCACGCTTTGTCCGCCGGGCGGCAAGGCACTGGCGGAAGCGCTTGCCGCCAAACTCGGCGTCAGCGTCGACCTGTCGGCGATGGCCGACGAAGGGCCGAAGCTGGCGCATGTGTCCGAAGACATCTGCATCGGCTGCTGCCGCTGCCTCAAGGTCTGCCCGACCGACGCGATACTCGGCGCGCAGAAGCAGATCCACAACGTCATGCGCGAAGCCTGCACCGGTTGCGGCGCCTGCGTCGATCGCTGCCCGACCGAGGCCATGAGCATGATTCCCGTCCCCGTCACACTGCAACACTGGGTCTGGCCGAAACCGGCTATCGCCTGAGAGAAAAACCATGTCACTGATCGACACGACACTGCCCGGAACACCGCTCGCCGCGCCGCACACGACCACGTCGAACAGCGTGCGGCGTGTGATGACGATCGTCATGCTGGCGCTGACGCCGGCAACGCTGTTCGGCTTCTGGCTCTACGGCTGGCCGGCGATCTATCTGTGGGCGATCACCATCGGCTTCGCCATGCTTGGCGAAGGCATCTGCCTGCGCCTGATGCAGCGCCCTGCCGCGCCGACGCTCGCTGACGGTTCGGCGATCCTTACCGGCTGGCTGCTCGCTCTGTCGCTGCCGCCCTGGGCGCCGTGGTGGATCGGTGCGCTCGGCGGTCTGTTCGCGACGATTCTCAGCAAGCAAGTGTTCGGCGGACTCGGCCAGAACCTGTTCAACCCGGCGATGGTCGCGCGCGTCGCTCTGCTCGTTTCCTTCCCGGTACAGATGACCTCGTGGGTCGCCCCCTTGCCGCTCGGCATGGCCGCCGCGCCGGGACCGATCGCCGGGCTGCTGATCACCTTGCAGGGTATCCCGCAAAGCCTTGACGCCGTCTCCAGCGCGTCATTGCTCGGCTTTGCCAAGACCGAGCTGTCGCGCGGTGTCGATCTGCTGCAGTCACTGAGCAATGCGCCGGCGCAAAGCTGGTACGGCAACCGTCCAGGCAGCCTCGGCGAAACCGCGGCCTTGCTGATCGCCGCCGGCGGTCTGCTGATGATGGCCTTGCGCGTCATCACCTGGCACACACCGCTGGCGATGCTCGCCGGAATCGCCATTCCGGCGGCGATCATGCACATGATCGATCCGGCGCGTTACATGGACGTCAGCACGCATTTGCTCTCGGGCGCAGCGATGCTCGGCGCTTTCTTCATCGCCACCGACTACGTCACCTCGCCGAATACCACGCGCGGGCAACTGATCTTCGGTGCCGGCTGTGGCGTGCTCACCTACGTCATCCGCACCTGGGCCGGCTATCCCGAAGGCGTCGCCTTTGCCGTGCTGCTGATGAATTCGCTGACGCCGATCATCAACCGCTACGTCAGACCGCGCATCTACGGTCGCGACAGCAAGGGCGCCGCCAGGTAGCTGTCCGGATGAACAAGCAGGCGATCGAGTGGCAACGCTCAATCGCCACTTCCTGAGCATCGCTGTTGCTTACCCCCTGCGAAAGTGCGCGTCGTCAAGACGCGAACACCCTCCCATGAATTACGCCAAAATCCTCGGCCTGTTTCTGCTTGCCTTCCTGCTCAACAGTGTGGCGCCGGAGATCCTGCACCATCTTGATCATTTCGAGGGGAC
>NZ_JACIGE010000008.1:138642-200267 GCF_014197755.1 Rhodocyclus tenuis | reverse complement strand
TCCCGGATCGGCCACGCGGAGTGGTAGTTCAGTTGGTTAGAATACCGGCCTGTCACGCCGGGGGTCGCGGGTTCGAGTCCCGTCCACTCCGCCAACATCGCCTTACGTCGTTGATTATTAAGAGATAATTAATGACCCCAAGGCGGCACAGGGTACAAAGGAAGGGTACAAACCGCGGTCCTCAAGGACAAGCGATGCCCGCGTACCTGACCCACAAAGACAACACCTACTACTTCCGCCAGGGCGTCCCGCCCGAACTACGCCCATTCCTCGGCCGGCGCGAAATCAAGAAGTCCCTCGGTCACGATTACGTCCGCGCCGTCCGCGAATGCAAACGCTACGCGGTCGACGCCGACAACCTGCTCGCCGAGGCGCGCGCCAAACTCGACAACGTGCCCGTCGATCCCTTCTCACGCAAGGGCATCAAGCGCACCGAGTTCGTCACGCTGACGCAGGTCACGCCCGAGATCGAAACGCAGTTCGGCAACCTGACGCGTGCCGCCCTACTCGAAACCGACCGCAGTACCCGTATAGCCGGGATGGATCGCGCCGAGTTCGAGGAATATGGGCAGCACATCGATGCCGGCCTCGTGGCCCTGCGCCGTCAGCTGGCGATGGACGACGTCGAGCCGATGATCGCGTCGACGCGGATGATGCTCTTCGGTCGCGGCTACCAGCCCGAGTTCTCGCCCGAGGACTGGCGCCGTCTGGCCTACGTCATGACCGAGTCCACCCTTCAGGCCTACGAAGGCATGGCAGCCCGCCAGCGCGGCACGGTGGTCGATGCGGCGAGCGAAGCGGTGCTCCCCAGTCAGTTCGAAGTCCAGAACGCCCCCAAGGCCGCCGCAGCGGCCGAGGCGCCGATGACCTGGCAGGGACTCTACGACGTGTGGGTCAAGGAGTGCGATCGCCGCGAGAACACCACCAACGCTTACCTGGCGGCCATGAAACTGTTCGCCGACTTCTGCCCGGCCGCGCCAAACGCGGTGACGCGCGAAGACGTTCTCGAATACCGCGACTTCCTGATGCAGGAGAAGTCGCTGGCCGCCTCGACCGTCGCCAACAAGATCGGCTTCGTCGGCACGCTGATCAGCGCCGGCAGCAACAGCGCCGAATACGCGAAGTATCTGCCGCACAACCCCTTCGCCAACATCAAGATCAAGCAGGCCAAGCGCGGCAAGGCCGACCAGAAACGCCAGCCGTTCAGCGACGAGGAACTCGTGACCATTTTCGGGGCGCCGATCTACACCGTGGGTTTTCGGCCGCTCGGCGGTGGAGGTGAAGCGGCAGCGTGGATACCGGCGATTGCCTACCTGACCGGCATGCGTCTTGAGGAAATCGCGCTGCTCAAAACGAGCCAGTTCCACACCGACGCCAAGGGCAATCACTACATCCACACCGACGCCAAGGGCAATCACTACATCCACACCGAGGACGGCAAGAACGAGAACTCGGCGGATCGCGACGTACCGCTCCACCCCGACCTGATCGCGGCGGGACTGCTCGACTACGTCAAGACCTGCTCCGGACGCCTGTTCCCGAAGGTCAAGTGCGACAACGAGGTGCAGAGCAAGGCGTATTCGCAGTGGTACGGGCGTTACCTGTCGAAACTCGGGATCACCGCCAAGTCGAAAGTCTTTCACAGCTTCCGGCACCTGTTCAAAGACCTCTGCCGCAATGCCCGCATGGACGATTCCGCCATTGACCAGATCTGCGGCCACGAACCCGGTACCGTCGGCGGACGCTATGGCAAGGGAAGGCGAATCGACGTGCCCGCCGGATTGATGGCGAAGATCGTGCCGCCGGAGCGGCTGCCGGCAATCGTGCCGGCCGGGAGGTTCGCGAAGATCGGCGCCGACGCGACACCAAAACGCGTGAGGCCGGCGCCTGCGCGGTGAATAGCGGCCGCCAAGGAAAAACTCACAGATTGCCACTCGCAGCACGACAGCGGAAGGACTATCCGACTGGCGAGACGGCATCTCCACTTGATCTAGCTCAAACCAAGTCACGGCATCCGCCGCCGCCGGTGATCATCACGAGCCGAATGTGCTTCGATCGTAGTTCAGCAAATGCGCTGACAAGTCCTCGCCAGACTCATCGCCACCATTAGCTGCAGAACATTTTCTCCAAAAGTTTACAATGGAGCAACCGGCAGCGGCTTGTTTACACTTTTGTCCATTTTTCTGACACCTGTCTATTGCGTAACATGCCAGCCCTATTGCATATTGACAGCCGGCCCCAACTCGAATAGCCTATGCAAACCAGATGGTTCATCTGGCCGCAAGCTGCTCTTAAAAAATTTACAGTAAGAAACGAACGGGGAGCGTCCGCGTTGAGTGTGTCTTAACATTCAACGATCCTTAGGGGTCTCTACCGGCATGCCGGGCGATTAGCAGCTTCTAGGCGAACGCCAGGATCGGCATCGAACCTAACGCGACGGCTGTTAGGCGAAATTGGTGGCGAAGGAAAACTCAGGCAGGTTGTATTTACCGCTCCTTGTGGGAAGTCTCAGTTCTTTGTACAGGCGCCTTGGTTTTTGTGCGTTGCAAGTTGACAACGCGAAAATCAGGGATTACCAAGGAGAACTGAAATGTACTTTCTGATTAACTTTTCTTACTGGAAATGCAGCGTCTCTCGTGGAGTGGAATCTCACGTGAGCTTGATGCGGGCCGACCTGAGTTTTCAGTTGGGGATTGCTTGTGTTGCACGAGTTTTCGCCCTGATTGGTTGGGCAAGCGTAGTGGCAAATGACATCATCAGCCACCTCGTAAGCTAACCCTTCGCCATTAAATCTTAAATGCCATTACAGGTTACATACCGAGGCTCTCCAATTCGCTCGCTAGAGGCACTCTCTAGTGCGCTGAGTTGCGACGAGCCTATCCTCAAACACATCTCGAACCACGTAGCAGACTACTATACGTTTTTCGAAATCGAAAAGAAGAGCGGCGGGGCTCGTCAAATCAAGCCCCCAAAACCAATCTTAAAAGCCATTCAAAAACGGATTAACTCCCGTATTTTTTCACTTTGTGAGTTCCCAGAGTACCTTCAAGGATCTATAAAAGACGCTACAAATCCTCGTGACTTCGTGAGTAATGCAAGAGCGCACTCTAATGGAAAGACGGTCGTTGCCGCCGACATTAAGAATTTCTATCCTTCGGTGACGGAAAGCAACGTAAAAGAAATATTCAAGTATCTCTTTCGATTCTCGGACGATGTCACTGCTGTTTTGGTTGCATTAACCACTCTAGATAACTCGCTACCACAAGGCGCCCCGACCAGCAGCTACCTAGCCAATCTCGTCTTTTACAACAACGAGCACAAACTAGTTACCGAATTGAGAAGAAAAGGTCTTATCTATACTCGATTAATTGACGATATCACAGTAAGCTCGCCCGTCGTTTTGGACAAAAACGAGCAGGAGTGGATCATTAGAAAAATAAAGGGATTTACCGCCAGCAAGGGGCTTGAGCTTCACAGAGGAAAACTAAAAGTTTGCACCACTAGCACGCCGGGGGCAAACGTCATTGTAACGGGCTTGTGGATCGATAGGGGGCACCCTCGTATATCTAGAGAAGCTCGCAACAAAATTAGAGCAGCGGTTCACCGTTGTAAGAAAGAGCATGAGGCAGGACACAAAACGCTAGGAGAATTTCATGACCGACACAACTCCGTATCGGGATCGGTCGCTCTAATTAGCCGACTGGGCCACACTCAGGGCAAGCAATATCGATTGATATTAAATGAAAACTTACCTGAGTACAGCAAAGAATACGCTGGCAAATTGACGAAGATCTGCTACCGATTTTCGGCCAAGAAGGGCCTCAGAAAGGAAACTCTGTCCTATACGAAGCGGTATTATCAACTAATGTATCACTTGTCGATACTGGGACGCTCCGACAAAAAGAAAGCAAATTTCCTTCGGTCGCTCCTAAAACAGAACCCTCCCAAACACTGCCTAAGAGAGCTTTCCGAGGAATAGTCTGCAATGCACGAACAACCGAGAGAGGCTGGCGTTGTTAAAGTCTTCTACCCTCTTAAAGGATTTGGATTTATAACCCGAGAAAAGGGACGGGATATATTTTTTCATTTCCTAGATATTGTTCTTGACGATCGCGACGCTTCTTTGTTTGAAGGCGATAAGGTTGAATTTTCCATAGGAGAGCGAAACGGAAAGCCGAAAGCGCTTATGGTAAAAAAAATCGGATAGGAAACGATACTCTTGCACCTAGACTAGCCAATGGCACACCGTTATTTCACAATGAATGAAACTGCTGTAACGGCGAGAGGATGGCTTTCGTCGAAGTCGGCTGGTCGCGGGCGATCTATTTAAGGCGTGACTCCAGGATTTAAGGCTCGCCGAGCGTAGTGCACGCAAAACAAACACCCCTCCGAAAAGGGGTTTTTGAGAGAAACTGCCGAGAGTTCGGCACCAATGAATATTTTCTCAGGAGCGAAGCCAATCAATCCTTGCTAAGGACCGACGGCATCGCCGAGAGCAGTACCACTGCTCTCTGAAAAACACGCGAGTCTCCTCGCATGCAGTGTCGACCAACCCCCGCCAAGGGGTTGTCGAAGCTCATCTCGCCGCCAAGCGGATGAGTTTTGCTTGCTGCCGACGGTGCCACCGTCAGCCGTCCTACTTTACGTTGTGTCGTCTTCACAACTCGATCCGGGATTGACCCCAGACGTCACAGTCGAAAAGACTCGCTCATACACTCTCAGGATTTTTCGGAGTCGTTACCTCCGCACCGTCGGGTACCACCCCAACGATCCCCCGAGCGCATTTCGCACCGCTTAGACGATTTCTTACGTACATGCAGACCGCTGCCGACTCACCTCATGCGTTCAAGTTACGGGCTGGTTACCGTGTTTCGGGCGGGAGAACCGGGGAGGCCCTGCCTTACTCCTGCACTTGAATGATTGCATGCGGCTTCCATCGTGTTCCAGGCACTGTAGGCCCTAAACAGCTCTTGCACTTTCTGGAAGCTCCCGTTATTCACGGGTTCATTTACAGGTTTAAGCTCTCAGCGCGGCTTGTGGCTCGACGGGTGCCCCCGTTTCACCAACACGCTCGCCCGGCCGGTCTGGCGCACTTGCACCATCCTGCCGAGGCATGCCTTACGGTCATGCGGTATCGCAGCCATCCTGTCCAGCATCGGTTACGCGGTTGCCCGCGTCACCCGAGAAGAGACTCTCACTCTTTTATCATATCGTCAGGACCTGGAGGCATTTCCGCCCCCGATCCGGCTCGCGTTCGCACCGGCCTCCCCAACCTTCTGATCGGGGCGGTATGGGATAAATCAGCGAGATTGGCCGGAAAGAATCTTCCGGGATTAGTTCGCTGACTCCCCCTCGCACCGCACGAGCTCCATTACGAGCATGCGGCGCCACACAACTAGCCTTTTGGCAAAGGCTCTTCGCACTGCGAAGATAGAACGAGACAGCGAGGGCGTTGGCGCGCCCCTGCTGTCAAGCAAGCTTGACTCGGTGTTGGCGCACCGTCGCCGCACTTTTGTCTCTCACAAAAGTGTGACCTTGCGAGCGTATAGCGCGTTTGGCGCCGACCTGTCGCGTCGCGGTCGCGACGGGTGAGGAGTCGGCGCCGGTCGCGCCGACCGGCGGTCGTGTCTCACGCTACAACCCAGTTCATTGTTCACTGAGACGCCAGTCGCATTGAATTGGCGCCATCGGTGTTCCAGCCGCCGTGAAAGGCGTCGTCGCCACGCCCGACTCATGCCAAAGCCATTGTCGCGCGCCAGCGCTGATCTCTCGCGCTATACGTCTGCACGAGCAACGACACGCTGGAGTTTCCACTGATGGACAAGCCAATCCGTATTCCCCGAAATCAGACGGCGCTGATGCAGCACATCCAGCGTCAGGTGCGTCACGGCCATTTCTTCTGGTGCGCTGACCGGATTCCACGGGAAAAGCTCGCCCGCTTCATTCTGAAATGGTCAGACTACGCCCTGCGTGCCGACGCGCCGGCGCGGGCGTATCGCAAGCAGTGCGGCCGTGCCAGCGTGCATCTGTGCCTGAGTCCGGCGCCGCGGCAGGTAGAGGCGGCGGCACTCGACAGCGAGGAGGCCGCAGGTGGCGCTGCCGACACGATGACGACTGCGCAGCCCGTCGCGTGGTGGATGCTGTCGACGGCTGGCAAGGCGGGCTTGGCCGAAGGGACGGCGGCCCCTGCTGCCGTGTTCGACAGCCGAACCGCACGAGGACGGCTGCGCTATCTCCACTATGAACTGGTGCAACTGGCGAAGGTGGTGAAATCCGGCGGGAAGTCGAAGACGGTGACGACATCGACCTGGCGCCTGACGCCGGAACGGTATCTTGCCTGGGAGGCGCTGCTGATTGAGCGGGCGAAGCAGCGCGACACCCAAGGGCTGATGCAGGCGGTCGATTGCCTGCGAGCGATGCCCATGTTCAGCGGGATCCGCGCACAGGTGGTGAAGCTCATCGCTGAAGCCGACAAGATGCTCGGGAAGCTCGGATGTGCGCCGCTGGCGGTGCAGACCTTGCCGGTGATGCGGATGATTGCGCTTTGGGATGAGCGGGCAGAGGTCTGAACTGGTGTCGCACGGGAGACACTTCACGCGATTGTCATGATATCGATACGCGTGGTCGTCGAACCGCTTGGCGACATGGCCGCGATGAAGCGCTGCGGGAGTGACTAGCGCCTCGCCGACGAACAACCGCGATGCAGCGCTTGTGGCCGTTGGGCTAGAATATCATATTGACAAGTGTTGGCCGAACGACGGGCGCCCGCCTCCGCGATGGTCGTTCGAGCTCAATTACGTCGCCACTCGTGGTGCGGCATAGCTGGCGCCATGAAGTCTGGTCAGCACGAGAACCAATAGAAGTTAGCGTCGTTCGACGCTTAAGCCGTGAAGGAAACGATAGCTCCACCTTACGCAACTGGCCGAGAACTTTGGTGGAGTTTAGATGAGCTGATCAACTTTTGATCGTCACTTTTCACGGATAGAATCCGGGGTTTTGTCGCGCATTGGCGCCTCCGTCCGAATAGTCTTGAAAATATTATTATATATTTCCAAAGCCCATGGGGTAAAAATTGAGATACGAATACCGGCACCAAACCAAGACGCGCAAGATATTGACCATTAAAAAAATCCAGGGATTGCCTAAAGATGTCCTCCTGAAGTTTTCAAATCTGCACATTCGATTTTACAAATCAGCGAAATTCCCAGGGTACTTTTGGTGCGGACTGGCCATACCCAAACTTAAGGACGATGAGGGCTATGTCCTTGAATTGCAATTTGACCCCATCCATTCCGATGAAAATGATTTAGATTTTTCAGTTTACGAAACCCCTTTTCAAGAAAGATCAATAGACAACATCACGGATCACATTTTATGTAAGTTTGAAGAAAGAACAGAAATGGGAAGGCGAATGATTTTATTGAACATGTCGATAAAAGGAACGCCTTTTTATGGTTACGTTCTCTTGGGAAGCGATCTATACAACCAAAAAGTTTTATAATAAATAACTCGATGAGATTTCGTGGTTTTACATCTAGGGAAGTGCTGAACAAATGCTCAATCTGAGCAGGTCAGCCACGCGGATAGCGCAGCCGCCTGTTTTCTATGCAATTTCTCGGTCAATCTGCTGATTCTTGACCGCGACTCCATGCTTTCCTGGCCCATTTCTCCCAATTTCCCGCACTCAGGACGCAAGGGCACCGTTGATCGCCATCAGCCGCTTCTTGACGATGAGCAGGTTGGCCAAGCCGAACAGCGAATACAGTTGCGCCGTGCTCTTCTCCAGGCCGCGGTAGCGCGTTTTCCGATGGCGGAAGAGATTCTTCACGATATGGAAGGGATGTTCCACTTTTGCACGGATGCTTGCCTTGGCTTTCTCGATTTCGTTGCACAGGCGGCCGAACGGCGAGTCCGGCAGCATCCGGCGCTTGCCGGGCTTCATGGCGATCTGCCAGCGCACCGACTTGCCCTGGTTCTCCTCACGCTTCTCGACACCGGTATAGCCGGCATCCGCATGCACCGCCGTCTCTTCCCCGTGCAGCAGCGCGTGCGCCTGGGTGACGTCATTGACGTTGGCCGCCGTACCGACCAGCGTATGCACGACGCCACTGTCGGCATCAGCGCCAATGTGCGCCTTCATGCCGAAGTGCCACTGATTGCCCTTCTTCGTCTGGTGCATCTGCGGGTCGCGTGCCTGTTCCCGGTTCTTCACCGAGGGCGGTGCGGCGATGATCGTCGCGTCAACGACACTGCCTTCCTTGAGCAGCAGTCCCTTTTGGGCCAGGTGGCCGTTGATGGTGGCGAAGATCGTCTGGGTGAGATTCCGCGTTTCGAGCAGCCGGCGGAACTTGAGCAGCGTCGTCGCATCGGGGGCCGACTCGCGCGCCAGGTCGATGCCGACAAAGCGGCGGATCGCCTGGCTGTCGTAGAGGGCGTCTTCAGCCCCCTCGTCGGAAAGCCCGAAGCATTGCTGGGCCACGTACAGTCGCAGCATCCGCTCCAGGCCAATCGGCGGACGACCCCGCTCTCCTTTCGGATAGAACGGTGTCAGCGCAGCAAGCAGTTCTGGCCACGGCGTCAACGCCTCGATCTCAGCCAGAAACCGGTCGCGGCGCGTCTGTCTCTTCTTGGCTGCGTATTCAAGTTCGGAGAACGTCGTTTGCATGGGCGTTCAAGCTCTGGGGCGATGATGGCATTGTCTCAAAGGCGGACTGCCGAGGGCAGGCGGCGGCGCGGGGTGGTTAAATCAGTGTTTCCCTAGCAAAACAGAGCATCTAACAGCCTCGCTGCACTTCTGTTGTTCGAATAAGGTTTTATATTGGCTCTGTTCGCATCGCCTGTTGAAGGCTCACGCCACGAGCCTCGTGAAGAGGAAGCTGTTGCCTGTATCGAAAGAACAGGAGACGGCGATGCGAACAGGGGAATGGCGGGAATGGGTGCAGCGGATCGGTCGGCTGAGCCGGGAAGATCGATTGGCGCTCAGGGGCGAACTGGCTGCACGGGACTCACTCGACGTAGCACTTGAAGTGATCGAAGCCCCCGGAACACGGTGTTGCCTGCACTGTACGGGCACGCAGGTCGTGCGCAACGGCCACGCCAATGGTTTGCAACGCTACCGTTGCCACGACTGTCGGAAGACCTTCAATGCCTTGACCGGAACAGCACTGGCCCGGCGGCATCATCGGAGCAAGTGGCTGAATCAGTCCGTTGCGCTTACCCAGGGGCAGAGTTTGCGACAGGTCGCCCGACAACTCGGGATTGCCCTGAGCACAGCGCATCGCTGGCGTCATCGCTTCCTGCGTCAGCCCGGCGTAGAGCGCATCGCCGCGCTGCACGGCATTGCCGAAGTGGACGAGACCTATTTCCTGCACTCCTACAAGGGGCAGAAGCGATTACCTCGCAAAGCCCGCCACCGCGGCGGGAAGGCCTGCACCCGCGGTCTGGCGCCGGATCTCGTGCCGGTCCTGGTCGCCCGTGACCGATCCGGGCAGACCGCCAATCTCATTTTGCCCTCGACCCGGGCGGCCGACATGGCCTCCGCTTTACGTCCGCTCCTACCCACCGACACGGTGCTTTGCACCGACGGCAGCAGTGCCCTGGCAGCGGCCGCGCGTTCGCTGGGTGTTGAGCACCATGCCATCAACGTGTCGGCAGGCAGTCGGGTGCGCGACGCCTGGCACATCCAGAACGTCAATGCCTTCGACAGCCGCCTCAAGGGCTGGATGGCGCGCTTCAAGGGCATCGCCACCCGCTATCTCGCGCACTATCTTGGCTGGTTCCGCGCCCTCGACCGCTCCGGCTGCCTCGCCTCGACTCCCGCTCTGTTCCTGACTTTAGCGGTGCAGCATTGAGCGATCAGCAGCCGATGCGAACAGAGCCTTTATATTGCCTCAGTCAGAAAAATGACATCGACGAAGCAGGTGGACAAACAGGTCTCTTGGTTCGACGCCTACGCTATAGCTCTCCTGTCGCGCCGTTCCGTAGCCACCCTAACATCGAAACCTGCAACTGCGGTAAAGCAACGCCGATCCCATTTCGACTGAGTATGGAAGACATAAGAATCACATGAACGACTGGCTAGTGCTTTTTGTCGCAATTGCCGTCTCTTTCTTTCTCTGGGGGAGGCCTTTCCTAAAACGGCAACGGAAGGTCCGTGATACATACGAGGCCGCATGGAAACTGTACGAGAAGGAGTGTGGTTTCCTGCCGATTTCGGAACCATTCAGCCAAGGGGAGAATCGCGGCGTCTGGGTTACGCGGATCGCACTGGAGCTTCGACATAATAATGGTCGATTAGGAGTTGCGGTAAGCAACGGTAGTCGCAATGGATTGGCAGTCCACGAACTAAACAAAGACGGCAGCTTCTCGAAAAGAGGACCGTACTTTACGAAAGCTTTTGGCCGGTGGACACAGACGGGCAACCGGCATGTAGTAAGGTTCATACGAGCCAAAGGGGGTTACTTCAAATCTTCCAACCCAAACCAAGGAGGCGGGGAGATACATGAACAAGCGCTAAATTTGATTGAACCTAATACCCAGAGAAAGCAAAAATTTCATAGCGTGTTCGATTTTGCAAAGAGGTGCGATCCAACAATACTCGACGAGTATCGGCGTAGGACTGCTCACTACAAGCAAGTCAGCGGCATCCCCAACTCAGGCAGTTGATCCTTTTGCGCAGAAAGACGAGCTGTCTTTGCGTCTAAGCCCCTACACTCTGCGTTCGGTAATGCGTCGTTCCGCATCTGTGCGAACCTTTTATAGTGTTGGCAGTGGACTACGATGGACGTAGATCCCGCTGAGGCACCAAGTCCGCCCCTCAGCGATTCGCTCCTCGAACTGGCCTCCCCCCGACTTTTTTGCTATCATCATTGTCGGCGAGAGGGCAGACAAAGAGGGTACAAACGACCCGCTGACGAGTGCCGCATAGCTGTTGATTTTAAACGTATTTTTAACAGTGCCGCGGTTTCCCGTCCACTCCGCCAAAATCTTGCAAGCCATTGATTATCAATCGATAAAATGGCAGCAAGTATCCAAAGGGTACAGAGAAATGGTACAAACCGCGGTCCGCAAGGACAAGCGATGCGGCCCTGTGTCACCCGCAAGGACAACACCCACTATTCCCGTCAGGCCGTACTGGTCGAGCCCTACTCCCGCGAAGGCATCCGGCACGTCCCGCTGACCGCGCTCACGTTCGAAATCGAGCACCAGTGCAGCTTGCTGCATACCATATACATAATTTACGATTCGGTCCGCAGAAACTCCTGCGCTGACTTATTAAAACCCAAGGAAACGCAATGAAACAGTTCCACCGCCTCCACCTCGCCAGCCTGTCTCTCATGATTTTCAGCGTCTCGCCGGCCATCGCTGGCGATGCCAACTTCACCGGTTTCACACTTGGCGCGACGGCCGGACTGGCGCATAACGAAATCAGCTACTCAGGCTATATCGACGGCAAGTCCAGTTCCAAGAACGACTGGGTCGCCGGGCTGAATGCAGCCTACGGCTTCGCTCTGGGAGAGTCGGTGGTGTTGTCCGCCGGAGCATCATATGCAATCAACGACACGAAGTTCGGGCAGGTGACTTATCCGGACGGTGCGCAAACGGTGAGCGTAAACGGCAAGCTCAAAGACCACTGGACGGTATTCGTCGCGCCGGGATATCGTTTCGCGCCGCAATGGCTCGGCTATGCGAAGGTGGCCTATCACGAGGCCAAAAGCGACTTCACCGACACGCTGATGGGGTCGGGAACGACGAAGCACCACGGAGTCGGTTATGGCGTTGGCGCGGCCTACGCTGTGTCACGCAATATCGAAGTCAGCGCTGAGGCGCAGCAAGTTCGCCTGAGCAGCGCCAGTTTCGCTCTCTCCAGCGGCAAGCCTACGGTCACGGAGTTCAATCTCGGCGTGAACTATCGCTTCTGATCCAAGTTTTCGCTGCACGGGTGGCACCACGACCCGCCCCTCCCCGTCAATCCCCGCCTTGATGCACGGAAAAAGCCCGTAATGACGGGGACGGGCGCCTAGAGAGTCAACTGGTAGCAGGAAGGGCTCGGTACAGGCATTGAAACGCTCTGCGGAGCGCCAGACGCGTGCGGGAACTTGCCTGGAACACCGCAACAAGCAGATCCGCTGCTTGCCATACGCAAAAACGACGACAACAATGCGCGTTCATTTTTTTGCGAAGGCGCCAGTCGCATTCGCGCAACTCGTCGGGATCGCCAGATGAATTTCCGTCCACTTTCAACAGGCAGCCTGTTCGTCGCAGCCTGCTTTCTGGCTATTCCCTGTTTCGCTCAGGAAGGAGTAGACGTCGGCAAACCGTCCGCCCTGCGCAAGCTGGTACCGGCAGCGCAGCTGGAACGTCAGGCAGCCCAGGAATACGATCAGCTCAAGCGGCAGGCAGCTGAAAAAGGTGCGCTGGCGCCGGACAACCACCCGCAGCTGATCCGTCTGCGCGGCATCGCCAAGCGCATCCTGCCGTATTCGACGCGTTTCAATCCGCAGGCCAGGGACTGGCGCTGGGAAGTCAATCTGATCGGCTCGAAGCAGCTCAACGCCTTCTGCATGCCGGGCGGCAAGATTGCCTTCTACTCGGGACTGATCAGCCAGCTGAAGCTGAGCGACGACGAAATCGCGGTGGTGATGGGCCACGAGATCGCGCACGCCCTGCGCGAGCACGCGCGCGAACGCATGGCCAAGGGACAGCTGACCAATCTCGGCGCGGCCCTGCTCGGCGAATTCATTGGCGGTGGCAAGTATTCCGGCGCTTTCCGTGCCGGTGGCGACCTGATGAACCTGAAGTTCTCGCGCGACGACGAAGGCGAGGCCGACATCGTCGGTCTCGAACTCGTCGCGCGCGCCGGCTACGACCCGCGCGCCGGCGTCAGCCTGTGGCAAAAGATGGCAGCAGCGAGTCGCGGCGCGCCACCGGCGTGGCTGTCGACACACCCGGCCGGCGACGACCGTATCCGCGAAATCGAGCGCCACCTGCCTGAGGTGATGCCCTTGTACGAAGCCGCGAAACGCGGCTGACGCCAGGCAGCGCTGCCAGAAACCGCTCGCTCTTCTTTCCCGCTTTCTTGCCGGAACAAGGAACCTGCCGACGCGCAAGCGGCCAAACAGCCGTTGCCGCAGCATCGCCGTCCATCCGGACGCCAGACGTTGCGCGCCAAACCGGGGCAAACGATTAGCCGCCCTGCCCTTTACAGCGGAAGCAGATTTGACGGCCGCGGCAGCAAGCTTTCCGGCGTGGCAGTCCGCGCAGTCCCCGGACTGTCGAAAGGTATCGCAATGCTCACAGGTTCAGTCCTCAGGAAAATCATGATCGCTTTCATCTCGAGTTTGCTGCTCGGCGCCTGCAACGATGGCGAGTCGGCAGCCGCAGGCGCTCCGGCCAGCGCCAAACCCGCCAACACCGACTTCGTCGTTCTCGGCATGGGCTGTTTCTGGGGCGCCGAAAAGCGCATGTCGGCGCTGCCCGGCGTGATCGACGTCGAAAGCGGCTACGCCAACGGCGATGGCGACGCCAGCTACGAAGCGGTTCTGGCACGCGAGAAGGCACTACGCAGCGGCAAGGGCGCCGGACGCAACCACGCCGAAGTGGTCAAGGTATTCTTTGATCCGGCCCGGACCGATCTCGAGAAAGTGCTGATCCAGTTCTGGGAAAACCACGACCCGACGCAGGGCGACCGCCAGGGCAACGATATCGGCAGCAACTACCGCAGCGCCATCTACACGCGCAACGACGCCCAGCAGACGCTGGCCGTGCAGACGCGCGACCGCTACCAGCGCGCGCTGAGCGCCAAGGGCCTCGGCAAGATCACCACCGACATCGCACCGCTGCGCAACTACACCGCCGCCGAGGACTACCATCAGGACTACCTGCGCAAGAACCCCAACGGCTACTGCGGCCTCGGCGGCACCGGCGTCAAATATCAGCAGGCGCAGGCCGGCGCCTCGTCGATCCAGACCGCTCAGACTGTTCTCGCGAAGGCGCCACCGCTCGACGGCAAGACCTTGAACTTCGCCCGGCAGCTGGTCGTTTTCGAAGCAGATGACTGCGCGTATTGCCGCCAGTTCAAGGCCGCCGTGCTCGACCACTGGCAGTCGCCGGTAGCGGTGGTGCGCACGCTCAGCACGAGCGCGCCAACGGGGTGGACGCTGGAAAAAAGCCTCTTTGCCACACCGACCATCGTGCTTTTCGAACAAGGCCGCGAAGTGTCACGCTATACCGGTTTCAACGGCGAGAGCGCGCGTTTCTGGCAATGGCTCGGCTACCGGCTGCTGACGCCAGAACAGCAGAAGATCGCCTTCGAGCAAGGCACCGAGCGGCCGTTCACCGGCTCGAATCTCGACGAGAAACGCCCCGGCACCTTCGTCGACCCGGTCAGCGGTGCCGCGCTGTTCCGCACCGACAGCAAGTTCGAGAGCGGCACTGGCTGGCCAAGCTTCTTCAATCCGCTGCCCGGCGCGATCACGCTGCACGAAGACGTCAGCATGGGCATGCGTCGTGTCGAAGTGCGCAGCGCCAGTTCCGGAATCCATCTCGGCCACGTCTTCGACGACGGCCCGCCGCCGACGCACAAGCGCTACTGCATCAACGGCAATGTGCTGCGCTTCGTCCCGGACGCCGGCAAGCCGGCGCGCTGAAGATCAGCCGCTGACGCGCGCGGCGTCGGCGGACTCGCTCCACGCCGCCTGCCAGCGCTCGAGCTTGAGCGCGAAGGCAAGCGTCAGCGCCGGGCTGCTCGACGGCAGCACGGCGGTCGCCAGACCCTGATCGCGAAACCATTTTTCGCCGCGCGCAGCGGTGCGGCCGTTGAACAGCACACGACGCAGACGCGGCGCCGCGTTCAGCAGTGAGTGGAAATCGTTGCGCTCGCTGTCCTGGATTGCCGCATCAAGCGCGCCTTCGCGGCGGCAATGACGATAGAGATCCCAGACGCCGATACCGTGCTCCAGCAGCAGGCGACGGCGTTCGGCCATGTCGGCGCCGGGCAGTTGCGGCGCGTCGAGAATGGCCGCGAGCAGGCGCCAGAACTGGTTTTGCGGATGCGCGTAATAGCTGCCCGCCGCGAGCGAGGCGGGCGAAGGAAAACTGCCAAGGATCAGCGTCTCGACGCTGGCGTCGACAATCGGCGGCAATCCTTGCAGAAGCGGGGCGACGGCAGCCGCTTCGACTGCTGTCACCCCGCCGTTCAGCGATGGCTGGTGCTTAGCGGCCACCGCCCGAGAGCGCGAGCATCAGCTCGTTGATGCGGCGGACGAAGCCGGCCGGATCGTCGAGCGTGCCGCCTTCGGCCAGCGTTGCCTGTTCGAACAGCAGGTTGGCCCAGTCGCCGAAGCGCGAGCCTTCGTCGCTGTTCTCGTACTTGAGACGCTGCACCGCCGGATGCTGCGGGTTGATTTCGAGGATCGGCTTGAAATCCGGCGCCTTCTGCCCGGCCGCCTTGAGAATGCGCGACAGGTTGCCGCCGACGTCGTGCTCGTCGGAAACGAGGCACGAGGGCGAATCGGTCAGGCGCAACGTGACGCGAACGTCCTTGACCTTGTCGCCGAGCGCGCCCTTGATCTTGTCGAGCAGTTCCTTGTACTCGTCGGCGGCCTTGGCAACTTCTTCCTTCTCGGCCTCGTCTTCCAGCGCACCCAGATCAACGCCGCCCTTGGCCACCGATTGCAGCTGCTTGCCTTCGAACTCGGTCAGGCTGCCGGTCACCCACTCGTCGACGCGGTCGGAGAGCAGCAGCACTTCGATTCCCTTCTTGCGGAAGATTTCGAGGTGCGGGCTGTTTTTGGCCGCGGTGAAGGTTTCGGCGGTGACGTAGTAGATCTTCTCCTGGCCTTCCTTCATGCGCGACACGTAGTCGGCGAGCGAAACGGTTTCGTCGGCGGTATCGGCATGGGTCGAGGCAAAGCGCAGCAGCTTGGCGATGCGCTCCTTGTTGGCGAAGTCTTCGCCGACGCCTTCCTTGAGCACGCGACCGAATTCCTTCCAGAATTTGGCGTACTTTTCCTTCTCGGCGGCGTCATCGCTGTCAGCCAGACCTTCGAGCAGGCCGAGCACCTTCTTCACGCAACCACCGCGGATCGCTTCGATGTCCTTGCTTTCCTGCAGGATTTCGCGCGAGACGTTGAGCGGCAGATCGTTCGAATCGACGATACCGCGTACGAAGCGCAGGTAGAGCGGCATCAGCTGCTCGGCGTCGTCCATGATGAAGACGCGCTTCACATAGAGCTTGACGCCGTGACGCGCGTTGCGGTCCCACAGATCGAAAGGCGCGCGCGCCGGGATGTAGAGCAGCTGCGTGTATTCCTGCTTGCCTTCGACGCGTGCATGCACATGCGCCAGCGGGTCTTCGAAGTCGTGCGCGACGTGCTTGTAGAACTCCGTGTACTGCTCGTCGCTGATTTCCGACTTCGGCCGCGCCCACAGGGCGGACGCCTGATTGACGGTTTCGTCCTCGTCGGTGGTGACCTGCTCGCTCTTCTCGGCGTCCCACTGCTCCTTCTTCATCAGGATCGGCAGCGTGATGTGGTCGGAATACTTGCGGATGATCGAGCGGATCTTCCAGCCGGAGAGGTATTCGTCCTCGCCGTCGCGCAGGTGCAGGATGACATCGGTACCGCGACCGGCGCGTTCGGCCGGCTCGATCGTGAAATCGCCCTCGCCGGCAGATTCCCAGCGCACGGCCTGATCAGCGGCCAGACCGGCACGCCGCGAGACGACGGTGACGCGGTCGGCGATGATGAACGACGAGTAAAAACCGACGCCGAACTGGCCAATCAGGTGTGCATCCTTGGCCTGGTCGCCGGTCAGCGCCGAGAAGAACTCGCGCGTACCCGACTTGGCGATGGTGCCGAGATGCTCGACGGCTTCGTCACGCGACAGGCCGATGCCGTTGTCGGAGATGGTCAGCGTACGCGCCGCCTTGTCGAAGGAAACGCGGATCTTCAGATCGGCGTCGTCGCCGTAGATGTCGGCATTGGCCAGCGCCTCGAAGCGCAGCTTGTCGCAGGCGTCGGACGCGTTGGAAATCAGCTCGCGCAGGAAGATTTCCTTGTTGCTGTACAGCGAGTGGATCATCAGTTGCAGCAGCTGCTTGACCTCTGTCTGAAAACCGAGGGTTTCCTTGGTGGCTCCCATGAATTGGCTCCGTTGTGCGAATGTTGGATGTAATAAAAACCGGCGCGCGAGATCGCGGACGGGCGCAACTTGGGGACGACGCGCCCGATTTCAAGAGCGCATCAACAAGGATGGAGTACAGCGGGGAGAGATCGACTCAGGAATCGATCTGCTGATAGATGACTTCGGCGACTTCCACTTCGCGCCAGCCGGCCGGACTCATGAAGCGCACGCGGTCGCCGGCGCGCGCCTTGAGCAGCGCGCGCGCGATCGGCGACACCCAGCTGATGCGCCCACGCGCGAAGTCGGTCTCATCGACGCCGACGATCTGGTAGCGCTGTTCGTCGCCCTGCTCGTCGCAGAGAACGACCGTCGCGCCAAAGAAGACCTGGTCGCAATCGGTACGCAGGCAGGGATCGACCACCTCGGCGATATCGAGGCGCTTGGTCAGGAAGCGGATGCGCCGGTCGATCTCGCGCAGACGCCGCTTGCCGTAAATGTAGTCGCCGTTTTCCGAGCGGTCGCCGTTCGACGCCGCCCAGGAGACAACCTCGACCAGCTGCGGCCGCTCGACGTCCATCAGATGCTGGAACTCGTTGAGCAGACGAGCGTAGCCGCCCGGCGTGATGTAGTTGCGCGTTCCCGGCGGCAGTGGCGAAGCGGCTTCGCCGCCATCGGCGCCGGCTTCGTCATCGTCGTCGCTCTCGCGCGTGAAAGCCTTGTTCATGGGGCGACTAATTCAGTAACGGTGCCAGAGGCATGACCAGAATCGGCGAAGCTGCCGCCGCATGCGGACACGACAGCAAGATGGTCAGTAACCGATGGTGAAACCGGCGACGTCGACACGGATCGTGTCGCGCGCCAGCGCCAGCGCCGTGTAGCGGGCAAAGCGCGCCGCCCAGTCCTTGCCGTCGATGAAGCGCTGCTCGCCGCCGTAGCGCGCGACATTGAGAATCTTGTCGATGATCAGCACCTTGCCCACCGGATTGCTCGGCTCGCATTCCAGATCGGCGAATTCACGGTCGAACCAGCGGCGCGCCTCCTCGTGACTACCCTTGGCCACTTCGGCTTCGCTCATCTTGAACTCGTATTCCCGGTCTTTGCCGAATGACACGATAACGTGGTACAGCATCTCGCTCCTCCTGATTGGTCGCACCCTTTTTGGGTTGCCTCCGTATTCTATGCGCAAACCGGCGCCGAAAGCCGCAAGTCGGCGCCCGGCGCCAATCGGCTATAATCGCTCCAGTGTCTTCCGCAATGCCCCTCCCCCTCATCAGTCTCCTGCCTGGCAAGGCTTCCGGTCAGTTTTCCGGCCAGTGCGCCGGCGGCTTGCCTACGCTCCCCGCTGCCGGCGAACGCCTGACGCTGCCGGCACTCGCCGGCTCGGCCGATGCGCTGGCGATCGCGCAACTGGCCAGTGCGGCTCCCGGCCGCCTGCTCGCCGTGCTCAGCGCCAGCGCCAGCGATGCGCAGCGCCTGCTCGAAGAAATCCCGTGGTTTGCGCCGACGCTGCGCGTCCGTCTGCTGCCCGACTGGGAAACGCTGCCCTACGACAGCCTGTCACCGCACCACGACCTCATTTCCGAACGCCTGGCGACGCTCTATGCCGTCATGCGCGGCGACTGCGACGTGCTGCTGGCACCGGCATCGACCGCCGCCTGCCGGCTGGCGCCGCCGCAATACCTCGCCGGCCACACCTTCTTCCTGAAGAAAGGCGAGAAGCTCGACCTGAAAGCGCTGCGCGCGCAGCTGACGATGGCCGGTTACACGCACGTGACGCAGGTCGTCTCGCCCGGCGAATACTCGATCCGCGGCGGACTGATCGACCTTTACCCGATGGGCTCACCGCTGCCCTACCGCATCGACCTGTTCGACGACGAGGTCGACAGCATCAAGACTTTCGACGTCGATACGCAGCGCACCATCTACCCGGCGCCGGAAATCCGCCTGCTGCCGGCGCGCGAGTTTCCGCTCGACGAACGCGGTCGCACCGGCTTCCGCCAGCGCTTCCGCGAACGTTTCGAAGGCGACCCGGCGCGCTCGCCGCTCTATCGCGACATTTCCAGCGGCGTTGCCCCCGCCGGCATCGAATACTGGCTGCCGCTGTTCTTCGAAGAAACGGCAACGCTGTTCGATTACCTGCCCGAAGAGGCGACGCTGCTCGCGCACGGCGACGTACCGCTGGCGCTACGCGAGTTCTGGCGTGACGCCGAAGCACGCTACAACATGCTCGCCGGCGACCGCACGCGGCCGCTGCTGCCGCCAGCCGAAGTCTTTCTCGCCGAAGAAGCCTTCTTCATCGCCGCCCGCCGCCACGGCCGTCTGGCGCTTGCCCGCGGCGAGGAAGGCCCGGCCACCTCACCGCCGCCGCTGGCGATCGACCGCCGCGCCGAAGACCCGCTCAGCCGCCTGAAGAGCTTCCTCGACGGCTTTCCCGGCCGCGTGCTGCTGCTCGCCGAATCGGCGGGGCGACGCGAAACGCTGGCCGAACTCTTTGCCACACACGGACTGAAGCCTGCCGCCAGTGCCGACCTCGCCGCCTTCTGCGCCGGCGACGCGCGACTGGCGCTCACCGTCGCGCCCCTGCACGAAGGCTTCGTCCTCGCCGCCGGCGACGCTGGCACGGCCCTCGCCTTCCTCACCGAAAGCGAGCTTTTCGCCGGCAGCCCGACGCGGCGAACGCGGCGTCAGGAGCGCCGGCGCGCCTCGCTCGACAACTGGCTGCGCGACCTCACCGAACTCAAGGTCGGCGACCCGGTGGTGCACGAGCAGCACGGCATCGGCCGTTACCAGGGATTGATCCACCTCGACCTCGGCGAGGGCGACACCGAATTCCTCGAACTGCACTACGCCAACGACGCCAAGCTTTACGTGCCGGTGGCGCAACTGCACCTCGTCTCGCGCTATTCGGGAACCGACCCGGAGAATGCACCGCTGCACCCGCTCGGCTCGCCGCAGTGGGACAAGGCCAAGCGCCGCGCCGCGCTGCAGGCGCGCGACACCGCCGCCGAGTTGCTGACGCTCTACGCCGCGCGTGCGGCACGCCAGGGCCACGCCTTTGCCTTCCAGACCAGCGACTACGACGCCTTCGCCGACGGTTTCGGCTTCGAGGAAACGCCCGATCAGGCAGCCGCCATCGCCGCGGTGATCGACGACATGAAGTCGGGCAAGCCGATGGACCGGCTGGTCTGCGGCGACGTCGGCTTCGGCAAGACCGAGGTCGCGCTGCGCGCCGCCTTCTGCGCCGTCGCCGGCGGCCGTCAGGTCGCCGTGCTCTGCCCGACGACGCTGCTCTGCGAACAGCACTACCGTACCTTCTGCGACCGCTTCGCCGACTGGCCGGTAAAAATCGCCGAGCTGTCGCGCTTCCGCTCGGCCAAGGAGAGCGCACAGGCGATCGCCGATCTGGCCGACGGCCGGCTCGACATCGTCATCGGCACGCACAAGCTACTGCAGAAGGACGTGCATTTCTCGCGCCTCGGCCTGGTGATCATCGACGAAGAACACCGTTTTGGCGTGCGCCAGAAAGAAGCACTGAAGGCGCTGCGCGCCGAAGTCGACGTGCTGACGCTGACGGCAACGCCGATCCCGCGCACGCTCGGGCTTTCGCTCGAAGGACTGCGCGATTTCTCGGTGATCGCCACCGCGCCGGAAAAGCGGCTGGCGATCAAGACCTTCGTCTACACGCTGTCCGACGGCATCGTGCGCGAGGCGCTGCTGCGCGAGTTCAAGCGCGGCGGTCAGGTGTACTTCCTGCACAACGAAGTCGACACCATCGACAACATGCGCGAACGCATCGCCAAGCTGGTGCCGGAAGCGCGCATCGTCGTCGGCCACGGTCAGATGGGCGAACGCGAGCTCGAACGCGTGATGCGCGATTTCACGCAGCAACGCGCCAACCTGCTGCTGTGCACGACGATCATCGAGACCGGCATCGACAACGCGCACGCCAACACCATCATCATCAACCGCGCCGAGAAGTTCGGTCTGGCGCAACTGCACCAGCTGCGCGGCCGCGTCGGGCGCTCGCACCATCAGGCATACGCCTATCTGCTGACGCACGACGAAGGCGCGCTGTCGAAGCAGGCGCGGCAGCGGCTGGAAGCGATCCAGGCGATGGAAGAACTCGGTTCGGGCTTCTATCTGGCGATGCACGATCTGGAAATCCGCGGTGCCGGCGAGGTGCTCGGCGAGAACCAGTCGGGCGAGATGCAGGAGATCGGCTTCAACCTGTTCACCGAAATGCTCAACCGTGCCGTCGCCGCCTTGAAGCAGGGCAAGGAGCCCGACCTGACGCAGCCGCTCGGGCTGGCCACCGAAATCAACCTGCACGCGCCGGCGCTCTTGCCCGACGCCTACGCGCCCGACGTGCACGAGCGGCTGACCCTGTACAAACGCCTTGCCAACTGCGACAGCGACGAGGAAATCGACGATCTGCAGGAAGAACTGATCGACCGTTTCGGCGAACTGCCGCCGCAGGCCGCCTGCCTGCTGGCGACGCACCGTATCCGCCTGCTCGGCAAGCCGCTCGGCGTAGCAAAGCTCGACGCGACGGCGTCGCAGATCGTCGTGCAGTTCGTCCCCAACCCGCCGATCGAGCCGATCCGCATCATCAACCTGATCCAGAAGAACCGGAATTTCCGCCTCGCCGGTCAGGACAAGCTGCTGCTGCAGCGCGCCAGCAGCAACCTCGGCGAAAAGGTCGGCATCATCCGCGAAATGTTCCGGCAGCTGGCAGGCTGAGCTGGTTCCGCCGGGACTCCGCAGCTATCTGCCGTTTACGGCCGCGGACGCCGTGCCGCGGGAATTTTTCCGCCTGTCGGGGATGCCCTTTATAATCGGCCGCTTCGCAAAACCTGATACGCGACGTGAATCCGAATCTTTCCCGGCTGCAGCCCTACCCTTTCGAGAAGCTCCGCCAGCTGTTCAAAGGGGTCACTCCGAACACCCGTTACCAGGAAATCAAGCTGTTCATCGGTGAGCCGCAGCATGAAACACCGCTGCTGATCAAGGATGCCCTGGCCAGCGGACTCGACGGACTGGCGCATTACCCGACGACGCTCGGCAGCCCCGAGCTGCGCCGCGTCATTGCCGAGTGGATCGAGCGTCGCTATGCGATCGACCGCGTCGACCCCGAGACGCAGGTGATCCCGGTCAACGGCTCGCGCGAAGCACTGTTCTCCTTCTGTCAGGCGGTGATCGACCCGTCGGCGACACGTGGCGGGCCACCGATCGTCGTCTGCCCCAATCCGTTCTACCAGATCTACGAAGGCGCGGCCTTCCTCGCCGGCGCCGAGCCGCGCTTTCTCAACACGCTGCCCGACGACGATTTCGCTTTCGACTTCGACACCCTGTCAGAAGCCGAATGGCAGCGCGTACAGCTCTTTTACGTCTGTTCGCCGGGCAATCCGACCGGCAAGGTGCTCGCTCTCGACGACTGGCGCCGGCTGTTCGAACTCGCCGACCGCTACGGCTTCATCATTGCCGCCGACGAGTGCTATTCCGAAATCTATTTCGATGAAGCGGCGCCGCCGCTCGGTGGCCTGCAGGCCGCGCAGTTGCTCGGCCGTGGCTGGGAGCGGCTGGTCATGTTCTCCAGCTTGTCGAAGCGTTCCAACGCACCGGGCCTGCGCTCGGGCTTCGTCGCCGGCGACGCGGCAACACTGAAAGCCTTCCTGCTCTATCGCACCTACCACGGCTGCGCGATGAACCCGGCAGTGCAGGCTGCGTCCACCGCCGCCTGGCTCGACGAGGCGCATGTGCGCCTCAATCGCCAGCGCTACCGCGAAAAGTTCGCCGCGGTGACGCCGATTCTCGGCGCAGCACTGGGCGCGGTGCAGCCCGACGCCGGTTTTTATTACTGGGCGCGCACGCCGATGGACGACGGCGAGTTCGCCCGCCGCCTGCTCGCTGAATATAATGTCATGGTGCTCCCCGGCAGCTTCCTCGCGCGCGACGCCAACGGCAGCAACCCGGGTGCCGGTTTCGTGCGCATCGCCCTTGTCGCACCGCTTGCCGAATGCCTCGACGCCGCCGAACGCATCCGCTCCTTCACCTCGAACCTCCAGGACTGACAACATGCCGCAAACCGCAGATTTCCTTGAAACCCGCCAGATCATCGAAGACGCTTGGGAAGCGCGTACCACTCTCAGCCCCGGAACGGCGCCGGCCAGGATCGGCGAAGCCGTCGCTTCGGTGCTCGCCTGCCTTGACGATGGCAGCCTGCGCGTCGCCGAAAAGATCGACGGCGAATGGTTCACGCATCAGTGGATCAAGAAGGCGGTGCTGCTCTCCTTCCGCCTCGAGGACAACAAGCTGATCGACGGCGGCGACACGCGCTACTTCGACAAGGTGCCGAGCAAGTTTGCCGACTACGACGCCGAGAAGTTCGCGCGCGGCGGCTTCCGTGTCGTGCCGCCGGCGACCGCGCGCCGCGGCAGCTATATCGCGAAGAACGTCGTGCTGATGCCGTCCTACGTGAACATCGGCGCGCGCGTCGATGAAGGCACCATGGTCGACACTTGGGCGACGGTCGGTTCGTGTGCGCAGATCGGCAAGCACGTGCACCTCTCCGGCGGCGTCGGCATCGGTGGCGTACTCGAACCGGTGCAGGCCGGTCCGGTCATCATCGAAGACAACTGCTTCATCGGCGCACGTTCGGAAGTCGTCGAAGGCGTCATCGTCGGCGAGAATTCGGTCATCTCGATGGGCGTCTACCTCGGCCAGAGCACGCCAATCTACGATCGCGCCACCGGCGAAGTCACCTATGGCCGCGTCCCGCCCGGATCGGTGGTGATCAGCGGCAGCCTGCCCAAGGCAAATGGCGCCTACAGCCTGTACGCGGCGATCATCGTCAAGAAAGTCGATGCGCAGACGCGCTCGAAGACCGGCATCAACGAACTGCTGCGCGGCGACTGACCCGCACCCGTCCGTTTCACCCAGGCACGCTCACTTCCCGGCGGAGGCACGATGATTCTCGACAAGCTTTTCCACCTGATGGCGGAAAAACAGGCGTCGGACATCTTCATTTCCGCCGGCGTGCCGATCAACATCAAGATCCAGGGCAACACCATGCCCGTGAATCAGCAGGTGATGGATCCGGCGATGGTCGAGAAGATCGCCTTCGAGCTGATGACGCCCGATCAGATCAAGACCTTCGAGGCGACGATGGAGATGAACCTCTCCTTCGGCGTGCCGCAGATCGGCAACTTCCGCATCAACCTGTTCCGCCAGCGCGGCTCGATCTCGATCGTCATCCGCTACATCCTCGGCAACATTCCGCCGCTCGACACGCTGCAGCTGCCACCGATCCTTGCCGACCTGATCATGGCCAAGCGCGGGCTGATGCTGATCGTCGGCTCGACCGGTTCGGGCAAGTCGACGACCATCGCCTCGATGCTCGACCACCGCAACGCCAACCGCAGTGGCCACATCCTGACGATCGAAGACCCGATCGAGTTCCTCTTCCGCCACAAGAAGTCGATCGTCAACCAGCGCGAACTCGGCATGGATACGCTCGGCTGGGAGCCGGCGCTGAAGAACGCGATGCGCCAGGCACCCGACTGCATCCTGATCGGTGAAATCCGCGACAAGGAAACGATGCAGGCGGCGATCGCCTACGCGCAGACCGGCCACCTCTGTCTTGGCACGCTGCACGCCAACAACAGTTACCACGCGCTCAACCGCATCATCAATTTCTTCCCGCTGGAAAGCCGTACCTCGCTCTACCTCGACCTCTCGGTCAGCCTGAAAGCGATCATTTCGCAGCGGCTGGTGAAGAAGCCCGACGGCAAGCGCACGCCAGCCGCCGAAGTCCTGCTCAACACGCGCCACGTTCAGGAGCTGATCGAGCGCGGCGAAGTCGTCGCCATCAAGGAAGCGATGGAACAAAGCCTCGCACCCGGTTCGCAGACCTTCGAGCAGGACCTGTTCCGCATGTTCCGCGACGGCATCATCACCCTCGACGAAGCCCTGGCCAACGCCGACTCGCCGACCAATCTCTCCTGGCTGATCAACAATTCGGAGTTCGGCGCCAGCCCGGATCGTGCAAAGCAGCGCAAGGACGCGGCACTTGACCTCAGCGCAAGCCAGGTCGACGGCCCGTCGTTCAAGGAATTCACGCTCAGCCTCGATAGCGGAGACTGAAGTTCGATGTCTGAATCCCGGCAAGACCCTGTACTGTCGCTCGCCGAAGCGCTGATTGCCCGCCGCTCGGTGACTCCCGAAGACGCCGGCTGCCAGCTGCTGCTCGCAGAGCGCCTCGCACGCTGCGGCTTTCACTGCGAAACGATCGAACGCTGCGGCGTCAGGAACCTGTGGGCACGCCGCGGTTCGGCCGCCCCGCTCGTCTGCCTTGCCGGCCACACCGACGTCGTTCCCAGCGGACCGGCCGAACGCTGGCAGTCCGATCCGTTCACGCCGACGCAGCGCGACGGCCGCCTTTACGGGCGCGGCGCGGCCGACATGAAAAGCTCGCTCGCCGCCTTTGTCGTCGCCGTCGAACAGTTTGTCGCCGCGTATCCGGCGCATGGTGGCTCGATCGCGCTGCTGCTCACCGCCGACGAGGAGGGTGACGCCACCGACGGCACCGTCGCCGTCGTCGATGCGCTGCGCGCACGTGGCGAGGCGATCGATTACTGCGTCGTCGGCGAACCGACGGCTGTCGCCCGGCTCGGCGACACGATCAAGAACGGCCGCCGCGGCTCGCTCACCGGCAAGCTGACGGTCAAGGGAATCCAGGGCCACGTCGCCTACCCGCAACTGGCGAAGAACCCGATCCACCTCGTCGCCCCGGCCATCGCCGAACTGGCGGCAACGGTCTGGGACGAAGGCGACGAATTCTTCCCGCCGACCACCTGGCAGGTCTCGAACATCCACGCCGGCAACGGCGCCGGCAATGTCATCCCCGGCAGCATCGAAGTCCTCTTCAACTTCCGCTTCGCCGCAGTGAGCACGCCGGCAAGCCTGCAGCAGCGACTGAACGCCATCCTCGAACGCCACGGACTCGATTTCGACATCGTATGGACGCTCGGCGCCCGCCCCTTCGGCACGCCGCGCGGCACGCTGGTCGAAGCGGCGCTGGCCGCGATCCGCGAGCAGACCGGCGTCAGCGCCGAGCTGTCGACCAGCGGCGGCACCTCCGACGGGCGTTTCCTCGCCGAAATCTGCCCGCAGGTGATCGAAATCGGCCCGGTAAACGAGAGCATCCACAAGATCGACGAGAACGTTGCCATCGCCGACCTGCCCCACCTTGCGGCGATTTACCGCCGCCTACTGGAAAAACTGCTGCCCGACCATGTTTGAACACGCCCGCCAGGAACTCCTCACGCTGCGCGACCTGCTGCGCTTTTCCGTCAGCCGTTTCAACGAAGCCGGACTCTTCTTCGGTCACGGCAGCGACAACGCCTGGGACGAAGCTGTCTATCTGCTGCTGCACACGCTGCACCTGCCGCCCGATCGTCTCGAACCCTTCCTCGATGCGCGGCTGACCAGCGACGAGCGCAGCCGCGCCCTGCTGATCATCGAAAAGCGCATCAAGGAACGCCTGCCGGCCGCCTACCTGACGCACGAAGCCTGGCTCGGCGAGCACCGCTTCTACGTTGATGAGCGCGTCATCGTGCCGCGCTCGTTCATCGCCGAACTGCTCGAAGAACAGCTCGAACCATGGATCGAAGACCCGTGGGCCGTCGCCGACGTGCTCGACCTGTGCACCGGCTCGGGCTGCCTCGCCATTCTCGCCGCGCTCGCCTTCCCGGAAGCGGCGATCGATGCCGTCGACCTGTCGCCGGACGCGCTGGCGGTGGCGCAAAGGAACGTCGCCGACTACGAACTTGGCGAGCGCGTGCAGCTGATCCATTCGGATCTGTTCAGCGCTGTCGATAAAAAGCGTCGCTACGACCTGATCATCTCCAACCCGCCCTACGTCGACGCCGCAGCGATGCGCGCACTGCCGCCGGAATATCGGTGCGAACCCGAGCTAGCGCTGGCCGCCGGCGAAGACGGACTCGATCTGGTGCGCATCATGCTGCGCCAGGCGAAAGCACGGCTCAATCCGGGCGGCATCCTTGTCGTCGAGATCGGCCACAACCGCGCAGTGCTCGAAGCGGCCTGCCCGACGCTGCCCTTCACCTGGCTCGACACGCGTGCCGGCGACGAATACGTATTCTTGCTGCGTCGGGAAGAACTGCCGGACGCCTGAGCGGCGGCCGGACGCTGATCAGCGACGGTCAGCCACGCTCGCCTGCGTTCAGCGACGGGGCGCGTAAAGGTCGCGGCCGGCTTCGTGCAGGTCGCGGCGCAACTGGCGCCGCTCTTCGGAAGAAAAGCGGCCGGGACGCGAAGCCTCCGGCGCATCGCCGGGCGAATACCCGTTATAGGCAGCGCCTTCGCGGCGCACCGGCTGCGCCCAGGAATCGCTGGCGAAGCGCGTTTCGCGCGGCTGGGCATCACGTTGCGGGAAGTCGCCGCGCTGCTCGAAGCGGCGCGCAAAGCCGCCGTCCGCAGCGACAGCCATGTCCGGCCAGACGATCATGCAGGCGAGCAAAAGTGTCAGAGACGTTCCCGCCGACCAGGCGCGCGGCAGCAGCGCGCGCTGACGCGGCTTCTGCTGCAAGCGTACTTGCCGTACCAGCACATCTTCACGCATTACTGTTCCCCTTGCCCGGACCCTGCCCGCACCGGCACGCCGGTATTGGACCGGCGCCTATTTTGCCTCGGACGGCGAGCGAGCGGAATCACGCGGAACAAAGTTTTACGCTTGCAGTACGGCTCCCGGCGGTGAATGCGTGGCCCGCATGGAGCGGAACACACCTGCACAATACTCGATGAGACATTGTCGAGCTGCGCAACGCCTTGTCACAATTTCGGGAAACGCCGGCCGATCCAGCCCCTTCCACGACGCCACTTGTTCCGGTTAGCATTCAGCCATGAGCGAAGTGAAAATTCTTGTCGTCGACGACGACCAAAGACTGCGCGAACTGCTGCAGCGTTATCTTGGTGAACAGGGCTTTGTCGTGCGCACCGCCGATGGCGGCAAGGCCATGGACCAGCGCCTCGACCGCGAGCGTTTCGACCTGATCATCCTTGATCTGATGCTGCCCGGCGAGGATGGCCTCTCGATCTGCCGCCGCCTGCGCGCAACCGATCCGCAGCAGGCGCTGATCATGCTCACCGCGCGCGGTGACGACGTCGACCGCATCGTCGGCCTCGAAATGGGCGCCGACGATTATCTGCCGAAGCCGTTCAACCCGCGCGAGCTGGTGGCACGCATCAACGCCGTGCTGCGCCGGCGCGCGGCGACGCCGCCCGGCGCACCGACCAACGAGGCAACGCGCATGGCCTTCGGCGGCGTCGCCGTCGATTTCGCCGCGCGCACGCTGCATCGCGACGACGAGACCATCACCCTGACCACCGGCGAATTCGCGGTGCTGCGCGCGCTCCTGCAGCACCCGCACCAGCCGCTGTCGCGCAACCGGCTGATGACGCTAGCGCGCGGTCGCGAACAGGGTCCGTTCGACCGCACCATCGACGTGCAGATTTCGCGTCTGCGCAAGCTGATTGAACCCGACCCGGCCAAACCGCGCTACCTGCAGACGGTATGGGGCCACGGCTACGTCTTCGTTCCCGACGCCCCGGCGGCATGAGGTTTTTCCCGCGCACGCTGCTCGCGCGCACCTTCCTGCTGATCAGCCTGCTGCTCTGTTTTGCCGTCGCCTCCTGGCTGGCGCTATTCGCGCTGGCCGAACGCGAACCACGCGCACGGCAGGTCGCGCAACTGACGGTCAGCGTCGTCAATCTCACCCGTGCCGCGCTGGTCGCTGCCGAACCGGCGCGCCGCCGCGAACTGCTGCGCGAACTCGATGCGCGTGAAGGCGTGCGCGTTTTTCCGGCCGAGCCAAGTGACCAGATCGTTCCGCCGCCCGATGGCCGCTTCCACCTGCGCATTCGCGAACTGGCGCTGGCGCAACTGGCCACCGACACGCGCTTTGCCAGCGCGGTCAATGGCCAGAGCGGACTGTGGGTCAGCTTTCATCTCGAGCCTGACGGTGATGTGGAAACCATCGGAGGAGCACACACCGACGATCCGGGCGAAGACGAATTCTGGCTGATGCTGCCCGGATCGCGCGCCGAGCATCAGTTCCCCTGGCCCTGGCTGGCGTGGGCCGGGCTGATCCTGGCACTCGCCCTGCTCGTCGCCTGGCTGATCGTCTCAAGAGTGAGCCAACCCTTGCGCGCACTCGCCGCCGCCGCCGCCGAACTCGGCCGCGGGCAGCGCCCGGAACCGCTGCCCGAACGCGGATCACTTGAACTGCAGCAACTGGCCGAAGCCTTCAACCGCATGTCGGAAGACCTGCGACGCATCGACAGCGAACGCGCCGAGACGCTTGCCGGCATCTCGCACGACCTGCGCACGCCGCTGGCGCGCCTGCGCCTGGAAGCCGAGATGTCGATTGTCGACGCCGATGCGCGTGCCGCCGTTGCCGCCGACATCGAGCAGATGAACGCCGTCATCGCGCAGTTTCTCGACTTCGCTCGTGGCGAGAGCGGTGCGCCGACGGCTGAAACCGATATTGACGTGATCGCCGGCGAGAGTGTCGCGCGTTCGCTACGCTCCGGCACCGCCATCCGCTTTTCGCCCGGCACGCTGCCGCCAACGCACGCGCGCCCGCAGGCGCTGGCGCGCGCCATCGACAACCTGCTCGACAACGCACGCAAGTACGCGGAAAACGGAATCGAACTCGTCACCCGCGTCGACGCCAACGGCGACCGGTTGATCGAAGTTCTGGACCGCGGACCGGGAATACCGGCGGAGGAAACCGAGCGCCTGAAACGCCCGTTCACCCGCCTGCAGAACGCGCGCTCGGATGCCGGCGGCGCCGGGCTTGGCCTGGCCATCGTCGAGCGCATTGCGCGCCTGCACGGCGGCAGCCTGGAGCTGCTGCCGCGCCCCGGCGGCGGCCTGATTGCCCGTCTGCGTTTGCCAGCCTGCGGCATCGAGTGACGCCGCGGCGACACGCTCAGAGAAAGCGGTCGAGCTCTATTTTCCAGGTCGCCGGCGATTCGTGGCCGACGATGCGATCGCCGCCGCCGGCACCGAGCGGACGCGACAGATCGACGTTTTCCGGCGGAATGTAGTAGTTGCGTCGGGCATCGAAGATGACGCGTACCACCGGCGTCAGCAGACTGCTTTCGCGCTGCTCGACGACGATGCCGAGACGGCCGCTCTCCAACCGCACCAGTGTGCCGACCGGATAGATGCCGACGCTGCGCACGAAGCGCTGCACCAGTTGCGAATCGAAATGGTGATGGCTCCATTCGAAAAGCTTGCGGATCGCCTCAGCCGGGCTGATCGCTGCCTGATAGCAGCGTTCGGAGGTGATCGAGTCGTACACGTCAACGATGGCCGCCATCCGCCCGGCGACGCTGATCTGCTCGCCGGACAAGGCCTGCGGATAGCCGGTGCCGTCGAAACGCTCGTGATGCAGTTCTAGTACGGCGAAAGCCAGCGGCGGCACGCCCGGCATCTGGCGCAGCATGTCGGCGCCGAGAACGACGTGCGACTTGACGTGGATGAATTCCTTTTCCGTCAGACGCTTGGGCTTGTTGAGTATTGCCGCGCTGACGCGCGCCTTGCCGATGTCGTGCAGAAGACCACCGAGGGCCATGCTGTGGATATCGGCGAGCTCCATGTCGAGCTCGCGGGCGAAAGCGGCCAGCATGGTGCATACCGCCACCGAATGCAGGTAGGTGTAGTCGTCGAGGTGCTTCAGCCGACGCATGCTCATCATCGCGTTGCTGTTGCGGATGATCGAAGCGGCAATCTTTTCGACCACCGGCGACATTGCCTCGATTTCAAGCTGGCGACCGAGCCGGGCGTCCTCCATGACCGTACGGATCGCGCGCGTGCCTTCGGCGAAAACGCTTTTCGCGCGCGTCAACTCATCGGCAAGCGCCACGCGCACAGCGCTTCGCGGAGCCGTATCGAGCGCCAGCAAGCTGACTTCAGTAGCGGCAGCGGCTTCTTCCCGCGTCGGCGCGTCGGCGACATCGACACCGCGCGCGGTGTCGATGAAAATCTCGCGGATGCCGCTGGCGGCGAGCTTGTGCAACTCTTCGTCGCTGGCGATCTTCATGCGGTTGCGCGCAAACGGATGATCGAGCCAGCCGGCATTGAAGTCATGTACGTACATGCCGACGCGAACCTGCTCGACGCGGATCTTCTTGATCATTGCCATGATCCCGTCAGGCGCTGACGCGCCCGGGAAAGTCGTTCTCAGACAGCGGGGGCATGTTCGATCAGCGCGATCGCCTCGACGGCGACGCCTTCGCCACGACCGACGAAGCCCAGACGTTCGGCAGTCTTCGCCTTGATGTTCACGTCAGTCGGGGCGACGCCAAGGTCGGCAGCGATGTTGGCGATCATCGCCGGCACGTGCGGCGCCATTTTCGGCTGCTGGATGATCACGGTTGCGTCGACATTGAGCACGCGCCAGCCGGCTGCCGCCAGCAGGTCGACCGCCGCACGCAGCAATACGCGGCTGTCGGCACCGCGGTAGCGTTCGTCGGTATCGGGAAAGTGGCGGCCGATATCGCCAAGGCCGGCGGCACCGATCAGCGCATCAGTAATCGCGTGCAGCAGCGCGTCAGCGTCGGAATGACCGAGCAGGCCAAGCGCGTACGGAATATGCACACCGCCGAGGATCAGCGGCCGGCCGGGAACGAGCGCGTGGCTGTCGAAACCCTGGCCGACACGCAAACGGGGAGACTGGCTCATACGGGGATTTCCTCGCGACGGCTTTTCAGGATGGCCTCGGCCAGCGCCAGATCGGCCGGGAAAGTGACTTTCAGGTTGGAGGCGTCGGCGCGAACGAGACGCGGCTGATAGCCTGCCGCCTCGACGGCGCCGGCTTCGTCGGTCACCTGCGGACAGGCGCTCAGCGCCCGACGTAACAGACCGTAGCGGAACATCTGCGGCGTCTGCGCCTGCCACAGGCCATCGCGCGGCTCGGTCGCGAGGACGCGTTGCCCGGCGTCGGCGCGTTTCAGCGTGTCGGCAACCGGAGCGGCGAGCAGGCCGCCGACCGGATCGTCAGCGAGTTCGTTGCACAGGCTGCGCAGCATCGCCTGCGAGATGCACGGACGCGCCGCGTCGTGTACCAGCGCCCAGTCGTCGTCGGCCGCTGCCGTCTGCGCGGCGACCAGTCCGTTGCTGACGCTCTCGGCGCGCGTCGCGCCACCGCAGTACACGGTTTCGAGCTTCGGCCCGAGAACGGTCCAGTCCCAACGCGGCCAGTAGCTGTCGCCGGGAGACAGGACGACCCACACGCGCTCGATCAGCGGGCACTGGCAGAGCGCCGCCAGCGTGTGATGGATCAAGGGGCGGCCGGCGAGTGGCAGGTATTGTTTCGGCATTTCGGCGCCAAAGCGCGAGCCGCTGCCGGCGGCGGGGACGATTGCATAGTGTCTGGGCATCGCGTAATTTTAACGGAAATGAACGGCGAACTCCTCGACAAGGCCGGGCTCGACATCCTGCCCGACCTGCTCATCAGCCTCGGCGTCGGCCTGCTGATCGGGCTCGAACGCGAACGCAACCCCGCCTCGCGTGCCGGGCTGCGCACTTTCGGGCTGGTCGGCAGCTTCGGCGCCATTTGCGCACTGCTTGCCGGACAGCTCGCTTCGCCGTGGATCATCGCTGCCGGCCTGCTCATCGTCGGCGCCATGATGATCGCCGCCTACCGCATGCACCCTGACGAAGTCGATCCCGGCACCACTTCGGTGGTGGCGCTGCTGCTCTGCTTTGCCTACGGCGCGATGATCACGCTCGGCTATCGCGAGCCGGCGGTGATCATGGCCATCCTGACCACGCTGCTGCTCTATTTCAAGCCCGAACTGCAATCGCTGTCGCGCAGCATGACGCGTGCCGACCTCAACTCGATCCTGCAGTTTGCCGTACTCTCGCTGGTGATCCTGCCGATCCTGCCGAACAAGGACATGGGCCCCTATGCGGCGCTCAACCCGGCACAGATCTGGTGGATGGTGGTACTCATTTCCGGCGTCAGCCTCTGCGGTTATGCCGCGCTGCGCTTCTTCGGCCAGCAGCGCGGCGCGCCACTGCTCGGTTTTTTTGGCGGACTCGCTTCAAGTACGGCAACGACGCTGATTTTCTCGCGCCACGCACGCAGCCAGGCCGGACTCGCGCCGCTGGCACTGGTCGTCATCCTCATCGCCAACATGATCGTCCCATTGCGTCTGGGCATGCTCACTGCCGTCGTGCAACCGGGCGCCCTGCCGGCGGTGTTGCCGGTGCTCGGTGGCGGTCTGCTCGCCGGCGCGATCATCAGCTTCGTTGCCTGGCGTCAGCTCGGCAGCAGGGATGGGCTGCCCGAACTCGAGCTGCGCAACCCGACCGAACTGCGCACCGCGATTACCTTCGGACTGGTCTATGGCGTCGTCCTGCTCTGCTCGGCGGCGCTTTCCGACTATGCCGGCACAGCAGGCCTCTATGTGGTCGCGCTGATCTCGGGGCTCACCGATGTCGATGCGATCACACTCTCCAGCCTGCACCTGTTCGGTCAGGACAAGCTATCGGCCGGCGAAGCAGCGACGGCAATCCTCATTGCCATGCTCGCCAATCTGGGCTTCAAGCTCGGCATCATCAGCGTTGTCGGCGGGCGGGCGCTGATGCGCGGTGCGCTTGCCGGCTTCCTTGGCCTTGCCGGCGGCTCGCTCGCCGGCTGGGTGTTGCTGCGCATACTGTAGAAAACCGGTGCCGCGATGACGACGCAGAACCCGACAGCGACCGAGCGGCAGGACAGCGCCAGTAGCGCCGACGAAGCTCTGTCGCCCGCACTCACCGGCGGAGCCGAGCCTGCAGCGGATGGCGGAACAAGCCTCAAGGAAGCGCCTGACTGGCCTGACGAGCCGCCTTCTGACCGAGCAGCAAGCGCCCCGCCACTGCTGCCGGGCCGGCTGTCGCTGCCCGGGCAAGCCCGAGCGCTGATCATCCTCGCGGCCACCGATGCCATGTTCAGTCAGGAGCTTCTGCAGCTCGCCGGCGCACTCAACGCAGCCGGCATGGCGACAGTGATCGAGGAAGTGCTGACGCCGGACGAAGCGCGCTTTGCCAACCTGCACCACAACACGCCGCTGCTGACGCAGCGGCTGCTCGATTTGCTGGCCTTGATCGAGCAGCGCTATGTCGAAGGCGGTCTGCCAGTGCTGCCGATCGGCATCTATGCCGTCGGTGACGTATCGCCCGCCGCCGTCCGTGCCGCCGCCCAGCGCGATCGCGACGTTGGCGCACTGGTCTGCCGCAGCGGCATGATTGATCTCGCCGGCTTGCTCTACCTGCGCACGCTCGCCGCTCCGCTGCTACACATTGTCGGCGAACAGGCCGAGAGCCAGAGGCCGGCGCGGCGCGCGCTGGCACGCGTTGAAGCGCCCAACGAGCTGTGCCCGCTAGCCGATGGCGATGCACAAACGCTGCCGGCAACTGCCTTCGCCGCACTGACGTCGCTGACGCTCGGCTGGTTCATCAGCCACCTGCAGCAGCCAGGCCAGCAGCCGTCATGAGTGCTGCGTCCGGCGCGCCAAGGCAGCACAGCGACGGCGTTCGCGAGGGCGTGGCAGTGCATCTGCAAGCGTTGTCTTTCGCCGCCTGCACGCCTAACATAGCCTAGCGATTTGGCAGTTTGCCGCGCGCGCCAGAACTGCGAGGCGGGTCCACTCACTGACCAGTCAGCGTTTTGAGCCTTGCCTAGTGGCGGACCTGTTAACTGTTGCTGAGCTGACCTGAAACCGGAATTCTCCCCGATGACGCTGAACGACGAAGACGAGAGCTTCATCCGCGCGCAACTGCACGCGCTGCAGGTCGAACACCGTGATCTCGACTCGGTCATCGAGCACCTGCTGCTCAATCCCCCGCCTGACCACCTGCTCGTTCGACGCCTGAAAAAGCGCAAGCTGCTGCTCAAGGACCGCATCGACCAGCTTGAGCGGATGCTCACCCCGGACATTCCTGCCTGAACGGCAGACTCGCCTGCCCACCTGGCTCTGGCCGCGCTGCAGCCTTCGTTGCCGACCGCGTTCCTGCGGCATTCGCTGTCACCGCCGCGTCAAACCCACGCAGGCCGCTCAGGCGCTTGTTTTCGGCAAGCGGGTCAGGACGAGTACGGCGGCGAGGATCACCGCACCACCGAGCAACTGGCGCAAGCCGATCGCTTCGCCGAGAAAAATCGCCGCCAGCACGATGGTGATGACCGGCTCTAGCGTCGATAGCGTCGCCGCGTCGGCGGCACCAAGCCGTTTCATTGCGGCCAGGAAAGCAGCAATCGCCGCCGCCGTCGACAGCACGGCAATCCCCGCCACCGCCGCCCAGCCGGCGCCCGTATGCGGCAGCGTCATTCCCTGCGCAAGGGCAATGCCGCCATAGACGGCAGCGGCGGAGAGCATCACCACCGTCGCCCCCGGAATCGCGCCAGCAGAATCGGTGACGCGCGCGCCAACCAGAATGTAGACCGAATAGATCAGCGCCGCGCCAACGCCCAGAATGATGCCGAGCGGACTGCCGCCGATGCTGTCCCCCACCGCCAGGGCGGCGCCGAACAAGGCAGCCAATACCGCGGCAAGGCGCAAGCCGGACAAGCGCCGGCGCGCCAGCACTGCGGCAAGAATGGTGACGATCGCCGGGTACAGATAGAGCAGCAGCGTCGTCAACCCGGCCGTCGCGTAGCGCAGGGCGGCGAAATAGCAGTATGCCTGACCGACATAACCGAGCGCGCCCATGCCGATCAGCAGCCACAGGTCGCGTCCGCGTGGCCAGCGCAGGCGCCAGAGCAGCATCACCAGAGTCATCAGTGCCGCTGCGATGGCAAAACGCAGGAAGAGCATCGTTGCCAGATCGACGCCCTCGGCGTAGGCGAAGCGGGCAAAAATCGGCATCGCACCAAAACCGCCAGCGGCGATGACCACGAACAGATAGCCGTTCAGGCGAGCGGAACGGGCAGTCATGAAGGAAGGCTGTCAGCAGGCACGAAAACGCCGAGAGGGGCACGAGACGGAAAGCAACGCGCCCGAAAGCACAAGCTTGCCGGCGCGAAAGCGGAGGACGACCGCCGGCTGGCGGTCATCAGCGCTGCACTCAGAGGAAGAAGCGGCCGAGGTACCAGAAGATCGCTGCAATCAGCGCACTACAGGGAATGGTCAGGATCCACGCCCAGACGATGGTGCCGGCGATTCCCCAGCGCACCGCCGACAGCTTGCGCGTCGCACCGACTCCGACGATGGCGCCGGTGATGGTGTGCGTCGTCGATACCGGAATACCGAAGGCAGTGGCGATGAACAGTGTCGCCGCGCCACCGGTCTGCGCACAGAAACCGCCGACCGGACGCAGGCGCGTGATCTTCTGCCCCATCAGCTTGATGATGCGCCAGCCACCAAAGGCCGTTCCCAGGCCGATCGCCGTGTAACAGCTGATGATCACCCACATCGGCGGTGCGGAAGGATCACTGCCGTTCATGCCGGCGGCGATGAGCAGCATCCAGATGATGCCGATCGTCTTCTGCGCGTCATTGCCGCCGTGCCCGAGCGCGTACGCCGACGCGGAGATCAGTTGCAGACGGCGCGACCACTTGTCGACGCGCCGTGGCGTACTGCTGCGGAATACCCAGGAGACGATGATCATCATCAGCGTACCGAGCAGCATGCCGAGCAGCGGCGAGATGAGGATGAAGGCAACGGTCTTGATCACGCCGGCACTGATCAGCGAACCCGGCCCAGCCTTGGCCAGCGCGGCGCCGATGAGGCCGCCGATCAGCGCGTGCGATGATGACGAAGGGATGCCGTAGTACCAGGTGATCAGGTTCCAGGCGATGCCGCCGACCAGCGCGCCGAAAACGACATAGTGGTCGATGATTGCCGGATCAATGGTGCCCTTGCCAACGGTCGCTGCCACATGCAGCTGGAAGATGAAGATGGCGGCGATATTGCACATCGCCGCCATCATCACCGCCGTATGCGGCTTCATGACGCGCGTCGACACCACCGTCGCGATCGCGTTGGCCGCGTCGTGGAAGCCGTTCATGAAGTCGAAGGCAAGCGCCAGGACGACAAGGAACGCCACGGCGCCAAAGCCGATATTTACGGATTCCATTGACGACGCCGGTCAGGAGTTTTCGAGGACGATGCCTTCGATGATGTTCGCCGCATCCTCGCAACGATCCGTCACCGTCTCCAGCAGTTCATATACCGCTTTCAGCTTGATCAACTGGCGTACGTCAGGCTCTTCACGGAATAGTCGCGACATCGCACCGCGCATGACACGATCGGCATCCGACTCGAGGCGGTCGATTTCCTCGCAGGTCTTCAGGATTGCCGGACCATTGTCCATCGACGGCAACAGGCGTACCGCCGAACGGACGCGATCACAGCTGGAGAGAATGATTTCGGCCAGGTTGGTGGCCTCGGGTGTCGCGCGCCGGATGTCGTAAAGCGTGAGAATCTGCGCCGCTCCCTTGATCAGATCGATGATGTCGTCGAGACAGCTGATCAACTTGTGAATCTCGTCGCGGTCGAGCGGCGTGATGAAGGTTTTGTGCAGCAGCGCCATCGTTTCGTGAGTGACGCTGTCAGCGCGATCTTCGGCCGCATCGATCGCTTCGAAATACTCGGCCGACTCGCCGTTCGGCTTGTTCAGCGCAGCCATCAGCGCGACCAAGGCCTCGGCGCCCAGCATGATCTGCTCGGTGTGCGCGTTGAAAAGGTCGAAAAACCTGCCCTCCTGGGGCAACAGACGTCCGAACATATCTTTGTTTCAGAAATTTGACAGGCGGCAGTTTACCACCGGCGGACGCTCGGCAACGCAGCCATCAGCAAAATGAGCTGCAGCTGAAAGACACTGATCCACTTGGCATCAGCACTCGAACACGCGCGCCGCTTACGCGACGACAAGCAGTGCCATCAGACTTCGCGAGGATGGCCACGCCTGACGCCGACCTGCGATCGAAATAGGGTCACCCGGCTGGCTCGGGTAGTTCCGAGTTTCGCTCAAACCGTCTTCGCAGGCTTGAGCGAAACTCAGGAAACCGGCAGCCTGCGCACACGCAACAGCCAGGGAACGCTGGCAGCGGCAAAGATGGCAGCGGCGGTAAACGCCCAGCCACCGCCGCCGAGGCTCCACAAAGCGCCGCTCGCAAGACTGCCAGCCAGAGCACCGGCTCCGCAGGCCGAGGCGTAAGCCGCCTGGACGCCATTCTGCCGCCCCGTCGCGCTGGCATCCGCCAGAGCACCGACGATCGCTGCATGACATAGCCCGAAACTCAGCGCATGCATCAACTGGGCGAGCACGAGAAGCCCGGGCGATGAAACACCCCAGGCCGTCAGCAGGAAGCGGACAGTGGCAGCGAAGAAGCAGAGTGCGATCAGCTTGCGCCTGGCACAGCGCTGAAAGATGGCCGCCGAGAAGGACAGGACGACGATCTCCGACAAGGCCCCCAAGGCCCATAGGACGCCGATGATCTTCGTTGAATAGCCATGGTCGGAGAGGTAGATCGAAAACAGCAGGTTGTAGGCGCCATGCACCAGACACATCAGGAAACCGATCAGCAACAGGGCGCGAACGCGAGGCGTGCGCAGCAGCGAAGGCGGTGTGCAAGAGCGCGGCAAGGGTGAGCCTTCTTCCTGACAAGGCAAGGTCAGGGATACGCCGAGCAGCAGACAGGCAAGGCCGATGCAGGCAAAGACAAGGCCGTCTCCGGCGACATCGACGGTGGCTCCGATCAGGCTCACCGAGATCAGGAAGCCGGCGGAACCCCACTTGCGGATACGCCCGTAATCATCGCGCCGCGCACTGAGATGATCGAGCACCAAGGCTTCCAGTAGCGGCAGATTGCCACTCCAGAAAAAAGAAAAAACAAGGATCGCGCAAAACGCCCGCAGCAGTCCGGGCGAATCAAGACAGGCCAGCAAGCCGCCGATGCTGCCGATCAGCGTCAGCGGAACCGCCCATCGTCGTGGCAAGCCCATGTCCGCCGCCCAGCCCCACAAGAGAGGAAACAGCAGGCGCCCAGCCAGCAAGGTGCTCATCAGGATGGTCACTTCCTGCGGCGCGAAATCCGCCTTGTGCAAGTAGAGCGCGAAGTAAGGAGAAAATCCTCCGATCAGCGCAAAATGCAGGAAATAGAAAGCGGCGAAACGGACATGCATGCGCTCACGACACCGTGTCACGATTCCGCATCTGCGTATCCGACCAGACGCTGTCCTGCGGTCCGATTCGCGCACGCCGCGCCGTCTCGCGCGCCATCCAGGCCAGGGCCAGACTGCCCAGCAGCGCGGTAACATCGACGCCGAGCGATGCCGTACTGAGGTTGACCCACAGCCCCAGTGCCGGCCACAGCAGCGCCAGCAACGAACTCAACGGAATCGCCAGCGTGGCGCCAGCCGACAGCCACAGCAGATCAACCGCGGCGCGCGCAGCGCCACGGTTGAATGCCCAGCCGATGGCGGCAAAGAAGCAAGCGTAATAGACGTACCAGAGCCAGGCGTTCAGGTCGTCGACGCGTCCGTGCAGCCCCTTGGCAGCGACGATCGCGAACGAGATGCCGCTGATACAGCCGAGGCAGGTGCCGATGGTCAGCGCGCCGAGCAGACGGAAGTCACGCCGTTGTTCCGGCGCGGCGTTCTCCGCGCGCTGCTTGCGCCGCCGGCTCTCGATCCACAGCAGGTTGCCGGAATAGAACAGCCATGCACCCGCGAGCCCGAGCAGGAAGTACATCCAGCGCACGGGCGTACCGCCGAAAGTGGCGAAATGCAGTGCGAAGAAACTGCTCACCGTGGTGCTGGCCGCGTCCTGCTTGCCAGGCAGGTAGTCGGTGCTGAGCAGGCGCCCGCCATAGGGATCGACGACGGCGAAGCCACCGGGCGCTCGTGGTGAAATCGCCTGCGGATCGTGCCCCCAGACGCGAACCACCGGGCGCGGCCCCGTCGCCTGCAGGTATTGCAGCGTGTCGGGGACGAAGTCCGGCACCACCGCCTGCACACGCGCCACCAGTTCGGCCGGTGGCAGCATCGTCGCGGGATCGAAGGACCTGGCCTGCGGCTTCGCGCCACCGACCGGCCGCAGCATCTCCTTGATCCGGCCGTCGTAGAGCAGGTGATCCTGCAGCGCATAGAGACCATCGTGAAACGCGAACACTGCGGCAGTCAACGCGAAGACGACGTGAAAAGGCAGACTGATGAAGCCGACGACATTGTGCGCGTCGAGCCACATGCGCTTGAGGTTCTTGCCCACACGCAGCGCGAAGAGGTCCTTGACCAGCGACGGCAGCAGGACGATCACGCCGGAGATCAGCGCCAGGGCGTACAGCACGGCGATGACGCCCATCAGCCAGCGGTTCGGGTCGTTGTCGAAAGGCAGGCCGACGACGCGGTGCAGGATGTCGATCAGCTCGCCCAGCTGGCTGGGCTGCGTCTCGCTGACCGCCGGCAAGCCGGCGGCATCGAGTGTGGCAAGGTAGTGGCGCCCGGCGAGCGAATCGTGTTCGTCGGCATCCGGCGGCTTGATCGACCAGCTCATCGGCGCCGGCAGGTGCTCTGCCGGCTGCAGATGCAGCTTGAAATCACGGGCCGCCTCGGGGTGTTCGGCGAGCGTCCTGGCGATCAGTTCGTGCGCCTGCGCCAGATCGGTCGCGGCGATCGCGGCCGGTGGCGCCGCCCAGCGCACGATCTCTTCCTTGAACACGGTCAGCGCCCCAGCGTAAAAGGCGATGAACAGCGCCAACCCGCTCAGGATACCGGTCCAGGTGTGCACTGACTTGTAAATGCGGATGAATTCGGTGCGCATCAGGGACTTTCCGGGAAGCTGCCGCTCACAGCAAGCGGACAGATGCGAGAGCGCCAACGAGAAGGATCGCGGCGGCGCCGAGCCACAGCCAGGCGCGTGCGCCGCTGTGAAAGAAGTAGCTGCCGCCGAGAACGCCGAGCCAGACCGGCATCACCAGCCACATCGCCAGTTGCACGCGCACGCTCGACCCAATGCCGGAAGCGAAATGGACAAACAGCCCGCTGCCGGCGAGCGCCAGTACGAGGCCAAGCAGCAGGCCCGCCAGCGTCTTGGCAACCCAGTCGCGGCGGATCGAGCTGATCGGTTTCGTCATTCAGCGCCCCCGATAGACATGAAAAAGCGCGCTCAGAAAAGGCAACAGCGTCAGCGCGAGCATTACGCCCAGGCTCCAGGTAAACACGGCGGCGACGCCCTGCATTCCATGCTGCAGTTGATACAGCGCGAGTGCGAGCAGGAGCGCGCCGGCCGTCCGGCCCGGCATCCCGGCCAGCGGCCGGGCGCGCCAGCGCTGATTGGGCGAGGCCAGATAGATCAGCAGGCAGCCGCCGAGCAACAGCGCAAGACCCGCGCCCATGCCATGCACCACCCTAGAAATCCACCGTCGCCGAGAGGCTCAGCGTGCGCGGCGCGCCGATCGTCGTGTAGCCCTCGCCGTGATACGGACCCGCCCAGTAGTTGCGGTCGAACAGGTTGCTGATATTGGCGTTAAAAACGGTCGCCCGGCCGGCGATCACCGTCTTGAAGCGGGCGCCGACGTCGTAGCGCGTCCAGCTCGGAATCTCGCGCGTATTGGCGTAGTTGAGATACTGCGAATCGGTGTGGATCGCCCGTCCGCTCAGCGTCAGACCGGGCAGCCAGGGCGTATCCCATTCCAGTCCGAGATTGCCCTGCCAGTCAGGAATACCGTAGGCGTCCTTGCCGTCATTGACGCCGTTGGTGGTTTTCTTCTGCTCGCTGCGAGCGAGCGTCACACCGCCGAGCAGACGAACATTGCGGGTCAGTTGCCCCATCACCGACCATTCGAGGCCGCGCACCTGCTTTTCGCCGTCAACGCTGTAGACGCGCGCGCTATCCGGGCCGTTGTAGACCAGCATCGGTTCGGCGATCTCGTACAGTGCCAGCGTGTGCGCGTACTGGCCGGCATCCCACTTGGCACCGACTTCGCGCTGCTTGGTGACGTAGGGTGCGAACACCGCGTTGGCGTTGACCACCGTGACGCCGCCGGAACTGGCCGGCGCGACGCCGCCCTGCGCCAGCCCCTCGACGTAGTTGGCGTAGAACGCCAGATTCGGCGACCACGGCTTGATCACGATGCCGACCGCCGGCGTCGTCACCGTCTTGTCGTACTGCGAGGTCAGCGCGCCACTCGTAGCGTTGAAACCCTTGTCCTTGATCGTCTGCTGGCGCAAGCCGAGCGTCAGCGCCAGCCGGTCGCCCCAGAAGCTCAGCGTGTCGGCCAGCGCGACGCCGTCCAGTTTGGTTTCCTGAAGCTTCGGGCTGCCCGGCAGGGCGCTCAATGCCGGCGTCGCCGGATTGTAGATGTTGGACGCCACCCCGGCCGCCGCGAGATCGCCGCGGCCGGATTCCATTTCGAGGCTGCTCGCGGCAAGAACCACCTCATGCCGGACCGGACCGGTGGCGAACTTGGCGCGCATGCCGGCTTCGTAAGCATCGCTGTCGACGTAGCCGTTCTGATGTGTCGGCCGCACCGTGAAAGCGCCGCTCTGGCTGACGTTATCGGCGCGCGTGCCATTGATGTAGCCGCGCTGACGGTTCTCGCGGTGCGCCACGCCGGCGAAGGCGGTGAGGTGTTCGTTGAGGTCGAATTCCCCCTTCAGGGCGACGCCGCGGTTCTCCATCTCACCGTAGACGCCCTTGAAGATGTTGGTCCGCGCATCCGGCGGCGCGATTACTGCGGTGGCGAAGGAGATCATCAGCGGGCTGCCGGTCGAGCGTTCGCGGCTGTCGTAGATGTCGAAGTCGGCACGCAGTCGCTCGCCGCGGTAGTCGACGCCGAGCGAGCCGAAACGGCGGTTCTTGGTCTGATCGTCGAGTTCGGTGTCGCCGTCGCGGTAGGCGCCGTTGAAGCGCACGCCCCACTCCTTGCGTTCGCCGAAGCGGCGCCCGAGGTCGAGCGTCGTGCCGACCTGGCCGGCGGAAATGAAATCGACGCCAACTCGGGTCAAGGGCGCGTCGCCAGCCTTCTTGGTGACGATGTTCACCGTGCCGCCGACCGCGCCTTTCGGCGCCATGCCGTTGAGCAGCGCGCTCGGCCCCTTGAGGATCTCGACGCGCTCGATGAACTCGGTCGGGATGTGGCCGTAGGGCGCGACACCGTACATGCCGTTCATCGCCATGTTGTCGGCAGTCACCAGGAAGCCGCGGATGTAGTAGTTCTCGACCTGGTGGCCGGCCGGTGTGGTGAAGCGTACCGACGGATCGTTGCTGAGCACCTCCGCCACCGTGCGCGCGTTCTGGTTCTCGATCAGTTCGCTGGTGTAGCTGGTCGTTGCGAACGGCGTGTCGAGAATGTCCTTGTTGCCGAGGATGCCGAGCTTGCTGCCACGCGCAGTCTGTCCGCCGGCGTAGGGCTTCGGCAGGTTACCGGGCAGATCGGCAGCGCCGGTGACGGTGACCGTTCCGAGCGTCGCCTCTTCGCCAGCGGAACGGGCTCGAATGACGACCGTTGCACCGTCAATGCTTCCCGAAAGTCCGCTACCCGCCAGCAGCCGATCAAGCGCCTGGCGTGGCGTCAGGTTTCCCGAGAGCGCCGGCGCCTGCTTGCCGGCGAGCAGGGACTGCGGCACGACGAGTTGCATTCCGAACTGTCGGGCCCAGTCGTTCAGCGCCTGGGCAAGCGGCTGGGAGGCGATCGAGACGCTGCGTACCTGATCCGGAGCATCCGGATCTGCGGCGTATGCCGGAGCAGCAACGGCACCCAGTGCCAGTCCGACGGCCAGCGCGCCCCGCGCCAGCTGGAAAGTACGACGATTCATGCGAACTCCTCTCAATTGCGTTGATAACAACTATCAATTGTGAAGACGCAAGACCTCGTCAAAATACGGTAAGCGCGTCGAAAAAAATCAGCGCCCGGGAAAATTCAGCGCGCCGGAACGATTTCAGCAGCACCCTCCACGCTCACCAGACGCACCGGCAGGGCATGCGGCAGCAGCCGCTTCAGGGCATCCATCTGACGCGGATCAAAGCTTCCGGAAATGCGCAACTCGGCGACACGCGCGTCGCGAATGACGAGGCCGGTATCGACATAGCGTCCCAACTCCGCCAGCGCCTGTCCGAGCGGCGTATCAAGGAAGCTGATCCGGTAGTTGCGCCAGGGCGCAACTGCTTCGGGCGGTATCGAACGGATGGGGCCAGGTTCGCCATCGAGCAGCGAAACCACCTGCTGCCCCGCGACGAGTTCCGCAGCCGGCGGGCCTCCGATGCTCGCGGATAGCCAGCGACCGAAGGTGTCGGGATTGGCGGAAACACGCACCCTCCCTCTCTCGACGGCGATCTGAACAGCCTCCATGCCCACCTGTTGCGGCGTATTCCGCACAGAGAAACGCGTACCGACGACAGTCACCCGCGTCTGGCCAGCCGCCACCCGAAAAGGCCTGGCAGCGTCCGACTGCACCGAGAACATCGCCTGCCCCTTCCGGAGCACCAGTTCGCGACGCTGGCGATAGAAGACCACGTCGATTTCAGTCTCCGTATCCAGTTGGACATGTGAACCATCGGGCAAGGGCACATCCATCAGCTCGCCGCGCGCGGATGCGTAGGACTGAGCGAATACCGGCTGCGCATATTGGTGATGCCAGGCCAGGCCGATGAACACGATCATGAACAGGAGCAGCGCAAACAAACGCCGCGAATGGACGGTGAGTGCCCTGGCGGGGGCCGTCGCAGCACTTGCTGCGGGAACCACACCACTCGATAGCGGCTCACCCCCCTCGGCCGACACGCCGGCACGAGCCTTGTCAATGGCGAGACGGCCACGCAAGTGGGCAACCGACTCCGCGGGCAGCAAGGACACGGTTCGCGCAAGCGCTTCGCAGCGGACATAGGCGTCGCGATGCAGCGGATCGACGCTCAGCCAGGCCAGAAAAGCGCGCTCCTCTTCTGCCCGCCATTCCGCGCGCTGGCGGCGTACGTACCAAGCCCGCGCATCCTGCTGAATGGACGAGAGATGATCAGGATTGTCGGCGGGCGCGCTCATGCTTTCGGGATGGCTTTTCCGGGTAGACGTTTGAGCACCGGATTTCCGCCTCGGCGAGAAAAAATTCTTCGGTTGAGCCGTTCCCCCCCGCCCAGGACTAGCGCACGGGCGCCTTGCCCGAGCGCCGCCCCCGCGAACGGCGGCTGACTTGCGGGTCACCCAGACGCTCCAGGCAATCCCAGCAAGCGGCCATCGCTATCTGAAGCTGCATTTCCACCGTGCGCACCGAAATCCCCATGCGCTCGCCGATCTCCGCATAACTGAGACCGTCAAACTTGAAGAGTATGAAGACCTCGCGACAGCGGATCGGCAGAGCATCGATGGTGGTCAACAGCGCCGCCACTCCCTGCGCGGACATTGCTGCAGCCTCCGGCTCCCAGGCAGAAGGCGCATAACTGCTGCCCTCCTGTCCGGCGCCGTCATCATCATCCAGGGCGACTTCATTGTGCGTCACTGCCCGACGGTGGCGATCAATGATCAGGTTGTTGGCGACGCGGTAAAGCAAAGCCCGCGGATCGGCTATCTGCTCGCCGCCCTGCTTCATTGCAAGAACACGGAGGAAGCATTCCTGAGCCAGATCGGCGGCTAGCTCACGGTCTTTCAGCCGCCCGGTAAGGAAATTGTGCAGTTCGCGGTAATGACGTTCAAACATGGCCAGGACGAAAAATCAGATCCAACGTGCGTCCTGGCGGCGGCTTGGTTACACGTCAAGGGAGAGGTTGGGGATTCTAACGCATTGCTGCGTGCTGCTTGCACGCATGATGGTGAGGACAGCCACGACAAGACCGTGCTGAAGTCTGGCGGCCGTTATTCCGACGGACACATCTGTCTTCTGGCCCCACCCTGCGCAGCAGGCATTCAAGACACAGACCACGAGGCAGGTCTGTTACGATGCTGCCACTGCCTCCGGAGAAAGCAGCCGATGGGGTTGATCGCGAAAGCAATTGAAAAGCCCCGCAGCTCGCAAGCTATTAGATAGCAGGGAACTTCGGAGCTTGAATTGGGGTGGCGGAGAGGGTGGGATTCGAACCCACGTGCCGGAATTACCCGACCATCCGATTTCGAGTCGGCGCCGTTATGGCCACTTCGGTACCTCTCCGTCAGGGGCGAGATTCTAGCACAGGGTTCGCAAATTTGAAGCGTCTTCTCCTCCTGTTCGCGATTACATTTCTTGGTGCCTGCGGCGACAGCGAGAACGCTCCCTTACGCCATGCGCACGAACTGCGCGTACTGACGCATGAAGGACCGACCACGCATATGGCCGACGACGGCCTCGGCACCGCCGGTTTTGAACACGATCTGGCGCAGATGTTTGCCGAAGAAGCAGGAATACCCTTGCGCCTCATCGTCGCCAGCGACGAAGCCGATGTCCGGCGCCGGCTGCAGCAGGACGAAGCGCATCTGGCGGCAGCCTGGCTCACCCCCGACGATGACGGCAGCTTGCGCGCCAGCCGCCCCTACGCCGAGAGTGTGAGCATTCTGGTGACGCACGAAGCCTCGCTGCCGATTTCCGACATTGCATCGCTCAACGGCAAGACGGTGCACGTTCTCGCCGATTCACGCCAGGCAGTCATCCTGCGCGAATTGAAGGCAACGCTGCCGAAGCTGACGGTCCGCGAAGACACTTCGGCGAGCGCTCTCGATCTCCTGGAAGCCGTTGCCGGACGACGTTACGCCGCCGTGCTCGTCGATCGCGCGGCGTATGACATCGCCGCCAATTTCTACCCTGAGCTGATCGGCGACCTGGAACTGGGCAGCGAACGACCGATTTCCTGGCTGTTCGCCCCTGGTACCGATGCCAAGCTGATCGCCAAGGTCGACGCCTTTCTTGCACGCATCACGGAAGACGGCACACTCGACCGCTTGAAAGACCGCTACTTCGGCCATGTCGAGCGCCTCGATCAGAAAGACATTCAGCATTTCATCGAAAGCATCCGCTCCGTTCTGCCCGAGTACCGGGGACTCTTTCAGGAAGCGCAGGCACGCTCAGGCATCGACTGGCGCTTGCTCGCCGCGCTGGCGTATCAGGAATCGCAATGGAACCCTCTCGCCACCAGCCCGACCGGCGTGCGCGGCATGATGATGCTGACGACGGACACCGCCGACCGCCTGCGCGTGAGCAACCGGCTCAATGCCCGGCAGAGCATCTTCGCCGGCGCACGCTACCTCGCCGAATTGCGCGACGCCTTGCCGCGCTCGATACGCGAACCAGATCGGCTGTGGCTGGCGATTGCCGCCTACAACCTCGGCGCCGGCCATCTCAACGGCGCGCGCAGTCTGGCGCCGGGCATGAACGCCGACCCTGATTCCTGGTACGAAATGAAGAAGGTACTGCCGCAGCTGTCGCGCCCGGAAATTTACCGCCGTTTGAAGTCGGGCAAGGCGCGCGGCGGCGAGGCGGTGATTCTGGTCGAGAACGTTCGCATTTACGCCGACATCCTCGCCCGTCACGAACGTCCGTCGCGCTCGCTCGACATGCCGGAAGCCGAACTCGACAGCGACGGCCCGACGCTGCGCGTGCCCTAGGCTTCAGCCCGGAGCCGCTGTCGCTGCCGGCGGAACGCCGCTGCGCCGACGCTGATCAGCGATCCCCGTCGGCGCGCAAGCGCAAACGGACAACTCAGGCGCCGATACGCTCGCAGCCGCCGAGATAGGGACGCAAGGCAGCCGGCACGCTGATGCTGCCGTCGGCGTTCTGGCAGTTCTCGAGAATCGCCACCAGCGTGCGACCGACGGCCAGCCCCGAACCGTTGAGCGTGTGCACCAGTTCCGGCTTGCTCTTCTCGCTGCGGAAACGCGCCTGCATGCGCCGCGCCTGGAAGGAATCGAAGCTCGAGCACGAGGAAATCTCGCGGTAGGTGTTCTGCGCCGGCAGCCAGACTTCGAGATCGTAGGTTTTCGCCGACGAGAAACCCATGTCGCCGGTGCACAGCAGGACACGGCGGTAAGGCAGCTCAAGGCGCTCGAGGATGATCTCGGCGTGGCGGGTCAGTGCCTCGTGCGCTGCTTCCGACTGCTCGGGAGTCACCACCTGCACCAGCTCGACCTTGTCGAACTGGTGCTGACGGATCATGCCGCGCGTATCGCGGCCATAGGAACCGGCTTCGGAGCGAAAGCACGGCGTGTGGCAGACGAACTTCAGCGGCAGCGCTTCGCGTGCGAGGATTTCGCCACGCACGATGTTCGTCACCGGCACTTCCGCCGTCGGGATGAGATAGAGCGGTTCGCCCTCGCCTGCCTCTTCGCCCTCAGCTCCCGCCGCCTTCTGCCGCGGCACGCGGAACAGATCCTCCTCGAACTTGGGCAGCTGACCGGTTCCGAACAGGCTGGCGGAATTCACCAGATACGGCGCGTAGAGCTCAGTATAGCCATGCTCCTGCGTGTGCACGTCAAGCATGAACTGCGCGAGCGCGCGGTGCAGACGCGCCAGCGGTCCCTTGAGCAGCGAGAAGCGCGCACCGGTGATCTTCACCGCCGTGGCGAAGTCGAGCTGGCCGAGCGCTTCGCCGAGATCGACGTGATCCTTGACCGGAAAATCGAAGGCGCGCGGCGTTCCCCAGCGATGCACTTCGACGTTGTCCTGCTCGCTGCGGCCGACCGGAACGCTCGGATGCGGCAGATTGGGAATGGCGGCGACGATGGCGTCGAGCTGCGGCAGCAGTTCAGTGAGGCGCGCTTCGCTGGCTTCGAGCTCGGCTTTCAGCGCCGCCACTTCGGCCATCAATGCCGACGCGTCGCCGCCCTTGGCCTTGCACTGGCCGATCTCCTTGGAAATCGCGTTACGCCGCGCCTGCAGCTCCTGTGTGCGTGCCTGCAGCGACTTGCGCTCGTTTTCGAGGGCGACGAAGTCGCTGAAATCCCAGTCCTTGCCGCGGGTTGCCAGACGGGAGGCAACCTCGTCGAGCTTGTTTCTGAGCAGTTGAATGTCGAGCATGATCAGTCCTTGTGTCTTGCCTGCCGGTCGAGTTCGCGCAGCTGCACGAGTTTCTCGCCGATACGTATTTCCAGCCCGCGATCGCTCGGGCGATACCATTCGCTCGGCGGCATGCCTTCGGGGAAGTAGTTTTCGCCAGCGGCATAGGCGTCCGCCTCGTCGTGCGCGTAGCGGTAGTCCTTGCCGTAGCCGAGATCCTTCATCAGCCGCGTCGGTGCGTTGCGCAGGTGCAGCGGCACCGGTCGCGAACCGTCCTTGCCGATGAAGGCGCGGGCGGCATTATAAGCGACGTAGGCCGCATTCGATTTCGCCGCCATCGCCAGATAGATGACCACCTCGGCCAGCGCCAGCTCGCCCTCGGGCGAGCCGAGGCGCTCGTAGGTCTCGGCGGCGGCAAGCGCCAGCTGCGCTGCGCGCGGATCGGCCAGACCGATATCTTCCCAGGCCATGCGTACCAGCCGGCGCGCGAGGTAACGCGGGTCGGCGCCACCGTCGAGCATGCGGCAGAACCAGTACAGCGCCGCATCTGGGTTCGAACCGCGCACCGATTTATGCAGTGCCGAGATCTGGTCGTAGAACGCCTCGCCGCCCTTGTCGAAGCGACGCAGGCTCTGCGCCAGCGTGTTGTCGACGAAAGCGCCGTCAATCTTGTTGATGGCCGCCGTCTGCGCCGCCGTCCGCGTCTGTTCGAGCACGTTGATCAGGCGGCGCGCATCGCCGTCGGCGAAACCGATCAGACGGGAACGCGCCTCTTCGGCAAATACCAATCCGGGCAAGGCAAGACGACAGGCGCGCGAGAAAAGCTCGCCGAGTTCGTCCTCTGACAGAGGATTGAGCACATAGACGGCAGCCCGTGACAACAAGGCGGAATTGACCTCGAACGAGGGGTTCTCGGTTGTCGCGCCGACGAATGTGATAAGCCCGGCCTCGACGTAGGGTAGAAAAGCGTCCTGCTGCCCCTTGTTGAAGCGATGCACTTCGTCGACAAACAGGATCGTTCGCCGTCCGCTGCGCGCACGCGCCGTCTCGGCCGCCACCAGCGCCTCGCGGATATCCTTGACGCCGGAAAAAACCGCCGACAGCGCGATGAAATCGGCTTCGAAGGACTTGGCCATCAGCCGCGCCAACGTCGTCTTGCCGACCCCCGGCGGTCCCCACAGGATCAGCGAATGCGGCTTGCCCGAACTGAAGGCGAGACGCAAGGGCTTGCCCGGGCCGAGCAGATGCTGCTGACCGATCACCTCGTCGAGCGTCTGCGGACGCAGCAACTCGGCGAGCGGCGCCAGCTCGGGAGATTTTTCCGCAGCAACGCCCGCCGCGGCGGCCTTGGCCGCCGCCGGTGACTGCCCGAAGAGGTCGCTGGCTTCGTCGCTCAAGGCTTCAGTCGCCGATGACGTCGTTGCCCGGCGGCGCGCTGAAGCGGAACAGCGTCGGCGCCAGCGCCGGATTGCGTTCAAAGCGGAAGAAGCGCAGTTGTGTCGTCTGCCCGAAGTTGTCGAACAGCTCCATCGCGCGCAGATCGTTGCCGGCAAAGCCGATGCGCAGGCGGTCGAAACCGCTGTCGGCGGCGAGCGGTGTCGCTTCGACCCATTCCAGTCCATCCGTCGTGCCAGCTTCCTTGAGCGCAAAGCGCTTCTCCAGCACGCCCTCACCTGCGAGCAGCGCCGCCGGTGTGCTGCCGAGCGCGTCGCCCATGCGGCGGACGGTCACCTGCCGCAGATCGGGGTCGTGCATCCAGACGCGCGTGCCGTCGCCGACGAGCAATTGGGCATAGGGCTTGTCGATCTGCCAGCGGAACTTGCCCGGCCGCGCAAACATCATCACGCCCGACGACTGCTGCCGGCTGCGGCCATCACGCGAGACGACCTGCTGTGTGAAATCCGCACGCATGCTTTTCGTCGAATCGAGAAACTGGTGCAACTTGTCGATTGCCGCGGCCTGTGCACCGGCGGCAAAACCGAGCAGGCCGGCGGCGAACACGCCAAGGGCCAGAAATCTGCGCAACTGCATTACTCCTCCGTTCTGCGCGCCAGCACTTCGCGGCCGCCGCGCCCATCCATTGCCGACACCAGGCCGGCCTTTTCCATCGCTTCGATCAACCGCGCCGAACGGTTGTAACCGATGCGCAGATGCCGCTGCACCAGCGAAATCGACGCCCGCCGGTTCTTCAGCACCACCTCGACCGCCTGGTCGTAAAGCGGGTCAGCCTCGGCATCACCGGCATCGCCGCCCCCGGTGCCGCCCTCGCCGCCCTCGCCATCGTCGTCGAGTCCGGCGCCGTTGAGCACGCCGTCAACGTAATCGGGCGGTCCGGCCTTCTTCAGGTAATCGACGACGTGATGCACCTCCTCGTCGGCGACGAAGGCGCCATGCACGCGCGTCGGATAGCCGGTTCCCGGCGCCAGATAGAGCATGTCACCCTGACCGAGCAGCGCCTCGGCACCCATCTGATCGAGGATGGTGCGCGAATCGATCTTCGACGACACCTGGAAGGAAATCCGCGTCGGAATATTGGCCTTGATCAGGCCGGTGATGACGTCGACCGACGGCCGCTGCGTTGCCAGCACGAGGTGAATACCCGAGGCGCGGGCCTTCTGCGCCAGCCGGGCGATCAGTTCCTCGACCTTCTTGCCGGCGACCATCATCAGGTCGGCCAGTTCGTCGATGACGACGACGATGAACGGCATCGCCGTCAGCGGCTCGGGCGTTTCCGGCGTCAGCGACAGCGGGTTGGGCAGCTTTTCGCCAGCCTTCTCCGCCTCGCGAATGCGCAGGTTGAGGCCGGCGATATTGCGCACGCCCATCGCCGACATCAGTTTGTAGCGCCGCTCCATCTCGGCCACGCACCACGACAGCGCGTTGGCTGCCTGCTTCATGTCGACAACCACCGGCGCCAGCAGGTGCGGGATGCCCTCGTAGATCGACAGTTCGAGCATCTTCGGGTCGACCAGGATCAGACGGACGCGGTCGGGTTCGGACTTGTAAAGCAAGGACAGGATCATCGCGTTGATGCCGACCGACTTGCCCGAGCCGGTGGTGCCGGCGACCAGTACGTGCGGCATCTTGGCCAGATCGACAACCACCGGCTGGCCGCCGATGTCCTTGCCGAGCGTGATCGTCAGTGGCGACACCTGATCGTGGTAAGCCTTGCTCGAGATGATTTCCGACAGACGGACCATCTGCCGGCGCGGATTGGGCAGTTCGAGCGCCATGCACGACTTGCCCGGCACCGTCTCGACGACGCGGATCGACACCAGCGACAGCGAACGCGCCAGATCCTTGGCCAGGTTGACGATCTGCGCGCCCTTCACGCCGACCGCGGGATCAATCTCGTAACGCGTGATCACCGGCCCCGGATACGCGGCCAGCACCTGCACGATGACGCCGAAGTCGGCCAGTTTGCGCTCGATCAGCCGCGAAGTGAATTCGAGCGTATCGGCCCCCGGGCGTTCGGTCTGCGCCGGCGCCGGTTCGAGCAGATGCAGCGGCGGCAGCAGACCTCCGATGATCGCCTCGGGGAACAGCGGCACCTGCCGCTCACGTTCGATACGCTTCTCGACCTTGGCCGAAACCGGCGGCGGTGGCGGCGGCGTGCTGTCGATATAGACCGGCTCGTGAGTCTCGACGCGCTTCTTCTCGACTTCGACGACGGCTTCGCGGCTGCGCGCCGTTTCGCGGCCGATACGCCGGTCGCGCCAGCGTTCGATCGCGTCGCGAATACCAAAGAAGCCCAATTCGAGCAGCGCGCCGAAACGCTCGGCGGCGTTGAGCCAGGACATGCCGGTGAATAGGCTCCAGCTGACGAAGAAAGCTGCAACCAGCGCCAGGGTGGCGCCGGTATAGCCCAGATAATGGGCTGCCGCAGTGCCCACCTCGATCCCGAGCATGCCGCCGGGCGCCAGCGGCAGCGCCACCTGCAGCGAGTGGAAACGCAGCGACTCAAGCGCGCAGCTGGCGACGAGAACGACGGCAAAGCCTCCCAGTGCGATCAGCAACGGCCGCCGGTCGGCGCTGCGCAAACCGTCGAGGCGGCGGTAGCCTCGCCAGACCAGCACGACAAACAGGAAGATCCACCACCAGGCGGAAACACCGAACAGGTAGAGCAGCAGGTCGGCCAGCCAGGCACCGGCACGTCCTGTCGGATTGTGCAGGCTCGTCAGCGGCGCCGCGTGCGACCAGCCCGGATCGCCGCGGTCGTAACCCCACAGGGCGAGCGCGATGAAGGCAGCCAGCGCCACCAGCGCCAGCCAGCGCGACTCCTGCAGCACCAGCACGATCTTCTCCGGCAACGGGCTGGGAGGTGCCGCTTCGGTACGCTTTGAATTCCTTGAGGACGAAGCCATCGGCAGCTTAGATCGGGGTTCCCGGAAAAAGACAAGGAGGCAGTAGGCCGCTCGCCGGAGCGCAACGACAACCGGCAACTGCCTACACCAACAAGGAACCGATTATAGCCGGCCGATCCCGGCCGGTCTGCGCTCAGTCGGCGTTGAGAACGATACGCCCCGGTTCGACGCGGATATAGCCGGCGATCTCCAGATCCTTCATCACCCGACTGACCATCTCGCGTGAAGCGCCGATCATCTTCGCCATATCCTGCTTGGTCACCTTGCGCCGGATGACGCGAACACCGGACTCCAGCTCTGAAAAATCAAGCAGCAACTTGGCAACACGGCCGTAAACGTCCATCAGCGCCAGACTCTCGATCTTGCGATCCGCCTGCCGCAAGCGACGCACCAGGCTTTTCATGATGTTCAGCGCGATATCCGAATCGGCGGCAAGACAGCGCTTGAAATCCGCCTTGGCGATGACCAGCAACTCGCAGGGCTGTTCGGCGACGACATCGGCAGAACGCGGACTGTCGTCGATCAGACCCATTTCGCCGAAGAATTCGCCGGGGCCCAGCAGCGTCAGGATGACTTCGCGCCCTTCGGCGTCGCTGTTGCACACCTTCGCGCCACCACTGACGAGCACATACAAGGCATCGGTGGCCTCGCCGGCGCGAACGATGATCGTACTGCGCGGCACCTTGCGCTGCCGGGCAATGCGCGCAATCTCTGCCAGTTGTGCATCGGCAACACCGTTGAAGATCGGGATATTGCGCAACAGCGTCAAACTCGGTGCCACACGGCGAAACTCGTTGTCAGCTTGCATCAACCGCCTCGCATCGGAACATGCCGGATTGATCGAAAAGGCTGCGCGATTATAACCGGACCACCGCGCACCGCCGCATGCCGCGCGACAGGGAAGGGCGAAAAAAACCCCGCAGCCGTGAGGCTGCGGGGTCAGGCTTGGGGCGACATACCGGGATCGAACCGGTGACACCTGGAATCACAATAAAAAATACCAAACAATTAAATCACCAGCATTTGCAACGCTTAAACGGTGATTTATAATAAATAAAACGGCACTCCGGGACAAAACGGGGACACTAGGAAAACGACGATGGCGACCTTCGAGCAGCGAGAATCGGGGTATTGGCAGGCAAAAATACGCCGAAAAGGACACCCAACGCAGAGTCGGACATTTGCCACCAAGAAAGATGCTGAGGCATGGGCTCGCGATGTCGAGTCGAAGATGGATAGATCTGTTTTCGTCGACATGCGCGAAGCCGAAGAGATGACGCTGCACGCGGCACTCGACCGCTACGAACGCGAAGTGACCGTCACAAAACGCGGGAAGGACGTCGAGGCGTACCGCATTGCGGCCTGGCAGGCACAGAAGTTGGCCTGCAAAAGCCTTGCAGCCTTGCGGGGATCCGACTTCGCAGCGTACCGCGACGCCCGCCTGAAAGCTGGCGTCGCGGCGTCGACGGTCCAGATAGAGCTAGCCTTGGTCTCCCACCTATTCACAACAGCACGGCGGGAATGGGGGATGGAAGGCTTGCAAAACCCGCTCTCAGCGGTGCGCAAGCCCGTCGCTGCTAATGCCAGGGACAGGTCGTTTATTGACGACGAGGAGGCGCGATTGCTCGCCGCGTGCGCGCCACAAGCACGGACCGCCGGCAAGTTCGCCGGTGGCGCGCAGTCCCAGTTCTTGCGTCCGGCCGTCGAATTTGCACTGGCGACCGCGATGCGCCAGGGCGAAATTGCTGATCTCCTCTGGGAAAATGTCGATCTGCAAAACCGTGTCGCTCGGCTGCCGCTGACGAAAAACGGCAGCGCCAGAGCAGTCCCGCTGTCCAGTGCTGCTGTCGCGATTTTGCGGGCGCTCAAGGAGGGCTCCAGCGACGACGGGAGCAACGTCAAGCCACTACCGAAAGGTCCGGTTTTCCGCACATCGGCCAACGCACTGAAAATTGGATTCATCCGCGCGGTGAAACGCGCCAGGGCGATGTACGAAAAGGAGTGCGCGGAGCGCCGCGAGCATCCGGATCCGCGGATGCTGGTCGACCTGCATTTTCACGACTTATGTAATCCTATAAAAATGTTGCGCATTGCCTCTATTCCCATATTCAGGATGTTCGACGACACGCAACATTTTTACTGTGGCGTATTGATGAAAAATCGCGTCGGCCTGACCGGATCAAATTGATCCACTCCTTGACTCGACACAGGTTTTGGCAACTGGTAGGTCGTCGGCCAAAGCAGTCACTCACAGCAGCAACTGAGGGAGTCCGCTTTAGGCAGAACTCAGTCAGTTTCGATCGGGGGGCTAAATGGTGGTGACCAACGAAGACCGGTCATTGCAGTGCGACGGCCAGTGCCGAAAGTTTCAGCCTTGACACCGGTCATTCGATTGAATCGCCCCGGGTTTTGCGGAGGCTCCAGTCTTTGAGAAGATGGAGCCATGATGAGACAGAAACCGACGAAGTACTCCCCAGAAGTTCGTGAGCGCGCCGTGCGCATGGTGTTCGAGTCGCGAGGCGATTACGGGTCACAGTGGGCGGCCATCGAATCGATCGCTGCCAAGATTGGTTGCAGCGCGCAAACGCAGTGCAACTGGGTGCGCCAGTTCGAGCGTGATACTGGCCAGCGCGACGGTGTGACCAGCGCCGACGCGGCGCGCATCAAGGCACTGGAACGCGAGAATCGCGAGCTGAAGAAGGCCAACAAGATCCTGCCTGCGGCTGGCAAGCGCGTTTTTCGCCCAGGCGGAGCTCGACCGCCGCTTCGAATCGTGAGGGCCTTCATCGACGAACACCGGGAACGTCTCGGGGTCGAGCCGATCTGCAAAGCCTTGCAGGTTGCCCCGTCCGCGTATCGGCGCCATGCCGCACGACGACGCCATCCGGAACTTCGCTGCGTGCGGGACCGGCGTGACGAAGTGTTGGGTGAACAGGTCGAACGTGTCTGGCAGGTCAACCTTCAGGTCTATGGCGCCGACAAGGTGTGGCGGCAACTCAATCGCGAAGGCATCCCGGTCGCCCGCTGCACGGTCGAGCGGCTCATGCGTCGGCAAGGCTTGCGTGGCGCGATGCGGGGCAAGCCGGTGCGCACCACGCGCCCCGACCCGTCTGCTCCGTGCCCACTGGATCGGGTCAATCGCCAGTTCGCTGCCGTCCGGCCCAACCCGTTGTGGGTTTCCGATTTCACCTACGTCTCGACCTGGCAGGGCTTCGTCTATGTCGCCTTCGTCATCGATGTGTTCGCGCGCTTCATCGTCGGCTGGCGGGTCAGCTGCAGCATGCACACCGATTTCGTTCTCGATGCGCTGGAGCAGGCGCTGTATGCCCGACAGCCGGACCGCAACACGCTGATCCACCACAGCGACCGCGGCGCGCAGTACGTCTCGATCCGCTACTCCGAGCGCCTGGCGCAAGCCGGCATCGAACCTTCGGTGGGCAGCAAGGGCGACAGCTACGACAACGCGCTGGCCGAGACCATCAACGGCCTGTACAAGGCCGAGGTGATTCACCGCCGTGGGCCATGGAAGAACAAGGAATCCGTCGAGCTCGCCACGCTCGAATGGGTCTCATGGTTCAATCATCATCGATTGCTTGAGCCCATCGGCTATATCCCTCCTGCCGAAGCTGAGGCACTCTACTACCGCAGTCACCGCGAGCAGGCCATCACCGCCTGACTCAAACCAAATGGCCTCCGCGATTTCCGGGGCGACTCAATCTAACGCATCAAGTTGAAAAGTGCAGAATCGCACTGACCAGACCACCAATTCTCATCGGGGTTGACCAGGCAATCGCATTCGACCTGACCGGGCGAGCTCCAGGGACATCGTCGTTGGAAACTTTATAGTTGGGTTCCAATCAGTACTTTCCGTGGTCTCGGATCGGCGAAGCCGAACGAGCCAGGCGACGAGCGGAGCGCGGCAGAGTTAGATCGATCTTGAGTTGAACTACCGCTCCCGCCCCGCCTCATGCCAAGCCTTCCTCACCGGTGAGAGCAGATACTCCATCACCGTCCGGTCACCCAGTTTGATCTCAGCATTGGTCTGCATCCCGGCCGAGAGAGAGAAAAGCTTCTCGTCCATCTCCAGACTCATCTGCTTGAGCGCAACGAGCGCCTTGTAGTGTAGCGGGTTCTTCTTCGCGGGATCGGTCTGGGTGTTGCCGTTGCCGGTATTGTTGTCGGCCGCATCGGCACTGACATGTTCGACCGTGCCTTCGACCATGCCGTATTTCTGGAACGGGAAAGCCGCGAACTTAAGTTTGACCGGCTGCCCCTGGCGTACAAAGCCGATGTCTTCATTACTGACCCAAACCTCGGCGCGCAGGATTTCATCTTGCGGTACCAGTGTCAGCAATACGGTACCGGGTTGGACGACGGTACCGGTAGTATGGGTGGCGAGATCCTTCACCACCCCAGCCTGTGGTGCCTTGAGTTCAAGCAAATCCTGCTTGTGCGCCTGCTTGGTTACTTCCTGCGCCAGTTTGTCGAATTGCCCTTGAATGTCATTGCGCTCAGCATGAAGTTGCCGGCGATAGTCGGAATCGATCTGGGCCAACTTCTTCTCCGATTGGAGCATGCTGGCTCTGGCCGACTCGATGACGAAGGCTTGAGTTTGCAGTTCCTGTTCTTTTTCGACTCGTTCGCGTTTCTTGTCGCTGCCCATCAGTGAACTGGCATAGCCATCCTTGACTAGCTTCTCGTAGGCTTTGTCCTGCTCCCGGTAATGCGGCAAGGTGTCTTCGAGTTTGCGTTTGATCTGCTCGGCAGCGGCCAATTCCTGTTTGGCCTTGCTCAGCCGGGAGCGCTCTTCGGCGAGGGCCGCCTCGAAGGATGTACGATTGGCCCGGTATTGGGCATTGATCTCTTGGGCCAGGTCGGATGGGTCGCTGGCTTCCGTCTTGAACGGGGTGCCCGACAATTCAGCCTGTATCCGACGTAGTGCCAGGCGCTTGCGCTGGTAGTCGGCATCGATGGATTTGGTATCGGCTTCGCTGATCAATGCATCCATGCGCATTAATACCTGACCGGCTTTGACGCTTTGCCCTTCCCGGACCAGGATGTCCTTGACGATACCCGATTCGGCCGGCTGGACGATCTTGACGTAGCTTTCGGGGATGAGCTTGCCTTCGGCGACGGCCACGATGTCGAGGCGGCCGAGAAAGGCCCAGAGTAACAACGCAGCCAGGAGGCTGAGCAGTAGCCACAACACCTTGCGGCCGAGGGGATTGGGCGGGGCGTCCTGAAGACGCAACAGGGGTGGCGAGAAATCGAGGGGATCGACTTCGTTCGTGGGGAACATCGATTTCATCGGATGTGTTTCAAATGAGTGAAGGACAAGGGCGGCGCTGCCGCCGCCCTTGTCCTAGGCGCAGCTCTTACGACAGACGTACCGAGCCGGTCTGCAAGCCTGCCAGCGGAGTCAGGGGCTGGGCGTTGGTGCTCAGATTGGCATCCGACAAGGTGGCCAGAGCGGGTGTCACCCCGATACCGGCCAGCGTCCCGCTCTTGCCGTACTGGTAAGCCAGATCGCCACCCAGCGCAGTTGTATCGGAACCAGCCAACTGGAAGCTGGCCAAGGCATTGGTCAGCGCCCAACTGGTCAGGCTGGGAGTGGCAGCCAAAGCGGCGTCGAAGGCGACTGCCAGACCGGCAAAGTCGAAGTTCTCGACCTTCTGGTCTTTCAAAGGATCGCTACCGCCTTGCACAAATCCAGCCATGGCTTCGGCCATCACCTGCAGCTTGGCAACCGGCTTCGACGGGGTCGCCGCATACCAGTCCTTGAAGGTAATCTGGTCGGTCGAGCCGATCTTGAGCACGAGATCGTTGGTGGCCTTGGTGAAGGTCAGATCGGCATAGGTGATGCCGCCGCCCAGGGAGATGACGTCGCTACCGGTGCCGCCCGTGGCAAAGGAGTCTTGGCCATCGCCCTTGTTGAACAGGATGATGTCGTTGCCGCCAGCCGTGGTGTAGATATCGTTGCCTTGGCCACCAAGGAAGATTTCCGCGCTAGCACCGCCGGTCATGGTATCCGCACCCCAACCACCATTGAACAAGGCTGTCCCGGACGTATCGGTGAGAATGTCATTGCCATCGCCACCTTCGAGAATGTCGTTACCGGCGCCACCTGTCAGGGTATTAGCGTAGTTATTGCCACGGATCAGGTTGCCTAGATCGTTGCCATTGCCATTAAGACTGCCATATCCATTGGTCAGCACGAGTGCCTCTGCATTGGCTGCCAGAGTCAGCGTCACGGTCGTATTGACGACATCGACCCCCTCTCCTGCCAATTCAGTCACGATATCGGATGTGCTATCGACGTAGTAAATGTCGTCACCGGCACCGCCGATCATTGTGTCGTAGCCGCTGCCGCCATTGAGGGTGTCGTTTCCGGCGCCACCCGTCAGTACGTTGTTATAGCTGTTGCCGGTCAACACATTGTCCAGGGTATTACCGGTACCGTTGATGGCGCTGTAACCGGTCAGCGTAAGATTCTCGACATTGTTACAGAGAACGTAGCTGATACTCGACTGAACGATATCGACGCCTTCACCGGCGTTTTCGACAACGACATCCCCTGCGTTATCGACCACATAAGTGTCATTGCCGACACCACCGATCAAGTTGTCCGCGCCTGTGCCGCCATCAAGGGTATCGTTGCCGCTGCCCCCGCTGAACGTATTGGCCAGTGCGTTGCCGACAAGCACGTTGTCCAGTGCATTGCCGGTTCCATTGGTGGCAACGGTGCCAGTCAGGGTCAGGTTCTCAAGGTTGCTCGCCAGAACATACGAGAACGATGCCTTGATGATATCTATTCCTTCTCCGGCATTCTCGATCACGACATCAGCATCAGCGGGGACGTCGAGGATATAGGTGTCGTTCCCGGCACCGCCGATCAGCGTGTCGGCTCCGGCTCCACCATCCAGCGTATCGTTGCCTGTGCCGCCCGAAAGGGTATTCGCACCGGCATTCCCGGTGAGGATGTTGTCCAGCGCGTTGCCGGAGCCGTTCAAGTTGGCTGAGCCAGTCAGCAACAGATTCTCGACGTTGGCGCCCAAGGTATAGTCGAAACCGACTTGCACCCAATCCGAGCCAGCCCCTGAGTTTTCCACGATGACATCGCCAACGTTGTCGACCAGGTAGGTATCGTCTCCACCGCCGCCCGCCATCGTATCGGCGCCTGTGCCGCCATTCAGAATGTTGGCGTAGCTGTTGCCGGTCAGGATGTTAGCCAGGGCATTGCCTGTCCCATTGATGGATGATGTTCCGGTCAGGGTCAGGTTTTCCAGGTTGTCGCCAAGCGTGTAGGTGATGCTGGATTGCACGGTGTCCGTTCCTTCTCCAGCATTTTCAACAACAATATCGCCGACATTTTCGACCATGTAGGCGTCGTTACCTATGCCACCAAGCAGGTTGTCAGCACCTGCACCACCGTCGAGGGTGTCGTTGCCCACTCCGCCGGTTAGCGTGTTACCCGAGGCGTTACCGATCAGGATGTTATCCAGCGAATTGCCAGTACCATTGATTGCATCAGTGCCAATCAGGGTCAGGTTTTCCAGGTTGTCACACAGGGTGTAGGTGATGCTGGATTGAACGGTATCCGTACCTTCACCGGCATTTTCAACAACGACATCGCCAATGTTGTCGACCACATAGGTGTCGTTACCGGTTCCGCCCACTAGGGTATCGGAACCTAGCCAGCCATCGAGGGTATCGTTGCCGGCCAGGCCGGTCAGGGTATTGGCTGCGCTGTTGCCGGTCAGAACGTTGTCACCCGCAGTTCCGGTTCCGGTGGTCGCTTCCGTGCCTGTGAGAGTGAGGTTTTCCAGTGTGCTGGTCAGTGTGTAGGAAATACTGGAGCGGACTTCGTCTGCTCCTTCGTTGGCATTCTCGGCCACGAGGTCACCGGCGTTATCCACTACATAAACATCATTGCCCGCACCACCGGTCATGGTATCGGCACCTTCGAGGCCGTTGAGCCAATCGATGCCGGTCGTGCCCTGCATCGTGTCGGCGTTCATAGTACCAAGGACAGGTGCCAGGGTTAGCATCGGTGCCTTGAGCATCACGCTGGTGTCCCAGACGGTGCCGTCGGCGAACTCAATGCGCTCGACGCGAACAGCCGTGTTGCTCACCCAGCTCTGTACCCGGATGCTGTCTGTCGTACCGTTGATCGAC